>CAUSUH010000013.1:0-8331 GCA_963534775.1 Rothia mucilaginosa | reverse complement strand
CCGAGCGCGCGAGGAAGTAAAAACCGTTAACCCCGCCGAGGGCGTAAGCCCGAGGGCCCGAAGGGAGCGCCCCAGCGCTCACGAAGGGTGGAGTGGTTACTGGTTCGAGCCAGAGTAACGTATATAGCAAGAACCCCGGAACTTCGTTCCGGGGTTCTTGCTATATCTGCTCCCCCGACTGGACTCGAACCAGTAACCCTTCGATTAACAGTCGAATGCTCTGCCAATTGAGCTACGGGGGATTATTTTGTTTTCGTTGCCGGTTTCCCTTGCAACGAGTAATAACTATACCGGGGCTGTTTGGGCTCTGCAACTTGAAATGCCGTGAAGTGCATCACTTTTGGGTTGTGTGGCTGGTTTGGGTGGTGAGGGAAGCTTCTACCCCGCGGTATTCCCCGGCTACCTGTGGAACGTAGAGGTTCTGCAGGCAGCCGGGGTATTCACAAGGAACCGTACTTAGCCGCGCTGTGCGGCGAGCTGGCGGCGGCGCATTTCCAGTTCGAGGAGCTGACGCTGTACCGCTTCGAACTCTTCGTCGTCGGGGTTTGCGCTGAGCTGCTCTAGGCGCATCATCAGGTCGGATTTTTGGCGGGCGATCTGCTGTTCGAACAGTGCGTTGAGTGCACCGTTGACGAAGTTGGGCAAGCGCTCGGCGCTACTGACCGGTAGCGGTGAGACGGCGAGCTCCGCAATGGCGGGGTGCACACCTTCTACCGCACCGGAACGTACACAGTTAATCCACTCGATGCCGGGGGTGGGCGCCATGACGGTTGCCGCGTGAATAATGCCGGCGGCCACCTCGCGGTGGGTGCGGTAGCGGAACTGCACGGTGGCGAGGTTACGCCACTGTTCCACACTGATGAGCTCCGGGTGCTGCAGGGCAATCTCGAGCGCCGCCTTTTCGAGGCGGGCAACAGGGTCGCGCGGGTCGGGGGTGAGGAATTCCTCGACGGCGGGGGCGGTCACCTCCGGCTGGGGTGCGGCGGGCTGAATGCTACTCGGCGGGTGCGCGGCAGCGTTCTGCCCTGCGTAGGCGCTGGGTGCGGCGTGGTCTTCCGGTGGCGGTGCGTCGTAGGCGGGGTCGTAGGGCGCGTCAGCATGAACTGCGCCCTGAGCACCCGCGTAACCCCGAGCGCCCCCATAGCCCGGCGTGCCCGACACTCCCTGCGGCCCCTCATTCAGACGCTCGTAACGCGGTGCGGCTGCGGAAGCCTCCACCTGCTGGGTGCGCGAAAGCTTCGGGTGGTTCTGCGCGTACGCCACGGCACGCTGAATCTCGTCGAGCTCCAGACCGAGCTGACCGGATACCTTACGCATGTAGGCGGGGCGCAGGTCGCGGTCCTTGATGCCGGCGATAATCGGGGCGATGGCGCGCATCGCCAGCACGCGGCCTTCAAGGGTCGCCAAATCGTACTTGGCGAGGGTCGAATCAATCGCAAACTCGAAGAGCGGGCGGCGCGAAGCGATTAGCGAGCGCACGGCGGCGTCGCCCTTGTGTAGGCGCAGGTCGCAGGGGTCCATGCCGTTCTCGGCAACCGCCACGAAGGTCTGCGCGACGAAGCGCTGGTCCTCCTGGAAGGCTGCCATGGCGGCTTTCTGTCCTGCGGCGTCACCGTCGAATGTGAAGATGATTTCGCCGCCGGAGCCGTCGTCGGTAATCATGCGGCGCACCATCTTGATGTGGCCGGGACCGAACGCGGTGCCGCAGGTGGCAACGGCGGTGGTGATGCCGGCGAGGTGTGCCGCCATGACGTCCGTGTAGCCTTCCACGATGACGACCTGCTTGGTCTTGGTCATATCGCGTTTTGCCAGGTCAATGCCGTAAAGCACCTGGGATTTCTTGTACAGCTGCGTCTCGGGGGTGTTCAGGTATTTGGGGCCTTGGTCGTCGTCGAAGAGGCGGCGGGCACCGAAACCGATGGTTTCGCCGGCGATGGTGCGGATGGGCCAGATGATGCGGCCGCGGAAGCGGTCGTACAGGCCGCGGTTGCCCTCCGAGAACATGCCGGTAGCCTTCAGCTCCTCATCCGTGAAGCCCTGGGAGCGAAGGTGCTTGAGCAGGTGGTCCCAGCCGCGCGGGGCGTAGCCGACACCGAACTTGCGGGTTGCGGCGGGGTCGAAACCGCGGGCGCCGAGGAAGCGCTGCGCCTCCTGAGCATCAGCGCTGTAGAGGTTGCGTTCGAAGAACTCGGCGGCCATCTTGTGCGCGTCGAGCAGGCGGCGGCGCATACCCGCCTCGTAGCGGTCGCCGGGCTTACCGCCCTCATAGTGCAGGGTGTAACCAATACGGGCGGCTAGACGCTCCACCGTCTCAACGAAGCTGGTGTGTTCCATCGCCATGACGAAGGAGTACACGTCACCGGATTCACCGCAGCCAAAGCAGTGGTACGAACCGACCTGCGGGCGCACATTGAAGGAGGGCGTGCGCTCGTCGTGGAACGGGCACAGCCCCTTGAAGGTGCCTATACCGGCGCTTTTGAGGCTCACATAGCCTTCAATGATTTCGCGGATATCGGTACGGGCGCGGACTTCGTCAATGTCTTCTTTGCGGATTAATCCAGCCATAAACTCAATTCTACGGTGAGGGTCAACAGGTAGCCTCTGCAGGCGTTGCAGGAGCGGCAACATAGCGCGCGAACAGGCTCATAAAAAGGATGCGCCGCGACGCGCAAACAGCACGCCGCGGCACACAAGTACAGGGGTTTAGCCGCCGGAAATATCCAGCTCAGCCTCCGCCAGGCCCAGACGCTCAGCATCCCCCAGGATGCGCGAATCCAGCCAGCCATCGGGCAGGTGCGGTTGCTTGGGGCTGCCGGCGCGACCGCGCGAGCCCTCCACGGCGGCACCCGGGTAACCAATCGAGTGGTCCAGCTGAGCAATCAGCTCACGGAAGGTCGCCAGGTCGGGCACCTGGGCCATCTTCGCACGCAGCTCGCCACCGACCGGGTAGCCCTTGAAGTACCACGCCACGTGCTTGCGGATCTCGCGCAGGCCTCGGGTCTCATCGCCGAAGGTTTCCACCAGCAGTTCTGCGTGGCGGTAAATCATGTCCGAAACCTCAGTCAGGGTCGGTCGGATACGCTCCGACGAACCCTCAAACGCATTCTGCAGGTCGCCAAACAGCCACGGGCGACCCTGGCAGCCGCGACCAATCACGACGCCGTCCACGCCGGTCTGCTCAACCATGCGCACCGCATCCTCAGCGGAGAAAATATCGCCATTACCCAGAATCGGCACATCCGGAATCAGCTCACGCAGCTGCGCAATAGAATCCCAGTCAGCCTTACCCGAATAATGCTGAGCCGCAGTACGACCGTGCAGGGCAATCGCCGCGACACCGGCATCACGCGCGATCTTGGCGGACTCCAAGAACGTAATATGGTCATCGTCGATGCCCTTACGCATCTTAATAGTCAGCGGAATATCGTTGCGGGACGCCTCCTTCACCGCGGTCTGCACAATCGCAGTGAACAGGTCAGTCTTCCAGGGCAGAGCGGCACCGCCACCGCGGCGAGTCACCTTAGGAGCCGGGCAGCCAAAGTTCAAGTCAATGTGGTCGGCACGGTCCTCTTCAACGACCATGCGCACAGCCTTACCGACGTTGACCGCGTCCACACCGTAAATCTGGATGGAGCGGATCTTCTCGTCCGGGTCATGCTCAATAATGCGCATGGACTCGGGCTTACGCTCCACCAGGGCGCGCGCAGTCACCATTTCGGTAACGTACAGGCCGCCGCCATATTCACTGCAGAGGCGGCGGAAAGCCTTATTGGTCACGCCAGCCATCGGGGCGAGAACCACGGGAGTATCAACGGTCAGATTGCCCAGTTTCAGGGGCGGAAGGGTAAGACGGGGTGCTTCAGAATTCACCCCTATATTGTGGCATACGGGGGCAAATCGAGAACCGGACTCAGCTGAGGGGGTACAGGAGCGCAGTGCAAGCTCAGCAACCGCGAGGATGCGCAGGTACGCGAGAGGGGCGGAGGAGCATTCCGTTCCCCCGCCCCTCTTGAGCAAGAGTCAGCCAGCAGGCTCAGTATCGAGAACTTACTCGGTCACGTAAATGTAGGTCGGATCACCCTCCACCGAGGCAGTACCTGCACGCAGCAGCACGTCGGTCACCTGAACCAGCGCCTCCATGGCGTCGTCAACCTCAACCAGCACCGGGTACTTAGCGCTCAGCAGGGACAGCACCTGCATAATCGCCTCCACGGCACCCTCATTATCGAAGTCGTAACCCAGCAGCAACTCCGTGGCGGTCTTCTCATCCACCAGCGCCGCCTCCGGGTCAGTCTCAAAGGGATGGTAGCTCACCGCAAACGCCACAATCGGGCCCTTCTTACCCTCTGCGGCAGCCTCACGAATATGATCGCGAAGCACCACGGCACCAAAAGCACGCACCTCATCCGAGAGGAAGTAGCGGTTCACCGTGCCCAGGCCCACTTCAGCAGGAACATCCCACTCGTGGGCGCGGCGGTAGAAATCCCACAGCGCGGCGGTCAGCTCAACCGAACCGGTCGCCAAATCCTCAATCGCCTGAGTCTCGTTACCGTCAGCATCCTCACGCAAAGACACCGGAGGAATCGCACCCGGCTCCACACGCACCATACGGGAACGCTGAATCAGCTTCATACCAGCTGCCTGCGCGAACTCCTCACCGTCACTAAACGGCGACAGCTTCACACGCAGGGCGGTCGTCTGGCCGTGCGCCGCCGCAATCTCACGCAACGCATCCAGCAGGGCAGTACCAATACCCTGACGGCGGTGGTCAGCCGCGACCTCCACATAGGACCACAGACGTGTCGGATGCAACAACGAAGCCACCACAGTACCCGCAGCCACCGGAACACCCGAAACAGTCACCACCAGGGTACGGCTAAACGGCGCGTCACTGTCCGGGCCAAAGAGGCCACGCTGGCGCTCCTCAACCTCATTGCGGGCAGAGTTCCAAATCTCAAGCAGGGCAAGGTCATCACCCTCCTGCCAAGGGCGAATCTCAAATTTTTCGCTGAGGCGTTCAGCCATATCCGTGCACCTTTCCTTTGCTCGCGTCAAACGTGCCAATCAGTCTAACCAGGGTAGCCTAAATACACGACGGCGGGTAGCCTCTTTCGCTCTAAGAAGCTACCCGCCGACCATGTTATGAATTATTTTTAGCCTGCCAGGCGTGCAGCCAGGTAAGACTTCACCTGATCCAGAGCCACACGCTCCTGGTTCATGGTGTCACGCTCGCGGATGGTCACAGCCTGATCCTCAAGAGTGTCAAAGTCCACGGTGATGCAGAACGGGGTACCGATCTCATCCTGGCGGCGGTAACGGCGGCCAATAGCGCCCGCCTCGTCGTAGTCCACGTTCCACAGGCCACGCAGCTCATTCGCCAGCTTAGTTGCCGGCTCAGACAGTTCAGCCTTCTTCGACAGCGGCAGAACAGCAGCCTTGACCGGTGCCAGGCGCGGATCAAGCTTCAGCACGACGCGCTTGTCCACGCCCCCCTTAGTGTTCGGTGCCTCATCCTCGACGTATGCGTCAACAAGGAACGCCATCATGGAGCGGGTCAGACCGAAGGACGGCTCAATCACGTACGGCACGTAACGCTCACCGGTAGCCTGGTCGAAGTACTCAAGCTTCGCGTTGGAGTGCTCATTGTGCACGCCCAGGTCGTAGTCGGTACGGTTCGCAACGCCCATCAGCTCGCCCCACTCCGAACCCTGGAAGCCGAAGCGGTACTCAACGTCAATAGTGCCAGCCGAGTAGTGTGCACGCTCCTCCTTAGGAACGTCGAAGCGGCGCATGTTATCCGGGTTAATACCCAGGTCAACGAACCAGTTCCAGCAGTCCTCAACCCACTCGTTGAAGTACTTATCAGCGTCATCCGGGTGCACGAAGTACTCAATTTCCATCTGCTCGAACTCACGAGTACGGAAAATAAAGTTACCGGGAGTAATCTCGTTACGGAACGACTTACCAATCTGGCCAATACCGAACGGCGGGCGCTTACGAGAAGCAGTGACCACATTGTTGAAGTTCACGAAAATACCCTGAGCGGTCTCCGGACGCAGGAAGTGCAGACCCTCCTCATTATCAACCGGGCCCAGGTAAGTCTTCATCAGACCGGAGAAGTTCTGCGGCTCAGTCCACTCACCACGAGTGCCACAGTTCGGGCAAGCAATCTCTTCCATGCCCTCAGCCGCGCGGCCCTTCTTCGCCTCAAAGTTCTCCAGCAGGTGATCCTGACGCAGACGCTTGTGGCACGACAGGCACTCAACCAGCGGGTCGGTGAAGGTCGCCACGTGACCGGACGCCTCCCACACCGCACGAGGCAGAATAACAGAGGAGTCCAGGCCAACCATGTCCGCACGAGAGCGGACGAAACGCTGCCACCACTGCTGACGGATGTTTTCCTTCAGCTCTGCACCGAGGGGGCCGTAGTCCCATGCGGAGCGGGAACCGCCGTAAATTTCACCGGCCTGGAAAACAAAGCCGCGGCGCTTCGCGAGCGCAATAACGTTATCGAGGGTGGACTTTTCAGCCATAGTTACTCCTTCTGCCCCGCCACCGGCTGTGACGTGCGTGAGTTCGGGTTCATAAGGGACGCAACCCAGAACGGGGCGCCCGTATTCGCGCTCATCGGCGCAATATGCACACTTTTTGATGCAAGACACTAGGGTACCATCACCACCCCACCCCTGGGTATGCCTACCCGGCCCACCACTCCCCCATTTTTGCCGGACACCAGGATGCACCCGGCGGGATAAACTAGGAAGCATGGAAGAAATTTTTATTCGCGACGATATGATCCGCCTCGGCCAGTTCCTCAAGCTCGCCAACCTCGTAGAGGACGGCGCGCAGGCACGCGAGGTCATTCAGCACGGCCTGGTAAAGGTCAACGGCGACATTGAGGAAGCACGCGGCAAGCAGCTGCACCCCGGCGACACCGTGACTCTCAACGGCGTGACGGTGAAGGTTGCGCACGAGGACTAGTCCGCATTTGGTTTGTCTGAGCGCTGGAGGCGCTAGTGACCGTCCTCGTTCCTCCCCTCACTAAGCAGGGACGGGGCGCCGCATATTTCCTCCGCGCCTACGCAGGGGCACCCGTCACCCGGACGCTCCGCTTCCTCCTCGCTCCGCATCGGAGAGCGTCCGGGCTGACACCCTGAGGGCGCATCCGGAAAACGCGGCCGCACCCGCACAGTACCCCAGCGCGGAAAGGCGGTATCGTCCGAAGTGACATCAGGGTGCCCGAAGCGAAGCGAGGGCGGGTTCCCTGTAGGAACGAGGACGAATACCGCTTTCCGTGCGGAATCCAAGCGGAAGCAAAAGCTCAACGTAAAGCCCCCGAGTCATCATGAACTGCGCCCCGAAACTTGGACGCATTAAATACTAGCCGCTACACGGCTTCCCTCAGGGCCTGAACCCGGTACTCTACCGGAGTCAGGCCCTTAAGCTTTACTTGACGCCTTACCGTATTCCAGTGCGTGATATAGGCATCAAGGTCAACCTTGAAACTCTCAAAGCTCTGCCAGTCCTGGCCACGAAAAAACTCGTCCTTCAGGTGTCCGAAGACTTGCTCAGTGGCGCCATTGTCGATGCAGTTTCCCTTGCGTGACATGCTCTGGATAAAACCATTCTCAGCGAGCGTACTAATGTAGGTCTCGTGCTGATACTGCCACCCCATATCCGAGTGCAAAATCGGCTTAGCTCCCTCGGGTTTGGCCTCCATGAGTATCTGAAGCATCTCTTGCTGCTGAGCAAGATTAGGGCACATCGAGATAGAATGGGCAACAATCTCCTTGCTAGCAAAGTCATAAACCGGCGCGAGATAGGCCTTACCGAAGGAAAGCTTAAACTCGGTAACATCGGTACCCAACTTCTGCCAGGGGCCATCGGCCTTGAAGTCGCGGCCGATGATGTTGGCGAAACTTTGCCCCACCTCCCCCTTGTAGGAGTTGTACCTGTGGTAGGGCCTCTCACGGCGTATACCGCAGCGCAACCCCATCTGACGCATCATCTTCAAGACCGTCTTATCGGCGATGCGCACCCCTTCCTCAGCACGCAGACACATGGCCACCTGCCTGTGACCGCACCCGTTGGGTGTTCGCGAAAAGATCTGGGCGACCTTGGGACGTAGCTGCACTCTGGTTGGCTGCTGGGGATGAGCCAGCGCGTAGTAGTAGCTCGACCTGGCAAGGCCAGCCACCTCAAGGAGATCGTACAGCCTGTGACCGCGCCCTGAAAGCTTAGCGACCACTAGGGCTTTGTCCCGGTTTGGGAGCGCTTCTGCGCCTTCAGGGCAATCGATTTTTTTAGGTACGCCACCTGTGCCTCAAGCTT
>CAUSUH010000012.1:0-27630 GCA_963534775.1 Rothia mucilaginosa | reverse complement strand
CTGTTTCTTGGACTTTAGTTTTGTTGTCCAAGAAACGGGAGGCAGTTCATCATGACCCGGGGGCTTTCCATATAGTCGATTTAGACGTCAGAGCCTTCCGCGGTGCCGGTCGCCTCCGCAACCTTCTGCGCACGAATACGCGGCTCCTGACCCTGCACCTTCACCTCCAGGAACTCGCCCACGTGGCGAATCTCCATAGCGCTCACGCCGTGACCCGCACCAGCGTACAGCACCTTAATGCCGTCGGTGTACTTGCGGATCCAGTCGTAGGTGTAGTTCACCATCTCCTGCGGGATGACGGGGTCTTCCTGGTCGCGGCCGAAGAACACCGGCAGTTCGGTCTTCTTCAGCTCCTCGTCCTTGAAGTACGGCGAATCCGAGTCCACGGCGTAGCCGGACAGCCCCACCACGGCGGCGAACTCGCCGGGGGCGTGACGCACCATCGAAGTTGCGATGCCCATACCCTGCGAGAAGCCCAGCAAAGTCACCGAAGCATACGGTTCACGGTTCGCGCGCACCCACTCCAGCACGTAGTCGCTCGCCTGCTCAATGGCGCGCTGGTCAGATTCGAGCTGCTGGTTCAGCGGGTACCACTGGTAGCCGATAGCATCTGCGGCAATGTAGGCGCCGGTCGAGTCCGCGGAGAACTGGCTGCCAACCGGCTGCGGTGCACGCATGGAGGCGTAGGTGAAGCCCTCCTGCGGAAGGTGCGCCGCCAAGGACAGCAGGTCGTGCTCCTGGGAGCCGTAGCCGTGCAGCAGGAGCACCAGGTGGGTGCCTGCGCGTTCGTTCTCGGGGCGGGTGTATTCGACGACGTATTTGTTTTCGCTCATGAACCCATCTTAGCGAGGACTCCCCCGCAAACCTGCACCGCCGGTTCCGCCGCTAGCTTGACCCTCACCTAACGTGAGGTTTTAGAGTGAAACCATGGACGCGAACATAACACCACCTGACGGGCAGCACGAATACACCGTAGGAGAAGCGGCATCACTACACGGGCTCACAGTCCGCACGCTACACCACTGGGAGCAACGGGGCTTACTCAACCCGGCACATGATGAGTTCAACGGGTACCGGTACTACACCGATGCAGACCTTGAACGAATCACCGTCATCATGGGGTACCGCGCCATCGGCATGAGCCTTGACGCTATTCGCAACATACTGCAGGATCGGGCGAACAGCACCGAGCATCTACTCGCCCAGCGGGATATGCTTCAACGCAAAATCGCCGCGTACGGGCGCATGCTTGAAACCATCGAACACCTTTTGGAGGACACCATGGCACCTAAAAATGAGCAGCTCAGCGCTGCCGAAAAAGCAGAGATTATGGGTGAAGGGTTCAGCCTCGCCCACCAGCAGGAAGCGCAGGAGCGTTACGTGAAAACTAACGACTGGGCTGAATACCAGCGCCGTACGGCCTCAATGGACCGTGCCGACTGGCAGAACGGCAAACAGCAGATTGACGAGGTAGAACAGGCCCTCGTCGAGGCGTTCAACCGCGGTGTGCAGCCGGGCAGTGAGGAGGCGAATGCGCTCGCCGAGCGGCACCGCGCCTCCCTGTTCTTCTTTGAGGTCACCCCCGCTAAGCACGCTATTCTAGCCCGCGGCTACGTTGAGGATGCCCGCTTCAAAGCGTACTATGAGAAGCTCGCGACCGGGCTCGCGGAGTGGTTGCGAGATGTCATTTACGAGAATGCTCGTGCGCACGGTGTTGACCCTGAGGAAGCTACCTGGGGGTAAGCTACCCGAGGTTAAACCTTCGGGCTGAAAGTACCCAGTAGCTCAGCATGAGTAATCAAGCATCATCAGCTGAATACGAAAAGACGCCCGGTATTCCCAACGTTGGGAATACCGGGCGTTTATACGCGTCTGCAGAAGACTAGTTACCTAGCGGGTGCCGTCGAGGTGACGGCGGTGCTCCTGAATACGGCGATCCAGGTGCTCAAGGTTCTGTTGCAACCCCGCAATCTCGTTCTCAATCTTTCGGCGGGCTCGCTCCATCACGTCAATGGAGAGGGCATGATCATCCGGATTGTCCAAGATTGTACGAATGTCGGCAAGACTCATGCCGGCCTGACGGCAGGTAGCAATAAACCGTGCAGCGGAGATAGACTCCGCATCAAAAATACGGGTTCCGTGAGCATCACGGGGCACAGCGATGAGCCCCTCTTTTTCGTAATACCGCAGGGCGTGGGTGCTCACCCCCAACTGCTCCGCTACCTCTTGAATACTTACCACAGCTTCAATGCTATGGGGTTAGAGCGGGTCTAAAGCAAACCGAGAACCTTTACCTTCCAGTGCAACAGGAGGCTACTTCCGCGGTATCTCGCGGCGGTTTCAAAAACACTCGAAAAACCGGAAAATATTCCCTGACCTGGCACGATACTCTTCAGTCGGGCGCAAAGAAAAGCCGGGTGCTCACATCATGCGAACACCCGGCATTCTGTTACATAACCCTGAGGGTGAAGGTTAATTCTCGGTGGGCGGAAGGATAGTTGAGAATACCCAGCCATTCCCTCACAATCCCACACCCGCTGTATGGATAAAACAACATTCAGCGGGATGCGCGTAACGCACCCGGGCGCCGGTTGCCTTTAGCGAGTAACAGAGCCGTACAGACGAGTCATCGAGTCCAGCGCCTCACGCTCACGCTGCGCCTCACTCGGGGTAGCGGATTCATCTTCAACGCCGAGGGCACGCGCCAGAATCTTCTCCACCTGCTTCGCCTCAATCAAGAAGCCATCATGGCCGTGGTTCGACTCGAGAATATCCACGGGCACCGGGGTGGGCAGCGCCTCCGCCAGGCGGTGCGACTCATGCGGGAAGAACAGACGGTCCGTGTTCACCGCCGCAATCGTCCACTCACAATCGGTGTGCGCCAGCGCCTGCGCCAGGGTGCCGCGGCCACGCGCCACGTCGTGCGAAATCAGTGCCTCGTTCACGGCAAGGTAGCTGTTCGGGTCAAAGCGCTCCACAAGCTTGGCGCCGTGGTGGTCCAGGTAGCTTTCGATGGCGTAGCGGCCACGCGGCTCACCCAGCGAGCCGCCCACGGTGCTTTCGCCACGGTTCTCCTCGCGGCCGAAGCGGTGCTCCAGCTCGGCGGGGCTGCGGTAGGTGGTGTGCGCGATACGGCGCGCCAGGGCAAGACCGTTTACCGGCGCGGGACCGGAATAGTAGTCGCCGCCGGCGAAGTTCGCGTCCGAACGAATCGCGATGTTCTGAGTGTGCGCCCACGAAATCTGCTCCGCCGTAGCCGAAGGACCGGAGGCAATCACCGCGCATCCGCGCACCAGCTCAGGGTTGGTTGCTGCCCATTCCAGGGCGCGAGCGCCACCGAGGGAACCACCAATGACGTAGCGGAAGCTGGTCACGCCCAGGGCACGTGCCAGGCGTGCCTCAGCACGCACAGAGTCGCGGATGCTCACCTGCGGGAAGCGGGAACCCCAGTGTTCACCGGCGCCCGGGTAGCCTTCGGGAATGATGCTTGCCGGTCCGGTCGATCCGTAGCAGCCACCCAGAATATTGGGTGCAATCACGAAGTAGCGGTTGGTGTCCACGACCGAGCCGGGGCCCACGATACCTTCCCACCAGCCGTCCGATTCGATAGCGCGAATCAGCGGGGCGGGCATATCGGGGGTGGGTACGCCGCGGGAAACATGCGTGTCACCGGTGAGCGCATGCAGGATCAGGATGGCGTTATCGCCAGCCTCGTTGAGGGTACCCCAGGTTTCGTAGCCGATGGTGACCTGCGGCAGGGTCACGCCGGATTCGAGCTCCAGGTCGCCGATGTTCAGCTGACGCAGGTAGCCTTGCGCTTCCGGATGTTCGCGCTGAGTGCCCGCCACGGGGATGGGCGCGGTGACAGGCTGGTTGATAGTGCCGGACTGGCTAGTGCTCTGGGTGGTCATGGGGGTTCCCTTCACTGGGTTGGCCGGCGAGGTGGTGCCGGGTGTGAGCGGGGTAGGTGTGAGCGGGGTACTCGTCTGCGGGTAGAAGGAGCAACGGGTTGGGCGGCTCAGCGCCGCGCAGTGACAAAATGCTCCGTAACGGGGAATCCGCAGGTGGACCGAGAAGCCGTAGCTTACCGGTCCACCTGCGGGTTGCATCACCGTTTAGGAGAGGGTGTCGAAGCCCAGCTGCAGGTCGGCGAGAATATCGTCAATGTTCTCAATACCAACTGCCAGGCGGACGAAGTTCGGGTACACACCAATCTTCTCCAGCTCCTCAGTGGAAAGCTGAGCGTGGGTGGTGGAGGCGGGGTGAATCACGAGCGAGCGCACGTCGCCAATGTTCGCCACGTTGGAGTGCAGCTTCAGTGCGTCAACGAAGTTGCGGGTCTGCTCCAGGGTTGCGTCCTTGAGGGTGAAGCCGAGCACCGCGCCGGGGCCCTTGGGCAGGTACTTCTGCGCACGCTCGTACCAGGGGGAGGACTCCACGCCAGCCCAGATGACCTTCTCGACCTGCGGGTTTGCTTCGAGCCAACGGGCGACCTTGGTGGCGTTCTCGATGTGGCGCTCGATGCGCAGGGAGAGGGTTTCCAGACCGATGCCGATGTTGAAGGCGTTGGTCGGGGAGATAGCGGCGCCGGTGTCGCGCAGCAGGGAGACACGCGCCTTCAGGATGTAGGAGAGGTTCGCGCCGAATGCGGAGTCCTTGCCCAGGTCGCGTGCGTAGACCAGGCCGTGGTAGCCGGGGGCGGGCTGGTTGAACTTGGGGAACTTCTCGGGGTCTGCGCCGTAGTCGAAGTTACCGGAGTCAACAATCACGCCGCCGATGGAGGTGCCGTGACCTCCCAGGTACTTGGTGGCGGAGTGGACGACTACGTCCGCGCCGTGCTCGATGGGGCGCAGCAGGTAGGGGGTGGGTACGGTGTTGTCCACAATCAGGGGTACACCGTTTTCGTGCGCGATTGCTGCGATGGGCTCAATGTCGAGCACGTCGTTGCGGGGGTTGGGCACGGACTCGCCGTAGAACAGCTTGGTATTGGGGCGAACCGCGGCGCGCCACTCGTCCAGGTTATCGGGGTCCTCAACGAAGGTGGTTTCGATACCGAGGTCGGCGAGGGTGTACTTGAGCAGGTTGTAGGTGCCGCCGTACACGGAGGGGGAGGCAACAATGTGGTCGCCTGCACCGGCAATGTTCAGGATTGCGTAGGTGATAGCTGCCTGGCCGGATGCCAGCAGCAGCGCGCCAACGCCGCCTTCCAGGGAAGCGATACGGTTTTCGATGACTTCCTGGGTGGGGTTGTTGAGGCGGGTGTAAATGGGGCCCAGCTCGGCGAGGGCGAAACGGTTCGCTGCCTGCTCGGCGCTGTCAAAGACGAAAGAGGTGGTCTGGTAGATAGGTAGTGCCCGAGCTCCCGTCGCGGCATCCGGCGCCTGACCTGCGTGAATCTGGCGGGTTTCGAACTTCCAACCGGCGGGGTTGGCGGGAGTCGGGACGGTAGTGTTGTTGCTCATGCTTGGCTCTCCTAAGGGGATAGTTAGGGGGCCGCATGCCGAGCGGTACAGGAATCGTCGTCGAATAATCCTGTCACGATTGATGTACCGGATTCGGTCACATCGGTCCCGCGCTTGCGTCACGCTTTTGCGTGTCGCCTGGTCTTCACCCAGGGCACCCCACCGCGGAGGAGGGTTGCCGGCCAGCTAGCTGGGGCTTATCGCTGGCGCTCTTGACCTGTATTCAGGGTGTCATAGGGCGCGGGGCGGGGTCAAGGATTTTGTGGGTGCGCGGCACTTTAAGACGCTTCATTGCAAACATGACGTTTTTTAACGCCTGTAACAAAACGTTAGTGACGATGTTGTGCAATCGGGGGAACGCAATCGGGGGACACTCCCACAACCCGCATAGTAACCTCCATCACTTGTACATGTGGTTTTCGGTACACTGGGACTACACATACACTCACGCAGGGTGCGGTTCACTACACCGTTTACCCTGCACAGTATCCCTCCGGTATAGGAGCCAGAGGGTCATACCAAAGGTTACCTATATGTCTCTTGTTCTTGACGCCGCACAACTCAGCCGCGTCTTTGGCAAAGGTGAAAATATTTTTACCGCCGTCGACCGCGTGTCCCTTCGCGTTAGCTCCGGTGAAATTCACGCCCTCCTCGGCCCCAACGGCGCGGGCAAAACAACCACCGTGCAGATGTGCTCAACCCTGCTCACCCCCACCAGCGGCACCCTCACCGTGAACGGCGTTGACGCCATCGCCCATCCGCAGCGGGCGCGCCGTCACGTGGGTCTCGCGTTGGGTGGGGATAACGGCTTCTACCCGCGCGCCAGCGCACGCGACAACCTGCTCTTCTTCGCCGATATTGCGGGGGTCTCCGGGCGAGCTCGACGACACGAGGTGGAACACGCCCTAGCCCGCGTGGAACTCACCGACGCCGCCACGCGGCCCGTTCAGGAGTTCTCCCGCGGCATGAAGCAGCGCCTACACATTGCCCGCGCTACGCTCGGCTCCCCCGCTCTGCTCCTACTGGATGAGCCAACGAACGGGCTCGACCCCGATATCGCGCTGACGGTGCGTGCCCTGATCCGTTCCCTCGCAGAAGACGGTGCCGCCATTCTGCTGACGAGCCACCTGCTGGGCGAAATTGAGGATCTGGCGCACACCATCACCGTTTTGGGTGCCGGCTCCGTTGCTGTGAGCGGTAGCCTCGAGGATGTTGCCGCACACGCCGGCATTGCCGCCACGACCGTGGTTCAGGTTGGCGCCAACGCGACCGAGGGTCTTGATACGCTGCGCGGATTCCTCGGCAATCAGGCGGCGGTACTTTTTGCCCCGCGCGGTTCCGGCTGGGAACTCACTCTCTACTGGCACGGCGAGCGCGCCACCTTCGAGGCGGGCGCGGCGCACCGCATCCTGGCGGAGGGGCTTGCCGCCGCACGCATCGGGGCGCGAACCGAGCCGTACACGCGACCGGCGACTCTGGAAGAGGCATACCTGGCAATGGCGGAGGGGCTCAAGCGATGAACGCACAAGGCGCGCACGGTAGTGAAGGTGTGAAAGAGCCCCAGCAGCAGAGCCAAGGGTACGACCTGTGGCAGGAGTGCGCCCGCCAGCTGCGGCTGATGGGCTTTAGCCTGCGGCAGTTTCTGACGGTCCCCTACTTCATTCAGCTACTCATCAGTACGGTGCTCGGCTCGGTCATCCTCCAGGCACTCGCCGTGCATGCGGTGGCGCAGAGTTCCGAGAGCCACTCCGTTGACCCGACCCTGGCGTGGACTCGCGCCGGTATTGTGGGCATGTGGTCGGTCTGTATCGTGTCGGCGGGCATCATTAATTTTGAGCGTTTCCGCGGGACTCTCGTGTACCTGTGTTCGGGGTCGGTCTCTCCGGTGCGGGTGCTGGCGGCTATCGTTTCGAGCGCCTCCATTGTGGGTCTGGCGGCCCTACCCCTGTCGTGGCTCATCTGGGCTCTTGTGACGCTCAATCCGCAGGTCACCGACTTTTCCGCCCTCTGGCCCCGCTACCTTCTGGGCGTTCCCCTGCTGTGGCTTGCGTGCCTGTCGGTCACGTTTATGATTGCGGTGTTCTTCGTGGCGACGCCGAACGCTATCGCCTACGAGGAGCTTCTGCTTGTGCCGGTGTTTATTCTCTCCGGGGTTCTCTTCACGACCGTTGAGGCGCCCGGCTGGCTGAATGCTGCGGGCACGCTCATCCCCCTGCAAGCGCCGGTGCACCTCCTACTTGGGCGTACCGCCATCACTACCCCGGCGGATGCGTTCCTGCCCGTAGCACAGACTCTATTCGTGAGCTTCATCTGGGCGTTGTGTGCCTTCCTTTTTGCTCGGAAGGCTCTCGCCTCCGCCCGTTATCGCGGCACCCTGGGGGCGATGTAGCGTGCGTGCTCTCTCTTCTGTTGCCCTGCCTGGCGCTGTAGCCCTGCCCGGTGTGATGCGCCGGGCTCTGTCTACCGCCTCTATCGGCTGGTCGTCATCGATTACCTTCGCGACCCTCGGAACGGCCATCACTACCCTGGTGCTCGTGCCGGGCCTCAACGTGCTTTTCACGGTGCTTCTGGGTGCCGACCTCGCCGCAAACGATACGGTACGCATCGGCTGTGCCACCGCCCTGATTGCCACCCTCAGCTCGGTGGCAGCCGGTATTGTCGCGCGCGTCGCCACTGACCGTTGGATTGGTGTCTTCGAGTACGTGTGCACGGCACGCCCCGTGGATGCGGGCTACTGGCTGGGCGCGGCGGCGGTACCGGCCCTGTTGGCGTCCGTGACGGGTCTGAGCAATGTGGGCATCGTGTGGTTACTGTCCCTCACGGCACCCTCTACCGGAGCGGTTTCGGGGCTTCTGCTTGGCGCCCTTGCGCTGATGCCGGTTGCGGTTCTGGGCGGGGTCTGCCTGGGCATTTTTGCCGCCGGCTTGGGGCTATACCTTTCGGATCCGTATACGGGATCCAATTTTCTGGCGATTATTCTGCCGGTTAGCGCGGGTGTCATCGTTCCGGTGAGCACCTACCCCGCATGGCTTGCCTGGCTGTGTTCTTGGGTTCCGGGGTCCCGGCTGGTGCAGGCTTTAGATGCCTCTGGCGGTATCGCGAGTAGCACCACCCCGGATATCTTCCTGCTCCTGGCTGCTGATACAGCCCTGGGGATGCTCTACGCCGCGATCGGGTTGGGGCTGACGTATCTTGCTGCCCGCCGCATCCGCGCCGGTGCCCGCGCCTCACTGCTATAACGCTGCTATAGGGCGTAAAACCCAAAAAGAACGAACCTTTTAAGTGCCCGCTACCCGGCGCATTATCCGGGTGTCATATTCAACCGGGCACGACGACCAAGAAAGAACATCCTGTGCCCATCCCTCCCACCGCGTACACGCTAGAGACCCTCGGTTTCGACCCCTCCTGGCAGGGCGCGGCAATCCGCGCCGCGTTCACCCTCAACGGCGCCCTCGAAGATTTCACCCTCGCCCGTGTGAGCGCCGTGCACCGCACCCGCTGCGAGCTACTGACCTGCGAGCGGGGCGAGCTCGTGAAACTTTCCGCTCCCCTGCGCCCGGTCGAGAACGACTACGGTGAAGAAGAGTACCCCGTCGTCGGCGATTGGGTGCTCACCCAGCCCATCCCGGGAACCGGCGATGATACCCAGCCGGCGGAGCATAAACTCCTCGCGATTCTGCCCCGCCGCAGCTACCTCACCCGCCCCAGCGCCACCCGGGAATCTGCGGATCAGCCCGTTGCTGCTAACGTGGATATGCTCTGCGTCGTTGAGCCGTGCTTCCCTGAGCCGTCCATCGGGCGCGTTGAACGCTACACCGCCCTCGCGCATGCTTCCGGGGTGCAGGTAGCTCTAATTCTCACCAAGGGTGACCTGGTCACTGCGGAACAGCTTGCCGGGTATCGGGATTCTCTGGGTAGCGGTATGGATGCGGTGCTCACCGTCTGCACGGATCACGGCTACGACCCCGCCCCAGTTGCTGAGCTCGTCGCCGGACGTACTGCCGCGTTCCTGGGCCGCAGCGGCGCCGGTAAATCCACCCTCGTCAACGCCCTACTTAGCCCAGGGGTTGACCCCCGCGAAGACAGCGCAGAGAACCGGGTACAAGCCACTTCCTCGGTTCGCGATGCTGACGGCAAGGGACGCCACACCACCACCAGCCGCCAAATGATTGTTCTGCCCGGCACTGAAGGATCAGGTACCGGGAGCTCAGTCGGTACGGTGCTGATTGACACCCCGGGCGTGCGAGCCCTCGCCGCCACAAGCGATAGCTCCGCGATTGACGAAACCTTCGACGACGTCTCCAACTATGCTGCCGCCTGCCGGTACAGCGACTGCTCCCACAGCTCCGAACCCGGATGCGCGGTGCAGCAGGCTCTCGCTGACGGTGCCCTCGACCCCGAACGCTTCGAACGCTACCGCAGGATGATGGCAGAATCCGCGCGCCTGCGCCTGCGGTCTCAGGAGCGCGAATACCGGCAGAGTAACCGCGCCTTCACGAAGGCGAATAAGGCGGGTCGCCGCACCCTCATGTCTCTTAAGGGGCGCGCCAACTAGCCGCCAAACGCACATGTCCCGGTGAGGCTCCGGTGAGGCTTCCACAAGCTGAGCCGGGCAATCCCGCACAGACAGCAATATAGTAGCCTGCCTCACTCTTCGATACACTAGAACTAGGCGTGCCCACGCTCCCCCGCACACCCTCACCGCCACCAGGCGGCACAGGAACGCGGGCGCAGACGGCACACACCATTCACAAACCCATAACCCAATGAAAGAGGTGGCAGCATGGCTGAACAGAACCTCACCCCGCCCGTACCGAAGAAGGTCGAGCACCGCCGCGAACACCACGGCGACGTCTTCATCGACCCCTACGAATGGCTCCGCGACAAAGAAAGCGAAGAGGTCCTCAACTACCTCAAGGCAGAAGCCGAATACACCGAAGCTGTCACCGCAGACCAGCAGCCCCTCCGCGAATCCATCTTCAACGAAATCAAGGACCGCACCCTGCTGTCGGATCTGACCGTCCCGAACCGTATCGGTGACTGGTGGTACTACAGTCGCATGGTGCCCGGCGGCCAGTACCCCGTCTTCTACCGCTACCCCGCCCTGCACGAAGGCGACGAGGTGGTGCGCTACACCCCGCCGACCGTCACCCCCGGCGAAGTACTCGAAGGTGAAGTCGTCATCCTCGACTGCAACGAATACGCCAAGGACATGGAGTTCTTCTCCCTCGGCAGCTTCCAGCCTGCACGTAACGGCAAGCTGCTGAGCATCTCCGTGGACGAGAAGGGCGACGAACGCTACGAGCAGCGCTTCCTCAACATGGAAACCGGCGTCTTCCTCGAAGACACCATCCCCAACATTGCGGCGGGCTCCTTCTTCATCAACCACGCCGAGCAGCTCATCTACCTCGTCCCCGACGAATCCTGGCGCCCCTGGCGTGTCTACGTGCACGACGTCGGACAGGACACCGAAGACCACCTGATCTACGAGGAACCGGACAACACCATGTGGCTCAGCGCCGCCATGAGCTCCGACCGTTCCTCCGTAGTCATTACCAGCTCCAACTCCGAATACACGGAAGTGCGCCTCATCCCCACCCGCGAACCCAAGGGCGAGCCGACCCTGCTCATCCCCAAGAGCGCGGGCATCGAATACTACGCCGAGCCGCTCAACATCGCCGGCGAACAGCACCTGCTGATTCAGCACGACTACAATGCGCTGAACTCCGAGCTGGTCCTCGCAGACATGCCGCGCGAAGGCGAAAGCCTCGACGAGTACACGCAGCGTTGGGTGCCGGTCATCCGCCACAGCGAACACGTGCGCCTGGAAGGCTTCACCTTCACCGCAACGCACCTGGTCGTCACCGCCCGCGCGGACACCACCACCCGCATCTTCCTCGCGCCGCGTGAGCAGCTGCCCATCCAGTGGCGCCGCCGCCGCCCCGCCGGCGTGACCTTCATGGAACCTGCCGGTTTCGACGAGGAACTGTACACCGCCTCCGTGCTGCGTGCGGAGAACTACTCCCCCGTGCTGCGCATCGCCTACACCTCGTTCCTGACGCCGCGCCGCGTCTACGACTACTTCCCCATGTCGCAGACCCTGCTGCTGCGCCGTGAAACCCCGGTACTCGGCGGGTACAACCGCGAGGACTACCGCGCCTACCGCGATTGGGCACCGGCGGCGGACGGCACGCTCATCCCGATCTCGGTGATTCACCGCGCCGACCTGGACATGAGCAAGCCGCACCCGGTCATCCAGTACGGTTACGGCTCCTACGAGTCATCCATGGACCCGATGTTCTCCATCCCGATGCTGTCGATCCTGGACCGCGGCGTCATCTACGTCATCGCGCATATTCGCGGCGGCGGCGAGATGGGCCGCTCCTGGTACCAGAACGGTAAGAAGCTCGCGAAGAAGAACACCTTCACCGACTTCGTGGACGTCACCAGCTACATTGCGGCGAAGCCGTGGGCTGATGAGGCGCGTATCGGCTGCTACGGTGGTAGCGCCGGCGGTCTGCTCATGGGTGCCGTGCTGAACCTCGCCCCCGAAAAGTACGCCGCCTGCCTGGCTGCCGTACCGTTCGTGGATGCGCTGACCACCATCCTCGACCCGGAGCTGCCGCTGTCGGCAATGGAATGGGAAGAGTGGGGCAACCCGATTGAGGACCCGGAAGTGTACGCCTACATGAAGTCGTACACCCCATACGAGAACATCCGCCCGGTCCGCTACCCGGCGATTGCTGCGGTGACGAGCCTGCACGACACGCGCGTGCTCTACGTGGAGCCCGCCAAGTGGGTTGCGGCGCTGCGTGAGCAGATTGACCCGTCGTCGCCGGTGCCGCTGCTGAAGATTGACATGTCGGGCGGTCACGGCGGCGGTTCGGGCCGGTATACGCGTTGGCGTGAGATTGCGTGGGATTACGCGTTCCTGCTGAGCAACCTCGGCGTTACTGAGTAGGCTGTAGACACGCCAACCTCACATTAAATAGAACGCTCCGTCTGTATCTGAGTGATACGGACGGAGCGTTCTTCATTTAAGTACGTTGCTCTCTACTCGAGGGACGGCGTTCGTCCTCGTTCCTACAGGGGCACCCGCCCTCGCTTCGCTTCGGGCACCCTGATGTCACTACGGACGACATCGCCCCTCCGCGCGAGGCACCAAGCCTAGCCGGAACGCAGGGTAGCTATACCCTCCGGAAGCGACATCAGGGTGCCGCCCCGGGCGCTCTCCGCAGCGAAGCAAGGAAGAGCGGAGCGTCCGGGTGCGGCGGGTGCCCCTGCAGGAGCGGAGGAAGGGTATAGCGTACCCACCCGCCCTGTAGGAACGAGGACGATAACCGCCTTTCCAAGCGGAAGCAACCGTGCAGAACAAGAGAGCACAAAAGAGGCGCCGCCTCCCACCTCGGGAGACAGCGCCTCTTTCATGAGAGCCAGGTCAGCGGAAAAGCTTAGCCTTCCACGCCGCACTCAGCCAGAATCAGCTCACGCACGCGGGCGGCATCAGCCTGGCCGCGGGTAGCCTTCATGACCTGGCCGACGATAGCGCCAGCAGCCTGAACCTTACCGGCACGGATCTTGTCGGCAACGTCGGGCATTGCTGCCAGTGCTTCCTGGACGGCTGCGGTGAGCGCGCCGTCGTCAGAGACCACGGCGAGGCCGCGTGCCTCAACGATTTCGGCGGGGGTGCCTTCACCGGCGAGGACGAACTCGAGCACCTGGCGGGCGATCTTGTCGTTGATCTTGCCTTCGGAGATGAGCGCTTCGAGGGCGACCACGGTTGCGGGCTCCACGCCGAGGGCGGTGAGCTCAACTTCAGCCTGCTTTGCGCGGCGGGCAATTTCGCCCATCCACCACTTACGGGCTGCTGCCGCGGTGGCGCCTGCGGCGACGGTCTCCTCAATCACGTCGAGTGCGCCTGCGTTAACTACGTCGCGGAACTCTTCGTCAGAGTAGCCCCATTCGCCCTTGAGGCGGCGGCGGCGCTCTGCCGGGGGTTCGGGCAGTTCAGCGCGCAGACGCTCAATCCACTCGCTGTTGGTGACGACCGGTACCAGGTCCGGTTCGGGGAAGTAGCGGTAGTCGTCAGCGTCGGACTTGGGACGGCCCGAGGAGGTTTCGCGGGTGTCTTCGTGCCAGTGGCGGGTCTCTTGGGTGACCTTTTCGCCGCGTTCGAGGATCGCTGCGTGGCGGCGAATCTCGTAGCGGACGGCGCGCTCAACCGAACGGAGGGAGTTCACGTTCTTGGTTTCGGAGCGGGTGCCGAACTTCTCTGCGCCCTTGGGCATGAGGGAGACGTTGGCGTCGCATCGGACGTTACCGCGTTCCATGCGGGCGTCGGAGATGCCGAGGGAGCGGACGATGTCGCGGATTGCGGCAACGTAGGCGCGTGCCAGTTCGGGTGCGCGTTCGCCAGCGCCGACGATGGGTCGGGTGACGATCTCGATCAGGGGCACGCCTGCGCGGTTGTAGTCGACCAGGGAGGAGGTTGCACCCTGGATTCGGCCGTCTGCGCCGCCGACGTGGGTGAGCTTGCCTGCGTCTTCTTCCATGTGGGCGCGCTCAATTTCGACGGTGAAGATGGTGCCGTCTTCGAGCTCGACGTCCAGGGAGCCGTTTTCCGCGATGGGGCCGCCAGCCTGGGAGGTCTGGAAGTTCTTCGGGGAGTCCGGGTAGAAGTAGTTCTTGCGGGCGAAGTAGGACTTGTCGGCGATGTCGCAGCCCAGTGCCAGGCCGAGCTTGATGGCGGACTCAACAGCGGTCTTGTTCACCATGGGCAGCGCGCCGGGCAGGCCGAGCGATACGGGGGTGACGTTGGTGTTGGGTTCGTCGCCGAACTCGTTGGGTGCGGAGTCGAACATCTTGGTCTTGGTGTTCAGTTCGACGTGCACCTCGAAGCCGAGGACCGGGTCGTACTTTTCGATGGCTTCTTCGAAGCTGAGGACTTCTTCACTCATTACTTGGTTCCCCCAAAGTCAAAGTCGCGGATCAGAGTTTCGGTGTCGGGCAGGCTCTTGTAGAGCGGTGCGCCCCATTTTGCGGTGAGCAGTTCTTCCAGTGCTGCGCCGACGCGGTAGAGGCGTGCGTCTTCACGTGCGGGTGCGGTGAACTGGATGCCGACGGGCAGGTTGTTCTCTTCGGAGAGGCCGCCGGGCAGGGAGAGCGCCGGGACGCCTGCCAGGTTGACGGGCACGGTTGCGACGTCGCCCAGGTACATTGCCATGGGGTCGCCTTCGGTCTTCTCGCCGAGCTTGAACGCGGTGGAGGGCGCGGTCGGGGAGATGAGCACGTCGCACTTTTCGAATGCTGCTGCGTAGTCGCGCTGGATGAGGGTGCGTACGCGCAGTGCGGCGCCGTAGTAGGCGTCGAAGTTACCTGCGGACAGTGCGTAGGTGCCGAGGATGATGCGGCGCTTGACCTCGTGGCCGAAACCTGCGGAGCGGGTTGCGGACATGACGCGTTCGATGGTGACGGGGCCGTCTTCGGGTACGACGCGCAGGCCGTAGCGGACGCCGTCGTAGCGTGCCAGGTTGGAGGACACCTCGGAGGACATGATCATGTAGTAGGCGCTGATGGCTTCGGTGACGGAGGGCAGGGAGACCTCGATAATCTCTGCGCCTGCGGCACGCAGCTCTTCGACGGATTCGCGGAAGCGTGCGAGGACGCCTGCTTCGAAGCCTTCGCCGTCGCCGCCGCCGAGTTCCTTGATGACGCCGATGCGCAGGCCGGACAGGTCGCGCTTGCGTGCGGCTTCTGCGCCTGCCTTAGCTTCTGCAACGAAGTTGCCGGGCTCATCGGGCAGGGAGGTTGCGTCGAGCGGGTCGTGGCCTGCGATTGCTTCGTGGAGCAGTGCGGTGTCCAGGACGGTGCGGGCGACGGGGCCTACCTGGTCGAGGGAGGATGCCATGGCGATGACGCCGTAACGGGAGACGGAGCCGTAGGTGGGCTTGACGCCGACGCTACCGGTCAGCGCTGCGGGCTGGCGGATGGAGCCGCCGGTGTCGGTGCCGAGCGCCAGGGGTGCCTGGAATGCGGTGACAGCTGCTGCGGAGCCGCCGCCGGAGCCGCCGGGTGCGCGGTCGAGTGCCCAGGGGTTGCGGACTACGCCGAATGCGGAGTGCTCGTTGGAGGAGCCCATTGCGAATTCGTCGAGGTTGGTCTTGCCGAGGATGGGCATGCGTGCTTCGCGGACCTTGCGGGTAACGGTGCCGTCGTAGGGGCTCATCCAGCCTTCGAGCATGCGGGATGCTGCGGTGGTGGGCTGGCCCTTGGTGACGATGAGGTCCTTGACGGCGATGGGTACGCCTGCGAGCGGGGGCAGTTCCTTGCCTGCTGCGCGGTCTGCGTCCACTGCTGCTGCGGTGGCGAGTGCTTCTTCGGCGTTGATGTGCAGGAAGGCGTTGAGGCCGCTCTTGCCGTCTGCTCGGTTGTCGCTTAGGGGTGCGCCGTCGGTGGCTGCGATGCGGTCCAGGTGTGCCTGGGTGAGCTCGACGGAGGTGATTTCGCCGGATGCGAGCTTTTCTGCTGCTTCTGCGGCGGTGAGCTGGATCAGTTCGTTCACTTGGTTGTTCTCCTCTTAGTCTTCGTCGAGGATTGCCGGCACGCGGAACTTGCCGTCCTGTGCGTCGGGGGCGCCGGAGAGCGCCTCTTCCTGGGTGAGGGTGGTGACGGGTACGTCTTCGCGGAAGACGTTCTCGAGGGGGATGGGGTGGCTTGTCGCGGGGATGTCGGCAGTTGCTTTCTGCGACATGGTCTCAACGGATGCGACGATGACGTCCAGCTCAGACGCCATCGCGGTGAGTTCTTCATCGGTCATCTCAATGAGTGCCAGCGATGCCAGGTGCTTTACCTGTTCAAAGGTGATGGCAGACATGGTTCTCCCGTAGTTTGTTTTCTTGTCTCTTCTCTAGTGTAGTGGAGGTTGCGTGTTCCGTCTCATTGGGGGTTGGAGGGTTTACCTGCTGGTTTGTGTGTTCAGGCGGTGTCCTTCTCCCCTGTTTTAGGGTTAAATGCTCAACGCCCCGCTCCTCGTGTGAGGTGCGGGGCGTTGGGCTACAACGTTTCCACGTTACGCTTCGGGGTTAATCCTTAGGCGGGGATGGTCAGAACCTGGCCGGGGAAGATCAGGTCAACGTTGTAGATGATGTCGGTGTTCGCAGCTGCGATTGCCTGGTAGCCGCCTGCAACGCCGAGCCTTGCAGCGATCAGCGAGAGGGAGTCACCGGGAACCACGGTGTAGGTGCTTGTTGCAGCCTTGGGAGCTGCAACGGGTGCTGCTGCAGGAGCCTCAACTGCGGGTGCAGCAGGTGCTGCTGCAGGTGCCTCAACTGCTGCGGGAGCTGCCGGTGCAGCGGGTGCTGCTGCGGGAGCCTCAACTGCTGCGGGTGCAGCCTGAGCTGCAGGAGCTGCGGGTGCAACCTGTGCCGCGGGAGCGGTGTAGGTCTGCTGGGTCTGCGACTGTGCAGCCACGGTGGTGGGCTCGGTGTAGGTGGGAGCTGCGCCGGTCTTGCCGTAGAGGCCAAGCTTAGCGGAGCATGCGGGCCATGCGCCCCAGCCCTGGATAGCGAGCAGACGCTCGCCAGCCTCGATCTGCTGTGCACGGGAAGCGGTCGCGGGGGAGCCGGACATGCCGACGCCGTTCCAGGACTGCTGGGTGAACTGCAGACCGCCGTAGAAGCCGTTACCGGTGTTGATGGACCAGTTGCCACCGGACTCGCACTGTGCCAGTGCATCCCAGGTAGCACCGTCTACTGCGTTTGCAGCAGGCATCGACAGGGTAGCTGCTACAGCGCCACCGATGGCGAGAGCTGCTGCGGTACGACGAATGGAAGTGTTCTTCATAATGCTCCTTGGGGCCGTCCCCGCTCGTTCCGTCCCCGGAACTCTAACGCGCCGCCGCTCACCCTTTGATAACGAAGTAGGTTACTCATGTTCTGGCTCTACCATGTGAGCGGCTCTCCACCGATTTCATGTCACCGTGAGCGATTCTGCACTTGTGTGCGGAATCCGGGTGGCACTTCCTCGATGGGGACGTGCGGTAGAACCGGGCATCGTTTCAAGCATTCCAAGCTTGAAACCACACAGGCGATTCCCTTGCGAGAATCTATCTGGTCTCAAAGATAGCCGAGGTTTTTTATGATTCCAACCTGATTTCAAGTTCACAGCGAACGTCCCGAGTTCTCCCAGGGTTCTTTCAGGTAAAAAGTGCAGGAAACATTATTTAAGACCTCGAGCCCCGCGTACCTTAGGGGTTTCACCCCGGAATTTCGGGGTTTTCTAGGGGTTTAACTCGGATGCACTCCCCCACCGAGCTTTCCGATTCGGGGTTGATGAGCGCCACCTTTAAGGGTTTTGAACGGCGTGTAAATATTTTTTAAATATTTCTTCGCTTTGGGAGTGTTTTAAGGCGTTTCCACCTTAAAAGCTGTGGTAATTATAAATGCCAAAAATCGGCATTCAGGCCCTGGAGCACGCACTCCAGAGCCTGAATGCTCTATATATTGCAGGGGTCAGATTCGATTGACCCCGCTACCGGGCCTACTCGGCGGTGGCCTCAACCGCCTCCGGACCGCCCTCGAGCAGGGCGGTGAAGCCCTCCTCATCCAGCACCTTCAGACCCAGCTGCTGAGCCTTATCCAGCTTCGAGCCGGCGTTCGCGCCTGCGACCACAAAGTGGGTCTTCTTAGACACCGAACCGGATGCCTTACCGCCGCGAGAAATAATGGCTTCCTTCGCGCCGTCACGGGTGTAACCGTTCAGCGTGCCGGTCACGACCAGGGTCAGACCCTCCAGGGTGCGCTCCACGGACTCGTCGCGAGTATCTTCCATGCGCACGCCGGCGGCAGCCCAGGAGTCCACAACCTCAGCGTGCCAGTCCTCAGCGAACCACTCAATAATCGAGTCGGCAATCGTGGTGCCCACGCCGTCCACAGCGGCAAGGCGTTCACGGTCAGCCTCGCGGATCGCCTGCATCGAACCGAACTCGGCGGCGAGCGCACGGGCAGCGGTCGGGCCCACGTGACGAATCGAGAGGGCAACCAGCACGCGCCACAGCGGCTGCTGTTTTGCCTTCTCCAGCTCGGCGAAGAGGTTCAGCGTATTCTTTGTGGGCTTCGGCTCGGGGCGTGCCTTGGTCGGCTTGGTGTAGAAGTAGGGCACGCGCTCCATCTTTCCGGTGCCCACGCCCTTGACCTTCTTCTCACGCTCGATGGTGACCTCGCGCAGGTCCTCGATATTGAGGCTGAACAGGTGTGCCTCGGTCGTGAGCGGAGGGGTGTCCGGGGTTGCGGGGCTGGTGAGTGCCTTTGCTGCTTCGTAGCCGAGTGCCTCAATGTCGAAGGCGCCGCGGCTTGCCGCATAGTACACGCGCTCGGTCAGCTGCGCCGGGCAGGAGCGCGGGTTCGTGCAGCGCAGGTCCACGTCGCCTTCCTTGCCGGGGGCAAGGGGCGAGCCGCAGGAGGGGCATTCGCTGGGCATGACGAACTCGCGTTCGGTGCCGTCACGTAGGGCGACCACGGGGGCAACGATCTCGGGGATTACGTCGCCTGCCTTGCGCAGCACCACGGTGTCGCCGATGAGCACGCCCTTGGCCTTGACCACGTCCTGGTTGTGCAGGGTGGCGCGTTCGACGGTCGAGCCGGAGACGAACACGGGCTCCATGACGCCGTAGGGGGTCACGCGGCCGGTGCGTCCCACGTCCACGCGGATGTCCAGCAGCTTGGTGTGCACCTCCTCGGGCGGGTACTTATACGCCACCGCCCAGCGCGGCACGCGGGAAGTGTAGCCCAGCTGAGCCTGGGTCGCGAAGTCGTTGACCTTAATGACGATGCCGTCAATTTCGTGCACGAGGGAGTGGCGCTGCTCGCCGTACTTGTTGATGAAGTCGAACACCGCCTCGGTGTTGTCGGCGATTTCACTGTAGGGGCTCACGGGCAGGCCCCAGGAGGCGAGCAGATCGTAGGTCTCGTACTGGGTGGCAATGTCCAGGCCGGTGCGCGAACCAATGCCGTGCACGTACATGCTCAGCGGGCGCGATGCGGTCACCGCCGCATCCTTCTGGCGCAGCGAGCCTGCCGCGGCGTTACGCGGGTTCGCGAAGGGGTTCTTGCCGGCGGCAATCATGGACTCGTTGAGCTTCTCAAAATCGGCGGAGGAGATGAACACTTCGCCGCGGATTTCAATCTCTTCGGGGTGGTTATCTCCGGTCAGCTGCTGCGGGATGCTCGCAATGGTGCGCACGTTGTGGGTGACGTCTTCGCCGGTGGTGCCGTCGCCGCGGGTTGCCGCGCGTACGAGGGTGCCGTTGCGGTAGAGCAGGTTTACCGCCAGACCGTCAATTTTTAGCTCGGTCAGCCACTGCGGCGCCCCACCGGTGAGGTTGCGGACACTCTCATCGGTTTTGGTCAGCCAGGCGCGCAGCTCCTCGAAGGAGAAGACGTCCTCGAGGGAGTACATACGCTGCAGGTGGGTGACGGGCGCGAAAGCTTCGATGGCTTCACCGCCGACTTCCTGGGTGGGCGAGTCATTCGCAATGATGAGCGGGTGCTCCGCCTCAATGATTTCGAGGCGGCGGTAGAGCGCATCGTACTCGGCGTCGGAAAGGAAGGGCGCGTCCTCGTTATAGTAGGCGCGGCGGGCGGCACGAATCTTATCGGTCAGTTCCGCGTACTCGGCACGCAGGGCCTCGGTAATTTCCGCGGTGTTTTCTGCGGTGCTCTCTGCTCGAGTCTTGGCGGGGGCAGTCTGCTGGGTGGTGTTGTTCTCAGTCACCCGTCCAGTCTAGCGTTTTTGCTACGCCTCTCCCCTATTACTCGTCATCCTCTCCCCTATCGCTCGTCATATTGCCGGGTTCCGCAGGCGCATATTCACTGCCTCTACGCCCAGCCTCTACACTCAGTCTCTACGCTCAGTAATACTGGCTTCGGGTACAGTTCACCCCCGCCTCCTATAGGCGCTCAATCGAGCACCCGCAAAAACGGGGGTGAATCACAGGGTATGAAGTTTAGGCTTCGACAGCGTCGGCAACAATCACGGTAATGTTGTCGCGGCCGCCCGATCGGAGCGCCTCGTGCTGGAGCACGTCAGCGGCATCCTGCGGGTGGCGGATCGAAGTAAGCACGCGCGCCATATACTCGTGCGAAAGCTCACCAGAAAGGCCGTCGGAGCAGAGCATCAGGCGGTCACCGGCGCGGGCGGGCAGAACCCAGAAGTCCGGTTCCCAGTAGTTGCCGGTACCCAGCGCGCGGGTAATCACGTTGCGGCGCGGGTGGGTCAGCGCCTCCAGGGCTGTAATCTGACCTTCATCGACCAGGTACTGCACCTCGGAGTGGTCAGTGGTGACCTGCTCCAGCGAGGCGGAGCCCTCAGCGCCGGGCAGCTTCTCCATGGCGGAGTGGTGAATACCCTCGTCTTCACGCAACAGGCGGTAGGTGCGGGAGTCACCCACGTTGAAAATAACCCACAGGTTACGGTCACCGATGCTGGTCAGCCAGGCGCCGGTCACGGTCGTACCGCCGGAGCGGGAGAGCGCCTGCTTAATTTCCTCGTTGGTTTCGCCGAGGATATCGTGCAGGCGGTTCAGGGTGCCCACGATTTCATTGTTAAGCAGGGTGTTTGCGCGGCGACGGCGCTTGGCGGGATCTTCCTCGTCAATAGCTGCGAGGCGCTCAATATAGGCCTGCTGTTCCTCTTCGCTACGACCACCGGGCATCGTGAAGAACGGCGAGTAGGCGAGCTGACGCACGCACAGGCGCGAAGCAACCTCGCCCGCCTCGTGGCCTCCCATACCGTCCGCGACCACGCAAAGGGAACCGGCGACGACCATCGAATCTTCGTTATTTTCTCGATGTGCGCCGCGGTGCGTTGCACCACCGGTACGTAGTTTCAGTTCAGTCATGAGAGGTCTATCTCCATTGTGTAGTTCGCGCGACGAGTCACCGCCACGGGGTCTACGTTACCAAAGCTTCTAACGTTTCGCGTCCCTTGAGAGGTAAGAGTATAGCGATTTCCCACCTGTCGGAGCGTGTTTGCTGTCTCATTATCGGTCAGTACGGTACCCGGTTCAGCCAGGGAAACCAGGCGCGCAGCCAGGTTCACGCTGGAACCGTACACGTCGCCGCGGTTAGCCAGAACCTCACCCCAAATAAAGGCGACGCGTGCATCCGGCAGCTGCGGGTCGGCACCGATCTTTTCGGAGAGTTGCAGGCTAATTTCTGCGATAGCGTCCGGGGTTTCAGTGAGGAAGAAAACTTCGTCACCAAGAGTCTTAATAATGCGACCGCCCAGGGGCGCGATAACGTCCAGGCAGCTCTGCTCGAAGTGGTTGATGAGCTGAGAGAGAGCCGCGGCGTCCAGGTTACGCACCAGGGAGGTGTACGAGACCAGATCAACGAATCCGACACCGCGCACCAGGGGCAGGCGGGAGAGACCGGAGGTGGTCACGTTGTTTTCGCGCAATCCCAGGCGCAGGATTCCGGCGTACATCTGGCGGCGGTATGCGTACAGCGCCAGGCGCTCGAGAACCTCGAGGTAGCGAGGGAAGTCTTTAAGGAGCTTGCGGCGGGCATCATTATCGTCGAGGTTTTCGGTGACCATAATGTTGTGCACCAGCGCCTCAATCTGCCAGGCGACGGTACGGTCGGTCAGCTGGCCTTCAGCACGCACGAGGGATGCCACGTATTCCATGCGGATGTCGCCTTCTTCGTCCAGCTTCTGCAGGTCGGCGAGCATCTGCACATCTGTTTCAGTGAAGTAGGGCGCGTGGTCGGCGATGGTCGGGAAGCCCATGTTGTGCCAGATGCGTTGCGCGGTTTTCAGAGGAATTCCGGCGTATTCGGCAGCCTGTACGGGGGTGTAGCGGCGGCCCTGTCCCAGGAGCGACTTTTCGAGCGCGCGAATTCCTGCTTTAGATTCCTCGTCGCGGTAGATATTGTTCTGCGCGAGGTTCTGCAGGATTCTGAGGTTGAGCATTTGGGTTTCGGGACCCATGGTGGCGCCGGTGTCCTGCGGAGAGTGCGCAGGTTCGTGGCGGTCTGCCGTGCTCATTGCCGCTGCCGTTCCTTTCATCTCTGCCGGAAATTACTGCCTGGTTTACACCGTGGTGGCGCCAGGTTACGTGGTACCTCGTTGTGCTCTGCGGGTTTCGCATTGCGTCGCTGCGATGATGCTCACCGTGTAGCGCCTTGTTAATATACCCCTCCACTGTGGTGTTTGGGTCACAAAAGCGCCCGCGCCCTAGGATAGTTTAGTGGAGTAATTCACATTTAAGAATACTCTAGTCCGCATTTTTTCGGCAGATTAACCGGCGGGTTTAGGCTCTGAGCCAACCCGATGGTGCCCGCCTGAGTCGGCGGCAAGGGGCGAAGAAGCCCTAAATATAGCGAGCGCGCAGGGCGTAGTAGTCGCGTCGGGCGGCCTTAATTTCTTTTTCAAAACGCTTGGGCTCGGGCACGTAGGTCAGGCGGTGGTGCACCCCGCGGCAGACCACGTACACCGAACCGTAGCCCAGCCACGCCCCCGGGCCACGCTGTTTTGCCCAGCGCTCCCCCATGGAATCCAGGTAGAGGGATTCGTCGCCGCTGCGGGTCATCATGCCGCGGCGCACCACGAGCCGGTGGGTGGTCAGCAGGTAGTAGGTGGTTGCCCAACGCCAGCCGGTGCGCACGGCGCTAATCAGGGCACCTACCGCACAAATCATGCCGAGAGTCCACAGAATCGGTGAGGACCGTGCCGTGGAGGCGAAGGTTGAGGCGGCGATAGCAACCAGCAGGTAGGCAAGCGTGGGCAGCAGGGCACCGTAGTGCTGTCGGGTCGCAATGATGACATGCTCACCGGGGTTGAGTTTTCCGCGCAAACGCATGGTGTTCCTTAGCTGTGCTGGTTGTTATGTTCCGGCTGGAGGGGGACGCCGGTTGAGGTGGTGTGGGTTGATGGAGTTGCCGTACTGGACTGAAGTTTTATGGGCAGAAATTTTAGGGGCTGAAATTTTAGGGGTTGGTTCTAGTGTGCCTGCTGAAAATCTCCGTAGCTACCGTTGGCGGGGCGAAGGTGCTCAATATCGCCCACCGCGTAGGGCTCTAGGGTTCCGTCCTCTCGGCGAATGAGGATGCGTCCCTGCGCGTCAAGGTCTTCGGCGATGCCTTCTACGGTGCTTCCGTCGGGCAGGCTCATGCGCACGCTGGCTCCGAGGGTTGCGGTGGCGGCGCGTGCCTGGTCGAGCAAGCTGACGCTCTCGGGCTTGAGATGGTCGGAGTTGAGGGGGTCGGAGCGTTCGGGGTCACCACCGGCGCGCACGAAGGCGCGGTAGCGGCGGGCGAAGATGCTCAGCAGTCGGGTGAGCACCTCGGAGGAGTCGATGGTCTGCCCGGTGCACAGGCTCAGGCTGGTGGCGGTGGGTACGGGCAGCTGTTCGGCGGACATGTTCGTGTTCTGGCCGATGCCCACAATGATGCTGCGCTGCCCCTCGGTGGAGCCGCTTTCGGGTACGAGCTGGGCGAGGATTCCGCACCCCTTAGCGCCCTGTGCGATGACGTCGTTGGGCCATTTGAGGGCGGCGTCTACCCCGTAGCTGCGCCAAATATCGACCACGCTGAGCCCGGCGATGAGGGTCAGCCAGTGGTAGCTGTCTTCGGGTAGTTCTCGGGCGAGCGGGTCGGCGGAGGCGTGCGGGCGCACCACGATACTTGCGGCGAGGCAGGCTCCGGGCGGGGCGGTCCAGGCTCGGGCGAGGCGACCGCGTCCGGCGCTTTGGTAGAGGCTGGCGTAGACGGAGAGCTCGCCGAGCTGTTCGCGTTCGGGGTCCGTGCCGTCCATCAGAAGTTCGCGGGCGCGGGTGGTGGTGGAGTCGACTTCATCGTAGAGGTTTACGCTGGAGTACCCGGTTTCCATTGCGATGGTGCGGATACGCGGGGCATCCAAAACCGAATGACCGCTCTCGGTATGCATATTCTCTTCCATGGGCTGCGCCTTTCTGTCCTGTCCAAAACTACTCTGCCGTATGTCGACCCGCTTTCAGCTCACCGCCGAAACCTGCCGGTTTCTGTCGAGTCGCACTGGCTTCTCACCATATCAATTTCTTGCCGCCGGTGATGCCCGTCCGGCGCCCGAGACGGTACATTAGACAGTGAGGGTGCATGAAGCACCGACCGGCTGCGGAGGTTCCTCCGCCCTGCTCGAAAGAAGACTGTTATGGCTTATTACGCAATTACTTATGTTTACGCAGCTCCCGAGGAGCAGGCGAAGTACCGCCCGGCTCACCGCGAGTACCTTGGTTCGCAGATTGAGGCGGGCAACCTGATCGTTTCCGGTCCCCTGCTGGATGGCGAGACTCCCGCCGGCGCTCTGCTGATTGCAAAGGTCGACTCCGTTGAGGCGGCCGAGAAACTGGTTGCTGGCGACCCGATGAACATTGGTGGAGCGGTTCTGTCCCACACCATCACCGAGTGGAACCCGGTTCTGGGCACCATCTAAGCGTCATTCACGCTGAAAAAGCTTGAACGTAAACCCCCTTTTTCGCCGGCAAAGATTGCCGGTGCGAGAGGGGGTTTTCTGCACTCTTTTGAGTCGTTCTTTCGTACTTTTCGTTCGCTATATGCACCTTCTTCGGTGCTGGGTGCATAAAAGTGTATCTAGTGTTGATATTCTGGCCTCTCACCTGGCATATGTGCCCTAGTTCGCACTATAGTTGAAGGATATGCACATTGTTCAAGAGTGCCTTTCGGGGCCTTCTGAACAACCATCACCGCAACCACTGGCTCCCGACGATCGGGTGGAGCAGGAACGAGGAATAATGTCCGAGAACCTCCAGCAGGAATTTGACTTGAGCACCACCGCCGGTAAGCTCGCTGATTTTTATGCACGTCGAGAGCGCAGCTTCGCGCCCAGCGGTGAGGCAGCTATTGAAAAGCAGCACGCGCGCGGCAAGCACACCGCCCGCGAGCGCATCGACATGCTTCTGGACGAGGGTTCTTTCGTAGAGTTTGATGCCCTCGCCCGCCACCGCACCACCGCATTCGGCATGGAGGCGAAGAAGCCTCTGGGCGATGGCCTGGTCTCCGGTTACGGTACCGTGGATGGCCGCCTGGTTGCCGTGTACTCTCAGGATTTCACCGTCTACGGCGGTTCCCTCTCGCAGGTGAACGGCGAGAAGATTGTGAAGGTGCAGAAGTTCGCGCTGAAGAACGGCTGCCCGGTTATCGGCATTAACGATGGTGGTGGCGCCCGTATTCAGGAGGGCGTGGCTTCCCTGGCGATGTTTGCCGATATTTTCCGTATGAACGTGCGCGCTTCCGGTGTGGTTCCGCAGATTTCGGTCATTATGGGCCCCTGCGCCGGCGGTGCCGCGTACTCCCCCGCCCTGACTGACTACATCATCATGGTGGATAAGACTTCGCACATGTTCATTACCGGCCCGGATGTCATTAAGACCGTGACCGGCGAGGACGTGGACATGGAAACCCTCGGTGGTGCGCGTCAGCACAACTCTGTGACCGGTACCAGCACCTACCTGGCTGAGGATGAGGAAGACGCTTTCGACTTTGTGCGCGAGCTCCTGGAGTTCCTACCCTCGAATAACCTTGCGGAGTCCCTGCCCCTGGAGCACGACCAGGAGCCCGTGGTGACCGTTGACGATCTGGACCTGGACACCCTGATTCCGGATTCGGCGAACCAGCCCTATGACATGCGCGCGGTCATTGAGTCTGTGGTCGATGACGGCCACTTCCTGGAGATGCAGGCGCTGTACGCCCCGAACGTGATGATTGGTTACGCCCGCGTTGAGGGCCGTACGGTCGGTATTGTGGCGAACCAGCCGATGCAGTTCGCCGGCTGCCTGGACATTTCTGCGTCCGAGAAGGCTGCCCGCTTCGTGCGCCATTGCGATGCGTTCAACATTCCGATTCTGACTTTTGTGGATGTTCCCGGCTTCCTGCCCGGTACCGATCAGGAGTTCAACGGTATTATTCGCCGCGGCGCTAAGCTGCTCTACGCTTACGCGGAGGCGACCGTTCCGCTGGTCACCGTCATTACCCGCAAGGCATACGGCGGTGCGTACATTGTGATGGGTTCGAAGAAGCTGGGCGCCGACATCAACCTGGCCTGGCCCACCGCCCAGATTGGTGTGATGGGTGCTCAGGGTGCGGTGAATATTCTGTACCGTCGTGAGCTGGCGGCTCTGGCAGCTGAGGGCGGCGATGTTGAGGCTCGCCGCGCTGAGCTGATTGCCAAGTATGAGGAAGAGCTGCTGAACCCGTACCAGGCTGCTGAGCTGGGTTACATTGACGAGGTTATTGCCCCGAGCGAGACTCGCGTGCGCATCATTTCTTCGCTGCGTGCCCTGCACGATAAGCGTGCGGCTACCCCGGCAAAGAAGCACGGCAACATCCCGCTGTAGGCTTCCGTTGTGCCCGCACCATTTGTGGTGCGGGCATTCCCAGGATTTTAGGTTTTCTAAGGAGGCGTGCCTTTGGCAGGCTACAACCCGCTGAGTTATTTCTCATTCGGCAAGAAGAAGGACAGTTCGGAGGCTGCTGAGAGCCCCGAGCAGCTTGAGCGTAGCTCCGCACGTTCTTCTGCGCACGCGGATAGCGCAGCATCCAGCGCCGCGAAGGATTCCGCTCAGTCTTCGGTAGATACTAACGCTGAGCAGGAGCCTCTGCTGAAGGTGGTTAAGGGCTCCCCCACTGAGGAGGAGATTGCCGCCCTCACCGCTGTGGTGGCGATGATGCAGGCGAATGCCGCGCAGCAGGAGCAGAACTCGCTGGTGGGTGCTGCTTCGCGCATCCTGAACCGCGGTCAGCGCCTGGGTGTTTCGTTGCGTCCGGGCCCCGGTTCGTGGAGGCGCGCTCGCCCCAGGTAACGCGAGCTGATAACTCTGCTTCTTATATTCCCGTCACGCCGGTTGGTGTGGCGGGAATATATTGTTTTGCTTCAAATTCAAGATTTATATTGCGTTATTCAACATCTAATGCGCTGATTCTTGTGGTTTTGTCATATTAGAAACGATAAAGTCATGATGATACGTACTGATGCTACGATGTATATACCATCACATTAGTGTTAATAAATTGGCAGGGACCATGGCAAAGATGCTGAATAAAAACCATAGGCCCCCACCGGATGTCTATATCCCGCTTCTGTTGCCGACGCTACGGCGCTTGTCGAAGACTGTGCC
>CAUSUH010000011.1:0-72690 GCA_963534775.1 Rothia mucilaginosa | reverse complement strand
CTGAAGACTCGTGGAGTTGACTGGTACTAATAGGCCGAAGGCTTACTTTTCAAGATTGTGTGTTTGCGTTCACTGTATGGTTTTTGGATAACAATCCCGTAGGTTTGCGGTGATTATAGCAAGAGGGAAACGCCTGGTTCCATTCCGAACCCAGAAGCTAAGACTCTTCGCGCCGATGGTACTGCACTTTTGTGGGTGTGGGAGAGTAGGTTATTGCCGCTTTATTATTCAATAGCCCCGGCTTCGCCGGGGCTATTTTTGTTTGGGGAGGCCCTTAGGCCTCCCCATTTGTCTTTAACATCCCATCAGTACGGGTGCACGGAAGGTGCTCTCTATACTAGAATGGTATGGCTTATGTTTAGGCATTAGCGGGTGTATCTAAAGCACCCCTCATAGAGTTGATGCCTCAGGCAGCGGTTCGCCCGAATCGACTGCATACCCTACCCGCCCACACTGGCGGATACCTCCCAAGGAGATTCATGTCTGAGACCCCCCGTCACGAGTCTAACGGCTCCGGCCCCCGCCAGCCCCGCAAGAACAGCGGAGGAAAGGACTTCCGCTCCAAGAAGGGCGGCAAGAACTTCGGTGGCAAGGGCGGTTTCAAGCGTAACGACCGCGGAGGCAAGAAGTTCGACGGTTGTCGCTCTGATTCCCGTTCCAAGGCACCTCGCTCCAACGGTCCCGAGGCAGAAGCACCTCGCGAAGAAGTACGCAGTATCGGTGGCCGTGCAGGCTACCGCCCCGCAAAGCCCAAGGCGCCGGAAATCGACGACGACATCACCGGTCGCGAGCTGGACGGTGCTACCTTCCGTCAGCTGCGCGCCCTGGAACCGCGCAACGCAGAAACCGTCGCAAAGCACCTCGCCATGGCTGGTCGCTACCTCGACATCGACCCCGAATTCGCGCTGGAACACGCCGTTGCCGCATCCCGCAGTGCAGGCCGTATTGCCGCAGTACGTGAAGCCGTTGGCGTCGCCGCATACGTGGCAGAAGACTTCGAACTGGCCCTGCGCGAACTGCGCACCCACCGCCGTATCAGCGGCTCCGTAGACCACCTGGCACTGCTGGTGGACTGCGAACGTGCGCTCGGCCGTCTGCCCAAGGCAATGGAAATGATTGCAGAGTTCAAGAAGGAAGAACTGCCCGCCAACGTGCGCGTGGAGCTCGCCATCGTTGAATCCGGCATCCTTAGCGATCAGGGCAAGAAGTCTGAGGCTGTCGTAGCACTGCAGATTCCTCAGCTGAACCCCAAGCGCGCCTTCGAGTACAGCCCCCGCCTGTTCAGCGCATACTCCGACGCGCTGGCTAACGCAGGCCGTAACCAGGAAGCAGAACGCTGGGCACGCCTCGCATTCATGGCAGAAGCAGCACTGGGCCAGGGCAATTTCGCAGAACCCGAAATCTTCGACATGTTCGGTGAAGCTGGCCTCTTCGAGCAGGAAGAGAAGTCTGTAGAACTCACTGAGACCGCAGAAGAAGCTGAAGAAACCGCAGAAGAGGAAGTAGCTGAGGACGAGAAGACCGAAGCGCCCAAGACTGAAGAAGCAGAAGAAACCTCCGCAGAATAAGACTGCAGAGAATCTAAGAATTCTAAATACGTGACCTAAATGTCAGCATGAAACCGCTGGACGCCACACCCAAGCAGGGGAGAGCGTCCAGCGGTTTTCCATATAATCGCCCGAAGGCACCAACGCTAGAGTGTCTAACAGGTACGATTAATAGCGACAACCGCCAGAGACCCCGAGAGGAACACTCTATGACCACGAACGCACTTCTATCCCGATACGATGCCCTCCTCTCCGATCTGGACGGCGTGGTCTACGCGGGTCCCTTCGCCATCGAAGGCGCACCCGAAGCGCTCAACCGTGCTGAAGAAGAACTCAACGTACCGGTCATCTTCGTCACCAACAACGCATCGCGTTCCGTAGAATCCGTAGCAGAGCACCTGCGTGAACTGGGCGTGCACACCCGAGCAGAACGAGTCGTCAGCTCCGCACAGGCAGGCGCAGCACTGCTCGCACAGCACGTACCCGCAGGCTCCAAAGTACTCATCACCGGCACCGAAGCACTCGCCGACTGCGTGCGTGACGCAGGTCTGGAACCCGTACGTACCGAAGCAGAAGGCCCCGTAGCCCTCATCCAGGGCTTCAACCCGAAGATGGGTTGGGAAGACCTCGCAGAAGCCGCCTACACCCTCGCAAACCCCGATGTGCTGTGGATCGCAACCAACACCGACCAGACCATCCCCAAGGAGCGCGGTCAGGCGCCCGGCAACGGAACTCTCGTTGCTGCCGTAGCAACCGCCTCACGCCGTACCCCGCTCGTTGCGGGCAAGCCCGAAGCGCCCATCTTCCACACTGCAGCAAAGGCCGTGAACTCCAGCCGCCCCGTCATTGTGGGCGATCGCCTGGACACCGACATCCTCGGCGCCAACAACGCAAAGATGGACGGCGCCCTCGTCCTCACCGGCGTACAGACCTACCAGGACGTCATCGAGGCAGTACCGAATCAGCGTCCGACCTATATTCTGCGCACCCTCGAGGACTTCTTCGCACCCTACCCCGAAATTGAGGTGCTCTACGAAGGCTACGAAGTCACCGCAACCGGCCCCACCTGGCAGGCACGAGTCCGCGGTGAAAACCTGAGCCTGACCGGCCCCGAGATTGCAGATACCGAAGCATTCGCGGGTAGCGAGAGCGAAGCCGAAGCATGGCGCGTAGCCTGCGCAGCATGGTGGGCGGCAAACCCCGAACAGGGCGCACGCCCCAACATCCAGGGGATCCCCGGTGCCTAAAGACCCGGAGACTAACAGCACGGCAGAGGAAGCCGCTGAGCTTGATGCAGAATTCGAGCGCCAACTCGCGGCGACCCTCGCCATGGACCCCGTAGAGCGCGTCAAGCGCCTCGAAACGATGAGCGAGCAGCTGGAGAAGGACCTCGAAAACCTCTCCTAGTTCGCGGCGGTGCTCCCTCAGAACAGCAATGCTCTGAGGGAGCACTAGATAACCCGTCACTAGACGACGACAGAAAGAAGACAAGGACACCGTGCGCCTCGATAAATACCTGGTCGAAGCCGGATTCGTGAGCTCCCGAACCCTCGCCGCAAAACTCATCGCTGCAGGGGACGTGCAAGTCAACGGCAAGGTTGCGCGCAAAGCGTCCATGCTCGTGGGCCCGGAGGACACCCTCTACGTGCGCCAGAGCGAGCTGACCGAATACGTCAGCCGCGCAGGGCACAAGCTCGCCGGTGCCCTCGACGCGTTCCCCGAAATCGAGGTAGAAGGCAAGCGTTGCCTGGACGCGGGAGCATCCACCGGAGGCTTTACCGACGTGCTACTTCGTCGAGGAGCCGCCCACGTAGCCGCCGTTGACGTAGGACACGGGCAGCTCGTGGACACGCTACGCGAAGAACCGCGAGTCGGCGTGTATGAAGGACTCAACGTTCGCTACATGAAGCCCGAAGACATTGGTGGGAAGGTCGAACTGACGGTTTCTGACCTCTCGTTCATCTCACTGACCCTGGTTATGGAGGCGCTAGCGAACGCCACCGAAACCGGCGGCGACCTGGTGCTCATGGTCAAGCCGCAGTTCGAGGTCGGCAAGCACCGCATCGGACGCGGGGGAGTGGTGTACGAAGAAGCCGCCCGCCGTGAAGCGGTGGAAAAAGTCCAGGCATCTGCGGTGAGCCACGGATTGCGTGTGATGGGTATGGAACCCAGCCCGCTCCCCGGACAGGACGGCAACGTAGAGTACTTCCTCTGGTGCCGAAAATAAATATAGTGTCGAAAATAAATAGTGCTAAGGCAGTCTGAGAAAAACCGCTCGGTAACGCAGGACGCGTTGAGGGCGGGGCTTTCTCAGGCTGCCACGCTATTCGCAGGTATTTTTACAAGTATTTTAGAGATACCCCAGCTGTACGTTATTCGAAATAATTTTCTAAAAATATGACACTTTAGAAAATCTTCGAGAATATATTCGGTATGATAGGTGTAGATACACCATCTCAACACCCCGATCTCAACACCCGATGGGAGAGAGTCGTTATGGCAGAACACGAAAGCCACGCACCGCAGGAAGCAACCGCGCAGGTAGCTACCGCAGGTGCGCGCCATGGTTCCGAACACCACAGTTTCGAACGTCATGGTTCCGAAGACTCGGTGGGACAACGTCACCGTAAGATTCTCGTCTTCGCCCACGTGGGGCGCAAAGAAGCACGAGATGCCGCCCGACAGGCATGCACCCAGCTCTACGAAGAGGGACTCGCACCCGTCATGACTCGCTCCGATCTGGAGACCTTGAGCGAAAACTGGGACGAGCCCGTTCCTGTGCAGGTCGTCCACGAATCTGTGGCGCTCATCGATATTGAACTCGGCGTGGTGCTTGGTGGCGACGGTTCGATTCTTCGCGCCGCAGAAATGGTGCGCCGAACCAGTGTTCCGCTCATTGGCGTGAACCTGGGACACGTCGGCTTCCTCGCCGAATCCGAAGAGAGCGACCTGACCGAAACCGTTCGCTGCATCGTCAACAACGAATACACCGTTGAAGAACGCATGGCAATCGACGTGGAAGTCTGGAACGACGGCAAGCGCGTACACAGCGACTGGGCGCTGAATGAAGCCAGCGTCGAAAAGGGCAATCGCGAAAAAATGATTGAAGTCATTATCGAGGTGGACTGCCGCCCGCTCAGCAGCTTCGGCTGCGACGGCGTGGTCATGGGAACCCCCACCGGCTCGACCGCCTACGCTTTCTCCGGTGGCGGCCCGGTCGTCTGGCCCGAAGTTGAAGCAATTCTCATGGTGCCGCTCTCGGCTCACGCGCTCTTCGCGCGCCCGCTGGTAGCAGCGCCGACATCCACCCTGGCGGTAGAAATGATGCCCGGAAACGGCGCCTCCGGTGTGCTCTGGTGCGATGGCCGCCGAACCGTGGAGTTGGACCCCGGCTCCCGTATTGAGGTGCGACGCTCCGAAAAGTCGGTGCTACTCGCCCGTATCCACCCGGCTCCCTTCTCTGAGCGACTGGTGCGTAAATTTGAGCTTCCGATCCGTGGCTGGCGTGGTCCGCAGGACACCGAGAAGCACTAAAGAAAAGGAATGAACGTTCGTGATTGAGGAAATCCATATTCGAGACCTCGGCATCATCACCGATGCGAGGCTCCCCCTCGAACCCGGATTCTCCGTGCTGACTGGTGAAACCGGCGCAGGTAAAACCATGGTCGTCACGGCCCTCGGCATGCTCCTGGGTGCCCGATCCGACGCATCCAGCGTGCGCAACGGCGCTAAGAGCGCCCTCGCCGAAGCAGTGATTCGCCTGCCCCACGGGCACCGCGCCCTCGAGCTTGCCGAAGAAGCCGGCGGCACCGCCGAAGATATCGACGAACAGACCTCCGAGCTACTTCTGGCACGCACCGTCAACGCCTCGGGACGCTCCCGCGCCCACGTCGGCGGTTGCTCCGCCCCCATCGGAACCCTGTCTCAGATTGGTCAGACTCTTGTTGCAGTCCACGGCCAGTCCGATCAGCTGCGCCTCAAATCAGCGGCAGAGCAGCGCCAGTCCCTCGACCTGTACGCCGGCGAAGAGCTCGCCAACCTGCTGGAGAAGTACCGCGAAAACTACGAGCGATACCGCGCCGCCGCCGCAGAGCTGAAGGAAGTACGCGAAAACTCGCGCGCACGAGCCCTCGAAGCGCAGACCCTGCAGAGTGCCCTCGAAGAAATCAGCGCCGTCAACCCGCAGGCCGGGGAAGAAGAAGAGCTCAAAGCCGAAATGGTGAAGCTCATGAACGTTGAAGCGCTACGCATTGCGTCGGCAACCGCCTCCGCAGCGCTCAGCGGTAGCGAATACTCCACCGGCGACGAGCAGAGCGTCATGAGTCTGCTCGATGCAAGCCGCTCCGCGCTACAGGCACAGGCAGACGCTGACGAAGAGCTTGCCTCCCTCGCCGCGCGCGTCAACGAACTGTTGATTCTTGCCACCGATATCTCCTCGGATCTGTCCTCCTACATGGCCTCCTTGGATGTTGAAGGCCCCGAACGTCTGGCGCAGGTGCAGACTCGCCGCGCCCAGCTGGCGACCCTCACCCGCAAGTACGGTGCCGACATAGCAGAGGTCCTCGAATGGGCCGAAGAATCACGCGCACGCCTCGAGACCCTGGTGGATGACCCGCAGCGACAGGAAACCCTGGAAACCGAGCTGGTACAGCTACGCAAGGTGCTTGGCGCCCAGGCAGAAGAGCTGACCGCCCTGCGCCGTGCCGCCGCGCAGAAACTGGCGGACGCCGTCAGCGAAGAGCTCACTGCTCTTGCCATGCCGAACGCCTCCCTGGTCGTGGAAGTTGCCGAAGCCGAAAAGTTCTCGGTGCACGGCCGAGACACCGTGACCTTCATGCTGGCGCCGCATCGAACCGCCGTGCCGCGCCCGCTCGGTAAGGGCGCCTCCGGCGGCGAGCTCTCCCGAGTGATGCTCGCCCTGGAGGTAGTGCTTGCCGAAGTGGACCCCGTACCCACCTTCATCTTCGACGAGGTGGACTCCGGCGTGGGCGGTAAGGCCGCTATCGAAATCGGTCGCCGCCTCGCCATGCTCGCCCGACATGTGCAGGTTCTGGTGGTCACCCACCTGCCGCAGGTCGCAGCCTTCGCGGACCAGCACATCCTCGTGCTGAAAAACGATGACGCGTCCCTCTCAAAGGTCAAGGTACTTTCCGAAGAGGAACGCGTGGTGGAACTGGCGCGAATGCTTTCCGGACACGATCAATCAGAATCGGCGCGAGAGCACGCCCGAGAGCTGCTTGCCGCCGGTCGAGAAGTGCCGCAGGGGCGCTGAAACCGGCGGCAAACCGGCAGGGAAAAGCATGAAGAAAGTGCTGGCAAAAGCGCCGAAAGGCGGCATCTTTCGCACTAAAGACCATCAAAGGGGCAGAAGTGCGCGAGCGTGCCTCGGAAAGTTGTCGGTACAGCCCGTGCCGGTGACCAATAGCGGCGCATGGAGCCCAGAGGATGTGAGATACTCTGTGAATGCTCCTACACCTGCTTCTACACGGCGCGGCGGGAATAATAAATCCCCAGCTCCGTTTACAGTGGTGATAAGGACAAATAGGGGAGGGAAAGCCGCCTGAGAGAATCCTCTCGCGGCAAAACCCTCTGCTTGGATAGCAGACAAGAAAATGGTAGGCTTGAATTCCGTGGTGAATGAAAAAAATAACGCTCTGAACGCGTCCTCTAATGACAAGGTAACCCGCCAGATTTTCGTGACCGGCGGCGTTGCATCTTCTCTCGGTAAGGGCCTGTCGGCCTCTTCCCTCGGTCAGCTTCTTCGCGCACGTGGCCTCTCTGTGACCATGCAGAAGTTCGACCCCTACCTGAACGTCGACCCCGGTACGATGAACCCCTTCCAGCACGGTGAAGTCTTTGTCACCGACGACGGTGCTGAAACCGACCTCGACATCGGACACTACGAGCGCTTCCTGGACGAAAACCTCGACCAGTCCGCTAACGTGACCACCGGCCAGGTCTACTCCTCCGTCATCGCGAAGGAACGCCGCGGCGAATACCTCGGCGACACCGTCCAGGTCATCCCTCACATTACCGACGAAATCAAGGCCCGCATGCGTCACGCAGCGGAAATTGAAAACGCACCCGACATCATCATCACCGAAATCGGTGGTACCGTCGGCGATATCGAGTCCCTGCCCTTCATGGAGGCAGCACGCCAGGTACGCCGCGATGTTGGCCGCAAGAACGTCTTCTTCCTGCACGTCTCCCTGGTGCCCTTCATCGGCCCCTCCGGCGAGCTCAAGACCAAGCCGACCCAGCACTCCGTCGCAGCACTGCGCGGCCTGGGCATCCAGCCTGACGGTCTGATTCTGCGCTGTGAGCGTGAGGTCCCCGTATCGCACCGTACCAAGATCGGTAACGCATGTGACGTGGACAGCGACGCAGTCATCTCCTGCGCCGACGCACCCAGCATCTACGACATCCCCAAGACCCTGCACAGCCAGAAGCTCGACGACTACATCCTCGACTACTTCGGCATTGAGGCTCCCGCACCGGACTTCACCCAGTGGGACCGCCTGCTCGACGCAGTGCACCGCCCCGCAGCAGAGGTCAACGTTGGCCTGGTCGGTAAGTACATCGACCTGCCCGACGCATACCTGTCCGTCTCCGAGGCTCTGCGTGCCGGTGGCTTCGCAAACAACGTGAAGGTCAACATCAAGTGGGTTGCAGCCGACCTGTGTGCAACCGACGAAGATGCAGACCACCAGCTGCGCAACATGGACGCAATCCTCGTGCCCGGCGGCTTCGGCATCCGCGGCCTCGACGGCAAGATCGGCGCCCTCAAGTACGCACGCGAGCACAAGATCCCGACCCTGGGCATCTGCCTCGGCCTGCAGTCCATGGTCATCGAGTACGCACGCAACGTACTGGGTCTGACCGAAGCATCCTCCACCGAGTTCGATCCGGAAACCTCCGTACCGGTCATCGCAACCATCGAAGAGCAGAAGCAGTTCGTCGAAGGTGCAGGCGACCTGGGCGGCACCATGCGCCTGGGCCTGTACGAGGCAAACCTTGTTCCCGGCTCTCAGGTTGCTAAGGCGTACGGCGCAACCGAGGTTGCAGAGCGTCACCGCCACCGCTACGAGGTGAACAACGAGTACCGCGAGCAGCTTGAAGAAGCAGGCCTGCGTATCTCTGGTACCTCCCCGGACTCCTCGCTGGTCGAGTACGTGGAACTGCCCGCAGAGGCACACCCCTACTACGTGGCAACTCAGGCACACCCCGAGTACCGCTCGCGTCCGACCCGCCCGCACCCGCTCTTCTCCGGCCTGATTAAGGCTGCTCTGGAGCGCCGCGGCGCCTAACATCTAGGCACAAACGTTCAGCATCCCGCTCACCCCGCGCAGGGGAGGGCGGGATGCTTTCGTTTAAACCTGAACATGCCTTATTCCGTGCCCGTACCTGACGCGCCAAACGTAGCGGGGCGAAGAAGCCGCCTACAATGAAAGAATGAGCAACAACCAGCAGATTATTGATGCACCCTCCGAACGCACCATCCGCACCCGCACCGTGAAGTACAGCGGCTACGTGATCGAAACGACCGTTGAAGAGTACGAACTCAACGAAAACACCGTGCTGACCCGCGACGTCGTGGAAATGCCCGGCGCCGTCGCCGTGGCGGTCCTCAACGACAACAACGAACTGCTGATGCTTAACCAGTACCGCCACCCGGTGCGCATGAACCTCTGGGAAGTACCCGCCGGACTGCTCGACATCGACGGTGAAGACCCCCTAGTCGCCGCGCAGCGCGAACTCGCCGAAGAAGCAGACCTGCAGGCAGAAACCTGGAACGCACTGACCGACTACTTCAGCAGCCCCGGCGCAACCAGCGAAGCAGGCCGCGTCTACCTGGCGCGTAACCTCTCGGAACTGCCCGCCGAAGAACGTAGCGAACGCACCGACGAAGAAGCAGAAATGACCTACCGCTGGGTGCCCCTCGCCGAGGCAGTACAGCTGGTGCTGGGCGGAAAGGTTCACAACGCGCTCGCTATCCAGGCGGTACTCGCCACCTACGCGGCCGCACAGAACAACTTTGAAGGCCAGCGCCCCGCCGAGGGCGGCTGGGAGTTCCACCCCTACATGGGACAGCGCCGCGAAAAGCCGGAGAACTTCCGCAACCACTAAGAACGGAACGTAGGGCGGGGGACTAGCCTCGCCTACGGCAAACCCAAACGTCAAGAGGCCCAAACGTCAACAGAACCGGCAGAGGAGATAGCGTGAAGCAGACAAAAAGCACGGTGAGCAAGACATCCCACGGCGCGGGTCTGCTCGGCGTGCCCTCTTCTGCCGGTTCCTCCGTGCTGGGTTCTTCTAGCCGGGGTTCTTCTGCCCTGGATTCTTCTAGCCTGGGTGCTTCCCACCAGGAGGCGCAGACCCCGCTCCAGAAAGCCATTGACCAGTACCTCATCCACCTGCGCGTGGAGCGAGGAAGCAGCGAGCACACCATCGCCTCCTACGCGCGTGATTTGCGACGATACAGCGCCTACATGGCGACCCTCGGCGTCATCGACCCCGAACGCATCACCACCGCGCAGGTGCGTTCCTTCATGCGGGAACTCGCCGCCCCCACCGTGCCCCTTGCAGGATTCGAGGCGGGGGATAAGAGCAACCAGAACGCGCAGGAATCTCAGGAAGCACAGGAAGAAGCCGCAGAATCGCTGGCACTGATGATCGCCTCCGAGTCGGGGCGAGGTACTGGAAAAGGTCGTGCTGGGAAAGGTCATGCCGGGCAGTCGGAGAAAGCCGGGGCGCCAGAAAAAGAAACGCCAACCGCTGAAGGGGCACCGAGCCTGCCCCTGCCCTTGGGGCCGAACTCCATTGCCCGCACCATGGCGGCAGTCCGCGGAGCACACGCCTTCTGGGTCTCCGCACTCATCGTGCCCACCGACCCGGCGGCACCGGTCACCCCGCCCAAGAACGTTAAACGCCTACCCAAAGCAGTCAGCGTAGAAGATATCCAGCGGCTACTCGCCGTACCCGACCGCGAAACCGCCACCGGGCTACGCAACCGAGCCATCCTCGAATTCCTCTACGCCACCGGCGCGCGCGTGAGCGAAATGCTCAACGCCGATATCGACGACGTGCACTTCGAGGGAACTCTCACCGATGAAGACGGCAACCAGATCACTCTGCCCGGCTACGTTCGACTCTTCGGTAAGGGAAACAAAGAACGGCTCGTACCCATCGGAAGCTACGCCCAAAAAGCAATCCAAGACTACCTGGTGCGTGCCCGCCCCTCCCTCGTAGCGCACGGTAAAGGCACCGCCGCGCTCTTCGTCAACGGACGAGGCGGCAGACTCGGACGCCAAGGCGCCTGGCTCATCCTCAAAGAAGCCGCCGAAGCCGCCGGGCTCAGCTCCGACTTCTCACCGCACTCCATGCGCCACAGCTTCGCAACGCACCTGCTGCAGGGCGGTGCCGATATTCGCGTGGTGCAAGAACTGCTCGGGCACGCCTCCATCGCCACCACTCAGGTGTACACCAAGGTCACACCCGAGGGGCTCATGGAGGTGTACCGCATGGCGCATCCGCGTGCCCACGAACGGGGATAAAACCCCGTCAATCCGCGGAACAGCCGCTCTTGAGGTAACCTTATAGACAACGCTTAAACTTTAAAACTTCGAATTCATTGATGAAGGTGAACCATTGACTGAAGCTCAGGCTCAAGAACTCGGCCCCACCGGTCGACCCCTGCGCGTATACCCCGACCCGGCTCCGCTGAGCAGCCACGGTCCCGCCCGCATTATCTCTATGGTGAATCAGAAGGGCGGCGTGGGTAAGACCACCTCCACCATTAACCTGGGTGCGGCGCTGGCAGAATGCGGCCGTAAGGTGCTGCTGGTCGACTTCGACCCGCAGGGTGCTCTCTCCGCCGGTTTCGGCGCGAACCCGCACGAACTGGACCTGACCGTCTACAACGTCATGATGGACCGCAAGGTCGACATCAAGGACGTCATCCTGCCTACCGGTGTGGAGAACATCGACCTGCTGCCCGCCAACATTGACCTCTCCGCAGCTGAAGTTCAGCTGGTCAACGAAGTGGCTCGCGAGCAGGTGCTCGCCTCGGCACTGCGCAAGGTCCGCGACGAATACGACGTCATCCTCATCGACTGCCAGCCCTCCCTGGGCCTGCTGACCGTCAACGCACTGACCGCCTCCGAAGGCGTCATCATTCCGCTGATTTGTGAGTTCTTCGCGCTGCGCGCCGTCGCACTGCTGGTCGACTCCATCGAGAAGGTTCAGGATCGCCTGAACCCCGACCTCGAAATCTCCGGCGTACTCGCCACCATGTTCGATGCGCGCACCATCCATTCCAAGGAAGTTCTGGCACGCATCGTTGACGCATTCGGCGACAAGGTCTTCGACACCGTCATCAAGCGCACCGTGAAGTTCCCGGACGCATCGGTGTCCGCTGAGCCGATTCTCAGCTACGCCTCCAGCCACCCCGGCGCGGAAGCATACCGCCAGGTGGCACGCGAACTGATCTACAAGGGCGGCGCACGCTAAAGCCCCCACACCTATACGCCCTCTGCTGAGGTGACTCTCACCCTTGAGTCACACCGGCAGAGGGCGTATAATTGTGTGGATTCTAAAGACCCCGCACACTACTTGCCTCGAAGAATAGGCGAAGTAGCAGCCGCATCTGAGACGGCACCAACAAAGCCGGGGAGAATAAACCTAAGGAGAATAGGTCGTTTATGACCACGAACGTCGCTGCCGTGAGGGTACCGACACCGAACGCAGACACCGCCGCAAACGCCCGGACTGAGGGCCGCGGCCTGCAGAACCCGGAACGCGGTTTCACCCTCACCCTCAGTAATTTTGAGGGTCCCTTTGATCTTCTACTGACCCTGATTTCGCGCCGCAAACTCGACATTACCGAGGTGGCGCTCGCAGAGGTCACCGACGAGTTCCTCGCATACCTGCACGCCCTCTACGCTGAAGGCACCGAACGCGCACTCGACGAAGCCAGCGAATTTCTGGTCACCGCCGCAACCCTGCTGGAACTCAAAACCGCACGCCTGCTCCCGCAGCATCGTGAACCCCTCGAAGAGGACGTTGCACTGCTGGAGGCACGCGACCTGCTTTTCGCCCGTCTGCTGCAATACCGCGCCTACCGCGAAGTTGCCGATATTTTTGCTGAACGCTGGGCGCAAGAAGCGCAGCGTTTTCCCCGTGCGGTAGCCCTTGAAGAACGATTCGCCCAGGCGCTTCCCGAGCTGGTCTTTACCGGAGGCGCCGAAGAGTTCGCCCGCATCGCCGCAGCAGCGCTGAGCCGAACCCCCAAAGAGCCCGAACCGGAACCCGAAGAAATCATTGAAGAACTCAACGAGCACCTGCACGTTCCGCTCACCACCATCGCGGCTGAAGAACACTACATTCTGCACAGCCTGCTCGATACCGAGGCGCGGGAACTGAGCTTCGCCGAACTGGTTCAAGGATCCGGCGAACTAGAAATCGCTGTGGTTCGTTTTCTCGCACTGCTCGAGCTCTACAAAGAAGGCGCCCTGCACGTGGAACAGGACGCGCCGCTCGGAGCCATTCGGGTACGTGCGAGCGCGAGCGCTACACAGTTCGTGATCCGCGAAGAAAGTGCAGACACCGCAAGTACTCAGGATGCGCACGAAATCGGTGAAGCACCTGAATCACCAGAATCACCCCAAGTGAACGAATCTGCGAACGAATCTGAAGCTAACACGGAACCGGTAGAGGAGGATTATGAGTAATCACGGCTCACGCTTTGACCGTGAATTCACCCCTGACGACCTTGCCATCGTGAACATGGGCTACTGGAATCCGAACGCAGACGAGGATTCGGAACAGGCAGACTCGGCGCCGGTAGAGGCTGAGATTTCAAAGCCTGCTGAGGCGGACGCTGAGCCGGCTGAGCACGAGGTAGTTGCTGCTCGTCTGGAGGCTGAGGAGGCCGAAGCGGCTGAAACGGTAGAGGACTCCGATGGTTCCGACATTTCCGACAGCTCTGAGGAATCGCAGGAACCTGCATCCCGCGAGTCGGAGGAATCGGTAACGAAATCGGTAACGAAATCGGCAAAGATTCCGGCGGGAGGTCCCTCCACCGCACCCAGTGTGGCGGTCGATGCCGAAGCCGAATTCTCCAAGGTCGAGGCAATCCCCGGCGGCGTCAAAAGCGCCATCGAAGCGATCCTCGCCGTTGCCGAAGCACCCGTGAGCGTGCGTGAACTCTCCGCCGCGCTCATCGTCAGCGAACGAGCTGTTGAGCACGCGCTCGACCAGTTGTACCGCGAGTACAACGGCGAAGAAAGCGGCTACGGAGAAGACGAAAACCGGGTGGCGCCCGAACCGCGCGGATTCCAGCTGCGGAATATTGCAGGAGGCTGGAAGCTCTACGCCCGCGACGACTTCGCCCCCTGGGTGGCACGCTTCGTGACCCGATCCAAGAGTGCGACGCTGAGTAAACCCGCCTACGAGACGCTCGCCGTGATTGCCTACCAGCAGCCGGTGACCAGGGCGAGGGTAGCCTCCATTCGAGGCGTGAACGCGGACGCGGCAATCCGTCAGCTGTTGCAACGGCAGCTGATTCGTGAGGCGGGTCGAGAAGCCGGAAGCGGCGCGACCCTCTACGAAACCACGGAGCTGCTGCTGGCGAAGCTCGGGTTGAACTCCCTGGAGGAGTTGCCGGCGCTCGCGCCCTTCCTGCCCGATGACACTGAAGCCGCAGTGCTTGCCGAGGGCAACGACTAAGACAACGAATCAATAAGACGAAGGAACGTTCGGGAAATGCCTGAAACGTTCGCACTATACGACAGAAAAGAGAAGAACACCATGGCATATGGAAACTCCTCCCGCGGCGGCCGCTCTGCATCCGGTCGCCCCCAGAACTCCCGCGGTGGCCGTCCCGGCGCTGCTCGTCCCGGTCAGGGCGGTAAGCCCGGTGCTAAGGGCGCATCCGCACGCGGCGGTCGTCCCGGCGCACCGAAGAGCGGCGCAGGCAAGGGCGGCGCAAAGGGCTTCGGCGAGAAGAAGTTCGGCGAGAAGAAGTTCGGCGAGAAGAAGTTCGGTGACAAGAAGTTCGGTGACAAGAAGTTCGGTGACAAGAAGTTTGGCGAGAAGAAGTTTGGCGAGAAGAAGTTCGGCGCAGGCCGCGCAGGTCGAGGCCGCGGTACCGAACTGCCCAAGCGCGAACGCCGCGCACCGGGCCGCCCCTACCGCTCCGGTGAAGCCTTCGCAAACGAGCGCGGCGAATACCGCGTCAGCAACTACGCTGGCCCGCACCGCCCCCGCCGCCCCCGCAACGCCCCGGTAGACCACTACGAGTTCTACGACCACGACGGCGTGCGCCTGCAGAAGCTGCTGGCTCAGGCCGGTGTGGCATCCCGCCGCGTTTGCGAAGAAATGATTACCGAAGGCCGCGTCACCGTTAACGGTGAAGTCGTGACCGAGCTGGGTGTGCGCGTGGACCCCTCCAAGGTGACCGTGCAGGTGGACGGCATGACCGTTCAGACCAACGACAAGCTCGTCTACATGGCATTCAACAAGCCCGCCGGCGTGGTCTCCACCATGGAAGACCCCGAAGGTCGCCCCTGCATCTCTGACTTCCTGCGTTCCTCCATGAGCGAGCGCGTGTTCCACGTGGGCCGCCTGGACGTCGAAACCGAGGGCCTGCTGCTGCTGACCAACGACGGTGAACTGGCGAACCGCCTCACCCACCCCTCCTACGAGGTGCCCAAGACCTACCTGGTGCAGGTTCCCGGCCCCATGGAGCCCGGCGTCGGCGCAGCCATGAAGAAGGGCATTCGCCTAGAAGACGGCGTGACCCGCGTGGACGAGTTCAAGCTGGTAGACTCCACCCCCGGCCACGTGCTCGTTGAGGTGACCATCCACTCCGGTAAGAACCGCATCGTGCGCCGCCTCTTCGACGCCGTCGGCTACCCGGTTGAGCGCCTGGTCCGCGTTGAAATGGGCCCGATCCGTATCGGTTCGCAGAAGCAGGGTACCGTCCGTAACCTCTCCAAGGTCGAGATCGGTCACCTGCTCGCTTCGGTGGACATGTAATAACGCTAAGGAGTTGTCATGAGCTCGCCCGCTGAGCTTTCCGCATCTGAGCTGCCCATAGACTCAACACTGACCGGGCCGGTGCTCATTATCGGCTCGGGTCTGCTGGGTGCCTCCATTGGTTTGGGGTTGCGTGCGGCAGGATGCGAGGACGTGTACGTCCAAGATATTTCACCCACCGCCGAGGCTGTGGCGCAGGATATCGGTGCCGGTACAAGCTTCTCCACCCTGTCGGAGGAGGAACGCGCCGCGTTCGCCCCGCAGCTGGTGGTGGTGGCTGCGCCTCCGGATAGTGCCGGTGCCGTGTGCGCTCGCGCGTTGAACACCTATGCGCCTCGACCGGAGGCGGGCTACCCCGGCGCCGTGGTGACGGATGTTGCCTCGGTGAAGGTGCAGCCGCTGGCTGATGTGCTTGCCTCGGGTGCGGATGCGTCCCGTTACGTGGGTTCGCATCCGATGGCTGGACGTGAGAAGTCTGGCCCGGTGGCTGCTCGCGGTGAGCTGTTCCAGGCGCGTCCGTGGATCATCTGCGAGCACAATTCGGTTCGCCCCGAGTGTGTGCGTCTGGTGCGTTCTGTGGCGGTGGAGCTGGGCGCGATTGTGACTTCTCTGGGCGTTGAGGAGCATGATCAGACGGTTGCCCTGATTTCTCATGTGCCGCAGGCGATGAGCTCGCTGTTGGCTTCGCGTCTGCAGGACACTCCGCTGTATGCGCTGTCCCTGGCGGGTCAGGGTTTGCGCGATACGGTGCGTATTGCGGCTTCAGACCCGACGCTGTGGGTGCAGATTTTTGCGGCGAACGCTGACCCGATTGTGCAGACTCTCTACGGTGTGCGTGATGACCTGAACCGCCTCATCGCGACGCTGGAGAACCCGACGGCTTCCGGCGCTCGCCTGGATTTGGCGCAGCTGATGAGCGAAGGCAACGCGGGCGTGAGCCGTATTCCGGGTAAGCACGGTACTGCCCCCGCCGCGTTCGCAAAGATGACGGTGCTGGTGGACGACACCCCCGGCACGCTGGCTCGTTTGCTCGCCGAGATTGGTGAGTTGGGTGCGAACCTTGAGGATTTGCGTCTGGAGCACTCGACGGGTGCCCCGGTGGGTATGGCTGAAATCTCGGTCAATCCGTCTATTCATGAGGCGCTGGTCCGCGATTTGTCGGCTCGCGGTTGGCGTGTTGTGAAGTAGAGTTAAAGCTGTATTTTCCGGCATAAAGTTTGAGACGAATTTGAAGGAGTGCTGATGCACGAGAACCCTAAACTGACGATTGCTATTGACGGTCCCTCCGGTTCCGGTAAGTCGTCTGTGTCTAAGGAAGTTGCACGCCACTTTGGTCTGGCGTACCTGGACACCGGTGCAATGTACCGTGCCGCAACCTACCGTGTGCTGGAACTTGGCGTTGACCTGAACGACGCTGAGGCGATCGCGAAGGCTGTCGAGGAGATGCCCCTGGTGTTCGGTACGAACATTAAGGAAGAAGAGATTCTGATGGGCTCGACCGATATCCGTGAGGAGATTCGTAGCGAGCGCATTTCTTCGGCCGTTTCTGCTGTGGCTTCGGTTCCGGCGGTTCGTGAGCACCTGATTGGCCTGCAGCGCTGGATGATTAACCACGCTATTAACGGCATGGTCGCTGAGGGCCGCGACATCACCACCGTGGTTGCTCCCGATGCTGATGCGCGCATCCTGCTGACTGCTTCTGAAGAGGTGCGCATGGCGCGCCGCGGCCTGGAGAACGCGGAGAAGTCCGGCGCTTCGGGTGACTTGAGCAAGCAGATCGCTGAGCGTGATGCGAAGGATTCGAAGGTCAATAACTTTATGAAAGCTGCCGAGGGCGTGACCCTGGTGGACAGCTCGGATCTTGATTTTAATGCGACGGTCTCTGCAGTGATTAACGCTGTGAATGACCAGTTGAAGGCGAAGCGCGCGGGCTAGGCCCCGCCGAAACGCTGGGGGAGTGGTGCATCCGCTCCCGATAAGACGTTGAGCCGCGCTCGCGTGCTGACCCTCGGGTTGGGCGTGGGGCGGGTAGAGAAAGGAATGCGCATGGCTGAGGACGCTATCCGCGACGATTACGAAGATAAGTACCTGGGCGGTGGCGAGGACGACGTTATCGAGCGCCTCGCTGAGATTGATGATGAGACCGCTGATCAGCGTGCTCAGGCTCTTCTTGAGGGTCTTGAGGACTACGACCTGGATGAAGAGGACCGCGCCCTGCTGGGTGCTTGGGGCTTCGACATTGAGGATGAGGAAGAGCAGCTCGCTGATCCGGTAGTGGCGATTGTTGGCCGCCCGAACGTGGGTAAGTCGACCATCATTAACCGTATTCTGGGCCGCCGTGAAGCGGTGGTTGAGGATAAGCCGGGTGTGACTCGTGACCGCGTGTCCTATAAGGCTGAGTGGCTGGGTAAGAGCTTCACCCTGGTTGATACCGGTGGTTGGGAGTCTGACGCTCGCGGTATTGATGCTCAGGTTGCTGAGCAGGCTGAGATTGCTGTGGAGCAGGCCGATGTTGTGGTCCTGGTGGTGGATGCCCGCGTGGGTGTGACCGCTTCGGACGAGCAGATCGTGCGTATGCTACGCCGCGTGAAGAAGCCGATCATTCTGATTGCTAACAAGATTGACGACGCTCACCTGGAGCCGGAGATTTATAACCTCTGGTCGCTGGGTATGGGTCAGCCGTTCCCGGTGTCGGGTCTGCACGGTCGTGGCCTGGCGGATGCTCTGGACGAGATCCTTGAGGTCATGCCGGAGCACTCGCAGTTTGCTCAGCCGGAGGCGCTGGGTGGCCCGCGTCGTGTGGCTCTGGTGGGTCGCCCGAACGTGGGTAAGTCGTCGCTGCTGAATAAGCTGGCTGGTTCTGAGCGTGCCGTGGTGAATGACCTGGCTGGTACGACTCGTGACCCGATTGACGAGATTATTGAGCTGGGCGGCTACCCTTGGCGTTTTGTGGATACCGCGGGTATTCGCCGTCGCCAGCACATGGCTAAGGGTGCGGAGTTCTACTCTTCGCTGCGTACTCAGACTGCTCTGGAGCGCTCTGAGGTTGCCGTGGTGCTGTTGGATGTTTCCGAGCCGATCTCTGAGCAGGATGTGCGTATCGTGCAGACCGTGATTGATTCGGGTCGTGCGATGGTCCTGGCATTCAATAAGTGGGATACCCTCGATGAGGACCGCCGCTACATGCTTGAGCGCGAGATTGAGCGCGACCTGGCGCACGTGCAGTGGGCTCCTCGCGTGAACATTTCGGCGAAGACCGGCTGGCACAAGGACAAGCTGGTGCCCGCCCTGGAGCACTCGCTGGAGTCGTGGGATTCGCGTATTCCGACCGGTCGCCTGAACGCGTTCCTGGGCGAGATTGTTGCCGCGCATCCGCACCCGCTGCGTGGTGGTAAGCAGCCGCGTATTCTCTTCGGTACTCAGGTGTCTTCGCGTCCGCCGAAGTTCGTGCTGTTTACTACCGGTTTCTTGGATCCGGGTTACCGTCGCTTCATTATGCGTCGTCTGCGTGAGACTTTTGATTTCACGGGTACTCCGATTGAGATTTCGATGCGTGTGCGTGAGCGCCGCTCCCTGGGTGAGCGTCAGAGCGCGAAGGCTAAGAAGGGTAAGGGCGGCCGCCGCTAGTAGCGGGGTGTCTGCTTGATGCCGTGTTGCTGGGCTGGCCCCTTGCTAGGCTGGCTCTTGTTAGGTTTGGCCCCCGCGCGCTGGATTCTGTACGGAAAATCTGCAAGGAAATCCGTGAGGAAAAGATTTTTAAGATTTTTTCTAAAAATGGTGAATCTGGCTTGCGCGGGGGTTAAAAGCCCGGTATAGTTATTCGAGTGTTCAGGGGAAACCTTGAAAACAATATCGTGAATAACGAATCGGGTTGTGGCGCAGCTTGGTAGCGCACTTGACTGGGGGTCAAGGGGTCGCAGGTTCAAATCCTGTCAACCCGACAGATAAAGCTCCGGAAGGTTTTTCCTTCCGGAGCTTTTTTGTATGCCGTTTAGGGGTTTGCGGGGATTGATGGTGCGGGGCTGGGTTGTGTCGGTTTGAATGTTCCCGAGGCACTGCATGCTCTGGCAGGGCTTTGGCGGGCCCTTGTTCCCTTGTAATAGCGGGGGAGGGAGGCTGGGTAAGCCCTCAAACCGGGGTGGGCTTTAGGTTAGTGTGCAATTATGAGCTTCGATCTAAATGTTGGAATATGCCCGATTTTGTGGGTGTTCAGTGGTACATTGGGTACACAAGGAATCACGTTTTAGCGGTCAGAAATTTTAGCTTTGGCACTGAATTTCCCTTGACAAATCAAGGAATATTTAGGTTTCTGTGACTAAAACACGACTTCATACACACTGAATTTCATAGCCGCAAAACCAACATGAACCCAAGTGAAGGCATATATCCCCAGAGGATAGCGCCCATAACGCATAAAACAGCTAGGTGTACGCACCTGCAACACACGGCACACACGCCGCCACAAGCGTCGCTGGGAAGGTTTTACGGCACAACTCGATCCCGCCCCCGTGGGCGTGGAAAGGAACACAATAAACCATGTGGCAGCAAGTCTACGACCCGCTGAACTCGAGCGCACTCTCCGCACTCGTAGCAGCAGTCCCGATTATTTTCTTCCTTCTGGGCCTCACCGTCCTGAAGCTCAGCGGTATTAAATCTGCCGTTATCTCCCTCGTTCTAGCTCTCCTCATCGGTTGCGCTATCTTCGGTATGCCCGTCACTGCAGGTGCCGGCTCCATCCTCTACGGTTTCCTCTCGGGCATGTGGCCCATCGGCTGGATCGTTCTCATGGCAGTGTGGCTCTACCGCATTTCCGTGCGTTCCGGCGGCTTCGAAATCGTTCGTTCCTCCATCTCCTCCATCTCTACCGACCAGCGCATCCAGATGCTGCTGATTGCATTCTGCTTCGGCGGCTTCCTTGAAGGTGCTGCAGGCTTCGGTATCCCGATTGCTATCTGTGCTGCACTGCTCGTGTCCCTGGGCTTCAACCCGCTCAAGGCTGCAATGTTCGCTCTGATTGCTAACGTGAGCTCCGGCGCATATGGCGCTATCGGTATCCCCGTGACCACCGCAGCAACCCGCGGCGGCGTGGACCTGCACGGTCTGTCCATCGAAATGGTCCTGGTTATCCAGATCATGGCAGGCCTGATTCCCCTGGTGCTCGTCGCTATTCAGGACGGTCTGCGCGGTATCCGCGAAGTCGGTCTGGTAGCTCTCATGGTTGGCGTTATCTACTCCGGCGGCCAGTCCGTTCTGCTCGCAACCCTGGGTAACCCCGAGCTCGTTGACATCATCCCGCCGCTGCTGGCACTGGTCGCTCTGGCACTGGTCATGCAGAAGTGGCAGCCCAAGCACATCTTCCGCGAGCCCACCGCTCCCTCCCTGGAAGAAGTCCAGGCGCAGCAGAGCGTCAAGCACACCGGTGGCGAAATCCTCAAGGCTTGGAGCCCCTTCGTCTACCTGTCCGTCGTGATTCTGCTCTGGTCCACCGTTCTGAAGCCCCTCTTCGCTGCTAAGGGCGCGCTCGGCTTCACCAACATCTCCTTCCCCCTGCCCTGGCTGCACCAGAGCATCTCGCAGGCGGCACCGATTGTTGCAACCCCCAAGCCTATCGACGTGACCTACACCTGGAACATTGTGGGCGCATCCGGTACCGCAATTCTGGTGGCTACCATCATCACCATCCTGACCTCCTCCATCAGCTGGGGTGAGGCTATCGAGGAGCTCGGCGGCACCTGGAAGCAGCTGCAGACCCCGATCCTCATGATCTGCCTGGTCATGTCCGTTGCTAACGTCATGAACTACGCAGGTATGATTACCTCTATCGCGCTGGCTGTTGCCGCTGTGGGCGCAATCTTCCCGCTGCTGTCCCCGATCATCGGTTGGATTGGCGTGTTCGTGACCGGCTCTGTGGTGAACAACAACATCCTCTTCGCTGGCCTGCAGGCTACCACCGCACAGCAGATTGGCGTCAGCCAGACCCTGCTGGTTGCATCTAACACCGCCGGTGGTGTGATGGCGAAGATCGTTTCCCCGCAGTCCATCGCAATTGCAGCTGCTGCTGTGAACAGCGCAGGCGAGGAATCCAAGATTACCTCCATGGCGATCAAGTACAGTGCAGCTCTGCTGGCTGTCACCTGTGTTTGGGTTTATGTCCTGTCTCTGGTCGGCCTCTAAACAGCGTGAGAACCCGATGCGTGTAACCTACCTTCTCTGAAGGTAAGGTGCCCGCGACACGGTTGAGCGAAAGCCCCTTCTACTTCGGTAGGAGGGGCTTTTGCGTGTCTGTGTTTGTGCGCTGGGGAGGAGGTTTGTGGCTAAGGAGCGCAATTATGCACATAAGTTTCATTTGTGCACACTTAAGGTCACCCTATCCTGAAGTCTCGAGGAAGACCTGTTAGCTTAGACAGATAAAGTCAAGAGCACCTAGTGAGAGGGACAGAGTCCCGCTCACCGCCGCCGCGCCCCGGTATATGGCCCCGGTATATTGCCTCGGCATATCGCCACGTCATACAACCAAACGCCCGGCAGCTAAAGACCATCACGCTTCACCGATGGACCCATCCACGACGCAAGGACTGGGGCCATCGGTTTTTATGCGGCCTAACGCTTCCATACAGCGCAGGCGCCGTACCGGAAGAAGCGACCGCTAATACACACAGACCGAAAGGAACACCCGCCCCAATGTGGCAGCAAACCTACGACCCGCTGAACTCACCGGTGCTCTCCGCACTGGTCGCAGCAGTACCCATCATCCTCTTCCTGCTGGGCCTGACCGTCCTGAAACTCAGCGGCCTCAAATCAGCACTGCTGACCCTCGTCACCACCCTCATCATCGGTTGTGCCATCTTCGGCCTGCCTATCACCGCAGGTGCCGGTTCCATCCTCTCCGGCTTCCTCTCGGGCGCATGGCCCATCGGCTGGATCGTGCTCATGGCGGTGTGGCTCTACCGTATCGCCGTACGCGCCGGTAACTTCGACATCGTGCGCTCCTCCGTCTCTTCCATCTCGAACGACCAGCGCATCCAGGTGCTGCTGATTGCCTTCTGCTTCGGCGGTTTCATCGAAGGCGCGGCAGGCTTCGGCATCCCGATCGCTATCTCCGCGGCGCTGCTGGTATCCCTGGGTTTCAACCCCCTCAAGGCATCCATGCTGGCGCTGGTAGCTAACGCCGCATCCGGCGCATACGGTGCTATCGGTATCCCCGTGACCACCGCAGCTAAGGTCGGCGGCCTGGACACCGCACACCTGTCCGCAGGCATGGTTCCGGTACTGCAGATCTTCGTCGCCTTCGTGCCGCTGCTGATGGTTGCAATCCAGGACGGTATGCGCGGCATCCGCGAGGTCGGCCTGGTCGCGCTCATGACCGGCGTCATCTTCTCCGGTGGTCAGGCAGCTATCCTGATGCTGCTCGGCTCTCCCGAACTGGTCGACATCATCCCGCCGCTGCTGTCCCTGGTGGCACTGGCGCTCGTGATGCAGAAGTGGCAGCCCAAGCACATTTACCGCGAACCCACCGCACCCAGCCTCGAAGAAGCCCAGGCGCAGCAGAACGTCAAGCACACCGGCGGCGAGATCGTTAAGGCGTGGAGCCCCTTCATCTTCCTCTCCGCAACCATCCTGCTCTGGTCCACCGCGCTCAAGCCCGTGTTCGCAACCACCGGCCCGCTCGGTGCTGCAACCCTGGCGTTCCCCATCCCCGGCATTCACGAAGCCATCACCACCGGTGCCGGCAAGACCGTGACCGCGATGTTCTCCTGGAACACCCTGGGCGCATCCGGCACCGCAATTCTGGTAGCGGCACTCATCACCATCCTGACCTCGAAGATCAGCTGGGGCGAAGCCTTCGAAGAACTCGGCGGCACCTGGAACCAGCTGAAGATGCCGATCCTCATGATCTGCCTGGTCATGTCCGTCGCGAACGTCATGAACTATGCCGGTATGACCACCTCCATCGCTCTGGCGCTCGCGGCAGCCGGCCCGGTCTTCCCGCTGCTGTCCCCGATCATCGGTTGGATTGGCGTGTTCGTGACCGGCTCCGTGACCAACGCTAACGTGCTCTTCGCGGGCCTGCAGTCCACCACCGCAGCCCAAATCGCTGTTGACCCGACCCTGCTTGTTGCCGCAAACACCGCCGGTGGCGTGATGGGCAAGATTGTCTCCCCGCAGTCCATCGCGATTGCGGCGGCGGCAGTGAACAGCGCAGGCGAGGAATCGAAGATTACCTCCATGTCCATCAAGTACAGCGCTATTCTGCTGGGCCTGGTCTGCGTCTGGTCCTTCGCTCTGTCGCTCATGATGGGCTAAAGGCCGATACCGGATTCGGCGTAACCCTGCATACGAAACCCCTCGATAAGAACACTGCAGTTTTCCCTGCAGAAGACGAATCGAGGGGTTTCACGCATATTCAGGGAAGTTCCAACAAGCCGGGAAGAGGCGTAGAATTACTTCTTGTGCTTGCTCCTGCATGATTCTGCACATCACCACAGATTGTGCTCCAGAAGAAAGAACGGGCAGGTGCCTAATAGAACACCTACTGCTTAAGGAAAAACAATGCAGACGCTCGCAACGATTACCACCGTCTTTGCCTTCGTAGCAATCGCTATTCACGTGTACATCTGGATTATCGAATCATTCCTGTGGACTAAGCCCAAGGGCCGCGAAACCTTCGGAATGACCGAAGAATTTGCCGAGTCCACTAAGGAGATGGCGGCAAACCAGGGCCTGTACAACCTGATGCTCGCCTGGATTGCAGCAACCGGTCTGCTCGCCTTCTGGTTCGGCTCCCCGCAGGTGGGCGTGGCGCTCATGTTCGCAGGTCTGGGCTCCATGGCGGTTGCCGGTGCCTACCTGTTCCTCACCTCCCCGGATAAGCGCAAGCCGGCACTAATTCAGCTGACCCCGCCGCTGCTGTCCCTGATCTTCCTCTTCGTGATGATCTAATCCTGCGACGATCTAATCCTGTGATGATCTAACTCAGAGCGGAACCTTTCAACGTATCGAAGCCGCGTGTTTACTTCACCGAAGTAACACGCGGCTTTTCTTTGCCCTGGCATACCTTCGCGCCAGAGGCTCAAGGGCTTAGGAGGCTCAAGGGCTTAGGTGAAAAGACCCGAACAGCCGCGCCGATGCGAGCCCACCAGGTGCGCATCCACCATGCCGACCGCACACATGAGCGCATAGGCGGTCACCGGACCCAAAAATACTCCACCCAATGCTTTGAAAGATTTGGCAAGAAACGCGGACTCGGGCGTATCGGTAGGAATATCCTCCAGGGTATGCGGCGCGATAGTCTCGCTCGGGGCGAAGGACCACATCCACGCCGGCAGCCCGCCCGGTACCGGTGTGCCGTCAGATAGGGTGCGCTCGCGCATCCGGTTCAGGTCTTCATCGCTGAGGGTACGAACTCGACGGCGGCGAGTATTCGGCGCCTCAACGCTATCCGTATTGGTCGGGGTAGAAGAGGGCGCGATGAGGGGAAGAGGAACGTCCTTCGCGGATGCGTCACGCGCCGTGGCGGCAAGCTCACGCATCCGAAGGGTCAGCCGCGCGTTGGAGATGACCGCGCGAATCTTCCGCTCGTTACGGATAATGTCTTCGTCCTGGAGGAGTCGCGCAACATCCCGGTCGGTGAAGGCAGCCACGCGTTCGGGATCGAAACCCTCGAAAGCGCGACGAAATGCTTCGCGGCGGGCAAGAATTGTTCGCCAGGAGAGCCCCACCTGAAAAGCCTCGAGGCTCAGGGCTTCGAAGAGTCCCCGCTCATCGGTGATGGGCATGCCCCATTCGGTGTCGTAGTAGTCGCGCAGAAGTTCGTCGGTTACCCACGTGGGGTAGCTTGGGGTGTTTTTGAGGGCTTTGGCGGGAATATTGGGTTGGGAGGTCATGGTTTCTCCTCTCTGATATTGCTGAGCTAATCCGAGTATTTCGGAATCATGTTCTACTTAAACAGTAGCTCTACCGTGAGTAAATCGCAACTATATTCGATTACGTGTCGTGTTGCAGTGCAATGAAACCGAAAAAGAGGTACGAAAAAGGGTGGGGTACGCACCCGATGCATACCCCACCCCGACATGGGCCTCGAAGACTAGCCGGTAGGCGCTAGAAGAGCCGCGCCTCCCGCACCTCTTCCGGCTCCTCCAAATCGAGGAGGAACTGCTTACGCTCAACCCCGCCAGCGTAGCCGGTCAAGCTACCGTCAGCACCAATAACGCGGTGGCACGGAATCATAATAGAAACCTTATTACGGCCGACCGCCTGACCCACAGCCTGCGCCGGGGCACCCGGGCCAACCGCACGCGAAATCTCGCCGTAAGTGGTGGTGTACCCGGCAGGAACAGTCTTCAGATGCTCCCACACAATCAGCTGAAAATCGGTGCCCTCAGGATCTAGCGGCAACGTAAAAGAAGTGCGCTTGCGTTCAAAATACTCGGAAAGCTCTGCCTCAGCGCGAGACAGCAACTGCGCCGCAGCATACTCGCCGGTAGGCTCTTCGTCTTCCGCCGTGCCGTGCTCCCGCAGATAGGTTCCGGGATTCTCAATCAGCTCACCGAGCTCATGGGGGAGCGGAAAATGCGCCTGATCCTCGTACCAGATGCCCACAACCGCATCCGCGCGGGCGGCAATGTAGAGCACGCCGATGGGGCTCGAGTAGCGAGTGTACCAGCGCGTGAACGCTTCCGGCGGCTGCGGCGAATCGGTCGCTTTGGTCATGCTCTTCCTTGTTGGCTCGTGGGCGTGTACTGCAGATGGTATTAGGGGCAAATATCCCTTTCAACCATCATAGGGGAGGGGCGCCTCCGTACCGTACCCGCAGCGGGTTTTGTCTATAACTGACCGCTACGAGATATATGCATCGCCGGTTATGCCTCTCACTGTGCCCCGTCAATTTTGATTGAGCCCCAAGAGCTGGCATTCTGTGAAGTACACACCGATACACCGCAATTCAATACTCCGGCTTCTCCACCCCGCACCGGGTGGGGGTGACCTGTGTTTCTCGTGCCTTACCGATGGGTTCAACGATGACTGAAATTGCAAGGAGAAACATGGAAGACCTGAAAGATATCCGCCGGCAGCTCAAGGAAAACCCGGAGAGCCGAGAGCTCAATAACCGTTACGCGCAGGCGTGCCTCGACATCGCGAAAGAATATACCGTTATGTCCCAGGGGCATATCTATATTTGTGCGCCCTCTGATTTGGAAGCCGTGCAGTACGTTATCGCCAAGATTCCTGATGCTTCGCTTCTAGACGGCGAAACCTTAGAAGAATACAAACGCCTGAAGAGAGCCGTTACCCAAGCTCGTATGAATAGAGGTAACCCCGGTAGCAAGATGGGCAATTACTATGCCTTGATCCTTTTTATCGTGATGCCTTTGATGGGTGCGCCAATCCTTATGCTGTGGGAGTTAAGCGCACTTAGCACCTCAGACCACAACCGCAACCCGAGCATCCTCATCTACCTGATTCCTGTCGCTCTCATTACCGCGGCGCTCCTCTGGGCAGGATGGCTTGTTGAACGAATCCCCGGCTGGAAATATAACGCTCTTGTAGTTCAAGAGAACGAAAAGGCAGAACTAGCCAAAGCCGAAGCTGCAGCGCGTCGAAGTGCTGAATCAACCGTTGAGAAATAATCGTTGGTTTGGACTCTGAACCGTGATTTTAATGTAAATGTGCCGCCTCACTGATACCGGTGAGGCGGCACATTTACGCTGTATAGGGGGTAGTGAAGCTTGCTACTTAGCGGCTGCGCTGTCAGAATTACGCGCGGTCAGCGTTGCCCTCCGTGTGGTGCAGGTGCGGCAGGTGGGTTGAGTGCAGGTCGTGACCGAGCACATCGTGCGCATCCGGGTCCTCGTTCGGGAGCACATGCGAGTACTTTGAGTAGTAGCGGTACAGCGCGTAGATACCAATCACAGTCAGCACGATAGCAATACCCAGCGCCCACGGCACAGCGGCGGCAGAATACATAACGGAGAAGAGCACCAACAGCCAGGAGAGAGCAGCTGCAAGAACCGAAATGTTCATAGCAATAATTGCAAGCTTGCGGCGACGGACATCAACCATAATCGGTGCGGGGAAAACCCGCTCCCTCCTTCCAACGGAGCCTCTCTCCGTTCTCACGAGCACCGGAAGGTGTCGGATGCGTAACCAACCGCCATCTTCGGCGGCCAGAACAGGATCAATAAGCCTATATATCTATGATACGGCGCGTGAAGTAGACATCAAAGGTATGTAAACGCTGTTAGATCAACCCCACACAACATGTGAACGGGTATCTCAACAAGGGGCATAAAACCAGTGATTTTTACAGCGAGATCTGCAACACGAAAAGCGAACCCACGCTCGTCGCTAACACAGAGAACCCTGTAACAAGAGAACCCTGTAACAAGAGATAAAAGCCCGTCCGCCGCGGTACGTGAAGCACCACGGCGGACGGGAACGTAAATAAAGTATCAGCGCGAACCGTCGGCTCCTGTTAGGACAGCGCATGAATATGTCGCGTACGCGTCCTGTGCGGTACTGACACCTCACGAACAACACCGCGCCAGGTGATCGGCGGAAGATACCAAATTTACAAAAACCAACGGTACCCTAGCACTAATTTGTTGTAGAAATTACGCCGCAATAAATGCTGAATTGAGCGTCATAAAACAGCGAAAAGCCCCGGCTACCTCAACCCCACAGTGGGGGAGAAGCAGCCGGGGCGTCGCTAGTACGCGGGCCGTGCCGTTAGGCAACGGGTGCTGCGATTAGGCGGTCGGAACGTCCTCGTCCACCCACTCGAGGGTGCGGGAGACAGCCTTCTTCCACAGGCGGTACTGGCGGTCAACCTCTGCAGGCTCCATGGAGGGCAGCCAACGCTTGTCTTCAACCCAGTTGTCCACAACGTCCTGCTCGCCGGTCCAGAAACCAACAGCGATACCTGCAGCGTATGCTGCGCCCAGAGCGGTGGTCTCAACAACCTTCGGGCGGATCACGGGAACGCCGAGGATGTCAGCCTGGAACTGCATTAGGAACTCGTTAGCGGTCATGCCGCCGTCCACGCGCAGCTCGGAGAGCTCAACACCGGAGTCAGCGTTCATTGCGTCCAGAACTTCACGGGTCTGGAATGCGGTTGCTTCCAGCGCCGCACGCACGATGTGTGCACGGTTCACGTAGCGGGTCAGACCAACGATGACGCCGCGAGCGTCGGAACGCCAGTGAGGCGCGAACAGGCCGGAGAATGCGGGAACAACGTAGCAGCCGCCGGAGTCCTTGACGGAGGTAGCCAGTTCCTCAGACTCTGCAGCGTGCTCAATCATGCGCAGGTTGTCGCGCAGCCACTGGATCAGGGAGCCGCTCATTGCGACCGAGCCTTCCAGAGCGTAGACGGGTGCTGCATCGCCAATCTTGTATGCGACGGTGGTCAGCAGACCATTGTTGGAGAAGACAGGCTCATTGCCGGTGTTCATGAGCATGAAGTTACCGGTACCGTAGGTGTTCTTCGCCATGCCCTTCTCGAAGCAAGCCTGACCGAAGGTTGCAGCCTGCTGGTCGCCGAGGATACCCGCGATAGGGGTGCCTGCGAGCAGACCGGTCGCGCGGCCGAAGCCGTACACCTCGGAGGAGGACTTGATCTCGGGCAGCATGCTCATGGGGATACCCATATCTGCAGCAATCTGCGGATCCCATTCGAGGGTGCGGATGTTCATCAGCAGGGTGCGGGATGCGTTGGTTACGTCGGTGACGTGCACGCCGCCGTCAACACCACCGGTCAGGTTCCAGACCAGCCAGGTGTCGGTGTTGCCGAAGAGCAGGTCGCCGCGTTCTGCGCGCTCGCGTGCGCCTTCAACGTTGTCCAGGATCCACTTGATCTTGGGGCCGGAGAAGTAGGTGGAGAGGTTCAGGCCGACGATGTCGTGGTACTTGCCAACGCCCTCTTCGCCTGCGAGCTCTTCAACGATTTCCTGGGTGCGGGTGTCCTGCCAGACGATTGCGTTGTAGACGGGCTCGCCGGTGTTCTTGTCCCATACGACGGTGGTTTCACGCTGGTTGGTGATGCCGACTGCAGCGATTTCGTGGTGGTTGACTTCGCCGTTTGCCATAGCGGTTGCTACGACCTTACGGACGTTCTGCCAAATTTCGGTTGCGTTGTGCTCGACCCAGCCTGCCTTGGGGAAGATCTGCTCGTGCTCGAGCTGACCGTGCGCTACGTTCTCGCCCGCCTTGTTGAACAGGATCGCGCGGGAGCTCGTCGTGCCCTGGTCAATGGAGAGGATGTACTTGCGCTCGACGTTGAGGGTTGCGGAGTGCAGAGAAGTCGTCATTGATTTTTCCTTAGAACAAAAGAACGGGGGTATTAGAGAGGTTTAGAGGGGCAGAACTGCCGGAACGATCAGGCCTGCGAGGATAGCGCCGATGATCGGGCCAACAACCGGAACCCAAGCGTAAGACCAGTTGGAACCGGTCTTACCGGGGATGGGCAGGAAGGTGTAGGCGATACGGGGGCCGAGGTCACGGGCGGGGTTGATAGCGTAACCGGTTGCGCCACCAAGGCTCATACCGATAGAAACAACGACCAGGGCAACAGCCAAGGGGCCAATCTGGGCGGGGGTCTTACCGGATGCGATGATCCAGCCAATCAGGACGAAGGTGCCGATAATCTCGGTGAGCAAGTTCCAGCCGTAGGACTTGATAGCGGGGCCGGTTGCGAAGATGCCGAGGCGGTCCCCCGGGTCCTCATCGAAGTGCTTCTTGTAAGTCAGGTAGGCTGCGGTTGCACCAGCCATTGCGCCGAGCATCTGAGCGACGATGTACAGGGTGATGTTCAGCGGGGTTGCGGGAACGCCAGTTGCCAGGTCGCGGCCTGCAGTTGCCAGGCCAACGGTCACAGCGGGGCTCAGATGTGCACCGGAGTGGAAGGAGAGGTATACGGCGGTGAACACTGCCAGACCCCAACCGAAGGTGATAACAACCCAGCCTGCGTCCTTAGCATAGGACTTCTTGAGGGTCACTGCGGCGCATACGCCGGCACCGAGCAGAATCAGGATGAAGGTGCCGAAGAACTCGGAAAGTACAAAACCAAGAGTGGTGGGGGCACCGGATGCATCCACGAGAGCGGAAGAGCCGGCTGCAAGTACAGTTCCTGCGGAAGCAAGAAGAGACATTGATGCTCCTTGAAGACGAAGCGTCTGGAAGGCAAGCGAACCGATGCTTGTTTGTTCCTGTGCCGTCCTCCCCGCAATGCGGTTTTGGGGGCACAACGCTGTGCTGAAATGTGTAGCGGATTGCTACGAAAAATTGATAGATGTTTTTGGATGAGAAGCAGATCGTACCAGTGGGTTAACCCTGTATTTAGCTCGCTGCTTCTTATGCAGGGGATTATCGTAAACGGTTATTTAACCTCTCGTCCACCCCTCACCGAAAATATGAGATAACCCATGCTCGGTGAGGGGCGAACGGTCGGTTCGTACCGGATAACCGGTCACGAAAGGTGCGTGGAATCTCTAAGGATTAGAGCTTTACGCGGGGTGCCACGGGGGTGACAGCCTCAATCTTTGCCGATGCCTCAGCGTCGGTGGAGGTGGACTCTGCCTCGCGGATAGCCTGTACGCGTGCGGTGTAGAGGTCGAGTTCCTCCTTGACCTTCTTGTCGTCCCAGCCGAGCTCGGCACGCAGGATGTCGAGGATCTCGTCTGCTGCTGCCAGGCCGCGGTCGCGCTGCTCAAGGTCGAGGCGTACGCGGCGGACCAGAACGTCCTCCAGGTGCAGTGCACCTTCGTAGCGGACAGCGAAGACGACGTCTGCACGCAGGAACTGGGGTGCCTTAGCCAGGGGAGCACCGAGGGAGGGGTCAGCGTCGATGAGAGCGCCGAGGTCCTCAATCTGCGCGCCGTAACGCTCGAGCAGGTGGGTGATACGGTCCTCATCCCAGCCGTAACGCTCTGCGTAGCGTGCACGGTTAGCAGCGATTGCGTGGTAGCCGTCTGCACCGACCAGGCCGATGGTTGCGGTTACGGAGGGGTTCTGCTTAGCCTGCTCGCCCAGCGCGAAGTCGACAGCGTCGGCAGCCATGACACGGTAGGTGGTGAGCTTGCCGCCTGCGATGGCGCTCATGCCGGGTGCAACCTCGGTCACGGTGTGCTCGCGGGAAACCTTGGTGGATGCTGCGCCGTCCTTGACCTTGGGCTGCAGCAGCGGGCGCAGGCCGGTGTAGGTGCCGATGATGTCTTCGCGGGTCAGCGGGTTAGCGATCAGCTTGTTCGCCTGCATCAGGACGTAGTCGATGTCCTTGCTGGTTGCGACGGGGCGCTCGCGGTCCTCGGTGTAGGGGGTGTCGGTGGTACCGATGATCCAGTAACGCTGCCAGGGGATGATGAAGAGAACAGACTTTTCGGTCTTGGTGAAGATACCGCTGGTTGCGTTGATGCGGTCGCGAGGAACCACGATGTGGATACCCTTGGATGCGAGAACCTCCAGGCCTGCATCGGGGTTAGCCAGGGACTCGGACTCTTCGGTCCACACACCGGTTGCGTTGATGATGTGCTTTGCGCGTACGTTCAGGCGCTCGCCGGTCTCCAAGTCTGCCAGCTCTGCGCCGATGACGCGGCCGGATGCATCCTTGGTGAAGCCGACAACCTGGGTGCGGGATGCAGCCAGTGCGCCGTAGCCTGCAGCGGTGCGGACGACGTCGATGACGAGGCGTGCGTCGTCAACGCGTGCGTCGTAGAACTGGATTGCGCCGCTGAATGCGGAGTCCTTGATGTCGGGGAAGACGGTCTTGGTGCCGGTCTTGGTGAAGTGACGCTGGGAGGGGACGCCCTTGTTGCCGCGGGAACCGAGGAATGCGAGGGTGTCGTACATGCCGATGCCGATTGCGGAGTATGCGCGCTCGATGACGGGCATCTTCAGGGGCCACAGGAAGGGCTGTGCGTGCACCAGGTGGGGTGCGATCTTGTTCAGCAGCAGGCCGCGCTCGGTCAGTGCTTCGGTCACGAGCTTGAAGTCGAGGTTGTAGAGGTAGCGCAGGCCGCCGTGAACGAGCTTGGAGGACCATGCGCTGGTGCCTGCAGCCCAGTCGCCTGCTTCGACGATACCGGTGCGCAGACCGCGGGTTGCTGCGTCGAGGGCAATGCCTGCACCGGTGATGCCGCCGCCGACGACCAAGATGTCGAGTTCTTCGTTGACCATGCTCTTGAGCGCCTTGGCGCGGGACTCGGCGGTCAGCTGAGACTGCTGTGCAATGTGCTGGGAGCTCATGTACTGCTCTTTCCTGTATTGCCGCTTGTGCGGCGTGGGGGTTTCATCTTGCATTTAGTAAAACCCAATGGTGAAATAATAACCAAGCAGTATGAACGGATTTTCACTGGGGGTCTGTGGCAGATGAACGAACGCGCTAACCATACCTACGAGGCAGCGCAGCTTTACTACATTCACAACATGACGATGGACGCTATCGCGGCCCGTCTGGGGGTCTCTCGAGCCACTGTGTCACGTCTGCTTAAAAGTGCTCGTGAAAGCGGCATGGTGCAGATCCGTCTAGATGATTCCTTCCGTGCCCGCAGCGAGCTTGAGCGCCGCATCGGTGAGCGCTATAAGGTGCGCGTTACTCTCGTGAATGTCCGTTCGGATGCTACCCCCATTGCCCGTATGAGTCAGGTATCCCGTACCGCGGCGGCTCTCCTTGATTCCCTGATTGATAATGGAACGAGCCTGGGTGTGGCGTGGGGTTCAACGATGACTGAGATTTCTCGTCATCTGCCGCGTCGTCCTCTGAAAGGCGTGACTGTCGTGCAGATGAACGGCGCCGGTAATGCGCACCATTCGGGTATTCCGTACTTGGGTTCCTTGCTGGGGCAGTTGGTGAATGCCTATGATGCGCAGACTATCCATTTTCCGGTTCCCGCGTTCTTTGACTATGCGGACACGAAGACCGCCATGTGGCGTGAGCGTAGCGTGCAGAAGAATCTGCATGCCCAGCAGAATGTTGACCTCGCTATTTTTGGCGTGGGTGCTTTTGGTGGACCTATTCCTTCTCACGTGTATTCGGGTGGCTATTTTGAGGTGCAGGAGCAGCGTCAGTTGCGTGAGCTGGGCGTTGTGGGGGATATGTGCACGATTCTTCTGCGTGAGGACGGCTCGTGGGCTGATCTTGAGTTGAATAAGCGTGCGTCCGGTCCGACTCCGAAGGAGCTTGCCCGCATTCCGCGCCGTATTTGCGTTGCGTCCGGTACTCACCGTGTGCGTGCTTTGCGCGGCGCGTTGCGTACGGGCGCAATTACTGACTTGGTTCTTGATGATGCCCTGGCAAAGGCGCTCATGGAGAAATAGCTAAAAATAATCGCCGCGGGTATGAGAGTCCGTGGTGATGGGGTAAAGGGGCGCCTTGAATCTGAAAGGTAGTGCTTGAGAGCTTTCCAGGTGAAGATCTCAAGCGTCGCCTGAACAATGTTTCAAGGTGTCCTTTAGTGTCGTCAAAAACTGCTTTCTGACCCTACAATGTGAAACGTTTGCGCATGTGAAAGCGCATATTTGTGCACTCCATTGAAGGTGTGCGCCACTCACCGTTAGAAAGAACCAACCATGACCCCCACCTATAACGCCCAGGCGAATCCGCACCTGGGCGCACCCGGCATTACCACCATGCACGGTGATGCCCAGTCTTCCGACGCTACTCCTCTTGCCGGCCCCGGCGCCGGTGACTGGAAGATTACCGGCACGAAGCTCGGCGGCGCCTGCCCGACGATTCTTGCCGGACGCGACGGCTTCATTCAGGTGCTCTGCACCCAGGTCTTCGCCCACGGCGAGTTCATCACCCCGAAGCTCTCTATCCTTGACCCGCATACCGGCCGCGAGCTCTCCCACTTGGACATCCCGAAGGGCGCACTGCTCGGTGGCGTGTACGCTTACCTTGACGCGCAGGACCGCATGGTTCTGGTGGATGGCTCTCAGTGCCTGCTGCGACTCTCCCACTCTGCTGACGGACGCAGCATCCGAGTTGATGAGCGTATTGACCTGAGCCGCATGCTCGCCCAGAGCGCCAATGACGCTGTGGTTGGTCTGGTACCCGACTGGTCCGGTCGCATTTGGGTTGCGACGAAGAACGGCTACATTGCGGTGATTGATTCTGCTCGCGGCACGATTCGCTCGATGCGCCTGAATAAGGCGTCGATTGCGGGTGAGCGTATTGATAACTCGATTTCGGCGTGCCCGCAGGGCGTGAGCGTGGTGACTTCCCACGCTATTTATATGCTGAACGCTACCGCAACCGGTGCGCCCACCCTCAAGTGGTGGCATGCCTACGACCGCGGTAGCGCCCGCAAGCCCGGTAAGCTCGCGTGGGGTTCGGGTGCCTCCCCGACGTTCTTTGGCCCGAACGGTTCGGATTACGTGATGCTGACCGATAACTCTGATATTCAGGAGTCGGTCATTGTGTACCGCACCGATAACGGTGCGAAGGTCGGTAGCGCCGGCCTGTTTACTGCCGGTACCTCTGGCACTGAGAATTCTATGATCGGTGTGGGTAACACGATGGTCGGTGCAAGCACCTACGGCTACCCTTACCCGAAGTACCCGGAGGGTGCCGGCCCGTCGGTTCCTGCGAATGCGCTTTTTGCTCCCGGTATGGAGCGTTGGGATATTACCGACCGCGGTCTGCGTAAGATCTGGGACCGTAAGGACGTGTACTCTTCGGCTGTTCCTCGCTATTCCACCGCTGACGGCCTGATTTATACCTGTGAGCGTCGCCGCGGTCCGGCTGGTTTGGCGAATGGTGCTTACGCGTGGGCTGTCGCGCTGGACATGGAAACCGGTAAGACGATGCACGAGCAGCGCCTGCCTCAGCATGTGAGCCTGCTGCTTGGCGGTGGTGACACCCTGCAGATGGTGGGCACGATTGACCGTTACGGCACCTGGTGGCAGGGCACGATTAGCGGCGTGTACCGTATCGCGAAGGCCTAGGGGAGTAGAAAATGACTAAGAATAATCTGATGAATGCTTCTCGCCGTACCGCGTTGAAGGTTGCGGGCGCTTCGGCTGCCCTGGTAGCTGGCGGCGTGAGCGCTGCGGAGGCGGCAACTCGTTCGGGCGGTAAGCGCGCTCGCGTGACCCCGGTGACCCAGCGTCCTGGCGGACAGCGCGGCGGGCAGCGCGGTCAGCACGGCGGTGGACAGCACGGTGGCGTGGCGAGTTCTGCGCTGGTGCAGGTTCCGATGCGCTATAACGAGTCGTGCATCCGTCTGGAGTTGAAGGCTGCTAACGGTGTGCAGGCTGTGTCTATGCAGAGCCAGCCGGCGCGTACTGTTGCTTTCCGGAACCTGCCGACTCGCCTGAGCATTATTAATGAGGGCAATTCGACCCTGCCGGTGGGTACTCGCCTGATGGTGCGTGCTCGCGCGCAGGATCCGAAGACTGGTTTGTTGTTGAATCCCGCGGTGACTCTTCGTGTCACCTCGGGGCAGGCGGTGCTGCCTTCGGGTAGCCTGGGTGCTTCGGCTTTGGTGGCTCCTGTGGATGCTCTGAATCTTGATGCGGTGCGCCGTAGCGAGCAGACCGGTCAAGCTGGTGCCGGTAGCGAGAATGTTCTGGAGTTGCGCACTGCTATTCCTCGCGGTCACCGCTTGGATGTTCAGCTGAATTATCAGGTGGCTTCGGGCGTTGCCGGTTCTGCATTGAAGCAGGTTCATGTGAGTGCTGTGCTGGATATGGCGGCGGCTGGTTTGTCCTCTTCGTTCTACGAGGTGCAGAGCTCGGCTGTGGTTGCTTCGCTGAACTAGCAGTTGGGCTGGCTCCTGTGAGGGATGGCACGGCGGGGGAGTAGCTCCGTTGTGTGTTTTTATACCTCGTATATATAGGCGCCTGTTCAAAAAGGCATATTGAAAGGTCGGGGTCGTTCGTGGGAACGGCCCCGACCTTTGCATTGTCTAGTCTGTCGGCGTGGCTGGCAGTTAATTTTTCTTATGCGGTTTCGCTCCTGTCGTGTTCGCCGAATGCCACCTGCACCGCGTGGTGCAGGGCTTCGCGCACCATGGCGATGGCGGGGTTGGCGGCGGACTCTCGACGTACGGCGGTAAAGATTTTGCGGCAGGGCTTGCCGGGCAGCTCCACGATGCGTAGCCCCTCGGTGGTGGAGAGGGAGGAGAGGATGAAGCCGGGCACGATGGTGACGGCAAATCCTGCTTTGACGAGGTTGGAGTTCGTAATCATGTCATTGGCGCTGTAGCGGATGACCGGCTCGAATCCTGCGGTGCGGCACTGGTTGAGCGCCCAGCTGCGGGAGGTGTTCTGTTCCATTTCGAGAACCCAGGGCAGTGCGTGCGCTTCCTCGATTGAGGTGATGGTGGAGGTGCTGGGCACAATCAGGCTGAGCGGGTCTTCGGTGAGTAGTTCGGAGTGCAGTTCGGGGTATTCGGGGATGTGATGGTGCGGGTAGGCTTCGGAGAGCACCATGTCGTATTCGCGGCTTCGGGTCAGGGAGGTGCCGGTTTCGGGGTCGATTTGCAGTACCTGCAGGGTGAGCGAGGGCGCGTGTTCGGCAAGGTAGCTGAGGGTTTCCGGTAGCAGGGCGAAGGCCGCGGACTGGAAGATGGCGAGGCGGACCATGCCTGCGGGTTCGCCGGTGAGGTTGGCGACGGAGGTTTGCATGCGGTCGAGTTCGCGCAGGATGCTGCGGGCGCTGTCGACGATGATGAGTCCGGCGCTGGTGAGCTGTACGCGCCTGCCGATGCGCTGCAGAAGCGGGGTGCCGGTTTCTTTTTCGAGGGTGGCAATCTGCTGGGAGACGGCGGAGGGGGTGAGGCTGAGTGCTTCGGCTGCGGCGATGACGGTGCCGCGTTCTTGGATTTCGAGGAGCATTTGCATACGTCGGATGTCGTAGATAGACATATTTTCCTCCCTGGCGCGCCTGGTTGTTCTGCAGATTGTGCCTCTGAGTTCTTCCGTGGTGCGTCTCTCATCGTGGACTCTTGTCTATGGTACCGCGTGGGCTTCCGGCTGGCTCTTTTTGAGACGCCTGAAGTGGGGTGCCGGCATGTTGGCTTGTGTAGCGAGTATTTTCGCGCTGAATGTGATGATTCTTAGAGCCGAAGATGCTTTTGGGACTGGTTTTGAAGTGTTCGATTGTTACGAAATCGGTTCGGTATTTGCTTTCTGAAAGTGCTAGCCTGAGAGAGATGGATAGCGATGTTGCTATGGTCTTCGTTTCTTCTCTTTGGGCTCGGCGTTCGGAGGGGGCGCGGGGCGAAAACCTCACCGCACAATCATTAAGAAAATCTAAATGAATTTTGGAAAAAACATTCAGTTTTTCTAATGAGGTATTTATTACCCTTTTGTGGTGAAATAGAGACATCGCCAAACGTGGTGTGCACCGCACACAGTAAGATAGTTAGGAGTCAAGGATGACCCATCCTTTCGCATCTGAGCACTACCAGAAGATGGCTCTGGAAGCTCGTCAGCTTGTTCGTCAGTGGGTAAACGAGTCCCAGTCGATCAAGCCCACCTTCGCGGCTGAGCAGCTCGCCGGTGTTCTGAAGGACCCCAATGGTCTTCCCTTCACCGTCGGCTTTGTTGATGGCGTTATTCGCCCCGAGGACGACAACGTCTCCGGCCGCAACCTTGCTCGTATTTCCGGCCTGGCACCTTCCTTCCTGCCCTGGTACATGAAGTCCGCTGTTGGCTTCGGTGGCAAGCTGGCTGGTAAGGTCGCATGGCCCACCGTTCCCGTTGCACGCCGCGTGCTGCGCGAGATGGTCGGTCACCTGATCGTCGACGCTTCCGAGGAGAAGCTGGGCGACGCAATTGCAGAGCTGACCAAGACCGGTAACCGCCTGAACGTCAACCTGCTCGGTGAGGCAGTTCTGGGTGACAAGGAAGCAGAGCACCGCCTGGCTGAGACCAAGCGCCTGCTGGCACGTGACGACGTTGATTACGTCTCCATTAAGGTGTCCGCTGTTTCCGGCCCCCACCAGCACTGGGCATTCGACGAGGTTGTTGAGACCGCTGTTCGCCGCCTGACCCCGCTGTACGAGCTGGCTGCATCCACCTCCCCCAAGAAGTTCATCAACCTGGACATGGAGGAGTACAAGGACCTGGACCTCACCATTGAGGTGTTCACCAAGATCCTGGACCAGCCCCACCTGAAGGACCTGGAAGCCGGTATCGTGCTCCAGGCATACCTGCCCGACACCCTGGCTGCAATGCAGCACCTGCAGGAATGGTCCGCAAAGCGCGTTGCTGCTGGCGGCGCAGGCATCAAGGTCCGCCTGGTTAAGGGTGCAAACCTCTCCATGGAAATCGTGGAAGCTGTTATGCACGGCTGGCCGCTGACCACCTGGGACACCAAGCAGGCTGCTGACACCAACTACAAGCGCGTTCTGGACTACGCACTGCGCCCCGAGCACGTGAAGAGCCTCCGCCTCGGTATTGCAGGCCACAACCTCTTCGACGTTGCTTTCGCACTGCTGCTGTCCGAGGACCGCGGTGTTAAGGATCGCGTCGAGTTCGAGATGCTGATTGGTATGGCTGAGCAGCAGGCAGAGATTATCCGCCGCCGCGTTGGCCACCTGCTGCTGTACGTGCCCGTCGTGAACCCCAAGGAATTCGACGTTGCAATCGCATACCTGATCCGTCGTCTCGAGGAGAACGCTTCCTCCGAGAACTTCATGTCCGGTATCTTCGACCTGGCAACCGACGAGTCCATCTTCAAGCGCGAAGAGGACCGCTTCATGCGTGCACTGAACTCCGTCACCGACGAGGTTCCCGCACCCAAGCGCACCCAGAACCGTCTGACCGAGAACGAGGACAACGTCTTCGTACCGGCAGGCCGCTTCGAGAACACCCCCGACACCGACCCCGCACTGGCCGGTAACCGTGAGTGGGGCCGCGCAATCCTCGAGCGCTCCAAGACCACCAAGCTGGGCATCGACACCCTCAAGGCTAACGAGCTGACCAGCGAGGCTGAGGCTGAGAAGCTGATCAAGGAAACCGAAGAAGCTGGCAAGGCATGGGGCAAGCTCTCCGGCCACGAGCGTGCAGAGATTCTGCGCAAGGTCGGTAAGGCAATCGCACTGCGCCGCGGTGACCTGCTGGAGGTTATGGCAGCTGAGGCTGGCAAGACCCTGGAGCAGGGCGACACCGAGGTCTCCGAGGCAATCGACTTCGCATACTACTACGCAATGCTGGCTGAGGACCTCGAGAAGATCGACGGCGCAAAGCCCAAGTCTGTTGACCTGACCCTGGTTGTTCCCCCGTGGAACTTCCCGACCGCTATCCCCGCCGGTGGTGTTCTGGCTGGTCTGGCTGCAGGTTCTGCTGTCATCTTCAAGCCCGCAACCATCACCGCTCGCACCGGTGCCCTGATCGCAGAGATCATGTGGGATGCAGGCGTTCCCAAGGAAGTTCTGAAGCTCGTCAAGGTTGTTGACCGCGCTGCAGGCAAGCTGCTCATCTCGCACCCCGAGGTTGACCGCCTGATCCTGACCGGTGGTTACGAGACCGCTGAGCTCTTCCGCTCCTGGCGTGATGACCTGCCCCTGTTCGGTGAGACCTCGGGCAAGAACTCGATCATCGTCACCCCGAACGCTGACATCGACCTCGCCGTCAAGGACGTCGTCTACTCGGCATTCGGTCACGCAGGTCAGAAGTGCTCCGCTGGTTCGACCGTTATCCTGGTTGGCTCCGTGGCACAGTCCGAGCGTTTCCGCCGCCAGCTGATCGACTCCGTCAGCTCCCTGCACGTGGCACACCCGCAGGACATTGAGTCCGAGATGGGCCCCGTTGTTCAGAAGCCGGAAGAGAAGCTGCTGCGCGGTCTGACTACCCTCGGCCCGGGCGAGCGCTGGCTCATTCAGCCCAAGGAACTGGACGAGACCGGTCGCCTGTGGAGCCCCGGTGTTCGTGAAGGCGTCAAGCCCGGTTCCGAGTACCACATGACCGAGTACTTCGGCCCCATTCTGGGCATCATGACCGCTGACACCCTGGAAGAAGCAATTGAGCTGCAGAACGCACCCGATTACGGCCTGACCGCAGGTCTGCACTCGCTGGATGCTGACGAGCTCGAGCTGTGGCTCTCCAAGGTCCAGGCAGGTAACCTGTACGTCAACCGTGCAATTACCGGTGCAATCGTTCAGCGTCAGCCCTTCGGTGGTTGGAAGAAGTCCACCGTGGGTTCCGGTACCAAGGCTGGTGGCCCCAGCTACCTGATCGCTCTGTCCGATTGGGAGCCGGCACAGGCAACCGCGACCGCAACCACCCAGTCGGTGACCGTCCGCGAGACCCTGGCTACCATCGAGAACTCCGAGCTGGGCAAGCGCGAGGACTTCGCATTCATCAAGCGCGGTGTCTCCTCTGACGCACACGCTTGGGACACCGAGTTCGGCTTCGGCCACGATCCCTCGAAGCTGGGCGTGGAGCGCAACATCCTGCGCTACGTACCCACCCAGGTTCTGGTTCGTGCAGACGAGTCCGCATCCGCAGCAGAGACCCTGCGCGTTGTGCTCGCCGGTCTGGCAGCTAACGCACCGGTCGCTCTGTCCGTCGGTAAGGACCTGCCGGTCGACGTCCGTGGCGTCCTCGAGAACAAGGGCATCAAGTACGAAGTCAAGTCGGACGCTCAGTTCCGCGAGTACCTGGCTTCGAACGCTAAGACCCCGGTTCGCGCACTGGCTGGCACCCCGCTGGAAGGCACCCGTATCCGCTACATCGGTAACGACGTGAAGTCCATCTACTCGGCACTGGGTGGTCGCCCGGATGTTGCAGTGTACTTCGCACCGGTCACCGAGGCTGGCCGTATCGAGATGCTGCCCTTCCTCCGCGAGCAGGCTGTTTCGATTACCGCACACCGTTTCGGTAACCCGAACCGCTTCTCCGAGCGCGTCATTTCTTCCCGCTAAGACGCTGTGAGAGTTTAGCTCTCTAGTCTGAGGCTCAGGGCCCTGCACCTTCATGGTGTGGGGTCCTGAGCCTTTTGCGTTTCTGCTGGGCTCATATCGGGGGAGTGAGAGGCCTGTATGGAGCCGTGTGCGAAAGTGATGAATAGAGGGGCGTCTAGAAGTCGATACGGTGTGGATGGTTAGGTGCACGAAGAGGAAGAGGAAAAATAGTGTTGTAGAAGTGGTACGGGGGTGTTTGGGCGTGCCCCGCGTTACTTCTTATGTGATAATTGGTGTAGGACGTTTCGCTATCCCACATGCGAACGACACCGTGCGCGGGACGGTCCGCGCTACGCAAAATCACACTGAAAGGACACCGCTGCTATGAGCAACGTTCCCGCAGAACTCTCGTACACTTCTGAGCACGAGTGGGTTTCCGCTCTCACCGCCGAGGGCACCGTACGTGTTGGTATTACTGACCACGCTCAGGATGCACTGGGTGACGTCGTCTACGTCGACCTTCCCTCTGTCGGCGACTCTGTAGCTGCTGAAGATAGCTTCGGTGAGATCGAGTCCACCAAGTCTGTCTCTGATCTTTTCGCTCCTATTGCGGGCGAGATTGTTGCAGCGAACGAGGCTCTGGAAGACGATCCCGCACTGGTTAACTCTGACCCCTACGGCGAGGGCTGGATCATTGAGATTCGCCCCGAGAATGCTGACGACCTGGCTAACCTGCTGGATGCAGAGGCATACAAGGCTGAGCTGGACAAGCTCTAAGTCGATAGACTCTAAGACCTTCTATAGGCCTCAGATAAGAGGTGCGTAGTGGTGAGACGGCGAGACCGATTGGTCTCGCCGTTTTTCTTTTAAAATGCACACAAACGCAAATAGTGGGGTGCATTTAAGGTTCATCTTGAGGGTGCCTAAACCCGTTGAAGAGGCTTGAAAGATGGCTAAACCCCAAGTGGGAGCGTCTTTCAAGTTAAATGTGATGAAAACTTCAACTATCGCGAGAAGATAAAATTTTCCTCGTAAAGCAGTCCAATGTGTGAAAAGTGCGTTCACAGCAGTGGAATTTTGTTAAAATTGGTACTGTCACTGCTGAAAAGTGTCTGAATATGTGGTTATTTTTGGGTTCAAAACACCCTTGAGAAGGGCGAACTGAATAGCAAAATGCCTTGTGAGGCTATAAGATTGTCTCGAAGGTTTGCGGTTTATCATTTCGTGATAAACAACTAAACTTATCTATCACACTCTCAACACTAAGCAAAGATGTTCGGCACGAAGCGAGACCCCGACCAGGGGAGCGAGCCACTCACTCAAATTTCGGCTCGTATCGACATCGGCTGAACAAGTACCCGAAAGACATAGATGACCTCACGCATCGATGAAAACCTCACTAACGCTGAGGTTGAACTAGAGGACGTGGAGAACGGCGACTCTGACCGTAACCCGCGTGACGTTAAGAGCCGGACCATTGGTCAGGTTCTTAGCCAGCTCGACCTGGAGTTCCCCGGAATTAGCGCATCCAAGATTCGCTTCCTGGAGGAGCGCGGTCTCGTGCACCCCAGCCGTACCGAGACCGGCTACCGCAAGTACTCCCAGACGGATATTGAGCGTCTGCGCTACATCCTCACCATGCAGCGCGACCACTACATGCCGCTCAAGGTAATCCGTCAGCACCTGGAGGACCTGGAAACCGGTCGCGTACTGAACTCCATGCCTGCCACCGTAAGCGAAGACGTGCTAGACACCGTCCTTGGCCCGAACGAGCAGGAAGGTCGCACCTACACTCTCCGCGAGCTGGCTGAATACGCTAACACCACCCCCGAACTAATCCGCGAGCTGATTGACTTTGGACTGCTCGAAGACGGTTCGGATGTGGAGTACACCGATTACGATGTGCTGATTGCCCGCGTTAGTGCAGAACTGACCCAGCACGGCATTCAGCCCCGTCACCTGCGCGCATTTAAGTCTGCGGCAGACCGCGAAATTTCCCTCGTGGAAATTGCGGTGGCTCCGCTGGCATCGCGCCGCGACGCAGCCTCCCAGGCTCAGGCGCAGGAACGAGCCGACAAGATCCGCAAGTTGTGCCTGCAGCTGCACGCAACTCTCGTCGAATCGGCGATGCCTACCTACGAGTAAGCGCATGAAGGCGCAGGCTACCGGACAGTCTGCCACTCGTAAACCTTTAGTGGTTCTACCGCACCCCAAACGGGGATTTCCCTCGGGAAACACCGCTGACCACGGTGATTCCCTCTATAGGCCCTACCCCTGACCAACGGGTAGCGGCCTCTAGACTTGGACGAAGCCGACGCTGGCACGCTCGGAATTTCTACCCCTTCGTCCAACACGAAGAGCTTTCTCACCAGGGGGCTCCCGGCCTGCCAAGGCTGTTCACTCAACTCAGCTGTAAATGCGTACGGACTACCTGTCCGTACGCATTTATTTTTTTAAACTCCCCCTGTGGGATGGGCGCCCGGGGAAAAGCGAACGGAACAGCGGGGGAGGAGCGCCCCTGCACGGCGTTAAAGAAGCAAGAATGAATCTGAAAAGATCATTCGCTTCGGTGGGTTCAATTTTAAGTAGAGCCCTCTATCAGTTAAAATAGATTGAACAACCGCGCCTATCGCGCATCGGTCGCACTATCGAGTCATGTTCTACGAATCGAATAGCCGAACCAATGTGTAGTATTGAAAACCGCGTAGCTAACCTCCCAGAGGGAGGCCGCGCGAATCATAGATGCAGATTCTAAGGCTTAGCCCTAGATTCTCACCCCGAAAATCGGGGCTACACCGGAACGAAGTCGACCGCATTTGATAGGGCGCGGTGAATCGCATTAAACGGGTTAACGAAAAGGAGGGACCGTGCTAGAGCAGCAGGTAGCCAAAAATGCAGGCGAGGCCGCAGGCACCCATGAGGCACCCCAGGGCTTCGACCAGCCCCTGGACGGCTTCGACACCCTCTTCCCCGTAGCACCGCCTCCGCGTGGTGAACAGGGCGTACTCTTCACCGACCCTGTCTCTGTCGTCGAGGAAAACCTCGGCTACCGCGGCGCCATCGCCTGCAAGGCAGCCGGCATCACCTACCGCCAGCTCGACTACTGGGCACGCACCGACCTGGTCGTACCCACCGTGCGTGGCGCCTCCGGATCCGGTACCCAGCGCCTCTATAGCTTCCGCGACGTGCTCGTGCTCAAGATTGTGAAGCGACTGCTCGACACCGGCGTGTCCCTGCAGCAGATCCGTACCTCCATCGAGCATCTGCGTACCCGCGGCATTGACGACCTGGCGAACATCACCCTCATGAGTGACGGCACCACCGTCTACGAATGCACCTCCCCGAGCGAGGTCATTGACCTGGTTCAGGCAGGTCAGGGCGTCTTCGGTATCGCTATCGGTCGCGTCTGGCGCGAAATCGAAATGAACCTCAACGGCCAGCCCGGCGAAGAAATGCACGAAAACTTCGAAGGCGACGAACTCGCCGCCCGCCGTGCCCGCCGCGCACAGGCATAAAACGCAAAACATGAATCAGCCCGCGCTCACTACCTATCGGGTAGCGAGCGCGGGCTGAAGCTTTTAATGCGAGGGAATATTCAATGCTCACTTGAGAAAAAACTCAAGATACACCCCTGTCAGAGCCAGAAGAAAAGCGAAGATTCGCTAAAATAAAGGGGCATTACACCTCACTCATAAAAGGGACCTGCATGCCCCGCATCGTCAGTATCAGCAGCCTCAAGGGCGGCGTTGGCAAAACGTCCATCACTTTGGGGCTCGCCTCCGCGGCATTACACAGCGGACTCTCCACACTCGTTATTGACCTCGACCCCCACGGCGACGCCAGCACCGGCCTGGCAGTGGATGAAACCATCCCCGACGTCGCCTCCCTGATTGCCAGTTCCAATGAGCGCGCCTTCGCGGAGGAAGCCGGTAGCTCCTCCTGGAATGCGCTCGTCGGCAAACCCACCCTGCTGACCAATAACCCCGTGACCACCGGTAGCGTGAAGGTGGCGCGAGGCTCGGCGCGCTCCACCCTCGTGGACCGGCAGGAAGCCGCGCCGTTCATCCGCCGCTTCAAGCGCATGGTGGAGGCGGCTGCGGACGCCTACGACCTCATCCTGATTGACTGCCCGCCGTTCCTCGGAACCCTGTCTTCGATGGGCTGGGCGGTGAGCGAGCGCATCCTTTCGGTCGCAGAGCCTTCCCTTTTCTCCGTGGCGGGCACCGAACGAACCCTGCGCGCCATCGTGCGCTTTCAGCAGGAAAGCGGCATCAGCATTGACGGTGCGGGAGTAGTTATCAACAAGATGCGCCCCAACGACAGCGAACACCGCTACCGACGCGACGAAATGCGTTCCCTCTTCGGCGAGCTCGTGGCAGATCCTGTGCTCGCTGAAAGCCCCGTGCTGCAGCGTGCCCAGGGGGCGGCGTACCCGATTCATTTTTGGCCCGACGAAGAGTCTGTTGATCCCGCCATTGACTTCACCCGCCTGCTGGCTGGGCTCATGGCAGACCTCTAAGCGCAGACATCTACGCGTCACTAATCCGCGGGCTCACATAGTTTCAACGCTTGAGTGCGTCTTCTCAAAGAACCCCTGTGTTCTCAGCCCTGTGTTCTCAGCGCTGTGTTCTTTGGGACGGCGCACTTTCGTATATCCGTCAACATTGACACTAGATAGTGGGAATAGCCGGTAGCCTCCACGCGTTATAGTGGCAGTAACAGAAATAACCCCGCCATTGAAGAGCACGCTGGGAACGAGCCCAGCCTCAACACCAACAACGAGAGGACCACATGAGCATCGAGAATGTAGAACGCATTGACGGCGTAGCACAATACGACCTCATCGTCATCGGCTCCGGATCCGGCAACACCCTCATCGGCCCCGAATGGGACGACAAGAAGGTCGCTCTCATCGACGGCGGTATCTTCGGTGGCACCTGCCTGAACGTTGGCTGCATCCCCACCAAGATGTACGTCTACCCGGCGACTATCGCGCAGAAGACCCGCGAGGTCAAGCACCTGGGCGTCGACGCACACGTAGACGCCGTGCACTGGGCACAGATTCGTGACCGCATCTTTGCCTCTCGCATTGACCAGATTGTTGAAGGCGGCCGCGAATGGCGTGCCGGTCTGCCCAACGTCGATTTCTACGACCAGTACGCGCACTTCGTCGGCTCCCACACCGTTGAGCTGACCGACGGCACCCGCCTGCAGGGCCGCCAGATTGTCATTGCGGCAGGTTCGCGCGCCGTGCTGCCTCCCGTGCCCGGTATCGACTCCTCCAAGGTCTACACCAACGACAACGTCATGCGCATGGACGAGTTGCCCGCCCGCATGGTCGTCATCGGCGGCGGCGTGATTGCGGCAGAATTCTCCCACGTTTTCTCCGCATTTGGCACCGAAGTAACCCAGCTGAACCGCTCCTCCCGCCTGCTGCGCGGCGTGGATGAAGAGGTCGTGGCACGCTTCGAAGAAGCTGCAAGCAAGCAGTGGAACATCGTCAAGGATGCGTCCCTCTCCGAGATCCGTGAGAACGCCGACGGTAGCGTGACCGTCGTAGCTAAGCGAACCTCCGAGAACGGTGAAGAACTGCTCGAAATCCCCGCAGACGCAGTGCTCGTGGCGACCGGTCGCCGCCCCAACACCGACACCCTCAACGCGAAGAACTACTTCGACGTGCAGGACGGCGGTCAGCTCAGCGTCGATAAGTACCAGCGCGTGCTCTACAACGGCGCGCCCGTACCCGGTGTCTACGCCCTCGGCGACGTGTCCAGCCGCTACCAGCTCAAGCACGTGGCAAACCACGAGGCACGCGTTGTGCAGCACAACCTCAGCCACCCCGAGGACCTGCGTGCCAGCGACCACCGCTACGTACCCGGCGCGGTCTTCAGCAACCCGCAGATCGCCGTGGTCGGCATGACCGAAGAGCAGGCGCGCCAGGCGGCCGAGCGTGAAGGCTTTGAGATTACCGTCAAGGCACAGAACTTTGGCGACACCGCCTATGGCTGGGCGATGGAAGACAAGATCGGCCTGTGCAAGCTCATCGCCCGCAAGGACAACGGCGAGCTGCTCGGCGCACACCTGGTCGGTGAAGAGTCCTCCGTGCTCATCCAGCCGCTACTGCAGGCAATGAGCTTCGGCATGGATGCGCGCACCCTCGCACGCGGCCAGTACTGGATCCACCCGGCACTGACCGAAATCGTTGAGAACGCGCTACTCGGCCTGGAATTCGACGAGCCCGCCAACTAAGAATCCACCAGCTAGCGACGGCTAGATAACGCCCGGAAGCCGAGGCTTCTAGCGAACAAACAGCGAACAAACAGAAGAGGAGGGGGTCGTACCTAAGCGGTACGACCCCCTCCTCTTATATATGGCCTCTCGTCGACGGTGGCCAGAGCCGGTTATGCCTTGTCGCCCTCAGACTTCTGAGGGCTCTGCTCTGCAACAGTCTTCTTCTCAGTCTGAGCGGTCTTCTCAGTGGGCTTCTCAGTGGGCTTCTCAGCGGGAGCCGCTGCGGAAGAATCCTCGGCGGAAGAGTCCTTATCCTTCTCTTCATGAGGCTTCTGCATCATCTCTGCGGTCTGCTCACGCAGCTCCTCAAACTTCTCAGCCGCCTGCTCACGCAGCTCGGCAAGACGCTCCGCCTGATGATCCGCGTACTCGTGCAGACGCTCAGCAGCCTGCTCACGCAGTTCAGCGAACTTCTCAGACTGCTCCGCCGCGTACTCCTGCAGACGAGCCAAAGAATCCGAGGTGCTATCGGAAACCTTGCCGTACATCTCATCCACGTAGGAGGAGAAGTCCTGCAGAATCTTCGCGCGGCGTAGCTTCTGCGAAGGAGTCAGATAGCCGTCCGCCTCGGTCAGGTCGCGGTTCATAATGCGGAACTCGCGAATACCCTCGGCGCGGGAAACCAGCTGGTTCGCCTCGTCCACGAGCTTCTGAATCGCGGCACGAACCGCCGGGTGAACAGCAGCCTCCGGGATGGAGAGCGAACGCGGCAGACCCAGGTGCTCCAACTGCTCGGGCAGGGTATCCGGATCCAGGGTCACCAGAGCCGCAATGAACGGCTTCTCATCGCCAATCAGCATCGCCTGAGAAACCAGGGGAGAGGTACGCAGATGAGTCTCCGCAATACCCGGAATCACGTTCTTACCGCCGGCAGTGACAATGATTTCCTTCTTGCGGCCCACAATCTTCAGGTAGCCGCGCTCATCGAAACGAGCCAGGTCACCGGTACGGAACCAGCCGTCCTCAGTGAACGCCTGAGCGTCCTCTTCGGGGTTCTTGTAGTAGCTGCTAATCACGCCCACGCCACGAACCAGAAGCTCGCCGTCCTCAGCGATATAGCCTTCGGAACCGGGGATGAGCGGGCCAATCATGCCAATCTGGTACGGGTTGATGCGGCCAGCAGCAATCGGGGCGCAGGTCTCGGTCAGACCGTAACCCTCAACCACCTGCACACCCACCGCGTGGAAGAAATGCGCCAGGCGCTCGCCGAGAGGGCCGCCGCCGGAAACCGCGTAACGCAGCTCGCCGCCCAGAGCCGCACGCAGCTTCGAGTAGACCAGCTTGTCGTACAGAGCGTACTGCGCTGCCAGCTTGAGGGGCACACGACCCTCAACCTTCGCCTGCGACCAGCGCACCGCAATATCGGTGGAACGCTCAAAGAGCGACTTATTGAACTTACCGCCCTTAGCTGCCTTCGCCATGGCGCCTTCGTACACCTTCTCAAAGACGCGGGGCACCACCAGCAGCATGGTCGGCTTGAAGCTATCCAAGTCAGCAGCCAGGTTCTTGATATTGGGGGAGTGGCCGATGACCAGGCCGGCGTCCAGCGCCAGCACCTGAATCAGGCGCGCCAGAACGTGCGCAAGCGGCAAGAAAAGAATGGAGGAGTTGCGGGAGTTCGCAATCTCAGACTCTGCAAACTTGGTGTTCGCGCTCAGGTTCAGGAAGTGACCGTGAGTCAGTGCGCAACCCTTGGGGCGACCGGTCGTGCCGGAGGTGTACACAATGGTCGCGATGTCATCACAGCCTGCAGCGGAACGTACCTGCTCCAGCTGCTCAGCGCTCACCTCGGAGGCGCGAGCGCTGAGGGTATCAAGGTCGCCGTTCTCAATGACCCAGCGGTGCTTGAGCTGGCACGGCTCAGAAGTAGAAGCGGCGTATTCTTCCGCCTCAGCCACACGATTCAGGAGCTTCTCATCCTCGACGAAAATAGCGACTGCCTCAGAATGGGACAGCGCCCATGCCGCCTGTGCGGCAGCGTTCGTCTCATACACCGGCACGGAGACAGCGCCGGCATACCAAATCGCGAAGTCAATGACAGTCCACTCAAAACGGGTGCGGCTCATAATACCCACACGGTCACCCGGGCGGATGCCAGCGGCGATCATGCCCTTAGCCAGGTCGGTCACCATCTGGTGGAACTGCTGGGCGCGAACCGGCTGCCAGTTACCCGGAGACATCTGACGACGGTACAGCACCGGATTGGAGCTATCGGCACGGTGGCGCTCAACAATGCTTGTCAGGTTCAGCGAGGGGTCGACAATAACCTCAGCGGGAGTGGAGAAGACTTTCATAATGCGCCTTTCAAATCAGGGCGTGAGCCCGTGGCGGATCCGGTGCCGCGGGGTGCCCTCGATGGCCCGAGGAGCCGTAATATCTATCTGCTGTTCTACTCGCCACGGCGGGTGATGCTTGCGCCAGTTGCAGCGAGCGGAGCCGCAGAATTAGTGGTTTAGGGATGCGACAAAATCTTGGATGGTGGAGAGCAGATACTCTGCGTCATAGTCCAGGGTTGCCACATGGTAGCTGCGGGTCAGCCACCTAAATTTTACAGGAACTGAACAATGTTCGAGAAAATATTTGTGGGAGCTATCCGACACAGTATGATCGCCCAGTGAACGCAAATACAGGACCGGCGACTTCAACTGCGGAATTAGGGCACGAGTCTCAGCGCCCAAAAGATGCAGCTGATGCACCGCCGCCGTCGGAACTAGCGAATACGCGCCCTCATTCACACCCGGAACCGCAATATCGGAACCAATCGCCTTGAGCACCGGCAGAACCTTCGAGACCTTACCCGCGTGGCGCATCATCGGGTTCACATCCACCATATAGGGGTTAATCAGCACCGTGCCCGCCACCGGCAGACGCGCCGACAGATGAGTCGCCACCGTGCCACCCATGGACATACCAATGACCACCACCTGCAGCCCCTGATCAGTCAGGCGGCGGTACCCCCGCTCGGCAGAAGCCAGCCACTGCTGGTACGTGCTATCACGCAAATCCTGCCAACGGGTCGCGTGACCAGTCAGCACGGGCATCTCCACCGCATAGCCGAGCTCCATAAAACGCTGCGCCACCGGGCGCATACTGTGCGGCGAACCCGTAAAACCATGCACCAGCAAAATACCCACAGAATGCTGCGCCGAATCAGGGGTAAAAGATACGGGGGAGTGGTCGAAGGCTTCCTGGTCCTCCCCGAGGCGACGCGCCAGGGAATCCTTAACATTTTGGGTCGCAAGAAGCCTGCGCTCGCGAGCCTTGCGGCGCATCCGCTTGAGCGGTTCCAGCGAGTTATCGAAAATGCTCATGGTCCTCCTTCGCCAACCTGCGCGAATATGAGTGCAGGTGAGGCTCTATAGCGTACCCTGACCGGCTACCGCAGATACAGCACCGGTGCTGGGATATCGCCCCCAGCGCACCCGATACACCGGTGCGCAGAAAAATCGTTCTCTTTTCTTTAATTATCGCGCGTTCTCTCGCGCCTCTCCAGACACGCTAGAATTGAGCCGGGAACATTCAGAGAGGAGACCCCATGCCTAACACCGCCCTCTATTCAACGCTCAAGATTCTTGGCTCCCCCCTGCTACAGGGACTGTACCACCATGACGTGGTGGGCCTCGAGAATCTGCCCGAGGGACCCTACATTGTCGCCAGCAACCACCTGGCGTTCTGCGACTCCATTTTCATTCCTCTCGCCATGCCGCGCACCGTAAACTTCCTCGCCAAGAGCGACTACTTCACCACCCCCGGCGTGAAGGGCCGCGCCATGGCGGCATTCTTCCGCGGAGTCGGCCAGCTTCCCATGGACCGCTCCGGTGGCCAGAAGAGCCAGGAATCCCTCAACGCCGGCGCGCAGGTCCTCAAGGACGGCGGCGTCATCGGCATCTACCCCGAAGGCACCCGTAGCCCCGACGGACGAGGCTATCGCCCCAAGGTCGGTGTCGCCCGCCTCGCAGTTGAAGCAGGCGTACCCGTAGTGCCCGTCGGCCAGATCGGTACCGACCTGATTCAGCCCTCCGGCTCGAACCGTATCCGCCTGCGCCACGACGGCAAGCCCATTCGGGTGCGCACCATCATCGGCAAGCCCCTCACCTTCGAGGAATACACCGACGGCTCAGACATGAGCCACCGCGTTCAGCGTGAAATCGCCGACCGTATCGGTGCTGAAATCCGTGCCCTGAGCGGCCAGGAATACGTGGACGTGTACGCCGACCGCGTCAAGAAACTCATGGCTGATAAGAACATGAGCGCTGACGAGGCAATCGCACACCTGCAGCACTAAACATTGAGACAGCACCCTGAGACAGCTCCAGCACCCTGAGACAGCTCCCCGGGCGCCCACATACGCCAGAGGGCGGGTGCGGTACACGCCGCCTCCCGCCCTTTCGTCTGCCGTTCTGCAACCGTTCCTTTTATCCCGCTGCCCATCAACCCGCTGATCGCCGACATCTATCACCGACACCGGGACGCTATCTAAACATGTGAGATGTACCTGACCTCGGGGTTAGGTGTTGAAGCAAGCAAGAGTACAATTAGGTCTATTCAGCCTGAAAAATCGTAAGCTGGCACGCCATACACGGTGCGCCGAGCACCCGAAACGGAGCTGAATCAGAAAACGCACAAGACCATCCCGATGGAGTGAAGATGAGCAATCAAAACCTCAGCACCTCGCAGGCCCCCGACCACGGCCTGGACACCTGGCGCCAGCTGCACATTGACCAGCAGCCCACCTGGAGCGAGCATGAAGATTTTGAGAGCACCATCGCCGAACTGAACTCGGTACCGCCGCTCGTCTTCGCCGGCGAGGTCGACGCCATGCGCCAGGCACTCGGTGAGGTTGCTGAAGGCCGCGCATTCCTGCTGCAGGGCGGCGACTGTGCAGAAACCTTCGCGGGTGCAACCGCCGACAAGATCTCCGGCCGCGTCAAGACCATCCTGCAGATGTCTGCAGTGCTCACCTATGGCGCCTCCATGCCCGTGGTGAAGATGGGCCGCATGGCGGGTCAGTTCTCCAAGCCCCGTTCCGCAGACATGGAAACCCGCGGCGACGTCACCCTGCCCTCCTTCCGCGGTGAAACCGTCAATGGTTTCGACTTCACCCCCGAAGCCCGCGTACACGACCCCAAGCGCATGCTGCGCGGCTACCACACCAGCGCCTCCACCCTGAACCTGGTGCGCGCCTTCACCAAGGGCGGCTTCGCAGACCTGCGCGCCGTGCACCAGTGGAACCGCGGCTTCACCTCCAACCCCGCGCACGAGCGCTACGAGGAGACCGCCAGCGAAATCGGCCGCGCCCTCAAGTTCATGGAAGCCTGCGGCGTTAACTTCGAAGCGCTCAAGACCACCGACCTGTACGTCGGCCACGAGGCGCTCGTGCTGGACTACGAGCGTGCCCTCACCCGCATCGACTCGCGCACCCAGCTGCCCTACGACACCTCCGCACACTTCCTGTGGATTGGCGAGCGCACCCGCGGCGTCGACGATGCACACGTTGACTTCCTCTCCAAGGTCCGCAACCCCATCGGCGTGAAGCTGGGCCCCAGCACCACCGCAGAGGACGCACTCGCACTGATCGACAAGCTCGACCCGAACCGCGAGCCCGGCCGCCTGACCTTCATCACCCGCATGGGTGCGAAGAACATCCGCGAGAAGCTGCCCGCAATCGTTGAGGGCGTTCAGGCTGAAGGCGCGAAGGTTGTCTGGGTTACCGACCCGATGCACGGCAACACCATCTCCGTGCCCTCCGGCTACAAGACCCGCCGCTTCGACGACGTGCTCGACGAGGTTCGCGGCTTCTTCGAAGTACACGAGGCACTGGGCTCGTTCCCCGGCGGTATCCACGTGGAAATGACCGGCGACGACGTGACCGAATGCCTGGGCGGCTCCGACGCCATCGACGAGGCAGCACTGGCTGACCGCTACGAGTCCCTGTGCGATCCGCGTCTGAACCACTCGCAGTCCCTGGAAATCGCGTTCCTGGTCTCCGAGTACCTCAAGAACCGCGCATAAAACGCTTACGCTGTTCGCCGCGATAGGCGGCGGGGAGTAGCAGACACGACAATGCCCGGGTCTTCACCTGACAAGGATGAAGGCCCGGGCATCGCGTTTAACCTGCGCGCGGCAAAAGAATGGCGCAGAAGAGCGGCACTACAGGCGCTAGACAATCAGGGCGCTAGAAGGTCAGGAACGCCTCAATATTGCGCCACCACTGCGACTGCACCAGCGAGGTCGCAAGCCACCAACCGGTAAAGCTTGAACCCATACCCAGCAGAATCAGCGCCAGGGCCCAACCGCCCACAGCCATACCCGAAGGCGGAGTCCTAAACTGCTTGGCGGGTAGGCGAGGATCCTTCTGGGACGACTGCTCGGAATCATCAGAAGTGCCCGCAGACTCCTCCGCCTCAGATGCGCTCGCCGAGCCCTTAGCCTTCGAACGGCGCGAACCCGAGGGGCTCAACGAACGCTCGGCATGAATCGGTGCGTACTCGCCGTGAGCTGAGATAAACTCCTGCTCTGTCTGCGGGCCAATACCAACGGACTGAGTGAGCGGGCCCTTCGCAGCTGCGGCGCGGCGGCCCATGAACGAGCCCAGGCCGCGCTTGCCGGATTTGCCCTTTGCGCCGTCCGGCTCATCCTCAGAATCGTCATTATCGGAGGCAGAACTCACCAGAGGCGGAATGCCCTGGCGGTTGAGCACGGAGTCCTCAGCATCCACGTCGGCAAGGTGCACGCCCTGACTCGCTGCCGAGGCATCGTACACGAGGCTGTCGGGGGAGTACACATCGTAGGCGAGCAGATCGCGGGCATCGCTAAACGCGCTAATCGGGGTGTTACGCACCATCTGCGCGGCGCCGCTACGCTCCGCAATATCGGCGACGGCCTCCCAAAGGGGAAGCTCCGGTTCCGGGCACGAGGGGGCGCGCCAAGCACGCTCAGACTCACCCAACGACTCAGAAATCTCCAGCAGAGCCGTGAACAGCTCGGTCGCATCCTCCGGGCGTGCGTGCGGCTGCTTGCGGGTACACCACGAAATCAGCCCCGCAATGTCGCGGTCCGCACCCGGCGCGACATCGGTCAGCGCGGGCATCTCAATATTGGCGTTGTGGTAGAGCACCTGCTGGTCATTCTCCAGACCCACAAAGGGCAGACGACCTGAAAGCATGCGGTACATCATCACGCCGAGTGCAAAAATATCAGCTTGAGCTCCGACCTTCACCTTCGGATCAAGAACCTCCGGCGCTACGTAGGCGGGGGTGCCCATGGGGGCGCCCGCATCCACCTGATCGTCACGGCGGGAGAGACCGAAGTCTGTGAGCTTCACCTGGCCGTTAGCGTCGAGAAGAATATTGCCCGGCTTAATATCGCCGTGCAGGTAGCGGTTCGCATGAACCTCCGAGAGCGCCTCCACGACCGGAATGAGGATATCCAGAGCCTCACCCAGCGAGAGGGCATTACGCACACGTAGCAGCTGGCTCAGCGTACAACCGTGCACGTACTCGAGCACGATATACATGACCATCTGACCCGAAAAATATTCGGTACCCGATGAAATCACACCCACCGTATGCCCGCCGCCACCTACCTGGCGCATCGAGCGCTCCTCACGGTGGAACTTCTGACGGTTCGCTGCATCCTCAGCCAGAGCGGGGGAGAGAACCTTGAGCGCAACCGGGTTATTCGACCACAGGTCCAGCGCATAATACACCTCGCTCATGCCGCCGCGGCCAATAAGCGAACCCACCTGGTAGTGACCCTCAATAATGGCGCCACTGAGCCACTGCGAAGAACCAATAGCGGTATCCGGGGCAGCGGGACGGGTGGCGGGAGGAACAGGAGTATTTGCAGAAGAACGAGGGTTCACAGGAGAAATCCGGCGTGGGCTGGGAGTATTCATACGTCTCAACATTTTAGCCCGCCCACCTGGGCAGAAGCGATGCCAAAGGGCGCCGGGCAGGTGAACACTCAGCGAATTCTTACAAAGTGCCGGTGGACCCGACTCCAACGCAAGAACAACGGGCAGGGCACAAGAACGAAAGAATCCGGGAGGGGCAGCGAACCTGCGGCGGGTCAAAAGTGGTAAATACGTGCCAGCTCTGGCACTCTTAAAAGGTGACTAACGAAAATATTGCTCAGACCTTCGCCCTCGTCGGCGATTGGGTAACTATCCCCGAAATTGCGCAGGCACTCGACCTGAAGGTGACCCGCGTTCACAACCTGATTTCTGACGGTACGCTCATCGCGCTACGCGACCCGGAAACCAACGTGCGCAAGGTACCCGCACTGTTCATGAACGGTTCGCGAGTTCTCGAATCCCTCAAGGGCACCCTCGCTGTCCTGAAGGACTCCGGCTTTAGCGATGAAGAAGCCATCGTGTGGCTGTACACCAACGACGACTCCCTGCCCGGCCGTCCCATCGACGCACTGATCGACGGTCGTAAGACTGAGATTCGTCGCCGTGCGCAGGCACTGGCTTGGTAATACTAGCTTGGTAACACCGGCTCGGCAGCACCCTGCTAGGTGGCACCTACTAGGTGGTACCGGTCCGGCACTATAGCTCAATACGTTGAGGCGGCATACTCTGGTATGCCGCCTCAACGTGTTTAACGTTCTAACTGGGGTGAACCTCTAAGCCTTGCGGCGTAGCGCACGGCCTACAATATCGGTCAGTGCCGCATGCACCAGCTCGTCCAGGTTCATCGCCTCCAGCGCCTCAAACACAGCCTGAGACTTCTGCTCAATCAGCTGCTCATGCTTGGCGAAAGCACCCGAAGAAACCATCAGCTCGCGGATGCGCTCCACCTGCTCATCGCTCAGCTCGGAATCGCCCAAGCTATTGTGCAGAAGCGCCGCATCCTTCTCATCGAGGGCGGCGGAGGTGAGCGCCACCAAGACGGTACGCTTACCCTCACTCAGGTCATCGCCGGCGGGCTTACCGGTTACCTCGGGCTGGCCGAAGACGCCCAGCTCGTCATCACGCAGCTGGAAGCCCTCACCCAGCGGCAGACCGAACGCGCGGTAACCGACAAGTACCGGGTGTTGCTCGCTCACGGCACCGGTACCGTTCTCCAGGGCGGTAGCCTGCAGAGCCAGAGCACCACCAATCGTGAAGGGGTGTTCGCACGAGTACTTGGCGGACTTAAAACGAATCACGTTCAGGGCGCGCTGCAGAGCCGCCTGAGCGTCCTCGGTTTCGAGAACCTCGGAGTAGACGTCCAGGTACTGACCCGCCAGAACCTCGGTGCGCATCCGGTCAAAAATGGTGCGCGCGGGGGCACCATAGATTGCTCCCTCACCCAGGGACGCGAAAACCTCGGCAGACCACGCCAGGGTCAGATCGCCGGCAAGAATACCGCCGGTCAGACCGTAGTTGAAAGCATCACCGCGCCAGCTATTCTGCTCGTGCGCCGCCTCGAAACGCTTGTGCACGGAGGGTGCGCCGCGGCGGGTATCGGAGCGGTCGATAATGTCGTCGTGAATCAGCGCGGAGGTCTGGAACAGCTCCACCGCCATGCCCGCCTTCACAATGGACCAGGACGTGCGGTTTTCGGTTACGGGTGCGCCGCCCGCACCTCGCCAACCCCAGTAGCTCAACAGGGCACGCAGGCGCTTGCCGCCGGTAGAGAGGGACTCAATAGCCTCCAGCAGGGGTAGAGTTTCGGCAGAAATGCCCTCGAGCAGCTCGCGCTGGCGGGCAAAAAACTCAGCCATGAGAGTGTCAAAAGCGTGCAGGTAGGCTCGCTGCTCTTCAGCAATACGCTCAGCGAGGTGCGCAGAAGCCGCCGGGATATTCGGTGCCACTACGGTGAGGCTCTCGGTCGCCTGGGGAGTGGGTGCTCCGGAAGGAGAAGGGGGAGTCATACTATCCTCGCTGAAGGTCGCTGTGTACGGTCCTGATGGGGTGCGGTGTGCACTTCTTCTAGCTTAGTGGAGAAAAGCCCAAGAGAGCGCATTTGCGAACACGTTTACGATATATTGCCTCTATTTTTCGTAGAAATGTGCTATATTTTCGGTAGGTGGGCGTAGAAGCTATGAGAGGAGGCGACATGGGACAGGCACGAACCGGCAAGAGCAGCGGTGCAAAGAACGGCGGCGCAAGGAACGGTCGCGTCATTATGCACCTGGACATGGACGCTTTCTTCGTCAACGTCGAACTCCTCGAAAACCCCGCTCTGCGCGGCGAACCCATCATCGTGGCACCCCTGGGCCCCCGTTCGGTCGTCTGCTCCGCCTCCTACGAGGCGCGCGCCCACGGAGTGCGCTCCGGCATGCCGCTCAGCCGCGCCCGGAACCTCAGCCCCAACGCCACCGTCCTGCCGCTGCGCGGCGACTACAGGCACTACTCCCGCGCCGTCATGGCAATCCTTCACGATCTGAGCCCCTACGTTGAGCAGGTCAGCGTGGATGAAGCCTTCGTAGACCTCACCGGCGCCTACCTGCACGGCCAAGACCCCGTCGCCCTGGCGCAGCGCGCTCGCGACCGCATCGCGCAGGAGCTCTCCCTGCCCTCCTCCGCGGGGGTGGCGCCCAATAAACTACTCGCCAAAATGGCGTCCACCGGTAGTAAGCCGAACGGGCTGTGGGTCATTCCGCCCGAGCGCGTTCAAGAATTTCTTGACCCGAGAAAAGTCTCCGACCTGTGGGGTGTGGGTGCGAAAAGCACCGAGCAGCTCTCCCGGTACGGTATTCAGACCATTGTCCAGATGCGATCCATGAGCTTGGAATGGCTCAAAGAACGCTTCGGCACCGCCCAGGGCGAGCACCTCTGGGCCATGGCGCGCGGCATTGACGAACGCCCCGTGATCACCGAGCGCGAAGAGAAAAGCATGGGTGGCGAGCACACCTTCGAGACGGATACGACCGATGCCCAGGAGGTGAGCGCTGCTATTCGGGAGCTGAGTCTCAAGCTGGGAAAGCGCCTGCGATCCGCGGGGAAACTCGCCGGAGGGCTCAGCCTTAAAATCCGCTACAGCACCTTCGAAACGCACACCCGCGCTATCCCACTAAACGTGCCTGTGGACTCCGGCATGCAGATTGCCTCCCTGGCGTTGGAAGCACTGCGAGCAGATGAAATCGTGGTAGGGCGGGCGGCACCCCGCGCCCTGCGACTCATCGGAGTGCGCGCCGAAAAGCTCGCCCGCGCAGAAGACGGGGTGCAACAAACCCTCTTCGACTCCATCGAGAGCGGGGCAAGCTCACGCTCCACACAAACCAGCTCCGCACAAACTGCCTCCGCAAAAGTAGCCTCCGCACAACGAGGCGGTGGGGGAGTAGGTAATAGCTCGCAGAACGGTACTCGCACAGGGTTTGGTATTCGCCCGGGCTCTGGTACTCAATTAGGGTCTGGTGCTCGCCTCGTGAAAAGCGGCAGATGGTCCGAGGTGGAGCACGTCATGGACGCCATTCACCGCAAGTACTCGCAGGAAAGCCTCAAGCCAGCCTCCGGAGTCACCGCGCCTGAGAAGAATATCGAAGAAAAGAGCCACAATGAGGAATAGCTGAGGGACAACAACTGGGGAGCCGATATAGCTTGGGCCATAGCATGGTCAGCGGCTATATCGCAGCCGGTTACTCGCAAAATGCGGGCGAGGACCACCTCCGCGGAAGGCGGGAGAAAGACATAAAGAGCTTCTGACCGAAAAAGAATGCGCCAACCCCACCCGGCGCGGTACGATGGGAAGCATACGACCGGCAAGAAGCGCTCACCGCGCCAGCTGATACACTAGCTAACCCGGTTGATACCGACGTCATCTTGAGTAGAGACACCTCAAAGGAGAAAACGATGGCACTGTCCGAGCGTGAACAGAAGGTTCTGGACCAGCTCGAAGAACTCATGAGCAATGAGGATCCGCACTTTGCCTCCTCCATGTCTTCAACCGGCAATACTGCGCCGGTCTTTAGCGCTCGCCACTTGGCTCTCGGTATTCTCTTCGTTCTCATTGGCTTGGGCATCATTATTGGTGCGGTCGCATCTAATATGATTTGGCTGGGCGTATTCGGCTTCCTCTTTGCGGCCGGTGGCGTGTACTTCGCAACCACCAGCAAGAAGACCCCGGTGGATTCCTTCCTCGGCGGTAAGGCAGAAGGCGCGGCTCGCGCGCGTCAGCGTGAGCAGAAGGAACGGTCTTCCTTCATGAACCGCCTGGAGAACCGCTGGGACGAGCGTAATAACGGCCAGCTCTAAAGCATTTAGGGTGCAGAAGCTTCGCGGCTTAGCTCATAGAGCTGACCCCCGATGCGAACATCTCAAAACTCAAGACTGATTAAGCGGAGGTAAGAATTCTCTTACCTCCGCTTTCTTGTGCCCATTTTCTGCACTCAGTTCCCGGTGCCGGGTGTTGTGCCCCGAACCGTGAACAGACCCGAACCGTGAACAGACCCGAACGGTGAACAGACCTGAGCCCCCTCGAAGCAGGCAATCTGAGGGTTGCACACTGAGCGGGAATACGCCCGAAGCTGTGTAGAAGCTGTGCGTCAGCGTTAAAAATGCAGGAGAGAGCATAAAAACACTAAAAGATGCTCTGCCGGGTGGGGTAGGTGGTGGAAAGTGGGGTAAAGTGGAGGGGAAAGCTGAAAGTCAGTCCTATCGCCGTGCCCTCAAACAAACGGCGGAGGCGCCGGCCCGGCACACCCCGCCACCGGCACCTGCAGGATTGTGGAGCAACCCCGCTCCCGCAGACTTCAGCACATCGGCACACATCAGGGGCACACATCGGGGAGGTGAAGTGAATGTTCTTAGGTACCTACTCACCACGAATGGACGCCAAAGGACGCATCATCCTTCCCGCCAAATTCCGTGAGGAACTCTCAGCAGGCCTCGTTCTGACCCGCGGTCAAGAACGATGCCTGTACGTTTTCCCCGCCGCAGAATTTGAACGCATCCACGAACGGATGCGCACCGCGCCCCTGCCCGGACGAGCCGCCCGAGACTTCCTGCGAGTCTTCCTCTCAGGAGCCTCAGACGAACTGCCCGACAAGCAGGGACGCATCACCATCCCGCCGATACTGCGCCAATACGCAGGACTGACCGACAACCTCGTCGTCATCGGATCCGGTACCCGCGCAGAAATCTGGGACGCCGCAGCCTGGGAAGAATACCTCGCCCGCACCGAAGCTGAATTTGCCTCCCTCGACGAGGACCCGTTCAGTCCGCTACTCTAACCGGCATCCCGCCGACGCGACGGCTACCGCCCCGGCATCTCTAGCACCCGCACCACTCTTCCGTAAGCCTTCCCAGCCTTCCCGCAGGACAAACTCTCACAGGAGCACCCATGAGCGTAGACCACGCCCCCGAAACCGGTACGACCGCATCCGGCTCTGCCGCCAAGGTCACCGGCGCATCCATTGAGAACCTCTCCCAGCGTGAAGCCAGCGAACGTCACGTGCCCGTGATGCTGGACCGCTGCATTAACCTGCTGGCACCCGGCATTGAACGCGCCGTCGAGGAGCGCGGCACCGCCTACGTTATTGATGGCACCCTCGGTATGGGCGGTCACTCCGAGGCGCTGCTTGAACGCTTCGAAAACCTTGTACTCATCGGCATTGACCGCGATCTGCAGGCGCACGCCATCGCCGGTGAGCGCCTGGCGCGCTTCGGTGACCGATTCGTGCCCGTCCACGCCGTCTACGATGAGATTGACCGCGCCATGGAAACCGCCGGCGTGCAGGGAATTGATGGCATCCTGATGGACCTGGGCGTCTCCTCCATGCAGCTGGACGAACGCACCCGAGGCTTCGCCTACTCCTACGACGCGCCCCTGGACATGCGCATGAACTCCGAAGACGAGCTTACCGCCCGCATCGTCGTCAACGAATACAGCGAAGATCAGCTGCGCCGCATTATCCGCAACTGGGGCGAAGAGAAGTTCGCGTCGCGTATCGCCCGCGCCATCTGCACCGCCCGAGCCAACGCACCCCTGGAAACCACCGGTGAGCTCGTGCGCATTATCCAGAAGGCTGTGCCCGTCGCCGCGCAGCGTACCGGCGGTCACCCCGCCAAGCGCACCTTCCAGGCGTTGCGTATCGAAGTGAACCACGAACTGGAAGCCCTCGAACGCGCCGTACCGGCAGCCCTGGAGGCGCTCAACCTCGGCGGCCGATTCGTCGCCATGAGCTACCACAGCCTCGAAGACAAGATCGTCAAGAGGGCACTGACCGCAGAGGCAACCTCCAAGGCACCCAAGGGCTTCCCGGTAGAGCTTGAAGAGCACAAGCCCACCGTCAAAATCATTACCCGCGGCGCCGAACCGCCTACCGACGAGGAAATCGAACAGAACTCTCGCGCCGCCAGCGCCAAGCTGCGCGCCGCCGAGAAGATCCGCATCTCCGCCAAGTAGAAGACAGAAAGCGAAGAAGAGTGAGCACCCAGCACGCATCCCCGCGCCCCACCCGCACCCAGGGCGCCCCGCGGAGTCGACGCGCCGGTTCCTCGCGCCCTGCCGCCGGCACCCCCGGCGCCGTTGGCTCTACCCGCGCGTCCTCTACTGGCGCTTCGACCGGGGCGAGCCGCGCCTCCACTCGCGCCCACTCCGGCCGCACCCGCACCGCCCGCCTGGAGCCGGTCACAGCATCCCAGCCGGTGGTTCGCCCCGCCAGCACCGCTGCTTCGCACGGCGGTAAGCGCACCTCGACGAACGCGAGCCGCGTGCCCTCGAGCGTTCGTGCGGCTGCTCGCACCGAGGAGACCCACGAGGAGAAGCCGAAGTCGCGTCACCCGCTGTCGACGGTTCGCCGCCGAGCACGCAAGCTCAGCCCGCCCACCATGCTCGCTGTCTTCGCGGCAATCCCGCTGACCCTGGTCTTTATCCTGCTTCTGAACGTGCTGATTGTGACCCGCCAGTACGACATGGTGGATTTGCGTGCGCAGGAGCAGCAGCTCGTGCAGGAGAACCAGGCGCTGCAGCAGGAGATTGGCTTCAAGGAAGCCCCGCAGGACCTTGCGGTTCGTGCAAGTACTCTGGGCATGTTTGTGAGCTCTTCGCAGGCGACCCTGAACCTGCAGTCCTCCACGATTGAGGGCACCCCCGCCCCGGTGGCAAGCCCGACCGGCGTTGAGGGAAGCAAGCAGGAGAACCTGATCGCCCCGCCGGCGGCTGGCTCGAACGAAAGCTACGCCAAAGGCATTGTGGATGCGGACAAGTCCGTTCAGCAGCGCCACGGCCAGGCGGGCGCGGCGGCTAAGGCATCTGCAAGCGCCTCGGCAAGCCCCGCCCAGCTGGCTAACCCCGCTCAGCAGGCCAACCCGGCACCGGCGAATAGCGCACCTGCCAGCCCGGCTGCATCCGCCGCACCGAGCGCCGCTCAGCAGCCCGCAGCAAGCCAGGCTGCACGATAAACAATATTGACCACAGGATGCGTAGCATCACCGATAGACTAGACCAGCGAAAGGACCACCGCATGAGCTCCGACGCGCGTAAGAACGTGAACGAATCGGCATCCGGTCAGCCGGATCTGACCCGCCGTGGCTTCGTCGCAGGCGCCGCAGCCACCTGCGCTCTGGGCGTCATCGGTGCGAATCTGTTTATCCGCCAGGGCTTTGATCCCGGTGCGGTGGCGAATGCGTCCCGTCAGAAGCGTTTGCGCTCCCAGGTGCTGCCTGCTGTGCGCGGCCAGATTCTGGATATCAACGGCAATGTCATGGCGCGTACTGTGCAGCGCTATAACCTGACCGCTGATCAGAGTGCCGTGGCGACCTTCAAGCGTTACAACGAGGACCGCACCCAGAAGATTGAGGTCACCCCCAACCAGCTGGTGTACGAGATGGTCGATATTCTCAAGACCGTTGACCCGGGCATTACCGACGAGTTCATCAAGTCCAAGCTGGACGGCACCTCCAAGTACTCGGTGATTAAGGCAAATATCACCCCGGAAATTTTCAATAAGATTGATGCCCTGGGTGCGCCCTTCATCTACGGTGAGGCGTTCTCCCAGCGCCTGTACCCCAACGGTAGTGTGGGTGGCTCCGTGGTCGGCAAGTACAACATTGTTGAAGAGGCTGACGGCAACGGCAAGGGCGGTACGGTTTCCCGTAACTTCTCGGTGGGCATTGAGCGTGTCTTCGAGAAGGAGCTTGCCGGTACCCCCGGTGAGCGCACCTACGAGATCAGCGCGGACGGTGTGCGCATCCCCGTGGCCAAGGAGGAGCAGCGCCTGGCGGTGGACGGTAAGAATATTCGTCTGACCATTAACCGTGATGTGCAGTATTTTGCGCAGCAGGTGGTACGTGCCCGCGCTGAGGAGCTGAAGGCTGAATGGTGTACCGCCATTGTTATGGATGTGCGTGACGGCTCCATTTTGGCTCTCGCTGATTCCTCCACGATGGACCCGGGGGCGGCAACCATTGAGGATGCGGCGGACATGACTCCGCGCGCTATTTCGCAGAGCGTGGAGCCCGGTTCGACCGAGAAGATGCTAACTGCTTCGGCGCTGATTGAGCAGGGCCTGACCACCCCGACGAGCGTGTATGACGTGCCCGCGACCCTCACGATTGACGGCCAGACTTTCAAGGATGCGTTTGAGCACGGGGCGCAGCGGCGTACTTTCTCGGGCATTATTCATGACTCGATGAACACCGGTACGGTGCTGGTCGGTCAGAAGCTCAGCAAGGAAGAGCGCTACAACTGGTTGAAGAAGTACGGCGTCGGCGAGTTTACCGGCATTGAGCTGACCGGTGAGGAGCAGGGTATAATCGCTGATTGGCGTGATTGGGATGGCCGTCAGCAGTACACTGTGCTGTTCGGTCAGGGTGTTGCGCAGACTCCGCTGCAGACCGCCATGATTTTCCAGGCGCTGGGCAATAAGGGCGTTCGTCTGAAGCCGCGCATTGTGGACGCGATCATTGACGCCGACGGTACCGAACATAAGCGTGCCGTAGAGCCTGGCGAACGCATGGTCAGCGAGGAGACTGCCGCTTCCTGCCTGACTCTCATGGAGAATGTGGTGGAGCAAGGCCACGCCCGTCCGGCGAAGGTGACCGGCTACCGCGTGGGCGGTAAGACCGGTACTGCGGAAACTCCGAGTGAGAAGGGCGGCTACGACGGCAACACGACGTCCTTTATTGGTGTGGCGCCGATTGAGAACCCGCAGTTCTTGGTGGCGGTGACCATGCAGCGTCCTGAGGGTAGCGTGGGTGCGAACGGTACGACGGCTGAGTTCTCCAAGATTATGGAGAAGACCCTGCACACCTATAATGTGCCGCGTTCTACCGGTGAACCGGAGTTGATTCCGCTTTTTGCTGAGGATAGCCCCAATAAGACGAGCTAAAGGCGAGCGGGGGAGAGGTTCCCGGTAGCTGATTCGTGATGAAGAAGCCCCGGGACTGAACACCTGTCGAAGCCTAAAGCCCGTAGAATATTGAATGACCCTGTGTGCCTTGAGCGCATTGACCATACAGAGCTCACCGCTTCGGACAGCGGAGAGGAAAGAAGGACGATGGATACCGCATCTCACGCACCCGGCCAGAACCTGCTGGGCGGCGACGCTCAGACTCTGCGCCCGAATTCTGTGCGCCCGGTGAGTTTGGCGCACCTTCGCGAACATCTGCAGGGATTGGGTGCTCAGGTGAGTTCCCAGCTGGCTAGTGGCGTTCAGGGTTCTGAATCCGGTGATTCTGTTGAGGTTACCGGTATTAGCATGGACTCCCGAGGCGTGCGCCCGCAGGACCTGTACGTGGCTCTGCCCGGTGCGAAGGTGCACGGTGCGCAGTTTGCTGAGGCCGCGTTGAATCTGGGTGCTTCCGCTATTTTGACGGATGCTGCCGGTGCGCAGCTGCTGGGTGAGGCGCCGGTGCCTGTCCTGGTGACTGAGAACCTGCGCGAGTATGTCGGTCCGTTGGCTGCGCTGATTTATGGTTCGGCTTCGTTCCCCGCTACTCACCGTTACGCGGTGACCGGTACGAACGGTAAGACCACCTCCACCTACATGTTGGAGTCGGTGTTCCGCACCGGCCTGGGTGTGAAGACGGGTCTGATTGGCACTATTCAGATTCTGATTGATGGTGTGTCGGTTCCTTCGAAGATGACCACCCCGGAGTCTCCTCACGTGCATTCTCTGCTGACGATTATGGGTCAGCATCAGGTGCGTTGCGCCGCAATGGAGGTGTCATCGCACGCGATTGATTACCACCGTGTGGACGGCGTGAAGTATGCGGTTGCTGGCTTCACGAACCTGACCCAGGATCACCTGGACCTGCACGGCACCATGGAGCACTACTTCGATTCGAAGGCTCAGCTGTTCACCCCTGAGCGTGCTGAGATTGCGGTGATTACTGCTGATGACGAGTGGGGCGAGAAGATGTTCGCCGCTGCGTGCGAGCAGATGGGTGCCGAGCAGGCTCACCGCCTGGTGACTGCCCGCGGTGCCGGTCTGGCTGAGGTACCCGCAGAGTTTGGTGCCCGCGACTGGGCTGTGGTGAAGGTCCAGCGTGAGGGTCTGGGTCACCGCTTCCACGTGGTGAACGGTGCCGGTGAGAGCGTTGAATGCTACACCGGTCTGCCCGCTGACTTTAACGTTTCGAATGCCGCGCTGGCGGCTCTCATGGCGTACCTGGACACTGACTCCGCTGAGCGTGAGCGACTGCTGCCCGAGCTGGCGTCCGGTTCGGCTCTGACTCCGGTGGTGCCGGGTCGTATGCAGCTGATTTCCTTGGCTCCGCACGCGATTGTGGACTTCGCCCACAACCCTGACGGCCTGACCCGTGCCCTGGAGGCGATGGACCGCCCCGGAGACGGCAAGGTCATGATTGTTTTCGGTGCGACCGGTGAGCGTGACCAGCTCAAGCGCCCGATTATGGGTGCGATTGCGGCACAGTATGCAGATATTGTGGTTGTGACTGATGACGATCCGCACGGTGAGGCACCCGAGCCGATTCGTGCCGCCGTTGAGGAGGGTGCGCAGAAGGCTGAGAACCGCCGAGCCACCCAGATCCTGAATATTTCTCCGCGTGCCGCCGCTATTGATGCGGCAATTGCCCTGGCGGGCGAGCATGACGCCATCCTGATTGCTGGCCGCGGCCACGAAACCGAACAGGATGTTGACGGCGTGGATATCGCCCTGGACGACCGCGTTGAAACCGCCCGTGCCCTGCGTGCGCACGGTTTCGAGATTCTGCCTGACTACCAGCGCATGCTCGATGAAAGTGACTCTAAGACCGCTGAAGGTATGGTGAAGAATGATTAAGCTCAGCGCCGCCCAGATTATTGAGGCAACCGGCGGCACCGCTATCGGCCTGGAGGGCCGTGAGGAGCAGGTGTACGCAGACTTCGCCACCACCGACTCCCGCGAGGTGCAGACCGGTACCCTGTTCGTGGCGAAGCCCGGTGCGGTCACTGACGGTCACAGGTTCATCCCCATGGCGTTTGAGCGGGGCGCGACCCTGGCGCTGGTCGAGCGCGAAGTACTCGACGAGCAGGGCATGCCCTACCCGAGCATCCAGGTGCCCGATGTGGTGCTGGCGATGGGTGATTTGGCGCGCTACTCCATTGAGCAGATGCGTGCTCAGGGTGAGCTGACCGTTATCGGTATTACCGGTTCTGCCGGTAAGACCACGACGAAGGACCTTCTTGCCGCCATTTTCACCCCGGAGGGCCCGACCGTTGCCCCGGTTGGTTCCTACAACAGTGAGGTGGGCGTGCCCCTGACCGTTTTCCGTGCGGATGAGTCCACCCGCTACCTGGTCATTGAGATGGGTGCGGACCACGTGGGTAACATCGAGTACCTGGCGAATATTGCGCACCCCGATCACGGTGCAATCCTGAAGGTCGGTACCGCGCACGCTGGCGAGTTCGGCGGCGTGGACAATATTGAGCGCACCAAGGGCGAGCTGGCTGAGGGCGTTCAGCCGACCGGTTCCCTGGCGCTGAACGCTGACGATGAGCGCGTGCTGCGCATGGCGTCGCGTTCGGTTGCACCCATTACCTACTTCGGCGTGGGCGAGAAGACCGACGCGAACGGTCAGCCCTACGAACGCTACGTGGCGGCGCTGAACTTGCGCACCACCGACGCTGGCTGCCCCGAGTTCACTCTGCGCCTGCCCGACGGTAGCGAGTACGAGATTTCCTCGCAGCTGATCGGTGAGCACCACGTGCACAACCTGCTGGCTGCGGCGACTGTCGCCTACAACAGCGGTATTTCGGGTGAGAAGATTGCTCGCGCGCTCAACAAGGCGGCGGCGGCTTCGAAGTGGCGTATGGCGCGCACCGACCGCGCTGACGGCGTGACCGTCATTAACGACGCCTACAACGCGAACCCCGAGTCGATGGCTGCGGCACTGCGCACCCTGGCGCAGCTGGGTCGCACCGTCGACCCGGCGACCGGTCAGCCGCACCGCACCTGGGCTGTTCTGGGTGCCATGCTGGAGCTCGGTGACGCCTCCGTGGAGGAGCACGACCGCATCGGTCGCCTCGTGGTGCGCATGAACATTTCCAAGCTGATTGCTGTGGGCGACGAGACGAAGCCCACCTACAACGCGGCTCACCTGGAAGGCTCCTGGGGTAATGAGGCGACCTGGGTGAAGACCCCGGAAGAGGCAGAGCAGATTCTGCGTGCCGAGGTTCGCCCCGGTGACATTGTGCTTTTCAAGTCCTCGAACGGCGCGAAGCTGGGCATTCTGGGTGACCAGGTTGCTTTCGCTGAGTACACCTTTGGCGTTGAGGAAGAGCAGGCACCGACTTGGCTTTCTGCCGGTGACTTTGTTGAAACCACCGATTTGAGCGACCACCTTGCCGCTCACCTGGACGGTGCCGCTAACGGCGACCGTACTTCGACCGAACAGACCACGAACGAAGGGTAGCGCTTTATGATTACCGTGCTGATTGCTGGAATCTTCGGATTCCTCATCTCCCTCACCGCGCTGCCGGTGTTCATCAAGAAGATGAAGTCTCTGAAGCTTGGCCAGCTCATCCGTGAGGAAGGCCCGGCAGCCCACCAGCATAAGGCAGGCACCCCCACCATGGCGGGTCTGATTTTCATCCCCGCGGCGATTCTCGCCTACTTCTTGACCCTGGCGGTGAGCGCCCTGCTCTTCGGTACCGCGCCGGTACCGACCGCTACCGCGTGGCTGACCATCGCCTTCACCCTGGGCATGCTCGGTGTGGGCGCGGCGGACGACATCATGAAGTTCCGCAATAAGGGCAACGAGGGCCTGACCGAGAAGCAGAAGACCATTGGTCTTCTGGGCGTGACCCTGCCCTTTGCGTACCTGGCGTTCCAGTTCCCGAATGAGTCAGGTGCTCGTCCGGCGTCGACCGCTATCTCCTTCGTGCGTGACCTGCCCATCGATCTGTTCGCGGCGGGTGCGGTCTTCGGTTCCATCCTGCTGGTTGGTTGGATTACCCTCATCTCCCTGTCCGGTACGAACGCGGTGAACTTCACCGATGGTCTGGACGGTCTGGCTGGTGGCATCATGATGACCATCTTTTCCGGCTACCTGACCATCAGCATCTGGCAGTATGTGCACGCCTGCTCCGCCGGTGCTGGCACCGCCTGCTACGATGTGCGCGACCCCGGTTCGCTGGCGCTGATTGCCGCTTCCCTGGTGGGTTCGCTGGCTGGCTTCCTCTGGTGGAACGTTTCGAAGGCACAGATCTTCATGGGCGACTCCGGTTCCCTGGCACTCGGTGGCGCAATGGTTGCTTTCGCGCTGTTCACCCGCACCGAGCTGCTTCTGCTGGTCATCGCTCTGATTCCCGTGCTGGAAGTGTTCTCTGTGATCGTGCAGAAGTTCGTGTTCAAGACCAGCCGTAAGCGTTCGGTGGCAGCGGGGGAGAAGCCCCTGCACGCGCACCGTTACTTCCGTATGACCCCCTTCCACCACCACATGGAGAAGGTCGGCGTCAACGGCATGTACTCAATTGATAAGCGAGGCATTGCCCCCGGTACCGTCAGCAGCGGCGAAGTGAACTCCGTGTTCCGCCTCTGGGTTGTTAATGCCCTCTGCGTGCTCGTCGCCCTGGCGCTGTTCTTCGGTGACTGGTTCTCGCAGACTTCTGGAGTGATTCACTAATGTCAACTATTGAACAGCCGGATACAGCTCGCATTGAAGCGAACGCCGCCGCTATTGCGGTGAACCCGGTGTACGAGAACGAGCGCCTCGCGGAGCTGACTCACTGGGGTGCGCCCTGGGCTAACCTGCGCGTGGTCGTGGTGGGTATGGGCACCAGCGGCGACGCTGTGACCGACGTGCTTGCCCAGCTGGGCGCGAAGATCGTTGTCATCGACGGCGCGGATACTCCGGAGAAGAGTGAGCGCATCGAGATTTACAAGAACGCGTACGGCCCGGTTGAGGGCCTGTTCGGTCCCGAGCACATGCGTGCCCTGCCCCTGGTAGACGGTCAGGAACCCGAGCTTGTGGTGACCTCTCCGGGTGTGCGTCCCGACCACCCGGTGATGCTGGACGCTTATGAGCGCCGTATCCAGATTTGGGGCGATGTTGAGCTGGCATGGCGTTTAAACGAGCGTAGTGGCCTGCCGACCCCCAAGTGGCTGTGCCTGACCGGTACGAATGGTAAGACCACTACCGTGGGTATGGTTGATTCCATCCTGAAGGCTGCCGGCAAGAAGGCTATTCAGGTAGGCAACGTGGGCATGCCGATTGTGTACGCCATTGCCGATGATGAGCCCTATGAGTTCTTCGCGGTGGAGCTGTCCAGCTTCCAGCTGCACTGGACCCATTCGATGTCCCCGTACGCTTCGGTGGTTCTGAACATTGCTGAGGACCACGTGGACTGGCACGGTTCGTTCGAGCGTTACAAGGCTGATAAGGCTCGCGTGTACGAGCACACTCAGGTTGCCTGCATCTTCAACACCGACCATGTGGACACCCTGCGCATGGTTGAGAACGCGGACGTTATTGAGGGCGCTCGCGCGATTGGCTTCAGCTCCACTGAGATGCCCGCCGTGTCGATGCTCGGCCTGGCTGAGGACATTATGGTGGACCGCGCCTTCTTGAAGAACCGTTACAACGAGGCGTATGAGCTGGCGGTTCTGGAGGATTTGGCTCCGGCTCCCGGTAAGATGCCTGCGAAGCACACCGTGGAGAACGCTCTGGCGGCTGCGGCGCTGTGCCGTGCGGCTGATATTGACCCGAAGGCTGTGGGCGCGGGCCTGCGTTCCTTCAAGACCGGTGCGCACCGCAACCAGCTGGTGGGCTACGCGAACGACATCATGTGGGTGAACGATTCGAAGGCTACGAATCCTCACGCCGCGAATGCTTCGATGAGCGGTTACCCCTCACTGGTGTGGATTGCTGGCGGTCTGTCGAAGGGCGTTGAGTACGATGAGCTGATTGTTGCCCACGCGCAGCGTCTGAAGGCTGTGCTGATTATCGGTACTGATACTGCGGCGCTGAAGTCGGCGTTGGCTAACCACGCTCCGCAGGTTCCAACCTACAATATGACCGCCGCTGTGGCTGATTCTTCGGACGGCGTTGCCGTGATGAACGCGGCCGTTGCGAAGGCTGCTGAGCTGGCGCATCCGGGGGATACCGTGCTGATGGCTCCCGCGTCTGCGTCGATGGACCAGTTCAAGAATTATGCGGTGCGCGGTGATGCGTTTGCGAACGCTGTTGCCGCCCAGCTGGCAGACTCTTAGGACGTTACCTGCAGGGGCGTCTCGGGTAACCGGGGTGCTTTCTGCGGGTTCTTCTCGGGGGTGGGATGGTAACGGTGTCCCACCCCTGAACCTTTTTCGTGTATTCGCCACGACGGATCCGTGGCAGTTGAGGCCTATAGGAGGGCATGTGAGTACCAGCGCATCTTCGGAGCGTTCGGCTTCTTCGGCGCGTTCGACCGCGAGTGGTCGTTGGGCGTCTTTGCGAGCCGGTTTGGAGGATTTCTCAGCGCCGTTCCGTGCTCGTGCCGGTAGGTTGTACCGTCGTGGTTTGAAGGCTGACCTGTGGGATGTGCCGGTGATGTTGCTGGTGACGACCCTGGGTCTGGCTATTTTTGGCTGCATTATGGTGTTGTCGGCGTCGAGCGTCACGATGATTTCTCAGGGGCAGTCGCCGTTCTCGCAGGTTTCGTCTCAGGTCATGTTCTTGGTTCTTGGCGTGATTGCGATGGCGGGTATTACGCGTATTCCGGTGGGCGTTTACCACAAGAAGTTTGTGGTGTATGCGATGCTGGCTACCGCTTTGGTCATGCAGCTTGCTGTGGTGGTTGTCGGCGTTGAGGTGAACGGTAACCGTAACTGGTTGAAGCTTGGCCCGGTGCAGATTCAGCCGTCGGAGTTTTCGAAGCTGGCGATTATTATGTGGCTGGCGTGGGTGTACAGCCGTCACGGCGATATTTCTCGTAGTATTTGGCGCACGCTGTTCCCCTCGATTTATGGTGTGGGTGCCCTGGTGCTGCTGATTATGCTCGGTGGCGATATGGGTACCGCCATGGTGTATGGCTTCATCTTTGTGGGCATGATGTGGCTGGCGGGTGCTTCTCGCAGCTCGCTACTGAAGATTGGCGGCGCGTTTGCGGCGTTGGCGCTGGTGGGTGTGCTCAGTAGCGCGAACCGTGTGGCTCGTATTTTCGGTATTTGGGGTTCGTGTACGAACGCTAACTGTGACCAGGCGAATTCTGGTGAGGTGGCGCTGACGACCGGTGGCTTCTTGGGTGTTGGTCTGGGCCAGTCGCGCCAGAAGTACAACTACCTGGCTGAGGCGCATAACGACTATATTTTCGCCATTATTGGTGAGGAGCTGGGTCTGCTGGGTACGCTGGCGGTTCTGTTGCTGTATGTGGGCCTGGTGTATTGCGCGGTTCGTATTATGCTGCGTACTACTGATCCGCTGGTGCGTTTGGCTACGGGCGGCATCATGATTTGGTTGACCTCTCAGGCGATTATCAATATGGGCATGGTGTCCCGTATTTTGCCGGTGATTGGTGTGCCTTTGCCGTTTGTCTCCTATGGTGGTTCGTCGCTGTTGTCCTCGTTGTTTGCGGCGGGTTTGTTGTTGGCGTTTGCGCGGCAGACTCCGTTGCGTGGCG
>CAUSUH010000010.1:0-81463 GCA_963534775.1 Rothia mucilaginosa | reverse complement strand
CAGATGCCGAAATGGGTCTGCAACCCGAAATAGGGTGAAGTGGGACACAAACAGGGGGCTTTAGGTTCATTCTGACTTGAACAGAGTACTAAAATGCCTAGTCAACACAGGATAAGCCTCCCAAAAGTTCTTTGAAAAAAGTTTAAAAACCTTCAAAAGACCCCAAAAAACCTGCAGAAGCTCCCTAAAGAGCCCATATAGAAGGGCAGAAGAGCCTCTCAGCATCAAGAAGATGGGAAGAGGGACTCCGCCCCTCCCCCCATCTCTGGAATCTCTGCATCACCTGCATTTCTGTACCGCTGCACTCCCCCGTTCTGCACCTCCCCCTCCTCTGCAGCCTCCCTATATATGAGCACCTACATATGGGAAGAGTGCAGAAGAGCACAGAAAAGGAGGGCACCCCCTCACGGGGGCGCCCTCCTTATTCAAGCTATAGGGTTCAAGCTACAGAGCTACAGCCCGTAGCTCGCAAGCTTCAAAACTCTAGTTCGCGGAAGCGCGACGACGAGAAACATCGTACAGAGTAATGCCCACAGCCATCGCTGCGTTCAAAGACTCCATCGCAGAATCAATCGGAATCGACACAATCTGATCGCAGTTCTCAGTCACCAGGCGGGACAGGCCCTTACCCTCAGAACCAACCACCACGCACAGCGGCTCATTCGCAAGCTCCAGAGCCGGCAGCTCAATATCGCCACCGCCATCCAGACCAATCACGAAAATACCCTGCTCCTTAGCCTGCTGAATCACGCGAGTCAGATTAGTCGCCATCGCAACAGGAATACGAGCAGCCGCACCAGCACTAGTCTTCCACGCACCAGCAGTCACAGCAGCCGAACGACGCTCAGGAATAATCACCCCATCACCGCTAAACGCGGACACGCTACGAATAATCGCACCCAGGTTACGCGGATCAGTAATACCGTCCAAAGCAACAAACAGCGGCGGAGTCGACAGCTTACCCGAGTGCCAACGCTCCATAGTATCCAGCACGAGGTCAGTAGCATCCGGGTACTTGTACGGCGGAATCTGCATCGCAACACCCTGATGCACAGAACCATCAGTCAAACGATCCAGCTCGCTACGCGGAATCTCCAGCATCGGAATATTGCGCTTATTCGCAATAGTCATAATCTCGCGAACGCGGTCATCAACCTCAACACGGCTCATGATGTACAAGTGCTTCGAGGGAATCTCAGTACGCAGAGCCTCAAGCACCGCATTACGACCAGTCACCAGCTCATCGCTAGCACGCTTACCGCCCAGACGAGTCTGGAACTTACGGTTCGTACCGGTAGCAGCACGACGCTCAGCCGCACGCTTCATCTTATGCGCCTTGTGATAAACGCGGTCCTCAGCCTTCGGAGTAGGGCCCTTACCCTCAAGCGCCTTACGACCGTGACCGCCAGTGCCCTTAGTAGCACCCTTCTTCTTGGTGGTAGCGCCCGGGCGCGAACCTGCCTTAGCCATTCTTCTCTTCCTTCGTCAAAGTAATGAATACGAGTCTACGCGAGAGAAACCCGCGCGACCTAAGCCTTACGCACAAACGCGGGGCACATCACCCTCTAGCCAACGCTCCAGCTCGAACCATTCGCGCCATCCTTCACCTGCACACCAGCAGACGCCAACAGATCACGCATCGCATCAGCCTTCGCCCAATCCTTCTGAGCACGAGCATCAGCACGCTCCGCCAACACAGCCTGAATCAGCGCATCCAGAGCCTCATGCTCAGCACCCGAAGTACCCTCAGCGTTAAAGCTCATCAGCTGCGCCAAACCCAGAACCTCAGCCATAGCCATCACAGCGTTAGCCGCCTCCGAAGCATCCTCACCAGCAGCAAGCGCCGCATTACCGGCACGAGTCTGCTCATGCAGAACCGCCAAAGCACGCGGAATATTCACGTCATCATCCATAGCCTCAGCAAAAGCCTCCGGAACCTCACGGCCCGGCTTCAGCACATCCTGAGTTGCAGCAAGGAACGCCTCAACACGCTCAATAGCGGTTGCCGCCTCCTGCAAAGACGACGGACGGTAATCAAGAATCGAACGATAATGCGCGCTACCCAGGTAATAGCGAACCACCAGCGGACGAGCCATCTGCAGCATCTGCGCCGGCGAAATCGTATTACCGATAGACTTCGACATCTTCTCACCCTCATAGGTGACCATGCCGTTATGCATCCAGAAGTTCGCGAAATCATCACCGGCAGCAGTCGACTGCGCCAGCTCATTCTCATGGTGCGGGAAACGCAAATCCAAACCGCCACCGTGAATATCGAAACGCGAACCCAAATACTTACCAGCCATCGCCGAGCACTCCAGGTGCCAGCCCGGACGGCCGCGACCCCACGGAGACTCCCACGAAGCAGTCAGCGGCTCACCCTCCTTATAACCCTTCCACAGGGCAAAATCGCGAGGGTCACGCTTACCGCGCGGATCAGCATCCGCAGAATCCTGCATATCCTCAACGCTCTGATTCGTCAGCGCACCATACTTATCCCACGAACACACATCAAAATACACGTCACCAGAATCATCCAGCGCAGGATACGCGTGACCACGATCAATCAGACGCTGAATCAGAGCAAACATCTCCGGAATATGACCGGTCGCACGCGGCTCATAGGTCGGCGGATCAATACCCAGCGCCGCATACGCCTGAGCAAAAACCTTCTCAAAACGGTACGCGAGCGCCCACCACTGCTCATTCGGGAATTCACCCTCAAAACCGGGCTCCATAGAATCAGCAGACTTCGCCAAAATCTTGTCATCAATATCAGTGACATTGCGGACCGTCGTCACCTTCAAACCGCGGTAACGCATCCAACGGCTCAACTGGTCAAAAACCAACGCCGAACGGATATGGCCCAGATGCGGTTCACCCTGCACCGTAGCACCACAATAATAGATACGCGCCTCACCGGGCACGACGGGCTCAAACTCGCGAATAGTCGCGGAAGCTGAATCATAAAAACGCATAGTCACACTCTCATTCTACGGGGTCGGCTCAGACGCCGGGGCGGTAAATCAGCGATAGGTTACAGAATGGCTCGAAGCAACCAAACACCTACGAACGCGGGTACACCAGCGCCGTCGCAATAGCAGCCACACCCTCGCCGCGGCCCGTCAAACCCAGACCGTCAGTAGTCGTCGCAATCACCGTCACCGGAGCACCCGCCGCCTCGCTCAGCACACGGTTCGCCTCATCACGGCGCGGAGAGAACTTCGGGCGGTTACCCACCAGCTGAACGCTCACATTACCAATCTCAAAACCAGCAGCACGCACAATCGCCGCAGCCTCAGAAAGAATACAAACACCAGAAGCGCCCTTCATATCCGGGCGGTCCACACCAAAATTAGAGCCCAAATCCCCCGTGCCGGAGGCAGCAAAAAGAGCATCAGCGGCAGCATGAGCCACCACATCACCATCAGAATGGCCGCTCAAACCACGCTCACCCGGCCAATGCAGACCAGCAATATACAGAGGAGTGCCCTCCTCACCAAAAGCGTGGACATCAACACCGGTACCAACACGAGGAATAACAGTCATCACAGGACCCTTCAATCGATCAAAAATCTTCTCAGCAGCAGTGCCTCCGCAAAAGAGGCGTTAGGAGGCAGGCTTAGGCAGCAGAATCACCAAACAGCGCGCGAGCAACCCGCAAATCCATCGGAGTCGTCACCTTAAACGCATCCGCATCACCGGCAACCGTCAACACCGGCTCACCCGCCGCCTCCATCGCCATCGCATCATCAGTCAACAGCTCAGCCTCCTCAGCAGGCAGGGAACGGCTACGCTCATGTGCCGCCAACAGGGCAGCCACCTCAAAACCCTGAGGAGTCTGCACCGCACGCATCTGCGCACGCGAAGGAGTACCCGTCACCAAACCAGCAGAATCCACAGTCTTCACCGTATCCACCACCGGCAACACAGGAATCACCGCACGCACAACACCCTGCGGGCTCGCAGAACCCAAACCCTCAAGCACGCGGTGATACACCTGCGGCGGAGTAAAAGCACGAGCGCAATCATGAATCAGCACATAATCCACCGGAACCTGCGCATCCTTCAAAGCATCCAACGCCGCAACCACCGAAGCAGTACGCGTATCACCACCGGCAGTAATCAACGCACCGGCACGGCGGGCATCCTCCAAAAGCTCCGGACAACTCACCAAACAATCAGCAGGAACAGTCACCACCACATGCTCAGCAACACCGGAAGCGAGCGCACCCTCCAACGCATAATCCAGCAAAGTACGACCGTGCACACGCACAGCAGCCTTCGGAATCGGCTCACCCAGACGAGTACCCGAACCGGCCGCCAAAACAATCACAGCAGTATTCGCCGCAGAAGCAGAAGTCATCAGTCTCAAGCCCGCTTACGCCTCGAACTTATAGCCCAAGCCGCGAACCGTCACCACATACTGCGGGGCAGAAGAATCCGGCTCAATCTTCGAACGCAGACGCTTAATATGCACGTCCAGGGTCTTCGTATCACCCACATAGTCGGCGCCCCAAACGCGCTCAATCAGCTGGCCACGAGTCATCACACGACCCACATTGCGCAGCAGAATCTCCAGGAGCTCAAACTCCTTCAGCGGCATAGAAATCTCTTCACCATTAACCGTCACCACGTGGCGGTCAATGTCCATACGCACCGGGCCGCCCTGCAGCACCGACTCAGTAGCAGAATCAGTCTCCGCCGAACGACGACGCAACACCGCGCGGATACGAGCAATCAACTCACGCGCAGAATACGGCTTCGTCACATAGTCATCAGCGCCCAGCTCCAGGCCCAGAACCTTATCCAGCTCAGAATCCTTAGCAGTCAGCATGATAATCGGGACCGAAGACACCTCACGCAGCTTGCGGCACACTTCCATGCCGGACATGCCCGGAAGCATCACATCCAGCAGCACCAAATCCGCGCCCTCGCGGTCAAACACCGGCAGAGCATCCAGACCGTTGTCCACAACAATCGTCTGGAAACCCTCACGACCCAGCAAAAACGCAAGGGGATCCGAGAGGGCCTCTTCGTCCTCAACAATCAGAATTTTAGACATCAATAACTTCCTTCGATTCCGTAAAACCTATACCGCTAACACTACACTGCGACCGGAGGCTCATTCAGCGGCAACGCCAACGTAAACGTCGAACCCTCCTGCGGCATCGACCGAACCGTCACGCTACCGCCGTGCTGAGTCATCACATGCTTCACAATGCTCAAACCCAAACCAGTGCCGCCCGTCTGACGCGAACGAGCCGGATCAACCCGGTAAAAACGCTCAAAAATACGCTTCTGCTCGTCCTCCGGAATACCCACACCCTGATCAGCAACCTCAACCAGCAGCTGATCAGCCACACGGTGCACCCAAATATCCACCTTCGTATGCTCCGGCGAATAACGCACCGCATTCTCCACCAGGTTCTGCACAGCAATACCGAGCAGCTCGGCATCACCGTACACCTCGGGGACCTCCTCGATGCGGGTAGAAATCTGAATATCCTTCTCCTCCGCCACAATATGCGAACGATCCACCGCATCAGACACCAAAGAAGGCACCGACACCGGACCACCACGCGCAATCACATCGGTCGACTGCAGACGCGAAAGCTCAATAATGTCACGCACCAGCGCAGACAGGCGGCGAGTCTCCTTATGCAGACGGCCCACAAAATACTCAATCGCCTCCGGATCATCACTCGCCTGCTCAATAGCCTCAGCCAACAGACTCACCGCACCCACCGGAGTCTTCAACTCATGCGACACATTCGCCACAAAATCATTACGCATACGCTGAACACGAGAAATCTCAGTGCGGTCATCAGCGAGCACCAGAATGTACTCGTCCCCCAGCGAAGCAACACGCACATCCAAGACCAGCGCCTCACCCTCGCCGCGGTCAATCTCAAAAGTACGCTCCGCAAAAATACCGCGATGACGCACCGTGCGAATCATATCCGCCAACTCATCAGAGGCCACCGTATGACCGCGCACCAGGCCCATCGCATACGCACCCGGAGAAGCCTGAACCACGCCGCCCACCTCATCAATCACCAGATAGGCGCGACCAATCACAGCAAGCACCTGAGCGGCACCATCACGCAGCGCCGGCGCCGACACCAAGCTACGCTCCTGCTCCCGCTCACTACGCGCCACCGCGTTCATGCTCAGGACGCCCACCAGCAGACCTATCATGCCCGCAATAAAGGCGATCAGACCGGCATCCATGTACTTCCCTTCCATTCGGGTACCCCCTAAGTATAAATGTGGCCGATACCCGGCACTCAGGCGAACGCCCCTCTTCTCAAGCAGGCCCCCCGTTCTCAGGCAGGCCCCCGTGCAGAAACCCTGCAGGTGCCTTTACCATACAGAGAACGCAATGAGCCGCCCACCTCAACGGTGGACGGCTCATCACAATGACAGGGGCGAAACCCTGCCGGAGGTATTACTTACCCTGGTTTGCTACGGCAGCAATAGCGTCCTTAGCAGCCTCGGGGTCCAGGTACTCGCCGGCCTTGACGGGCTGGAAGTTCTCATCCAGCTCGTAGTACAGCGGAATGCCGGTGGGGATGTTCAGGCCAGCAATGTCCTCATCGGAAATACCCTCGAGGTGCTTGACCAGCGAACGCAGAGAGTTACCGTGTGCAGCAACCAGAACGGTCTTGCCTGCTGCGAGGTCGGGCTTGATGTCCGACTCCCAGTAGGGAAGCATACGGCCCAGAACGTCCTTCAGGCACTCGGTGCGAGGAGCGTTCTCAACATCAGCGTAGCGGGGGTCGTTTGCCTGCGAGTAGGGGTCATTGTCATCCAGCGGGGGCGGCGGAACGTCGTAGGAACGACGCCACGTCATGAACTTCTCGTCGCCGTATTCCTCGCGGATCTCGGACTTATTCTTACCCTGCAGAGCACCGTAGTGACGCTCGTTCAGACGCCAGGTGCGCTTGACGGGAATCCACAGACGGTCTGCTGCATCCAGTGCAAGGTTTGCGGTGTTGATTGCGCGACGCTGCAGGGAGGTGTGAACAACATCGGGGAGGATGTTGCGCTCTGCCAGCAGCTCGCCGCCGCGCTTAGCCTCAGCGCGGCCCTTATCGGTCAGGTTAACGTCCACCCAACCGGTGAACAGGTTCTTTTCATTCCACTCGGACTGGCCGTGGCGCAGGAGTACTAGTTTGTAGGTCATACCTCTATTTTTTCATTTACCCGCCGGTTTGTCATGCCTCAAGGCCTAGAAAATATGCATTCTCCCAAAAATTTATAAGGGTCTTTATTACCAGAACGAAAGGCTCAAAAACCCGGCCAGAAAAGGGCAAAGCCCCGCACACCACCCGAGCAGGACAAACCCGTCAGGCAGCGCACGAGGCTTCACCATCTATCGCACAAAGCGAGCGCACAAGCTAACGCTAGAAACGGCGACGACCAACCGAAGGCCACACACCAGCCAGGAACACGCAGCTAATCACAGCAGCTACCAGCTGAAGAATCAGCACAGTATTACCGCCGCCAGTCAGCGCAGCAAAAACGCTAAACAGCGACACCGCAGCAGAACCACCGGTCAAAGCCAGCCACGTGTTCTTCGGGCGCTTACCGGCAAAATCGTACGCGTTCGCCGGAGACATCCACGCACGCACAAAAGCCAGCACACCAACCGCAGCACCAGCGATAGCCAGCAGCGTATCAACAAAAATGGTCACATACCCGACCAGCAGAATAGGAGACATAGTATTCCTTAGAATCAGCAGCTTCTCTAGACAACCCTAGCAAAGTGCTTAGCGGACGACCTTAAAGGCCTCAACCAAGTCATTGTAAAGGTCATCCACGTTCTCAATACCCACCGACAGGCGCAGCAGAGACTCCGGAATCGAATCCGGCTCGTTACCGTGGCGACGACGACGCTCCACCAGCGACTCCACGCCGCCCAGGGAGGTTGCCGGGGTCCACAGCTTCAACGCCTCCACGACGTTACGGGCGCCCTGAGCGTCCGTATCAAGAGTGACGCACAGAATCGCGCCGAAACCGTCCATCTGTTTCTTCGCAATCTCATGACCGCGGTCGCTCTCCAGACCCGGGTAACGCACCTCAGCCACGAAGGGGTGCTCGCTCAGACGCTCCGCAAGCACCTGCGCGTTCTGCACCGCACGCTCCACGCGCAGCGCCAGGGTGCGCAGACCACGCAGGCCAAGCCACGCCTCCACCGGGCCGGGGATTGCGCCATTGGTGATGCGGTGGTGCAGCATCGCCTTGTACAGCTCCTCGTTCGAGGTCAGAGCCATACCCAGCAGAACATCAGAGTGGCCCGCCAGGAACTTCGTAGCGGAGTGAACCACTACGTCTGCACCCAAATCCAGGGGACGCTGCAGAATCGGGGTTGCGAAGGTGTTATCCACCGCGGTCACAATGCCCAAGCGGCGAGCAGCAGAAAGCAGGGCAGGCAGGTCAGCAACCTCAAGCATCGGGTTCGTGGGGCTCTCCAGCCACGCCAGGACCTTCGGTGCCGAGTAGTTCACGTTCTCCGGGGTCACACCGGTGCGCGATGCGGCATCCTCCATAGCGGCGATAACGCTCTCGGTGTCTTCAATATCCACGCGAACGAGCTCAATGATGCCGCGGCGCTCCAAATCCTTGCACAGGGTCACCGACGCCATGTATGCGTGCTTCGGAATCAGCACGATAGAACCAACCGGCACCAAGTCGATGACAGCAGCGACAGCAGCCATACCGGAGGGGAACAGCAGACCGGGCTGAGTGGCGTTCTCCAGCTTCGCGACAACCTCTTCCATGCCCTCCCAGGTGGGGTTCGAAAAGCGGGCGTACACGCGGTCCTGCTCAATATTGACGGCGTCCACACCGCGGTAGGTGGAAGAAAGAACGATCGGCGGGTTCACCGGCGCGTCATGCTCGTGTGCCGGGCGGCCGCCAGAGACGACGAAGGTCTCTGCGGAGTAATTCATGTCGTGGTTATCTGCACTCATGTATTTAAGCCTGGCACACCCGCGCCCAGAACGCACGCCCGCACAGGTGACAGCACACAGGATTTACATGTTTTTTACCTTGATACGCGCTCAATGCCACGCGGAGGTATCACCAAAACCGCACCGGTGCAGCGAAGAGACCCGGTACCCTTAAAGGTGATGGATACTCTCAGCTACACCCCCGATGCACAGAATCTTCCCGCCGACCCGACCGGTCGCCGCGGGCTTTTTATCGTGGTCGAAGGAGGCGACGGCGCCGGCAAAACCACCCAGCTCGCCCTGCTGAATGAAGCGCTCAGCGCCCGCGGGTACCGTGTCATCACCACCCGCGAACCCGGCGGCACCGAGATTGGCGAGAAGCTACGTGCCCTCGTCCTGGAAGCAGGTCAGGGCACCATTGACGACCGCACCGAGGCGCTGATTTTTGCGGCGTCCCGCGCGGCTCACGCCTCCCAGCTGATTCGTCCCGCGCTCGCTGAGGGCGCCATCGTGCTCAGTGACCGCTATATTGATTCTTCCGCTGCGTACCAGGGTGTTGGCCGTGATCTGGGTGTTGAAACTATCGTCGATTTGAGCCGCTGGGCTACCACCGACCTGGTTCCCGACGCGACCCTACTACTGAGTGTGCCGCTGAGCGCCGAGCAGGAGCGCATGGACCAGCGCGGCACCGTCGACCGTATTGAGGCTGAAGGCGCGGCGTTCAAGGCACGCATTCACGCTGCGTTTGAGCAGATTGCCCGCGAGGATGCTAACGGTTCGCACCGCATTATTGATGGTGTGGGCACGATTGATGAGGTACACGCGCGCGTACTCGAGGTGATTGAGCCTCTGCTTGCCGCCCGCGAACTGGTCCGCACCGGCAAGGAGGACTCATGAGCCTCTGGGATACCCTGCTGATTCCTGCCGATAAGCTCCAGCAGCTACGCACGGATGCCGCCGCCGACCGCCCCACGCACGCTTGGCTTTTCACGGGTGCGACCGGTGCACCGCACCGTGAGGCTGCAAAAATTTTCGCTGCCGCACTGCTGTGCGAGCAACCCGACCCGCAGAACCGCGGATGCGGTCAGTGCAAGGGCTGCGTGACCGTCATGAACGGTTCGCACGCAGATTTTACGCACTTTAGTACCGAGGCGACGCACATCAGCATTGATGAGGCACGCGAGTTAGTCATGAAGGCTCAGGACCGCCCGACCGTGGGTCGCTGGCGCGTGATTCTGGTCGAGGACACCGAGCGCATGCCGGAGCGTACCTCCAATGTGTTGTTGAAGGCGATTGAGGAGCCGCCGCCACATACGATTTGGTTGTTGACGGCGCCCTCCCCCACCGATGTGCTGGTGACGATTCGTTCGCGTTGCCGTCCGGTGCAGTTGCCGGTTCCTACCGATGCGCAGGTGCACGAGTACTTGTTAGCGCACGGTGTGGCGGATTCTTTGGCGCAGCGTGCGGCGCGTCTGGCTATGGGTGATGCGCAGGAGGGGTACCGTTTGGCGACCGATGAACAGGCGATGGCTCGTCGGGAGTTGATCACCTCCCTGATTCTGAATGTTCGTTCTATTTCTTCGGCTTTCAATGCGGCAGAAAAGCTCACCGACCTTGCCGACCAGGACGCACAGGCCGTCTCCGCTCTCAAGGATGAGCAGGAACGCCAGGAGCTTCTGGCACTACTGGGTATTCGCGAGGGTGAGCGTGTTTCGCCATCCTTGCGAGCGCAGGTTCGCCGACTGGAGGAGCAGCAGAAGCGCCGCGCTAAGCGCGTTTCATCCGATACGCTGTTGCGTTCCGTGGCGCAGGTGCAGACGGTTCTGCGTGATGCGTTGACGGTGGCTCTGTCGGCTCAGGCTCCGCTGGTCAATGAGCATTTGCGTGAGCCTCTGGAGGCGTTCTGCACCCGCCGTTCCGCCCAGCAGCTACTGGAGGATGTACAGGCGGTCGAGCTGACTCTGCGCCGCCTGCGGACGAATGCGAATGCGCGCCTGGCGCTTGAGGCGTTGATGAGCCGTTTCGTGTACTAGAGGCTTCTTGGTAGCTCATACAGCAAAAGGGGAGGCACCGAAGAGATGATCTTCGGCGCCTCCCCTTCTATTGGTTCTCAGCACCCCTAGAACTCAGTCACGGAATCAAGCTTAGTTGCGGAAACCGTGAACCGGCGACGGAATACGACCGCAGCGGGCGATGAACGCCTCCGCACTGGGGGTGTGGGTGGGCATGACGGGTGCGCGACCGAGCAGGCCACCAAATTCGACCATGTCACCTACGCCCAGGCCAACAGCCGGGATGACGCGGACCGCGGTGGTCTTGTGGTTCATCACGCCGATTGCTGCCTCGTCGGCAATCATTGCGGCGAGGGTGGCGGCGGGGGTGTCGCCGGGAACCGCGACCATGTCCAGGCCGACGGAGCAGATGGCGGTCATTGCTTCGAGCTTGTCTAAGGTGATGTGTCCGGCTGCTGCGGATTCAATCATGCCGATATCCTCAGAGATCGGAATGAAGGAGCCGGAGAGGCCACCGACGTTCGAGCAGGCCATGAGGCCGCCCTTCTTCACCGCATCATTGAGCAGCGCGAGGGCCGCAACGGTGCCGTGGGTACCGACGGTTTCCAGACCCATCTCTTCGAGGATGTGCGCGACCGAGTCGCCAATCTCTGCGGTGGGCGCCAGGGAGAGGTCAATAATGTTGAAGGGCACGCCCAGACGCTCGGAGGCGAGGGTACCGACCAGCTGACCGACGCGGGTAATCTTGAAGGCTGCCTTCTTGATTTCTTCGGCGCAGGTGTCGAAGGATTCCCCGCGGACCTTCTGCAGGGCGCGGTGTACCACGCCGGGGCCGGAGACACCCACGGAAATGGTGGTGTCTGCCTCCTGCACGCCGTGGAATGCGCCCGCCATGAAGGGGTTGTCGCTGACGGCGTTTGCGAAGACGACGAGCTTGGCGCAGCCGAAGCCGTGTGCGTCCGCGGTCAGGTCTGCGGTGGTGCGGATGGTTTCACCCATGAGCTTGACGGCGCTCATGTTAATGCCTGCGCGGGAGGATCCGATGTCTACGGAGGAGCAGACCACGTCGGTTTCTGCGAGCGCACGCGGGATGGAGCGAATCAGCTTTTCGTCGGCGGGGGTCATACCCTTGTCGACGAGGGCACTGAAGCCACCGACAAAGTTCACGCCAACTGCCTTAGCTGCCGCGTCGAGGGTGCGGGCGAATTCTATGTAGTCCTCATCGCCGGAGGCGCCTGCCACCAGTGCGATGGGGGTGACGGCGATGCGCTTGTTGACGATCGGGATGCCGAGCTCAGCTTCGATACCTTCGCAGACGCTGACGAGGTTTGCGGCGCGGCTGGTGATCTTGTCGTAGATTTTGCGACAGGCTACTTCGCCGTCGGAGTCGGCGCAGTCGAGCAGGGAGATGCCCATGGTGACGGTGCGAATGTCGAGCTTCTGCTCCTCGATCATTCGGATGGTTTCTAAAATGTTGGTGTTGCGCATAAGTGGAGCCCTAGATGGCGTGCATTGCCTTGAAGATGGATTCTGCCTGGATGCGAATCTGCACCTTCTGTTCGTGTTCGACACCAATCATGGCTTCCTGCAGGTCGATGAGGTTCTGCTGCTTTTCGTCGAAGGAGCAGTGCATGATCATGGTGAAGTATTCGCCCATGATGGTCTGGGAGACGTCGAGAACGTTGACCTTGCGCTCGGCGAGGGTTGCGGTCACGGCGGCGATGATGCCTTCGTGGTCGATGCCTGTGACGGTGAGAATAATCTTCACGGTGTTCTCCTAGTGGTTTGGGGTTGCGCACCTAAGGAAAAGGTGCATAAAAGCGCACTCATACGCATATTTATAAGACCAATTATAGGTTACTCAGAACACATTCTGTAGAGTCAACACAAAAAGCCCCTCCCACCACACACCGGGAGAATAAAAAATCCACGTCCCCTCACCTTATTTAAAGGTAAGAAAGAACGTGGATTCTTTATGCGCATCATAAGCGGGGCATTCTCTTTTGAATGCTCCATTTATCTGTCTGGATTTGAGCGTCCAGAGACGCTAGCGCCCAGAGACGCTTCCCAGACGTAACGCCTAGATGTAAGACCTAACAGGTAAGGCCTAGACGTAAGAAGCGATGTACAGCTCACCGCTACCGCTGAGGGTTGCCGCCGAGGGCTCGCCCACATGCAGTACCGACTCGGTGGCACCCAGTACGAACTCTTCGGTGCCGTTGCCGTCTGCCGCGTGAATGGTGATTTCGCCGGATACGCTCAGTGCGGCGCTAATACCCTCGAAGGTGTATTCCTGCGGCTTGCCCTCTTCAACGCGGATGCGGGTCACGCTCATGCGCTCATCCCACATGGCGTAGGTGCCCACGGGCGCATTCTCGGGGGTGGGGCGCTGAATAACCGGGGCGTCCTGGCTTTCACCCAGAACCTTAATGAGCTCCTCGGTGTCGATGTGCTTTGCGGTCAGACCGGCACGCATCACGTTATCGGAGGGGTTCATCAGCTCAATAGCGGTACCGGAGACGTAGGCGTGCACCTGACCGTCGGGGGTGAAGGCGGACTCGCCCGGCGCCAGGTGAACCAGGTTCATGACGAAAGCGACGAGCAGACCGCGGTCGCCGGGGTACTTGCCGGCAACAATCTGCACGAGCTCAGCGGCGTCAGCGATGACGGGGTTCTCGGCGTCGGTCAGCTGTGCTGCCGCCTCGACAAGCTGCTCAACAGCCGCGGTGGCGGTCTCTTCGGGCATGCGAATAATCTCGGTCAGCAGCTGCTTGGGGGTAAGCTCCACACGCTCTGCCAGCCAGCCAGCCTTGAACGCCTCAGCCAGCTCTGCCAGCTGCGCGGAGGTGCGTACACCGGTGAGCACGCGCATCGGGGTCAGCGCGATGACGGTTTCAGGCTTGGAGTAGCGGTCCTTGTAGTTGCGGTGCGGCGCGTCAATCGCGATGCCGCGTGCCTGCTCATCCTCGAAGCCGGCAATAGCCTGCTCGGGGGTGGGGTGCACCTGAATCGACAGGGGCGCATCAATCGCAAGGATCTTAAAGAGGAAGGGGAACCAATCGGAGGTACGGTCCGGGCGCAGGAAGCGGGAGGGGTTCTCCACAATCAGCTCATTGAGCGGGGACTCGGTACCATCAACGGTTGCACGGGAGGGCGCAGCCGGATGCGCGCCAACCCACACCTCAGCCTCGGGCTGTTCGGTGGGCACGGGCACGCCGCGCATGCGTCCAAGAATTTCGCGGGAACCCCACGCATAATTCTGAATCTGGTTTTTTAGGGAAAAAATCTCACCCATGGGGGGAAATACCTCTCGACGTGAGTTGTTTGAAGTAAGTGACGTGATAAAAAACCCATACATTCAGCGGAATTTATAAGGTTTTACCTGCCCATTATAGAGGCTAGTTACACTTCTTTACCGCTAAAATAAAAGGCGTGACTACTATTAATCTACATGACTCATTCAAAGCGTACGACGTGCGTGGCATCGTCGGCGAGACCATTACCGCAGAGACTGTTCGCGCAACTGGCGCGGCTTTCGTAGACGTTCTGGGCCTGGAGGGCCAGACCATTCTGGTCGGTGGCGACATGCGCCCCTCCTCCCCCGAATTCATGGATGCATTCGCCCAGGGTGCAACCGCTCGCGGTGCAAATGTTGAGAAGATCGGTCTGATCTCCACTGACGTTCTGTACTTCGCATGTGGCGTTGAGAACGCTGCCGGTGTTACCTTCACCGCTAGCCACAACCCCGCAGAGTACAACGGCATGAAGATGGCTAAGGCTGGCGCTGTTCCGCTGTCCTCCGAGTCCGGTCTGTTCGATATCCGTGACCTGGCTCAGAAGTACCTGGACGCCGGCGAGATTCCTTCGGTCGAGAAGGTCGGCACCGTTTCTGAGAAGGACATCCTCAAGCCCTACGCAGAGTACCTGCGCAAGCTGGTGGACCTGTCTTCCATCCGCCCCCTGAAGGTTGTTGTTGACGCTGGTAACGGCATGGGTGGTATGACCACTCCCGCTGTTCTGGGCGACACCATCCTGCCGGGCCTGCCCCTGGAAATCGTTCCCCTGTACTTCGAGCTGGACGGCACCTTCCCGAACCACCCGGCTAACCCGCTGGAGCCGGCTAACCTGGTTGACCTGCAGAAGGCTGTTGTTGAGCACGGTGCTGACATTGGTCTGGCATTTGACGGTGACGCTGACCGTTGCTTCGTCATCGATGAGAAGGGTGAACCCGTCACTCCTTCGGCTGTGACCGCTCTGGTTGCTGAGCGCGAGATTGCTCGTGCGAAGGCAGAGGGTAACGAAGAGCCCGTCATCATCTACAACCTGATCACCTCGAAGGCTGTTCCTGAGCTGGTTGAGAAGCTGGGCGGCCGCGCAGTGAAGACCCGCGTGGGCCACTCCTTCATCAAGGCTGTTATGGCTAAGGAGAACGGTGTGTTCGGTGGCGAGCACTCCGCTCACTACTACTTCAAGGACTTCTTCAACGCCGATACCGGTATGCTGGCCGCTATGCACGTGCTGGCAGCCCTGGGCAGCGGCGACGAGCCTCTCTCCGAGATCAGCGCAAAGTACTCCCCGTACGTTGCCTCCGGCGAGATTAACTCCGAGATTGAAGACAAGGCAGCCGCAGTGGACCGCGTGCGTGCACACTACGCTAACGCTCCTGTGGTTGTTGAGGACTCCGACGGCACCACCTTCACCAACACCGAAGAGGGTTGGTGGGTTAACCTGCGTCCTTCGAACACCGAGCCTTTCCTGCGCCTGAACCTTGAGGCACCGGATGTTGAGACTATGGAGCGCGTCCGCGATGAGGTTCTGGCTCTGGTTCGCCAGGGCTAAGCACTAGCTAGCTACTAAGATCCCGCCCGCAGATTACTTCTGCGGGCGGGATATTTTTCTTAAGTTCTAAACCCGGCTAGGTTCTTCTGCCTCAGAGAAAGAACCTAGCCGGGTTTAAGAAACCTAGCGGACGAGCCGGCTTACGCGGTTTTTACGCCTCGCGTGCCTGGTCGTGGAGCATCCACTGGTCAGGGCCGAAGATCTCGTAGTTGATGTTCTTGCCGGGGACACCTGCCTCCACCAGTGCGGAGCGTACGCCCTGCATGAAGGGCAGCGGGCCGCAGAGGTAAACGTAAGCGTTAGTGGGAACATCCAGCTTGGATACGTCGACGAGGCCGGTGAAGTCGCCGCCTTCGCCCTCGATGAAGGAGACGAGGCGTGCATTGGGCAGCTTGCCGACGAGCTCGGTGAGCTCTTCGCGCAGGGGCCAAGTGTCCAGGCGGCGGTCTGCGTGGACCACGGTCACGGGACGCTCGGAGCCCTTCTCAACCAGCTCGGAGAGGAAGCTGAGCATGGGGGTGGTGCCGATGCCTGCGGAGAAGAGGTACAGGGGCGCCTCGGGGTCGCCAAAGCCTTCCAGAGTCAGGTCACCGTAGGGGTTGGAGATTTCGACGACTGCGCCAACTTCCAGCTCGTGCAGGATGGAGGTCATCTCGCCGTTGGGGTCGAGCTTCACAGCGATGCGGCGCTGGTTCTTTTCGCTGGGCAGCAGGGTGTACTGGCGTGCCTGGCGCAGGCCGTCACGTGCGGGAACGACGATGGAGATGTACTGGCCGCCCTTGGACTCGGTCATGGGGGTCTCGTCGGCGGGCTCGAAGGTCAGAACTACGACGTTCTCACCGGTCTCCTTGCGGTCAACGAGCTTGAAGGGTGCGAACATGACGTCGTTTGCCTGGGAGGCGTACAGGCCCTTCTCCAGCTTGATGAGGGCGTTGCCCATGAGCCAGTAGACCTCGGTCCATGCCTCAACGATTTCGGGGGTAGCAAGGTCGCCCAGGTTAGCGGCGATTGCCTCGAAGAGGTACTTGTAGACGGTGGGGTACTCTTCTTCCTTCAGGCCCAGGGACGCGTGCTTGTGTGCAACGCGGGAGAGGACCTCGTCCGGGTAGGAGTCCGGGTGCTCGACAATGTAGGAAGCGAATACTGCGATGGAGCCAGCCAGTGCGCGAGGCTGAGTGCCTTCAAGCTGGGAGGAGCGGGAGAACATGCCGTCCATCAGGTCGGGGCGGGCGGCGAACATTCGACGGTAGAAGTCGGGGGTGATGTCGTTAATGCGCTCAGCAATGATGGGCAGCGTTGCCTCAATAATGGGGCGGGACTTCTCGGAGAGCATCGTGTGTGCCTTCTTCCTGTGTGGTCACCTCGGTCATTGTGGCGAGACCCCTCAATATCAGTATTGCGGGGCATTCACTCAGACAGCTTAGTTGGTGACAGAGTGTTTATAAAGCACCCTTACCGTAGCATTTTGCGGGGTGTTTGCGCTGAGTGCAGGTCACTTTCTGAGGGATATTGAGGGGGCTAGGTGAGACTTATGGTTCAGCTTGACTCAAAGAGAGAGCCGAGCGTCACACTATATATTTTCAGCACTGTTTTTGAGTTCGCCGCGTGACTAGCCCCGGAGTGTGCATAAAAATTCTGGCATGGAAATATATTTACTACGGAAAGTATGCAGTACAGTGCAAAAATGAATATGGTCACATTTTCTGCATTTGAAAAGCAAATTTGCAATATCTTGCATTTCCTGCACATTTTCCGGGTTCATGCAGGTGCCGACAACCGCGCAGACGGAGTCAAAAATACCCCTACGCTGCTCTCAAACCCCCGCAAGAAACCCTAGACAATACCCAGCACGAACCGCCTAGCGCCCCCGCATCAAGCGCAGAAACACCCAAAAGTCCGTGTTAAAAACTCTATGGAGCCTCCCACCGGAAAGCTCCACAGGTATCACGTATCGCTTGAATACTTACGACTAGCGCCTTACAACTAGCGCGCAGGCAGTGCGTTCTCCGGAGGCCCAAAGCCCAGCTCAACAAACACCGGGCCAACGGGGCGCGCACCGGCAGTCAACTCGCTAATGACCACCGAATCAACCGATGCATAGAATGCCTCACGCGCCTTCGCCAGCACATTGCGCAGGCGACAGAACTTATCGAGGGGGCAGTGGCCGTTCTCATCCTCGCACTCAATCATGGGGATATCGCCCTCAGTAGCGCGAAGAATAGTGCCGACGGTCGCAGAACGACCCGCATCGGAAAGCATGACGCCACCGGCACGACCACGAGTCGAGTCCAGATAACCCATGTTCACGAGAAAAGCTACAGCCTTCGCCACGTGGTTGTAGGGGGTGTCCACACCTTCAGAGATCTTCTGGGTGGAAAGCTTCTGACCGGGCTCCAGGGCAGACAGGAGCATCAGAACGCGGAGCGAGACATCCGAGAATGCTGTCAAACGCATGGATACTCCTTCTATCCTTCTCGTGCTACCGCCCCCTCCACGGAGGCGGCAACGGATGCGTGAACCGGGCGGGGTTCGACGCGTTCAAAAATCTTACATTGGCATTGTATAGGGGCGGCAAGAGGGCAAGAAATTATGAGCAGCTACTATTGCCCCCAAACCACCCCGGCGGGGGTTTTAAAGTATTTCTCAAGAGCAAGTGGATTGCATAGCCTTACACTCACACCACTGCAAGAAAACTTGCCGTTCCCCAGGTGATAGGGATTCAAATTCCCCCTCAACGGAAGGAAGGAGCGGAATCTCACCGGGAGATTCCGCTCCTTCAACGCGCTATACCGTAGGTATTAGCTGGAGTGTCTTAGTCCTCCAGGGCCTTTGCCAGAGCGTCGCGCTGTTCGCGAACCTCAGCAGGCAGCTTGTCGCCGAACTTCTCCAGCCACTCGTCGATGCCGGGCAGCTCAGCAGCCCATTCTTCCTTCGAGACAGCCAGAGCAGCCTTCAGCTCGTCCTCGGAGATTTCCAGACCGGTCAGGTCCAGGTCTTCCTTGGTGGGAACGGTGCCCAGGAAGGTCTCCTGGCCGCCAGCCTTGCCGTCAAGGCGGTCGAAGATCCACTTCACAACGCGAGAGTTCTCGCCGAAGCCGGGCCATGCGAAGCCGCCGTCGGGGGTGCGGCGGAACCAGTTGACGTAGTAGACCTTCGGCATGTTCTCTGCGCCGTGCTTCTTACCCAGGTCCAGCCAGTGCTTGAAGTAGTCACCAGCGTTGTAACCGATGAAGGGCAGCATAGCCATCGGGTCGCGGCGAATCACGCCAACAGCGCCCTTAGCGGCCGCAGTGGTCTCAGAGGAGAGGGTAACTGCGCGGAACACGCCCTGCTCCCAGCTCTCGGACTCAGAAACCAGGGGGATGGTGGTCTTGCGGCGACCACCCAGAACGATAGCGCTCAGCGGCACACCCTCGGGGTCGTAGTACTCGGGAGCGAGCATGTCGACCTGGGATGCGGGGGTGCAGAAGCGGGAGTTCGGGTGAGCTGCCGGGCGGCCGGACTCGGGGGTCCAGTCCTTACCGGTCCAGTCAATCAGGTGTGCGGGAGCCTCGTCGGTCTTGCCCTCCCACCAGACGGAGCCGTCGTCGGTCAGTGCAACGTTGGTGAAGATGGTGTTGCCCTTGGCGATAGCCTTCATAGCGTTCGGGTTGGTGGAGTAACCGGTGCCCGGTGCCACGCCGAACAGGCCAGCCTCGGGGTTGACCACGCGTGCCTGGTGGTTCTCGTCGAACTCGATCCATGCGATGTCGTCGCCGACCATCTCAGCCTTCCAGCCGTCAATAGTGGGTTCCATCATTGCGAAGTTGGTCTTGCCACATGCGGAGGGGAACGCTGCAGAGATGTAGCGAACCTTGCCCTCGGGGTTGGTGACCTTCAGGATGAGCATGTGCTCCGCCATCCAGCCCTCATCGCGACCGATAACGGATGCGATACGCAGTGCGTAGCACTTCTTACCGAGCAGTGCGTTACCGCCGTAGCCGGAACCGAAGGACCAGATCTCGCGGGTCTCGGGGAACTGGACGATGTACTTCTCGGGGTTGCAGGGCCAGGGAACGTCTTCCTGACCGGGCTCCAGGGGTGCACCGACAGAGTGCAGGGCCTTAACGAAGAAGCCGTTGGTCTCGTTCAGCTTGGCAAGAACGTCCTTACCAATGGTTGCCATGATGCGCATGGAGCAGACAACGTATGCGGAGTCGCTGAGCTCAACAGCAATCTTGGGGTTCTTAGCCTTCAGGGAGCCCATGACGAAGGGAATAACGTACATGGTGCGGCCGCGCATGGAGCCCTCGAACAGACCGGTCAGGGTCTGCTTCATTTCGACGGGGTCGCGCCAGTTGTTGGTCGGACCTGCGCCTTCTTCAGTCTCGGAACAGATGAAGGTGCGCTCCTCGACACGTGCAACGTCGTCGGGGTCGGAGAAAGCTGCGTAAGAGTTCGGGAATTCGTGATCGCTGAGGCGAACAAAGGTACCGGCGTCAACCAGTTCCTGTGCCAGGCGGTCGTATTCTTCCTGGGAGCCATCGACCCAGTAGATGTGTGCGGGCTGGGTCAGGGCCGCAACTTCGCGAACCCAATCCAGAAGGCCCTGGTGGGTAGTGGGTGCACTCTGCAGCTCCTTTTCGAGCTCAGCAGAGAGAGTACGAGTTGAGGTGTCAGCCATTGACGTTTTCCCCTTCAATCGGTGGCCCGGATACTACGTTGATCCGGATAGGTCTGAGGTAACAAAGAAGCAGTTAAACACTACAAGCGTGCAAATAATCGTGAATATGCACGCTTGGACAGTCTCCACTTCCTCGTGATGCTTACAGAATAACGCATTAATGCGCGGTAGAGCTTTCTATGACACCATTTCTTAAGTTCTGCGCATCACATTCCTAGAGTGCGAGAAGATTTCTGCAAAGAATTTTTAGGACTTATGGCGGGATTCTCCGTGGATTTCAGGGATCTGCGGCGCCGATTTTAGGGTGCTGAGAAAATATTTTGAAAAAATTTTCCGACACCAAAAACCCCGAAATCATGCGGTAAAACAGGGTATTATCGAGTCTTTCGGAGGGGATTTTAGGTAAATTTCGAGTTTTTCGGCTTGCGCGCCCCCGAGGACATCCGTATAGTAGTACCTGTTGCCGCGACGGGTTGAAGAAATCCGGAGCGAGGAACATGCGCCTGTAGCTCAACGGATAGAGCATCTGACTACGGATCAGAAGGTTGGGGGTTCGAATCCCTTCGGGCGCACCACCGATCCCCGGTTCTTCGGAACCGGGGATTTTTTGTATGCCCAAAAGATCTACCTCAGAAGATATACCCCGGAGGACACGCCCGGGAAGATCTCTTTGGGCAAGAAGCGCGCAGAAAACGCCCTGCCACAAGCTCCGGGCAGGGCTCAAGCCACCGCGCAGTACAAAACGTTGCAGCATGGCACGTTGCAGGCTCTAGCTAGGTGTAGCAAGGACGCTCCAGCAGCTGACGCTACCCCATCCATACCAAAAACGGCGCCCAAAAGCGTCCCAACCTGTGAATCCACAGATTTACGCGCCCCAGATGACGTGCTCCGGGGCACACCCGCCAAAAAACGCCTAGGATGGAAAGAGGACCCTCCACGCATAGGTTGGAGAGTAGACAACGCAAAGGAGCACTATGGCACAGCTATCCATTCCGCAGTCCCTGATAGGTGCGCTCATCGATATTGCTGATTTGGGAACCCTCGATTACTTCCCGCCCACCGGACGATGCGCGCACTGGTCCCTTTATGACGCGCAGCGCCAAGAGCTCCTCTGCCCTTGCGCACCCGCCGCCAACGCCACTGCAGAAAAGCTCTTTGAGGCCGCGGCGAAGATTCTCTACGAGAATTTCCCCCGATATATCGACTCTCCCGAGGACATCATTCCTTATACTTCCCGGCAGGAACTCGTTGCCGCCCTACGCCGCGGCGATGAGGAACCCAGCGATGAGGGACCCAGCGGCAGTACGCCTCGTGAAGAGGAACAGAACGGCCAGCAGACAGCCGAGGCCACCGCAGAGTCCACGGCTGAGGCACCCGTTGCAGAGGCCAACGAGGGTGTAGCTAGTGAGGATGCAGCGGTGAGCGCATCCGCCGCTCCCAAACCTGCAGCGCCGGAGCCGGCAACCCCGAAGCCTGCAGCACCGAAGCCCGCGCCTTCCCCCGCACTCTTTGCCGCCCGCGCGGCACAGGCACCCGTCCCGGCTCCCGGTATGGCTCCCAGCCAGGCTCCCGACGTGCCGGAAGAAGCCTCTGTGGAAGCACCCGCAGAGGTAGCTGCAGAAAAGACGGTTCCTGTACCGACCCCCGCCACGGTTACCCCCGCGGCACCCAAGCCGGCGGCTCCCAAGCCCGTTGCGCCGAAGCCCGCTGCTCCTACATCTGCAGCACCCAAGCCTACGGTGCCGACTCCCGGTGCGCCCTCCCCCGGCATGTTCCGCAAGTCCACGCTGACCTACCGTCCACCGCGTATCGAAGAGTACCTGGAGGGCCTGCGTGCCCGCCAGCAGGCAACCGAAGCCGCAGAAGCTACTCATACGGCAGTAGCTAGCGAGCAGGCGCCTGTTGACGAGTCGCCCGTGCTCAGCAAGTCCCTACCGAGCGCGCCCACTACCCCAAAGACGAGTGCCCCGAAGCCGACCGCTCCAAAGCCTGCCGCGCCGAAACCCGGTGCACCGATGCCTGCCGCGTCCACCCCGAGCGCACCCGCAGCAGAACCGGTAGCCGCCGCACCTCGCGCCATCACCACCGAGGACCGCGAACGCAGCTACCGCCTGCGCCCGAGCCTGCGCGCCCGCCTCGAACGCGAAAACATCAGCGAAGAGCTCGTGCGCACCATCCTGCGCGAAGGCGAAGCAGAACGCATCAACGACTGGACCATTCGCTTCACCCACGACGACTACCGGGTTGACGTGAACACCGCCTCCGCAGAAGTCATTACCGTCATCGACGAATACGACGCCGACTACAACGAGGCGGCACAGGCGTCCCTGGCTCAGGGCGAATACACCTCGCTCAACGCCCTGGAACTCGAATTCAGCGAGCGCGCTCGCACCTTCCTGAAGAAGAACCCGCCGTTCGTTTTCGATCTGATGCTTCAGGCGCTGAGCAGCCCCGAGAGCGTGCGTATGGCTGAAGGCTGGACGCGTATCTACGCGGCGCAGGGCCTGGAAATTGCGGTTTCGCCCGATGAGCGGACCGTTCTGGCCCTGGCGAAGACCCCGGATTTCCATGTTCTGCACGCGGAGAACCTGCGCAAGGTGCAGCTGGAAGAGCTCAGCAACACCCTGGCAAAGCAGGCAGAAGATAAAGCAGCTCGGGCAGAAAACACCACCGAGGAGGAGAAATAATGTCCGCTAAGCAGATTACCGTTCCTCTTGAGGTGTACGTTCGCCTGCAGGAGCTTGCTTCCCTCGCCACCTATAGCTACCGGGACAATCAGGGCTCCGAAGAGAACAGTGCAAACAATAAGCCGTGGGATTTGCTCTCCAAGGACGGCGCGTCCATACTCGATGAGAACGGCGCGCTCAAGCCCGAAGCGGCAGAGCTCTACTTCACCCTCCTACCGCTCATTGCCCAGGAATTCGTAGAGCAGCAGCAGGCACTCGTGGACGCATACCGTCAGGCACCCAAGCCCGCCGCCGCACGCGCCAAGATTCGTCCCTCCAACCAGCGCCTCATCCCGCTGACCGAGGTGCCGCTGGAGAACCAACGTATTGCCGCGCGCATCGAGAAGGAATTCTACGGTGACGTGCCGCCGCGCCGCCGCATCTACGGCGTGCTCCCGGGCGTGATGGACTATATGATGCGCCACGGGCTCACCTACGAGCTGCTGCTGGACATCATCGAATCGCCCGCAAGCACCGTGGTTCAAGAGAGCGCGCAGGAGAACCGTTACGGCCGCGAAGTCACCCTCTACACGCATGAAGAGGAAGGCTACCAGGTGGTGCTCAACCCCCTGACCGCCGAAGTGCTCGCGCTGCGCCCGCTGCAGGCTCTGGCGGGAGGCTACCAGCTCTCCCCCGATGCTCAGGCACAGCTGAAGACGCTCGGTCTGACCGGCGAGTACATTGCCCGCATCCTGGATGAGGCTGAGGACCGCCGCCCAATTCCCGGCAGTAGCCGCACCGTGTACTCGCTCAACGGCTACCAGGTGGAGTTCTCGCACTCCGACCAGCAGGTGATTCGTATTAGTCGCGGCACCGCGCCCAGCCGTAACCCCTTCGAGTCGCAGCCGAGGATGAGCGGCACAAAGAGGCAGCGCGGCCGCAAGATCCCGCACGATGTGGATGCGTTCGTGCAGCTGTTGCAAGAGCACGGCTTCACCATCACCATGGGCGGTAAGCACTACGATATTCGCCACGAGAAGCTGGCTCCGGGTCAGAAGGCGGTCACCTCGGTGACTCCGTCGGATTCGCAGCGTTGGCACCTGAACTCGGCACGCCAGATCCGCAATACCTTCGGTATCGACCTGCGCTACGCCGACCCGCGCGATAGCGTACGCGGTATTGTGCGCGGCCCCGGGCGAAGCATCCAGAATGCCGATAACCAAAGCGCAGAAAAGCAGGACGCCGAGAAGACTGTGGAGAAGGAATCAAAGTAGGTCTTCGTCACCGTTGAGGCGCCTCTGCGTGCCGGTTCTTTATACTGCCCCCAGCATGTCTTTGCATCTGGGGGCAGTATTCATTAGCACCAATATCCCGCATTGTCAGGGCAATACGGGGTAGACTGGGGGCAATACATACATGCTATTCAGCATAAAAATTAATATGCGTTCCCGTGATATGCGTGACGGTAGGGTTGGGGATGCGCCACAAAGTACGGTGATTAACAGCCCCTACCTCTACAATAGAAACGCATCACTACAGAAGAAGGAGAACGCATGGGCGTAACGATTAAGGTCACTGACGAAGCAGGCGTAAACTACGACATTCAGTGGGAAGACCACCACACCCTCCTGGAAACCCTCCAGGCTAACGGTGTGCCGGTCCTCGCAACCTGCGGTGGTAACGCATCCTGCGCTACCTGCCACGGCTTCATCGACCCCGAGCACTTCGAAGCTTCCGGTGAGCGCACCGAAGCTGAGCAGGACCTGCTCGACATGGTCGATGACGTCGCCAACGAGTACTCCCGCCTGTGCTGCCAGGTCGAGTACGCCCCCGGTATGGACGGAGCAGAAATCCAAATGCAGGCGGCGATGTAATCATGTTTAAATCGGCTCAGGTACTCGCATCAACCACCCTCCTCTGCGGCGTGCTAGCGCTCAGCGGATGCGGCGCGTCCCAGGCCGGTCAGGAAGCTGAAGGCACCTCGGCTCAGCCGAGTGCTTCGGCTTCGGTCAAGCCCGGCACGATTCGAGTAGCCTCCGACGGGGCTACCTCTTCGGTGACCCCGGGCTCTATTACCGTGGTGAACTCTCCCGAGGCGGAGAACCACGGCTCTTCCTCTAATCACTCCGAGTCTTCTTCCCACACCGAGACTCACGAGTCGAAGCAGAACTCTGACTCTCATTCTTCTGGGTCCTCCCACGAGGGTTCCGAGCAGAACAAGTCAGACGACTCTGCAGACTCTCAGCAGGATTCCCAGAAGAGCTCAAACTCGTCTTCACAGTCGGATTCTCATTCGTCGAACGGATCCTCCCATTCTTCGGAGTCTTCACGTTCGTCGAGCTCATCGAATTCCTCGGATCGTTCTTCGAACTCCTCCAACAACACTGCTGAAGGCCCCGGCCAGTGCGATCTGGACGACCTGAACATTTCGGTGTCCATTGGAGATGGCTCCCCCGGCGCCCGAAACTACACCCTGTACTTCCAGAATTCTTCGGATTCTTCCTGCACCCTGCGCGGCTACCCGCGCGTGGTGCATGCGGGTCCTTCGGGCACCTGGGTCGGTCGTGAGGCTTCCACCTCTGATGAGTACATGAACTCTGCGGGCGTGACCCTCAACCCCGGCGATAGCACCACCGCGGTACTGCGTTCGGTGTACCCGGCACGCTTCGGTGACGCATGCGGTAGCCGCCCGGTTCAGGGCTTCCTGGTGGGTCTTCCCTCCGGTTCCGGTGGCGTGATTGTTCCGCTGGATACGACCGCGTGTTCCTCGTCTGTTCCGCAACTGTCGGTGGGTCAGTTTGGTGCCCGCTAACGCGGCATTTCAGGGTTAAGAAACCGGCGCGTATAACGCACATATAGTTCAAGGGCGGTTCCCCGTGATGGGGAACCGCCCTTGAACTATCTTTAAACCTTGGGTTTAGCTTGAGCTATGCCGTAGCTGCGCGCTCTTAGAGGGAGCGAGCAACCTCATCGTGGCTGAAGCGTGCACCGCGCGGGTATGCGGGAGCCTCACCGTGGCCGATGTTGACGATCAGGAAGGGGATCTCTGCGTTGTCCGCGAAGAATTCCTTCTTGATGCCGGCGAAGTCTGCGCCAGTCATGGGGCCAGCGTCCAGGCCGAGGGCGCGGATTGCGGTGATGAAGTAGCCTGCCTGCAGGTGAGCGCTCAGCTCAGCGGCGGGGGTGGCAAGCTCCTCGGTGGTGTAGAAGCCCTTGATGAAGCCGGCAGCGTTGGGGTTGAAGGTGTCGGCGTGCTCTACCCAGTTCGCGTCTGCGGAGAGGATTGCGGTCACCGGTGCCGCCTGGGTCTTTGCCTTGTTGCCGTCTACCAGGTGTGCGACGAGGCGCTCGCGTGCCTCGGGGCTCTTGACCCAGGTGATGCGCAGGGGCTGGCTATTGAAGGCGGTGGGGCCATAGAAGGTCAGTTCCTGGATGCGGCGCAGCTGCTCGTCGGTGACGGGTTCCTCGGTGAAGGAGGAGACGGTGCGCGGCTCGTGGAAGAGGTTGATGAGCTGTTCTTCGGTCAGGCGGGTCATGGTGAGGCTCCTTTGGCTTGTTTCTCAGTCGATTACTTTACGAGTAAAACATTACATACTCTGTAGAGACACTGTCAAGCACATCTTCCTACCCCAACCCCCAACAATTCAAGAGGCGAACACCATAAACCCCGCCATAATAGATACATGACCGACGCACTCTCCCACTTCTCCGCCCCCGTACGCGACTGGTTCCGCGCCACCTTCAGCGCACCCACCGCCGCCCAAGAAGGCGCCTGGGAGAGCATCCGCAACGGCAACAACACCCTCATCATCGCCCCCACCGGCTCTGGCAAAACCCTCGCCGCCTTCCTCTGGGCACTCGACGCCCTACACCGCGAACACGAAGCCGGAACCGCAGGCGGCACGCGCATCCTCTACATCTCACCCCTCAAAGCACTCGGCGCCGACGTCGAACGCAACCTGCGCGCACCGCTGACCGGAATCACGCGCCTGAGCGGAAACAACGCGACCGAACCGACCATCAGCGTGGGCGTGCGTAGCGGCGACACCCCCGCACGCGAACGCCGCCAGCTCATCAGCAACCCGCCCGACATTCTCATCACCACCCCCGAATCCCTCTACCTCATGCTCACCAGCGCCGCCCGCAACACTCTCGCGGGCGTCACCACCGTGATCGTGGACGAGATTCACAACCTCGCCGCCACCAAGCGCGGCGCGCACCTGGCGGTCTCCCTCGAACGCCTCGACGCGCTCCTCGAAAAGCCCGCACAGCGTATTGGCCTCTCCGCAACCGTCGAAAACCCGGAGGCGGTCGCCCGGTTCCTCGGCGGCATTCAGCCGGTAACCATCATGAGCCGTCCGGTCGCCAAAGAATGGGACCTGCGCCTGAGCGTGCCCGTACCCGATATGGCGGCACTCGGAGGCGCCAACGACTACGGGCAAGGACTCCACGCCCCCTCAGAATATGCACCCTCGAAGGCGCCGGGTGGTGAGGGCTCAGCTTCTACGAGCTCGCCGGTAAGTGCGGCGCAGCCTATCTCTAGTGCAGCAAGCGCTCCCTACACGCTCGAAGACGCCATTGGCGTGTTCCCCGGACAGGAAGCCGAGCAGGAAACCGGGCGAGCAAACCCGGCGCGACAGGGCGATAACACCGCGCCCAAAAATACGCTCACCATCCCAGAAGAGGCATTGCTAGAAGGGGCACTGCACGAAAAGGCGCTGCGAGACGCCCCCGATAGCGAGCGCCCCGAGACCTCCATCTGGCCGCGTGTGCAGGAGCGCATCGTCGACCATATTGAGAACAACCGTTCTACAATTGTTTTCGTTAATTCGCGCGGACTAGCAGAAAAGCTCACCGCGGCGCTCAACGATATTCACCTGCGCCGCGTCCTCGCAAAGCAGGGAATCGACCCCGAAGACTACGCGGCAGGCATCTGCGACATCGCCGAGGTGCCGCCGCTCGCCCGCGCACACCACGGCTCCGTATCCAAGGAACAGCGCACCCTCATCGAGGAGGCACTCAAGGGCGGAACCCTGCGCTGCGTGGTCGCCACCAGCTCCCTGGAGTTGGGCATCGACATGGGTCACGTGGACCTCGTAATCCAGGTGGCGGCCCCTCCCTCGGTCGCCTCCGCACTGCAGCGCGTGGGCCGCGCCGGACACCGCGTGGGCGAAATTTCGCGCGGATTCTTCTACCCCAAGCACCGCGGCGACCTGCTCGGCGCAACCGTCACCCTCGCCGGAATGCGCAGCGGAACCCTCGAGCCGCTTGCCATCCCCACCAACCCCCTGGACGTACTCGCACAGCAGACCGTCGCCGCCTGCGCGTTGGGCCCCATCAGCGTGGACTCCTGGTACGAGGCGCTACGCCGCAGCGCACCCTACGCCGAGTTGCCGCGCGCCCTCTTCGACTCCGTGCTCGAAATGCTCGCCGGACGCTACCCCTCCGACGAGTTCGCCGAACTGCGCCCGCGCATCATCTGGGATCGCACCCCCACCGAACAGGCGCCCTCCGGCAGTATTGAGGGTCGCCCGGGTGCGCAACGCCTCGCCGTTACCAGTGGCGGCACGATTCCCGACCGCGGGCTCTTCCCCGTCTACCTGGTCAGCGGCGATGAGGAGCGCGGCCCCAAGCGTGTGGGTGAGCTCGACGAAGAAATGGTGTACGAATCCCGCGCCGGCGAGGTCATCACCCTCGGCGCGAGCAGTTGGCGCATCGAAGAAATTACGCACGACGCGGTGCGGGTCTCCCCCGCACCCGGTCAGCCCGCGCGCCTGCCCTTCTGGCACGGCGACCGCATGGGCCGCCCCTACGCCCTGGGTGTGCAGACGGGTGCGTTCACGCGCGCACTCTCCAGCCTGGACGCCACCGATAGCGCCGCCGCCCGCCAGCAACTCGAACAGCTAGGCCTGGACACCTGGGCGGTCGATAACCTGCTCGCCTACCTGCGTGAGCAGCGCGAATCCACCGGGGCGGTCCCCTCCGACACCCGCATGATTGTGGAGCGGCACCGCGACGAACTGGGCGATTGGCGAGTGGTCCTGCACTCGCCGCTCGGCTACGGGGTGCACGCACCCTGGGCGCTGGCGGTGCGCGCCCGCATTGAGGAGCGGTATGGGGTGGACGCTTCCGTCATGGCGAGTGATGACGGCTTGATTCTGCGTCTGCCCGCTATGGAGGATGTGCCGCCCGGCGCTGATCTGTTCCTTTTCGACCCGGACGAGCTGGAGGCGATTGTCACCGAACGCGTGGGCGATTCGGCACTTTTTGCGTCTCGGTTCCGTGAGAATGCGGCGCGTGCCCTGCTGTTGCCGCGCCGTGATCCGGGTAAGCGCACCCCACTGTGGCAGCAGCGTCAGCGTGCGGCGCAGCTGCTGGATGTGGCGCGTAAGTACCCTGATTTTCCGGTGCTTTTGGAGACGGCACGCGAGTGTCTGCAGGATGTGTACGATGTTCCGGCACTGGTTCAGGTGCACCGTTCGTTGCAGTCTCGGGCGGTGTCCATGCTGGAGGTTGAGACGAATGACCCTTCGCCTTTTGCGCGCACTCTGCTCTTTGAGTACGTTGCTGAGCATCTCTACGACGGCGATGCGCCCGCTGCCGAACGTCGCGCCGCCGCGCTGTCGCTGGACCCGGCACTGCTGGCTGAGTTGCTGGGGTCGAGCGGTCTGCGTGACCTGCTGGATCCGGCGGTTCTGGTGCAGACTCAGCAGCGTCTGCAGCGCACGGGTGAGCGTTACCGCGCCTGCGGTGTGGAGGGTGTGGCGGATCTTTTGCGTCAGCTGGGTCCGTTGAGCGCGCGGGAGTTGAGTCTGCGTTTGCGTGCCGACAACCCACGGACTGAATCTGCGGCGCACGGTTCTCAAGATTTCGGCGCGGAAGATTTTAGCGGCGCCGAAGACTCTAAAAACAAGGACTCTGAACACAAGGACTCTGAACACTACGGCGAGGGTTCCGGCGCGCACGCCAGCACGGCTGAGGCTTGCGCCCTGGCGGAGGAGCTGGTGCGCTCGCGCCGCGCGTTCTCGTTCATGGGAGCTGCCGATGGTTCCGCCGAGCCGCAACTGTACTATGCGGCGGTTGAGGATGCCGCGCGCCTGCGCGATGGACTGGGCATTATGCCCGCTGCGGCGCTTCCTGCTGCCCTCCTGCAGCCGGTCGCGGAGCCTTTAGAGGATCTGGTTTCTCGCTATGCGCGCACCCATATTCCCTTTACGGCGCAGCAGGCGGCGGAGCATTTTTCGCGTCTGACCCCGGTGGGTGTGGGCGTGCTGACTCCGGTGTTGCAGCGTCTTCAGCAGCAGCGCCGCCTGAGCTCTGGCGAGTTCCTGCCCGAGGTGCTGCGCGCCTCCGGCGCGATTGGTGTTGAGTGGGTGGATGCGCAGGTTTTGCGCACGATTCGTGCCCGTTCTCTGGCGGCGTTGCGTGAGGAGATTGAGCCGGTATCGGCGCAGGTCTATGGCGTTTTCCTACCCTCGTGGCAGAACGTTCGTTCTTTATCCGTGCGGGTTGCGCAGACCCTTCCGGAGGCGAGCGCCTACGGTGCGTTCATGTCCTCCCGCCGCACCGCCACGGTGGTGGGCGAGAGGGTGGCACCCCTCGGCACAGCGGAACCCAGCCCGGCGACACCCACCTCGGCGGCTGAAAACGGTACCGAAGACTCAGCCTCCGCCACGGAGGATCTACTCACCGCCATCGACCAGCTGGCGGGTGTACGCGTACCGGCTTCCGCGCTGGAGACGCTGATTCTTCCGGCGCGCGTGCCCGGCTACCAGCCGCACATGCTGGACGAGCTCATGGCGAGCGGCAGGGTATTCTTCACCGGCGCCGGTCAGCTCGGCGGCGGTAGCGCGCAGAAGTCTGACGGCTGGATTCGCCTGCATTTGAGCGAGAGTTCTTCGCTGACTCTGGGTGAGGACTACCCGGAGCAGCTGGTGCGTGCGGAGAACCCGGAGCTCTGGGAGGCACTGCACGCTCCGGGCACGCTGGAGCACGCCATCTATGAGGCGCTGGCTCACGGCGGCCTGTTCGTGCCGGCGCTGCGTGAGCGGGTGGCGCAGCTAATGAGCGCCGCGGCGCCCGCCGGTCAGGTGGTGACTTTCCCGGATGCTGCGCAAGTTTCGGCGGCGCTGTGGCGCCTGGTGTGGGCTGGCGCGGTGACGAACGATAGTTTCGCGCCGGTTCGGGCGATGCTTGCGGGTGTCCGCAGTGCGCATCCAACCCCGGCTGCCCCTGCGCGTCTGTCGCGGGTGGGCCGCCGCGGTGCGGGTCGTATTGCGGCGGCGCGCGCCTCCATGGGTAACGGTATGGCGGGTGGTTTCGGCGCTGACGGCTATGGTTCCAGTGGCTACTCTTCGCCTGTCGCCGGGCGGGGCTTGCGTTCCCTGCGCGGTAGTTCTCTCCGCGGCGGGCTCCATGCCACCGCTCCCGCCGTTGCCCCGCAGGATAGCGGCCGCTTCTCGCGCGTGGACACACTGCTACAGGAGCCGGTGGAGGCGACGGTTGCGGCGCTCGCACGCGCCGACCTGCTTCTGGACCGCTACGGTGTGCTGACTCGCGGGTGCCTGCAGGTGGAGGATTCTGCCGGCGGGTTCTCACAGCTGTACCGGATTTATTTGGCGGCTGAGGATCGTGCGCTAGTGCGTCGCGGCTACTTTATTGAGGGTTTGGGTGCGGCGCAGTTCGCTGCCCCCGCAACGGTGGACCTGCTGCGTTCTACCGCCGATAACCTCAGTATTCCCGCAGGTCCACAGAATTTTAGTGCGACACAGGGTTTTGGTGCGACACAGGGTTTTGGTGCGAGCGCCTACACCCCGCAGCGCACCGATACGGAACAGGTGTACGGCACGTTCACGGTGACCCTGTTGGCGGCGACCGACCCGGCGAACCCGTACGGTGCGGCGCTGAGCTGGCCCGCGATTCCATCTTTTGCGGGCGAGACTGCGGGAGTGGTCAAGCACCGCCCGGCACGCAAGGCGGGCGCCTGCGTGGTGCTGGTGGACGGCGCCCCGGTGCTGTACGTGGAGCGCGGCGCGAAGACCCTGCTGGCGTTCACCACCGACCCGGTACTTCTGGAGGCGGCGGCCCCCGCCCTGGCGCGCCTGGTGTCCGCCGGTGGTGCGGAGAAGATTTCGGTGGAGAAGGTCAACGATGTGGAGCTTTTGGGCACCCACACGCTGGGCTCATTCACATCGGGCACCTCCGACGGCGAGGCTGTGGAGCATCCGGTGGAGGCGCTACGTGCGGCACTGCAGGCGCAGGGCTTCTACGCGACGGTTCGTGGCCTGTCGCTGCGCCGTTCCATCTAGACTGAGTAGAACCTCCTAGAGCAGGCAAAGCCTCAAGCTTAGCCTCAGATTAAATTATTTCCTCAACCTCAACCTGAGCATCATAATGCCCCGTACCCTCACGGAAGGGGGGTACGGGGCATTATGTTTCCCTACTCACGAACCGGGTGGTATTCCCGGAGTCCGCCACGTCGCAAGCGGCGCGACGGAGGAATAACCGCCCGGATGTCCACGTCGCCTTTGCCGTGGAGCACATAACCAAACATCGGAGCGGGAAGTCCTACATTGACCTGTCACCTCTTGAGGCGGTTAGTAGCCGCCGGTGAGGGTGTCCACGGCACCCAGGCACAGGTCGATAGCTTCTTCGAGCCCGAGCCCGCGGGAGCGAACGGTGCGCTGATCGCGGGGGTTGAGCTGCACGACGTGCAGGGCGAAGTAGTCGACGAGCTGCAACCAGCCTCCGAGGATGACGCGGGTGCGATCATTAATCGGCATGCCGGTGCGTTCAAGCATCCATTCGAGGTAGTCGGTGGGGTTGTTCGGGAAGTCCTCCCCACCGGGGGTGGGGACACCGGCTACGACGAGGAAGTAGGTGCGCAACGCCCTGCGGAGTGCTTCCTCGGGGTTTTCGTGGTGCTCGCCGAGCGCTTCGAGGACTGCGTTGGCTTCGCGTCGGGTGACGGCTGCCGCCAGGGAGTCCTTGCCGGGGAAGTAGTGGTAGAGCAGGGCGCGGGTAATGCCTGCATCGCGGGCGATAGCGCTCATGGAGGCGCCGAGTACGCCGCGTCGAGCGAAATGTTCTGCAGCAATTTTCAGAATTTGCTCTTCGCGTTCGTGCGGTTCCATGCGCAGGGCACCGGTGCGAGGCTCCGCATTCTTTTGTGAATGTTCCATAACCTCTCCTATCGCATTTTCCGGTGCTTTGGAATTGTCTGATTGCACCACCGTAATTGGGGGTGTTCCTTTACTCTCTGCGCCCTTGCGCTGTTTCTGTCCCATTTCGACCCCTTCGTTCGAAATATCGAACTTCTGTGTCTTAATCGTACCGCTTTAAGGCTACTTTCAGCCTTTATTAAGGCGTTTATGACGTAGGATGCTCAGGTTAGCAGGTATTTATTTGCTTCACATCTTTTATACTTAGAAAAACCACAGGGGCTAAATTGAGGGTTATTAGTTTCTGATTTGACAGAACTTTCGAAAATACCGCACATAAACGCTGTTTTTTGTAAAATTAATGCAGTTTTTTTAAATTAAATGTCCAATAATTTCAAAAATTTGTGAAGTTTTCGTTTTTTGTTCCACGCATTCACACAAACATTCATGAGTGTCAGACAAAACTGCATTCCGCAGCCCGAAACCCAACCCCACAGCAATGTGTCTAGCTGCCTCATCGGTAGGCAGTCCAGCTCAGCTTACCTCAGTCCCAGCTCCGCTCAGGTGATAGGGTTCAGGCGGTAGAGTAGAGCCATGCCCGCACAGAACACCACACGCCCGCATTCCAGCTCACAGCCCAGCTCTCAGCCCAGCTCAGAGCCCAGCCCTCAACCCGATACGCAGCAGGGAGTACAGTCCGGCGCCGCCTATCAGTCAAAGCCTGCACGCCGCACGCATCGCCGTCTGCTGACCCCTCCGCTAGCTCAGAAGAACGGCATTGACCCGATTCAGCTGATCCTGCCACTGCCCGAGGAGCTCCCGGCTGAACTCACCCCGAATGGCACGGCTCCGGCAACCATTGCGGACTATCTGATTGCGCGCTTCTACCCGAACGACCCGCAGATTATTCACGCCCGCTTTAATACCGGCGAAGTGCGTCTGGACGACGGCACGATCCTGACCAGCGATAGCCCCTATATGCCGGGTGAGCGCATCTGGTATTTCCGCGAGCTTGCGGATGAGCCGCAGCTACCCTCCGACATGCCGGTGCTCTACGAGGATGAGCACGTGCTGGCGATTGATAAGCCGCATTTTCTGCCGACCACCCCGCGCGGCGCCTATATTGCGCAGACCGCGCTGACCAAGCTGCGGGTGCGTGAGCAGAACCCGCTACTGATTCCGATTCACCGCCTGGATCGCCCAACCGCGGGTGTGCTGCTTTTTGCCAAAACCGTGGAGGCGCGCCGTCCCTTCCAGATGATGTTTCAGCACCGTCAGGTGTCGAAGACTTACCGTGCCGTGGCGCCGGTTCCTGCCGATACCGCCGCCGCCGAGCGGGCGTTGAGTGCGCAGGGTCTGCAGGTGCGTTCGCATATTCAGAAGATTCGTGATCAACTGCAGATTCAGCAGCTTTCTGAGCAAGAGTGCGCGGCGCAGGGTGTGGAGCCGAATACGCTCACGACCGCGAAGATTCTGCGGACCTTCACCCCGAGCGCGCAGGCGGTTGAGGGTTGGCGTGCGGAACCGAATAGAGAATGGGCGCTCTATGATTTGGCGCCTCACACCGGCAAAACGCACCAGCTGCGGGCGCACCTGAATATGCTCAGCTCCCCCATTCTGGGCGATGTGCTCTACCCGAAGGTGCTCCCTGACGCGCCTGACCGCCCCGAGTACCCACTGCAACTACTGGCGTACAGTCTGCATTTTGAGCACCCCATCACCGGCGAACCGGTGGATCTATACAGCGGGCGTTCGCTGGCTGCCGCCTCCTAACCGGTTTTTGAATGGTGTTCACCCCGTTCCCTGCGGTGCATCTTCTCGGCGGTCTCTCGAAAAGGAATCACACCCGAGAGCCCGCCCACAACATCCGGGCGCTCAGAGGGCAAAAAGTGGGATAATTCAGACGTAATACTTCACCGCTACTACAGAGGGTCCATGAATTCCCAGCCGTCTTCCCACAACGCGCAGTCTCTGGAGTCGATTAGCGAGTATGCCCAGCGCACCTCATCGCATGCCGCTGCCGCAGCCGCCAGCGTCACCGACACCTTCGTGCACCGTATTCTTGGCGTTCCCGGCGCCCTCATTGGTTCGGTGCAAGTGCCCGACCCGCGCCCGCTGAGCCAGCGCCTGAACGCTTGGCACTACTGGTGGCAGGCGCACCTGCTGGACTGTGTGATTGATGCCGGTCAGCGTCACCTGCGCGAGGGCGATATTACTGCCGCCCAGGAGGAGCTGCACCGTGCCCGCGCACTATTGCGCGGCATTAACGTGCGTAATTACGGCCGCTTCGCAAACGACTACTTTGACGATATGGCGTGGCTGACCCTCGCGGTGGGCCGCATGAACTCCTTCTGCATTGAGCTGACCGGCGCGAATGATGTTGCCGCCCAGGATGCTGGCGCGGCCCTCTTTGAGCAGTTGGCGAAGGGTTTCTCCCCGGTGGGTGGCATGAGTTGGCGCAAGTCCAAGCGTGATTTTGTGAATGCTGCGGCGACCGCGCCGACTGCTCTGGCGTATGTGCGTGCGGGCGACCCGAAGACTGCCGCCGCGCTCATGGATTGGATGAACGAAACCCTCTGGGATGCAGAACGTTCGCTCTATATTGATGGCGTGAACGTGCGCGGCGACGAGTACGAGTACGAGCGCGGCGAATTCACCTACAACCAGGGAACCGCCCTGGGCGCCCTGCTGAGCCTCGCCGCATCCGGTGTGCCCTGCGAGGTGGACCCCGCAGAACGCGCCGAGCGCCTCATCGTCGGCATCGTCAAGCACATGACCGAAGAGGTGGAGTTCCTCTCCGGTGCTCGCCGCCGCATCCTCATCTCTCACGGTGACGGCGACGGCGGCCTGTTCACCGGCATTCTCGTGCGCTACCTGGGCATGGCGGCATCCTCGCCGCTGCTCAGTGACGAGGCGCGAGCGCTCGCCTCGACCCTGGTGTACTCGACCGCCCGCGCCCTGTGGGAGGGTCGCCGCGAGTTTGACCCCGACCTGCCGATGAATGAGTACGGCATTGACCCGAATGAGATTCGCGGTAAGGCGCTCGTGCAGTTCTCCCCGCGGTTCACCGAGCCGATGAGCAAGGTTGTGAAGCCCGGCGCGCCAGTGGAGCTGTCCGCTCAGGTACAGGCGTGGACTATTTTTGAGACGGCGGCGCGTCTGGCGCATGCCCGTGACCTCGCCTCCCACGGCTTCTAAAGCACGGCTTTTATATTCCCAGCCCTAATCTTCTCCGTTCAGTGCAGAAGGTTAGGGCTAGATTCATTGCAGGGGCGTACACACGGGCGTACGGTGAGTTTTATGTTTGCACCAGAATCACAACAGGTCACTGCCAGCCCGAACGCTAACACCATTTTCATGGTGTGGAAGTTCAAGGAAGACATCAGCCAGGATGCGCTCATTGAGGGTTTTCAGAACCTCTGCGGGCTCGTCATTAACCTCAACCACACCGCCGCGAACCGCTACTCGCCCGAGAACGCCAGCATTGTGCTGGGTATCAGCCACAGCGCGTGGCTGACCTTGGATCTGCCCAAGCCGCTGCCTCAGGAGCTCGTGGAGTTCGAGGAGATTAGGGGCTCCAAGCACACCGCGGTGTCCACTCCCGGTGATTTGCACTTCCACATCCGTGCGACCCAGCCGTCGGTCGCCTACGATATGGCGTCCGCTATTACCGCGGCTCTGCGCGATGTTGCCGAGGTGCTGGATGAGGTGCACGGCTTCCGCTACTGGGACGGCCGCTCCATCATCGGTTTTGTGGACGGCACCGAGAACCCGCAGACCCCCGCGGCACGCGAATACTTCGGCATCATCGGTGACAACGACCCCATGTACAGGGGCGGCAGCTACCAGTTCGTGCAGAAGTACATCCACGACATGACCGCGTGGAACGCCCTGCCCGTCTCCGAGCAGGAGAAGGTCATTGGCCGCTCCAAGCACGACGACATCGAGATGAGCGAGGACGAGAAGCCCGCCAACTCGCACTCCGCCATCGCCAATATTGGTGACGACTTCAAGGTTATTCGCGACAACATGCCCTTCGGCACCGTGGGTAACAACGAGCTGGGCACCTACTTCATCTGCTACGCCAGCACCTTCTCGACCGTCCGGAAGATGCTCATGAACATGTTCACCGGCGTGGATGGCGCCAACTACGACCGTCTGCTGGATTTCAGCACCGCGGTGACCGGTACCCTCTTCTTCGTGCCGACCGTGGATATGCTCGGCGACTTCGCCGGCTAAGGCGAGCTAAACCCAGCTGCCCTCAGCTAAATTCTCGTGAACCCCGCCTCTGGCAAGAGAGGCGGGGTTTTCCGGTAGGCTAGGGTGTAGACATTCAGACGGAAAGCAAACAATCGAGAGAAGAATGAGCGTTCTAGATAACTCTTTCCCCACCGAGGACTTTGGCTTCACCATCACCAGCCGCCTGGCGGACACCGCCTCCCCCAGCGCTGAACGTGTAGAAGCCAACGGCGGACAGTTCCGCGGACGCACCGGTGTCATCACCACCCCGCACGGACAGATCGAGACCCCCGCCTTCACCCCCGTGGGCACCAAGGCAACCGTCAAGGCGGTCCTACCCGAATCCATGAAGGAACTCGGCGCTCAGGCTCTGCTCTCCAACGCCTACCACCTGTACCTGCAGCCCGGCCCCGAAATTCTGGACGCAGCAGGCGGCCTGGGTGCGTTCATGAACTGGGACGGCCCCACCTTCACCGATTCCGGCGGCTTCCAGGTGATGAGCCTGGGTTCGGGCTTCAAGAAGGTAATCGACATGGGTACCGTCGCGGATGCTAAGGGCGCCGACGGCCGCCCCCTCGGCGACGACGACGTGGCAAAGGGCAAGGAACGCCTCGCCCACATTGACGACGACGGCGTGAACTTCAAGTCGCATATTGACGGCTCGATTCACCGCTTCACTCCCGAGGTGTCCATGCAGGTTCAGCACCAGATTGGTGCCGACGTCATGTTCGCCTTCGACGAGCTGACCACCCTCTACAACTCCCGCGGCTACCAGGAGGAGGCGCTCGAACGCACCCGCCTGTGGGCGCTGCGCTGCATCGCTGAGCACCAGCGCCTGACCGCGGAGCGCGTGGGCAAGCCCTACCAGGCGCTGTTCGGCGTCATTCAGGGCGCACAGTACGAGGACCTGCGCCGCAAGGCATGCCAGGACCTCGGCTCCATGCCCTTCGACGGCTTCGGCATCGGTGGTGCACTCGAGAAGGAAAACCTCGGCACCATCGTGCGCTGGTGCGCCGAAGAGCTGCCCGAATCCAAGCCCCGCCACCTGCTCGGCATCTCCGAACCCGACGACATCTTCGTCGGCATCGAAAACGGTGTAGACACCTTCGACTGCGTCTCCCCCACCCGCGTGGCACGCAACGCAGCCGTCTACTCCCCCACCGGCCGCTACAACATCACCAACGCGCGCTTCAAGGCGGACTTCTCGCCCATCTACGAGGGTTGCGACTGCTACACCTGCACCCACTACACCCGCGCCTACCTGCGTCACCTCTTCAAGGCGGACGAGCGTCTGGCGGCGACCCTCGCCTCCATCCACAATGAGCGTTTCATCGTGCGCATGGTGGACGACGCCCGCGAAGCCATCAAGGACGGCACCTACTTCGAGTACCGTGACGAGTTCCTCGGCAACTACTACTCCGGCAAGAAGCCCTAAACCCGCTCTTCAACCCGTTTAAGGAGAACCCTATGAGCATCACTCATGTTCCCGATGAGGAGCTTCTCGTCTTCGACCACGAGATCGCAGCCCCGGTCGAGGACGTCTTCGGCGCCTACCTGGACCCCGAACTGCTGGTCCGCTGGTACGGCCCCGCCGGCTGGCACGTGCGCCCCACCGACGTTGTCGTGGAGCCTGTCGTCGGCGGCATGCAACGCCTGTCCATGATCAACGAGGTTGACCCCTCGGTGTCCTGCATTCTGCAGAGCCGCTTTTTGAGCATTGAACCGTTCAAGGAGCTCGAATACGCCGAGCAGCTGCCCGACCACCTGGGCAACCCCGGTAGCGTGCTGGTGTACCAGCGTCACCGTTTCTTCCCCGAAACCGTGATTACCGCCGACGGCGTGGGTTCCGGTACCCGCATCGTCATTGAGATTGGTCCCATGCCCGCCTCGGTCCACGAGGAGGTGCGCACCACCTGGCGTTCGACCTTCGCCCGCCTGGATGACGTGCTCGCCGCCCGCGCACGCGGAGAGCTCTAAAACCCGCCGCGCCAGCTGCCTGAGATAGCTTCGAGACACGAAAGCGCCGCGTTGACGAATCATTCGTCAACGCGGCGCTTGTGTTTACTGCCTAAAACTTTGCCGAGGTTGAGCCGCAGGCTAGTTGGTTAGCTTCACGGTAATGACGGTGCTGCCACCATCCAGGGATACGCACTCAGGGGTCGCACGATCCGCACCGTCGCCCGGCTTCCAGTAGCAGCGCGCCGACATGACGGTACGCTCACCATTCGCCTTATCGGTCACCTCGGCGGGGTTCTGCACCACAAACTGGCGGATCAGCTCACGCGCAAACAGGCAATCCACCGCACCGGAAGCCACCTGAACCGTAGCATTGTGCTTCAGGTAGCCGGTAGCGTCCATGCTGCCGCAGCTACCGCCCGCAGACTGAACATCCGAGCTGGACAGGCTTGCGGTGCTCGACGCCTTCGCCACTGCACTCGCCGAAGTATTCGCCTTAGCCGATGCGGAAGGGCTCGACGCCGCGCTCGCCTGCGCGGTCGCCGTGGGGCTTGCGGTGGTGATGGTTCCGGGGCTCACGGTAGCCGCTACGGTGGGGGTGTGCACGGTACCGGCAGTCGGGGTGCTTTCAGTGACCGTTGCGGTGCGGGTGGGGCTGGCGGTTGCTTTCGCGCTCGTAGCGCTGGGGCTAGGGACTACGGTAGCGCTCGGGGAGGCGGTGGTTGCGCCTCCGGAGCATGCCGACAGCGCCAGCAGTAGCGTGGCACCGAGCGCTACGGGGCTGTAGCGCTTAGCGGTGCGGAGCGTAGTAGAACGAGCCTGGGTAGAGTGCTTCTGTGCCGGATGCATGGTGACCTTTCTGCGTCATCGGTTCGGGTTCCTATCAGTATTCTAAAGACGCTACCTGTGAGCTAGCTATACGGCATCTTAGGAACCCACAGGGTGCCCCCGCTAGGACACAGCGGGTAGAGGCACAGCGCAATAAGAGGGGCTCCCCGGCATTGCGGGAAGCCCCTCCTTAACTCTTCACAACTCATTGACAGCTCACTGACAACTCATTGCCTCTAGCGCGGGTGTTTAGCCTTCGTGCCTGCCGCCCACCGTAATAGTGTGGCCGTTTCCGTCATGGCAGGTCATCGAGCCAGTCTCACTCTCACCGAAGCAGGTCAGCTGCTTACCCTCAGCAGCGGGCACAGTCACCACATCCAAGGCGTGCATCATCTTCGTGTTTGCGGTGGTGGTTTCCGCATGCAGAGCCGAGGACTCATTCACGGTATTCACCTCGCTGGCGCCGGTCAGGAAGTTCATGCGAGTCACCTCCACCGGGCCGGCAAAAGTACGACCGACCGCGCCGTTACCGGTCTGCTCACCAGTGCGGCGCTCGCACACCAGGGTTCCGTCCGCGGGATTCAGCTCGCAGAGGGTGCGCTCGTCATCGCTCTTGAAACGGTAATAGCCAGCGCCAGAATCATAGTAGGAGGGCTCCATGAGGAACGGAATCTGGGGTGCATCCGGATTCTGCAGGCGCGCCACGAAAGCGACATCCTCGCCAATGGTGCATTCGGGGGCGCCGCGATCCTCGCGACGGTTCTCAGCCATCTCGTACTGCGGGTTCCAGTAGCAGGTGGCATCCTGAACCTTCGCCACCTGGTGCTGGGTCAGGTTGTCGTCGGCACGCGGAGTGGTGACGTATTCGGTCAGCACGTCCAGGGCGTGGGCGCAGTCCACGGTACCGCGCAGCACCATGATTTCCGCACCGGTCTTCAGGTAGCCCTTGCGTCCGATGTGTCCGCAACGCTCACCGGCGGAGGCGCGCTCAGCCTCCACCTTTTCGGGTGCGCGGGGCGTCGCAGCGGCAGTGGGGTTTGCGACCGTTGCGGGGGTTCCCTTCGCCTCAGCGGGGGCGGAGGATTCAGACGCCTTCGCCTCGGCACTCTCAGCGGGGGCTGACACCCGAGTCTCGGTGACGGTCGGCTCGGTCTTCTTCGTCGGCGACGGGGACGCCGTGGAAGAAGGGAGCGGGTACTGCGAGTGGTTAGCCGTGTTGGAGGGGCTGGGGGTTGACGAAGAGTTTTCGCTCTGAGAATCACCAAAGCAGCCGGTCAGGGCGAGGAGCAGGGCGGCGGCGCATCCGGTGGCGCGCATCGTGCGGCGACCCCAGCCGACGGAGCCTGCCTGAGTGTGGTGAAACGACATTGTTATCTCCTGGAGATGAACCTTTTGCACCCTTTGCAGAAGGTATTTAAAGCATACGCTTAACCCCGTTCAATGCCGTTTTATTACGGCGGAGCGCCCCTACTTCTGCGGCAGGTAGGAGCTCAACAGTTCACGTTGCTCGGGGCTCAGTCGAGTCAGCCGCCCCGCGATGGAGTCCCAGAACGCCAGCACGGTAAAGGCGCGCACGCATTCACGGCCGTCCACCGGGGAGAGAATCGAGTAGCCAATACGCACGGATGCGGCGCTGACCTTCTCCACGCTCAAGCGCACCGGCACGGGCTCGCCGGTGTAGGGCAGCTGAGCCAGGTAGCGGATGCCGTGCTCGGCAATGAGTGCCTGTACGCCCTCGGTGACCATCTCAAAAAGCGGAATCGGAGGCTGCGGCGCCACGGTAGGCTTCTGCCCGGAGGACGGCGGCGGGCCGAAGAGCGCCACGCGGGCTTCTTCCATGACCGAGAGGATGGCAACATTGTTGACGTGCCCGTAGGCGTCCATATCGCCCCAGCGGGCGGGTACGTGCACCAGCAGTTCGGTGGTACCGGCCTCAGAGGCGGAGGTCTTTTCAGAGGTCTTTTCGGGGGTGTCTTCGCGGTTCTTTTCGTGGCTTTGCATGGTTTAACTCTACTCCCCTGCTGCTTTGAGGAGGCTATTCGTACGAATCCGCAAGGTACCGCAAATGAATCAGCTGATGATGATTCGGGTACTAGAAATATATTTGGTAGTTAAAGCGATGAGGCTCGAAAGCTACGATGCTTTCGAGCCTCATCCAACACACAGACATTTGAACGCATACAAGATCATACGGTTCACTGTCTATGATAGACCCGCCCTGAGGACCAACGGTATTTTTACGGTTTTATTACGGGGAATTCCAGAAATTTTCCGTATTTTTCGTTTATTACCTTCTTGGAGTCTCTGCAGGCCCCAACACCGGCCCTCACGGCAGCTGCAGAACCTTAACGGCCCAGCTTAGCCGCAGTCTCCAACGCATGATCAGCGTCGTACTTCATGGCGTCGTACTCGGCAGTTGCCTGCTGAGCCTCCACGAAGGTCTGCTCATCAATCACGTGAGTGTGGCGAATACGAGCAAAGTACAGCAGGCTCAGCACCACAAAGTAGCCCACGCCCACAATTGCCGGAACCATGGAACCGCGCACCATGAAGAGCGCAACCCACACCGCGAAGAGCAGCAGAACGCCGAGAGCCGCAGTGAACTGGCCACCCCACAGGCGGAAACCGCCCGTTGCCGGCTCAACACGCTTGTACACGATGTAGGCGAACAGAATCAGAACCCACACGGTCAGCGCGCACACCATAATCACGAAAATCATGGAGAGGAACGCTTCCTTCGGGCTGTACAGCGCCAGCAGAATAGCGATCACCATGCCGCTGGTCGACAGCCATACCGCACGAGCCGGAACGCCAGCACGGTTCACCTGAGCCAGCTGGCGAGGCGCCATGCCGTCAGCCGCCAGGGAGTGCAGCAGACGCGCACCCGCGTACAGGTTCGCGTTCGCACTCGACAGCGCCGCAATCAGCACCACAAAGTTCACGAAGTGCGCCACGCCGTGCACGCCCAGCTGCTCAAAGACCAGAACGAACGGGGAAGCGTCCACCGCATCGCCCAGACCGGACGCCGAACGCCACGGAATAACAGCCACAACAATCAGAACGGCGAGCACGTAGAAGGTCGCCAGGCGAATCATCATCGCTTTAGCCGAGGAACGCACCGAACGGGAGGGGTCCTTCGCCTCCGCAGCAGAGATCGAGATCATTTCAATACCGCCGAAGGAGAACATGACAACAGCCAGCGACAGCCACACCGACTGCGGGCCGTTGGGCATGAAACCGCCGTCGTTGAAGAGGTTTGCGGTACCCACAGCGGCGTGACCGGGCAGGCCGAAGAAAATCAGGCACAGACCCACCAGCAGGAAGGCAACAATCGAAATGACCTTAATCGAAGACAGGAAGAACTCCAGCATGCCGAAAGACTTTACGCTCGTCAGATTCAGCACAATCAGCGCCACACCAAACACGGCAATACCAGCCCACAGGGGCAGCTGCGGCCACCAATAATTCAGATAGGTCGCCACCGACACCAGCTCAACACCGGCAATCAGAACAGTCGCCGTCCAGTAGGCGATGCGAGTCAAAAAGCCCGCGAAGGGGCCCAGGTAGCGGGTAGCAATAGTACCGAAACCGCCACGGACAGGGTAGCGAACCGCCATTTCACCGGTTGCCGCACCAATCACCGAAGCGAGCGCAGAACCAATAGCGTAGGTGAGAATGACCGCGGGACCAGCCATCGCAATGGCGGTGCCCGAACCCAAGAAGAGGCCCGTACCGAGCGCGGAACCCATCACGATCATGGTCATCTGTCCGTGGGACAGAGAACGCTTCAGGGTGCGCGATCCGGCGGTCCCCGCTGCAGCCTGGCTGCGGGTATCGTCGTTGTGGGACACGAAGGTGCCTTCCGTCAGTACGCCTTAGGGGCGTGGATGTGCAATGTGTGCTCGCACCCGGCTTCTGCGGCTTCTAGCCTCATTGACGGGTACGAATAGTTAACTATTCTACGGGCACACTCACACCGCTCAGAACGGCGCCGCCTAGAGCACAGAAGCGAAAAGGCACCGAACGGGGGTGCTCCCCCATCCGGTGCCTTTTATGTTTTAGCCTCGCGTGGCTTTCACGCTATTTAGTGCTGTGCCGCGCTGGTATCCTCGTCGGCGTGCATAGCGTCCAGGTCGGGGCGCTCATAGCCGCCCTGAACCTTCGAGGAGATGGCGTAGCCAATAGAAATCAGCACGAAGAAGACGATGCCGACCATAATGGATTCTTGAACACCCGAGCCGGGCAGCATGAACATTGCCGCCAGGGTCGCCAGGACACCCGCCAGGGCCAGGCCTGCGGTGACGCGGCCACCCAGCACGGTGAAGGAGGAGGCGTCCTTCTGGTCCTTCTTGTACGCCTGGTAGGTCAGCAGAATCATGACCCACACGATCAGGATGCACAGGGTCACCAGCGCCATGAGCAGGGCAAAGATGTCGCCAATCTTGGCAACAGCCATTACGGTCGCCACGACAACGCCGGTGAAGGAAATGAGCAGAGCCACGACCGGCACGCCGCGTGAGGAGGTGCGGGCAGCCACTGCGGGAGCCATACGGTCGGAGCCCAGGGCGTGCAGCAGGCGGGTTGCCGCGTACAGGGAGGCGTTAGCGCCAGAGAGCGCAGCAACGAGCACCACGAAGTTCATGATGTCCGCCGCGAAGGGGATACCCAGTTCAGAGAAGACCAGCACGAACGGCGACTCGGTCAGCTCCGAGTTCTGTGCGGCGGTCTGCCAGGGCACCAGGCACAGAATAATTGCCATGGACACCACGTAGAAGGTGGACAGGCGCCAGATCATTGCCTTCACGCTGGTTGCCACCGAGCGTGCCGGGTCCTTCGCCTCCGCTGCGGAGAGAGAAATCATTTCCACACCGCCAAAGGAGAACATGACAACAGCCATCGAAATCCAGATGGATGCCGGGCCGTTCGGCAGGAAGCCGCCGTCGTTCACGAGGTTTGCGGTACCCGCCGCAGCGTGACCGGGCAGACCCACGAACACCAGCAGGACACCAATCACCATGAACACGATGACGGCAGAAACCTTAATCGAAGAGAGCAGGAACTCCAGAGCGCCGAAGGACTTCACGCTCACCAGATTCAGCACCAGAATAATCGCACCGAAGAGAGCGACGAACACAGCCAGGGGAACGTCCGGGAACCAGTACGCCATGTAGTGGCCAACCGCCACCAGCTCAGCACCAGCCAGCGGCACGGTGCACGCCCAATACGCCCAGCGAGTCAGATAGCCGCTAAAGGGGTTCAGGTATCGGCTCGCAATGGTGCCGAAACCGCCCTGGACGGGATGACGCACGGACATTTCGCCCGCGCACGCAGCAATGGTTGCCGCAATCATCGAACCAATAGCGTAAGAGAGGATTGCGCCAGGGCCCGCAATTTTAATGGCGGAGGAGGAGCCCAGGAACAGGCCCGTACCCAGCGCCAAGCCCATTGCAATCATGGTCAACTGGCCGTGGGAGAGGGAACGATTCAACGAGTCGTTCTTCTCCGACTGCTCGGGGGTGTTCCCCTGCAGTTTAGACATAACGTATCTCTTTCTTAGACATGCTGTGTATTGAATAAAGCTGAAATGGCAATGCCGCCCAGTCGTTAGGCCGGGCGGCTCTGCACATCAGCTGTCAGGAGGTTAGCTTATGCCACGTACTCGAGTTCGTGACGCTTGAACCAACCAATAATCGGGTAGCTGATCGGCATGAGGATCACCTCGACCAGGCACTTATAGATATAGCCAATCAGTACGTAGTTGATGAATGCTTCCATGGTGTCGATACCAAGCACCGGTGCCGCAATGGAGCAGAAGATGACGGTATCAAGCAGCTCACCGACCAGGGTGGAGACAATCATACGCAGCCACAGGAAACGGCCCTTGCTTGCCTTCTTCATTGCCACCATGACCCAGGCGTTCAGGGTCTGACCGAAGAGGTAACCGAGCAGGGAGCCCACAAAAATCTGCCAGACCGGGCCGAGAACCTGCGCGAACGCCTCCTGGCCGGTGTAGAAGCTCGCAGCGGGCAGGTGCACGATCAGCAGGAAGCACAGGGCAGCAAAAGCGGCTGAGGCGAAGGAGGCCACAATCGCGCGGCGGGCACGCTTGAAGCCGTACACCTCAGAAAGAAGGTCGCCAATAACGTAGGCGAGAGGGAAAAGGAAGAAACCACCGTCGGTGACGATGGTGTTACCAATGAGGGGCAGTTCGAAGGGCAGCGGACCGAACTCCACGCCCTTAGTTGCACCAATATTCGAAATGATCAGGATGACGCAGGATGCGCCCAGCAGCAGATCAAAGTAGCCGCGGCGACCAGCCCAGGGCACCTTGACGGTGCTCGTCTGAGCCTTAGATTCGCTAACGGGTTTAGCCATTACTTTCCCCAAGTCTTTCTTCATGCGATGTGTTTCTTCACGTAGGGTACGAGCCCTCACGTGTGGTGGGTGAGTGCGCTATGCAGGGCGCTACTCACCGGCTCGTCTGCCACCCGAGCCTATCTAATAGTACCTATATGCCGTGGCGGCGGCAGGTTTACGGGCTTCGTTCAAGAGTGTGGACGCTCATGACCACCCCGCCAGCCTTCCTGACCGCACATTTACAATAAATGTATGAAGAATCTGGGCCACGGAATTCACCGCACTGAGCAGGTGGTATCCCTGCTGGGGGCGGGGCGTGCGCTACGCGCCTCGCTTCGGCGGTCGGTACGGGGTTCTTCACAGCAGGTGCGGAGGGGGCGGCACCGTAACCAGCGGCGGCTGAGCGCGCATATTCCGCGTCTGCATCCGCTGTTCACCTATGCGGCGCAGGCTGTGCGCACCGGAGCTTCCCTGCTAGAGCCAGTGTTTCTGGCTTCGTCTGAGCTGCTCGGTTACCGATCGTTTACGCATCGCGGGCGCAATATCTACTATCGGGTCGATAACCTGTATCTTCTGACCGATTCTGAGTCTGCGCCCGGTGTGCTGTTCTATTTTGATGGTGATCATCTCTCGCGTGCCGGTAGCCGACTGTTGCGCCGAACTTCCCCCCTGCGTGCCGAGCTGGCGCAGGTGGCGGCTGAGTTCAATTTGCTGTCGGTGCCGGTGCTGTCGCCGGGTAGTCTGCGGGAGCCGCGCCTGACCGATGGTGATTCTTATGCGCCTCCGCTGACCTATAACTGGTGGGTTCGTGCCCGCTCGAACGGCAGGATGGTTCGCGCCCTCATTGAGGAGATTGCCCTGGCGTACAAGGTGGATATGAGCCGCGTCTGGCTTACGGGCTATTCGGGTGGTGCGGAGTTTCTCAGCTACGAGCTGCTGTCACACGATATTGAGTGGATTCGTGGAGGTGGCGCCACCTTTATCGGTGGCGGCGGCGCTGACGGCGTGCCCGTGCGGGTGCGTGAACAGGCTGCGCTGAATCCTTCCTCGCATGAGCATCTGTTGATGAGCTGGCATGTGGGTGTGCTGGATGGTCGTTCGCCGTCGGCTCGTCGGCGTATGGCGACGAGTTCTGAGGGGAGTTGGTCGGCGCGGATTGCGGTGCAGGAGGGTAGTGCGTTCTACGAGGGTTTGGGGGCGCGGACTTTGTTGCAGGTGACTCCGGGGCGTGGCCATACGGGGTATCCGATTGCGTCGTTGGTGGGTGCTGATTTGGCGGCGGCTACTCGTTTGGGGTTCTTGTGAGGACTGATTTTTGTCATATTTGTGAAAATTCGCATGGATTACGCAAATTTCTTGGTGACACATTCAATACATTCGTCATTTGATGACGTATTAGGGTAGAGTGTCACTATGCCTCGTATTTCTGCAGCAACCAACGCCGCCCAGCGCGAAAACACCAAGCGCGCCATCCTCAACTCCTTCGGCGAGATCCTCTACAACCGCGGCCTCTCCGGCCTGACCATGACCGACGTCGCCAAGAACGCCGGCATCGGCCGCACCGCAGTCTACAACTACTTCGCCGACATGGGCGAACTGCTGGTCGCCTACGCCCTGGACGAGACCGAACGCTTCCTCAACGAGCTGCGCGTCGGCCTGGAGGGCATCGAAAACCCGATCGACCAGCTCGCGGTCTATATTCGCTTGCAGATCAACGACCTGGCGCGCCGCCACCTGCCTCCGGGCCCTGCGATGCGCTCCATGCTCTCCCCCGAGTCCTACGCGAAGCTCGGCAAGCACGTTCACGAGCTGCAGATGGTGCTCGCGCATATTCTTTCTGCCGCCATTGCCGAGAACTACATTCCGAAGAACGACATTCGCGAACTGGCGATGCTCGTGCACGGTTCTCTCTCCTCAAGCGCCGGTCGTGCCGAGGATGCACCGGATGAGGAGACCCGCGAGCGTCAGATTCTGAATACTATCCGTTTTATTCAGATGGGCCTGGGCGCGCGTTTTGACGCCGAGGGCAACCCGGTTCGCCTGGATTCCGAGGAGTCCCTGCCGGAGCAATCCCCGGTGCAGGAGGCGGGCCTGAAGGTCGCATCCTAAGCGTGGCACCTCTGAACCGTGGAACCTGAACCGCGGAACGTAGCTCAGTTATACGTCACAAAAATGCCGCGGACCTGATGCTTCTTTGCATCGGTCCGCGGCTTTTTCTGTATTCGGGTGGGTTTTTACGCGCCGGGCAGTAGCGCCGGTGAGATGGAGTCCAGGTCCAGTACACGCGCGTACATGACGGCGCGGCGGTGCAGGGCGTTACGTAGCGCGCGGTGCACGCCGTCTTCGAGGTAGAGTTCGCCGCCCCATTTGACCACGTGCGGGAAGAGGTCGCCGTAGAAGGTGGAGTCTTCGGCGAGCAGGGTCTCGAGGTTGAGGGTTTTTTGGGTGGTGATGAGGGTGTCGAGGCGTACCTGCTGCGGCGGGATTCCTCCCCAGTCGGCGTGGGTCATGCCGTGTTGGGGGTAGGGGCGGCTGTCGCCTACTTTTTTGAAGATCATGGTGGTGCTTTCTGCAGGTGTGGGGCGCCTCGGCGGCGCGTGGACCCGTGGGGGTTCTGAAGAAATAGTACCAAGGGGTATAAAAATTCCCCGGTCTTAGAATCTAAGACCGGGGATTGGTGGCGGAGGATGGGGGATTTGAACCCCCGAGGGCTGTTAACCCAACACGCGTTCCAGGCGTGCGCCATAGGCCGCTAGGCGAATCCTCCAGCTATGTTTTCTACGCATTGCGTAGGCAACGAATAAAACTTTACTACGCTTTTGCGAAGCACGCAAGCCCTGGATGGGAAAAGTAACAGAAAGCACATTTGTGGTTGCTTGTGTCCTCGCTTTTGGACGAGGCGGAGCGGGCACGTAGTGCATATGACGGGTGCATGACTATGTAGTTACCCGTTTTTGGGTATGAAAAAACCTCCTACGCACCCGTCATAGCTCGAATACCCTTGCTACCTTCCGGTCCTGGGGGAGTTTTCCAAGATAACGCCACGTAAGAGGCAAGAACCAGTGTACCGGATTTTTGGGCGCTTGGGAATTCCGTGCGTGCACAGTATTTCTGTGAGCGTACGGACTGCCCGATGAGAATCCGTGACGTGTGCGTGTTCGCCGGTGACTGTTGACCACTCGCACCGAGAGTGGAGCGTCTAAAATGGTAGGGATTGTCCTATCCGCACCCCGAGTTGAAGAGGTTGCTGTGAGCACTGCCCTTTATCGTCGTTATCGCCCTGAGACCTTTGCTGAGGTTATTGGGCAGGAGCACGTGACCGAACCTCTTATGGTCGCTCTTGAGAAGAATCGTGTGAATCACGCGTATCTGTTCTCGGGCCCGCGTGGTTGCGGTAAGACCACGTCGGCGCGTATTTTGGCGCGTTGTTTGAACTGTGCGCAGGGTCCGACTCCTACTCCGTGTGGTGTGTGCGATTCGTGCCGTGAGCTCTCGCGTGATGGTGGCGGTTCTCTTGACGTGATTGAGATGGATGCGGCGAGCCACGGCGGCGTGGATCATGCCCGTGACCTGCGTGAACGCGCGACTTTGGCGCCGGTACGTGACCGTTACAAGATCTTCATTATTGATGAGGCGCATATGGTGACCCGTGAGGGTTTCAATGCGCTGCTGAAGATTGTGGAGGAGCCGCCGGAGCACGTGAAGTTTATCTTCGCGACGACTGAGCCGAATAAGGTGCTGGGTACGATTCGTTCGCGTACTCACCATTACCCGTTCCGTCTGGTTCCGCCGGAGGTTCTTCTGCCGTTCCTGCAGGGCCTGTGCGATCAGGAACAGGTGCCGGTTGAGCCTGGTGTGTTACAGCTGGTGATTCGTGCTGGTGGCGGTTCGGTGCGTGATTCGCTGTCGATTCTTGATCAGCTGATGGCTGGTGCGTCTTCGCAGAACGGTATTGAGTATGACCGTGCGGTGGCGCTGCTGGGTTATACCCACGCGCAGCTTCTGGATGAGGTTATTGAGGCGTTGGGCGCGAAGGATGCGCCGACTCTCTTTGGTGCGGTGTCGCGTGTGGTGGCGACCGGTCAGGATCCTCGCCGTTTTGTGGAGGATCTGCTGGAGCGTCTGCGTGATTTGATTGTGGTGAAAGCTGTTCCGCAGGCTGCCGGCCAGATTTTGCAGGGTGTTCCGCAGGATCAGTTGGAGCGTTTGGCTCAGCAGGCTCAGGCTTTGGGTGAGCGTGAGCTGACGGTTGCTGCGGGTACGGCGAATGAGACTCTGAATGGTATGACGGGTGCGGCGAATCCGCAGCTTCAGCTGGAGTTGCTGTGTGCTCGTCTGCTTCTGCCTGCGGCGGAGGGTTCTGCCGGTGGCGCTGAGGTTGCGGCGTTGGCTTCTCGCCTGCAGGTTTTGGAGCGTCGCGTGGCTTCTGGTGCTACTGGTTCCTCGGGTTCCGCTGGTTCTGCCCCGGCGCAGGGTGGCATGTCTGCTGCTCGTGCGGCGGGTATGGCGGCGGCTGGCCTGATTCCTAAGACCCAGGCACCTAAGACCCCGGTTACTGAAGCTCAGGTACCTAATGCACAGGCTCCTAGCGCCCCAGTTCAGGAGGCAGCTCAGCCCGCGCAGCAGGTAGCCCCTCAGCGGGGCGGCTCTCAGCATGCTAGCGCGGGTGCTCCCCCGCTGGTGGGCGCGCCCCTTAGTGCTGCACCTCTGGCACCGACCGCGCAGGCGCCTGCACCTGCGGCTGGTGCTCCCCTAGCGGGTAACACCCCGGCGGCACCTCTTGCTCCGGCGGCGGCGAATGTCCCGGCTTCTCCTGCAGCAGCTGCGGCGGGTGCCCCCTCCGCGCCTCTGAAGCTTGACCCGAACGATCCGCTAGCGGCGGTTCAGGGTAATTGGCGTGCCATCCTTAACCGAATGAGCGTTCCGGGTGCGGCAGAGCAGCTGATGAAGGTGCGTCCCGCCCGCATGGACGGCACGACCCTGTACGTGAGCGCCGACATTGCGACTTTGCGCGCGGTCAAGGGTTTTGTGCCCGAGCTGACCGCCCGCGTGAGTGAGTTCCTGCGCCGTCCGGTGACCATTCACGCTCAGGTGGCGAAGCCCGGTGAGCAGGTTACGCCCGCCGCGCAACCTACCGCTGTTGCTCAGCCCGCAGCGCCCAGTGCTCCCGCAGCGCAACCTGCAGTTCCGGCGGCGGCTGCCCCGCAGGCGTCTCAGCAGCCCGTTCAGCAGACTCCCCCGCAGCCCGCTCAGCCGGCGCCACTGGCTGATGGTCCGCGCGGCGGCGAGGATGCGTGGCGTCGCCACGGTCAGCCGCTGACCGGCGCAAACACCCCCGAGTCCACGAGCGTGGATGCACCCCTGGGTGCGTGGGAGGTTGCCCCGATTCCGCAGAGCGCCCCCGAGGAGTCACCTCAGCAGGTTGCCCCGGTTGCCCTGCAGGCACCGGCTGGTCCGCTGGCGCCTGAGCCCCCGCTTCCTCAGCAGGTTCCGGCTGCTCAGCAGATTTCGGCAGCTCCGGCGGGCGGTTTTGGTGAGCGTGATTCCTTTGCCGCCTCCGGTAGTGGAGTTCCGCAGCAGGAGAGCGCTCCTGAACTCCAGCATGCCCCGGATCCCCAGTACGCGCAGGAGCCTCCTCACGCGGAGGAACCTCCGTATGAGGAGGAGCCCCCTTTTGAGGATGAGCCTGCCTACGCTGAACCGGTTGAGGCACCCGCAGCGCCCGCAATGCCTGCTGAGCCTGTAGCACCGGCTGGTCCGCTCGCTCCGGCAGGTCCCCTCGCGGCGGCAGGTCCGTTGGCGGAGGCACCGCAGGCGACTGCGGCTGATAACGCTCCGGCAAGCGATGAGAAGCCCACAGCGCCGGCTTCTAACGCACCTGCCGCACCGACTCCCAGCGCACCGGCTCCTAGTGCACCGGCGGCACCGGCTCGCCCGGCACGCGCCGCATCCGACGAAGACTATGTCTCTGAGGATGATGAGAAGGTCGAAAACAGCACCTTCATCGGTCTGCGCGCTATCGAAAAAATTATTGGTGGCACCGTCATTGACGAACGCCCCCTGCACCAGCCCTAACCGGGGTCGTAGGTGCCGCGCCCGCCATCGCACCGATGGCGGGCGCACTCATTCCAGCCGCATACTCGCTACGCGAAACGCCCCTAAACTGTCAGGGGTTGGGTGCATACTCATAACGTCGCCCAAGAACAACACACCAGCACAACACACACCGCATTTGTAAGGAGAAGCCATGTACGAGGGAGCAGTTCAAAACCTCATTGACGAGCTCGGCCGCCTGCCGGGTGTGGGCCCCAAGTCGGCTCAGCGCATCGCTTTTCACATCCTGAATGCGGATGCGGCAGATATGGCGCGCCTAGCCAACGCCATTTCCACGGTGAAGACCAGCGTGAGCTTCTGCGAGGAGTGCGGTAACGTCTCCGAGACGAAGCTGTGCACCATCTGTCGTGATGAGCGCCGCGACCCGTCCGTGCTGTGTGTGGTTGAAGAGTCGAAGGATGTGGTGGCGATTGAGCGTACCCGTTCCTTTACCGGCCGCTACCACGTGCTCGGTGGCGCCATTAACCCGCTGGCGGGTGTGGGCCCGGAGCAGCTGCGTATCCGTGAGCTAGTGTCCCGCCTGGCGGATGAGCGCATCCAGGAGATTATTCTGGCGATGGACCCGAACCTTGAGGGTGAGGCGACCGCAACCTACCTCTCGCGCATGCTCGTGCCGCTGGGTGTACGTCTGTCGCGTCTGGCGTCGGGCCTGCCGGTCGGTGGCGATCTGGAGTATGCGGACGAGATTACTCTGGGCCGCGCGTTGGAGGGTCGCCGCGTCATTAGCGAGGGCACGGCGGTGGCTCATACTGCCGCCGAGGATTTTGAGCGCGTGAACCGCGAGGAGGAGCAGGAGCGTGAGCAGGCGGCTCAGGTTCAGGCTCAGGAGGCGAAGCAGAGTCGTCGCCGCTGGAATTCAAGCATGTTTGATGACCTGGATTCTGAGGATTCTTCCGGTTCCCGCGCGGAGGTGCCCGCCGTCGAGGGTGTGCAGGGCACGGTGGATGAGCAGCTGATTGAGCAGGTCCTGCAGGAGGCTGAGGGACCCGGTGACGAAGCCTCCCCCACCGATCCTGCTGATGTTGAAGCCGCCGCAGAATCCACCCCTGACCTGGGCGAAGACTCCGGCGAGGGCACCCCAGTTGAGGAAGCCCCGGCGAGTGCCGCCTCCGAACCGGCTGAAGCACCCGCAGCCGAGCAGGCAGAAGATGCGCCTGAGGTGTTCCGCACCCCCGATTATGAGGAGAAGATCCGCTCGATTCAGAACGCCCCGTTGCGTACTCCGAAGCCGGATGTTCCGCCGCTGCCGGGTGTCACGTACGTGAACCCGTGGACCTAAAAATGAGCCTCCGCGAGCGTGCTGCACCCGCCTCCGCACCCCGTATCACCGCCCCGTAATACTACGTAATATTTCACGGGGCAATACATACGGGTGCACAGTTAGCCGCTTGTACTGAACGCCGTCTACTATAAATGAGGAGCCGGCGTCTGCCGGCAGCACACAAGTAACTGACCTGGAGATATCAATGAGCCTGATCGTCCAAAAGTTCGGCGGTTCCTCCGTAGCGGATGCGGAGGGCGTCAAGCGCGTTGCCCGCCGCGTTGTGGACACTCAGAAGGCAGGTAACGATGTGGTCGTCGTGGTGTCCGCTATGGGTGACACCACCGATGAGCTGCTCGACCTTGCCGCAGAGGTCACCAGCAATGTCACTCCTTCGCGTGAGCTGGACATGCTGCTGACTGCCGGTGAACGCATTTCGACTGCCATCCTGTCGATGGCTATTAACGAACTGGGTGCTAAGGCCCAGTCTTTCACTGGTTCTCAGGCTGGCATGATTACTGACGGCGTGCACGGTTCTGCGCGTCTGGTTGAGGTCAACCCGGAGCGTATCCGCGAGTCGATTGAGGCTGGCAACATTGCGATTGTTGCTGGTTTCCAGGGTATGAACCGTCAGAGCGGCGATATTACGACTCTGGGCCGCGGCGGTTCTGATACGACTGCTGTTGCTCTGGCTGCTGCTCTGAACGCTGATGTGTGCGAGATTTACTCGGATGTTGACGGCGTTTTCACTGCCGACCCGCGCATCGTGCCGACCGCGCACAAGCTGGACACCATCACCAGTGAAGAGATGCTGGAGATGGCGGCTAACGGTGCGAAGATTCTGCACCTACGCAGTGTTGAGTATGCTCGTCGTTTTAATTTGAAGCTTCACGTGCGTTCTTCGTTCTCTAACCTTGAAGGCACTATTGTGGTTCCGGAGGAGTCCGCGGAACTGACCCCCACCCATCTGAAGGAGATTCCCTTGGAGCAGCCCCTGATTTCTGGTGTCGCGCACGATCGCACCCGCGCAAAGATTACTGTTGTTGGTGTTCCGGATGTTCCCGGTTCGGCAGCTAAGGTGTTCGGCCTGATTAATGAGGCGAAGGTTAACCTGGACATGATTGTTCAGAACGTTCCGACTGACCGCCCCGGTGTGACCGATATTTCCTTCACCCTGGATCAGGATCAGGGCCCCACCGCGCTGGAGGCGCTGGAGGCTGCTAAGGCTGAGCTGGGCTTTGAAGAGGTCATTTACAACGAATCGGTTGGTAAGCTGTCGCTGGTTGGCGCGGGCATGAAGACTAACACGGGTGTTTCGTTCACTTTCTTTGAGGCCCTGTCTAACGCTGGCGTGAACATTGACATGATTTCGACTTCTGAGATCCGTATTTCGGTGATTACTGAGCTGAGCAAGCTGGATGAGGCTGTTCGCGCGGTGCACACTGCGTTCGGTCTGGACGCTGAGGGCGAGGCTACTGTTTACGGTGGTACTGGCCGCTAGGGTTTAGCTCGTTTGTGGGCTGTACGCTTCGGGAGGGGCGGTGCTGGTTTGGTCCGGCACCGCCCCTCCCCTTTTTTATCAGTGTGTTTGTGGGCGTGCGGGTGTTCTACTCTAGAAGCATGAGTAGTGTTGTGTTTTCCCAGGTGATGGATGCCCGCCAATGGCGTGCCGCCGCGGCCGCCCATGAGGCGCGTGCCGGCCGCTACGCCGACCCGTTTGCGCAGCGTCGCGCCCGCCACGAAGTGCACCCCGTAGAGGACTTCCTCTTCACCTACTACACGCTCAAACCCGGCCAGTTTAAGCGCTGGCACCCCGGCGCCGGCGTTATTCTGCTGGATGCGCCCGAGCGCGCCTCCTGGCGTTTTTACCGGCGCGCAACCGAGCAGGAACTCCTTGAGGCTGGTTGCTCCCTGCAGGTGGCGCGCGCCCAGGCGGATGCCGCCTCCGCCGTCACGGTGGACGTCACCGGCTTCGTGGAGCGCCGCGCTACCGCCCTCGCCTTCACCCACGAGATTCTGCGCAACACGGCAACGAAGAAGGGTCAGTTCGGTTGCTTCGGCATGCACGAGTGGGCGATGGCGTACAAGTCTGTGGAGAACAATATCCGCCACGACTACCTGGAACTGCGCCTGGGTGCGGAGGGTACGGACCGTGTGGTGGAGGAGCACCGCATTCGCTGCTCGCATTTTGATGCGTTCCGTTTCTTCATGCCGCAGGCGGCACCGATGAACGAGCTGCAGCCGACCCGCGAGACGCAGCGTGTCCTGGAGCAGCCGGCGTGCCTGCACGCGAATATGGACGTGTACAAGTGGGCGTATAAGCTGCTGCCGCTGGTTGATTCGACCCTGGTCATGGATTGTTTTGACCTGGCGTGGGATGCGCGCGAACTGGATATGCGCGCGGCCCCCTACGATATTCGTGACTGGGGGTATGAGCCGATTCCGGTGGAGACGGCCGAGGGTAAGGCTGAGTATGTGCGGATTCAGCGTGAGCTGTCGGAGCGTTCGATTGAGCTGCGTGAGCGTCTGCTGCGGGTGTGTGAGCGCTATCTTCCACCCCTCGAGGCGTAAAAGACGTGATTCGAGCCTCTTAGGGTATCCACCAACCGAACACATACCCCCGTTACGGTCGTTAGTACGGTAAGATGAGATACGGCTCATACAGAACCCACGCACCCAAGGAGTGCCCACACATGGCCCGTATTGTTGTTGATGTTATGCTCAAGCCCGAAATTCTTGACCCGCAGGGTAAGGCTATTTCTCACGAGCTGCCCCGTATCGGCGTTGATTCTTTCGTTGATGTTCGCCAGGGTAAGCGCTTCGAGCTGACCGTCGAGGGTGAGGCAACCGAGGAGCACCTCGCAGCTGCCCGCAAGGCTGCTGAAGAGCTGCTCTCGAACCCCGTCATCGAAGATGTTGTGAACGTTTCGGTTCTGGAGGACTAATACCTATGGCAGAGTCCCTCGCACCTACTGAAGTCCCCCTGGTTGGCGACTTTTCTACTTACTCCCCGAACCCCGCTTTCGCTGATGCACGCGTTGGCGTGGTGACTTTCCCCGGCACTCTGGATGACCGTGACGCTGCACGTGCTGTCCGTCTGGCTGGCGGTACCGTCGTTGAGCTGTGGCACGACGACGCTGATTTGAAGAACGTTGATGCCGTCATTATTCCTGGCGGTTTCTCCTACGGTGACTACCTGCGTGCTGGCGCTATTGCTGCGAAGGCTCCTGTGATGCGTTCGGTGATTGATGCCGCTAACGCTGCTGGTACCTCCGGTTCCACTCCCCTGCCTGTTCTGGGTATTTGCAATGGTTTCCAGATTCTGACTGAGTCTCACCTGCTGCCCGGTTCGATGATTAAGAACGATCACCGCAAGTTCATTTGCCGTGACCAGGTTCTGCGCATTGAGAATAACTCCACCTCCTGGACGAGCAATTACGCTGCCGGCCAGGAGATTGTTGTCCCTCTGAAGAACCAGGACGGTCAGTACGTTGCTGACCCGAAGACTCTGGAGGCGCTGGAGGCTGAGGGTCGCGTGGTGTTCCGCTACGTTGGTTTCAACCCGAACGGTTCCCGTAATGACATTGCTGGTATCAGCAATGAGCGCGGTAACGTGGTCGGTCTGATGCCGCACCCGGAGCACGCTGTGGAGCCTGGCTTCGGTCCTTCCTCTTCTGGTTTTGGTGAGGTTTCTCTGCGCGGTGGCGCCGATGGTCTCGGCGTGTTCACCTCCGTTCTTGCCAACCTGATTAACGCCCGCTAACGCACGACAAGGATTCTAAGAAGTTATGAGCGAAAAGCAGTTTAACCTCGACACCGTCGAGCACGCGGCGGCAACCCCGGACACCGAACTCCCCTGGGCCGAACTGGGCCTGAAGGAGAACGAGTTCGAGGACATTAAGGAGATTCTTGGTCGCCGTCCTACCGCGGCTGAGCTGGCAATGTACTCGGTCATGTGGTCCGAGCACTGCTCCTACAAGTCTTCTAAGGTTCATCTGAAGCAGTTCGGTGCGAAGGTCACCGATGAGATGAAGAAGGACCTGATGGTCGGTATCGGTGAGAACGCCGGTGTGACCGATATTGGTGACGGCTGGGCTGTTACCTTCAAGATTGAGTCCCACAACCACCCCTCGTATGTGGAGCCCTACCAGGGTGCTGCGACCGGTGTGGGCGGTATTGTGCGTGACATTATTTCCATGGGTGCACGCCCGATTGCTGTGATGGATCCGTTGCGTTTCGGCGCGATTGATCACCCGGACACCGCCCGCGTTATTGGCGGCGTGGTTGCCGGTATTGGCGGTTACGGTAACTCCCTGGGCCTGCCGAACATCGGCGGCGAGGTTGAGTTCGATTCCTGCTACCAGGCAAACCCGCTGGTCAACGCACTGGCTGTGGGCATTATGCGCCACGAGGACATCCGCCTGGCAAACGCATCGGGTGTGGGCAACAAGGTTGTTCTGTTCGGTGCGCGCACCGGTGGCGACGGCATCGGCGGTGCGTCGGTGCTGGCGTCGGAGTCCTTCGATGACACCAAGCCCTCGAAGCGTCCTGCCGTTCAGGTGGGCGACCCCTTCGCTGAGAAGGTTCTGATTGAGTGCTGCCTGGAGCTGTTCAAGGGCTCCGTGGTGGAGGGTATTCAGGACCTGGGTGCTGCGGGTATTTCCTGCGCAACCAGCGAGCTGGCTTCTAACGGTGAGGGCGGCATGCACGTGGACCTGACCAAGGTTCTGCTGCGTGACCCCACCCTGACCCCGGGTGAGATTCTGATGTCTGAGTCTCAGGAACGCATGATGGCTGTTGTCTCCCCCGAGAACGTGGAGCGCTTCGAAGCAATCATGAACAAGTGGGGTGTGGAGTACTCCTTCCTCGGTGAGGTCACCAACTCTGGCCGCCTGGTCATCGAGTGGGACGGCGAGGTCATCGTGGATGTTGACCCCCGCACCGTTGCACACGACGGCCCCACCTACGAGCGTCCTTACGCACGCCCCGAGTGGCAGGATGACGTTCAGGCTAACCACTTCACCGGTTCGGCTGCTGACGATTCCCGCCCGCGCGGTAAGGAGCTGGGCGAGGCAATCAAGGCGTTCATGGCGTCCCCGAACATGTGCTCCAAGTCCTGGATCACTAACCAGTACGACCGCTACGTTCAGGGCAACACCGCCCTGTCCATGCCGGATGACGGCGGCGTGGTGCGTGTGGACGAGAACACCAACCTCGGTGTTGCTCTGGCGACCGACGCCTCCCCGCGTTTCACCTACCTGGATCCGTACGAGGGTGCTCGCGCGTCCTTGGCTGAGGCGTACCGTAACGTTGCGACCGTTGGTGCACGCCCCGTGGCTGTGTCTGACTGCCTGAACTTCGGTTCTCCCGAGGACCCGGACGTCATGTGGCAGTTCGCTGAGGCTGTTCGCGGCCTGGCTGATGGCTGCATGGAGCTGGGTGTTCCGGTGACCGGCGGTAACGTGTCCCTGTACAACCAGACCGGTGGCAAGGCTATTAACCCGACCCCCGTGGTGGCGATGATGGGCGTGATGGATGACGTCACTCGCCGCACCCCTTCGGGTTGGGCTCCTGAGCATGACGGTCAGGCGATCTACCTGCTGGGTACCACTCGCGATGAGCTGGACGGCTCCGAGTGGGCTCGTTTCAAGGGTCACCTGGGCGGTCAGCCGCCGAAGGTTGATCTGGCTCTGGAGCGTCAGCTGGGTGACATGCTGGTGAACATGTCTCGTGACGGCATGATTGATGCCGCTCATGACGTGTCTGCTGGTGGTCTGGCTGCGGCTCTGTCGGAGGCTTGCCTGCGTTTCAACACCGGTGCCCGCATTGGTCTGGGAGAGGTTGCTGAGCGTGACGGCCTGGATTTGTTCACCCTGCTGTTCTCGGAGTCCCTGGGCCGCGTTGTGGTTTCGGTTCCGCGTTCTGAGGAGGTGCGCTTCAAGGATATGTGCACCGCTCGCCAGTTCCCCTTCGCACGTATTGGTGTGGTGGATGCTGAGTCGAACGCTCTGGACTTCCAGGATGAGGTTTCCATTGACCTGGATGAGTTGCGTGCAGCTCACGAGGGTACTCTCGCTTCTTACTTCGGTGAGGTTGCGAAGGGCTAGTCTTCGACTAGTTTGAGACGAACGCCGAAAGGGGCGGATGCTTGTGAAAGCATCCGCCCCTTTTGTTATGCCCGCGGGCATAAGCCCGCGAACTTATGCACTAGACGTTTAGGCGTTCAGGTTTACGCCTCAGCGACCTCGCGGCCCAGCTGCGCGAACAGGGAGGCGTTGATGCGGAAGCCTTCGATGCATTCGTCGATAAGGGCTTCGCGCTGTTCATCGGTCATGGGTGCATTGTCGAGCAGTTCGCGGTAGCCGTCCTTGAAGACCTTGGGCTTGGGCAGTTCGGTAAATCGGTACATGCTTAGTGCTTCGGCGGGGATGCCGTAGTGGCGGCTGACCAGCGCTGCGACTGCTTGGCCGCCGGAGAGGTCGCCAAGGTAGCGCAGGTAGTGGTGTGCGAGGTAGCGTTCGGGGGAGTTGACGGTGGCGCGGATGCGCTCTACGTATTCTGTGGTTGCGGGCAGGGGCTCGTCGATGTCGCCGTCCTGGCCGAGTGCGCGGATGTCTGCGCGGATGTATTCTGCGCGGTCGAGGCCGGGGTGGGTGAAGGGTTCGGTGATGGGGTTGGGTTCTGCGCGGTAGTGTTCGGAGACTGCTTCGAGTGCTTCGTAGATGTGCACGTACTGGTTGATGAGGCGCAGGTATGCCTCGGTGTTGAGGGAGCCGCCCATGAGGTCTTCCATGAAGGTGGAGTGTTCGGCGTTGTCGTGGACGTGCTTGGTGCTTTCCTTCAGGCGTGCGGAGAAGCGTTCCTGGGTGGTTTCGGGGGCGGTCACGGTCATTGTGAGTTCCTAAAGTGGGTTGTGGGTGAACAATAAATGTTTTGGTGACACGATGTCACTAAAACCTGACAATGACATATTGTCACCAAAAACCGGTTTTGGCAATAGTTTTCAAAAACTTTTGCTAAGGTATACCTCAGGCACAAGTCACCCTAGGCATTAAGTTACACAAACATAAGCTAATAAGGCTAGACTTGATACGAACACCACAATCACAAAATTCAAGGAGACACCGAATGTCTACCCCCTCTCTCACCAAGCGCACCTGGGCGTTCTTGGCTTCAGCAACCATCGGTCTCAGCGGCGTCGCCGGCGTACCCGCGGCCTTCGCAGCTGAAACCAACTCCCACATCAGCGCCGGTGAGGTAACCGCAGCCTCAGAGCAGAGCCTGCAGGACGTCACCGTCAACTGGGGCCTGAAGAAGTCCTTCCGCTCCTACATCAACGGTCCCTTCTCCCAGGGCTCCCAGAAACTGACCGGCGTCACCACCAACGAAGACGGCTCCTACCACTTCACCTCCGCCGAAGGCACCGTAGCCAACGGCGAATACTCCGTCACCTTCACCGGCTCCTCGATTCACTACACCGCACACCACGGCCTGCTGGAAGTCATCATCTCCGACCTCTCCGTCACCATTAAGGACGGCGTGGGCACCGTGCGCGCCAACGTTCAGTCGCGCCCCTACAACGGCAACACCACCCCGAATGACCTGGTCGAGACCAAGAACATGACCATCGGCACTTTCAACGCCTCCGGTCTGAAGGTTGAGGGTAACACCATCACCCTGCCCAGCGTTGACGAGGAAAATGGCACCCGCGTCAAGCTTTCCGAAGAGGCAACCGGCGCCTTCGCGGGCTTCTACAAGGCAGGTCAGGAGCTGGATGCGCTCAGCTTCTCCGCAACCATCGTGACCAAGGAAGCACCCGCGCCGAGCCCTGAGCCCAGCAACGAGCCGACCGCTGCGCCTACAGCAGAGCCCAGCAGCGAACCCTCCTCCGCGCCGACCAGCGAGGCACCCAAGCCCGCCGACCCCACTTCTGCAGCACCCAAGCCTGCAGAGCCCACTTCTGCTGCGCCGAGCGCAGCACCCACCTCCGCGGCGCCCTCCTCCCCTGCCGCAACCACCGAGCCCAAGCGTGACGAGAAGGTCACCGGCAACGTCGTCGAGTCCGGCACCCTCAGCTGGGATATCCGTGAGTCCTTCCTGAAGTACCTGACTGGCTTCGCGCACGGCTCCGTGAACGTTGAGGGTATGGAGAAGACCCCGGCTGGCGGCTTCAAGTACACTCAGGCATCCGGCGTGTACAACCCCGAGACGAAGACCGGTCAGATCAACTTTGCGGGCACCGCAGAGTTCACCGGCCACAACGGTCAGCTCAAGAGCACCATCAAGAACATGCGCCTGGTCGTCGTCAACGGCAAGGGCACCCTGGTCGCTGACGTGGACGCACTGACCCGCGACGGCAAGTCCGTTTCCAAGACCGGCCTGGCAATCGCTGAGGTGGACCTCTCCGGCGCGAGCGTGAAGGACGGCGTCTTCTCGGCACAGAACGCAGCAGTCACCCTCACCGATGAAGGTTCCACTGTGCTCTTCGCGGGCCAGTACCGCGGTGCCGACAACGCTATGGCACCGCTGAGCTTCTCCGTAAAGCTCAGCGAGCAGACCGCGGAGAACACCGTTGAGGTTCCCCGCATCTCTGAGAACAAGTCCTCCGAGGGCGGCGCCTCCGATAACAAGGGTTCTGAGAACGGCTCTTCTAACGAGGGTTCCTCGAACTCCGGCGCTAACGGCTCCGGTTCTAACGGTTCGGCAGGCACCTCCGGCAGCGTTTCTAACGGTTCTGTCAGCAACAACCCGGCACAGCCGGTCTGCGTACCCGTCACCCGCACCCGCGAGGTGCAGGAGCAGGGCGCATCCGACGGCACCATTAAGAGCGCAAACCTGGGCTGGGGCGTGCGTGATTCCTTCCGCAACTACGTGCGCGGCGGCATCGCGAACGGCAGCTGGGAGCTGAACGGCACTTCCTACTCTTCGGATGCGTTCAACTGGTCTAACGGCACCGGCACCTTCAAGAATGGTAAGGGTTCCATCTCCTTCAGCGGTTCGGTTCGTTTCACCGGTCACCACGGCATTCTGGACACCACCATTGCGAACCCGCGCCTTGAGATTAACGGCAATTCCGGTACTCTCTACGCGACCATGACCAGCAATGACCCCTCCGGCAAGGCAACTAGCTACGGTGAGGTGGCGCTGCTGAAGGTGGACCTTTCGGGTCTGCAGAGCTCCGCTGACGCTGTGAGCGTCAACGGTGCGGCAACCACCCTGACCGCTGAGGGCGCGAAGGCGTTCGCTGGCTTCTACGAGGCCGGTAAGGACATGGCTCCGCTGAGCTTCTCCGCGGCGATCAACGGCGCGAAGACCACCACCAAGACCGTGACCGAGACCGTCTACGAGGGTGAGGGTTGCGACCCGGTCACCGGCAAGCCTCTGGCGTCCACCGGTGCCTCCGGTGTTGAGGGCACCCTGGTTGCAGGTTTCATCGCTGTTGCAGCCGGTGCGGGTACCGTCGTGTACACTCGCCGCCGCAAGAAGGCATAACGGCACCTCACGAGGATGCCCACACTGTCGGTTCGCCCGTGAGACTCAACTATGAGGTTCACCGGTGAGCCGACACGGTCCGTGCGGGGGTGCAGATTTTCACTGCGCCCCCGTTTCAGGTGCCAGGTTTTGCCCCGGCGCCTACCCCAGTTTTTCTAGCTCCCTTTTTCTCTGTGAGACGACGATGTTTTCTTCTCTTTCTTCTTCTGCCCTGAACCGCCGCGATGCAATGAAGTATGCGGCGTTCTCCATCACTTCCGCGTTCCTGCTGAGCTCTTGCGGTGTGGGTACTCAGAACCCGGCTGCTTCTTCAAGTACTTCGCAGGCTGTGGTGGATGAGCAGAGCACCCGCACCGTTTTGGAGAACCTGGCGGATCAGCTGCGTTCTTCTATTGCCCCTGATCAGAAGGCTCTGCGCGGCCCCAACAGCGCCGCGGACACCCCCGAAATTCAGCCGATGGTCGACACCCCCACTCCGGCTTTCCCGGTGACGTTCAAGGATTTCAACGGCACCGAGGTGACCGTTAAGTCCGCTGATCGTGTGCTGGCGCTGGATCTGTACGGCACTCTGGCTCAGCAGATGATTGCGCTGGGTCTGGGCGGCCGCCTGGTGGGTCGTGTCACCTCCTCGACGGAGCAGTCGCTGGCTCATCTTCCGCTGGTGACTCAGAACGGTCACGATCTGAACGCTGAGGCGATTCTGGCGACCTCCCCTGATCTGGTGTTGTGGGATAAGAGCAACGGCCCGATTGAGATTGTGGACCAGTTGCGCGCAGCGGGCGTGACCGTTGTGGTCTTCGATCATGAACGTCGTATGGATAAGATCATTCCGCAGCTCAAGGCTGTGGCGCAGGCGCTGGGCGTTCCGGAGGCGGGCGAGCAGGTTGCAGCCCGCGTGCAGAAGGACCTGGATTATGCCCTGCAGGTACTCAAGGACGTTGCCCCGAAGGGTGCACAGCAGGTGTCGTTCGCGTTCCTGTACGTGCGCGGTACCGCTGGCGTGTTCTTCGTGCTCGGTAAGGGCTCTGGCGCTGATGATTTGATTCAGGCTATTGGCGGCAAGGATGTGGCGTCTGAGCAGAACGCGACGAACATTATTCCGGCGACCAGCGAGGCGCTGGTAAAGCTGAACCCGGACGTCATTCTGACCATGAGCGGCGGCATTAAGTCCACCGGCGGTTTGGATGGTTTCTTGGCTCGCCCGGGTGTGGGTGAGACGACTGCCGGTAAGAATAAGCGCATTATTGATATGGGTGACGGTCAGATTCTGTCCTACGGCCCGAATACTCCGGCGGTGCTTTTGTCGCTGGCTAAGGCTGCGTACTCGACTCCTGCGGGAGCCCAGTAGTGGCAGCCGTGAAGAGTGCGGCGGGCGCGAAGGATTACCGTGCGTCGCGTCGGCGTCGTGCCGGTCTGACCTTTACGTTTTTGGCGGTGGCGCTGTGCGCCGTGATGGTGCTGTCTGCAGGTTTGGGTCAGTACAACATCCCGATTGATCAGGTGGTTGCTTCTGTGGGCCGCCATCTGGGTCTTGCCCCGGAGAACCCTGCGATGCAGCTGGCAGATAGCACCCTGTGGAATATCCGTTTCCCGCGTGTGCTGTTGGGCGTGCTGGTGGGTGCCGCGTTGGGCACTTCCGGTGCGGTGATGCAGTCAGTGTTCGGCAACCCGCTGGCTGAGCCGGGCGTGATTGGCGTTTCCTCGGGTGCGGCGGTTGGCGCGTGTTTGTCGATTGTGTTGAACCTGCAGTTCTTCGGCATTTTCACGACTCCTGCGTTCGCGTTTGTGGGCGCGTTGGCGGCTACTGCGCTGGTGTATTTCCTGTCGCGTTCTTCGGGGCGTGCGAAGGTCCTGTCGATGATTTTGACGGGTATTGCGGTGACCGCAGTGGCGAATGCGATTATCGCGTTCCTCATGTTTATCGCTGATACGACGAGCCGCGATCAGATTGTGTTCTGGCAGATGGGTTCGCTGAACGGCGCCACGTGGAAGGCCGTGGCGAGCGTGTGGCCGGTTATTCTCATCGGCTTGGTGGCGTGTTTCGTGATGGCTTCTTCGCTGGATGTTCTGGCGTTGGGTGAGCGCGCGGCGCAGCATTCGGGTGTGAACGTGGAGCGCCTACGTGCGGTGTCTATTGCGGCGACGGCTCTGTTGACCGGTGCTGCGGTGGCGTATGCGGGCATTATTGCATTTATTGGCCTGATTATTCCGCACCTGTTGCGCATGATTTTGGGTCCGTCGAATCGTGTGTTGTTGCCGGCTTCGGCGTTGGGTGGTGCCTTGTTGATTGCGCTGTCTGATTTGGGTGCGCGTACGCTGGTGCCTTTTGCTGATTTGCCGATTGGTATTTTTACGGCTTTGGTGGGCGGCCCGACGTTCTTTGTGTTGTTGCGTCGTTCCCTGGGCCAGGGCGGAGGTGCTTCGTGAGTGAGTTGTTGAGCCTTTCTGGCGTGTCTTTTAACGCTGGTGGGCGTCAGATTCTGAATGATGTGTCTCTGTCGGTTTCTGCGGGCGAGGTTGTGTCGCTAATTGGTCCCAATGGTGCCGGTAAGTCGACTCTATTGGGTGTGATTGCCGGTGATATTGCCCCGAGTAGCGGTGAGATTCTGCTGGATGGCACCCCTCTGGGTTCGATTCCTGCCCGCCAGATGGCGCGTCAGCGTGCGATGCTGCTGCAGAAGTTGAATGTGGCGTTTTCGTACACGGTGCATGAGGTGGTTCAGATGGGCCGCACCCCGTGGAAGGGCACGGAGCGCGCGGAAGAGGATGATGCCGTGGTCGCTTCGATGATGGAGCGTACCTCGGTGACTCATTTGTCGGATCGCGATATTACGACTCTGTCCGGTGGTGAGAGTGGCCGCGCGCATTTGGCGCGTGTGTTTGCTCAGCAGACTCCGCTGATTCTTTTGGATGAGCCGACTGCGGCCTTGGACATTACGCATCAGGAGCAGACGTTGCGGGTGAGCCGTGAGTTGGCTGCTGAGGGTGCGGCGGTGTTGACGGTGCTTCATGACCTGGATGTGGCGGCTGCGTATTCTGACCGTATGGTGTTGTTGCGTAGTGGCGAGGTGGTAGCTTCGGGCACCCCTGAGCAGGTGTGTTCGGCGGAGTTGTTGTCTGAGGTGTATCAGCATCCGATTGAGGTGTTGAGGCATCCGGTGACGAATCGTTTGTTGATTCTGCCGGAGCGCTAACTCTGCTAGCGCGCTGATTCTATGGGGCGTTAGCGAACTATCCCGCATACACTTTCCACCTCAAAATATGCCAGTATTCGCATATATTAAATCTCCGCTCTGGAATGACTGAAATATCAGCTCATTCCAGGGCGGAGATTATCTTTATCCCCTTCTACACGGATACACTGAAAGGTAGTGTCCGCAATACTGAACTCTATTCAGTTCAGTATTCCATCCATTCGAGAAAGAGACCCCTGCATGGATCCTCAGCAGAAAACGGCAGCGTCTGCCGTTGCCGGCTACATTCCCGAATATTCTGAAACACCGCATAGCGGATCTTTCGATATTGCCCAGCACGGTTTGAGCAGCGATGATGTTGCTCGCCTGACTGCTGAGGGTAGGGTCAATACCCAGAACAATAAGTCTTCTCGCACGCTGTGGAGCATTATGCGTGCGCACCTGTTCACGGTCTTCAACTTTGTGTTGGGTGCCTGTGGCGCCGTGGTGATTGCGTACCAGCGTTGGGCTGATTTGCTCTTCCTGGGAGCCGTGATTGCTAACGTGGTGATTGGTTTTGTGCAGGAGTACAAGGCGAAGCTTGAGCTGGACCGCATCTCCCTGCTGGATCGTTCCCCCGCTACTGCCGTGCGTGACGGTAAGAGCGTTGAGGTTCCGATGGAGCAGCTGGTTGAGGGTGACGTTGTCATCCTCAAGCGCGGCGATCAGGTTCCCGCGGACGCTATTGTGCTCACCTCCGATTCTTTGGAGCTGGATGAGTCCCTGCTGACCGGTGAGAACGACCCGATTGCTAAGCGTCCCGGCGATATGGTGCTGTCGGCGTCGAGTGTGCTGGGTGGTACCGGCCGCGTCCTGCTGTCTCATGTGGGTGCGAATTCTCGTGCAAGCAAGATTTCTGATGAGGCGCGCCAGTTCTCGCGTATTCAGTCTGAGCTGCGTGATGCGCTGAACCGTGTGGTCCGCTGGATTACGGTGGGTCTTGCGGTCATTATTCCTGTGGTGTCGTGGGGTCAGATTCAGGCGGCTGGTGGCCTGGAGACCGTGCAGCAGAACCACCTGTGGGAGCAGGTTTCTATTGCTGTGGTGTCTTCGGTTGCTTCGATGATTCCGCAGGGTCTGGCGCTGATGACTACCCTGGCGTTTGCGGCGGCGGCTGTGGCGCTGGGTCGTAAGCACAACATCCTGGTGCAGGAACAGCCTGCGGTTGAGGTTCTGGCTCGTGTGGATGTGGTCTGCTTTGATAAGACCGGCACCCTGACTGAGGGTGGCGTGATTTTTGATTCGGTGCGCCCGCTGGATACCGTTGCTGAGGCCGAGGGCCCCGATGCTGACTCTGCCGAGCACACTTCCTGGCGTGCTTCTCTGCCTGCCGGCTGGAATGAGGCGCTGGCGTGGTTTGGTCACGATGAGAACGCGAACCCGACCGCTGCGGCTCTGACCGGTGGTTTCCCGGATAACTCCTCGGCGTCGGTGAGCGGTATTGTGCCGTTCTCCTCGGCTCTGCGTTTTAGCGCGATTGAGTTTAAGGATTCGGGTGCGTGGCTTCTGGGCGCACCGGAGGCGCTTCTCGCCAAGGGTACCGCTGAGCGTGAGCGTGCCGCTGAGCTGGCGGCGCTGGGTCTGCGCACGATGGTTTTGGCGCATGCTTCTGCGGTGGTTCGCAATGAGAAGGATGAGCCGATTCAGAAGATCCCGTCGGATGCTACCCCGGTTCTGTTCGTGATTTTCCGTGAGAATGTGCGTGCGGATGCGCCTCAGATTGTTGAGTATTTCCACCGTCAGGGCGTGACTTTGAAGGTCTTCTCGGGTGATAACCCGTTCACTGTGGCTGCGGCTGCGAAGACTGCGGGTATGGATACTTCTGCAGGCGCGGTTGATGCATCGACTCTGCCTGAGGACGGTCCGGAGCTCGCTGAGGCTGCGGCTACTCACAATATTTTCGGTCGCGTGTCGCCCGAGCAGAAGAAGAACATGGTGATTGCTCTGAAGGAGCGCGGCCATGTGGTGGCGATGACCGGTGACGGCATTAACGATGCTTTGGCGCTTAAGCATGCAAGCTTGGGTATTGCGATGGGTAACGCTGCTCCGGCGACGAAGGCTGTTTCTCGCCTGGTTCTGCTGGATGGTAAGTTCTCGTCTCTGCCGGCTGCGCTGGAGCAGGGCCGTCAGGTCATTACGAACATTGAGATGGTGGCGAACCTGTTCTTGACGAAGACTGGTTTCGCGATTCTTCTGGGTGTTCTGTTCAGCCTCTTTGGTTTGACCTTCCCGTTCTTGCCGCGTCAGTACTCGACTGCGGACTTCTTGATTGTGGGTGCGTCGTCCTTCGCGTTGACCCTGCTACCGAATTCGCGCCGTTACGTGCCGGGCTTCTTGCGCCGCGTGCTGAATTACACGGTTCCGAACTCGATTATCGTGGTTGCGATGCTGTTGGCGGTGACGTTCACGGCTCGCGGCATGGGCGTTGAGGATATCCGTCAGATTCAGACGGCTTCGTTCATTACTTTGGTGATGATGGGTCTGTGGAACTTGGCTGCGGTGGCTCGCCCGTTCAACCGTGCTCGCATTCTGCTGTTTGGTGCGTTGTTGGCGGTGTTCTTCGCGGCGCTGTTCGTGCCGGTTCTGGTGGAGTACCACCAGTTCGTTACTGTGCTTCCGCACCTGCTGTGGACGGCTCTGGGCGCTGGTGCTCTGGGTGCCACGCTGATTGAGGTGAATGCGCATCGTAACCGCCGCTGGCAGAAGCGTCATTACCCTGAGCTGGAGGTTGCTCCGCTGAATTTCTTCCCGGCTAAGAAGTAGCCGGTTAAGAACCGGTTAAGAAGTAGTTAGTCGGAGGGTAGCTGCTTCGGTAGCGTGTGGGCCCCGTATCCTGTGGATGCGGGGCCCTTTCGCGTCTTCGGAAAGCTCCCCGTCCGGTGCGTGTCGGGGTGTTTCAGTGCGTGTTGGAGTGTACCGGGGCACACCAAAGTCCTGCCGAAGTCCTACCGGGAGGCTCCCTACACGCGGTGCTGAGAGCGTATCTCAGCTATCACTTGGATGAAACATTTAACAGCTTCTGATAGCTTTTGCCTCTCACCTTGCTCTTAACCTGGGAAAACCCTTAGAGTTACAGGGAACTATTTGAGAAGGGAAACCTTCTTCAGGGTTGTTACTGGTTTGGCAGGCAAGACCTGAGTTACTCAACACCGTATGGGACGGCAGTATGTACCTGCCGAGAATCCCCTCTATTTGCTGTACCGAAGCTCCATAGTGGGCACGAGTGTAGTGCTTCCGGTGGTCGAGAGACTCGGGTCTTTTGTGTTTTTCTGGACGCGTTTTCCGGGGCTTTTCGGCTACCGCAGCGTCAGGTAGGCACAGCCTCCGGCAACAACCGTATAGACATTGACCGCATATCTAAGGAAGTATCGTGAATAACCGCGAACTTGGCGAGAAGATTCTTGACGGCCTGGGTGGCCCCGAGAACATCGCGCACATTACTCACTGTGCAACCCGCCTTCGTGTCACTCCTGTGTCCAACGATGCAGTGCAGAACAAGAAGATTGAGGCTCTGCCCGGCGTTCTCTCTGTGATTGAGCAGTCCGGCCAGACTCAGGTTGTTCTGGGCGAGCGCGTTGAGGCTGTGTACAACGAGATCAACGCTCTGCCTTCTATGTCCGGCCACGCTGAGGGCGACACCAAGGTTGAGGCTGAGGGTAAGAAGTCCGGCTGGCTTACCAACGTCTTCGACGTTCTGTCTGACTCCTTCCGTCCTCTGCTGTGGGCACTTCTGGGTACCTCGATGATTCTGACCCTGATTGTGTTCCTGCAGCAGCTGGGCTTCTTCGGCCAGTACACTGACTTGACCGGTCAGAGCGTGAACATCGACATCATTAACGGTGCTCGTGTGGCTGACCCGGAGGCTGCTAAGGCCCTGAACACCCAGTGGATGCAGCAGTTCGCTTTCTGGTACATCCTGAAGGCTGCTTCGCTGTCGGTTCTGAACTTCATGCCCATCATGCTGGGCGCTACCGCTGCTAAGCGTCTGGGCGCGAACATGTGGGTTGGTGCGGCTATCCCCGCTGCGCTGATGACCGGTACCTTCACCGATCTGACCGCTCTGGCTGACCCCGCCACCAAGATTCTGAATGTTCCGTTCTTCGGCCTGGATCTGCCGCTGTACGCATTCAGCTACACCGGCCAGGTCTTCCCCCCGCTGCTGGCTGTTGCTCTGCTGGCTCCGTTTGAGCGCTTCCTGAAGAAGGTTATTCCTTCGATGCTGCAGATGGTGTTCGTGCCGATGATTTCGGTCATCGTTCTGGTTCCGGTGACCGCGTTCCTGGTTGGCCCCATCGGTATCGGTGTTGCTATGGGCATCTCTGACTTCCTGAAGATGGTTAACGACCAGGCTCCGGCTCTGGTTGGTGCTCTGATTGCTGGCCTGTACCTGTTCATGGTTCCGCTGGGTCTGCACTGGCCGCTGAACGCTGTCATGATTAACAACCTGCAGACCATGGGTACTGACTTCATTCAGTCCCCGATGGGTGCTTACAACTTCGCTGTGTTCGGTGTTGTGACCGGTGTGGCTATTAAGGCTAAGCACGACCGTGAGCTGCGCCAGACCGCTGTTGGTGCGTCGATGTCCGGTCTGCTCGGTGGTATTTCTGAGCCGTCCCTGTACGGTGTTGTGCTGCGTTACAAGCGCGTGATTCCGATTATTCTGGTTCCCGCTGTTATTGGTGGCGCTACCATTTCCTTCCTGGGCGTTAAGTCCTACGCGTTCGCGTTCACTTCGCTGCTGTCGATTCCGGCGATGCAGCCTTCTCACCTGTACGTGATTGGTCTGGCTATTGCGTTCTTCGGCGCTATGACCGGTATTCTGCTGTTCGGTTACGAGTCGAAGGCTGATGCTGTGAAGCATGCTGCTCAGCGCGCGGCTGAGGCTGCTGAGGAGTCCGCTCCCAAGGCTGAGGCTGTTGCTGCTAAGGCTGCTCCGGCTGCTGCTGCGACTACCGCTGTTGCTGCTGAGGCTGCTGCACCCTCTGCTTCCGCTGGTGAGATCATTGAGCTGCACTCCCCGATTGAGGGTACTGCTGTTGCTCTGTCTGATGTTCCGGACCCGATTTTCGCTGCAGGCAAGCTGGGCGAGGGTGTGGCTATTGAGCCGACCGGTACCACCGTGGTTGCTCCCGCTGCCGGTAAGGTTGCGGCAACCTACCCCTCGGGCCACGCTGTTGGTCTGAAGCTGGAGAACGGCATTGAGCTGCTGATTCACGTTGGTCTGGATACCGTGAACCTGGACGGTAAGGGCTTCAGCGTGAAGGTTGCTAAGGGCGACGTTGTTGCTGCTGGCGACGCTCTGATTGAGTTCGATCCTGAGGTTATCAAGGAGGCGGGTTACCCGCTGATCACCCCGGTGATCGTGACCAACACCCGCAAGTTTGCTGAGGTTAAGGGTCTGCCGGGCGTTGCTCACCAGAACCTGAGCACTGTCCTGAAGGTGACCACTAAGTAGTTCGCTTTCTAGGCTCTGAGGGGCCCCACCACAATGGTGGGGCCCCTTTCCTTATGCCCTGCTTCCTTATGCGCTGTTTCTTTGGGCACTGATTCTTTAGGCAGGGTTTGCTGGGGCGCATGCACTAGCCGGGGGGGGTATTTCTGCTAATGTGAGAATAAGCTCAACAAGGAAGTTCTCAAGTGATAGGGAGTACGATGATGTCTTCTGCTACTAGGACGATGTCTTCTGATACTAGGCTGTGGGAAGAGCAGCAAGAAGAGTTACGCGCTCTTTCTCCTTTTCGGCGCCTAATGCGCCAGCTCAATCTTGAGGCGCTCGTCTACGAGTCCGCGCCGTTCCCGGTTCTGTTGCGTAAGCTTTCTGCACTGGTTCCAGCGTGCCTTCTGTGGTGGGTTATCTACGAGCCGCACCGACTTGCTTCCTCCGCCCACCTCCCCGAAGGCACCCATGCCATTACTCTGCTCCCCGGAGCCTGGGGTGACCCCGCTACGGGGGCTTATGGGGGTCTTCCTGAGTTGCCGGGGCTCCTCTTGCGCTGGGTGTTGTGCATCGCGGCAATGGTGGCTGTCGTTCACCTCTGCGGCGTCAAGGCGAAGGGCCAGAGCTTCACGATTCCTCACGATGCGCGTTCACGGTTGATTGCACTCATGCAAACTCTCGGTATTTTCGGCGCCTTTGCGCTAGTCGTCTGGATTGAGTACATGATGACTCCGCTGACCCTCATGTTTGAAACCGTGTACGCGGGCCCCACCGCAGCCTATAGCGGCGACGGCATGATTCCCCTGCACCTGTTCCTGTCCTCGTCGTTGAGCGCTATTTTCTTGGGCTATTTTTGTATGAACATTCTTGCTTCGCTGAATATCCCCGGGTACCTGGGTATCCCCGCAATTATTTATGTGGGGGCGCTCCCTTGGGCTCAGGCGGAGCGGCACCAGTTCACCTTGGCTCTGGCGTGGGTCATTGCGGTGACTCTGGTGAGTTGGCTGGTGCGCGGCATGTGGGGTACTGTGCTGGCCTGCGTGGGCTATTCTCTGTGGATTGTGTTGGTGGCGACCAGCGGTGATCCTTTTGATCTGTCCGCCAATATGAGCCGTGTGCTCGTGATTTTGGGTTTCCCGCTGGCTTTTATCGTCGCTGGAGGCGGCATTTACCGCATCTTCTACCTGCGGCAGAACCCGAACCTGCTAAGGTACCTGCAGGAGCGCGCCCTGTACCTGGGCGAGTGGTAGCAACCGGTTAGGGCGGCGCTCCCCTCCCCCTCGTTTTTTGTAATTACATATCCCGCTAGAGGACACAAAAACTTAGAGGGCGCAGAAACTTAGAGGACACAGCAAAATCCCGGGCACTCTCGTATGAGAGTACCCGGGATTTCGAGTCCTATAGGACGGCTAAAGCATTACCGAAAGCGGTATTACTTTCGCCTACTCTATTCCTGCCAGCCAACGTTGACCCAGTAGTCAGCGCTGGTGTAGCTCTGCTTGAACAGGGACGGACCGTAGTTCGCGACCTTTGCCTTCACAGCGGCGTACATCGGGCCGTTTGCGTAGGGCAGGTACACTGCGACCTTCTCGTAGTAGAGCTTCTCCGCCTCGTTAGCGATCTTGATGCGCTCGTCTTCCTTCTCGGTGTTCTGCAGCTTCTCGATGAGCTTATCAACTTCGGGGTCACCGACTCCGAACACCTCGGTGGTGAAGAAGTAGGGTGCCGAGGAAGCCAGGTCGGGCAGAACGCCCCAACCGGTGAAGATTGCTTCGTAGCTCTTCTGGCCGAGCACGGAGTTGGAGTTCGACTGCGGCTGGTTGTCAGCGCTCAGGCGGATACCTGCGGACTTCAGCTGCTGCTCCAGAATCTGGTAGACCGCCTGGTAGACAGCCTCGGAACCGAAGGAGGTCAGAGCGAAGCCAGCAACCTTGCCGTTCTTAGCGTAGTAGTCGCCGGACTTGGAGTAGCCTGCGGCCTCCAGGATCTTAGCGGCTGCCTGTGCACCGGTGTCACCAGCGTAGTTGTTCTGGTAACCCTTCTGGAACGGCATTGCGATGATGGAGCCGGGCAGCGGCTCGGTCCAGCCGAGCTGCGAGAAGTATGCCTTAGCGATCTGCTCGCGGTCCACAGAAGCAAGGATTGCGCGGCGCAGTGCCAGATCCTCGATGCGCTTGGGGTTCAGCTGAATGATGTTGACGTTGGTGTTCTGGCTCTGGCGAATCTCGGTGCCAGCCTGGCCCTTCACAGCGTTGTAGCTGGTTGCACCCACGAAGGTGAAGGCGTCCAGTTCGCCGTTCTTGAAGCTTGCACGGATTGCTTCGGAGTCCATCTGACGCCAGATGATGCGGTCCAGGATCGGCTTCTCGCCCCACCACTTGTCGTTCTTGACCAGGGTGAGCACCTTCTGGGAGGAGTTCCACTCGCCAACCTTGAAGGGGCCAGCCCAGTACTGGTCGAGGGGCTTGTCAACGAAGCCTTCGTTGAAGAGGTTGACGTCTTCCAGTGCGGGGTGGATTGCGAAGGCGCACAGACCCTCGGAGGGGTAATACGGAGCCTTCATGGTGACCTTGACGTGGAAGTTGTCGCCGTCCACAGCCTCGATGCTCTCAACCTGCTGCCACATGGTGTTGTCGGTGATGTGGTAGGGGTTGTCGGTGGTTGCGCGGTAGACCTTCCACACGGCGCGAACAGCGTTCACGTCCATGGGGGTGCCGTCATTGAAGGCAGCCTTGGGGTTGATCTTGAAGGTCGCGGTCTGCACGCCATCGACGGTCTCGGTCTTGTGCTCGGTGCAGAACTCGGGGTTGAGGGTGCCTTCACCGTCGGGGCTCATGGTGTAGAAGCCCATCACGGCGGGAATGTTGCAGGGTGCCAGTGCGTCCAGGTTGCTGGAGGTGTAGCCGCTCTGGGTCTGCAGGTTGAAGTTCGGGCCCAGGGCGGTAGCCGCGAGGGTCAGGGTGCCACCCTGCTTGAGGGAGGAACGGTCCTGCTTGTTGATCTGAAGGTTCTTCAGAATGTCTTCAGCGTTGTTAGCGGCGCTACCGCCAACCTTTTCCTTCGAGCCGCCACAGGCAGCCAGCAGACCAACGGTGCCGAGGGCAACGGTGCCGGTCAGGAGGGTACGGCGAGAGACAGACATGCTCTTCATGGAATTTCTCCTAGAGTATTCGCAGTGTTGTGGAGGCGGTACGCGAACGGTGCGTAGCCAGCGCTCCAACCCGGCGGGAGGACAGTCTCTGCCGGGGTGGGCAGAATGCCCACATTTGTTTTTAAGTATATCCTTGCTACTCTCTAGGGTATGGAAAAGCGGCATGCTACAGAAGGTTTTAATCCTTTTGTAACACGCCGCTGTAGCGCTTTTACCCCTTATGGAGTGTGTGAGCGGTGCTCAACGCTTAGTTTTGCTTCTCCCAACCGACGTTGATCCATACGTTCGGGTTGTAGTAGGGCAGACCGAAGAGCATGGGGCCGTAGTTCGCCAGACCCTTACGGCATGCCTTGAAGTTGGGACCGTTGTTGGTCGGGACGTAGATTGCGACCTCGTCCAGGTGGCGCTTCTCCAGCTCGTTCATGATCTTGAGCTGTTCCTTCGGGTCCTCGGTGGACATCATGGTTGCTGCCAGCGAGTCCAGGTCCTTACCGTGACCGTTGTTGGTCTCGGAGATGTAGAAGTAGTTCGCTGCATCCACCGGGGAGGTGGTGATGCCGTAGCCGCCGCTCTTGATGGTGAAGTTCTTCGCGGAGATGATGCTTGCCATTTCGGATGCACCGTGGTTGTCGATGCTCAGCTCAATGCCAATTTCCTTCATCTGCTGGACGAGGAACTGGGCGGTGGAGCTGACGACCGGGTCGGTACCGAAGGTGGTCACCGAGTAGGAAGCCTTAGTGCCGTCCTTCTCGTAGTAGTCGCCGTTCTTGGTGTAGCCTGCGTCTTCGAGGATCTTGGTGGCTACGTCCTTGCCGAGCTTGGTCGGGTAGTTGTCATGGTAGCCTTCCTGCATGGGCAGCATGCACATGGAGCCGGGCAGGGGTTCCTTCCAGCCGAGCTTCTCGTAGCGCAGCTTGAGCAGCTGCTCGCGGTTCAGTGCTGCAACGAATGCGCGGCGTACGGGCAGGGGCATCTTCTCGGGGTTGATTTCGTAGTTACCCACGGCCAGTGCGCTACCCTTGCGGATGTCGATGTTGCTGACGCTGGAGAGCTCGTTGTAGGAGCTGAGGGTGCTTGCGTCAGCGTAGTCAATCTCGTTGTTCTTGAATGCTGCCTGCTCTGCCTGGGAGCTCATTTCACGCCAGGTGATGCGCTCGAGCAGAGGCTTGGTGCCCCACCACTTGTCGTTGCGGACAACGGTGAGGACCTTGGAGGAGGAGTTCCACTCGCCGACCTTGAAGGGGCCTGCCCAGTACTTGTCCAGGGGCTTGCCGTTCATGCCGTCGTTGAAGAATTCGACGTCGACGTATGCCGGGTGCAGGAAGGAGGTGAAGCTACCTTCGATGGGGTACCAGGGCTTGGACATGGTGACCTTCACGTGGCGGGAGTCGCCGTCGACCTCGTCGATGCTTGCGACCTGTTCCCACAGCGGCGAGGGGGTGATCTGGTAGTCCTTGCCCTCTGCTGCGCCGCGGTAGATGGTCAGGTAGCTGCGGACAGCAGCGATGTCGATGGGGGTGCCGTCGTTGAAGACTGCCTTCGGGTTGATCTTGAAGGTCACGGTCTGCACGCCGTCAACGGTCTGCGCCTTGTACTCGGTGACGTAGTCCTCGTTCATGTGCGCTTCGCCGCGGAAGTCGGAGTAGTAGCCGCCGGTGAATGCGGAGTTCATGGCCGCCTGAATGTTCAGGTTACCCGCGGTGTAGCCGTTGGTGTTGAGGATGTTGAAGTTCGGGCCGATGCCGTCTGCGCTCAGTCGCAGCTCGCCGCCGTCCTTGAGGGCGGAGCGGTCCTTCTCGTTGTAGGAGACTGCCTTGGAGAGGTCGTCGCCAGCGGAGAGAGCGTTGTTCTCGTTCTTCGAGGAGTTACCGCCACAGGCTGCGAGCAGGCCAACGGTGCCCAGGGCGACGGTGCCGGTGAGCAGGGTACGACGGTTGAGGGTGAAAGTGGTCATTAGTTTTCCTTGGTTAGGTGTGATGCTGCTTTGCTGTACGCGGGGGAACACAACCCGCACACCTTTGTGACAGCACGCACATTTTGCATTGGCAATAGTATACACACATTTCCCACGCACTATGACCCAGTTCACCATTTCAGGGAAAATATTTCAGACAATTCCCGAAACTACCCCGCTACAGAACCACCCATCAAAAACACAGAAAAGTCCCGCAGTACCCCGCCTCTGAGGCGGAATACCGCGGGACTTCACCCTTCCGAAAGCCTTATGCCGGCGCCTCCGAAAATTCAGAAACTACCGAATAAGGATCCAGAAAATTAACCTGTGGCTTTAGTTCTGCCAACCCACATTGACCCAGCGCTTGGGGTCGGAGTAGCTGGTTGCGAAGAGGGAAGGACCGTAGTTAGCCAGCTTCTCCTTCACAGCTGCATAGCTGGGGCCGTTACCGTAGGGGAAGTAAATAGCAATCTTCTCCATGTGCTGCTTCTCAGCCTCAGCAGCCATCTTCAGCTGCTCATCGCGGGATTCCTTCTCGTAAATGGACGCGATGAACTTATCCAGTTCAGGATCACCCACACCCTCGTTGATTTCGCTGGTGTAGAAGTACTGAACGCTGTCTGCGGGGTCAGCACCAATACCCCAACCGGAGAAGGCGCAGTCGTACTGCTTAGAGCCCATCACGGAGTTGAACTGGGACTGCGGCTGGTTGTCCTGCTCAAGCTTAATACCTGCTGCCTTGAGCTGCTGCTCAAGGTTCTGGAACTGAGCCAGGGAGGTTGCATCCGAACCGAAGTAGGTGATGGAGAAGCCTGCAGTCTTACCGTCCTTGGCGTAGTAGTCGCCATTCTTGGAGTAGCCTGCTGCTTCCAGGATCTTTGCCGCAGCCTCGGCGCCGGGGTTGGTGGGCATAGCGTCCTGGTAGCCCTTCTGGAAGGGCATAGCAATCATGGAGCCGGTCAGAGGCTCTTCCCAGTTGATCTGGCCAAACTTGACCTTAGCCAGCTGGGAGCGGTCAACCGCGGCGAAGACTGCACGGCGCAGGGCGGTGTCGGTCACGCGGGTCGGGTTAAACTGCAGGTTGATCACGCCGACGCTCTGGCCGGAGCGAATCTGGACACCGGGCTGACCCTTGACAGCATTGTAGGTTGCCAGGCCAGCAAAGCCAATGCTGTCCAGCTCGCCATTCTTGAACGCTGCGCGCTCTGCTTCGTCGCCCATTTCACGCCAGATAATGCGGTCCAGCAGAGGCTTCTCGCCCCACCACTTGTCGTTGGGCACGAGGGTGAGGGTCTTAGCCGAAGAGTTCCACTCGCCAATCTTGAAGGGGCCGGACCAGTACTGATCCATAGGCTTGTTCACGAAGCCGTTGTTGAAGAGCTCCTTGTCGGTCAGTGCGGGGTGCAGACCGAGCAGGCCGAGGGTCTCAGCGGGGTACAGGGGCTTGGACATGACGATCTTGACGCGGGTCTTGTCGCCATCCACGGGGTCGATGGACGCTACCTGCTGCCAGAAGGGAGCGGCGATGACGTTGTAGCCGTCATCGGGGTTGCGATAGACGGTCCACGCGGCGCGGATTGCCTCAATGTCAACGGGGGTGCCGTCATTGAAGACAGCCTTAGAGTTGAGCTTGAAGGTGATAGTCTGCACGCCGCCAACGGTCTCTGCCTTGTAGTCGCTGACATAGTCGTCGTTGAGGCTGTATTCGCCAGCAGGGCTCAGGGAGGTGAAGCCGATAGCGGAGGGGATGTTGCAGGCGCCACCGAATGCGGTGAGGTTCTCGGTGGTGTAGCCGCTCTGAGTCAGAATGTTGAAGTTCGGGCCGACTGCAGAGACGCTACCGCGGAACTCGCCACCCTGCTTGAGGGAGGAGCGGTCCTGCTTGTTGATTTCGAGGTTCTTGACGATTTCCTCGGTGCTTGATGCAGCCTTACCGCTGATCTTCTTGTCAGAGCCGCCGCCGCACGCAGCGAGCAGGCCGACGGTACCCAGGGCAACGGTGCCGGTCAGCAGGGTACGGCGATTAATACGTAGATGAGTCATGTATTCTCCTCATGCCGGAGGGCTCAGGTGCTATTTGATAAGCGCACCGTGTTGTGCGCCGATTTTGCGGGAGCGCCGAAGCTCCCGCCCATCACCTTTGTGAGAGCCCCCACATTGTTTGTGGTTGAAACACAGTATACCCCCAAAAGAAGCGACGCAGACCACAGTCCAATCCGTGGAAGAACTATACACCGTCTAAAAATCACGGGTTCAGCGCCTAAACCCGCATCATCACGCGGAAGCCGCGTGCGAAAACTAAAAGATGAAATATTATGTCGCATTGGCGCGCAAGCGCGTCACATCCGGTTCTTTGAGAGTCGTTACAAGTTACAAGCACAGCGCCGGGGCAGCTAAAGCGCGCTGAACCCTCCACAAGAAAAAGCTCCCCACCCCTATACGACACTGCGAAAACGTATAGGGGCGGGGAGCTTAAAACTGCGGCTTATGCCATCCAGCCAACCGAAGACCAGTCGAGGCTCTTGAAGAGGAACGCACCGTAGTTAGCGAGCTTCGGGCGGCATGCCTTGAAGTCCGGGCCATTGAGGAAGGGAATGAAGAGGCAAACCTCGCTCATGTGCTTCTTCTCAATTTCGTTGCACTTCTCGGCGCGCTTAGCGTCGTCGAGGATGGTGACCATCTCGTCGACCATAGCGTCAATTTCGGGGGTGCCGACGCCGTTCCAGTTCTTGGAGTGGTAGAAGTACTCGGCAGCACTGGTCGGCTCGGAGCTCAGGCCGAAGCCCGAAATGCTCACGTCGTACTCGCGGTTACCGACAACCTTCGAGAATTCAGACTGTGCACGCGAATCGAGCTCGAAGTTAATGCCGATTTCCTTCATACTCTGAATGAAGGTCTGTGCCTGGCCCTTGGTGGTGGCGTCATCACCGAAGGTGGTCAGCTTCAGGGTGATGGTCTTGCCATCCTTCGCGTAGAAGTCGCCAGACTTGGTGTAGCCTGCCTTCTCCAGGACCTTGCGTGCTTCCTCCGGGTTACGTGCCGGGTAGTTGTCACGGTAGTACTGGGAGGAACCCATCAGCATCATCGAGCCGGGAACTTCTTCTTCGTAGGGCAGACCCTGGAAGCGAATCTTTGCCAGAGCACCACGGTCGATACCCAGGAAGATTGCCTTACGCACGGCAGCATCAGTGATATGCTGTGCGTTCAGGTTCATGCCACCAGCGAAGAGGCGGTGACCGCGGCGGATTTCAGAGTTTGCAACGTCCTTCATCTCGTTGTAGGCGCTGAGGGTACGTGCTTCCACCGCGTCCAGTTCGCCGTTCTTGTATGCGGCACGAGCTGCGGGGTCTGCCATTTCACGTACGACGATGCGGTCCAGCTTGGGCTTCTCACCCCACCACTTGTCGTTGGGGACTGCGGTGAAGGTCTTCTCGGAGGAGTTCCAGCCGTTGGGTGCCAGGGTGAAGGGGCCGCAACCGAGCTCGGGGTGGGGGTTGTCCACGAAGCCTTCGTTGAAGAGGTTTACGTCGAGCATTGCCGGGTGCAGGATTCCGCCGAAGAGCAGACCCTTGACGGGGTTGTGTGCAGTCTTGAAGACGACGCGTGCGTGGTAGCGGTCGCCGTCGATAGCTTCGACGCTTTCGATGAACTCGTAGATACCCGCTGCACCAATCTTGTATTCGCCGTCGGGGTCACGCTGAATCTGCCAGGTTGCCTTGAGGGCGTCGATATCAATGGGGGTGCCATCGTTGAAGACTCCCTTGGGGTTCAGGCGTACTTCGGCGGTAATCTTGCCGTCTACTTCCTTAGCTTCGAAGCCGAGGCAGTAGTTGGGGTCGAGCTCGTCTTCGCCCTTGTAGGTGCTACGCCAGATGCCCGCACCGGCAATAATGCCCATAGTTTCGGAGACGGAGGTGCTGGAGCCGTTCTGGGAGAAGCGGTTGAAATCCGGGCCCAGGGAGTAGGTGCTCAGGTTCAGGGTACCGCCCTGCTTGAGCTTCGAGGGGTCCTGCTCGTTGATTTCGTAGAGCGGGGTTTCGCTTGCCTTGTGCTCAGTCTTGGAGGATGAGGAGCCACAAGCGCTCAGTACGCCGGCAGCAGCGACGGCGGTTGCGCCGCCGAACAGTACGCGGCGGCTCATGAT
>CAUSUH010000009.1:0-91322 GCA_963534775.1 Rothia mucilaginosa | reverse complement strand
AACCCCGACCCTTCATTAGCAGTGAAGTCCATTCGGCCGCTCTGGCACGTCTCCACGGTGCGCTCGTGAGCGCATCCCTATAAGAATATAGGCTGTTTTGCGCTTGGTCAATTCGGCTTGTGAGGCGGGAGAGATATATGTGGGTGGGATGGTGTTAGTTTCTTCGCGATCGTGATTTCTTTACCTGCGAGAAGAGTGTGAATATAGCTGTTTAACCTTTAAATATCCTGAATTTAGGTGTTTGAGGCATTTAGGTGATGTAGTTTTGAGGGTAGAAGCGACATTGCGGTCCAGATAGAAAGGCTCCCTCCCATGACTACCACCGTTCCTCAGATGCCCCAGGCTCCTCAGAGCGTTCCCTCCTCCGTGAACAACCCGGCTTTCAATAACCAGCAGGTTGCGCAGCCTGCGGTGCATCCTGCGCAGTTTGTGCAGCCGGTGTATGTTCTTCCCGAACAGAAGAACACACATACCGTGGGTTGGGTTATTGCGATGATCTCGGTCGTTATCGGTGTTCTTGGCACGATTAGTGTTTTTGTTCTGAATCATCAGACGGGCGGGGGTGCTTCTTTTGTTCTGGGCCTTGCGGGTTTGATTATGGCGATTGCTTCACGCCACCGCGGTCACATGCGTGTGGCTGGTGTTGTGTTGGGCGTTATGAATATGCTGCTCGGTATCCTGTCTCGGCCCCTTGAGATACTGCTGTTTGTTATGGTCATGATGCATGTTTAGACAATATCGTTCATAGCGACTGGTCAGAGAAGGCCCGCGAGCGCCCCGTGCGCACGCGGGCTTTTGCATGCCCGTTCAGCGGCTTTCCTCTGCATCAAGATGCATCGTAAGTACTCGAATGAAGAATTCGTTTGTACCCACCTCAGCGATAGGGTGGGGTGAGCTTCTGGATGTGGACTATGGGTTGTAGGCTTTGAAGCTCATACACATTTTCGATAGACTGCTACTGTCCGACCGATAAATAGAGGGCGTCTCTGGCGTGTGATTTTTCCATACAGTGTTGCCAGAGGTGTCTTATTTACTCAACGAAATGAGAAATCATGTCTGAAAACCCCAACAACCCCCAGCCCCAGTTCAACCAGGACCCCCAGTTTAGCCAGCAGGCACCTCAGTTCAATCAGCAGGCTCCTTACGGTGTGCCCGTTCAGACCCCTGAGCAGCAGGCTCAGGCGAAGAAGGCAAAGACCCTGTCGATTGTCTCTCTGGTGAGCGGTATTGTGAGCCTGTTCGTCTTCGGTTTCATCCTTGGTGCTGTAGCTATTGTGACCGGCCGTCTGGCTATGAATAACCCCGAGCTGCAGAACCGCGGTATGGCTATTGCCGGTACTGTTTTGGGCGCTGCCGGTATTATTTTGCTGATTGTGGTGAAGATTTTTGTAAAGTACTAGGATTGAAGCTACCTGCAGTAGCCTCATGATTTGAGAAAGCCCGCGAGCGCCCCGTGTGCACGCGGGCTTTTGCGTACCTGATAAGGCGCGTATCCAGCGCATCAAAGTCTGTTGTGCGGGGTTGCATAACGGACTTAGTTGTACCCGTTCCATTCATGGGTTAGGGTGAATTAGGTTTAACACACACCAGCCGTACGAAAGTGAGATGCCATGTCTCAGAATCCTCGGGGTTCAGACCCCTACGACTACAACCCGGACTATAACCGTCTGAACGAACAGTACAACCAGAATAGTCAGTATGGGCAGAATACTCAGTACGGCCAGTATGGCCAGTATGGCCAGGGTTCTTACGGCCAGTACGGGCAGAGCTCCTACGATCAGTATTCCTATGACCAGTACGGTCAGAATTCGTACGGTCAAGACTCGTATGGTCAGAATCAGTACGACCCGTATGGCCAGCAGTACCAGCAGCAGTATCAGTACGGTCAGCCCATGATGGTTCCTATTGGTATTGTTCAGAAGACTCCCGAGCAGCTTGCCGGTGAGAAGGCTGCTCAGACTTCCACAGTGCTGGGTATCATCGGTCTGGCGTGTATTGTGACTCTCAGCTGGTGGCTGCTTGGTCTGCCTTCCCTGATTCTGGGGGCTATCGGCGTTATGAAAGCTAATGAGGCTGAGCGTTTCGGTGCCGCTGCTTCGGCAGGTCGCATCATGAGCTGGATTAGCGTAGCCATTGGTGGCATGTTCCTGGTGCTTTTCGGTGGAAGTCTTCTGCTGGCGATTATGTTGGCGCTTTCTGATTCCGCAGCCAATTCCAGACTGGTGGATGTTGCGCAGATGCTGGCATTCTTCTAAAAGCTTTCGCCTTCACTGGAGGGTACGCAAAGGCCCCGTTCCTCAATGCGAGGAGCGGGGCCTTTGCTGTGTATATGCCGTATGTTTCGTGGATTGGGCTCGACATGCTTGTTCCCCCGACAGGGAAAGTCTAGGGTGGGCTTAACACCCGGTATTGAAAGGTCGTGGATACAATGTCGTCCTACTACCCGCAAGAGCCCAACCCCTTCGACCGGAATTTCGGCTACAAAGGGCTAAAACAGAATAAAAACACGAGCGAACACTATGACGACTACAATCCGAATGACCGCTACGACCCTGATAGCCAGCCTCCGCTGACGCCGCTCCCAAACAAGAGAAGAGAACCTTCTGAATGGGGTCTGGGGGAACGAGCCTCCCAACTCTCACTTGCCTTCGGAGTGCTCAGTCTTGTCAGTGTTGCGGTATGGGGCTGGTGGCTTTTCGGTATCCCTTCTGTTGCTCTGGGTGCTCTTGGTCTATGGAAAGCTAAGGAAGCAGATCGCTACGGTGCGATTCCTGCCGCGGGTCGCGTGCTGAGTTGGGTGGCCATTGTCAGCTTTGTGCTCGTGAACGTCTGGACACTGTGGGCGTGGTTTAACACCAGCCGATAGGTGCATCGGTGAAAGCCCAAGCCGAGGTGATTAACTAGTGTGTGGAATGTGAAAGGTTATGATGCCCCAAAATAATGAAGTTTTTGATTACAAATCCCGAATATGCCAAGCTCTACCAGACGAACGACAGCCAGCCGTCTGACGCTGACGACATGGGCGACCGGCAACAACGCGCGAGCGAACTACCTCCCGAGGTGCAAGGGGCACAAGATGGTAAAAAGGCAGCGAACGTCTCCCTACTCTTTGGCTTCCTCGGCCTCCTGTTTTTCTTTCTAGGGTGCTGGTGGTTTGTTCATGATTTTGACAGTGGTGGTCTTCGGATAGTTATCGTTGCGCCGTTGCTGAACGTCCTGGGCGCCTGGCAGGGACGGGTAGCGAATCGGCACGGTGTGCCTGCCCTAGCGGGTCGTATTCTCAGCTGGGCGGGTGTAATTTTTGCCCTTCCCTTCGCCGTCCTCGGCGCATTGTTCTTGATTGTCCTGACCGGCGGCATATAACGACACTCCCGGCAACTCAAAACGGCGTGTGCAAAGAGCCCTGTTCCTCAATGCGAGGAGCGGGGTTTGCTGTGTATATGCCGTATGTTTTGCGGATTGGTCCTGACATGCTTGTTCCCGTGTGGGGGAAGGTCTAGGGTGGGCTTAACACCCGGTATTGAAAGGTTATGATGCAACGATGCAGGATCCAATCCTTGGCCCGTATTCCGACCCAGTAGCTGGTCTGCGCTCGAAACCTCATCGCCACAAACAGGGTGCTGATATTGAAGAGCCCCCTATGATGCAGAGCGGTGGGAAAACAGCGACTAATCTAGGGGAGCGAGCCTCCCAACTTTCACTCACTTTCGGTGTGCTCAGCCTCATCAATATCTTGGTGTTGGGTTCGTGGTTTTTCGGTATCCCCACCATCATCTTGAGTTTCCTTGGTCTACATAAAGCTAAGGAAGCGGATAGTTACGGCGTAGTTTCTCTTGCGGGTCAAATCCTGAGCTGGACAGCTATCGCCATGCTTGCCCTTGGGTACGTACTGATTGCGTGGGCGTGGTTCAACGCCAAATAAGTTTTTGCGAAGCACTAGGCTGAGGTATTCAACTAACGCGTGTAGATTCTGAAAGGTCGTGGATGCGATGTCGCAACTACCCCAAAACAACGAAACTCTCGATAACAGCCCCGAATACAGCGAACCCTACCAGGAGAACAGTAACGGGCACCCCGGTACTGTAGCTACGGGCGGACAGTTACAACCCGCGAGTGAGTTCTCAGAGGATGTCTTGAGCCAGGAAACTGGACGGTTCGCCGCGAACCTCTCCCTACTCTTCGGTGCCCTCAGCTTTGCGTGCATCCCCGGTGTCCGTTCGTCGCTGTACTTCATCCCCTTCTCACTGATACTGAGTTCCCTAGGAATCTGGCAAGCGCGAGTGGCGAGACGGCACGGTATGCATGCCATCCTGGGCATGATACTCAACGTGGTGGGCATGATCATTTTTCTGCTCCTAAGCGCCCTCGTCGTGTTCCTCACGATTCTCTTTTCTGGCCTTAAAGACTACTGATGCCGGTCTATCGAGAAGCCTGCATGTCCTCTCGCTCTAGTACTCAGGGGAGGGGCTAGTGGGTGTAATACCTCTCCAACGTTAAATGTGAAAGGTTGTGGATGCGATGTCGCAGCTACCCCAAAACAATGAAGCCTTCGATAACAACCCCGAATACGCTAAGCCCCACCAGGGGAGCGGTAGCATGCAGTCTGGTATGGACGACCAGCCGCTACCCGCGAGTGAGTTCTCTTCGAGCGTGTGGAAGATGGACCCTGGCGAAAAAGCCGCAAATCTCTCCCTGATTTTCGGTGTCTTCGGTATGCTTGCTCTCGCCCTAGCGTTTTGGTGGGTTTCCCATGGCTTTGGTATCGGTATGCCAATAATCATTGCTGCGCCATTACTGAGCCTCTTGGGTCTCTGGCAAGCACGAGTGGCAAGACAGCACGGTGAAGACGCCAATGTGGGTCTGCTTCTCAGCGGGATAGGAATTGTCATTGTTATCGCCATTGTCGGCTTCATCGTAATGATTGGGTTTGCTCTGTACGGCTTCAATGATGCAGGCCCATCGACGAGCCTGAGCGCTCTCTCACTTCGATAGCCACGTAACACCCGGTATTGAAAGGTTGTGGATGCGATGTCGCAGCTACCCCAAACCAATGAAGATTTCGATTACAGTCCCGAATACGCCAAGCTCAACCATACAAATGGCAGTTGGCAACCCTACGCTGGTGTTTTAGGCAACCAGCTACTACCCGGAAAAAAAGTTTCACCTGGCTTCTCAAAACGGCGGGATGGGCAGAACGCGGCAAGTCTTTCATTGTTTTTCGGCGCCCTCAGCCTACTGTGTATCCCGCTATCGAGCTGGGTCTGGGCGCCAGATCTCACCTTTTATCTCACTGATACTGGGCATCTTGGGTATCTGGCAGGGGCGAGTGGCTAAACGGCACGGTGTCCCTGCCCTAGCGGGTCGTATTCTCAGCTGGGCGGGTGTAGGTATTGTCCTTGCTCTCTATATTTTTGTCATCTTGTTTCTGATAAGCCTCAGTCATTCTTTATAAAAGCACCAATATAGTGGTGGGTCTGAAGATACTCTCGTTTTATTGGGCATGACCGGTCATAGTTTGTGCTGGTGAGCATGAGAAAGCCCTGCTCCTCAAGACGAGGAGCGGGGTTTGCTGTGTATATGCCGTATGTTTCGTGGATTGGGCTCGACATGCTTGTTCCCCCGGCGGGGGAAGGTTTAGGGTGAAGTTAACGCCCCTCGTGTGTGGAATGTGAAAGGTTGTGGATGCGATGTCGCAGCTACCCCAAAACAATGAAGATTTCGATTACAGTCCCGAATACGCCAAGCTTTACCAGGAAGATGACAGCCAGCCGTCCGATGCTGAGGACACGGACGATTGGTCGCAACGTGCGAGCGAGCAACCTTCCGAGGTGCAAGGGGCGCAAGACGGTGAAAGGGCAGCGAACTTCTCCCTGCTTTTCGGCTTCCTCGGCCCGCTGTCTTTCTTTCTAGGGTTCTGGTTGCTTGTCCAGGGTCTTGGACCAAGTAGCCTGATGATATCTCTCGCTGCGCCGGTGCTGAACATCCTGGGCATCTGGCAGGGGCGGGTAGCGCAGCGGCACGGTGTGCGCGCCCTAGGAGGTCGTATTCTCAACGGGCTGGGGCTATGCTTCTTCATTGGTATTGCCTTCCTCATCATGTTGATTGCAAACGCCTTGTCGCACATCAATTAACAACGCTACCGGTAACTCGAAACGGCCTATGTGAAGAGCCCCGCTCCTCAATACGAGGAACGGGGCTCTTTGCGCTCCACACGAGGAGCAGAAGCTATATCGCGGATGGTAAGGGATTTGAACCCTTGAGACGGGGTTACCGCCTACTGGTTTTCAAGACCAGCTCCTTCGGCCGCTCGGACAACCATCCATACGCACCAGAGACCGGCATTTTATGGCAATACCGTGCCGCAGGGCACTACGAGATTATCTCATGCGATAAGCTTTCTGTAAATCGCGCACCAACGATGGTGCTTCCGGCAATGAGGAGGACTCATGAGAGCAATTATTGAGAACAGTCACGGTGGACCTGAGGCTCTGACAATCAGCGAAGTCCCCGCCCCCGTACCCCGATCCCACGAAGTTCTCATCCGCGTTCACGCCGCCGGAATCAACCGCGCCGACGCGCTACAGCGCCGCGGATTCTACCCGCCGCCCGCCGGGGCAAGCCCCATCTACGGCCTCGAAGTAGCCGGCGTTATTGAGGCGGTCGGTGAGGGCGCCTCCGTGGAGAACCGCGGTACCCCCGTCATGGCGCTCCTCGCTGGAGGCGGCTACGCCGACTACGTGACTGTCCCCGTCGACCACGTGCTGCCCGTACCCGAACAGCTGAGTTTCGCTGAAGCCGCCGGCATTCCCGAAGTCGCGGCAACCGTCTACTCGAACCTGGTGCTCACCTGCGGTATGAGCATGAACCCCGCCGAAAACCTTAAAGAAGACGGTGAACCCGCGGTGGTGCTCATTCACGGCGGTACCGGCGGTATCGGTGTGCATGCTATTCAGCTGGCGCTTGCTGCGGGTACTCGTGTGTTTGCGACCGTCAGCACCGAGGAAAAAGCAGAATATGTGCGTTCACTAGGCGCTGAACCCATTATTTATACCGAACATTCGTTCCGTGAAGTTCTGTTGGCTGAAACCGGCGGACGCGGTGCCGATTACATCCTCGACGTCGTGGGCGGAAAGTACCTGGACGATAACCTGCACACCCTCGCCGACGGCGGGCACCTGTGCATTATCGGCCTCATGGGTGGCGCCAAAGCAGAAGTGAACCTGGGCTACATGCTCACCCGCCGCCTGTCGGTGCACGCCACGAGCCTGCGCACCCGTTCGGATCGGCAGAAGGCTGAGATTCTGCGCGGCGTACGCGAACACGTGCTGCCACTCATCGAATCCGGCAGGATTGGCGTGGGGCTCGACCGTATCTTCGACATGGAGGAGGCGGCTGCCGCCCACGAGTACTTCGACTCGGGTCAGCATCGCGGCAAGGTTGTGCTGCGCCTGGTCTAGAAATCGTTGCGCTCCCCGTGGCGTCGCATCATCTGGGCGTCGCATCAGGTGGGTGCCGCGGGGAGCGTTGCGTGAGGGGCGTGATGAAAATCTGGGTCGAAATGATTAACTGACTGCTGACATCTCGTCACTAAAAGAGATTTAGGGTAACCTAAGTGTAGGGAGGTTTGCGGGTCGCCGCAGAGCCCAACGCCGGCAACCTCCACAGACTAACCAATACGGCACACACACCACGCAGAGGAGGACACATGGGACTTAAAAGCTACCTGCAATCACGCCGCGACGACGCCGAACTCGGCAAGGGTATCTGGCGCCGATCCCACGACCGGTTCATTCGCGGTATTGACCGCTTCCATCAGGTCCTCGAACGCCTAGCGGCAACCGATTCGTCCGCCTCCATGATTGAACTCATTGTGCCGGACGCCAACGCACTCGCCGACCTCATCCCGCGCGTGCGTGCAGTCGCCATGGAAGCGCACCGCCTCGCCCCCAGCGACGGCGATATTCCCGCCTCCCCATTCGGCACCTACTCCGACCTGAACCGCGCCCTCTCCAAGGCAGGTAACGCCGTGGCACTCTGCGCCGAAGCGCTCGCCATGGCACGTTGCTTCGGCAATTGTGCCACCGGATGCGACCGCCAGGTGAGCGTGCACCGTCGCGTGGAAACCGTCATCCAGCACATTGAGGACGCCGAACGTCTGATTCAGCGCGCCCAGAAGGAAGCCGCCGGCGAGCTGACCTTCGACGACGGTATTCCGGTGGGTCGCACCCAGCTGATTGAGGCATAACACAGGGCCTAAATTGCGGTCAACAGGCGGGTTAGTTTGATGTGCACCTCAACAGGCGATACGCTTAAAGAAGGGGTGTAGGACACTTCTTATGCGGTTCCGTCACAATGGAGGTGACGACACAATGCGATGGTACGCGCGGAAGAACCGCAGGCTTTTTCCTGCCCCTCTACGGCACAACCCAATGCACAATAATTCACGGAAGAAGTCACACACCATGTTTGAATTCCACCGCAACGAGCGCGCACGTCAGCTGCGCCCCAGCCTCTCTCGTTCCTGGCTCCTCGTGCGCGCCAACTCCTCCGAAGAAGTTTTTGAAGAAGCCTTCGAATCCGAGGCTGACTCCATCATTATCGACCTCGAAGACGGCTGCCCGCCCGAAGAGAAGGACGCCGCCCGCGAACAGGTCGTTCGTATGCTCAACTCCGGCGTGGTCGCATGGGTGCGAATCAACGCCATCACCACCGAACACTGGTGGAAGGACGTCAAGGCCCTCAAGAACGTGAAGGGCCTGCGAGGCGTCATGCTCGCCACCGCAGAGCACGCCACCGACATTGACCGCACCGCAGCCGAGCTGCCCCCCGGAACCCCCATCATCGCGCTGATCGAGTCTGCACTCGGTGTGCACCACTCCGTCGAAATTGCGCGCGCAATCGGCACTTTCCGCCTCGCATTCGGTGCAGGCGACTACCGCCGCGACACCGGCTCCTCCGCAACCCCCATGGCGCTCGCCTACGTGCGTTCGCAGCTGGTCATCGCCTCCACCCTGGGTGGTCTGCCCGGCCCCATCGACGGCCCGACCCTCGGCGCATACGGTGCTGACCTCTCCAAGGCATGCGGCTTCGCAAACGACCACGGCATGACCGGTAAGATCACCCTGGACATCCGCCAGGCTGAGACCATCAACGCAGCATTCTCCCCGAGCGAGCTCGAAATCGAAGAAGCACACCAGATGCTCGACGTGCCCCTCGACGGCCCCCGCGACGGCTCCTACCTGCCGCGTTACCTGCGTGCAAAGAAGGTCAAGGAACTCGCCAAGGTTTACGGCCTGTGGGGCAAGACCGACAGCGACTTCCAGCGTGCCTCCAAGTAAGGTGCTGACGTAAAGTACACGCGTAAAAAGCCGCGCATCCGAACCCAGAACGGGGAATCGGATGTGCGGCTTTTGTCTGCCTAAAACCTCATGAGGCTACAGCCTGGCGGGCTGTCGGTCGGCGGTCTAGTTGCGGGGCGACTTGCCGCCCGTCAACGCATGAGCGCACACGTACGAAGTCACCAAAGAAATTACAATCGGCACCAAGAACGAGGTGTCATCCTCATACACGGAACGGTAGAAGAACCACACCGCCAAGGAAACCACCAGCGCCAACACATATACCAGAGCAAAACGCATCGTCGGGCTCATCGGGCGTGCAGAGCCCGCGGAGGTGCGACCAGCCTGCGAACGGTTCTGCAGACGCTGAGCATGTGAAGAACGAGAAGACATGAGAATCTCCTAAAAATCGACTGTGACATCTTCAAGAAAACGACATCTCTCAGATGCTAAAAACCGCCGCAACACACCGGAAACCGGCACGCGTTACGGCGGATGTGGAGCCCCCAGTGGGATTCGAACCCACGACCTTTTCTTTACGAGGGAAATGCTCTACCCCTGAGCTATAGAGGCACATACGCAATCATTCACAGCTACCCGAAAGCAACCGGCGAACAGTGCATACCCCGCAATAGTACCAAAAAGGCGGGGGAGAGGCTAATTACTTTCAACATCGCGCCCGCAGGCGCGAGCAGGCGGCAGGGATCCTATGGCGTGTACTGCATTCACCTCACAAGCCCGCCCGAAGATAGGGAATGTTCAGGACAGGGGCATACAATAAACCCTGTAACCACGGTGGCTGAGCGCACCTCGCAGTGCACATCAACCACAGATTGATTAACCACAGACTGATTGACCACAGACCAGCCCGCCACCCGTAAAGAGAGGAACCCCCATGACTTCACCCCTCAACCGCCGCACCCTGCTGCTGGGCGTAGTACCCGCCGCCGCCCTGGGACTGAGCGCATGCGGTTCCAGCTCCTCCCAGCCCTCCGCATCTGCAAGCGGTTCGGCGAGCGCATCTGCAAGCACCGTCGCTACCTCGGCAAGCGCATCTGCGAGCGCTTCGGCATCCGCTGACCCCTCAGCTTCGGCAACCGCAACCGCTGATGACGGCTACGTCGGCTACCGCCTCAACCGCGAAGTACCCGGCGCAGGCACCGCAACCCTGTACACCGACTACCAGTGCCCCTACTGCGCCAAGGCAGAACCCAAGTTCGAAGAAGCCGCCAAGAAGCTCGACGGCATCATGAACGTGACCGTGCGCAACATGCCGCTGAACATGCACGCCAACGCCGTACCCGCCGCACTCGCCGTGGAGGCCGCCGAGGCGCAGGGCAAGCATCTTGAAATGGCGAACAAGCTCTTCGCCACCCAGAACGACTGGAAGAACATCAAAGAACGCGACAAGCTGCGCACCCTCTTCAACGACTACGCCAAGGAACTGGGCCTGAACACCGAAGAATTCGACAAGGCTCTGCTCGCCTCCGATACCGTCAAGCCCATTCAGCGCGACTACGAGCACGCCGTGAAGATTGGAGTGAAGGGCACCCCCACCTTCGTCGTGAACGACAAGGTCGTTGACGGCCTGGATTCGTCCTCCTCGGTGGATGATTTGGTCAGCACCTTCAAGCGTGAAGCTGGCGTGAAGTAGTGGCGCACATTCAGCTCTCCGGCGGTCAGCGCGCCGAAATCCACCCCGACGGGTTCAGCGACCACGGCTACGTCCTCGAAATCGGCGGTGCCGAGCAGTCCCACGTGGACGTGCAGAACCCCGACTACGTGTTCTACGAGTACCTGCGCCGCATCGCGAACACGGTGGATGCGCTCGCACCCGCCGGTGAACCCATCACCGCCGCACACCTGGGCGCCGGTGCGCTCACCCTCGTGCGCTATATTCAGGCGACCCGCCCCGGCTCCCGCCAGGTTGCCGTGGATATTGAGCCCGAGCTCATGGGCTTCGTGACCGACCGCCTGCCGCTACCTGCCGGAACCGACTGTCGGCTAGTAGTGGGGGACGCTCGCGAGCAGCTGGCGAACCTGCCCGAACTGCTGGGCGTGCCCGGCTTCGATGCGATTATCCTCGACATCTTCACCGGCATGGACGCACCTGCCCACCTGGCAAACCGCGACTTCTACCGCGAACTCAAGGACGCCCTGAGCGAGCGCGGCATGGTCGCCATCAATGTGGGTGACGACGCGGGCCTGCCCTTCTTCCAGCTGCAGGCAACCGCCATGCTGGAAGTCTTCGACCACGTGTGGTGCCTGTGCGAAAGCTCCATGGTTAGCGGGCAGAACGAAGGTAACCTTGTGCTGGTTGGTACCGCCCGCGAGCTGGATGAGGATACCCAGGACTGGCTGTACGCCCTGGGCCCGCATCCGGCGGAGGTGCTCACCACCGATGAGCTGCGCGACCTGCTGGAAGAGCTGGCTGAGAGCTAAACCCGGCATACAAAACCGTTGAGGTGGGTACCAACTAGGTACCCGCCTCAACGGTTTTCTCTACGAGTTTTCTATAGGGGTTTTCTATATGCCATGCGCCGGTGGAATTTTGGTTCTTACTCAGGTAACGGGACGGGAATGGGGTCCTCGCCCTCACCCTTCTGCGTGGAGGAACCACCCTTCGTGGTGGTCAGCGTAATACCCACGCTCGCGGTCATCAGCAGGAAAATCGCCACCCAACGAATCGGGCCGGTCTCCTGATTCAGCAGCGCCCAACCGGCAATCGCCGCAATAGCGGGCTCCATGCTCATCAGCACGCTAAATACGCGCTCCGGCAGGTTGCGCAGAGCCATCAGCTCCGCGCTATAGGGAATCACCGAAGCGAACATGGCGGTACCAAAAATCATGAGGAGCAGCATCGGATCCTGCGCCGCATTCCAAATCGGCTGAGGCGCCGGAACAACAGCCGCCACCGGGGCAATAAACACAGCGCCAACGAGCATCGCCACCGCCAGGCCGCTCGCACCCGGAACCAGGGCACCCACCTTCGCGCTGGAGCGAATATACAGCGCCCAGAACACGCCAGCAATCAGTGCGAACGTCAGGCCCAGGTAGTCGGTATCCTTGCCGACTGCCGCCTCGTAACCGAGCACCAGCATGCCCACCAGCGCGCAGAGCACCCACACCACGTCGCGGAGCCTGCGAGTCAGCACAGACGCCAAAGCCAGCGGGCCCAAGAACTCCACCGCAACCGCCAAACCAATCGGGATACGGTCAATCGCGCAATAGAAGAAGCCGTTCATTAGACCGAAAGTCATACCGAAAATGATGACGGCACGCCACTGCTCTTTCGACCAAGACAGCGCACCCGGCGGCATTTCGCCGCCGCGGTGGGCACGCCAACGCGCAGCCAACCACACGGCGCTACCGACCACAATAGAGGCAATCGCCAGGCGGCTGACGCTAATAGCCAGCGCACCAAACAGCGGGAAAAGAGTGACCGCGAAGGCGGCGCCGAACTGCAATGAGGAGCAGGACATCAGCACAAACATAATGCCCAGCGCGGGGCGTTGAGATGAAGTATGCGGCATGATTCTCCTCCCAGCGCCTCACGAGGAGGCGGTGCATCTCTCAAGGTGTACACATGACGTATCGATTCGAGCGGGGGCAAGAACCTGAACAGCGCAGTTAAAGAGTGCACCCCCGGGCAACACGAGATACTATCCTACTTGTTACCCGGGGGTGCTAGAAACCGTTGACACGGCTAAAGCTCAGTCGTTAGAGGCCCTTCGCCTCACGGTCAGCCTTAATCTGCTCGGCAGAAGGAATCGTAATGGAGCTAGTCGCCATATGCGCAATATCCACGCCGTGAGCATCCACCGCACCGGGCAGATAACGATCGGGATCCTCCAAAGTGCCCTCCTCCTGCGCCTTCTTCTGCGCACGAGCGTGAGAAATTGAAATGCCGATACTCGCAGTCACCAGCAGAGCAATAGCAGTCCAACGAACCAGGCCGGTAGCCTCACCAAGCATCACAATACCCACAGCCGCCGCAATCGCAGGCTCCAGGGACAGCACCACGCTATAAATATGCGCGGGCAGCAGACGCAGGGAAGAAACCTCACCCAGCGCCGGCAGGGCAGAAGCCAGCAGACCCATCAGGCAGCCAATAGCCAGCAGGTTCACATCCTGAGTGACCTTCAGCAGGTTATTGCCGCTCAGAATAAACGGGAACGGCAGAACCAGCAGGGTCGAAACAGCGTTACCCATGACCATGCCACCCATACCCGGGATCAGCGCACCCACCTTCTCCGTCGCCAGAATATAGGCGGCACGAGAAATAGCGGTCAGCACCGCAAAGAACACACCCACCAGGGCGAAGTCCTCCGGCTTCGCCTGCGACTCAGCCGTCAGAATCGCCATGCCCGTAAAGGACAGCGCAATCCACACCAGGTCCAGCTTGCGACGCGACATAACCGTCGCCAGCACCAGCGGACCCATAAACTCAATAGCCACCGCAATCGCCAGCGGAACCTGCTCAATCGCCACATAGAAGAACGCATTCGCACCCGTCAGCGCAATACCCATGACAATGACCGTCAGCCACTGTTGGCGGGTCCACGAACGAATCTGCGGGCGGAAGAACACCCACATCAAAATGGTGGAGGTCAGCAGGCGCAGAGTCACCACGCCCCAGGGGCCCAAATCGCCCATCAGCTGCTTAGCAAGAGCCGCGCCGAACTGCGCCGAAATAATCGCGCCGGTCGCGTACGCAACACCCAACCCCTGAGTCATGACGGGGGAACGCGCAGCATTGGGCGTATGGGTGGAAGAAGTCATAGCAATCCTTATTGGTCCAGAAGAGGTGTCAGCCGCTATCTGTTATCAGGCGCAACCCGAATCTTCGTGAAACAGGTCACGCACTATGCAAACAATGAATAGTGTGTAATCTACGACAATTTTACGCGCTTTAAAATCCGGCGCAAATAAAGACCAAAACACCTTAACAGGCGGTCAAAAAACCACACGCCCTCGGTGAAATTTCACCCCCCACACCCCACCACAGGCCCCATATTCAGGAAATATTCACCAAGCCGTGATTTACTGAGAGCATGCTTGACCCGAAGAAGTCTCTATTCGATGAAGACGGCAACCCCCGTCCCGCGCTAACCACCACCCTCGACAACGTACTGCGCATGCAACGACCGCTCGCGCTGTCCATCGTCAAAAAACTGCGTGAAGCGCACCCCGACGAAACCCCCGAACAAATCCACAAGCGCCTCGACCGCACCTACCTGCGCGACATCACCGCCATCGGCGGCGTCACCGGCGCATCCGCATTCGTGCCCGGCGTAGGTACCGTCACCTCCATGAGCCTGTCCGCGCTCGCAGTCGGCGGCTACCTCGAACGCACCGCACTCTACGCCCAGGCAGTCGCAGAACTGCACGGCGTGCACGTACATGACGCCGAAACCGCCCGCTCCATGGTCATGGCAATCATGCTCGGTGAAGAAGGCTCCCAGCTCATGAACACCGTGCTGCTGCAGACCGGCAAGGCAGGCGGCGTCTCCAACAAGTGGGGCATGCTGCTCGGCAACTCCTCCAGCGGCAAGATGTTCAGCGTCGAACGGACCATCCGCAACCTGTTCATCCGCCGATTCCTCACCCGCCAGACCGGCGCACTGCTCGGCCGTGCCCTGCCCTTCGGCGTAGGCGCAATCGTTGGCGGCGGCGCAAACCTGACCCTCGGCAAGGACGTTGTGCGCAACACCCGCCGAGCCTTCGGCGACGCACCCGCCTACTTCCCCGCAGAGCTCATGATTACCCCGCGTGCACCGCGCGTACAGGGCGGCGAAGGTTCGGAAGGCTCCTCCAGCGTGGCTGGCTCCCTGCTCAAGGGCGTCAAAGACGCAGGTAAGGCAGCTGGCAAGGTCTTCACCCGCGGCAAGGGCAACGACACCGAAACCGGCCACCGCCGCATGCTCGGCCGCTAAACCCGCTGGCTAACAGAACATAGCGAAGACCCAAACACACTAAAGACCCAATACACTAAAGACCCAATACACTAAAGACCCCGAATCCCTGAATGCAGGGACCCGGGGTCTTTTGTTTATATCTTTGCTACGGACTAAGCGTTCTTCGCGTGATCCAGCAGCTGAGCCGCAATACCGTTATAGGTGTGCGGAGTCAGCGCCGACAGACGCGCCTCAGCCTCGGGGGACAGGCCCAGCGTAGCCACGAACTCCTTCAGACGAGCGGCATCCACGCGGTGACCGCGAGTCAGCTCCTTCAGACGCTCATACGGGTTCTCCATGCCCGGAACACCTGCGATAGCCTCAGCACGCATCACCATCTGGATCGCCTCAGCCAGAACCTCCCAGTTCGCATCCAGGTCAGCGGAAATAACCTCGGTCGCAATATCCAGACGCTCAAGACCCTTCACCACATTGGAGATAGCCAGCACCGAGTGACCAAACGCCACACCAATATTGCGCTGCGCCGAGGAGTCAGTCAGGTCACGCTGCCAACGAGAAGTCACCAGGGTCGAAGCCAGCGAATCCAGCAGAGCGTTGGAGAGCTCCAGGTTAGCCTCTGCATTCTCAAAGCGAATCGGGTTCACCTTGTGCGGCATGGTCGACGAACCGGTCGCACCAGCCACCGGAATCTGACGGAAGAAACCAATCGAAATGTAGCTCCACACATCGGTGCAGAGGTTGTGCAACACACGGTTGAAATGAGCGATATCCGAGTACAGCTCAGCCTGCCAGTCGTGCGACTCAATCTGAGTGGTCAGCGGGTTCCAGGTCAGACCCAGGTGCTCCACAAAACCACGAGAAATCTTCTGCCAATCAGCGCTCGGCACCGATGCATAGTGCGCCGCGTAAGTACCGGTCGCGCCATTAATCTTGCCGAGGAACTCGGTCGCCTTCACGTGCTTGACCTGGCGCTTCAGGCGGTAGGCGAGCACGCCCAGCTCCTTACCCAGGGTGGAGGGGGTAGCCGGCTGACCGTGAGTGCGGCACAGCATCGGCACGTTGCGCCCTTCCTCAGCCAGCTTCAGCAGAACCTCAATCAGGTTCTCAGCGGCAGGAACCCACACGTTCTCAACAGCATCCTTGATGCCCAGCGCGTACGCGAGGTTGTTAATGTCCTCAGAGGTGCAACCGAAGTGAACCAGCGGCACCAGGTGGCCCAGGCCCAGGCCCTCCAGACGACGACCAATGTAGTACTCGACCGCCTTCACATCGTGAACGGTGACAGCCTCAATCTCAGCCAGCTCCGCCACAGAATCAGCGTTGAAATCGGTCACGATGGCGCGCAGGCCCTTCTTCTGCTCCTCGCTCAGCGGGGACAGACCCGGCAGCACCTCGTGCTCGCACAGGTAAATGAACCACTCAACCTCAACGTGAATGCGGTCGCGGTTCAGCGCCGCCTCAGAAAGGTAGTTGGTCAGGGGTGCGGTGGCGGATGCGTAGCGTCCGTCCAGGGGGCCCAGCGCAAGATCGCCGGTGCCCAGATCAATACGGCCAGAAGGCAAGAAGGTGTTATTGGTGTGAGACATAACTCTATTTTTGCATGAATTCGCTGAAAAAAAGAGGCGGGCAGAGCATATGGACGTGACGGGCGGCTTGGTTAGTTACAGAAATATGACAAAACGAGGGGGTACGGGAGGGGTGTTTTTCGGGTCTTAAGGGCGCAAAACGTGCGAATTTTTCGAAACAAGCCTGAGTTATCCACAGGTTGGCGCACTCGGCCTACACGGTCACCGCGGCAGATTTAGCCTAAAACAAACCCGCCGCGAAAGGACACATCATGAACACCATCGTCGACACCACACCACCTCCCGCACCCCACCTGCCCCGGATCGAACCAACCGATATCCTCCGTGCAGCAGGACACATGGGCATCGGCACCGCAGCCGGACACGCCCTCGCCAGCCAGCTCATGACCGCCGCCACGCTCGCCCGAGCCAAAGGTGCAGAACTCTCCCACAGGATGTGCACCGAAGCCCAAGAAATCCGCACCGCACACCAACGCGCCAACGAACTCAACGGCGACCACTGGGCCTCCGAAGCTGGACGCGCCTACCGGCGACAACTCCAAGAACACCGCGAAAAAGTCCGCAACCAAGCCGAACAAGCCGAGGGCGCCGCCGCCATGATCGCCGCCGCCGGTGAAGAACTCGCCACCGACCTCACTGCCAAAGCGCAGGCAATCCAAGCCGCCGCCTCCGCCGTAGATAACCTACTCGGCAAACTCGCCGACAGTGCCGCCGACGCCCTCGAAAAACTCAACCCCGGCGAAATCATCGCCCGCTCAGGCGTGCAAAAAGCCCAGTCAACGCTGGATTCACTCATGCACGTGAACCTGCCCGACGGGCTGAGCTCGCTCATCCGAACCCACTAGCCCCACCCTAGGAGACACCATGATTACCGGACCCACCGTTGCGCCCATCGGTGAGCTCAGCGACTCCGCAGGGCCCACCGCAGGCACCATCAGCGTTGAGCTTGAAGAAATGCCCGCCATCGCCGACGGCCTCGACACCGTCAGCCGCACCTGCGCCGACCGCACCATGCCCATTCTCGGCATCGCCAATGAGACCCGACTTTTCCTCGGCATCAACGGACGCGCCCAGCAGGCTGCCACCCTCTGCACCGGCCTCGCCGCAGACCTCGGTATGAGTGCCGCAAAGTTCGGCGTCACCGCAGCTGCCGTCCGAGCTGCCCACAGCTCCTACCTGCAGGTTGAAAACACCGTCGCAGGCTGGTTCGATTCCATGGGCATTGCAAAGGACGGCAAGCTGCCCGACGGACGCAGCACCCGAGACCACTTCCGCGGCCTCATCGCTGGAGAACCCGGTGAAGCTGAATACCTCTTGAAGCTCACCATTCCCGAGTTTGGGTACTTCTCGGCCTCTCGGACGCTGCCGTATTCGCCTATCATCGCCGGTATTCTCTTCGGTGCCACCGTCTACATGGATGCCGTATGGAACCCCGAAATTGCCCGTCAGCGAGCATTTGACCGTCTTGCAGACATGTTGGGCATTCCGCGAGGATTCGTTCGAAAGGCAATGGACGGTGGCCTATTCAGTATCGTCAAATCTGGAATCGATACCTATCTTGGTGCTAAGGCTCATAATATTCGGACCGCTTCTGCCGACGAATACGGTATTGTTGCGCATCGTGGCGAGAAAAGCCAGCTCTCCATAGGCGCCAGCTCGGAGCGTCTTATGGCAGCGGCTAAGGTGCAGGATCAGGAATTTGAGCGTTCCCGCCAGAACCCCTCGACCGCTGAACGTAGTGCCGTGCTCGTCACCGTCATGTACGAAGCAGGACACGAAGGCGACCCAGCCCATGCCCTGTATGTAGTGAGCGTTCCAGGTACCAACTTTAACTCCTGGGGCGGATCCATCATAGATGTCCCTGGTGCCGAACGCGAAGCATTGGGCAAAGATACTCTGGAGAACCCCGCCTATCAGATGGTTTTGCAAGCCCTCCGCGATGCCGGAGCACCTCAGGGTGCCCGCGTGTACCTGGAGGGTTTCAGCCAGGGAGCCATGATTGCCTACAACATGGCGAATAGTACTGAAGTCGCTCAAGAAATCGACATTGTAGGTGTCTACGCCCAAGGGGCTCCGCTACGAGGCCTGCCTGCTAAACGCCGTGATTTTGCTGTGGACTACGTGGAAGGAGACGGTGACTGGGTTCCTGACTCAGCGGTGAATCCTCTTGCCCAAATTTTCGGTGGAACATGGAGTCCTGATGAACGCGATACGGCAATCACCGTCAATAACCCTGAACATCATGGCGAGAATTACCACGAAGCACTAAAACGTGAAGGGCATAGTGGCAAGGTGCCTGGCGGCATGCGCTCCGCGATGGACGGCAAAGAGTACGTGCTGGGGGAACAGAAGGTAACCTCAGCCTCAAGCCTGCCGGACGGTCTGCCTCCCGCTCTACGAGTGGGTATAACTATCAAACGTACCGAGGTCTACGGCACGGCAGCCCTTGCATCAGGAACTGTGCCTGGTGCCTTGGGTATAGCTGAGTTCGCTGATGAGAAGACAGGTGGGCGCCTGGGGCAAGCAAAGCGTGGTATCGAAGATACCATTGCAGATGCCCAGCTGGGCATGGAGATTGCCAAGCAGAGGGCCGAGGGCCTCCAGCGAGAAGCTGGAGAAACCGTACAGGCGGCTGCTGGGCAAATTCCCGCCATCATTGAGGGTGTCCAAAAGACCCTCCCTCACCCCGAGCCGACTCCGGAGGAAAAGCCTCAGAACCCGAAGCCTGCCTGGCCCGAAACCCCTGTGCCGCAGATGCCCAAGATGCCCCTCCTGCAGGGATACAGTCCGCAGAATATTCCGCCCGCCATCAATATGCCGGGGGACCTGAACCGTCCGGAGCCTGCTCCCATCAATATGCCTGCCCGAATCGAGGCAGAGGGTTCGCTGCCTCCTGCAGGTCTAATCCCGCCAGATATTCTGCCCAAACCCGCAGATCTGCATACGCACATCGAAAAGGCTGTTACTCAGCCAATCATCGATCGTCTGCAGCTCCCTAATGCTGGTTCTGTGCTCAGGGATCCGTTCCTCGGGCCCCGACAGGGTGGAGACTACGACGGTGGTGAGTCGCTCATCCCGACCCTGCCGGACCTGAAGCCTGCGCCCATGCTCCCGCCCAAGAGCATTGACCCCGGGTTCCTCGCACCGGCTCCGCCCGAGGACATCGACCCCGGGTTCCGCGCCCCAGGCCCTCCCGAGGACCTGGACCCCCTCGAGGAGCGTGAACCCATGGCGGTCTAAAAGCACCCGTCTAAAACCCAGTCTCAAGAACCAATCTTGACGGCTCGGTGGAGGGTGGAGGGGCGAGTAGAGTAGAGAAGAGAAAAGGAGGGGCGTCGCCGGGAACAACCCAGGCGGCGCCCCTCCATCTTTGCGTGCAGCTTTTGTGCGCGGCGCTTCTCTGAGTGCAGCACTCGCGGCCAGTATCTGCTGCCTGCACAGTTACAGCTTGCTCGCGACCTGCTCTCCAGGTGAGAAGCGTTAGCCTCCGAGCCGCCCGCAGGCACATACTGGAACCATGAGCCAGTCAGCTGAACACGCCAACATCCCGGTCCGCCCCGTCTTCAACACCCTGCCCAGCTACGCGGCAGGCAAGCCGCCCACACCCGTTGAAGGCCTCACTCAGTACAAGCTCTCCTCGAACGAGAACCCGCTGGGCCCCGTACCCGAGGTTGCGCGCGTCCTCGCAGAATTTGCGACAGCGCACCGCTACCCCGACCCGCTCTCCACCGCCCTGCGTCAGAAGCTCTCCGCACGGCTCGGCGTGGACGCTGACGACATCGTCACCGGTGCCGGAAGCCTCGGTGCGCTCAACCAAATCCTCAAAACCTTCGCCGGCGTAAACGCCGACGGCGTGCAGGATGAAGTCATCTACGCCTGGCGCTCCTTCGAGGCATACCCGATCCTCGTCGGCATTATGGGCGCTCGCAGCGTGCAGGTGCCGAACCTGCCCGACGGCTCACACGACCTGGACGCCATGGCGGCAGCCATCACCGACCGCACCCGCCTGATCCTGGTCTGCACCCCCAACAACCCGACCGGCCCCGCCGTCACCGAAAGCCAAATCCGTGCGTTCCTGGAGAAGGTGCCCGCCCACATCCCCGTGGTGATTGATGAGGCGTACTTCGAGTTCTGCGCCGCCTCCACCGTGCCGGAAGGCGAAGAGCCCCCGCTGAACGGTATGGACATCTACCGCGACTACGAGAACGTCATCATTCTGCGCACCTTCTCCAAGGCGCAGGGCCTGGCGGGTCTGCGCGTGGGCTACTCGATTTCGCACCCGCAGATTACGCAGCACCTGCGCGTGGCGGCAACCCCGTTCGCCGTGACGGCGCTGGCTGAGGCGGCGGCTATCGCCTCCATCGAGCATGAGGATGCGGTGATGGAGCGCGTGAGCCACCTGGTCTCTGAGCGTGAGCGCGTGACCGCCCGCTTGCGCGAGCTGGGGTACGAGTTCCCGAGCACCTACGCGAACTTTGTATGGCTGCCGCTGGGGGAGCGCACGGGTGAGTTCGTGCAGCTGATGGCTGAGCATGCGCTGTCGGTGCGTGCGTTTGGTACCGAGGGTGTTCGCGTGAGTATCGGTGAAGTGGAGGCGAACGACCGTTTCCTCTCGCTCTGCGAGGTCTTCGCGAAGGGTCTCTAGAGCCTCTTGTGAAGGGGCTTGGGTGATGACCCGACCATAATTGAACAATGTACTATTTTCCCTTGTCGAGGATCGTTTAAGCTTTTCAAATGGTTCTCGCGTGGGAAAAATGGCGGCTCGAAAAAGCGCTTAATGGCTAAACTAAACCTCCTATATATTCTAGAAAAAGAATATATGGGAGGTTTAATTTAATGATGTTCAAATAGTGAATGACAGGGCACAATACACTGCGTTATCAGCGTAACTGCCGCGAGATAAAGCCGGAAAGAGTAGACTGGTAACTATATATACCCAGACCCTCACAGGCCTGCCGGAACACCTCAAACCCTGCACCATCAGGTGAACGTTGAGACTAAAACCCGGGCCGCTGAGGGCCAAGCCCTCGTCACGTGTGGAGGTTAGATGCACGAGAACGACAAGTACCCGGGAGTGCCCGAACGCATCCAGCTCATGGATGAAAACGGCACCGTACGCGAACACCCCACCTACAGCCGGTACATCGAAGACGTCAACGCAGACACCCTGCGCGAGGCATACCGCCTCATGTACACCACCCGCCGATTCGACGACGAGGCAACCGCCCTGCAGCGCCAGGGTCAGCTCGCCCTCTGGGTGCCCAGCCGAGGCCAGGAAGCCGCACAGATCGGCTCCGCACTCGCCTACGCACCCAACGACTACATCTTCCCCTCTTACCGTGAGCACGCCGTCGCGCTGGCGCGTGGTGTGGACTTCCGCGACCTGATTACCATCTTCCGCGGCTCCACCACCCACGGCTGGGACATGAAGGCGCACAACTTCCACACCTACACCAAGGTGCTCGCCGCCCAGACCCTGCACGCCGTCGGCTACGCCATGGGCCTGAACTTCGACGCCGACATCGAGGCTGAAACCGGCACCCGCCGCACCGGTCAGGGCCAGGCAACCGACCCTGCCGAGGACACCCAGAAGCCTGCCGTGGCGGTCTACTTCGGTGACGGCTCCTCCACCGAGGGTGACGCACACGAGTCCATGGTCTTCGCTGCTTCCTATAACGCACCGGTGCTTTTCTTTGTGCAGAACAACCGCTGGGCTATCTCCGTGCCCTTTGAGGTACAGTCCCGCGTGCCGGTGTCCACCCGCGCCGCAGGCTACGGCTTTGAAGGTATCCGCGTGGACGGCAACGACGTTCTCGCGGTGCTCGCCGCGACCCGCTACGCCATGGAGAAGATTCGTGCCGGTGAAGGCCCCGTGCTGATTGAAGCTGAGACCTACCGCCTCGGCCCGCACACCACCGCGGACGACCCCACCAAATACCGCACCGATGCCGACCTGGAAGGTCCCCTGCGCCGCGACCCCATGCTACGCCTTGAGAAGCACCTGCGCGATAACGGCTACGCCGATGATGCCTTCTTCGAAGAGGTTGCAGAATCTGCACAGCAGGTCGCGAACGGCGTGCGTGAGGCAGTGCTGAACTCTGAGGTTGCCGACTTTGAGCGTTTCTTCGACCGCGTCTACGTGCAGGAGCATCAGCAGGTGGAAGACGACCGCGAGTTCTACCGTAACTACGTTGCAGGCTTTGAGGAGGAGTAAGCATGAGCGAGAAAATTGAACGTTTGACCCTCGCTAAGGCGATTACCCGTGGCCTGGAAGACGCCATGGAAGCCGACCGCACCGTCGTCATGCTCGGTGAGGATATTGGCAAGCTCGGCGGCGTGTACCGTGTGACTGAGGGCCTGCAGGCGCGCTTCGGCAACCGTCGCGTCATGGATGCGCCCCTGGGTGAGTCCGGCATTATCGGCACCTCCATCGGTATGGCCCTGCGTGGCTACCGTCCCGTGCCGGAGATTCAGTTCGACGGCTTCGTGTTCCCCGCCTACAACCAGATCACGAGCCAGCTGGCGAAGATTCACAACCGCACCGATAAGCAGTACACGGTGCCGGTGACTATCCGCATTCCGTACGGTGGCGTGATTGGTTCGGTGGAGCACCACTCCGAGTCCCCGGAGGCGCTGTTCGCCCACACTGCGGGTCTGCGTATTGTGACCCCCTCGACCCCGCACGAGGCGTACTGGATGACCCGCAAGGCGATTGAGTGCCCCGACCCGGTCATTATTTTTGAGCCGAAGCGCCGCTACTGGCTCAAGGGTGAAGTGGACTTTAGCGACACTTCCTTTGATCCGTTTAGCGCCCAGGTGGTGCGTGAGGGTACGGACGCGACCATCGTTGCGTACGGTCCGCTGGTGCCGGTTGCTCTGGCTGCTGCGGAGGCTGCCGTGGAGGATGGCCGCTCGATTGAGGTCATTGACCTGCGCTCGATTTCGCCGCTGGACGTGCCGACCGTTGCCGCTTCGGTGGCGAAGACTGGCCGCCTGATTGTTGCGCACGAGGCGCCGACCTTTGGTGGTATGGGTGGTGAGTTGGCTGCGGCGATTACGGAGCGTTGCTTCTACAGCCTGCAGGCGCCGGTGATTCGTGTGGGCGGCTACTACATGCCGTACCCGATTTCCCGCGTTGAGGAAGAGTACGTGCCCGATATTGACCGTATTCTTGAGGCGGTTGACCGCGCTTTTGACTACTAGGCATTCCCTGATCTGACGTATCAGCGTGTTGCGCTATGGCGGGTTGCAAGCCCGCACAGAATATTCCGTATAGGGCATATGCCCTAGTGAGAGGTAAAAATGTCCCAGATTTTCCCGCTCCCTGACGTGGGCGAAGGCCTGACCGAAGCAGAAATCCTCAGCTGGAAGGTGGCAGTCGGCACCGAGGTCGCCATCAACGACGTCCTCGTCGAAATTGAAACCGCGAAGAGCGTCGTGGAACTACCCTCGCCCTTCGCCGGCACCGTCGAGGCGCTGCTCGTTGCCGAAGGCGAAACCGTTGAGGTGGGCACCCCGATCATCAGCATCTCCGGCGGCGACAACGCACCCGCAACCCCGGCGGCACCCGCCGCGGCAGAGGCTGAGTCCGGCACCGCACTGGTCGGCTCCGGCCCCAAGGCGGACGCTGTGAAGCGCCGCGCCCGCAAGCGCCCCGCCTCCGCATCCCAGCCCGCACAGGCTACTGCGGCACCGGTCGCACCGGCTGTTCAGGCACCCGTGGCGCACACCCCCGCCGACCCGGTGAACCGCAACCAGGGCCTGCTGAGCGAGCTGGCTGAGCGCGCCTCCCGCTTTGTGGAGAACACCCCGCTGAACTCGGTGGTGCAGCGTCTGGCACCCGAGCCCGCAGCGGCTCCCGCGCCGACTTTGGCTCCCGAGCAGGTTCCGCACCGCCCGACCCTCGCGCCGCCTCCGGTGCGTCTTGCCGCAAAGGAGCTGGGTGTTGATCTGGCGAACGTGACCGCTACCGGTGCGCGCGGCCAGGTGACCAAGCAGGACCTCATGAACTATGTGGCACACCTGAACGATGTGCAGCATAGCGGCGCCGGCCAGCCCTTCTGGCAGCCCGTAACCACCCCCGGTGACCGCATCGAGCGCATCCCGGTGCGTGGCGTGCGTAAGGCTACCGCGAAGGCGATGGTTGCTTCAGCGTTTAGCGCCCCGCACGTGTCCATCTTCGTGGACGTTGATGCCTCCCGCACCATGGAGTTCGTGAAGCGTTTGAAGAAGTCTCGCCACTTTGAGGGCGTGAAGGTCACCCCGCTGCTGGTGCTTGCTGCCGCGGTCATTTGGGCTGCTGAGCGTAACCCGCAGGTCAATGCAACCTGGACCGATAGCGAAATCCAGATTAAGCACTTCGTGAACCTGGGTATTGCTGCGGCAACCCCGCGCGGCCTGATGGTCCCGAACATTAAGGACGCTCAGGAGCTGTCCCTGCGTGAGCTGGCGGTTGCGCTGAACAACCTGACTACTCGCGCCCGTGAGGGTAAGACTCAGCCCGCTGAGATGGCGAACGGCACCCTGACCATTACGAATATTGGTTCGCTGGGTATTGATACGGGTACCCCGATTATTAATCCCGGTGAGGTGGCGATTGTTGCCTTCGGTACGATTAAGCAGAAGCCGTGGGTGGTTGATGGTGAGGTTATTCCTCGCTGGGTGACGACCCTGGGTGGCTCCTTCGATCACCGTGTGGTGGATGGCGACCTGTCGGCTCGTTTCATGGCTGATGTGGCAGCAATTCTTGAGGAGCCTGCACTGCTGCTGGACCACTAGGCGGCATGTTTTAGCTAGTCGGCGTTTTATTGCTGGGTAGATAATGCTGTTGAGATAGAGAAAACCTCCGGTACCTTACGCAAGGTACCGGAGGTTTTCTGTATTCTCTAACGCCGAGGTGCGTGCTTAGAAACCTAAGTTAGGCGTCCTCGCGTGCCACCTGGTCACTCGGGTACTTGTCCACTCGGCGGTGGTACAGGCGTCCGCACAGACCGCCGAGGATAGCGCCGAGGAAGCTCAACGCCAGAACCAGCAGAACCGCCAGCAGGCCGTTCGCGAAGTCGCCCCCCATCAGCTTCTGCAGGGACAGGGACGCGACACCGTTCTGGAACAGCTGAGGCGCGAGGAAGGTCGCCAGGGACCCGATGATGAGCACCATAATCTGCCAGAGCCATACGGCAATGCCCTGCTTCGCACCGGCGAATCGTGCCATGCGTCCCGCAGCGTAACCGCCCACCAGGTAGGCGAAGAAAATGAGCACACTCAACGCCACCGCGACCGGCACGGCGTTCGACGCGCCGCTGAAGAGTCGGGAGACCACCGTGGCGTACTCGATGGACTCGCTCTGACCGGTCAGGGTCAGCCACGACTGGATAGCCCACAGGCCACCGTCCATGAGGGAGATGGTGATCAGCCAGCCAAGCAGGCCGGGCAGCAGGTGCATGCGGGAGTAGCGGCTCTTCTGCATGGACAGCGCGGTTGCGGCGGTGAGGATGGGTTCCGAGCCAGCGGCATCACCTGCGGGGGTGGGGATAACGAAGTGGTCATCTGCCGCGGGGGTAGCCTGCGGGGCGTTCGATGCCGCATGGGCGTTGCCGGGTGCGGGCACCTCGTAGCTTGCCGCAACGGTAGGTGCGGTAGCGGGGGCAGGCGCGGTAGCGGGGGCTGCGCCGCCGCGTACGTTGTCCGCGCTGGGGGCTGCAGGCTTGTCGAGCCAGCTGAGGTTGTCATCTCCGGGTTCGCCGAAGTGAGCGCCGGATTCCGCGCCCTGCGAGGTAACGCTGGGGGAGAGGAGCGGCTGGGTTGCGGTAGCCGCCTCGGTGAGGGGGCGGGTCGCATCCTGCGAGGACTGTGCGGCAGACTGCGCCGAAGAGGCCGCCTCGCGCGCCTTTTCGTGGGCGCGGCGTGCGGCGTTCAGCTCCTCATCGGTCAGGACCACGGTGGGGTCGTCGGAGGAGAATGCCGCCTCCCACAGGTCACTTTCGGTGGGGGAGGACGCCGCGGCGGCCGGGCGCTGCTGCGGGGTGTTGTTCTGTGCGTTCATTAAATCCTTTGGATTCTAGTCCTGGGTGCTGATTTAGCGGTTGCGGTCAGCGTAGAAGGCGCGTGCTTCTTCCAGGGCTTCTGCGGAGTAGGTGTGCGGGTATGCCGGGCGTTCGTTCTCGTCCAGGGTACGGACCACGCGGCCGGGGTTGCCGACCACGAGCGAGTTAGCCGGGACGTCCTTGGTGACGACGGTGCCCGCGCCAATCACGGAGTTCTTGCCGATGGTCACACCGCCCAGGATAATGGCGCCGCCACCGATCCAGACGTTGTCTTCAACGGTGATGGGCTCGCCACCTTCCCAGTAGGCGGCGCGGTCGACCGGGTTGAGCGGGTGGGTGGGGGTGAGGAACTGTACGTTGTTGCCGACGAGCACGGTGGAGCCGATGCGGATCGGGCAGACGTCCAGGAAGACGCAGCCAAAGTTGAAGAAGGAGCCGTCACCAATATAGGTGTTCACGCCGTAGTCGAAGCGTGCACCGGGGCGGATGTGCGAGTGCTCGCCCAGGTGGCCGAGGTGTTCACGGTAGACGTGCATTGCCTGTGCCTGCTCGCCGCGTGCGTAGTGTTCTTCGGCGAGGACGGTTGCAGCGTGGATGCGCTTAGTCTGCGCGGCGCATTCGGCGTCGGCCATGTAGACGGAACCGTTGGTCATGCGGTTGAAGTTTTCACCAGTGGGGCGCTGCGGGGTGTGCATTAGTGGGCTCCTCCCAGAAGGTAGACTAGCGCGATGATGGCCATTCCGAAGAGAATGACGACTCCTCCGGCGATAGCGAATCGTTTGGAAATTTCGCGGAGGAGCTTCTTGAACTGTTCGTCAGTGATCTCTTGCTGTCGTTTACTCATGCTTTAAGTATCCCAGAGTTGCTTGGGTTTACCTTAGTGTTTCGGCGTTTATTGCGGTATCCGGGGTGGGTGTACGGCGTGATTTTCAGTGTGGGAAGAAGCGCTGCTGAGTTGAAGCGTGAGGGTGTGGGAAGGCACAATCAATGCATGACTGAGGCTCAGAAGAACACGAACCTGCAGGATGCGGCGGCACCTGCATCACCCGCTGGCGAGTCGGCTGGCGCATCTGCTGGCGCGCATCCGTTGGCGCATCGCCCCTGGTTGAAGAATTATTCTCCGTGGACTGCCCGCGATATTGAGCTACCTGAGACGTCGCTGAGCCACCTCATTGACGAGGCGGTTCGCACCGTACCCCACAAGGTGGCGCTGGAGTTCTTTGGCGCGACCACGACCTACGCTGAGTTGGGCGATCAGATTGAGCGTGCTGCGGAGGGTCTGCGTGTGGCGGGCGTGCAGCCGGGTGACCGTGTGGCGCTGATTTTGCCGAACTGCCCTCAGCATATTGCGGCGTTTTACGCGATTCTGCGTCTGGGCGCGATTGTGGTGGAGCACAACCCGCTGTACACGGGGGCGGAGCTGCGCCACATGTTTGAGGATCACGGCGCGAAGGTCGCGATTGTGTGGGATAAGATCGCCTCGCATATTACGGGTCTTCCCGCGGATATCCGCCCGAACCATATCTATTCGGTGAACATGATTTCGGCGATGCCCGCGCTGATGCGTACCGCGCTGAAGCTGCCGTTGAAGAGCGCGCGTGCTTCGCGTGAGAAGCTGACCGGGCCCGCACCGGGTACTGTTTCGTGGGCTCAGCTGGTGAAGAGTGAGCGTATTGATCCTGCGCATCGCCGCCCGACCGCGCACGATATTGCGCTGCTGCAGTACACCTCGGGTACGACCGGTCTGCCGAAGGGCGTGATGCTCACGCACCGCAACCTGGAGTCCAACGGCCGTATGGGTGAGGCGTGGATTAACCCGGGTGATGACGAGGTGATTTACTCGGTTCTGCCGCTGTTCCACGCGTACGGTATGACCCTGGGCGTGACGATTGCGTCGCTGTGCCGTGCCTGCCTGGTGCTGTTCCCGACCGTGGACATGGACCTGATTTTGAAGGCGATGAAGAAGACCCGCCCGACCATTCTTCCTGCGGTTCCCCCGGTGTACCGCCGCCTCATGGATGAGGCGAAGAAGCGCGGCGTGTCCCTGGAGGGCATCCGTTACGCGGTGTCTGGGGCAATGAACTTGCCGCCTGAGCTGGTTGCCGAGTGGGAGGAAGCTTCCGGCGGTTTCATGGTGGAAGGCTACGGCCTGACCGAGTGCGCGCCGCTGGTGTCCTGCAACCCGCTCAATGACACTCGCCGCGCCGGTTTTATTGGTGTTCCGTTCCCCTCCACCGATATTCGTGTGGTGGACCCGGAAACCGGTGAAGACGTACCCGATGGTGAAGAGGGCGAGCTGTGGGTGAAGGGCCCTCAGCGTTTCGCTGGCTACTGGAAGCGTGAGGACGAGACGGCGAAGACCATCACCCCCGAGGGTTGGTTGCGTACCGGCGATATTGTGCGCCTGGATAAGGACTACTTCATCCAGATTGTCGACCGCATTAAGGAAGTCATTATTACCGGCGGTTTCAACGTCTCCCCGACGGAGGTTGAGGTCGCCCTCAAGCAGCACGATATGGTCGCGGACGCGGCGGTGGTGGGTATTCCGCTGCCCGCCGGTGGCGAGATGGTCGTTGCCGCTGTGGTTCCCGCCCCGGGCCGAGTGGTGCAGGAGCATACTCTGCGCGAGCACTGCTACTCGAAGGTGACCCGCTATAAGGTTCCGCGCCGTATCGTGGTGGTGGATGATCTGCCCCGTTCGATGCTGGGTAAGGTTCTGCGCCGTAAGGTGCGTGAGCAGCTGATCGCTTCGGGCGAGTTCGATTAGTAGTACTGGTTGTCAGTAGCACCGGTTGACTGCCCGCCCGCCCGTAACGGGTGGCACTATGGACGCCGGCTTGGGTTTTTGCACCCGGGCCGGCGCTTTGTGTGTGCCTGAATACACCGTCGGTGGCGCTTTGTGACCTGGGAATAATCACTACATGACGAATTGTGACAAAATATGACGACCTTGACGTTCTGTGTCTCATGAATAGAGCTCAACTTCCACACCCGCCCTTGCCCATGCTGTAATTGTCCCGTCATCATTCCCATCGGATGTGCTAGTACCAACGTCAGCACCCGGCGGAACGCATCATCATTCAACAGAAAGATTCATAGCCGTGAAGAAGTTTGCTGCTGCTCTCGCAGTTGTCCCCCTGGTCATTGGCCTGGCAGGCTGCGGTTCCACCAACTCCTCCTCCTCTTCCTCCAGCTCCAAGAAGGTCACCATTGGTGTGGTTGGCTCTGAGAAGTTCAACAAGACCCTGAAGGAAGAAGCTAAGAAGCAGGGCATCGACATTGAGTACAAGGAGTTCAGCGCGTACACCGAGCCGAACCCCGCACTGGACGCCGGTGACATCGACATGAACCGCTTCCAGCACATCGCGTACCTGTCGAACTACAACGTCAGCGCCAACAAGGACCTGCAGATTGTCGGCCCGACCGTGATCTACCCGATGGCTCTGTTCTCCAAGAAGCACTCCAAGCTGGCTGACATCCCCCAGGGTGGCGAAATCGTTATCCCGAACGACACCGTGAACGAAGCACGTGCACTGAAGCTGCTGAAGACCAACGGTCTGGTCACCTTCAAGAACGCTGACGTTGACGCACCCACCATCGACGACGTTGACACCTCCGCATCTAAGGTGAAGGTCACCCCCGTTGACGCAACCCAGACCGTGGTCGGTATGGAGTCCGCTGACGGTGCTGTCGTCAACAACGACTTCCTCAAGGATGCAGGCCTGAAGCCTGCAGACGCTCTGGCTCAGGACGACCCCAAGAGCGACCCCTCCGCTATCAAGTACGTGAACCTCTTCGTTGCTCAGAAGGACAAGGCAGACGACGAGACCTACAAGAAGATCGTCGAACTCTTCCACACTAAGGCCGTCATGGACGTTGTCCAGGAAGAGACCCGCGGCACCGCTGTTGAGGTCAACGTAAGCACCGACGAACTGCGTCAGTCCCTGGCTAAGGAAGAAGCCAAGCTGCGCGCTAAGAAGTAATCTTCTGAATACACGCCTCCTCTAGGCATACGCAAAGGCGGTAAGTCTAAGCACCCGAAGCGGGTCACGAAAGGCTTACCGTCCTTTGCGTACCGGCGTTAAGGCCCTTTAACGCCCCAACCACGACATATACGGATACAAATTTATGAGTGAACTGGTACAGAGCTTCGGTGACAGCACCGAGCCCATGGTGGTTCTGGACGGAGTCTCCAAGGTCTTCGGCAACGGCCCCAAGGCAGTAGTTGCTGTCGACAATGTCTCCCTCACCATTAACCGCGGTGAAATTTTTGCAATCATCGGCTACTCCGGCGCCGGTAAGTCCACCCTCGTCCGCCTCATTAACGGCCTGGAAACCACCACCAGTGGCACCCTGACCGTTGGCGGCTTCGAGATTTCCGGTAAGCGCGACTCCGAACTGCGTGAAGCACGCACCAACATCGGTATGATCTTCCAGCAGTTCAACCTGATGAACTCCCGCACCGTGCTCGGTAACGTCGAGTTCCCGCTGAAGATTGCCGGCTGGTCTAAGAAGGACCGCCGCGCTCGTGCCCTGGAAATGCTCGAGTTCGTGGGTCTTGCCGACCGCGCCGGTCACTACCCGAACCAGCTTTCGGGCGGTCAGAAGCAGCGTGTGGGCATTGCTCGTGCGCTCGCAACCAACCCTGCCCTGCTGCTGGCTGATGAGTCCACCAGCGCGCTGGACCCGGAAACCACCCATGAAGTGCTTGCACTGCTGAAGAAGGTCAACCGTGAACTGGGCGTGACCGTCGTGGTCATTACCCACGAGATGGATGTGGTTTCCACTATCGCTGACCGTGTGGCAGTTATGGAGTCCGGCCGCGTGGTGGAGCAGGGCAACGTGTACGATGTCTTCTCCAACCCGCAGACCGACGTGGCGAAGCTGTTCGTGGCAACCACCGTGAAGCTTGCCCCCACCGGCAAGGAAGCGGCTGAACTGCGCGCAAACCACAAGGGTTACCTCATCAACGTTGAAATCGTGGAGGGTAACCAGGAGCTCGGTAAGGTGCTGTCCTACCTGGGCGCCCGTAACGTCCGCTTCAACATTGTGGGCGGCGGTATCGAGACCCTGCAGGGTAAGGCGTACGGTACCCTCACCCTGGAACTCTTGGGTGAAATCACCAGTATTGATGCCGCTGTTGCCGAGCTGAAGACCGTCACCCGCGTGCAGGAGGTGCGCTAAATGTTTGCTACTACTCTTCCGCTGGCTGCCTCGAAGACGGACTGGTCTGAGTTCCTGCCCGAGAAGCTGCTCCCGGCTATCGGCGACACCTTCTACATGGTGTCTATTACGATGCTGTGTGCAGGTCTGGTCGGCCTGATTGTGGGTGCTCTGCTGTACACCACCCGTGCAGGTAATATCTTCCAGAACCGCTTCGTGTACACGGTCCTGAACATTCTGGTGAACGTGATTCGCCCGATTCCGTTCATTATTTTGATTGCGGCTCTGGGCCCGCTGACTAGCGCCGTGGTGGGTACCCGCCTGGGCGTGAACGCGGCGGTCTTCGCGATGAGCTTCGGCGCAGCATTCGCTATTGCCCGTATTGTGGAGCAGAACATGGTCTCCATTGACCCGGGTGTGATTGAGGCGGCTCGTGCGATGGGCGCTTCGAAGATGACCATCCTGTTCACCGTGATGATTCCGGAGGCGCTTGGCCCGCTGATCCTGGGTTACACCTTCCTCATTATCGGCGTGGTGGATATGTCTGCTATGGCCGGTTACGTGGGTGCTGGCGGTCTGGGTAAGATCGCGATTGTGGACGGCTACCAGCGCTTTAACGATGAGATCACCTGGGCTGTTGTGGCGATTATTATCGTCCTGGTTCAGCTGGTTCAGTTCCTCGGCAACTTCCTGGCGAAGAAGGTTATGCGCCGATAAGCTCGTGCCCCTTGTAGGCCTACTGTAGGTACTGTAGGTACGGCTGATAAGACATAGAAGACCCCCGGTCTGCTCCTTGAGGAGCGGGCCGGGGGTCTTTCTTCATACCGGGGGAGGGGGCGCTAATTACTTAGCCCTGCGTTGCTTCAGACTGCTGAGCTGCCTCAAGCTTGGCGATCCAGGTGCGTGCCGCCTCCCAGAGCTGCGGGTCCTTGAATGAATCGAAGCGTCCAAAACCGGCGGGTGCCTTTGCCGGGTCGGTGCCTTCCGGAACGTAAATCATGACCTTCGTACCGGCGTCACGTGCCGCCTGCGCGCCCGCGGGGGAGTCCTCGAACGCCAGCGCCTCGTGGCCTTCAAAGCCGAGGCGACGTGCCGCCTCCAGGTACATGTCCGGGGCGGGCTTGCCGGCCGGAACGTCGTTGCTGCTGACCCAGGTGCGCACCAGCGGGGCGTAACCGTAGCTTTCCATTTTCAGGGTCAGAATGTTCGCGGTGGAGTTCGACGCCACCGCAACCGGCATGTGCTCGCTCAGGAAGCCCAGGAACTTCTGCGCACCCTCAATCAGGTCCACGCCGGAGCTGATGACCTCGTGCTCGGTGGTGAGCAGGTCTTTCATCACGCGTTCATGGTGCGCGGCGTACTCTGCGGAGGCGGTGTCCGGCTTCTGGCCGTTCTGCGCCTCGTAGGAGAGCAGGGCAAGCTCCTGCGCGACGTCGGCTGCCGCCAGACCGGTGAGGCGGTGCTCGACCTCTTCGGTGAAGGGAACAGACCAGCGGGCGAAAAGCTCACGCTGCACATCGTTCCAGACGGTCTCGGAGTCGAGGAGGATGCCGTCGCAGTCGAAGATTGCGCAGCGGGGGAACCAATCGGAGGGTACTGTGTGTTCAAACATAATGTCAGTCTCTCACAGGGCTTTAGGCTATGGAAGCGGTGGCCCGGTGCGTGAGAAAACATGCAGAGCGCAAACCGGATAAGGGCACAAAAGCACGCAGCACAAAAGCGCGCAGCACATCAGCAGACATGAAGAAACCCTCCCGCCGCATCCAGAACGGACGCAACGGGAGGGCAGAAGCTAAAACAGCTTAGAGAGCGGACACCGGCTTATGGGTCACCTGACGCATAAACGGAATGGTCGCCAACAGGCCCACATAGACCAGTACCAGACCCAGCGCAATAGCGCCGAAGGTCATACCGAACATCTTCGTCAGAATTTCACCGGAAAGACCCTGCGCCGCAATCAACGCCGTCAGCGGCAGACCCAGCAGCGCAGAAACCACACTGATGAGCACCAGCGGACCGAAAACCACGGTAAGGCGCGAAGCCTGCAGCAGCCTCGTGGGGGTACCCATCATATTCAGCGAAGAGTACAGGGAACCACGCTCGTAAATGGCGGCGCTCTGGTTCAACACTGCGGAGAGGGTGACCAGCAGGTACGAGAAGAACAGCATGAGCAGCATGCCCTGGAACATGTCCGACATGATGGTCATGAAGGGGCCGGCGGCGGGGCCTACCTCCTTCGCCGTTTTGTTCATCTCACCCGCCAGAATCAGGATGGGGCCGAAGAAGGTCACCAAGAAGGTCGACAGCGCCACACCCGAAACCTGACGCCACGCCCCGCGCGGAGACTCCAGCACCGCACGGTAACCCAGCAGAACCGACGCCTTCTGGGTCATACGCACACGAATCTTTGCGTACGCCCACACCAGGAAGGTACCAATCAGGTCGATAGCAACCATCATCAGCAGACCCGGCAGAGCAATGAAAACCGCTAGGTTCTTAATCGCGCTATCGGCACCGCCGTCCTGGAAGGGTGAGAACATGCTAAAACCCTTCGAGGTCGATGCCAGAATCATCACGGCAATGACCAGAACAACACCGATACCCAGGGCAATGTAGCCTGCTGAGCCTGCCTTCGCGCGGGTGCGCACACCCAGCGGGCTGATGCTGACCTTTGCCAGGCCGAACAGGGAGCTCAGAGCCGCCAGAACCATACAACCCAGGAAGCAGTAGAAAATCACGCTCACCGGCAGGAGCATATTCTCAGCACCCAGCGGAACGTTCATGAAGTGCAGGGCGCCGAACGGGAAAATCAGCACCAGGTAAAGCAACAGACCGATGATGAAACCCACAAGAGAGTACACCAGCGCGTCCGCAACAGACAGACCCACAATCAGGGTCGTGGAGGCACCAATCAGACGCAGGGACGCCAGACGCTCATCACGGCGGCGGGCACTCAAACGAGCAGCCGAAGCGCCCAGGGTAAAGAGCGGAACGATCAGCACCAGAGCGGCAACCCACGCCAAACCCATGTAGAGCTTCTGAATGCCCATCAGGTTGATCATTTCGTGGTCAACGTTGGCGTGCTCAAGCCACGTACTCAGCGCCTGAACACCACCGGCAACCGTCAAAAATAGTGCCGAGGAGGCGGCAAAAGCCAGCACGGGAAGAATCGCCTGCGAACTCCATAGGGTTCGCTTGGCGAGTAGAGCATAGATTTGCATTATGCACCTGCCTGAGACTGAGCGCCGAAGCTCTGAGCGTGGTTCTGGGAAGCGGGAACACCGCCCTGGCTATTGCGCTGATCGCTCACAATCTGACCGTCCTGCAGGTACACCACGCGGGAGCATGCCGCCGCCACGTTCGGGTCGTGAGTCACCACCAGCAGAGTCTTACCCTGCTGCGGAATCATGGTCAGCAGCAGAGCCATCACCTCACGCGCGGTCTTCGAATCCAGCGCGCCGGTCGGCTCATCCGCGAAAGTCACGGGGGCACCGTTCACCTGGGAACGGGCAATAGCCACACGCTGAGCCTGACCACCGGACATCTCACCCATACGGCGGTCCAGCATCTGCCCCAAACCCAGACGGTTCAGCAAGTCAGCCGAAATGGAACGCGCCTGCTGGCGGGGAACACCGGCAATCATCGCTGCGAGAGAGACGTTCTCCTCCGCGGTCAGCTCGGGAACCAACAGACCCTGCTGGAACACGAAACCAAACGAGTTAGCGCGCAAGGAGGTGCGCTCACGCTCGCTGAGAGACTCCACCGCCACCTGACCGGTCGGGCCATTGAACAGCACAGAACCGGCATCGAGCTTGATAATGCCCGAAAGCGCGTGCAACAGAGTGGTCTTACCGGAACCGGAAGGACCCATAATCGCCACGGACTCACCGGGGAAAATATCCAGGCTCACGTTACGCAGCACCGGGTTATTGCCGTACGACTTGTGCAGGTTACGGGCAGAAATAATCGCGCCGCGCGCGAAGGGCGCCTGCTGCATTTGCTGAGGCGCCTGAGCCGGGTAGCCCGGCTGACCCTGATAGTAGCCCGCCTGCTGGTTAGGCTGACCGGGCTGACTCTGCTGACCGGGCTGAGCGGAATACTGACCGGCAGGCTGCGCCGCCTGCGGAGGGGTCATTGAATACGGGTTCTGAGCCTGGAACTGCGGGTTCTGGGATTGAGGATTCTGCGTCATGACAACCTTCATTGGGTATGAACTAACGGAAGTACATTTCTATCATCTCAGCTTCTTGGCGGCTCACCCCTCCGTCTGGGGGCTGAAAAATATGGGAAAACCCTGTAAAAATTCGCCCGACCGGGTGCTCAACCGCCCCGCACCTCATACCGCGGTATGAGCGATACCCCGGTATGAACGCGCCTCAGCAGAAAGGATAAGCCGCACACCCTTGAACTGTGCGGCGGCCTTGAACTGTGCGGCGGCCTTGAACTGCATGGAGGCAGTGCCATACTAGAAGGATGACCGACGCACAGAACACCCCCATCATCACTCCGGTAGCCGACCCCGAGGCAGGAACCCGCATCATCTTCCTGCGCCACGGCCAGACCGACTGGAACATCGACCACCGCTTCCAGGGCGGCACCGACATCCCCCTCAACGACACCGGCAGGGAGCAGGTCCGCACCGCTATCGGCGCCCTGCAGCAGGCAGCAGCTGAGGGCACCACCGTGGACGCTATCGTCTCCTCACCCCTTTCCCGCGCCGTAGAAAGCGCCGAAATCGTAGCCGAAGGCCTGGGCGTACCCTACCGTGGCACCGTTGACGGCTTCCAGGAACGTTCCTTTGGCGATTTGGAGGGCCAGGTCGCTACCCGCGAGCTGATTCTTGCCTCCCGTCAGTCCAATAACGCCTTCAACGTGGAACCGAAGAAGGACTTCCTCGCCCGTTCCCTCGCGGCGCTGAACCGCGTCCGCCGTGAATATGAGGGTCAGACCGTTGTGGTCGCCGCGCACGGCATGCTGATTGCTATGACCATGACCGCCCTGGTCGCTGAACGCCACCCCGAACTGCTCAACGAGGACGGCATCTACCCGATCCCGGTGAACGCCTCCCTGACCGAGGTGCCCCTGCAGTACCTGGACGACGCAATCGACCGCTTGCTCGTGCAGCATCTGGAACCCGAGCTGGGCCCGGAAGAGGTCCCGGCGGGTGCCGAGAACACGACCCTCACCCTGATTCGTCACGGCCAGACCGACTGGAACAAGGCGAACCTGATGCAGGGCATCACCGACATTCCGCTCAATGACACCGGCCGCGAGCAGGCACGCACCACTGGCAAGAAGCTCGCCGACATGGGTCTGGAATTCACCGTGCTGGTGTCCTCGCCGCTGTCCCGCGCCCACGAGACCGCGCAGCTGGTCGGTGAGCACTTCGACCTGCAGGTGCACAAGACCTACCCCGAACTGGTGGAACGCGCCTACGGTGCCGGTGAGGGCCTGGACATTCCCGCCCCCGAACGCCGCGCCCCGGAACGCTACTACCCGAACGTGGAATCCGAGCGTGATGTGTACATTCGTGCGGTGCGTACCCTGCGCAATATCGTGCGTGAACTCTCTGAAGCCTCGGGCGACCAGAAGATTATCGCCGTCAGCCACGGCAGCTTTATCCGCCGCGCCCTCTCCGCAGCAGCCGGTGAAGAATGGACCGTGACCGTGCCGAACGCCGAACCGCTCACGATTGACGTGCCGGGCCTGTTCGCGTGGGACTCGACCAAGCAGTTCGACGAGGTGGGCCGCCTTGTTTGGTAAAGCACAACCCGGTAGCGGTCGCTCCGGCGCTCGCGTGTGGCGGCTAATTCTCTGGCCCGTCACGGCGCTGTACTGCGCGACGGTGGCGAGTATCGTGTTCGCCCCCGTGCACGTGGACGATAACGAGATGGGCGGCCGCCTGGCACAGCTGCTGGATACCGGCCACGCCGAGGGCTGGCTGCCTGCGTTCATCACCTATTCGAGCATCGAGCAGCTCTCGAATGTCATCATGTTTATTCCGGGCGGTTTTCTTTTTGCCCTGCTGCTCAAGCCGAAGGCTCGCCCGCACGTGCTGTACGCGGGGTTCCTGGTCAGCGCCTGCATTGAGACGATTCAGAGTTTCATGCCTGATCGCACCGGCGACCCGGTAGATGTGCTGATGAACGGTTCCGGTGCCCTGCTGGGTGCGGCGGGTGCTTTGGGTGTGCATCGTTGGCGTCGCGTGCGTCGCGAGCGTCAAGGTAAATAAAGTTTTTGTGCCCGGTGGAGGCGCTGGTTTCGAGGGTTCTTGGTGAGGCTTTTCCTCGAGGATTTTCGGAGCTGGCGCCTCCACTTTTTGTCCTCATGAGGGCGCAGTGTAGGTGCTTGGCGCTGTGCGGATGGTGGGGAGTGGGAAAACCCAACAGCTCATTAGGTCAAACAGACATAAACAGGCAGTGACCTCCAACTTAGTGTGGTTTCGGTAGGGAACATTCGGGTAATATTCCGGTAAATACAGCGTTTTATATTGACTTGCCCACAAAAACCCACATAAAATCAAGTATTACCCTCAAGCGCTCTGCCGGCTCACTGAAACCATGTCTCTCACGGTCCTAAAAAGCCGAGCAGAACGCAGAAAAGAACGCACAGATTTCCTCCCACTAGTCCAAAGGAACACCAGATTTATGTTCGCAGAAGAACGCCGTGCCGAAATTGCAAAGCTTGTTGCCTCCGCACGTCGTGTCAACGGCGCTGACCTTGCGCGCCGTTACGATGTGACCATGGAGACCGTGCGCCGTGACCTCGCCGCACTGGAAGAAGCAGGTAAGCTCCGCCGTGTCCACGGTGGTGCCGTCACCATTGAGCAGTCCACCTCCCTGGAGTCCTCCATCTCCTCCCGACAGGGCATGAACACCCCCGAGAAGCGCCGCATCGCCACCAAGGCATACCAGATGCTGCGCGATTCCGAGGCAGGCTCCATCGTCCTGGACGCAGGATCCACCATCGAAATTCTCGCCGACCACATCGGTGCCGAGAACTTCAGCCTCAAGACCGGCAATGACCGCATCATCATCACCCACGCACTGCACATTGCAGTCAAGCTCGCCGAAGCCGAGGGCGTCACCCTTGAACTGGTTGGCGGCCAGCTGCGCAAGATGACCTGGGCTGCTGTTGGCGCACGCGCCGCAGAGCACTTCGGCACCATGCGCCCGGATATTGCTTTCATTGGCGCCAACGGCATTGAATCCCACTTCGGCATCTCTACCCCCGGCATGAACGAAGCCATCGTCAAGACCGCAATTTGCAAGGCAGCCCGCCGCGTGGTCCTGCTTTGTGACTCCGCGAAGTTCGGTCAGGAATCCCTGGTCCGCTTCGCCGGATTTGAGGATATTGACACCCTCATTACCGATCGCGAGCCCGAAGGTGCCCTCCGCCAGGCACTCGAGGCCGCAAATGTTGAGATTGTGATTGCCTAATGATTATTACTTTGACCGCCAACCCCAGCCTGGACCGCACCATTGAACTCGGTGCACCCCTGGCTCACGGTGCCGTGCAGCGTGCTGTCGGTGCCGTACAGGATCCCGGTGGCAAGGGCGTGAATATTTCCCGCGCCCTGCAGGTTTCCGGCGTGCCGACCCTCGCCATTGTGCCCGGTGAAGCCGCCGACCCGGTGCTGACCGCACTGCAGGCTGTGGATGTTGAATTCGCTAACCTGCCCACCGGTGAGCCGATTCGCTCGAACATCACCGTGGTTGATCCGGACGGCACCACCACCAAGCTGAACGCCCCCGGCACCGTTTTTGACGCCGAACTGCGTCAGAAGCTGGATGCGCTGGTGGTTGAGCGGTCCAAGGGTGCCGACTGGGTGGTTCTAGCTGGTTCGTTGCCTCCGGGCCTGGAGCCGACCTACTACTCCGAGCTGGTGGCGGCACTGCGCGCCTCCGGCTACGAGGGCAAGATTGCTATTGATACCTCTGAGGCGCCGCTGATCGCGACCGTCGCCGGTGAGCACAAGCCCACCCTGATTAAGCCCAACTCGGAGGAGCTGGCTCAGCTGACCGGTAGTGATAACTGGGAGGAGCTGGAGGCTAGCCCCGAGCTGACCGCCCGCACCGCCCAGAAGCTGCTCGGCGACGGCATCGAGTATGTGCTTGCCACCCTCGGCGGCGGCGGCGCAGTGTTGGTCACTGAGCAGGGTATCTGGCACGCTGTGCACGAGCCGATTCAGGTTCGTAGCACTGTGGGTGCAGGTGACTCGTCGCTGTCCGGTTTCTTGATCGCTCACACTCGTGGTGAGGACGCCCCCGGTTGCCTGGTTCAGGCGGTAGCTCACGGTTCGGCTGCTGCTGCTCTGCCGGGTACCCGTATGCCTTCGCTGGAGCAGACCACTCCTGAGAAGGTCACTGTTCGTCAGCTACAGCTCTAAAGCTCTAATTCGGACTGTTTTCGCACCTCCAGCTTTTATTCTCTGAAGAGAATATAAGCCGGGGTGCTGTCTCAACAGCCACGCGCATACGAACGCAACACACACAGCACACACTTTGAACTCATAGGGGAGAAGCCCGGCACCGCTGAGCGAATCCCCGCCCCAACACATACCCGAGGAGGGAATATGTCTGATCTGATTACCGCAGATCTCGTCCTTCTGGACGAGAATCTCGGCGAGACCCGATTCGACGTAATTGCCAAGCTCGCTCAGGCAGTCGTAAATGCCGGACGCGCTACCGACTTCGAGCAGCTCTACGCGGCTGCCGAGGCACGCGAATCCAAGACCGACACCGGCATCCCCGGCGGTATTGCGATTCCGCACTGCCGTAGTGCCGCCGTCACCGAGCCGACCCTGGCCATGGCACGCCCCAACCCGGCAGTTTCCTTCGGTGCAAAGGACGGCCCCGCCGACCTGATTTTCTTCATCGCTGCACCCGATGGCGCTGACCAGGCTCACCTGAAGCTACTCTCCACTCTGGCACGCTCCCTGATGAAGAAGAGCTTCACCGCGTCCCTGCGCGAAGCCTCCTCGGCTGAAGAGATCGTTGAGCTGGTCAACGGTGCACTCGGCGTGGGCGAGAAGAAGGCAGAGGCTAAGCCCGCCGAGACTGCACCCGCCGTTGCACCTGCCGCCTCCGCTCAGGAAACCCCCGTTGCTTCGGCTCCGGTGAAGAAGATTGTTGCTGTGACCGCATGCCCCACCGGTATCGCTCACACATACATGGCTGCGGATGCCCTCAAGTACGCTGCTGAAGAGCTCGGCTACGACCTGAAGGTTGAGACCCAGGGCTCCTCGGGTAATGAGAAGCTGACCCAGGCTGATATTGATGCCGCAGACGCCGTGATTTTCGCGGTGTCCGTGAACGTGCGTGAGCGTAACCGCTTCGCGGGTAAGCCCTTTGTTGAGTCTCCCGTCAAGCGCGGTATTGACGAGCCTAAGGAAATGATTGCGGAGGCTCTGGCTGAGGCTGAGAACCCCAACGGTGCACGCGTTGCCGCTGCCGCATCCAGCGGTGAGGACAGTGCAGGCGCTACCGAAGGCGCTTGGGGCTCGCGCATCTACAAGGCCGTGATGACCGGTATCTCCTACATGATTCCGTTCGTTGCTGCCGGCGGTATTCTGGTCGCCCTGGGCTTCGTTTTCGAGGCAATTACGGTGCCGAACCTTGGCGATGTGAACACCAAGGCGATTCTCGACTCGGCAACCCTGTTCAACCTCGGTAATGTGCACTGGACCCTGTACCTGGGTGCTGTTCTGCAGACCATCGGTGGTTTCGGCCTGAGCCTGATGGTTCCGGCTCTTGCCGCGTACATTGCGTACGGTTTGGCTCAGCGTCCCGGTATCGCTCCGGGCTTCATCGCCGGTTCGGTGGCTCTTGCCGTGAACGCGGGCTTCCTCGGCGGTATTGTTGGCGGTATTCTCGCCGGTCTGATTGCGTACGCTCTGGGTACCCTGAAGCTGCCCCGCTGGCTTGGGTCGATGATGCCCGTGGTCATCACCCCGCTGGTGACTTCTCTGGTTGCCGGCCTGGCAATGTACCTGTTGCTCGGTGCGCCCCTGGCGTGGGTTATGACCACCCTGCAGGATTGGCTGACCTCCATGTCTGGCGGCTCCGCTCTGGTGCTGGGTCTGATCCTGGGTGCCATGATGGCTTCTGACCTGGGTGGCCCCATCAACAAGGCTGCTTACCTCTTCGCAACTGCTGGCCTGTCTTCGGGCGCGACCGTGAACCAGGAAATCATGGCTGCTGTCATTATTTCCGGTATGGTTCCGCCGCTGGCTATGGCTCTGGCAACCACCCTGCGCCCCAAGCTGTTCAACGAGAACGAGCGTGAGAACGGTAAGGCTGCGTGGCTGCTGGGTGCATCCTTCATCTCTGAGGGTGCTATTCCCTTCGCTTCGGCTGATCCGGCTCGCGTGATTCCTTCGACCATTGTTGGTGGCGCTATCGCTGGTGCTATCTCTATGGGTGCGCACGTGGCTTCCCCGGCTCCGCACGGTGGTATTTGGATTATTGGTCTGGCGCAGAACCCGCTGATGTTCCTGGTGGCTGTTGTTGCCGGTACCGTTGTTTCGGCGCTGCTGTACGTGGTGCTGAAGTCCCTGGGTGCCCGTTCTAAGGCATCCGCGTAAAGGCCGTATAACCTCACCTTCATTTGATCGTCTGTTTGCAGGCGCGAGCGTGAAAAAACACGTTACACTGTAGACAAACCACAGATAGGACATGAACTCTATGACTACCTACAAGGGCGTCGGCGTATATGCCGGCCGCGTTATTGGCCCCGTTCTTCAGATGCCTAAGCCCATCGAGGAACCCAAGGATGGTCTGCGTCTGAGCGGTGAGACCGCTGAGGCTGCAGCGCAGCGTATTAAGGACGCGTCGGTCCGCGTCAAGGAAGACCTGCTGGCTCGCGCAGAGAATGCAAGCCGTGACGGTAAGGCTGTTCTGAAGTCCACCTCTCAGATGGCTACCGACCGTGCACTCATTAAGAGCGCTATTAAGCTGGTTGAGACTCAGGAGATGGCTCCTGAGCGCGCAATCTGGGAGGCTGCAACCTCCTTCGCAGACCAGATGGCTGCTCTGGGTGGCTACATGGCTGAGCGCGTCACCGACATCCACGACGTGCGTGCCCGCATCGTTGCTGAGCTGACCGGCCAGCAGGCTCCCGGCATCCCCGTTTCTGACGAGCCGTTCATCCTGGCTGCTATTGACCTGGCACCGGCTGATACCGCAACCCTGGACCCCGAGAAGGTTATCGCGCTGATCACCTCTGACGGTGGCCCCCAGGCGCACACCGCTATTCTGGCCCGCGGTCTGGGCCTGCCCGCTATTGTGGCGGCTAAGGGCGTGACCGAGATTGCTGACGGCACCATCGTCTACGTGGACTCTAACGAAGGCATCGTTGACACCGAGCCCACCGACGCTGACCGCGAAGCAGCAATCAAGTACGCAAACCGCAAGCCCGTCGCTGACTTCGACGGTCAGGGTGTGCTGGCTGACGGCACCCGCGTTCCGCTGTACGCAAACGTTGGTGACGGCAAGTCCGCTGAGAAGGCTGCAAGCCTGAAGGCTGAGGGTGTTGGTCTGCTCCGCACCGAGTTCGGCTTCCTGGGCCACGACGCTGAGCCTTCCATCGAGACTCAGGCTAAGACCTACAAGTCCGTGTTTGACGCATTCCCCGGCAAGCACATTGTGGTCCGTACCCTGGACGCTGGCGCTGACAAGCCCCTGCCGTTCCTGAACGTGAACCCCGAAGAGAACCCCGCACTGGGTGTTCGCGGTTTCCGTACCGACTGGACCGTTCCGGGCGTTCTGACCCGCCAGCTGGAGGCTATTAAGGCCGCTTCGGAGAACTCCGACGCTGACATCTGGGTTATGGCTCCGATGATTTCGACCACCTCCGAGGCACGCAACTTCGCGAACATGCTCAAGGAGATTGGCCTGCCCGTTCACGGTGTGATGGTTGAGACCCCCGCAGCTGTGATGAACGCTGAGGCTATCCTGGGCGAGGTCGACTTCGTGTCCATCGGCACCAACGACCTGACCCAGTACACCATGGCGGCTGACCGTCTGCTGGGCGACCTGGCGCACCTGAACAACCCCTGGCAGCCCGCAGTGCTGAAGATGATTAAGATGACCGTTGAGGGTGCTCAGCGTGCATCGGTCACCGCGGGTAAGAAGAAGTACGTGAGCGTCTGTGGTGAGGCTGCGGCTGACCCGGCTCTGGCTGTTGTTCTGGTTGGTCTGGGTGTTGACACCCTGTCCATGAACGCTGGCGCTATCCCCGCTGTGGCTGCGGTTCTGAAGTCCGTGACCAAGGAGAAGGCACAGCAGATTGCGGCTATCGCTCTGCAGCAGATTTCTTCTGCTGAGGCGAAGGAGAGCGCACGCAAGGCTCTGCCGATTCTGGACGAGCTGGGTCTCTAAGCCTTAAAACGATTCCGGGGCTGCCCGCCGCCCCTGGGTGGGGTGTGCTGGGCGGTGCCTGAGTCCACGAAAATGCCGGGTGTAGAGTTTTATTTCTGCATCCGGCATTTTTGTACTTGTTAGCGTATGGCTGAACGGTACAATTTATAGAGTAAGGGCGGGTCCTGAAGCGCCCCGTTCATTTAGAATAGGTACTGATATATTTTCGGTTCCTTAATCAAAGGAGAAACATAATGGCAGAGCGCGAAGCCACTATTGCAAGCCGTGTTGGCCTGCACGCACGTCCGGCAGCTATCTTCGCTGAGGCAGCTGGCGACCTCCCCGTTGAGGTGACCATTGCTGCTAAGGGCGAGCCCGCAGATGAGGCTATGGACGCTGCATCGATTCTGTCCCTGATGTCCCTGGGTGCAAAGCACGGCGACGTTGTTGTACTGCGCGCTGAGGGTGAAGGTGCTGAAGAGGCTCTGGACTCGCTGGTTAAGATCCTCGAGACCGACCACGACGCTGAGTAATTGACTCTCGCCTCTGAGGTGAACCCCTAAGCGGTGCGCTTCGGATGCTGTGAAGGCTACCGCCTTAAAGCGTGAATATCCCGTCACTTCGGTGGCGGGATATTTTTGTTATGAATAATTCATGTTTCATTGCGTTATGGGTGGAGGCATAAGGGGGTTATTTTCCCGCTAAATCTTAATGTATAAATAACCTTTATTTTTCCCTCGAAATACCCGCAAAAATATTCCCCACAATATTTTCTGTACAGTAGCGACCCCGCTTTCTCATCATTTCAATGAAGCTATCCAACGCAGGTCACACATGGTGCCGTTAGTGCAGAAAACAACACCTAGAAAAACAGTATTTTCGCTCCCCGGTGCTACCGCAGAATCGCGCCCTTGTTAGACTAAAAAGGCACTGTCTATCTGGGAGGGACATTGGCAGAATCGAGGAACACCCCCGCGGCCTCCACCTCGCGGGAAGCTTCGCATGCAGGCGAAGCAAACACTGCCGCAACGGAAGGAAGCGAGCAGAATACTACCGCGGGCTACATTGCCGGTAAGCGCGGTTTTCCCCTGGTTTCACTAGACCAGGTCACCGACGAGAAATTGCGCCGTGTGTTGGCTCAGCAGGCCCCTGCCGCGAAGGCTCAGGAGGGTACCGTCGCAGCAGAAGCTGTCAGTGAGGTGCTACAGGAGGCCGTAGCGGACATGGGCATCCCCGCGCAGGAGGTAGAGCCCGCCTGCGACCCCGAGCTGCGCCCTAACGGTCACGGTGCGCGCACCGTCATTGACCCCTCCCTCGTACCTGACGACGACCTAGACGCATACCGCGAGGACCCGCACCCCACCACCTCCAGCAATATGGTGACCGAGGAGGCGCTGACCCGCCCCTCCCAGCCGGTGCCCATGACCGGCATGATTCCGCAGGTGCCGAACTCGCACGCAGCCCGACGCTACGGCGCGGATCCTGCCGCAATGCCGAAGACCGGGCCCGTCTCGATGCCCACCACCTCCGTACCGCTGGTTGATAGGGGCGCTCAGGGCCTCCTCGGGCGCGGTAGTGGCGGCCGTTGGGGTTCGCGTCGCCTCCGCTCCTTCGTGCGCACTGAGGAGGCAGCACCCGCCGCCCCGCGTGGTGCCCAGCGTATCGCTCAGCGTCAGTTTGTGCCGACTATCCGCACTGAAGAGCATGAGCGTCGTGAGGCGTTCCGCCGTGAGAAGGAGTATGCCCGCGATACCCTGAACTTTACCCTGCGCCTGGCTGAGGCGATGTTCCACTACGGTGCGGACGCCATGGACGTGGACTCGGCGATTATTGCGGTCTCTTCGGCGTACGGGCTGGACTCGGTGGAAGTCGATATTACGAACCAATCGGTGACCATCAACTACACGTCGGACCCCGATATTTACATGGAGTCCCGCATCGCCAAGCGCAATGCGAACGCAGACGAGCGTTTCACTCACACCCTGGTGCGTGTGGTGCGTTCCTCCACTGAGAACTATGAGGCGCTTTCTGAGGTGTACGGCCTGATCTATAAGATCACTCGTGGCGGCATGACCCTGGAAATCGCCGATTTGAAGCTGAGCCAGATTACGTACCGACCCAAGCCGTTTCCGCCTCTGGTGGTGTGGGCGGCGAATCTGGCGTGTGCTGGAACCCTGACGGCAGCGCTGGGGGCGAGTTTTGCGACGGCGTTGAGTGCGGTGATTATTTTTATTCCCGTGTACTTGCTGATTCAGTGGTTGAGTTCGATTGGTATTCCGGCGTTCTTCCGTATGGCCGCTAGTGCGGGTCTGATGACCTTTTTGGCGATTTGGCTGGGCGGTGAAGGGTCCATTCTTTCGGTGCTGCAGCGTCAGGGTGAGCCGATTTCGGCGCCTCTGGTGGTTGCTGCGGGCATGATTATGTTCTTGCCGACTCCGCGTCTGGTGGGTGCCGTGCAGGATGCGATTAACGGCTTCCCGGTGACGGCTGCGGGTCGTTTCGTGTCGACGGGCATGAGCTTCTTGGGCCTGGTGGTCGGCATTGCGACCGCGGTGAGTGCGATCAATATTTTCAACGGCCCGACCCTGGATATTGAGCAGCTACGTTTTGAACCGACAACCCCGCTGGCGGCGTCTTTCTTCTTCCTGGTGGCGATTGCAACCTTTGCAATTACTTTGCAGACGAAGCTGGTGAAGGTCGGTTGGCTGATGGTCATTACGGGTTGCGGTTTGGCGGCGTATTACGGTTATGAGTTGCTTGCCGGTCCGAGTACTGGTCGTGGTCCGACGGCGTGTGCGGCGGTTGTGATTGGTGCGTTGAGCACGTATTTTGCGTACCGTCTGCATGTGCCTCAGGCGATTTTCTCGATTCCTGCGATTACGTTCTTGCTGCCGGGTCTGTCGTTCTTCCGCGGTATGTATCTGCTGACGGTTGAGACGGATGTGATTCTGGGTATGCAGAATATGATTACGGCGGTTTCGATTGTGGTGGCGATGGCTTCGGGTGTTGCTCTGGGTAATTACACGATGCAGTATGCGCTGCAGAATTTTACGACTCCGCGGAATGTGGAACCGGCGGATTCTTAACCCTCCTTCAAGGGTATATAGCCAATATTGCATATATTGGATGTAGGGAAGGGGCGGTAGCTTGCGAGTTCACCTCACAAGCTACCGCCCCTTCGCTATACCCATTGAGCCAGCTCTTGTGCTGCGCCTAGCGGACCGTCCAATCCACCGGCTCCGCACCCTGCTGCACCAGCAAAGAATTTACGGTCGAAAACGGGCGCGAACCAAAGAAACCACGATGAGCAGACAGCGGCGAAGGATGCGCCGACTCCACGCTCGGGTACGGCTGCAGCATGGGTGCGCACTTGCGCGCATCCGCACCCCACAGCAGACCCACCAGCGGCTGGTTACGCGCCACCAGCGCACGGATAGCGCACTCGGTGATCTCCTCCCAACCCTTGCCGCGGTGCGAACCCGCATCAGACTCACGCACTGTCAAAACCCTGTTGAGCAGCATGACGCCCTCATCGGCCCAACAGGACAGGTCGCCATGATCAGCCGGGGCGATACCCAAATCGTCCTCAAGTTCCTTGTAAATATTGTTCAGCGAACGAGGCAGTGGCATACCGCGGTGCACAGAGAACGACAGACCCATCGCATTACCCGGGGTGGGGTAGGGGTCCTGACCAATAATGAGGACCTTCACCCGGCTCATCGGGCGGCGGAACGCATTGAAAATATCGGCGGCAGGCGGGAACGTACGGTACCCCGCCGCGTGCTCCTTACGCAGAAAAGCGCCCATGGCGTGAATCTGCTCTTCGACGGGGGCGAGTGCTGCCGCCCAATCCTCGCTCATAATGCTGCTGAGGGGCTGGTTCATAAATCTCCTCGGGGAATCTCCTGGTGCTGATGTGACCCGGACGGTGACGGGTGCGGGTGCGGGATGAATGCTTCTCCCCTAGACTGGGGTTCTCTTCTAGACTGATGTTCTCTTCTAGACTAGGGGATGACGAATACACACGCTAGGAGACGCCAGCCGCAGCAGGCGAGCTACAGACAGGAGGGAACGTGTCAGAACAAGAACGCGCCGAAACCGCACAGAGCCAGCCAGAAGTACAGAGCCAACTGGAAGCGCAGAGCCAGACGGAACCGCAGAGTCAGCCCGGCGGCCTGACCCCGGTGGAGCGCCGCATCCTTGAGGTGGAGCGCCGCCGCTTCAAACACCAGGGTTCCAAAGAGAAAGCGATTATCGCCGCCGGTTTCACCCCGATTGCCTACTACCAGCGCCTGAACGTGATGCTCGACGATGAGCGGGTACGCGCCGCAGCGCCGCAGATTATTGACGTTCTACGCGCCCGCCGAGACGCTGACTAGGGGCTCGAATTGCGGGAGCCGCGCGAGCTCTCCAACTTATGCATCCAACCCCGCACACCTTAGGTTCAACCAGAGATTGAACACTGTGCGGTGTCCGTCTCTTTCGCAGCCGGTTGCGGGGCGTTCACATTGGTTCTCGCTAATTGAGCCGGTACTCTAGGTACTAGAACACCAAGACCGTACCTTCCGTAGCCGCGCCCGCGCGCCAGGCAGGGAGGCACGGTACCAGCCGGTAAACAGAGACCCGTGAAATGAGGATAAATGAGCTACCCCCGCGACGAATTTGACGAGGTAGACGAAAATACCGCCCGCCGCGGAACCTACCGCGCGGTCAATGCTGACCCGGCAAAGAGCCCCAAGGGCGCTATCCCCCTGGTAGCTGCAGGCGTAGTCGGTCTGCTCATCGGCGGCGCGATGTACGTGTACGCGCCGCGCACCGCCTCCCCGCAGTACTCGGCGTCCACCGCGAAGAGCAGCTCCGCCCCCGCAAGCGCGTCGGCGTCCTCTGCGCCGTCTAAGGCTTCCGCATCGGCAAGCGCTACGAAGACCGGTCTGGCTGAGTCCATCTCCGTGGCGGTCTACAATGCCGCGGCTCCGGCGGGTAGCGCATCCGGTGCGGCGGCACTGCTGACCGGTTACACCATCAGCGAGACAGCAAACTACACGGGTGCGGCACCGGCAACCAGCGTGGTCTACTACGCTGAGGGCTACCAGTCGCAGGCGCAGAGTATCGCCTCGAAGCTGGGTATTGCTCAGGTGCGTCAGGCAACCTCCGATGTGCAGATGGGCAACCACGAGGTCATCGTGGTTCTGTCCTCGGACTACACCGGCTCCGCTACTGCGGCGGAATAGGTTCAGACGGTTGCCCGGGTGATTCTGAGCCCGCGCCGACTGTTTCTGCCATAACGACTTCTGCTCAACCCCATCTCAACCCCATCCGCGCAATTCCACTGATGCGCCGGGTGGGGTTGATGCTTTTAGCGCCCCTCACGCGCCCCCGGTAGGCACACCGGTAACGCCCCTTTTGGCGGGCTTAATGAGTGCAGATTAAGCACTGGGCGATTAACCCTTCAACCTTGGGCTTAAACGTTTGCTCCATGCCGGTGCGGGTGCCACAATTGATGTAGCGTTCGGGTGCTTTATGCCCTACTCTGCCCGCGCCTCTGTAACGGGGACGTTGTGGAGGGGCAGCCACCCGATTTTAGATGTACCGCACCCGCAAGGGTGAAGGAAGAAATCCGATCGTCCAGGAGGACACTTATGGCAAAGCTCATTGCTTTTGACGAAGAGGCACGCCGCGGCCTTGAGCGCGGTTTGAACACCCTCGCCGATGCAGTGAAGGTGACCCTCGGCCCCCGCGGCCGCAACGTTGTGCTGGAGAAGGCGTGGGGCGCCCCCACCATCACCAACGACGGTGTCTCGATCGCGAAGGAAATCGAGCTGGAGGATCCGTACGAGAAGATTGGTGCGGAGCTCGTCAAGGAAGTTGCTAAGAAGACTGACGACATCGCAGGTGACGGTACCACCACCGCTACCGTTCTGGCTCAGGCACTGGTTCGCGAGGGCCTGCGCAACGTGGCTGCTGGTGCTGACCCGCTGAGCCTCAAGCGCGGCATCGAGAAGGCTGTTGAGGCTGTGACCGAGGCTCTGCTCTCCTCCGCGAAGGAAGTTGAGACCGAGGAAGAGATTGCTGCAACCGCTTCGATTTCCGCTGGCGACGCTGAGATCGGCAAGCTCATTGCTGAGGCAATGGAGAAGGTCGGCAAGGAAGGCGTCATCACCGTTGAGGACTCCAACACTTTCGGTCTGCACCTAGAACTGACTGAGGGTATGCGCTTCGACAAGGGCTTCCTGTCCGGTTACTTCGTGACCGACCCGGAGCGTCAGGAAGCAGTCCTGGAGGACCCCTACATCCTGGTTGTGAACCAGAAGATTTCGAACGTTAAGGACCTCGTCCCTGTCCTGGAGAAGGTTATGCAGTCCGGCAAGCCGCTACTGATCGTTGCTGAGGACGTTGAGGGTGAGGCTCTGGCTCTGCTGGTGCTGAACAAGATGCGCGGCTCCATCAAGTCTGTTGCTGTGAAGGCTCCGGGCTTCGGTGACCGCCGTAAGGCTCAGATGGCTGATATCGCTATCCTGACCGGTGGCCAGGTCATCACCGAAGAGGTTGGTCTGTCCCTGGACGCAGCAACCCTGGACATGCTCGGTTCCGCCCGCAAGGTCGTTGTGACCAAGGACGAGACCACCATCATCGAGGGTGCAGGCGACGCAGCAGCTATCGAGGGTCGCGTGGCTCAGATCCGCGCAGAGATTGCTAACTCTGACTCCGACTACGACCGTGAGAAGCTGCAGGAGCGCCTGGCTAAGCTCGCCGGTGGCGTGGCCGTGCTGAAGGCTGGTGCCGCAACTGAGGTTGAGCTGAAGGAACGCAAGCACCGCATTGAGGATGCTGTGCGTAACGCTAAGGCTGCCGTTGAGGAGGGTATCGTCCCCGGTGGTGGCGTTGCTCTGATTCAGGCTGGCGTGAAGGTCTTCGACAAGCTGGAGCTGACCGGTGATGAGGCTACCGGCGCGAACATTGTGCGCGTGGCTATTGACGCACCGCTGAAGCAGATCGCTGCTAACGCTGGCCTGGAGCCGGGCGTTGTGGTTGACCGTGTTCGTTCCCTGCCTGCTGGTACCGGCCTGAACGCTGCGACCGGCGAGTACGAGGACCTGATGGCTGCTGGTATTGCTGACCCGGTGAAGGTGACCCGTTCGGCTCTGCAGAACGCTGCGTCGATTGCTGGTCTGTTCCTGACCACTGAGGCTGTTGTTGCGAACAAGCCGGAGCCCGCTGGCGCGGCTACTCCCGGTGCGGACGGCATGGCAGGAATGATGTAGTAGAAATTTATCCCTGATGGGGTAAATTTCTACGGAATCCGTGGCACGCGAAGCGTGACATGGTGATGACCTAACGCTGGTACTTGAGCCGGCACAGGTCCACGCATCCGTATGAGGCGGGGGCGGCTACCCATGAGGGGTGGCCGCCTCCGCTTTTTCTGTGCCCATGTGCGGCCGAGCATCCTGTGTCTGTGATGGGTCGGCGGCGTGCCTGCCGGTGGAGGCGGTAGAATGGCTCCTTATGGAATGCGCCTATTTTCGTGATGACCTCTGCTCCTCCTGCCCCAGCATTGAGACCGCCTACACCGCGCAGGTGCAGGCGAAGCAGGAGCACGCCCGCACCCTGCTCGCCAACTACCCGCAACTGCAGTGGCTGGACCCGGTGACCAGCGCGGAGGCGGGCTTCCGCAATAAGGCGAAGCTCGTGGTGGGCGGTTCGGCGAAGAACCCGACCCTCGGCATTGTGGATTACCGTACGGGCGCCTCCACTGATCTTGGCGAATGCCCGCTCTATATGGAGCCGATTCAGGCTGCTATTCCGGTGCTACACGAGCTGATTCAGCGCGCAGATTTAACCCCCTATGACATTCCGAATCGCCGCGGCGAGCTGAAGAACATCCTGGTGACCGCTTCGGCGGCCGGTGAGCTGATGGTGCGTTTCGTGTTGCGTTCGAAGAAGCTTCTGGTGCCGATTCGCCGGCAGCTGGGGTGGTTGCAGGAGCAGCTGCCGAACCTGGCGGTGCTGTCGGTGAATCTGCTGCGTGAACCGGTGGCGCGTGTTGAGGGCGATGAGGAGATTATCCTCTCGGAGCGTCAGACCCTGCCGATGCAGGTGAATGACCTGACCCTGCATTTGCGCCCGCAGAGCTTCTTCCAGACGAATACGAAGGTTGCTGAGGCGATGTATGCGCAGGGCCGAGAGTGGGTGCGTGAGGTGGCTCCGCGCTCGCTGTGGGACCTGTACTGCGGTGTGGGTGGTTTTGCTCTGCATGCCGCGTCGGTGATGGATGGCGGCTCGGTGACGGGCATTGAGATTAGTGCGGAGGCGGTCGCTTCGGCGCAGCGCACGGTCGCTGAGTACGGTCTGGAGGGCGTGGACTTTTCGGCTCAGGATGCGCCGGAGTTCGCGGTGTCTTCGGGCACGGTGCCGCAGATGCTGGTGGTGAACCCGCCGCGCCGCGGTATTGGTGAGAGCTTGTGCGCGTGGATTGAAGGTTCGGGTATTGACCGTGTGGTGTATTCGAGCTGTAATGCGGTGACTCTGGCGAAGGATTTGGAGCGCATGCCGTCGTATGCGCCGGTGCAGGGCCGCGTGCTGGATATGTTCCCGCATACGGACCACTACGAGGTGATGGTGCTGCTGCAGCGGCAACTATGATATTAAAAAATTTTTTGATAGACGAGTAATGTAATCATAATAAAGTTCGGGAGATGAATAATCTTAATGAGATTTCCAAGAATTATTAGGCTGGCTATACCTATATCTGTACTATTTTTTATTTTGAGCTTATTGTCGGGACGCCCAGAATTTCCTTGGGCCAACTCATTTTTTAATCTTGGGGTGCATATTGATAATCCATCGTTGATTGAGTTTTTAACGCCTCCATTGCATTATCTAATTAGTATGTTTATATGCCTTGGAGTATATGAAGGTATTCTTATCTGTTTAGATAGGATGATATATCAAGTTCTTGAAAAGAATGCCTGGAAAACAATTTTTAAAGGGCGCACTAAGTTTGCTTTATGGAAGATAAGAGTTATATATCACTTGGAAAAAATGTATCTCTTCATAAGGCTGTGGTGGTTTTATGGCACTGCAGAAGATGGGAATAAAGTCTGGTCTGGTTTGCAGGGGAAAATATTTCCTCCATGGCTGAGGGATGTAACTAAAGATATGCTAATTTTATCGGCTTTTGTATTTTCGGTTCATATCTATCCGTCTATGGGGGCGGACAATCCAATTAAGAATGCAGGTCAAGATATTTTGGAAAATTTCCTGAACCTTAAATTGGATGTAGTTGGAATTTTTTCGAGCCTGCCTCTTGTGCTTACCATAATTACATTGTTGCCAACTATCTTCTTCTTTTATTTCTATAGTCAGAAGAGAGATGTTAGGAAGATTGTATGCATGAAGAGTAATAGGCGCCTTGAAGAATCCGTCCTGTTGTATGAAGAATTAATAGCCTGGATTGATCAGAATTTGTATAAAATATCAGAGAACTATAACTGTGCTATTTTAAATCAGGAACATATAGTGGAATTAAGGTTGAAAAAGATTTTTTCAAACTACTCTTCACTTAAAAAAGGTTATTCTTATGGTATGTCTAAGATTGATGATTATGGATTTCAGGATATTGATAATGTGGAGGATTTCTCGAAAATTGTTAATGGATTGCTGGGAGATAACCTGGTTGAGTATACTTGGTCAATTGCTGTAAAAAAATATGATATCTGGGAATTTTATAACAATCTGATACTCTTGGGTGATTCAAATATTACTAATCGTATACTTTATACGCGTTCTGGGATGGTTGATGATATGTCTAAGCGAACCCAATCATTCTTGCAAGAAGCTACAGAGAAAATGCTTGATGAAAGAAGAAAAAGTTCACGTGAGAATTTAGCGCATGAGATATATGCAAACCTTAAAAAAATATATGTATTGAAACATGGAAGCGATGCCCTTAGGAAGTATCTTTACTCCTCAAGGGCTGAGAAGGTTCTTGTAAGGGTTCTTCAAAAGGAAAAGCAATGAGTCATCTAATTGGGTGGAAAAGTCATTCATGTCTATCGGTGAATATAGCCTGGCCTTTTAGAGAGGTTACGTAAATGAGCGGTGGCGTCTTGGACGGTTGTGTCCGAGGCGCCACCGCCTTTTTCGTTCCCCTCTAGCGGGCGTGAAATTCTAACCCTGCGCCGCGAGATCCTGTGCCGCGAGATCCTGCGCGGCGAAATCCTGCGCCGCGAGAATACCCGCCACGTACGCCGCCTGACCTACGTGCTGCGCCGCGTCGTCAATCATGCTGACCAGGCGCACACCACGAGTCACCGCCGGAGTCCACGAACGGTCAATGATCTCGCTCAAATCAGCCTCGCTCAGCGTCTGCGCGTAGTCGGCGAGCGCCTCGCCGGTCGCCACAAGGTACTCGACCAGCAGTGCAGAATCCTCAACCACGATGGAGCGTGCCTGCTCGGCGGTGTGGCCGTAGCCCATGGTGTCGCCGAGCTCGCCCAGATTAAAACGTTCCCGGAACCCCTGAGTCTCCCAGACCTGCGGCTGACCGCTCAGAGCGGAGAGTTGCATGTCCATCTGCCGCCCGGCGTGCCAGAGGAGCCAGGCGATAGAGTTCGGGTGCCCGCCAGGATGTGCGTTCAATGCCTCCGCTGATAGCCCCTTGATGGCTACGGCGGCTTCGATGCCGGGGCGGCTGGCGGCGTCACGCAGAATATCGTGAGTTTTCATGGAATCCTCCTGAAAATGTTGGCTTCTCGTAGGCTGGCTTCTCATTGGGAGCCGGGTAGTTTCAGTCTACGCCCGCACGGGTTGAGGGACGGCTATGGGGGAGGGAAGAGTGGCTCTGTGTTTATAGCGCATGTCTCAGACATAAAACTTGATGGCGTAAGTTTTTACTGTCATAGTTGTACTTGTACCCGATGCGGATACAACTAAGATATGTGGCAAACAACCCAGGAGGGGACATGGACACCAAATTCTCGGTAGCACTACACGTCCTAACGATGATCAGCGAGAGCGAAAAAACGCTCAGCTCCGAAGATCTCGCGCGCAGCGTCGGCACCAACGCCAGCTACATCCGCAAAATCATCACCCTCCTCAAAAAGGCAGATATCCTCAGCTCCCAGCGCGGCAAACCCGGCTACCAGCTCACCCGCCCGGCAGAGAACATTAGCCTCCTCGACATCTACCTCGCCGTCCAGGAAACCCGCAGCATCAACCTCTTCCACACGCACCACAACGCGAACGAAGAATGCCCGGTCGGCGCCCACATCCTCCAGGCAGTCAACCCCATCTTCGAGGAAACCCAGCGGCACCTGGCGCAAGACCTCGCACAGCAAAGCCTGCGGAACGTCATCACGAACCTCTACACCGCGGCAGGAAAAACCCCTCTCGCATAACCCGACCAAACACGGCACCAGAACTTACCGAATAACACCACACCCGAAAGGAAACCCCCATGAAGGCAGCACAGATCGTTTCTTACAACAAGAACAACATCGCCCTCACCGTCACCGACGTACCCGCACCCCGCCCCGGCGCACAGCAGGTACTCGTCAAAGTCAGCACCGCAGGCGTCAACCCCCTCGATAACATGATTTCCCGCGGTGAAGTCAAGCTCATCACCCCCTATGCACTGCCCCAGATCGCAGGCAACGAAATCGTCGGCCGCGTAGAAGCCCTCGGTGAAGGCGTCACCTCCTTCAAGGTTGGCGAGCGCGTCTTCGCCCGCCTGCCGCTGAACAGCATCGGCGCTTTCGCAGAATACGTAGCCGTGGACGCGGACGCGCTGGCTCGCGTACCCGAATACCTTAGCGACGAGGAAGCAGCGGGTGTTCCCCTGACCGCCCTGACCGTCATGCAGGCATTCGACCTGATGGGCGCCCAGCCCGGTAAGACCATCTTCATCTCCGGCGGTACCGGCGGTGTGGGTGCCATGGCAATTCCCCTGGCAAAGGCAAAGGGCCTGACCGTCATCACGAACGGTAGCGCCTCCGGTAAGGAGCGCGTGCTGGGTCTTGGTGCTGACCGCTTCATCGACTATAAGACCGAAAACTACGCTGAAACCCTCAGCGGTATCGACTACGTGCTCGACACCCTCGGCGGCGACGAGACCGAAAAGCAGATGAGCATCATGGCGCCCGGCGGTCAGCTCGTCTCCCTGCGAGGCATGCCCAACAAGGCATTCGCACAGCGCATGGGCATGCCCCTCTGGAAGCAGCTGCTCTTTGGCGCGGCAGGTCGCACCATGGACCGCAAGGCGCAGAAGTACGGCGTGACCTACCACTTCATCTTCGTCGAATCCAACGGCGCGCAGCTACAGCAGGTCGCTGATATCTTCGCTGAGCGTCAGATTAAGCCCTCCATCGACACCGTCTTCCCCTTCGAAGACGTCAACGCAGCCCTGGACAAGGTAGCTAACGGCCGCTCCAACGGCAAGACCGTCATCTCCTTTACCGCATAAGCGCCTCACTTAACGAAAAGAAGAATCGTGTCTTACCTCGAAACTCCCACCCGCCACATCACCGTCAACAACCAGAAGATTGCCTACCGAGAACTCGGCGAAGGCAACTCGGACATGCCGCTGGTCATGCTCGTGCACCTCGCCGCAACCATGGACGACTGGGACCCCAAGCTGCTTGACCTGCTCGCTGAGCACCAGCACCTGATCGTGATGGACCTGCCCGGCGTGGGTTCCAGCGAAGGCTCTGTTGCGACTACCATCCCCGGTATGGCTCACCAGGCAGCAGAAATTATTCAGGCCCTCGGCTACCAGAAGGTCAACCTGCTGGGCCTGTCCATGGGCGGCATGATCGCTCAGGAAGTTGTACGCGCCTACCCCGCCCTCATCAACCGCCTGGTGCTGGTCGGTACCGGCCCGCGCGGTGGCGCTGGAATCGATGCCGTCACCGGAACCACCTTCGGCTACATGGCGCGTGCATCCCGCGAGAAGATCAGCCCCAAGCGCTATATCTTCTACACCCACGACGCACAGGGCGGCATTGAGGCGCAGCGCGTACTGGACCGCATGGCTGCCCGCACCGAGGCGCACCGCGGTGCCCCGATGAAGGTTATCGGCTTCCTGCGTCAGCTGGTGGCTATCCGCCGCTGGGGCAAGCAGCCGCAGGACGATATGGCGTACATTGCCCAGCCCACCCTCATTGTCAACGGTGAAACCGACATGATGGTGCCCAGTGTTAACTCCTACGATATGCACCGCAAGGTTGCCCAGAGCGAGCTGAAGATGTACCGCCGTGCCGGTCACGGTGCTCTCTTCCAGTACGCAGATGAGTTCGCTGAGGACCTGTTGAAGTTCCTGAGCTAACCCCTCCACGTGAAGCCCCTACCGTCCTGTGCAGTGTGTCCTGTGTAGCGCGTCCTGTGCGGTGCGGTGGGGGCTTTGCTCATGCCCTAGCGGTGGTTGGGGCATGAATTGGGGTGGGGAGAAAAATGTGGCGCACAGGAATAATGCTCATTTCTTTGCGTTGAATTCTGTGAAGACATCATCATCTAAATTTCACAGGAGAATAGTATGACCACCCCCGCTCAGCTGCACTTTGACATGGTCGTCATCGGCTTCGGCAAGGGCGGCAAGACCCTCGCCGGCGCATACGCCAAGACCGGTAAGAATGTTGCCCTCATCGAACAGTCCACCGGCATGTACGGCGGCACCTGCATCAACATTGGTTGCGTACCCACCAAGGCGCTCGTGCACCGCGCCGATGAGTTCCGCGCCAGCGGCGAGCGCAGCCTCGAAGAGGCAAACGCAGCCTACGAATCCGCCGTGGTCTTCCGTGACAAGCTGACCGGCATGATGCGCGCCAAGAACCGCGAGATCCTGCTGTCCAACGAGACTGCCAAGCTTATTGACGGTCACGCACGTTTCATCTCCGACACCGAGGTTGAGGTCACCGCGGGCGAGGACATCCTGCGCGTTACCGCCGACTACTTCATCGTCAACACCGGTGCCGTGTCGGTGATCCCGCCGATTGAGGGCATCCGCGAATCTGAGCGTGTGCTCACCTCCACCGAGCTGCAGAAGCTCACCCCGCGCCCCAAGCGCCTGGGCATTATCGGTGGCGGCCCCATCGGTGTTGAGTTCGCCGGTATTTTCTCCTCCTACGGCACTGAGGTGACCATTCTGGACGGCGCACCCGCCCTCTTCGGTCGCTACGATGAGGACGTTGCCCAGGTCGCCCGCGAGATTATCGCAGACCAGGACATTACCGCTTACACCGGCGTGCGCGTGCAGTCCTTCAAGGACGGGGCTGACTCGGTGACCGTGACCTACCTCGACTCCGAGGGTGCTACTCGGGAGCTGGAGGTGGACTACGTGATGGTTGCGACCGGCCGCAAGCCCGCCACCGAGGGCCTGGGCCTGGAGAACACCAGCATCGAAACCACCGACCGCGGCGCAATTGTCGTGGATGAGCACCTGCGCAGCACCGTGCCGAATATTTTCGCACTCGGTGACGTGAACGGCGGCCCGCAGTTCACCTACATTTCCATGGATGACTACCGCGTGGTGCTCTCTCAGCTGGTTGGTGACGGTTCCCGCTCCACTAAGGACCGTAAGGCTGTGGCTTCGACCATTTACATGAACCCGCCGCTGTCTTTCGTGGGTCTGACTGAGCGTGAGGCAATCGAGGCTGGCCACAAGGTGAAGGTCGCTTCGAAGCCGGTTGCCGCGGTTGCCGCGATGCCGCGTGCGAAGACCCAGGAGAACCCGCGCGGCATCATGAAGTTCGTGATTGACGCGCAGACCGACCAGATTCTGGGCGCCCAGCTGCTGGTCATCGAGTCCATGGAGGTTATTAACCTGGTGGCTCTGGCGATGCGCCACGGCATTACCGCTTCGCAGCTGCGCGATGAGATTTACACTCACCCCTCGATCACCGAGGGTCTGAATGAGGTTCTTGCCGTCGCGGTGCCCGTGAACTAGTTGAACTAGAATCCGCGTCTGGATGCGCGGTTCACGTAGCGTTTCTGCTGGTCAGAGTGCTTCCCTGCTCGTTCCGCCCGTTGTGCTATCAACGGGGGTGCGGGTGGGGAAGCATTTTTGTTAAGGTTCAGATATACCTTGGTATCTAAGCATGCCCTAAGATGGTTATGAGATAAGCGCAAGCTCACTGTGTGGGCGGTCGGTGCGAGGGGCTCGGAGGAGAGCCTCCACTCGCTACTACGCCCACCGCAGTGCACCGCCTGCGCCGCGCATACAACCGAAAACCATAGGCACAAACCGGGAGAATCATGGCACTGCCCAAAATCAAGCCCTACACCTACGTTGACCGTGAACACAGCAACCGCGTGAGCTGGCCTGTGGACCCCTCCCGAGCTGTACTGCTCGTGCATGATATGCAGGTGCACTTCGTTCAGGCTTTCGAAGGCGCTGACCTGGGGGAGGGTAACGCCAACCCGGACGCCCAGATTAATGTCGCTATTCGGAACCTGCGTTGCCTCATTGACGCCGCCCACGCCGCCGGTATTCCCGTCTACTACACCGCGCAGCCGCCGCGCCAGAACCCCGAAGACCGCCGCCTGCTCATCGACTTCTGGGGCGACGGCCTGCAGAATGACGAGTCCGCCCGCGTGCTCGACGCACTTGCACCCACCGACCGCGACACCGTGCTGACCAAGTGGCGCTACTCCGCGTTCGTGCGCAGCCCCTTCGAGGATCTGCTCAAGGAGTCCGGTCGTGACCAGCTCATTATCGGTGGCGTGTACGCGCACATTGGTTGTCTGACCACCGCCCTGGAGGCGTTCATGCGTGACATTCAGCCGTTCATGGTTGCCGATGCGCTCGCCGACTTCTCGGAGGAGGAGCACCGCCTGGCGTGCGAGTACGCTTCGGGTCGTTGCGCCCGCGTGCTGAACACCACCGACGTGCTCGCCGACCTGCGGGCCGCTGAGACTGCTGAGGAGGCGCGCGCATGAGCTGGGTCATTGTGACCGGCGCGAACGGCGGTATTGGTGAGGCAACCGTCCACCAGCTCATTAAGAACGGTTATTCGGTATTTGCGGCGGATCTTGCGGAGCAGCCCATCGCCTCCTTCGGGACCTACGGGGACGCTATCTTCCATTACCGCGCCGTAGACGTCACGAGCGAAGAGTCCGTCACCGCCCTCGCCAACGCTGTAGCGGCGCTCGAGGAACCCATCACCGGCGCGGTGCTCGCCGCGGGCATCGCCCACAGCCAGCCGCTCCTGGAAACCAGCTTCGACACCTGGAAGCGCCTGCACGCGGTCAACTCCGACGGCGTGTTCCTGTGCCTGCGCGAATTCGCCCGCATCATGATTGACCAGCAGGAAAGCGACCCGACGAACAGCCGCTCCCTGGTGACGGTCGCCTCCAACGCGGCGCGTGTGCCCCGCGCGGAGTTTGGCGCCTACGGTGCATCCAAGGCGTCTGCGGCGCGCGTGAGTTCCAGCTTCGGTCTGCAGCTTGCCGCGCACGGTATTCGCGTGAACTCGGTCTGCCCCGGCACCACCCGAACCCCCATGGTGACTGACGCCTGGGAGGGTGAGGACCGCTCCGCCCTGCCGGTTGCCGGTAACCCGGAAACCTTCCGCCTGGGCATTCCGCTCCGCCGTATTGCCGACCCCGCCGATATCGCTTCGGTGAACGCTTTCCTCATTTCGGAGGCGGCACGCCACATCACCATGCAGGAGATCGTCGCCGACGGCGGCGCGACCCTCTAGCGGCACCGACGCACCCCACTGTATCTGCGCCCGCAGTGTACTCTATGTACTTCCGGCGCGAACCCACACACCACTGATAGAAGTACGATGACGAACCTTCCTGACTTTATCTTTGCCACCGGCACCCGCGTCCTGAGCGCATCCGGTGCGATGACCCCTGTCACCTTCGATAACGCCCTGGACGAGGCAAAACGTGCCGGTAGCGCCGTCGTGGGTCTGATTCCTTTTGACCCGGATATGTCTGCCTACCTCTTCGTGCCCGAACGCCTGGAAGAGCAGCAGGTGCCGGTCCCCGAGCAGACCGTGGAACTTGCCGAGCCGGTATCGGTCACCGGCAGGCAGAACGACCGGTTCCGTGCCGCCGTGGCAACCGCCGTGGAGCGCATGAAGGCCGGTGAGCTGAGCAAGATCGTGCTTTCGCGTGTGCTCACCGCCCGCTACGCACCCGGCGCCCTCAACCTGCAGGCGCTGTACAACAACCTGCGCGCCCAGCAGCGTTCCGCCTTCAACTTTGCGGTGCGCCTGCCCGATGGCGAGCGCGGCATGAACGGAAGCTACCTGATGGGCGCCTCCCCGGAGTTGGTGTTCCGCACCGAGGGCCGCGCCTTCAAGACCCACCCGCTTGCCGGTAGCGCCCCGCGCATTGCTGAGCCCGGTAGCGCCGAGGATAAGGCGATTCGTGATCGCCTGTTCGCCTCGCCGAAGGACCGCCACGAGCACGCCTACGTCATCAACGATATTGCTGAGCGCCTGGCACCCATCGCCGAGGAGCTGAACGTGCCGCAGGTGCCCTCGCTGCTGAAGACCCCGCAGCTTTGGCACCTGGCGACCCCCATCGACGGCGTGCTGAAGGAGGGCTTGACCTGCCTGGACGGTGCCCGCGCGATTCACCCGACCCCCGCGATTTGTGGTGCACCCACCGAGAAGGCTCTGCAACTGATTCGTGAGCTGGAGTCCTTTGAGCGCCGCTACTTTGGCGGTCTGGTCGGCTACATGGACGCCGAGGGTAACGGCGAGTGGGCGCTGGTGCTGCGTTGCGCCCAGGTCAGCCCGGATGAGGCGGTGCTGTACGCCGGCGCCGGTATTGTGGCTGAGTCCGACCCGGAGCTGGAGCACACGGAGACCGGTACGAAGCTCGGTAGCTTTGGCCGCGCCCTGGGCGTGGACACCCTGGGTGAAGATACCCCATAGGCGCTGTCTCGAACGCCTTGACGAGGCGGAATACAACGACTGAATAAAACGGCTGAATAAAACGACTGAACGCGCTCGCTGGCATGGCGGGCGCGTTCAGTCGTTGTATGAGTTGTTAGGGGAATGAGCGCGGCTAATCGGTGAGCAGGCGCTTGAGCTCCAGGGGGGTAGCCACCGGCAGAAGCTGAGCCTCAACCTGCGCGGGCTCACCCCCGGCGGGGTTCTCCACCGCCAGGGCGATGAGCATCTTCTGCGCGTGCTCGGGGTTCTCTGCGTCGGGCAGCGCCACGGGGATCCACTGCAGGCTAAAGCTTCGCTCGATAGCCTCGCCGCCCTGATTACCACCATGAGGCGCGCTAAAGGTCGCACGGGCGGTCAAGCTGCCCTGAGTCAGTACACGCAGGGCGGTCGGCTCGGGAATATCGTTGCCCAGAAGGTCGCCCGGAACCTCCTCGTTCATGGCAAGTTCGAGCGCATCCAGCAGCTCATCGGTGAGCTGCACCCGAACCAGGGAGGGCACCACGCTCAGGCCGTGGCCGGTCGCCTTGAGCACCGCCTCCTTAGCGGTCCACAGCGCCACCGAGAGCAGATGCAGTACGGGCGCGGGGCGTTCCTGCGCCACCCGCTCATAGAACGCACGTTCTTCATTGGAGAGCGCCAGGCGCGCAAAACCGGAGAACAGACGCGCATCCAGGGTCTCAACATCCACTCCGAGCACCGCCGAGGCGTTACGGCTAAATGCGCCCACCACCAGCGGATTCACCTGCGACATATTGAAATTCACGCCCGCAATACGCGGCTTACCGTGCTTCTTGCCGCTGGTGCACAGGGTGCAGGAACGATCCACCTCAATCTCAGAAGCGGCACTCGAAGGCACATCCAAACGCGCCGCCGCCATGGCGCGCATGAGCGCCTGAGTGCTCAGATAGCTGACCGCCGCCGTGGAGGTCGGCAACTGCGCCGCATGCTGCTGCTCAGCAAGACCCAGGTAGCTCAACCAGCTAAAACGCAGGGAACCGTACATCGTGCGGGTGGGAAGAGCGAAAATCTGCACGCGCTCGCTCGGACGGGCGGTAGGGCGCTCCGGGCGCTGTGCGCTGGGTGTTTCAGGGGCAGAATAGCTCATAGGTTTAGTGTACCCGCCCGGCATCACGGCAATTCGCGTTGCGAGGCTCCTTGAGGTTATCCACAGCGCTGACCGCGCGCTACGCACCCTCGCCGCCGGTACGGTAAAGTCATCACAGACATCATTACGGACAGCCGCCCGCACAACAGAGGGGCGGCGCAGAAAGAAGGTACCGTGAACAGCACGCAAGAAATCATCGCCGCCGCAGACGGCTCGGCGCTGGGCAACCCCGGACCGGCGGGCTGGGCATGGTATATCGACGACGACCACTGGGCGAGCGGCGGCTGGGCGCATGGCACCAACAACATGGGTGAGCTCAAAGCTGTCCTGGACCTGTTCGAGGCGACCGCATCCCGCCCGGAGGCGAAGCTGCGCGTGTACTGCGATAGCCAGTACGTCATTAACTCGCTGACCAAGTGGATGCCCGGCTGGAAGAAGAAGGGCTGGAAGAAGTCTGACGGCAAGCCCGTGCTCAACCGCGACCTTCTGGAGGCGCTGGATCGGGCACTGACCGGCCGCGACTACGAGTTCATTTGGGTGAAGGGCCACGCCGGTCACGAGCTCAACGAGAAGGCGGACTCCCTGGCGAATGGTGCTGCCCGTGCCTACCAGGAGGGCCGCGAACCTGCGCACGGCCCCGGCTTCGGTGCCTCTGCTGAACCCGCTACTGCGGCTGTTGAGGCCCCGACTGTTGAGGCCCCGATTGTGAACGCTCCGGTGGCTGAGCCCGCGCTCTCTGAGGCTGCCCTCTCTGAGCCGGTGCCCTCTGAATTGGCGCCCTCCGAGTCTTCCGCGGACGCCCACCTGCCCGTGCAGGAATTCACCGCCGCCGAGATTGAGAACGCCCAGCGCGGCGTGGAGAGCCTGCGCCTATCCGGTCTGCTGCGCCCTGCCTCCGCCGTGAACGCCCCCGACCCGGAGGCGGTCCGCATCCGCAAGGAGCAGCTGGCGCTCGCGGCAGAGCGTGCCGCCGAGCGTGACGCAAAGGCGTTGGCGCGCCAGCAGGAGAGCGCTCAGCAGGCATCCGGCGCCGCCCAGTCGGAAGAAGAGGATGACCTGACCGGTCTGGAAGAGTTTGCGGGCCTGGACCCGAACGATGTTGACCCGGCGGAACTGCTGGGTGAGACGGAAGAGCAGGCGGTAGAGCCCGTTCAGGATGCTCCGGCTCAGCCCGCTGAGCCCGCGCCCGTTGCTCCTGCCTCGCCTGCCCCGAACCTCGATACTCTGAGCCCCGAGGAAGCCGCCGCCGCAGAACAGCTACTCGAAAGCCGCGGTTCCGTCATGGAGGCGGCACAGCTGGAATCCATGCTGCACGAGCGTCTGGTGTGGGTGACCGCTACCGGCAAGTCGGTGTCCCGCTCCTCGGTGCTGCAGTACCGCGAACGCGCCTTCACTCAGCAGGGTGCCCCGCTCAAGCAGGGTGTGCAGGTACTGGATTCTTCCAGCGTGCTGGTCATGGCGGCGGTTGCGACCGCGCGTGGTCGCGTGAGCCGTTCGAGCATCTGGCATTACGACGCTGAGCGTGGCCTGTGGCGTCTGCGTTTCCGTCAGGAGACCCCTGCTTCCTAAAGCCCGCCTCCTAAAGCTCAGCTCCTAAAGAATGGGCTCTTGGGCGCAAAGATTTCCGTGCAATAAAACCCCGCCGCATCCTCACTTTCGAGGATGCGGCGGGGTTTTCTCAATAGATGTTCGCCGCCTTCTGGCGAATCTGGCGGGCGGTGTGCCGTGCGACCGGGACCTTTTAGCTGCCCGGTCTGCCGCCTGCCTGCGGGTGGGGTTTTGGGCTTGCCGCCCTGACCCCTTAGCCGACGAACATGGAGGCGTTAGCCTGCTCGGTGTCTGCGTAGTTCACGCCTGCGCGGGTGAGTGCCTCGTTGATCTGGGTGATGGATGCTTCGACCTGGCGCTGGGTTGCGTGCCACTGGTCCAGTACGCCCTGGAAGTTGGCGGATGCGGAGCCGGTCCAGGAGCTCTGCAAATCGTGCAGGGATGCGGTCATACCGTTGACGTCTGCGGTGATGGATGCGACGTAGGATCGTGCCTGTGCGCTCTTGGCTGCGATGACTTCGGAATCGACATTGAACTGTGCCATGGTTTTTCTCCTTTGAGATATGTGAGATAGGTGGGGCGGTTGCCCCGTGGTGGCGCTTGGGGTGTGGATCTCTGGAAGGGTTGAGTTCCTGACCGGAAGCTTGTTATCACTATATCTTTCAAAATGCATCAAATGAGCTAAAAAGTGATTATTAAATAAATCTGTGGATAAACCCGCCAGATTCACTCCACATCTCGAAAAAATCGAAAGCCCTCCCGAAAATGACGCCGCCATGACGCGCGCTAGGTTGCTCCCGCGTTCTTTAGCCGTGCCGCTACTCGCACTCTCCTCACTTGTACCGCCGCGAGCCATAGTCCCGCCTCCGGCGCACAGCAAAATCCCCGAACTGTAGAACACTCAAGTTCCACAATCCGGGGGTTTATGCATCAGTGCTACTTCATTAGCTGATCATCCGAGACGGGCGGCGGATAGAACGGCAAAGAAATCACGAAGGTAGCGCCGCCACCATCGGTCTCTTCAATGTGAATCCTGCCCTCGTGCTGCTCGATAATCGCAGCCACAATGGACAGACCCAGACCCGTACCACCAGTCTCACGCGAACGTGAAGCATCGGTACGGTAGAAACGCTCGAAGACGCGCTCGCGGTCCTCGCCGTGAATGCCGGGGCCGTGGTCGCGCACCTCCAACACGGACAGCGGGAAGCCGTGAACCTCTTCGCGTACGCCCACCGCAATCTCCAGGGGAGAGCCGTCGGGGGTGTAGCGCATGGCGTTGGTCAGCAGGTTAGCCACGACCTGACGCAGACGGGACTCGTCGCCGAGCACGGTTGCGGAGGTCGGTGCCACCTCTTCGTTCAGACCCACCAGGGACACTGCACGGTCGGGTGCCGTAGCGTAGGCGTCGTTCGTAGCGTCCACCGCAAGGTTGAACAGGTCGAAGGGCGCCAGCTTGGATTCGCGGCGCTCATCAATACGCGCCAGGGTCAGCAGGTCTTCCACGAGCTGACCCATACGCTTGGACTCCGATTCGATGCGGCTCATCGCGGTAGCAACAGCCTCATCGGTCGGTAGCGCGCCCTGACGGTACAGCTCCGAGTAGCCTCGAATACTGACCAGCGGGGTGCGCAGCTCATGCGAAGCATCACCCACGAAGCGGCGCATTTTTGCCTCGCTCTTCTCGCGGGCTTTGAAGAGCATTTCAATCTGGGTGAGCATCGTGTTCAGCGAAACCGCGAGGTTACCGATCTCATTGCTGGGGTTGTAGTCCTCAATACGCTGAGAGAGGTCACCGGCAGCGATCTTGGCGGCGGTCTGCTCCACGCGAGCCAGCGGCTCGAAGGTGCGGGTCACAATCACCCAGGTCATCGCAATCGCGGAGGCGAGAGTCGCCAAACCAAACGCGAAGGTCAGCACGCCCACGAGGGCGACCACCTGGTTCGTTTGTTTCAGCGGCATGGCAATGATGAGGGAAGCCGCCTCCGGCAAGCCTGAAGAGTCGTTGGCTTCAATGGGCACGGCGAGCACACGCCAATCGGAGGAGCTTCCCACCGAGTTGACGGTGACCGCCTCCTCGTTTTGCTTGCGAACCTTCTCTTCGGTCCAGCCCTGCAGCGCCGGCTCGCTGAACTGTTCGCTGTCCTCGGACTTGAGCGAGTACAGTACGTTGCCGTCCTTATCGAGCAGGTACAGGCGGTAGGTGCTCAGGGATTGTTCCTGATTGCCGGAAGGGCGCACGGTCGCCAGCTGCACGAGTGAGGGGGCGCTGTTCTTCATCTCTTCGTCCAGCTGGTGCACCATCTGGGCACGCAGAGCGGAAATCGCCACCAGGCTCGTCACCGCAATGGAGAGGGCGATGAGCATGGAGGTAATGAGTACCAGCTGGGTGCGAAGGGAAAGAGACTGGGGGATCCGGTCGAGGGGTTTGAGCGCCACGTTAGCCTCGAGAACCGCGAATCATGTAGCCCACACCGCGCTTGGTGTGGATGAGCGGCTCGTGGTTTTCACGGTTGTTGTCAATCTTGCGGCGCAGGTACGAAATATAGGACTCAACGATGGAGGAGTCGCCGTTGAAATCGTACTCCCACACGTGGTCGAGAATCTGCGCCTTGGACAGTACGCGGTTGGCGTTGAGCATCAGGTAGTGCAGCAGGTTGAACTCGGTGGGGGAGAGGTCAATCTCTTCGTCACCGAGGAACACTTCGTGGGTGTCCACGTTCAGGGTGAGGGCGTCAACGCGCAGTACGGCGTCGTCCTCTTCCTGGACGCTGCGGCTACGGCGCAGAATGGCGCGGATGCGGGCGATTACCTCGTCGAGGGAGAAGGGCTTGGTGACGTAGTCGTCACCACCGGCACCCAGACCGGTCACCTTGTCTTCGGTGGCGTCCTTTGCGGTCAGGAACAGCACGGGGGTGGTGGTGCCGTTTTCGCGCAGGCGGCGGGTCACCTCGAAGCCGTCCATGCCGGGCATCATGACGTCCAGGACGATGAGGTCGGGATTTTCGGCGTGTGCCTTTTCGAGGGCTTCGCGGCCGTTGCCGGCGGTAACTACTTCAAAACCGGCGAAACGCAGGGAGGTGGCGAGCAATTCAAGAATGTTGAACTCGTCATCGACGACTAGGAGTTTTGCTTCAGCAGACATACTCTATCTTTCTCTCTGAATGGCAGGCTGTACTTGATAAGTGAATGATGTGTGTGAGCTTGCGGCTCAAATCTTTATGCCTTGTTGCGGCGCATGACCGACAGGATGAGTGCGGCCATGAGTGCGATAAAGGCGACGGGGAGGAGGACCAGCGGAATCTGGCTCATGAGGGCGGGCGGCGCTGCCCCAACCCACTTCATCACGAGCATGGCGACTCCGGTGAGCAGGCAAATCAGGGCGAGAAGCGCACCTGCCGCGCCGAGCCAACGGATAGCTCCGGCATAGGGAAGGGGCGCGGGCGCCTGGTCTGCGGTACTGCGCGTGTCCTGTACGGGTTCATTACTCATAAATTTAACCGTATCAGCTCACACACAGCTGTTAATGGGGGAAGCCCCAGATTTAGCGGTTTGAGACTCAAATTCACAGCGTATGCGAAGCTTGGGGCGGGCGCCGCAATGTTTGCGCACGCGAGATGCTTTAATAGGGGTATGTCTGAACAGGTTATTGAACTGCTCCCCGAAACTACGCCCGCTACTGACGCGCCCGCAGAGTCCGTTGCGCCTTCTGCCGCGCCTGAGAGCACCGACGAGGGTAGCGCTGTACCTGCTGAGACTCAGCCCTCCGTGAACGCTGAGGAGACTGAGGCGGCTGATACGCCCACTGAGGGATCTACCGCTGAGGAATCTGCCTCCGGGGAATCTGCTGCCGAAGAAACCGCACAGAACGAAGACTCCACCCCCGACCCCTTCACCCCGCTGGATGAAGAGGTGGGCGCCCCCTCCCTGGGCGTTCCGCACAAGCTGCGCCGCACCTCCAAGGTGGATGAGATTCTTGCCGCCGCCAAGGATGTGGCGTTGCAGGGCGTTCAGGAAATCGCCCCGGCACACGCTATCGGCCTGGTGCATCACGTGCGCGCCGAGGAAGAGCGTCTAAGCACTCACCTTTTCGAGTGCACCCTGCCCGGTTACCGCGGCTGGTTCTGGTTCGCGACCCTCTCACGTGCGCCTCGCTCCCGCGTGGCAACGATCTGCGAGGTGGGCCTGCTGCCCGGCGACGACGCACTGATTGCGCCGGATTGGGTGCCGTGGGCTGACCGCGTTCGCCCGGAAGACCTGGAGGAGAACGCCGCGCAGGAGAACGCAGAGTCTGCTGAAACCGCTGAGGCAGAGGAGTCTGCTGAGCTTGCAGAGAACAAAGCGGAAGAGAACGAATCTGCCGTGGAAGAAACCGCTGAGGCTGAGTCCGCAGAGTAAGCCTACCGTCTACTCCTCTTAATAAGGGGTGGGTTAGCAAAAGCGTATATATAAGGTGTTTTGAGTCGTCCAATGAGTTTTCATTGGGCGACTCAATGACTTAAGCCGTGGCAAAAGCCGCTGAAAAAGTACATAATAGATTATTGAATAAGTAACGACTTAGGCAGTGCTATCTAAGTACTGTTGCGGTGATAGCTGGGAGAGATATATGACAGACCTCATCGATACCACAGAGATGTATTTGCGCACCATCCTCGAACTGGAGGAAGAGGGCATCGTCCCCATGCGTGCGCGCATCGCTGAACGACTCGAGCACTCCGGCCCGACCGTTTCCCAGACTGTGGCACGCATGGAGAAGCACGGCCTGCTCACCGTTGAGCCGGACCGCCACCTCGAACTGACCGAGGAAGGCCGCCACAAGGCGGTCGAGGTGATGCGTAAGCACCGCCTGGCTGAGCGCCTGCTCTCCGACATTATTGGTCTGGAACTTGAGTACGTGCACGAAGAGGCATGCCGCTGGGAGCACGTCATGAGTGACAAGGTGGAGAAGCGCATCCTGGAGATGCTCAAGGACCCCAAGTTCTCCCCGTACGGCAACGCTATCCCCGGCCTGGAGGATCTGGGCCACACCAGTGAGAAGAACGACGAGCGTACCGTGCCCATGTCCCTGGCGGCACGCGACTCTGGTCCCGAGGACCGTTTCACTATCTCTCGTTTCCCTGAGTCCATTCAGACTGACATTGAGTTGCTGAAGCTGCTGGCTGACGCAGGTATTGTCTACGGCGCTTCGGTGTCCGTGGTTGCCGGTCAGAACGATGACGTGATTGTTCACGCCGACGGTGAAGAGGACACCCTCTCCCTGGACATGGATGTGGCAAACGCGATCGTGGTCAAGCGCGGCGGCAACCTCTAAGGTCTAATTCTGAGAGTCCGCTAACCCAGTTCACGCTAAACGGTGGTATCGCCTCCCTTTGTGGAGGAGGTGCCACCGTTTTTGTGCACTTGTTTAGGGCTGCTCGGCCTTGCGGGGGAGGCTTCGGGGAGCTGAGGTGCCTAGTGAGTGGGGTATTTCAGAGTTTGGTCATGTGCGCGGGCGCATATACTCCTCTCTCAGAGTTTTAGCAACTGCGCTTGAGTGCATTTTTCGGGTTTTTCGCTTAAATCTAAGGTTGAAACTGAGGGAAACGCCGATGTTTGAGCAATCTCTGGGAGTGGACACTTAAGAGATAAGGGTCATTGTTTAAGAGTTTTGAACCCTGTCCTTAAGGGGTACTGGTGCATTAAAAGCGAATGTGCATCCTTGTAAAACACCTAGTCAAGAGCCTTAAACGGTAGCTGTTGGTTCCATTGAGAGGGGGTCAAATGCCTGGAGTGCCAAGTTTTCCCCCCAGGGTGAAAGTTCAAAATTTAAGCCCGAATGAAGTGACAACTGGGAGTTTTCTGTGTATTCTCATTTCTGTGCCCAAATCCTCATCGTAAGAGGGCACCGTCGAAGCGGATCCGCTGAGTTCTGCCAACGCTTCGATGTACGTCTACCCAATATGGCAGAAGCGGGGGACCCAATCCCCAAGCTGGGATACGGCTTCTCAATCGAGAGGCCTCGGGGCTAAGTCACTTCGGTGGCCGAGCGAATCCATGCTCGAGCCCGACAGCTCACCTCGTCAGGCAATGGAGGAATTACCAATGGCTAAGAAGATCGTACGTACCGCAGGTGCAACCCTCGCAGCAGGCGCAATCCTGCTCGGCTCGACCGTTCCCGCAAACGCATTTGCACAGATCCCCGCTGCTGCTGATCTGTCCTACGACTACACCAACTACGAGTTCGACTACACCAGCTACAACACCCCCGCAACCACCTACGTTGCACCCCAGGCTCAGGCACAGCAGACCTACGTTGCTCCCGCAGCAGCTCCGGCACCCGCAGCTGAGATCACCTACGTAGCACCCCAGGCTGAGGCACAGCAGGCTTACGTTGCTCCCGTAGCAACCGAGGCTCCCGCTGCTCCCGCAGCTTCCTCCGCTTCCACCGGTAACGCATCCCGCGACGCAATCGTTGCAACCGCAATGAGCGGTCTGGGCGGCGCATACGTTTGGGGCGGCAAGACCTTCGGTGCATGGGACTGCTCCGGCTTCACCTCTTGGGTTTTCGCTCAGCACGGTATCAAGCTGACCGCTTTCACCTACGCAATGAAGAACGAGCTGCGCCCGACCGCTAACCCCCAGCCCGGCGACATCGTCTTCCAGAACGGCTACAGCCACGTTGGTATCTACCTGGGCGACGGCAAGATGATCTCCGCTCTGAACCCCACCAACGGTACCATGGTGCACCCCACCTCCTGGATGTCCGTTGACGGCTACTACACCGCTCTCTAAGCCTTAGTGCATAAGAGCTGGGTCTAGCCCAACATACTTCTCAAAAGGCGCCTACCCCACACGGGGTGGGCGCTTTTTGCGTACCCGAGAGATTCTATGAAAATACCGCCGAGAACGCGCCTTAGTATGGGTGCATTCTCGGTGGTATGTGTTTTAGGTGTATGCGGCTAGGACGCGAGAGCCTGCAGAAGCCCCTGCGGGTCCTGCGCCCACTCGCTGAGCTCTGCCTGCAGATTAGTCTGCGCGGGCTCCTCCCAGAGCTGTAGACCCTCCTCGGAGAGGAAGATGCGTTTACGCCCCAGGATCGAACACAGGAAGGTCGTACGACCGGCACGGAACGCCTCATCGTCAAAATGGGAGTACTCGCTACGCACCCCGCGCAGGTAGCGGTGGTAGCGTGCCGAATCAGCCGCCAGGATAGCCATATCGGCATCGAGGAAAAACTGAATATCCGCAGGTTCGTAGCCCGCCGGTAGGTCGGCAGACTCGGGCAGCTCGTGGGTTGCCGTGGCACGCACCAGAAGGCTCACCATCTGCAGCTCGTGCCCGGTGAGCAGGCCCGCGGTAACCAGCGGCTCCAGGGAGGTGCTCGCCAGCTGCTCGCTACGGCGCTCATCCTCACCCGGCGCGCCCTCGTACACCGCGTCGTGGAACCACGCCGCCAGAACCAATGCCAGGGGAGTAGAACCCTGCGTGCGGTGTGCGTAGAGGCGGTCCAGATCGGTGAGCATCTGCGAAAGGTGCCCGCTGTGGTGGTAGGTGCGGTGCGGCTGCTCCCACGCCTGCAGCAGGCTCTCACCCAGTTCCGCTACCTGTGCCGTGAGCTGAGTCCGCAGCTCGGCAGGAGCCTCCACATGCTTGAGACGGGGTGTATTAAGGCGGGGCGCAAACGCCGCCTCCCAGGCGCGAAGCAGGCGCGGGCGAATCTTCTCGGGGCGTTCCTTCAAGGGAATCCGCAGACCGCTGGCAATGAGCGTGCGAGTTAGCTCCGCACCGCTGAGCTCAACCGCGCCCGCCCGCACCAGCTCATCGTAGAGGTGCGCCGGAACATCGTAGTGGTCGCGGTCGAAAGCACGCTCACTGATGCCCGCCGCTGCGGCGAACTCGTGCAGTTCCGCCAGGGATGCATCGGAGATAAGGTGCGAGAAGACGGTGCCGTGCGCGGGCCAGGTGGGCGGGTCAATGTAGATGCTCATTCGTACATTGTAGGAGCGGTTCTGCCGCCGGGTGCGGGTGTCCTCAGGCGGTGAACACAGGGTGGTGAACACGGGCTGGGGTGGGGATTGGGACAGGGGATGGGTGCGGCACGGTTGCGGGTGGACGCTGGCGGCTTGGGCGGGCTGTGCCGACTCGCGGCGCGGGGTGCCTTATACTGGATAGGTACGCCCTCGTAGCTCAGGGGATAGAGCACTTCTCTCCTAAAGAAGGTGTCGGACGTTCGAATCGTCTCGGGGGCACACAGAACCGGTAGTCATGCCGGTACGAGAAAACCGCCCGTCGCTTGCATTAGCAGGCGCGGGCGGTTTCTCTGTTTCTGCACGTAACGAGTACTCAAGAAAACACGTTGTTATAGCTGAGACAGGTCAATCTTGCCCATCAGCAGGATCTTCTCGCGAGCGGCCTTATCCGCCATCAGCTCAGCAATATTGTGCGGGACAACCTGCCAAGAAATACCCCAGCGATCTACACACCAGCCGCAACGCTCCGCCTCAGGTATAGCGGAGAGCTGCTCCCAATAGTAATCAATCTCCTCCTGAGTACGGCACGAAAGAACTACCGAAACCCCCGGCGTGAATGTGAAATCGTGGAAAGTACCGGAATCAGCAGCCGCCATCCAGGTGCCGTGCAGGTTGAAGTCGGTAAACATGACCGCATCTGCCTCAAAGGGGCTACCTTCCGGATAGTGGTACAGGGTGCCGCGGCGGGCATCCTCAAACATGGAAATCCAACGGTTGGTGGCTTCCTCTGCATTGCCGTGATTCGTGCCGCCAAACATGAAAGAAGGCACGACGAAGGGCCGCGGGTCTCCTGCAGGGTTGGTAAGCATCAGCTGCCAGGTCATACCGAAACGATCACGCACCCAGGCGTAGCGTGGGGAGAAAGGATACTCACCCAGTTCCATCAGCACACCGCCGGTACTTAGCTCTTCGTAGAGTTCATCGAGGTATGCTCGCGCTTGCGCCTCACCGCCGAAGAGGAGCGGGTCAAAGTTTAGGATGCAACTGATGGACTGGTTCGGGACGTACCGGTCATCACCGTTAATGAGCGAGAGCTGGAAGCCGTGGATGCTTAGAGTCGTGAGTCCGGGCACCTGTTCCATGATGGAAGCATCGCGAAAAACCCTGGTATAGAACTGTGCGGCTTCGTCGGCTGAGCCATTGCACCATAGGGCTATTGAGAGGCTCGGAGGTAAGGTCTGGGTCATGCGGTCATCCTAGCATGACTATTCTGTGCCACCGGTTTACCGTTGCCGATATAGGACGTGCGGCGGATGACTGAACGGGTGGGAGCCGCGGAGTAAATGCGGTAGCATGGAATATCGAACGTGTATTCTAGGCAGCGAGGTAGATGATGAGCGACAAGCCCGAACAGCAGAAGCAGCCCTTCACCGAACAGGACGGCCTGTTCGCCGCCGAACTCGTCACCCCCGCAGCACCGGTAGCGGATGATGAGCCGCCCTTCGACCCCTACTACGACGTACCCCCTGCCGAGGACGACTACTACGCCCCTCCCATGGACGCCGCAGGGATGGATGCTCCGGTGATGGAGGCGCCCGCACAGGACGTACCCGCCGCCCTGCCTACCGGCATGCCCGCCTACGGTGCCCCTGCTACCAGCGCACCCGTTCCTGAACCCGGCGCGCCCGCAGCCTTCACCGCCGCAGACCCGCTCGGCGACTTCATGCCGCCCGCCTACCGAGTCGGCGGCTACGGCGAGGACTTCGACCCCGCCGACCCCTACGGCGAACGCGCCCACAGCCTCAACGCCGTGGACCCCGCCTCCCTCACCGCCGGGCTCAACGAACGCCAGGAAGAAGCCGTGCTGCACTCCGGCTCGCCCCTGCTCATCGTCGCGGGCGCCGGCTCCGGCAAGACCCGCGTGCTCACCCACCGCATCGCCTACCTGCTCGCAACCCACCGCGCGACCCCCGGCCAGATTCTCGCCATCACCTTCACCAATAAGGCTGCCGCCGAAATGCGTGAACGTATTGAGGCGCTGGTTGGCCCGCGCGCCAAGCACATGTGGATCTCGACCTTCCACAGCTTCTGCGTGCGCGTGCTGCGCCGTGAGGCCGCCGCCCTGGGTCTGAAGTCCACCTTCACCATCTACGATTCGACCGACTCGCAGCGCCTGCTGAGCCTCATCATTAAAGAGCTCAACCTGGACACCAAGAAGTTCACCGCCAAGGCCGTGGGCAACCGTATCTCCGCGCTGAAGAACGAGCTGGTCAGCGCCGAAGCGTACGCATCCCGCGTGGCGAGCGATAACCCGTACGAGAAGACCATCTCGCAGATTTACACCGTCTACACGCAGCGTCTGCGCGCCGCCAACTCCCTCGACTTTGACGACCTGATTGGCCGCACCGTCTTCTTGCTCAAGAAGTTCCCCGAAATCGCGAACTACTACCGCCGCAAGTTCCGCCACATCCTCGTGGACGAGTACCAGGACACCAACCACGCCCAGTACCAGCTGGTGCGTGAACTGGTCGGCGCCCACACGAAGGCACCGGCTGACCGCGGCCCCTACCCGGATGCCGTGCCCCCTGCCGAGCTGACCGTGGTGGGTGACTCCGACCAGTCCATCTACGCTTTCCGCGGCGCGGATATCCGCAATATCACGGACTTCGAGAAGGACTACCCGAACGCCCACACGATCCTGCTGGAACAGAACTACCGTTCCACGCAGAACATCCTCTCCGCGGCGAACGCGGTTATTGAACGCAACCCCGACCGTCGCCCCAAGAAGCTGTGGACCGCCTCCGGTGCGGGCGCGAAGATCATTGGTTACGTCGCCGAGTCCGAGCACGCTGAGGCGCGCTACATCACCCGCGAAATTGATCGCCTTGCCGATGAGCACGGCGTGCAGCCCGGTGACGTCGCCATCTTCTACCGCACCAACGCGCAGTCTCGAACCCTCGAGGACATGCTCATGCGCGCTGGCCTGCCCTATCGAGTGGTCGGCGGTACCCGGTTCTACGAGCGTAAGGAAATCAAGGACGCCCTGGCGTACCTGCGCGCCCTGAGCAACCCCGATGACGACGTGAACGTGCGCCGCATCCTCAACGAACCCAAGCGCGGTATCGGCGCCAAGTCTGAGTCCGTGGTGGCGGAGTACGCGAGTGCGAACCGCATCTCCTTCTACGCCGCCGCACGCCAGGCCGCCGACATCCCCGGCCTGGGCGCCGCCGCGGTCAAGAAGTACGCCGAGTTCGTGCGCCTCATGGACGACTTGGCGCAGATTGCCCGCACTGAACCGGCCGCAACCTGCCTGGAGGCGGTCCTGGAGCAGACCGGCTACCTGGCGACTCTGCGCGCCTCCAAGGACATTCAGGACGAGTCTCGCGTAGAGAACCTCTCCGAGCTGCTCGACGCCATGGTCGAGTTCGAGACTGAGAACCCCGGCGCCGACCTGGAGCAGTTCCTCGAACACGTGGCTCTGGTCACTGACGCCGACTCGATCCCGAACCGCCCCGCCAGCGCGGAGGGTGAGAACGCCTCCGCCGCACAGATTGCCGCCGAAGCAGCTGAGGCGAAGGCGCAGGGCATGGTCACCCTCATGACCCTGCACACCGCCAAGGGCCTGGAGTTCCCCGTGGTGTTCCTGACCGGCATGGAGCACGGCCTGTTCCCGCATCAGCGTGCCCTGACCGACGAGAAGGAAATGAGCGAGGAACGCCGCCTGGCGTACGTGGGTCTGACCCGCGCCATGGAGCGCCTGTACCTGACCCGCTCGGAGACCCGCACCATGTGGGGTAAGAGCCAGTTCAACCCGCCCTCACCCTTCCTGGAAGAGATTCCGGAGGAACTTATCGAGTGGAAGCGCACCGCCGGTTTCTCGGGCTTTGGCGCCTCCGGTATGGGCGCGTATGGCGCTCGCGGCGGTGGTTCTTACGGCGGCGGCTATTCGGGCGGTTCTCGTTCCGGCTACGGCTCCGGTGGTTACTCCGGTGGTTATAGCTCCAGTGGCTACTCGGGCGGCTATGGCTCGGGTGGTTACAGCTCCGGTAGCTCGCGCGGCTCCTATGACCCCTATGAGTCCCGCCCCGCACGCCGTTCTGAGCCGTCCACCGCGGATATTAACGGCTCGGCAAGCTATGGGCTGGCGGCGGCAGCTGCCTCCTCGAAGGTGACGAACCGTTCCCGCGTTCACCAGAGCAAGGAAATCCCGACCCTGGCGGTCGGCGATACCGTGCGCCACACCAAGTTCGGTGAGGGTCGCGTGCTCGCCGTTGAGGGTAGCGGCGATAAGACCGTGGCGAAGGTTCGCTTCGGCTCGGAAGAGAAGCGCCTGCTGCTGCGTTACGCGCCGCTGGAGAAGGTGAGCTAACGCCTCAGGGGCGAGAGCCTGACAATGCCGATGGAGGGGCGGGTACCTGAGGGTGCCCGCCCCGCTTTCGTGGGCTGTGCCGGGCGTGTTGTCCGCCTGCTGAGAAGGGCTTCGGGGCTTGGCGGAGCACGGCGGTAAACGCCGCATTTTCGCCGGTATTTCGCGGCGGATCGGGGAGCGTTAGTTCGGGTTAGTTACCCGGTGCACAGCCTTTGGGTGGAATGTACCCAAAATATTTGTGAGCTGAGTCGCTAAAATCTCAGATTTGGGGCTCTGTGAGTGCGAGCTCACGCCGAATCCGATAGAGTAGAGACGAGAGAAATTCCCCGCGTCAATGATGCGTGTGCGCCGGGTGCGAGAGACCCCTATCGCACCGTACTGACCACACGGGGGAACCTCCTCTAATGAGACCAGGCCGAGTGCACCAGTACTCGGCACCACTTCGAAGAAGAAGGACACCTGTGGACCTTTTCGAATACCAGGCGCGCGAGCTCTTCGCAAAGCACGGTGTACCCGTGCTCAAGGGCATTGTTGCGACCACCCCTGAAGAAGCAAAGGCAGCAGCTGAGGAAATTGGCGGCCTGACCGTCATTAAGGCTCAGGTTAAGACCGGCGGCCGCGGTAAGGCTGGCGGCGTTAAGCTCGCAAAGTCCCCCGAAGAAGCTTACGAGCACGCTAAGGCAATTCTCGGCATGGACATCAAGGGCCACACCGTTCACCGCGTGCTGGTCGCTGACGGCGCAGACATCGCCGAAGAATACTACTTCTCCCTCCTGCTGGACCGCGCAAACCGCTCCTACCTGGCAATGTGCTCGGTAGAAGGCGGTATGGAAATTGAGCAGCTCGCTGCTGAGCGCCCCGAGGCACTGGCAAAGATCGAGGTTGACCCGCTGGTCGGCCTGGACCAGGCTAAGGCTGAGGAAATTGCTAAGGCAGCAGGTTTCTCCGCAGAACTGCAGGAGAAGGTTGTTCCCGTTCTCGTTAAGCTGGGCGAAGTCTACACCAAGGAAGACGCAACCTTGGTTGAGGTTAACCCCCTCGTTCTGACCCCCGAGGGCACCATTCTCGCCCTGGACGGCAAGGTCTCCCTGGACGACAACGCAGAATTCCGCCAGCCCGAGCACGAGGCTCTCGTGGACAAGTCCGCTGAGAACCCGCTGGAAGCTAAGGCAAAGCAGTTCGACCTGAACTACGTGAAGCTGGACGGCGAGGTCGGCATCGTTGGTAACGGTGCAGGTCTGGTTATGTCCACCCTGGACGTCGTTGCATACGCTGGTGAGAACCACGGCAACGTCAAGCCCGCAAACTTCCTTGATATTGGTGGCGGCGCGTCCGCTGAGGTTATGGCTGCTGGCCTGGAAATCATTCTGGGCGACGAGCAGGTCAAGAGCGTTTTCGTGAACGTCTTCGGCGGCATCACCGCATGTGACGCAGTGGCAGACGGCATTGTGAAGGCTCTGGAGATTCTGGGCGACGCAGCAACCAAGCCCCTGGTTGTGCGCCTGGACGGCAACAACGTTGCTGAGGGTCGCCGCATCCTCTCCGAGGCGAACCACCCGCTGGTTGTTCTGGCTGAGACCATGGACTCCGGCGCTGACAAGGCAGCAGAGCTCGCTCACAAGGCGTAATCGCCAGCAAAGGATTTCAAGGAAGTAATATGTCTATCTTTGTGAACAAGGACTCCAAGGTCATCGTTCAGGGCATCACCGGTGGCGAGGGTACCAAGCACACCGCACGTATGCTCGCAGCAGGCACCAACATTGTGGGCGGCGTGAACGCTCGCAAGGCTGGCACCACCGTCACCCACAAGGCGAAGGACGGCTCCGACATCGAGCTGAACGTGTTCGGTTCCGTAGCTGAGGCTATGGAGAAGACCGGCGCGAACGTCTCCATCGTCTTCGTTCCCCCGGCCTTCACCAAGGCAGCAGTTCTCGAGGCTATCGAGGCTAAGATTGGCCTCGTCGTCGTCATCACCGAGGGCGTTCCGGTTCAGGACTCCGCAGAGTTCTGGGCAGCTGCTAAGGCATCCGTGGACGAGAACGGCAAGCAGATCACCCGCATCATCGGCCCCAACTGCCCCGGCATCATCTCCCCCGAGGAGTGCCTGGTTGGTATTATCCCGGCGAACATCACCGGCAAGGGCAAGATTGGTCTGGTTTCCAAGTCCGGTACCCTGACCTACCAGCTGATGTACGAACTGTCTGACATTGGTTTCACCACCGCTATCGGTATTGGTGGCGACCCCATCATCGGCACCACCCACATCGACGCTCTGGAAGCTTTCGAAGCTGACCCCGAGACCGAAGCGATCGTCATGATTGGTGAGATCGGTGGTGACGCTGAGGAGCGTGCTGCAGAGTACATCAAGGCAAACGTGACCAAGCCCGTCGTTGGTTACATCGCAGGCTTCACCGCTCCTGAGGGTAAGACCATGGGCCACGCAGGCGCTATTGTCTCCGGTTCCTCCGGTACCGCTCAGGCGAAGAAGGAAGCTCTGGAAGCAGCAGGCGTGAAGGTCGGTAAGACCCCCTCCGAGGCTGCAAACCTGATGCGCGAAATCTTCGCAGCGAAGTAAACAGCATAGTATTGCGGCAGATGCCGGTAGCCCATGAGGCTACCGGCATCTGTGCTTTAACCGTGAGCTAACCGGGGGCGGCGTGATGGAAAATACTGGAGGCGCTGGGGATGTGCCGGGGAAAAGAGGAGGGGTAGAGCCGCTCCAGCTGTCGAATAGCGCTGGGATTTGAGAGCGCTTTTGAGATGTTTGAACCAGAGCGGTAGAACTTGCGACAGAAAGTAAGATTGTGCACATCTGCCCTCATAAGGTGCAGATATAACCTCAACCTTTGTATACTGGAGTGCATTGAGCCTAGTCAGAATCATTTTGAGCGGCTCCAAGAAACACCAAACACTAACAGGAGATCACTACACTCATGACTCAGCCCATCTCTCGCCGCACTGTCGCCAAGGCAGGCGTCTGGTCCGCACCCGTCGTCGCAGCCTCCGCAGCAGTGCCCGCCTACGCAGCATCCAAGGAAACCCCCGGCGTGCAGTACGGCGTGTACGTCAGCGTGCAGAACAACGGCGGCTACGTCGGCTACGCATCCTCCAACAACACCGGCACCATCAACCCGGCAACCCCCGAGGCGCACTTCACCGCCTCCGGCACCCCCGACTCCGACATCAACTGGGACGACGCAACCTCCAAGCCCAAGAGCGCAACCTACGTCAATGGCGAAGGTAAGTTCACCCCCGTCACCAACTCCCAGACCGGCGCAAACGGCGCCTACATGTCCTCCAGCGGCTTCTGGTGGTCCGTACCGACCAAGGACACCGCAACCGGCACCGGCTACATCCCCGGCAGCAGCGTCACCCTCGCAGCTGGCGCAACCTTCGTGACCGAGGTTGAGTACACCGTCGCCGCCAGCGCACAGTCGCTCCTTAAGTTCGGTAAGATCAACGGCCAGGCATGGGCCCCCTCCGGTCGCAAGCTGACCGGTAAGACCACCGAACTGGTAGCCTCCGCAGGCCAGGCAAAGTACCTGTCCGTCGCACAGACCGCTGGCACCTGGACCGCAGAAGTACCGACCATCACCCAGAACTCCGACGGCACCTACACCTTCAAGGGTCGTATCGTCTACACCACCAGCAAGGCGTACACCATGAAGCAGTCCGGCACCAAGTACTACAGCCAGACTAACTTCATGCCGGCGCAGCTGCGCTTCCCGGCAAACGACGGCTGGGTTTCGTACAAGCAGACGTCCAGCGTGCAGGTTGCAAACCTGACCTACTCCGGCAACGGCGCGACCGGCTCGGAGAGCGTTTCCGGTCAGGCCACCACCGCGGAGATTCACCCGTAATAGATCAACCCCTCATGCAGGGTAAGAACATATAGAAAACCCCCGGCGGATGACTCACCCGCCGGGGGTTTTCTACGCTCGGGATGCACGGCGCAGGGGAGAGCGCGGAACATGCCCGAGCGGCTATATACACTTGTTGAAAGCCTATTTATGGGGTTCTTGATTAGCCGACCGTCGTACCGAACGCCAAACCCAGCAGGTAGGTCACGAACGCCGCACCAAAGCCAATTAGAATCTGGCGAACACCGCGCCTGAGCGAGGAAGTGCCCGAAAGCAGACCCACCACGCCGCCGGTGAAGCCCAGCGCCGCACCCACAAATAGCAGAGACAGCACCATCGCGAACACACCCGACAAGCCAAAGATATAGGGCAGAATCGGAACCAACGCACCCGAAGCGAAGAACGCAAACGAAGCAGCGGCGGCACCAATATCGGTACCCAAAGCCACGTTCTCCTCACGATCCCCATCCTCGCGGTGAGACAGCGACGGATCGCAGTCACAATCCAGGTAGCCGAAGCGCTCCATCGCACGGTGATGCGCCGCGTCCGGATCCATGCCGCGGGCACGGTAAATGAGCTCCAGCTCGTTCGAGTCCAAATCCAAATCGTGCGCAACACGCAGGGTCACCTGGGTCGGCTGGGATGCATCCAGCAGTTCACGCTGAGAGCGCACCGACACGAACTCACCCGCCGCCATCGACAGTGCACCCGCCAGCAGACCCGCAATACCCGAGAGTAGAACCATCGAGCTGGATGCGCCCGAGGCGGTAATACCCATAGTCAGCGCCAGGTTTGACACCAAACCGTCGTTAGCACCAAAGACTGCCGCACGGAAATTACCCGAAAGCTTCTCCCTGCCACTGGTCGCCAGGGCACGGATAATTTCCTCGTGAATCGCCTCGTCAGCCGCCATTTCCTCGGTGGCGTCCGGATCCTCAGCGTAAGGGGAGCGGGATTCCGCGCGCTGCGCCATCGCCAGAATAAACACCGAACCGAAGTTCTTCGCCAAGAACTGCAGTAGCTGAGATTGCAGGGACGGGCGCACGTGAACATCCGCGTGTTCGCCGAGCATGTCACGCCAATGTTGCTGGTGACGCTTCTCCGCCTCAGCAACCTGCAGCAAGATTTCGCGGTCGGTGCCCTCGGCGCGGCGAGCCAGGTAACGGTAGATGCGTGCCTCCGACTCTTCATCAGCCAGATAGCGGCGCCAACGCTTAATCTGCGCGGGGGAGGGGGAAGTAACCGCACTGTGGCGGGTCGGCTTGTGCTCGGTTGCCTCAGCTACGGTCCTTTCAGCCTCGGCCGCGTCAGCCTGAAACTTCTCGGTCTGCTCACCGTACGTGTCTTTGCCGTGCTCGTTCGGGGCGTGCGTGCTCATATCTCTCTTTCCGCCGGATGCGGGTCGCTCCGGGTATCTCCCGGGTGCTCAACCATGCGTTCAAGTCTGTGCGTTCTGTGTTAATCAGTGAACCACTGTAGAGCACTCCGAACAGAAAATCTAGGACGGCCTAACCCGGTGTTATTGTTCGCCTCAACGTACTTTGTGATACCGCACGGACGAGGACTCAAGCGCCGGGAAAGGTAAAAGTGTCGGGAAGAAGCGGGGCATCTTCGAGCATAAAAAGCCGGGCGGGTGCACCCTCCATAAGGAGAGCGCACCCGCCCGGTTGGTGGCTCTAAAAACTAGCGTCTACATGGTTTGCCGCCATAGGTAGGCTGCAGTTTAGAGGCTACAACTTAGATGGTTGCGGCTTAGATGTTGCCTTCGCCGTTCTCCAGGAACGCGCGGATGAACCACTGGAACTTCTCCAGCTCAGCGGTCTGACCGATCAGCAGGTCCTCAGTGACGGGGTCGGACTCACCGGCAAAAGCAATAGCCTTGCGGTGATCCTTGATCACACGGGTGTACACGTCGTTCAGGGCGTGCAGGTGGTCAGCAACGCGTGCTCGGCCGACGGGGTAGTCCTCGACGGTGCGCTGTGCGACCAGTGCGCCAGCCAGGCCGTTGGGGGTGGCGCCCAGGGTTGCCATGCGCTCTGCGATGGCGTCGACGAACTCGCGGACGGTGTCGACCTGGGGGTCAATCATTTCGTGAACGGCGATGAAGCCGGGGCCGGTCACGTTCCAGTGAGCGTGCTTCAGCAGCAGGTGCAGGTCATTCAGGTCGTGCAGACGTGCCTGGAGAACCTCGGAAATGCCCTTGCCTTCTTCGAGGGTCAGGCCGGGTGCGGTGTAGTTTGCAAATGCCATGATGGTCTCCTTCATGATGCTGTGATGTTTGTGGTTCGGTGGGGTTTGCATGCCCCGCCGAATCGTTATTATGAGTAAATCATTTTAAGGAACCGCTGTCAAGGTTATTTTGAGTAATTCGTAATAAATTGTCATCTATGTGTCGCGCCGCACTTAAAAGCTCCTGCCCAAACGTGCTAGCCCAAACGTTCGCATCGCTCACCGCCCAAGCGCGCACAAAGGGCGGGGCGCGCGGTATCTCATATCGCGCATCCCACCCTTTATGGTGAAGCGTATTCAGTTTTCTACAGAGCTTCCAGCCTTTCTGTAGAGCTTCCCGCGTGCGAACCAGACGGCTACGCCAGCGCGCGAACCGCCTCCAGAGTCAGCTCCTCATGCTTGAGGCGCACGGTACCCAGCTCCGCCGGAACCTCCAGCTCGCCCGGCACAACAATGACGCGCATACCCGCCGCGGTCGCACTGCGCACGCCCGAAGGGGAATCCTCGAGAGCCACGCACTGAGTCGGATCAACGCCCAGACGTTCCGCCGCCAAAAGATAGGGCTGCGGGTCCGGCTTGGGGTTGGTGGTCTCATCGTTGCCAATAACCACCGAGAACGTGCCCTCGGGTGCCGCATTCGCGGTGCGGCGAGCCACGGAGGTGGTCGCATTCGTGACGACTGCCGCCGGAATCTGCGCATCGTGAACCTCCAAGAGGAAACGCTCAATGCCGGGCAGAAATTCGACCGGCTGGTGTGCCAGGGCCTCGCGCACCTTTGCCACCAGTCGATCGTTAATCTCCTCGTCCGGCAGGTTCACGCCGCGCTCACGCAGGCGATCCAGGGTGAACTGCATGGATAGGCCCAGGCAGTCGAGGGTGTCCTGCTCAGTCCAGGTGCCGCCAAATTCTGCGGCGAGAGCAACCTTTGCGGCAGCCCATACGGGTTCAGTATCGACGAGGGTTCCGTCGTGGTCGAAGAGAATGGCGGCGGGGAAGGTGTTCGTAGTCGTCATGTCATTAAGCCTACCGGTTTATTTCTGGCGCGAGCGTAGGGCAACGTCCCCAATCGTCACCAAAAAATCTGTGCCCGCGTTCTGGGGGTTCTTGGCGATAGTAAGCAGCGCATCGGCAACGTCTTCACGGGCAATCGTGGGGATGCCCGGAGTTCGCTCGACACTCGCCATATCAAACACCTTCACCCCGCCCTTACCTGGCTTATCGGTCAGCCTGCCCGGATGTGCACGCGAAATATACGGCTGATATTCGGCAACCAGGGCGTCCGCCTTAACCTTGTCGGTAAAAATGCCGCGCATGATGACCTTGCATACCAGGCGCATGGGCAGGGACGCGGTCCGTACCGTATCGCCCACACCGTAGGCGCTCATCAGAACGCAATGCTTCACGCCTGCGCCCGTGACCGCCTCCATGATGAGGGGCAGGCGCTCCTGCATGAACGTGGAGGAGAGAAACTCTCGTACCGTGGCTTTCTGGCCCAGGATGCTGACCATCACGTCTTGCCCGGAGGATGCTGCGGCGAGCTGCTCGGTATCGTTCAGGGCTCCCGGAACGATAGTGAGATTTTGGTGCGCCCCCAAAAGTGTTAGCGCCTTGTCGGGGTTGCGCACGTAGGCGGTGATGGTATGCCCCTCCTCTAGGGCTTTGCGGGTAAAGAAATAGCCGGTGCGGCCGGTTGCGCCTAGAACCAGTATTTTCATGTGGGCCCCCATTCGTGACTGTGATTGTTGCGGGAGCCCGCAAGCGCCCAGCCTCGCAAGTACCCAGTCCGGTCAGTATAACAATGTGGTTTTGACTGGGCTTTTGTCCGGGGCTTTTGTTTGGGGGCAGGGGTGTGAGGTGGGGCGAAAAATACGAAAATTTTTTTGCAGGAGGCTTGCGAAACATAATTGAGTGGAGTAGACTCAAGTTATGTAATGCAGGGGCGCATAGGATAAGCCCCTCAAAATGCGAAAGGAACACCATGGACAACAAGTTCACCACCAAGAGTCAAGAAGTCATCTCGGCGGCAAATACTAATGCTCAAACCGCCGGTAACCCCACTATTGAAACCGCGCACATCCTCAAGGCCCTCATGGACCAGCGCGAAGGCGTCGCCGTAGCAGTCCTCAAGGCTGCAGGCCTGGATGTGGACGCTATCTCCGAGGCGGCATCCGCCGAAATCAAGAAGCTGCCGAAGGCATCCGGTGCCTCCGTGCAGAACGCCTCCCTCAGCCGTGCCGCGCTCTCTGCCCTGCAGGCGGCACAGACCCGCGCCCAGGGCTTCGGAGATACCTACGTTTCTACCGAAATGATTCTGCTGGGTATTGCCAGCGGCACCGATAGCACCGCTGAAGCAATGCACAAGCTCGGCGCTACCGCAGAGCTCATCGCACAGACCATCCCCACCGTCCGAGGAGACCGCACCGTGGACACCCCTGACCCCGAGGGCACCTTCCAGGCGCTCGAAAAGTACGGCACCGACCTGACCGCCATTGCCCGCGCAGGCAAGCTTGACCCGGTCATCGGCCGTGACTCTGAGATTCGCCGCGTCGTGCAGGTGCTCTCCCGCCGCACCAAGAACAACCCCGTTCTGATTGGTGAGCCCGGCGTCGGTAAGACCGCCGTCGTGGAAGGCCTGGCGCAGCGCATGGTTTCCGGCGACGTGCCCGAATCCCTGCGCGGCAAGACCCTCATCAGCCTGGACCTGGGCTCCATGGTCGCAGGCGCAAAGTACCGCGGTGAATTCGAGGAGCGCCTGAAGGCAGTCCTCGAAGAAATCAAGAAGTCCGAGGGCCAGATTGTGACCTTCATCGACGAGATTCACACCGTTGTCGGTGCTGGCGCATCCGAAGGCTCCATGGACGCAGGCAACATGCTCAAGCCCATGCTTGCTCGTGGCGAGTTGCGCCTGATTGGTGCCACCACCCTCGACGAGTACCGCGAGAACATCGAGAAGGACCCCGCCCTGGAGCGCCGCTTCCAGCAGGTGTACGTGGGCGAGCCCAGCGTAGATGACACCATCGGTATTCTGCGTGGCCTGAAGGAACGCTACGAGGCACACCACAAGGTGCAGATCGCTGACTCCGCGCTGGTTGCCGCTGCAACCCTGTCCAACCGTTACATTCCCTCCCGTCAGCTGCCTGACAAGGCAATTGACCTGATTGACGAGGCAGCATCCCGCCTGCGCATGGAAATTGACTCCGCACCGGAGGAAATCGACCAGTTGCGCCGCGCCGTGGACCGCCTCACCATGGAGGAACTGGCACTTGCCGACGAGACCGATCCCGCATCGGTTGAGCGTCTGGAAGCACTGCGCAAGGACATGGCTGACAAGAAGGAACAGCTCGATGCCCTCAACGCCCGTTGGGAAGCCGAGAAGGCTAGCCTGAACCGTGTGGGTGACATCAAGACCCAGATTGACGAGCTGCGTTCCCGCGCAGAGGTTGCACAGCGCGAGGGTAACCTTGCTGAGGCATCCCGCCTGCTGTACGGTGAGATTCCCGCAAAGCAGGCTGAACTGGAAGAGGCACAGCGCGCCGAGGACACCGCCAAGAACGAATCCATGGTCTCCGAAGAGGTCACCGCGGACGATATCGCCGAGGTGATTTCCTCCTGGACCGGTATTCCCGCAGGTCGCATGATGCAGGGCGAATCCGAGAAGCTGCTGGAAATGGAGAAGCGCATCGGTGCCCGCCTCATTGGCCAGGAAGCCGCAGTGGTCGCTGTCTCTGACGCTGTGCGCCGCGCCCGCGCCGGTATTTCCGACCCGAACCGCCCGATTGGTTCCTTCCTGTTCCTGGGCCCGACCGGTGTTGGTAAGACCGAGCTGGCTAAGGCACTGGCTGAGTTCCAGTTTGATGACGAGCGTGCCCTGGTGCGCATCGACATGAGCGAGTACTCCGAGAAGCACACCGTTTCCCGCCTGGTCGGTGCCCCTCCCGGATACGTCGGCCACGAAGAGGGCGGTCAGCTGACCGAGGCTGTACGCCGTCGCCCCTACTCGGTGGTCCTGCTCGACGAGGTTGAGAAGGCGCACCCCGAGGTCTTCGACATCCTGCTGCAGGTACTCGATGACGGCCGCCTGACCGACGGCCAGGGCCGCACCGTGGACTTCCGCAACGTCATCCTGATTCTGACCTCGAACCTCGGTTCGCAGTACCTGGTCAACCAGGATTTGCCCTTCGAGGAGCGATCCGAGAAGGCGCTGGAGGTTGTTCACCAGGCATTCCGCCCCGAGTTCCTCAACCGACTGGACGACATCATCATGTTCCAGCCCCTGTCGGCTGAGAACCTGGGCCAGATCGTGGGCCTGCAAATCAAGAGCATGGCTAAGCGTCTGGAGGACCGCCGCCTCACCCTGAACGTCACCCCCGCCGCCCTGGAGTGGCTGGGTAAGACCGGCTACGACCCGGCGTTCGGCGCCCGCCCGCTGCGCCGCCTGGTCCAGCGCGAAATTGGTGACCGTCTGGCTCGTGGCATCCTCTCCGGTGCTATTCACGACGGTGACACCGTGACCGTGGACGTGAACCCGGACGTTGCCAGCGACGGCCTGTCGGTGACCTCCGAGCGTGAGCAGAAGGCTGAGAACTAAACCGGCTAGATCGGTAGACCCGGTCAGCTGGGTAGTTCCGACGAGCTGGGCAGACTTAGCCTGTGGCTGAGTTTGCACGTTCGAAACCATAAGAAATAGGCTGTGGGGTACCCTCGAAAGGGGGTGCCCCACAGCCGTTTAACGCGTTAGAGTCGCGCTGAACCGCACTAATACACAGAGCACTAATACACAGAGCATTGAGGAGAAGAATGGACCGCTGGACTGACCACCAGAACTTCGCCGCAGCCGGTGAGCAGCGCGAAGAAATCGCCTCCGTGCACCGTGCCGCCATTCGCTCCATCCAGCGCGTTGTCTCTGAGAACGCCACCCCGCACGACGAAAAATACGCCTCCGCGGGTATTGCCGAGCTACTCAAGGCGGGTAAAGTTCTCGTGCTCACCGGCGCGGGCGTGAGCACCGAATCCGGCATCCCCGACTACCGCGGACCCGGCGGCTCCCTGCACGACCACCGCCCTATGACCTACCAGGAATTCCGCTACGATGACGCCGCCCGCCAACGCTACTGGGCACGCTCCTACGTGGGTTGGCGCCGCATGCGCCGCGCCGAACCGAACCGCGCCCACTATGCGCTCGCCGAGCTGGAGCAGCTGGGTGCTGTGAGCGGCGTGATTACGCAGAACGTGGATGGGCTGCACGCCCGCGCTGGAAGCTCCCGCCTGCTGGCGCTGCACGGCGACCTCTCCCGTATTGTGTGCCTGGACTGCGGGCAGGAGGAGGGCCGCGAAAGCCTGGACGCGCGTCTGGATACGGCGAATCCCGGCTACCTGGCGCGCCTAGAGGACGAAGAGCTGCGCGTGAACCCTGACGGTGACGTGGAGCTGGACGAGCACTATATCCGTGATTTTCAGATGGTGCCCTGCCTCGGTTGCGGTTCGACCCGCCTCAAGCCGGATGTGGTGTACTTTGGCGAGTCCGTGCCCGCCGAACGTAAGGCGCTCAAGGATGCCATGCTCGCCGAGTGTTCGGCGCTGCTGGTGGTGGGTTCCTCGGTGGCGGTTATGAGCAGTTACAAGATTGTGCTGGAGGCTCTGCGCGCCGGTAAGCCGGTCGCCGTCATTAACGGCGGCCCGGGTCGTGCGGATGCCAAGGCAACCTACCTGTGGCGTAGCGGCGTGGGCGAGGCGCTGGAACTCATGCTCGATGAGGTTGACGTTTAAGGTTGCCGGGGCCGTTACATCAGGTCTAGGCGGCGCTGTTTCTCCGGTGAATGCTGTTTCTCCGGCGAATCTTGCCGCGCGTGCACCGACCCAAGGGTAAGTGCACGAAAGTGCTATTTTGTGTTGCAAGTCATTGCAAATAGCCCCTGGACAGGCGGGTATGTCCACCACGCGGGGATAAAATGATGGGATGGACATTCGACACACTATCACTCGCTTCGGTGCCACCGCCCTAATCGGTTGCGGTCTGGTGGTCACCGCAATCCCCGCAACATTCGCTCAGAACGGTGAAGAGTCCGTCACCCACGTCTACTCCGACAAGGCAACCTCTCACATTTCTGAGGTCTGGTACAAGGGCGAAACCCTGAAGGTTACCGGCGAGGGCTTCCTGACCCAGGACGGCACCTCCGGCTCCATCATCGCTATCAAGCTGAACAAGGGCTCCGTCAAGATTGGCGGCAAGGACTACCTGGAAGTTCAGGCTGATGAGAAGGGCAACTTCTCCGTTTCCATTCCCTGGCAGGATGACCTGGACGACCGTATCTCCGTGGATGTCTACCTGCTTTCCGGCTCCCTGAAGGACAACGACACCGCTCGCGGCGGCAAGGCAGCCACCGTGAAGATTGAGGCTCGTTCCGTTCAGGAAGCAACCCCCTCCGCTACCGTATCTGCGAGCGCGTCTGCTTCCGTGGTGGCTACCCCCTCCGCTTCTGTGACGCCTTCTGCATCTGCTGCCGCATCGGCTTCTGCTTCGGCTACTGCCGCTGATGAGGTCGTCGCCTCCGTGGATGCAAAGATTAAGAACCGCGCCGATGAGAAGGCTTCCGCAACCGCTTCGGTGAGCCCCTCGGCTACCGCGTCGGCTTCCGCTTCTGTGGTGGCTACCCCCTCCGCTTCGGCAACTGCTTCTGCGAGCGCCTCTGCTTCGGCAGCTGCTGATCAGAACGCATCCGTTGCGAACGATGCGAAGGATCAGCTGGGTGATTCCACCTCCGCTACCGAGCAGGTGACCGCTTCGGCTGAGAGCACTCGCTTTGCGAACTGTGCAGAGGTTGCGGCCGCTGGTCTGGCACCCATCCATAAGAGCCACCCGGACTTCCGCCAGAAGTTCGACAACGACAAGAATGATTGGGGCTGCGAGGTCATCAATAGCGAGGTAACCGACGGTTCTTCCTCCAGCATTTCTTCGGGTTCTTCTTCCCGCAACTCCGGCGGTCTGGACAACCTGGGTAGCGGCTCCTCCTCTTCGAGCAACTACACTTCGAGCCGCGCTCAGCGCTCCTCCCTTGCGAACACCGGTGCTTCCAATGCCTTCACCATTGCTGGTATGGGCCTGGTAGCTCTGGGCCTGGGTGTTGCTGGCGTGTCTGCTGTGCGCAACCGCAAGAACTCCTAAAACTAGTGCCGCCGCCCGGTGGGGTGGTGCGTGAGGGTCCCTTCCCCTGAATGCTTTTGAGTGTTTGGGTGGAGGGGATTTTCGCGTTTAACGGGGTGGTTTTTGCTGTTGGGTTGTGCCGATGGGGTGGGGTATGTACTTGTTAGTTTCTTCAACGTGAAGTTGAGGCTTTAGGGGTGCACGGCGGTGTAAAAGGCTTATATAGTTCAACCACGCCTTCAAGAAACCTTCAAGAAAACCCCTACTTGTGAGTCAGGTCATGGCAAATTAGCGTCTTGGGAGCCGGTATCCCAAGCTTCGCTCGTTAGAATGGGGGGCATGAACATTCGAAACAACATCGCACGCATCGGCGCCACCGCACTCATCGGCTGTGGCCTCGTTGCTACTTCCGTCCCCGCAACCTTCGCTGTTGAAGGTGCGCCTCAGGTTGTCCACACCTACGCAGACTCTGCACAGTTCATTGCCCCCGACGTATGGGTTGAGGGCCAGGGCCTGAACATTGGCGGCGAGGGCTTCAAGACCGCTGACGGTACCTCCGGTTCCGTTCTGGCACTGAAGCTGAACAAGGGTGCCGTTAAGATTAACGGCCAGGACTACCTAGAAATCCACGCTGATAGCGATGGCAACTTCTCCGTTACCATCCCCTGGCAGGAAGAGCTGCACGGCAGCGTTTCCGTTGACATTTACCTGCTGTCCGGCTCCCTGAAGGACGGCGACGTTCCCCGCGGCGGTAAAGCAGCTACCGTGACCATTAAGGTTGCAGAGCAGCCCGCCCCCTCCGAGGCGCCCG
>CAUSUH010000008.1:0-94716 GCA_963534775.1 Rothia mucilaginosa | reverse complement strand
CGCCGCGGCGACTCATACAACTATACAGATGCCGAAATGGGTCTGCAACCCGAAAATGGGTGAAGTAGACCACAAATAAGGCTTTGAAAAGGTCTCAAACACCCTCACAGGCACCAAAAAGCCTAGTCAGGGCGTTTTATGGGTGCTGGAAAATCTTTAAAAAACTTCCAAAAAACCTCAAAAATCTGCGAATTTCCCTCCCTGGAGGCCGCTGGAGCCCGAAAACAGGGACGTAAGGGACCCAAACCCCTCGTGAACAAAGGCCCTCGCAAACAAAGACAGGCACAGAACCAGGTGGCAGCAGAACGATACAGCAGTAGATCGATACAAGAAGGGCCCCTCCTAACGGAGGGGCCCTGTGTATGTAGGGAATGTATATAGGGAACAGAAGAGGAGGGACACTCCCCCACCGAACATTCAGTACCGAACACTCAGTACTAAACACTCAGCAGAGAAGAACCCCTCCCCCTCTATATGTATAGAGAAAGTCAGAAAAGACTAGACAAGCTCTACAGCGCCCTGGTTCTTCTTACCACGGCGAACCATCGCAAAACGACCGTGCAGCAGATCATCCTTAGAAATCGCTGCGTCCTCGCCCTGAACCTTCACGCCGTTCACCGAAGCGCCACCCTCCTTCAGAATGCGACGAGCTTCAGAGTTAGACTTCGCAAAGCCCAGCTCAGTCAGAACAGAAATCATGTCCAGACGGTCCTCAGACAGCTTCGCCGAAGGAAGCTCAGCAATCACAGACTCCAGGGTAGCCTCATCCAGAGCAGCGAAATCGCCCTTACCGAACAGAGCCTCCGAAGCAGCCACAGCCTGATCGGTAGCCTCAGTACCGTGAACCAGCGAAGTCACCAGGTACGCCAGAGTCTTCTGAGCCTCACGCTTAAACGGCTCCTTCTCAACCTTCTCAGCAAACTCAGCAATCTCAGCACGAGTCAAGAAAGTAAAGACCTTCAGGCGATCCACCACATCCGCATCCGCAGTGTTCAGCCAGAACTGGTAGAAAGCGTAGGGCGAGCACATCTGCGGGTTCAGCCAAATAGCGTTACCCTCGCTCTTACCGAACTTAGTGCCATCAGAGTTAGTAATCAGCGGAGTACCAATAGCGTGAACGCTCTTACCCTCCACCTTACGAATCAGCTCAGTACCGCTCGTCAGGTTACCCCACTGATCAGAACCACCGGTCTGCAGAGTACAACCGAAACGACGGTTCAGCTCCAAGAAGTCCAGGCCCTGCAGAATCTGGTACGAGAACTCGGTGTACGAAATGCCCTCATCAGAGTTCAGGCGCTTCGCAACAATCTCCTTCTTTACCATGGTGCCCACGCGGAAATGCTTACCAACATCGCGCAGCAGCTGCAGAGCAGACATCTGACCGCTCCAGTCCAGGTTATTCACCATACGGGCAGCGTTCTCACCCTCGAACGACAGGAAACGCTCAATCTGAGCGCGCAGAGACTTAACCCACTCAGCAACAACCTCAGGAGAGTTCAGCACACGCTCAGAAGTCTGACGCGGATCACCAATCAAACCGGTGAAACCACCCACCAGACCCAGCGGCTTGTGACCGGCAAGCTGCAGACGACGCATCACCAGCAGCTGCACCAAGTGACCCAGGTGCAAAGAAGCCGCAGTCGGATCATAACCCGTATAGAAAGTCAGGCTCTCCTCGCTCAGCGCCTTCTCCAGAGCAGCCTCATCAGTGCTCACGTGCACCAGGCCGCGCCACTTCAGCTCCTGCCAAATATTCTCGAAGGTATCGTCATTATGCTGCGCGTTGAGGATCTCGGCAGACATGCTTCTCCCATTCACAAGGTAACAACGCCCGAAGGCGCTCGAACAAAATATGTAACAAGCCTAGCACCGCACCAGCCCAAACGCTCAGAAAAACCCAAGCGAGCGCCCAAACCGGTGCAGCACCGGCTCAAAGAAATAACAGATAGAGGCTACACAAGCCACAAGGCTTACAGGCCCGCGGGCATCCGCGAACCCACCATGTGCAGGCGCTGAGTCGGACGAGTCATCGACACGTACAAGTCACCCACAGCACCATCAGCATCATCAATCAGCTGCTGCGGCTCAACAATCACCACAACATCAAACTCAAGGCCCTTCGCCTCCCACGGAGTCAGAACCAGCACCTGATTCTCCAACGCAGTCTGCGCGGTACCCGTACGATCAGCATGAGCACGAGCCACAGCCTGAGCCGTCTGAACATACAGACTCGGCGGGCACACCACACCAATCAGAGCGCCACCCGAATGAGCGACCTCCTCGCTGACCACAGACACGGTCTGCTCCACGACAGACTCGGAGGCAACCTCATGAACCAGCGGAGCCCAACGACCCTCACGCACCGCACGAGGCGCAGACACCTCATAGCCAGCAGCCTGCGCAACCGACACCGCCGCCTCAGCAATCTGCGCCGGAGTACGGTAATTAATCGTCAGCTCCTCCAGAGTGAAGCGCTCACCCACAAACGGCTCCAACGCCTGCGACCACGAGGAAGCAGCCGCAGCAGAAGAAGCCTGAGCAATATCGCCCACAATCGTGAACGACTTCATCGGGCAACGACGCATCAGCAGACGCCACTGCATGGGCGAGAGCTCCTGAGCCTCATCCACCACAATATGGCCATACGCCCACGTACGATCAGCCGACGCCGCAGCCGCAGCAGTCATACGCTCGCCACGAACCTCATTCATCATCGCAATCTGCTCAGGAGTAATCACGCCATCAGCGCCAATATCCTCCAGCGACTGGTGAACATTCTCCAGCGCCTTCGCAGCGTTCTCAAGGTTCGCGCGATGCTCCGCCGCAGCACGAGCCGCAGCAGCCGCACCGGTCACCTTCGAAAAATCACCCAAAAGCTCAGCAGCCTCATCCAACAGAGGAACATCAGCCTCCGTGAAAGGGGCATCCGCCGGGCGAGCCAACAGCTCACGCTCAGCCTTCGACAGCTCACGAGTTGCAGACTCCAAATAGTGCGGCTTCGAGAACAGCGAGCGCAACAGAGTCTCAGGCGACAGCGGCATCCACGCCAGATTCAAGGCACGGCGCACATCCATCGAGGCACGCACATCATCCTGCAGATACGGACGCTCCACCACACGACCCGCCGCACGGTTCAGCTGATCATCCAGCTTCGCAGTCAGCTCCTTCAACAGAATCTTCACGAACGTCTCACGAGCCTCATTATGCGGCTTGCCCGTCGAACGAGCACGAGAACGAGCCGAACGAACCATCTCCGGAGTCAGCTCAACATCAGTACCCTCAACATTCAGACGCTGAACCTGAGCCGGCACCTTCTGACGATCCGCCACCGCACACTTAATAACCTTCACCATGCGCAAATCGCCCTTCAACGCGGCAACCGCGCGGTCCTTCTCAGGCACAGCACGCAGACCCGGATACAGGGTCGCCAACGAAGACATCACCACGCCGGTCTCACCCAGCGACGGAAGCACACGCTCGATGTACCACATGAACGAATTCGAGGGGCCAACCACCAGCACGCCAGCCTTCGACAGGCGCTCACGGTTCGTGTACAGCAGATACGCCGCACGATGCAGCGCCACAGCTGTCTTACCGGTACCGGGACCACCCTGCACCACACGCACACCCGGCAGCTCCGAGCGGATAATCGCATCCTGCTCAGCCTGAATCGTCGCCACAATATCGCCCATACGGCCGGTACGCTTCTTATTCAACGCCGCCAGCAGAGCACCCTCACCGTGGAGGGTGTCCTCATCCTGCAGCATCTCCGAATCGAAGACCTCATCCTCAATATTTACGACAGTGCGGCCCTCAAGCATCAGGTGACGGCGGCGGCGCACACCCATCGAGTGGAAAGCAGTCGCCTGATAGAACGTACCCGCCTCCGGGGCACGCCAGTCCATCAGCAGACGCTGCTGATTGCTATCCGTAATACCAATACGACCGATATAACGCACCGCATCAGCGCCCTCACGGTCCATATCCAAACGACCAAACGTCAGACGAGAATCCACAGCATTCAGCTGCGCCAAACGATCCTCATAGTGAGTAGCAAAAGAGTCACGCTCCGAACGGTTCTGATGACCGCCCACCGCCTGATTCTTACGCACAGCAGCCAGCTTCTCAGCCGTCTCCTCACGGAGCTCATCCAGGCGAGCATACACGCGAGCAACATACTCACGTTCCGCAGCCATCTGCTCAGCAAACAGCTTCTCAGCCGCCGAAGAATCAGCAGACTGCTGGGGTAAAGATTCAGATGACACGTAAGCTCCTTAAACCTATGGTGTCTCAAAGACAGGGCGCGACAGGCACCCAAAAATACGGGTCACTATTTTACAGGACAGGCTCCGAAGGGTAGAAATATTACCCCCACAGAAAAGTGCCCCACCGGCTCAACCGGCAGGGCACCCCTCATCACTATCAGCTACACACGCCCAACCGGCGGTAAGCCTCAAACTCTATAAAACTACTTCGACGGCAGCGGGTACTCAGACACCAAGCTCAGCGTCTCAAGACGGTAACCGTCCAGCGCCTCACGACCGCCCAGACCCTCCAGCTCCAGAAGAGCACCAACGCCGGCAACCTTCAGGTTCGCACGCTCCACCAGCTTCGCGGCAGCCACCAGGGTACCGCCAGTCGCCAGCAGATCATCCAGCAGAAGCACACGAGTACCCGGAGCGAAATCATTACAGTGAATCTCAATCGCCGCGCTACCGTACTCCAGCGCATACTCCTCACGGTACGTCTCACGCGGAAGCTTACCCGCCTTACGAACCGTCATCACGCCAGTGCCGGTAGCGTACGCGAGCGCAGAAGCCAGCAAGAAACCGCGAGCCTCAACACCAGCCACCACATCAAACTGACCCTCAAAACGAGTAGCCAGCTCATCAATGCACGCCTTGAACACCTCAGCATTAGCGAAGAGAGTGGTCACATCGTAAAAGAGGATACCCTCATGCGGGTAATTCGGAATCGTAGCGCAAGCAGCCGGAATCAACTGCTCAATAGGGGTTCGCGAAGCCTCAGAAGCGGGAACGCTCATGCTCTCTCTTTCGTGAAGGGGATAGTCCCGAAAAAAACACCCGGGAACAATAACGCGGTAGAAGCCGCCTACAAAATTCTACCCTCTTCACCCGCGCTTGTCCTCAGATGAGCGACAAGAACCATCTGCCGGGATTAGCCTCTCTGAATCACAACCCGCAAGTCACGCTTAAGAATCTTGCCGGTCGGCCCCAGCGGCATGCTCTCCACCATCACGTAGCGGCGAGGATACTTATACGCCGCCAAACGAGTACGCGCCAACGCATTCAACTCCGCCTGCAGCACGCCCTCATCAGCACCCGGACGCGGCATCACCACGGCGACAATCTCCTCGCCCACGCGCTCATCCGGCACGCCCAACACAGCTACCGACTGCACCTGCTCATGGGTATAGAGAACATCCTCAATCTCACGCGGATACACCGAATAGCCGTTACGCAGAACCATGTCCTTAATACGGTCCACAATAAAAATATTGCCCTGCTCATCAACACGAGCAACGTCGCCGGTCGCAAACCACTCGCCGTCAAAAACCTCAGCAGTAGCCGCAGGATTATTCCAGTAGCCAGCCATCACATTCTCGCCGCGCACCCACAGCTGACCGCTCACACCCGGCGCGCACTCGGAACCCTGCGGGCAACGGACCTGCACCTGCACGCCCGGCAACACACGACCCACCGAACCGAGCACCATGCCAAACTCCGCCTGATTAAACGAAACCACCGGCGACGTCTCACTCAAACCGTAGCCCTCATACACCGGGCACTCAATCAGCGTTTTCAACGCAGAATGCACCGGCGCAGGCAGCGGCGAACCACCCGAAATACCGAAGCGGATGCGACCACGCAGCGAGCGTGCACGCTCAGGCTCAGCCTCCAGCGCCGCCGCCAACGACACATACATGCTCGGGACCGCAGCCAACACCGACACCCCGGCACGCTCCATCAGATTCAGCGCGCCATCAGGGGTAAAACGAGGCAGCAAAGCCACCGTAGCCGACGCCGCAAACGCCGCGTTCATCGACACCGTCTGACCAAACGCGTGGAACAGCGGAAGACCACCAAAAATGACGTCATCAGCGGTGAAACCAAAAACGCTCACGCAGCTACGAGCATTCGAGAGGATATTCGCGTGAGTCAGCGTCGCGCCCTTAGGTTTGCCCGTCGTACCCGAAGTGTACAGAATAATCGCCGGATCACTCGCCGCCACCGGGACAGGCTCCAGAACAGCAGCCGACGGAACAGCATCCGACAGCGCGCTATCAGCAGGCGCATCAAAAGGAGCCACCGGTGAACCCTCTCCCCCGGTGAAAATCTCGCAACGAACCGAACCGTTCTTCACCGGCACCGTCGAGGTTGCCTCCGACGCCAGGCGAGTACCCGCAAAAGCAAAAAGCACCTTCGCCCCGCTATCGCGCAGATGATACTCCAGCTCAGCACCCGACAATAGCGGATTCAACGGAACACAAATCGCACCCGCAGCCACAATGCCGTAATACAATGCCGGCATCAACGCCACATTCGGCATAGACAACGCCACACGGTCACCACGCTCAACACCGAGCGCCGCCACATGACGCTGAACCTGCGCAGCCGCAGATGCCAACTGCGCGTAGCTCACCACCTGCATATCAGCAGAGTTAGAAGCCGGAATCGTCAAAGCCGCCTTAGCCCCAGAATCAGAAGCAGCCTCCGCCAAAAGGTAGGCAATATTGTTCGCTGAATCGTGCATTTCAGACATGATAGAAAACTCTCACCACAAAAATTCGGTATATCTAGAAAAGAGAAGCCGAGCTACAAGCCCGCAAAAAGAGCCCGAAGACAGCAGAAGGGCGTACCTTCAACCGCTCCCCCGAAACATCAGAAGAACAGCGCAAGATACGCCCCAACTACTACTGAGCAGCAGACCAGTCCAAGAAGCTCTCGGCAAGCGCAGCCCCACCATTGGGGTCACGAGTAATCACTATTACCGTATCGTCACCGGCAATAGTGCCCATAATCGCTTCAAGACCGCCCTGATCAATAGACGAAGCCAAGAACTGCGCAGCACCCGGAGGAGTGCGCAGAACCGTAATATTCGCCGAACCCTCAGCGGTAATCAGCAGCTCCTTGAACAGGGAAATCATACGGGCATCAGGTGCAGTGCCGCCGCCACGACGAGCAGGATAATTCGGCACAGCATAAATCAAGCCGGCGCCTTCATCACGGATGCGCTCAGCGCCAATTTCAACAAGATCACGGGAAAGGGTCGCCTGAGTAACCTTCATACCATCATCGGTCAGGTACTGCGCCAGTTCAGCCTGGGAGCGGACACGTCGGGTCTGCAACAATTCAACGATGCGTGCCTGACGCGCGATCTTGGTCGAGGGGAAAGGCATAATATCTCTTCTTCCTACGGTGCCAATCACGAATTCAGAACGGAGCTGCCCAACGGTGGCGCAGCGCAACATTCTTTACTACCCAAGATAATACATATGCACATAAATATGCGCGCCAAATATGGATTATTCCAAGATATGGGGGAATTTTCAGGGTTTATCTCACCAGCTGTCACACAAAACGCCGCGAATGTAGCGTGTATCTACACATTCGGGCGCATAACCTCGCAATGAATGCATAGCGTGCAAGAACATTGTTGGCTGGTGCGCCGCACCAGTCAAGAGACCTCCGGCAGGCGAACGCAAAAAAGGAGCCCGCCTCCAGCAACACAACGTGCGCCGGAAACAGGCTCCTCAACAAAACGTCAACCGGTCAATCCTCAAGATTCAGAAACGCCTAGCGCTCATCCTCCACCAGACCATCCAGGTCCTCATACTCGACATCGCGCGAACGGCGGTTCAGCCACACAGCAAAACCCAGACCCAGCAGAAGCACCAGCACCGCACCAACAATACTTGCGATACCGGCAAAACGCTCAGCATTCACGCTGTCCTCAGTCACAGGCTTCAACGTGCCCTTCTCAGCGGTGTAGACAACCTCAAGAGTGCCGCCCTTCTCCACCAACAGGCCATCCACCTCACGCGGGAACTCGGAAGGAACATCACCAGTCTGCGAACCACGGAACTCAATCGGAGCACCCGAAGTCACTTGATACTTATCTTTCAGGTTCGACACATAGGTCTTACCATTCAGCGCGTCATCAGCCGGCAAGTTGCCCTTATAACGAGCAACATTGCCCTTCGTAATCAGGTCAGGAGTCAAATCCTGGTAGGTGCCCTGAATGACCCAGCTCTTACCGGCATACTCGGCGTTATTATTCACCGACGCAAAAGCACGGACACCCGCAATAGCCAAAACAATGGAAAGAATAACCGCGACAGCAGCAGAAAGAACCGACAGCCAGTTTACGCCCGGGCGGTCATCCAGCTCTTCCTCACTCATCGCGAAAAGGGAGGAGTTCTCTTCCTCATCGTCGTAATCCTCGTACTCGTCGTACTCCTCATACTCAGAATCCTCGTACTGAGAATCACCGTACTCAGAATCTTCAAAGTAGGTTTCTTCGACCTCAGACTGCGACAGCTCATCCTGTTCGCGCGAGTTCTCTCGATTAGCCATTACTCTCTCCCTCACTTCATCTATCTTCTAGGGTACCCATAACCACATGAGTTCACCACTGAAAGCGCTTATCAACGCTTCATAAACCAACCCAACAGGTAAACCCACCACGCAACCCCAAAAGCTACGGGGTGGGAGCCAACAACTCCCACCCCGTCAGCACTAGGCACTACGCCATAGGGTTAGACCCGGTTAGACACGCGGTTCCGCACCCAGCTGCTCAACAGTCGCAGCCACAGCAGCCTCACGAGCAGCCGACGCCTCATCAGCAGTCAGCGTACGATCCGGCGCGCGGAAACGCAGGGCAAACGCCAAAGACTTCTTCGACTCATCAATACCGACACCGCGGTAATCATCGAACACGCGGATATCCTCCAGCAGCTCACCAGCGCCCTCACGCAGAACACGCTCCACCTCAGAAGCAGGCAGATCGCGGTCCACCAGAAGCGCCACATCCTGAGTAGCAGCCGGGAAAGTCAGCACCGGAGTAGCCTGACGCGCCTCAACACGACCAGCAAACAGCGCCGAGAAATCCAGCTCAAACGCGCAAGTACGCTCAGGCAGGTTCAGCTCCTGCAGAAGCTTCGGATGCAGCTCGCCAGCAAAACCAACACGCTCACCGGCAGCGTTCAGAACCTCAGCCACACGGCCCGGGTGGAACGCAGTATGCACACCGTTACGCATCTGAATCTCAGCCGAAACAGCGTCAGCGACCAGACGCACAGCGTCCAGGGCGTCACGCCAATCGTAAGCGCGCGGAGTAGCGCCGGGCATCACCTCATGCTCAGTACCTGCAAACAGGCCAGCAATGAAAGTGGGCTGATGCGGAATACCGGCATTCAAATCAGCCAGAACCTCATCCGAAGGACGAGCACCCAGCGGCGGAATAGACTCCGAACCCAGCTGCTCACCCGGGATGAACACGTGACCCGCCTCAAAAATAGCCAGGTTCTTGAAACCGCGAGACAGGTTACGCTTCAGAACCTCAACCAGGCCCGGCAGCAGCGAGCGGCGCATCCAGCCCTCAGCCGAAGAAATCGGGTTCTCCAGGCGAACCGAAGGAACCTCAGTCACCGGGTTCTCAGGGGTGCTCACCCACGGAGCCGACCACAGGTTGTTCGCATCAGCCGACACGAAGGGGTACGCGAAAACCTCAGTCAGGCCCGAAGCCGCCAGCGCGTTCAGCGCACGACGCTTACCCGCCTGCTCCGGAGTGTAACCGCGACCCGCAGGAGCCACCGGCAGAGTCGAGGGGATGTTCTCGTAACCGTCAATACGTGCGATTTCCTCGGTCAGGTCTTCCTTCGCGCGCAGGTCGGTACGCCACGACGGGACAGTCACAGCGTAACCGGACTCGGTACGCTCCACCGAGCAACCAATCTCACGCAGGCAGGACTCAATCTGCTCCGGCGAGTAATCCACGCCGATACGACCGGCAGTGTAATCAGCCGGCAGGTCAATCACGACCGGCTCGTAACCGAGGGATACGTCAGTAACGCCCGGCTCAGCCTGAGCACCAGCCAGCTCAACCAGCAGCTCTACCGCACGCTGGGCAGCTGCAGCCTGAATCTGCGGATCCACGCCACGCTCAAAACGCTTCGAAGACTCAGAAATCAGCTTGTGACGGCGAGCAGTACGAGCCACCGACACCTCATCAAAACGAGCAGCCTCAACCAGGATACGGGTGGTCGAATCGGTCACCTCAGTGGAGGCGCCACCCATCACACCGGCAAGACCAATCACGCCCGAATCATCAGCAATAACAATGTCCTCGGGGTGCAGAACACGCTCCACACCATCCAGGGTCACCAGCTTCTCGCCAGCAGCGGCGCGGCGCACCACAATCTCACCCTGAACCTTGTCAGCATCGTAGAAGTGCAGCGGCTGACCGGTCTCCAGCATCACGTAGTTCGAAATATCCACCGGCAGCGACAGCGAGCGCACACCCGCCAGACGCAGACGCGAAGACATCCAGGTCGGAACCGGCGCATCCGCCTTCACACCCGAAACCTCACGCATCACGAAACGCACGCAACCCGGGTTACCGTGAATCGGGGCGTCATCACGCAGAGCAACCGCGTGACCGGACTCGTTCGCCTCCGGGGCGCGCTCGCCGTACGCCAGCACAAAATCTTCGAAGGAAGAACCGGTAGCGTGGCACCACTCGCGAGCAATACCGCGCAGAGAGAACGCGTAACCGCGGTCCGGGGTCACGTTCACCTCGGCAGCCTGATCGTACAGACCCAGCAGCTCCATCGCATCGGTGCCAAGCTCCGGGTCCAGGCCCAGGGTCGAAAGCACCAGGATGCCGCCGTGATCATCGCCAATACCCAGCTCACGAGTCGAAGCAATCATGCCAGCCGACTTGTGACCGTAAGTCTTACGGGCAGTAATCGCGAAACCACCGGGCAGAACAGCGCCGGGCAGGGTCACAACAACCTTGTCGCCGGGTTTGAAGTTGTGGGCACCACAAATAATGCCCTGAACGCCGGAAGGCTCAATGCCCTTACCGGTCAGAGTCTGCTCCTGGCCCTCCGGAACCACACGCACCTGGCACCAGTTCACGGTCTTGCCGTTCGAGTGGGTCTCCGGCTCCATAGAGAGCACCTGGCCAACCACAATTGGTCCGGACAGCTCATCAGAGGGGCGGTGAACGTCTTCTTCTTCCAGGCCAACCTTCACCAGGGTTGCCATCAAATCTTCAGCCGAAGCATCCTCGGCTACAGGCACGAACTCGCGCAGCCATGACAGGGGTACACGCATAATTTAGATCTCCATCCCGAACTGCTCAGAGAAACGGATGTCGCCTTCAACCATGTCATGCATGTCAGCGACGTTGTTACGGAACATGAGGGTACGTTCAATACCCATACCGAAAGCGAAGCCCGAGTACTCCTCAGGATCGATACCCGCAGCACGCAGAACATTCGGGTTCACCATGCCGCAGCCGCCCCACTCAATCCACTGCGGGCCGCCCTTAGCGTTCGGGTGCCACAAATCCAGCTCAGCGGAAGGCTCAGTGAACGGGAAGAAGTTCGGGCGCAGGCGGATCTTAGCGTCCTCACCGAACATGGCGCGTGCCATGTACTCCAGGGTGCCCTTCAGGTCAGCCATCGTCAGGCCTTTATCCACGGCAAGGCCCTCAATCTGGTGGAAGACCGGGGTGTGGGTCGCGTCCAGCTCATCGGTGCGGTACACCTGACCCGGGCACACAATGTACAGCGGCAAATCACGCGAAAGTAGCGAGCGCATCTGCACCGGCGACGTGTGAGTGCGCAGCAGCAGGTGAGCGTTCTTCGGCTCAACGTAGAAAGTGTCCTGCATTTCGCGTGCCGGGTGATCCGGCTTAATGTTCAGAGCGTCAAAGTTGTACCACTCAGACTCCAGCTCGGGGCCGTCAGCAACCTCCCAGCCCATACCAACGAAGATATCAGTCAGGCGCTCCTGCATCAGAGCAATCGGGTGGCGGCCGCCCAGGGAACGGCGAGGCGAAGCAGCAGAAACGTCCACAGCTTCCTCAGCCAGGATACGAGCCTCACGCTCAGCCTCCAGCTCGGCGGTACGAGCCTCAATAGCCTCAGTCAGGGCTGCACGAGCCTGACCCATCAGCTTACCCACCGGGCCCTTGTGCTGGTTCTGAAGATCACGCATCTGGCGGTTAGCGATGCTCATGATGCCCTTCTCACCGAAGAAGCTCAGGCGCACCTCCTTGAGGCTGTCAAAGTCCTTAGCCTTCTCGCGAATCTCCTGGCGGGCGCGCTCACGCTCAGCCTCAAAAGCCTCACGGATAGCGTCCAAACCGTTCTCGGGGTTCTCCTCCAGAACCTGCGCAATGCGGGCGAGAACCTGAGCCGGGCCGTTAAGACCCTCGTGTTCCTGCACGGAATCGGTCATTGTCACTCTTCTCTGCATACCACCGGCACTATGCCGGCTGGCTCGTTATACACCTTAGGCAGCACCGTCTGCTCTCCCCCGGCTACCCGCACAGGGTGCGGAACAGGGGGATGGCGACGGGCGCATATCCTATCCATTTTAGACCAGAGAAGGAAGCGCAAACAGCAGAACGCCCGGATAGTCCATCCGGGCGTTCTAGAGTATATCTTTTCAACAACAGGGTTGAAGAGGGTACTTCTACTTCAGAGCCTGCTTCACAGCCGGGTCAAAAGAAGCACGAATCCACAGCACGTTCGCAATGAACCATGCCGCGTACAGGGGCACGAAGCCGTAGCGCTGAGCGTCAATGACATTACCAATCAGAGACAGAATCGCCACGAACGCACCCAGAATCGCAAAAATCAGACCGACAGTCAGGCCCAGACGCTTGCCCTTCTGAATCGTGAAGTAGACCCAGATGTACACAACCGCAGAAACAACCAGCAGGCCGATACCGCCTGCAACGCCGACCTCCGGCAGACCCTTCAGCGGGGACAGGTTATCCGGTGCGAACGAGGAAATAACACCGTGGATCAAGCAGAGCAGCGCGGAGACAATCATAATCTCCTGCAGACGCAGAATCTTCGGGTGCTTGGTCGGCGAGTGGAACAGAATTCCGCGCGGCTCAGCGCCGCCTTCCTGAATATAAATAGCTTGAGTGTCCGAGGGAACCGCGTCGGAGCGGTAGGCACCCGGATCAAACGGGGGTTGAGCAGTCATCATTGTCTCCCAATACGTATGTGATTTCTCCCTCAATACTACCCGCCTACCGATTGGTTTCCAAAGTATGTATCCGTGTCGAACCCATATATGACAAAATCCCCTCCCCAACAAACACACAAGTCAGGATTACACGGCGCATAAATCCCCCTCAAAATATGAATAAAGGCGGGACTCCCCACAGGGAATCCCGCCTTCAAACAGTGTCACAAAAGATAGAGAAAATTTATCCTGTTACCGCCGCGAATGTGTCACACAACGGCGAATTAGCCTCGCAACGAACTAGCGCAGAGCATTAGGTCATACCTTGGGTCTACGCCTCACCAGTGCCAGTGTCCTGCAGCTGCTGCAGAAGAGCCACAACAATCGGCAAATCCGCCGGAATCCACGGCAAACCCAGCAAATCATCGTACGCCTGTGCGTCATCCTTAGACTTCGGCAGCGGCATCCACCGCAGCGCGCTGTGATCTTCCAAAGTATCCGGAGTACCCGAAAGAATCTCCGCAAAGAACACGCGCATCGCCAGACGCTCGCTCAGACGCCAGCCCTGCGGGTACGCGCCGGGCACCTCAGCACCCAAACGCGCCTGCACGCCCAGCTCCTCCTTCAGCTCACGCACCAGCGCCTGCTCGCAGCTCTCCCCCGGCTCGACCTTACCGCCCGGGAACTCCCACATGCCGGCAACAGTCTGCGGCTCAGAACGCTGAGCCACCAGCATACGGGTCGGAGCCTCCAAAGAATCAACCACGGCGGCGCCAACCACCTGAACCTCAAACGAGGGCGACACTTCACTCATCTTTCTCTACCTTCTTCTACGCTTTAGAATCCTTCGTCGGATGCGCATCCTCAGCAGCGTGCTCCGCTACTTCCTTCTTAGCATCCTCAGTATCCTCCGGCTCAGGAGCGTCCTCCACGCCTTCCTGCCACTCTTCTTCCTTATCATTCATATTCGAGGCTTCTGCCACCTCACGGCGAATAGTAGTGCCGTCATTGAGCAGAATGAGCAGGCGGTTACCGTTCTTGAACTCCATGAGGAAGACATCCTCAAGTTCGACCTCAGCCGCACGCAACTGCAGGTACACCCAATCCTCGGTCTTGTGCGCATCCGCGATATCGCGAGTGACCAAGGTACCCTTCACAATCAGAGCAAAGTTCGGCACACCGTCGCCCTTACGAATCACACTCAGCACACCATTCGGCTCAATCTGAGCGAACTCAATGTCTTCCAGGTCGTAAATACCCTGCGCACGAAGGTCAGCAATCAGGCGCATCGGATCAAGAACCACATCTGCCTGCTGGAAGCTCTTAATATCGATATCACCATCCGTAATGACCGGCACGCGCTACTCACGCACCGCCATATGCAGAAAACGAATCTTCGTGGTCGCCACGTTCAGCAGCTGAATCATGCACAGCGTAAACACCATGTAGATGACAAAGTAGAACAGGCTAATCTGCGTGCTGTACAACACGCCACCGAACACACCACCGATGACAAAGTTACCGATGGTATCAATCGGGGTCTGGTGCCCCGCCTGAGAACGGTGAGTCAGACGCAGGTACACCAAAAGAATGATCAGGCCAACGAAAATCTTTAGCAAACCATCAACGATCATCTCAACGGTCATAACAAAAATCTCCTAGAGCTAGGCCCGGAAAATATCCGGTTCCAGATAAATGATGCGTGCCGCAGGAACAGCCTCGCGAATACGAACCTCAGCCGCGTCAATCTCATCAGCCACAGCGCGGCCGGTGTCGGCATCGTGAATACGAATCTTCGCCGCCACCAGAATCTCCTCGGGACCCAAGTGCACGGTCTTAATGTGGATAATGCGCTCGCTATCGCCATCCTCAATCGCCGCACGAATCTTCGCCAAATCCTCCGGAGAAGCAGCCTCACCCAAAATCAGGGACTTCATCTCCACCGCAAGGAACACAGCAATAAAGACCAGCAGCACACCAATAGCCAGGGTACCGAACGCATCCCACAGACCATTACCGGTCAACAGAGTCAGACCCACACCAAAGAGCGCAAAAATCAGACCCAGCAGCGCACCCGCATCCTCCAGCAGAAGCACCGGAAGCTCCGGGTTCTTCGAAGTACGCAAGAAACGCATCCAGCTCTGCTTGCCCTTCAGATCACGCGACTCCTTCACCGCCACGCGGAACGAATTACCCTCCAGCAGAATCGAACCCACCAGAACAGCCACCGGAACCCACTGCCACTCAGTAATACCGTGCGGATCATGCAGCTTCTCATAACCCTCATACAGAGCGAACAAGCCACCCAGGGCAAAGATAATAATCGAAACAATAAACGCGTAAATATAGCGGTTACGGCCATAACCAAACGGGTGCTCCTCATCAGCCTGCTTCTGCGAAGCGCGACCGCCCATAAGAAGCAGAAGCTGATTACCCGAGTCAGCCACCGAGTGAATAGCCTCCGCCAACATCGACGAAGAACGAGTCAGCGCAAAAGCCAAAAACTTCAGCACCGCAATACCCAGGTTCGCACCCAGCGCAGCAATAATCGCGCCCGAACCCGAATGACCAGAAGGAGCAGACATAATTTCCCTTTCTCAGCCCTAAACTAAAACTCTAAAACCCATGATGCTAAAGCGGCCCACCGCTGTACCACAGCCGTGAACCGCCCAACCTAGAAAAACTAGCGGGACAGGCCGCGCTGAGCCATCGCCGAAGCATACAGGCACACAGCAGCAGCCGTACCCACATTCAAAGACTCAGCCGAACCATAGACAGGAACAGCCACGCGCATCGTCGCCGCTGCCTTCTCTTCAGCGTTCAAGCCCTGCGCCTCATTCCCGAAAAGCCACATCGTCGGCTTAGAAAGATCAAAATTACCCTTCACGCCGGAGGGGGCGCTCGCCTCCACACCCGCGCGACGGGCCGCGGTGTACTCCGTCAGCTCCTGCAGGTTCACCACGCCGTAGCCGTCAGCAGCCAGCACAGCAGTACCCTGAGACTTCACATCCTCCGCGAAATCCTCCAGCTGCACGCCCTGAATAATCGGCACATGGAACAGCGAACCCGCCGTAGAACGCACCGTCTTCGGGTTATACAAATCCACCGAACCCTTAGTCGTAATCACCAAGTCAGCACCGGCTGCATCAGCCACACGAAGAATAGTGCCCGCATTACCCGGATCCTGCACACGAGACAGCACAGCAATCAACTTCGGATTCAACGCGCCCTCACCCCACAGCAGCGAGAACGACGCATCCACCATAAAGGAAACCGCAATAATACCCTGCGGGCTCACCGAATCAGCCATCGCCTCCAGCACCTCATCAGTCACCACACGCATAAAGACGCGGCGACCCTCCTCCGGGGTCGGGGTGCCGTACACCTGCTCCAGCAGCTCAGCAATATCCTCATGACGGTCAAAAGCCGCCTCCGTAACGTAGACAGCATCCAGAATCGGCTTCTTCAGATGCGCCTTCAACGCCTCACGCACAGCCTGCGGGCCTTCCACCAGGAACTGGCCCTTCTTCGTGCGGGCAGCGCGGGTACGCAGCTTCGCAATATCGCGGACACGATCTGCCTGCGGATTGGACATCACAACGGGGGTACTAATACGTTCAAAAAAGTTCACCCTTAAAGGGTACAGGCAAAGGCACACCCAAAAAACGCAGAACAGTCACCAGCGCCCCCCCCAGATACGCAGAAAGCGGCCGCCCACACTCAAAAGTGCAGACGGCCGCTCACGACGCTTAAGCATCCTACCCCGAACCTAGATCTTCGAGGTAAGAACACAACCTAGGCTAATTAAGCCTTGGGAGCCGAGGTGTCCTCGGGCAGGTTGTTCTTAGCAATCTCAACCAGTGCGTTGAAGGCAGCGGGCTCGTTAACAGCCAGCTCAGCCAGCATACGGCGGTCAACCTCAACACCAGCAGCCTTCAGGCCCTGGATGAAGCGGTTGTAGGTCAGGCCCTGTGCGCGGGAAGCAGCGTTAATACGCTGAATCCACAGGCGACGGAAGTCACCCTTCTTCTTACGACGGTGGTCGTAGCTGTAAACCAGCGAGTGAGTGACCTGCTCCTTAGCCTTACGGTACAGGCGAGAACGCTGACCGCGGTAGCCGGATGCACGATCGAGAATAGTACGGCGCTTCTTGTGCGCGTTAACCGCGCGCTTCACACGTGCCACGTGTGTCTCCTTCGTCTTATGTCCTACAAGGCCTCAGAACCAGCCTGTAGGAGCGAGTCTTTCATCGTCGGTGCGGGAATGCACCCGCCTCTAGCGAGAAGTAAGCGGTAGCCTACTTACCCAGCATCTTCTTGACAACCTTTGCCTGACCACCGGTCACGATCTGGTCGGATGCCAGACGACGGGTCAGACGGGAGGACTTGTGCTCCAGGTAGTGGCGGCGGTTCGCCTGCTGGCGCTTAACCTTGCCGCTACCGGTGAGCTTGAAGCGCTTCTTAGCACCAGAGTGGGTCTTCTGCTTCGGCATAGCTGCCGTTCTCCTTACATTCATCCCCCGCCACAACAGCGGGGTAGCTTAGTGGGGTTGAGCGATACACGCATCAGCCCCAAGGACCAAAGGTGAGGCACCCCCAACGAGGTGCCTCGGAACCGGCACCGGGTGAACCCGCAACACCCACCCAACGGTGGAGGCACGTGCCCATCCTAAAGTGACGACCCGGTTCCCTACTCGGCGGAAGCCTGTGCCTTCAACTCGGCAGGCATAGCGTCTGCCAAAGAATTAGTTACGGGCTTCGCCTTGGTCGTGTCAATACGCTCGCGACCCTTGCGACCGCCGGCGCCCTGCTCACGGCGAGCCTCTGCCTTACCGCGAAGCGGAGCCAGAACCATCACCATGTTGCGGCCATCCTGACGGGGGCGAGACTCAACAGTGCTCACCTCAGCCAGCTCAGCCGCCAGACGCTCCAGCAGACGCACACCCATCTCGGGGCGCTGCTGCTCACGACCACGGAACTGAATCATTGCCTTGACCTTGTCACCACCGGAAAGGAAACGACGAGCGTGTCCAACCTTGGTTTCGTAGTCGTGGGTATCAATCTTCAGGCGGAAACGGATCTCCTTCAGAACGGCATTAGCCTGTTTCTTGCGGGATTCACGAGCCTTGATCGCGGCTTCGTACTTGTACTTACCGTAATCCATGAGCTTGCACACGGGCGGCTTCGCGTTCGGGGCAACCTCGACCAGGTCGAGTTCGGCGTCCTCAGCCAGACGCAGAGCGTCCTTCAGAGGGACAACGCCTACCTGCTCGCCACCGGGACCGACAAGACGGACCTCGGGAACGCGGATACGATCGTTAATGCGTGGTTCGCTAATGACTAGCTCCTGTGCTCTGTGGGTTTCCCCGTGAATACTATCCGTTGCGGGCACTAAAAAAGCCCCCGCAGTTACACAAGCGGAGGCACAAACCAGCGTACGCCGAAAGCGGCGGACGAACCCGTTCACCTCAAAACTCGCAAACAAACGCCTGCGGCGGTCAACCGGGTGGGAGACATGCTCCACTTGCAAACTGCCTATAACCATACCGCAGAATCCCCGACTGACGCAAGGAATTAGACGTAAAACACCATAAAAATTGCGGGGATTCCTCCAGAAAGTCCACGGACGCACCCACTCTTAAGGACGCATTTACCGAAACAAACGAAATATGAGATTCTAGGACTATGAGCACTGAAAACACGAGTTTCCGCTTCACCGCGGAAGAAGAAACCCCCGTACACGGCCACACCGAACTCACCGAAGAGCAGGTCGAAGCCGTCAACGAACAGCTGCGCGACATCGCAGACGTACCCGCCATCGAAATCATCAGCTCCGCAGCCATCCACATGATGAGCGCCGCAGCCGTCAAGTGCGGCCTGGCAGCAGACGAAAACGCCGACGACCTCAAGGACCTCGACGAAGCACGCAAGCTCATCACCGCACTGGCAGGCCTCGTCACCGCCGCAGCACCCGAAATCGGCTCCCAGCACGCAGCACCCCTGCGCGACGGCCTGCGCACCCTGCAGCTCGCCTTCCGCGAAGCATCCCCCTTCCCGGACGAACCCGGCAAGGGCCCCGGCGAAAAGCTCACCGGCCCGGTGTACTAAGCCAACTGGTTTACTGAGCCAACTGGTTTATGCGATCACGATGCCCCGCCTCCCTCAGGCTGAGGAAGGCGGGGCTTCGTCATATATAAAGCCTGTGCGCGTAAGAAATCTACGCAGGCTAGATGCGTAGGCTAGGGCGAACCGGTAGCTTGAGCGGAGCGGTAGCTTTAGCGGGAGCCAGCGGCCTCAAGAGCCTGCTCAAAACTAAAGTTGCCCACGTACAGCGCCTTACCAAGCACCACGCCCTCCAAACCAGAAGGCACCATGGAACGCAGCTTCACAAGATCAGCCAGCGACGCAACACCACCGGACGCCACCACCCGACAGGCAGTCTGAGCCAGCACCTCATCCAGCAGCTCCGCACCGGGGCCCGCCAGAGAACCGTCCTTACTCACATCCGTGACGATATAGCGGCGCACGCCCGCGCTCTCCAGCCACGCCAGCGCCTCCGCCACATCAGGGCCCGACCAGTCGGTACCGCGAGCCACCGTCACCCAGCCCCGCTCGGGGCTGTAACGGGCATCGAGGCCAAGAGCCAGAAGATCAGAATCGGCATAACGAGCCAGAGTATCTTCAAGCCAGGAAGAATCCGCCAGAGCCGCACTAGTCACGTTCACGCGGTCCGGATTCAAGCTCAGGGCACGCTCCAGACTCTCAGCATTACGCACGCCGCCACTGACCTGAATACGAACCGGAGCGGAGCCGACCATCCGAGCGTTCTCAGCACGGACTGCGGCAACCACCTCAGCCAGAACCTCAGTATTTGTGCCGCGGCCAAACGCCAAATCAAGGTCAACCAGGTGAATCCAGCGAGCACCAGCCTTCACCCAGGTCAAAGCCGCCTCAACAGGGTCGAGGCGCTGCTCACCACCGGAGAGGGTGCCACCCACCGGGCGCACCGCGTAACCCTCAGAAATATCAACAGCGGGCAGAAGTTCAAGAACGGGTACAGACATTAGTTACCTCCCGCAACAGCAGCGGAGCCCTCAGAGGACAGAGATTCAGAGGATAGCGAGAGGCGACCAGTCACCGCCAGGGACGCAACCCAGCGACGAAGAAACTCCGTACCCAGCTCACCAGATCCCACCGGGCAGAACTGCACCGCCGTCAGCGGGCCATTCTCAACCGCCGCAATATAGGCAGGCTCGGTGACAGTCCACGTCACCGCCGGCGGGGCAATATACTCAATGCTCTGATCAAAAGCCCACTCAAAAACGCCGTGCTCAGATTTGAAGTGAGCCTCGCCCTCAAGACCCTTGAGCAGCACGCTATCGGAGGAAGCACGGAGGGCAGAAGCACCGGGCACCAGGTCGCGGGTAGAAAGCTCCACGCTCTCGCCGGGCCACTCCCCCATGCACTGCACCTGAATCTGCCCCATCTGCGGATGCTCCACCGTCACCGAGTCGAAGAGGCAGCTCAACGCTGCACCGGCAACCAGCACCGGACGACCGCCAGCAACACGGCGACCAATCACACGCTCAGCGTCCTTAGCTTTCAGATCATCGTACGCCTCAAGAGAGCTCGCACCGCCGGTAACCACCATGCCGTCAGCCTCACGCAACTGTTCGGGCACAGCGGTCACGATAACATCCGCCCCCGCATCCTGAAGAAGCTTCACCAGGGCACCACGAGTTCCGGGTTCCCCCAAAACGGCAACCACAGGACGAGCGGTCTGAGCACTCTGTGCAGGTTCAGTTTTGACGGGTTTGGGTTCAACGGGAACAGGCATCGGTGCGCTCCTAGTTCATAGGCTCAAGAATTCGACTCAAGCGCTCTAGCTTGAGAGATAGAGGATTCGGAGTCAAGACATCAACCTCACGCAGAAGCCAACCACACACGGGTCCGTGCTTAGCGCTGAGGCTGAGGAATTTCCAGACGCTGACCGGCATCAACAGAGGTGCTGGTCAACGAGTTCAACTCCATAATACGAACCACAGTATCACGGGTGTCACCTTGCGGATCCACCGCCTGAGCAATATCCCACAGGGTCTCGCCGTGCTTGACCACGACGACGGTTCGAGTCACCGAAGCGTTCTCCACGGAAGCAGAAGCCGCCGGGCCAAAGAAGCTAATAGCGCCGAGCACAATCAGCGCCGCCAAAGTCAGCAGAGGCAGCCCCTTCAGGAAGCCGCTCGGGGTGCCAAGACGACGAATAGAAGCGGGAACTGCACGCAGAAGCTCGCCGCCCTTAGCCAGAAGAGCACTTTTCATGCTGGGCACCTGCGCATCAGACTGCGCACCAGAAGCTACAGAGCGAACCGATGCAGGTGCCTGAACAGAACCAGCGGGAGCTTGGGTAGGCTGAGCCACCTGCGCAGGGCGGGGTGCATGAGCCGCACGAGAAGAGCGAACAGACTGCGAAGACGCAGGCACACGAGAACGCTGCGCAGTGCGGACAGGGGTGGTGCGGGCGGGGTGAAGTACCACCAAACCTGCCGGAAGGTGTGCAGAAGTGCCGCGAGAAGCAATAGGTGCTGCAGTAGTCATTGTGGTTCCTTTCTCTCAGCTCTCCCCGGGGTTACCCCGCGGGTCTAGCAATGCCGAGCGATACCCGCTCGGAGGTCCTAGTTGAGTGATAACTATGGAGTGGTGATTGTTAAGCGATAACTAGTGGATAGCTATTCTCTAGTTAGGTCTGAGCGTCGGGTGCACCGGGTTGCCTCGGGTTGCCTCAGCACCCCATCCCCTGCGCTCTCTCTTCGCCAGATGCTCCCTAGATTCGCCAGAGGCTTTCCAGAGCATCCGGGGTAGATCATGCGAAGAGAGAGGCAGAGGATTCGAATACATTCGAACACTCATTCACTCTCCCCTCCCGAAAGGCTCCGGGTCGAATCTTCGAATATTTTTCGAACATTCGCCCGTAAATCCTGAATTTCAGGAGAGATTCAAGAGTATATACGAACTCTTGTTCTAAAGTCTAGCAGAGATGTACTAAAAATTTCTTCGAGTTTCGAAGAAAAAATCTAGAATATTTGTTTGAGTTTTTCGGTGTAGTGTTCTACACTGGTGTCAAGAGACGTTCCACACGCTCCTGATGAGTCCTACTCACAGCAGGTTTCTGTACCCGTTACAGCTTGGTTCTGTATCGAGTGCAGGTGCCGCTGACTGAGTTTTATAGGGCGGAGGCGCATATTCGTTGCCTGCGTATCGCTCCGGTATCGCTCCGGCACGGATAGAATTCCTCCACCCCCTGACGAGATAAGACCCATTTCGGCAGAACCCAAAAAATTTTTAGGACACCATCAGAAAATGTGTGAAGCACCCATCCGTGCCCGACCGGAATACAAAGGCCGGAGTACAGAAATCAGGGCACAGACCGAAGGAAAAGAAATGGCAACAGCACCCCGTCCGGCGCTGACCGCGCGCCAGCAGAAGATTCTTGACGCGATCCGCACCGAGATTGAACAAAAGGGTTACCCGCCGTCCATGCGCCAGATTGGTGACATGGTGGGTCTTGCGTCCCTGTCCTCGGTCACTCACCAGCTCGGTCGCCTCGAGACCATGGGCTACATTCGCCGCGACCCCAAGCTCCCCCGCGCCATTGAGGTGCTGGATGAGAACGGCGTCGGTATCCACGGTAGCGCTTCCTCTTCCCTGCCCGAGCTGCCGAACTTTGAAGTCGGCGATGAAGACCTCGTACCCGTTCCCCTGGTTGGACGAATTGCAGCGGGCGGTCCCATCACCGCCGAGCAGTCCGTGGAGGATGTGCTCGCCCTGCCCCGCCAGCTGGTCGGTAACGGCAAGCTCTTCATGCTCAAGGTCAAGGGCGATTCCATGATCGACGCCGCAATCTGCGACGGCGACTGGGTGGTTGTCCGCGAGCAGCACACCGCAGACAACGGCGATATCGTTGCTGCTCTGCTCGATGATGAAGCAACCGTGAAGGTGTTCCGTCAGGTCGACGGCCACACCTGGCTCATGCCGCGCAACTCCAACTACGAGCCGATTATGGGCGACCGCGCAACCGTCATGGGTAAGGTCGTCTCCGTGCTGCGTAGCCTCTAGAAGATGCAGTCTCTAGAAAACCGCAGTTTATAGAAGACCCGGGCTCTAAACAGCACAGCTTCTAAAAAACATAACCGTTAGGGCTTTTAGCTCTATATAGAATCACCCCGGTAATACGTGAAGGTTCACGTATCACCGGGGTGATTCTATATGTCCAAATTTATATGCCCAAAGCGGGGCGGCGCAGCCAGGAACGAATCCCGCCCGAGCTAACGCTCAATACTGGCTGAAAGACGAGCCAGCGCGCCAATCACGGCTGCCTTATTCTGCGTCGACCACATCGGCGGCATCGCCTTCATCAAGAAACCGCCGTAACGTTTAGTCGCCACGCGAGAATCCAGCACAGCCACCACACCGCGGTCAGACACCGAACGGATCAGGCGACCCGCCCCCTGCGCCATACGAATCGCCGCATGGTGAGCAGAAACCGCCATAAAGCCGTTACCGCGGTGACGGTTCACCGCCTCCGTACGAGCCTGCGCAATCGGGTCATCCGGGCGCGGGAACGGAATGCGGTCCATCACCACCAGGCGGCACGAGTCACCGGGAACATCCACGCCCTGCCATAGGCTCATCGTTCCGAACAGGCATGAGTCAACGTCCTCGCTGAACTCCTCCACCAGAGCCTTGAGCGAAGACTCACCCTGCAGAAGAATGTTCAGGTCGCTATGCTCACGCATGTACTCGGCGGCACGCTCAGCGGCACGTTTCGAGGAGAACAGGCCCAGGGCGCCGCCCTCCGAGGCCTCGCACAGTTCACGCAGACGCTCCAGCTGCCCCTCGTGCACGCCAAATCCCGGAGGCTTCAAATCCCCGGCAACGTACATGATGCCCTGCTTGCGGTAGTTGAACGGCGAACCCACGTCGATGCTCGTCCAGCGCGGCGCGCCCTCGCCCTGCAGTCCCAGGGCAGCGGCTGCAACGTCAAAAGAGTCACCCACCGTCAGGGTCGCGCTCGTCAAAATCACGGTACGGTCAGCGAACAGGCCGTCACGCAGCTGCAGGCCAACGCTCAACGGAGCGATATTCAGGGTCGCCGGGTCGGTATCGGAAGCAGCCACGTAGCGACCGTTCTCCCAGCCGCCCTGACGAGAAATCCACAGAACGTCCTGCTCGCCCGACGCCTCCAGAATGCGGCTACTCATATCGTGTACCTCAGAGACACGCGAGCGCGCCATCTGCAGGCCGGCATCAACGTCCTGACCGTCCGGTTTGGTATCGGACAGGGCAGTGCGGGCGGCATCATTGACCGCAGAAATAGCGGTCAAAAGGCGCCCGTCCAGGCCCTTCAGCAGGCCCTCGGCAAGACCCTCGAAAGCGGTCTCCAGGGTGCCGGCAGCCATTTCCAGTGCGCCGGAATCAGCCTTCGAATGCTTCTTCACGCTACGTGCCGCACGGCGAACCATCGCAACCGTCAAAGAACCAGACACGGCACCGGTCACGCGGTCCACCAGCTCATGAGCCTCATCAATAATGACCGTCTCATGTTCGGGCAGAACCTTCATGCCTTCAAAAGCGTTAATCGCCAGCAGGGCGTGGTTCGTGATGACAATGTCAGCCTCAGCGGCACGGCTACGCGCCATCTCGCTAAAGCACTCTTCCACCAGCGGGCAGCGGCGGCCCAGACACTCGGCAGCACTGACCGACACCTGAGCCCAGGCGCGGTCAGAGACGCCGGGCTTCAGCTCGTCACGGTCGCCGGTCTCCGTGCGGTCCGCCCACTCGCGCAGGCGCACCACTTCCTCACCCACGCGGGAGGTCGAAGAAGGCATGTCAAAGAGAGCATCCGGTTCGTCTTCCGGGTAGCCGCCCTCCAGCTTGTGCAGGCAGAGGTAGTTATTGCGGCCCTTGAGCAGAGCCACCTGCGCCTGCGACTCCGGGCGCGGCTCCAGCGCTTGTAGAAGACGCGGAATATCGCGGTTCACGATCTGCGCCTGCAGGGCGAGGGTCGCCGTCGCAACCACAATCGGCTGGTTCGACTCCCCCACCCGCGCCAGGGCAGGAACCAGGTAGCCCAGGGACTTACCGGTACCGGTACCCGCCTGGACCAGCAGGTGCCGCTGCAGTTCAAGAGCCTGCGCCACATGCGCCACCATGGTGCGCTGACCGGCACGGTTCTGACCGCCAGTGGCGGCAACCGCCTCGTCCAGCAGGGTCAGGGCATCCTTCGCACCGGGCAGGGTTTCAAGCTCCTGCCCGGTGAATCGGGTGCCGTCGGTCGCCGATCCGGGTACGGTCCCCGGGGCGTTTTTGGGCGCGTTGATGCTCTCGGTCACGCTCATCCGCCCCTAGAGAGCCTCAGCGGTAGAGGACTGCTCGGAAACAGAAGCGGTCGCTTCAGCCAGGGCGTGTGCCTCCGCAAGTTCCTCTTCCAGAACCTCCAGCAGGTCGCCCTCCAGCACATACTCGGACAGTTCGGAGGCGACATCCTCACGGACCAGAGCCACCACGAACGTGCCGTCCGATACGAAATCGGTGCTCTTAATTTCGGCATCCCACTCGTGCAGGCGCGAAATAATCTCACCGTGCGAGTACGGAATCAGCAGCTTCACCTCAATGGAGGGGCGCGGAATGGTGTCCGCAATCTTCTGCTTCAGCTCCTCAATACCCTCACCGGTACGAGCCGAAACGATCACGTGCTCCGGCTCGCGCTGGCGCATACGCTCCAGCACGAACGGGTCGGCGGCATCCGCCTTATTCAGCACAATAATCTCGGGGATATGGCGGGCGTCAACCTCCGCAATGACCTCGCGGACAGCACGAATTTGCCCCTCCGGGTCCGGGTGCGAAGCATCCACCACGTGCAGGATGACGTCAGCGTCAGCGACCTCTTCCAGGGTGGAGCGGAACGCCTCCACCAGCTGGGTCGGCAGCGAACGCACGAAACCCACCGTGTCAGAGAGGGTGTAGCCGATACCGTCCGGGGTCTGAGCCTTACGGACGGTCGGGTCCAGGGTCGCAAACAGGGCGTTCTCCACGAGCACGCCGGCATCGGTCAGACGGTTCAGCAGGGAGGACTTACCCGCGTTCGTGTACCCGGCAATAGCCACCGAAGGCACGCGGTTACGGCGACGGTTCAGACGCTTCGTCTCACGCGCCGGCGCCATCGCAGCGATCTCACGCTTAAGCTTCGCCATGCGAGCGCGCAGGCGGCGGCGGTCCATCTCAATCTTGGTTTCACCGGGACCACGCGAACCGATACCCTCACCGGCTGCGGCACGGCCACCCGCCTGACGGGACAGGGACGCACCCCAACCACGCAGACGCGGCAGCATGTACTCCAGCTGAGCCAGCTCAACCTGCGCCTTACCCTCGCGGGACTTGGCGTGCTGAGCGAAAATGTCGAGAATCAGGGCGGTGCGGTCAATGACTTTGACCTTCACGATGTCTTCGAGGGCACGACGCTGAGAGGGAGCCAGCTCGGAGTCGACGATGACGGTGTCGGCGCCGGTCGCCTCCACAATGTCCTTGAGTTCCAGCGCCTTACCGGAGCCGAGGAAAGTGCCGGGGTCCGGCTTGAGGCGGCGCTGAACCAGGCCGTCCAGGACCTCGGAACCTGCGGTTTCAGCCAGTGCCGCGAGCTCACGCAGAGAGTTCTCGGCGTCCTCTACGGTGCCTTCAGTCCACAGACCAGCCAGCACCACGCGCTCCAGGCGCAGCTGGCGGTACTCGACCTCGGTGACGTCTTCAAGTTCGGTGGAGAGGTTCGCGATACGGCGCAGGGCGCGGCGCTCAGCGAGATCTTCCTGGTCACCGTCATATTCGGAGTGTTCGCGCTGAACGTCAGAAATTTCGCGCGCGCGAGTGTCCAGCACACGGCGGCTAGTGTGGCTGCCGTGGGTGCTGGAGGAGTTATCGCTGTGATGCGCGGTACCGGCGGCGTCATAAGTAGTGACGGAGGCGGCGGCCTGGGAGCGGCCCAGAACGCGGTCTACGGTGCGGCGCAGCTGCTCATCGCTGGGCAGCTTTTCGGTATCAGATACGGGGATGTTCTTAGAATTCATACGCCTCTAATTCTACCGCCGTTGCCCGCATCGGGTAGGGGGTTCGGTCGCCTGTGCGCTCAGGGCGTGCAAGCTACCAGCCCACCCCGCGTATACTCTGCCCGTGTGCGGCGTGTTCTTGCCCTACCGGTACACTGGATAGCATGAGCGAGCAGCATTATTTCTCTGAAACCCCCGAGACCGAATTCAAGCCCCGCCCCGTGCAGGTGGAGCTTGCCGGCCGCAAGGTCACCGTCACCACAGCTAACGGCATTTTCAGCCCCTCCGGTATTGATAAGGGCACCGCTATTTTGCTGCAGGAAGCACCCGACCCGCAGGGTACACGCATGCTCGACATCGGCTGCGGTTGGGGCCCCATCACCCTGACTTTGGCGATGCTCGCCCCGCAGGCGCAGGTGCACGCGGTGGACGTGAACTCCCGCTCCATTAGCCTGACCGAACGCAACGCCGCCGCTCTCGGCCTGTCCAACGTCACCGTGGGAACCCCCGAATCGGTTGACCCCGAACTGCGTTTTGACACCATCTGGTCGAATCCGCCGATTCGCGTGGGCAAGGAGGTTCTGCACGAGATCCTGCTGACCTGGTTGCCGCGCCTGGCGCCCGGCGGTGACGCCTACCTGGTGGTTCAGAAGAACCTGGGCTCCGATTCTTTGCAGAAGTGGATGGACGCGCAGCTTGGACAGCTGCACCCCGGCGAGTTTGAGGTGTCGCGCTATGCGACCTCGAAGGGCTTCCGTATTCTGCAGGTGCACCGCTACGAGGACTAAAACCTCTGGTGTTAAATCCTCTAGCGCTAAAACCTCTGGCACTCATTGCTTAAAACATAAAAGCGGCGGGTGTTTTCTGAACGTATTGTCAGAAAACACCCGCCGCTTTTGTCGATAAAATCTCTGTTCTAAGACTGCTCTATCGCAGCACGACGGTCGCAACCATCTGCGCCGGACCAGCCAGAACAACATGCTCCAGGTCATCCGGGCCCAGCACGAAAGTCACCGCGAGGGTACCGCCAGGCACGTGCACCAGCCACTCATCCGGTGCTTCCTCACCACCCCAGAAACGAGTCGCTGCAGCCGCCGCACACGCACCGGTACCGCAGGACAGGGTCTCACCCACGCCGCGTTCGTGCACGCGCATACGGATAGCGCCCACATGCGCGCCGCTCTCAACATCCAGGTCGACCGGCACCACAAACTCAACGTTCGTACCGTTGACCGGGGCGGGGTTCACCTGAGGCAGGCTGTGCAGGTCCAGGCCGTCCAGCTTACCGTCGGAGCCGAGCATCACCACGGTGTGCGGGTTACCCATCGAAATGGACAGGCCAGCGCGCGGAGTCTTCAGGCCGCGAGCAGACACCAGGCAATCCTCGCCACCCTCGCGGGCAGCGTCACCGTGAATGAAGCTCCACGGACCCATATCAATCGCGTAGCCCTCTTCGGTGCGCGCCACAGTCTTGACGCCGGCACGGGTACCAATCTTGACGGTCTCGCCCACCTCAAGCTCAATCAGGCCCTCAGTGCGCAGGTACTCCACGAACGCGCGCACACCGTTGCCGCACATTTCAGCGATAGAGCCGTCACCGTTGCGGTAGTCCATGAACCAGACAGCGTCCGGGTGCTCCTCGAGCAGCTTCTGACCCGCGCGGGAGGCGGTGCTGCGGGCAGCACGAATGAAGCCGTCCGCGCCAATGCCGAAGTGTCGGTCGCAGGCGCGGGCTACCAGCTCGGGGGTGAGGGCAATTTCTGCGTTCTCGTCCGTCAGAAAGATGAAGTCGTTACCGGTGCCGTGACCCTTGGTGAGGGTCAGGCCTGCCAGCTCGCCCCAGATGGAAGGGTTCTCGCTCATATGCTGTCCTTAAGGTTGGTGACCTGTCCGTTTATGATTTTACCGCGCCGACCGGTTCGAAGGGGTATCTGTTCGGCCGCGGCTCGTTATTGTGGCTTATCGGGTGCTTTCGCGGATGATGGCTTCCGCCTCATCTACAAGGGTGGGTGAGAGCGCATCCAGCCAGTGCACGCGCGGGTCCGCACGGAACCAGGTCAGCTGGCGGCGCGCAAATTGGCGGGTAGCGATCGTCGTATCCTCAATCGCCTGCTCCACGCTGTAGTCCGCATCCTCAAGGGCGCGGGCAAACTGCGCGTAACCAATCGCGCGGGAGGCGGTCTTACCCTCCTGCAACCCCTGCTCGTTCAGGGTGCGAACCTCGTCGAGCAGACCCTGCTCGTGCATCAGCTCCACGCGGCGGTGCAGACGCTCGTGCAGCAGGGCACGATCCATATCCAAACCAATCTGAATACTCTCGGTCACGTACTCGCGTACCGGCATGAACGCAGAGAACGGGCGCCCCGTCACCTCGAACACCTCCAGGGCTCGAATGATGCGGCGCTCATCCTTCACGCGCGCAGCCGACTCCGGGTCGACCTCCGCCAGGCGGGCGTGCAGAACACCAATACCCTCGGTACGTGCCTGTTCCTCCAGACGCTCACGCACCCGCGCATCCGTGCCGGGGAACTCCAACTTATCCAGGGCGGCACGCACATACAGGCCGGAACCACCCACCAGAATCGGGTAGCGGCCACGGCCGCGAATCTGCTCAATCAGCTCACGGCTACGCTCCTGAAACTCCGCCACGGACGCCTCATCCCGCACGTCCATAATGTCCAGCAGGTGGTGCGGAACGCCGCGCATCTCCTCCGCGGTGACCTTCGCGGTACCAATATCCATACCCCGGTAGAACTGCATAGAGTCAGCGTTAATGCACTCACCGTTCAGGCGCAGAGCCAGCTCAATGGCGAGCGCACTCTTACCGGTGCCGGTCGGGCCCACAATAGCGATAACGGGCAGAGTTTCGGAGATAGTCATGCGCCCCATTCTACCGGTTCCCTCACTCCCACTTGCGGTGGCGGTGCGAGCCCGAAGAACAGGGCGCATGATTCGTTATAGGTTTTAGGGGCGCAGACCGATGGTCGGCATGCCCAGCCCCACCGGCGCACCGGGCACCTGGGTGGTGCCGGTACCGCAAGAGTCAGCCTGGGAGCGGTCCCACGCGTCACCGGCGCGGGTGCGGCGCAGCTGGTACTGCTCGGCGGTCGGGTCAGAAATCAGGTGGAAGGAACCAGCCTCGGTAATGGGCACGGTGACCATGTCGCCGGGGCGGGGAGTCTCGCAACCCTCGGGCACCGAGAAGTGCACGAGGCGCTGGTCCGGGCCACGGCCGGAGAGGCGGTGAGTCTGCTCAGCCTTACGGCCCGCCTCCGCAACGACCATCAGCTCAACGGTCTTACCGAGCTGCTTGCGGTTCTCTTCACCGGCGATGCGGTCCTGCAGGGCAATCAGACGCTCGTAGCGTTCCTGCACGACCTCCTTCGGAATCTGGTTCTCCATGGTCGCCGCCGGGGTGCCGGGGCGGATCGAGTACTGGAAGGTGAACGCGGAGGAGAAACGAGCCTGCTCCACAACCTTCAGGGTGTCCTGGAAGTCCTCTTCAGTCTCGCCGGGGAAGCCCACAATGATGTCGGTGGTAATCACGGCGTTCGGGATGCGCTCGCGCACTTTGTCCAGAATGTTCAGGAACTTCTTGGAGCGGTAGGAGCGGCGCATATCCTTGAGCACCTTGTCGGAGCCGGACTGCAGCGGCATGTGCAGCACGGGCATGACGTTCGGGGTTTCCGCCATCGCGTCGATCACGTCGTCGGTGAACATTGCCGGGTGCGGGGAGGTGAAGCGCACACGCTCCAGACCCTCAATCTCGCCGCAGGCACGCAGCAGCTTGGAGAACGCCTGGCGGTCGCCGAACTCCACACCGTAGGAGTTCACGTTCTGACCGAGCAGGGTCACCTCAATGGCGCCGTCATCGACCAGCGCCTGAACCTCAGCGAGAATGTCGCCGGGGCGGCGGTCCTTCTCCTTACCGCGCAGAGACGGCACGATGCAGAAGGTGCAGGTGTTATTACAGCCAACCGAGATGGACACCCAGCCGGAATACACGTGATCACGCTTAGTGGGCAGGGTGGAGGGGAAAACTTCGAGGGATTCGAGCAGTTCTGCCTGCGCCTCGTGGTTGTGGCGGGCACGCTCCAGCAGGGTGGGGAGGGCACCAATATTGTGGGTGCCGAACACGACGTCAACCCAGGGCGCCTTCTCAATGATGGCGTCCTGGTCCTTCTGCGCCAGGCAGCCGCCCACGGCGATCTGCATGCCCTTGTGGGCGCGCTTGACCGGTGCCAGCTGACCGAGGTTGCCGTACAGGCGGTTGGAAGCGTTTTCACGGACCGCGCAGGTGTTGAAAACCACCAGGTCGGGCTGGGTGCCTTCCTCAGCGCGAACGTAGCCGTTAGCCTCCAGCAGGCCGGACATTCGTTCGGAGTCGTGCACGTTCATCTGGCAGCCGAAAGTGCGCACTTCGTAGGTGCGGGGGCTGGTTTCGGGGGTCTGGGCGGAATCGCTGAGGGTCGAAGTCATGCCCTATAGGGTATCCGATGGGGGATAATGGCTCTATGCAGGTTTCCCTTAGTAGTAACTTTCCGGCTCTGTCACCGAACGATTCTTCCGCTCCCGCCCCTGACGGGGAGCATCTGAGCACCCTCATTGAGGAGGCGATTGCCGCCTACTCCCCCGTGCCGCCTCAAGCGAGCGCTGATTCTGCCTCGATGCGTCAGACCCTGATGCAACTGCTCAGCTGGGCGCATTCTTTGGAGCAGGTGGCTGCCCGCGCGGTTGAGCGCGTGCAGATTCTGGGCACCGGCATGCGTTCGGTTGTGGTGCGTGTGGTGTATGAGCCTGCCGCCGAGTCTGCGCAGTCTTTCGAGTCTACACAGTCTTTGCCGACCTCGATTATTGTGAAGCGTTACCGCCGTAAGGATTCGACGGTGAACGCGGGCGGTTTCGGGTACCTGCGTGAGCGCTACGGTTTGGAGGCGCTGAACCGGCAGGTTCCGGGTCTGTTCCCGCAGCTCTACGGCGCGGATCCTGAGCTGCGCGTGCTGGCGCTGGAGGATGTGAGCGCCGGAACCGTTGAGGGCGAGCAGTATTCGGTTGCCCACGCCCTGCTGGAGGGCACCAAACAGCAGGCGCTGGACGCGCTGAACTACTACATTGAGGCGTACCGTTCCCTTGCCGCCAGCGGCATTATGGGCGAGGCGGTGGAGGATTACCGCCTGAACCTGGCGCGTGCCGACCGCAAGGCACAGTTCCCGGGCGCTATTGCCTCGCCGGGTTTGGCTGAGCGCGGTTTGAAGAAGCTGTACGGTGTGGCTGATGAGGCGCGCACCCCCGAGCACGATGCTGACAGCCCGGCTTCCAGCTCTGCCGCGCATGAGGACGCGCCTGTTCTTCCCGCCGCCGTTGAGGAGCTGTCCTTCCGTTTCCGCCGCGTTCTGCAGCCTTTCTTTACCAAGCGCCCGCCGGTACCCGAGCAGTTCAAGCTCAACCGCGGCAGGGTATATATGCTCTCTTCGGGCGATTTTTCGCCGCAGAACGTGCTGATTGGTTCGGCGGACGGCGCGCAGGTGCGCATGGTCGATGCGGAGGGCACCTGCCTGCATCACCGCGGCTTCCCGTTTGTTGAGGCGATGCTGGGATTCCCCTCTTCACCGGAGTACCCGCGCTACCGGGTGGACCGCAAGAAGGCGCTGCCGGCGCTGTACTCTGCACTGTTTGAGGACACCCCGCTGGACGAGCACCTGGCGGAGGATTTGGCGGTGTGCACGGCGGTGACCGTGTGCGCCCTGGTGGAGCTGTACTCGTCTTCGGCGCGTTCGGACTTGCTTCCTCGTATTCGCCGTGAGGGTGCGCAACTGATGCGCCTGCTCCTGGAAATCGCTGGTTCTCAGGATGCAACCCTCGCCGAGTTCGCTGACCGCCTGGGAGCGGTCGAGTAAACAGCAATGCCATACGGCAGTTACAGCCTTCGACAAGGCGTTTTATAAAGCTCAAAAACGTAAGGGTGAGCCCGCTACAGAGTATGTCTGTGGCGGGCTCACCCCTTTAGCTTATTGATGGAAGCTCTTTAGCGGAGCGTACCTGCTCGCCCTCTATCGGGACCGTGAACTACCAGAGCTCGTCATCCGCGCCGTAGGCGGCGAGTTCCTCACGAATCACCGACATCGACACCGAGGAGGAGTACCCGCGGCGAGCCAGCATCCCCAGCAGTCGGCGGGTCACCCTATCCTTTTCGGCGCGGTTGCTGAAGTCCATGCCGGGGCGTAGCTTCTTACGCACCAGCTCGGCGGCATCCTCGCGTTCCTGCTCGTCGGTGCGCTGAGCCAGTGCGTTCTCTGCCTCTTCACCGCGCACCCCGCGTTCAGCGAGTTCACGGCGCAGCGCGGCGCGGGAGAGCTTCTTGGTGCGGCTCTTCTGCGCCACGAATGTTTGGGCGTATTCGGCGTCGTCAATGAGTTTTGCCGCCTCGAACTTATCGAGCAGCGGCTCAATGAGTTCCGCGTCGAAGCCTTCTGCCTGCAGCTTCTTGCGCAGCTGACCTCGGGTTTTTGCCGAGTACGCCAGCTGGTTGTACACGATGGTTTTAGCGCGCGTGTAGGGATCTGTTTCTTCTGCGGCGCGGGCGGTGCGCACCTTCTGCTTCCAGGAAGGCACATTGTTTTCCGGCGGTGAGGAAGCATGTCCCCTCTGAAAACTGCCCGGCTGGGAGCCCCGAGATCGAGAACCGCCCTTTGGGGAAGCATTCGAGGCGGCACGGCGCTTTCCGGTACCGACGCCCTGCGCCTCTTCCTCAGCGATACCGCGGATGAGTGCTTCTTCGGCGGGGGTGAGTTCTTCGTTCAAGCTACTTCCCTCCCTAAATAGGTTGCTCCCCGAGCCGCGACCCGTGGGACTCTTGCGGGTTTCCTCATCGTCACTGCGAGCCCCGAAGGCGGGCGCGTAGGGCGAACGGCTCCGCATTTTCTCTTCCTGAGCCACGCTCATGCGACGGAACCCGCGCTTGTAGTCGGCGTTCTTGGAGGCACGCGAAGACTTGCGTTTCTTCTGCTTATCCCGCTGAGCTGCTTGCCTCTCAATCTCTTCCTTTTCTTCGGCGGTGAGCCCCGATCCGATGGAGACGGCACCGGCTCGACTCATACGGCCAGCAGCCATGGGGCGCGGCTCGGCACCGCCGGGGGTAAAGGCACGAACGGGCGCTTCGTCAATGGAGACGGCGGGCAGGTTCGGGTCAATAAGCAGGCTACGGCGCGGCGACTCGCCGTCTTTCCCAGAGCCTGAGGGCACAGCATCGGAAAGTACAGCGCCGGAGGGCACAGCTTGCAGGGGCAGCTCGGGTACGCGGAACTCCCTCGCGTAATCGCCACCGTTATCGCGAGCGATGCTTTCTTCAACAAAGCCGTGCGCGGCGGGATGCCAGTCCGGGAACTCCTCAGCGGCTACCGAATCCACGGTCCTGTTCCGCGCCCACTTTTTGGGTGCCTTTTCTGTAGCCGCTGGCTTCTCCGCTACCGCCTCTACAGGTGCCGTTTCTGCGGGTGCCGCTTCGTCCGAAGGTACCCAGTATTCCCCCGCGTACTCTGCTTCAGGGTACAAAGGCTCTGCCGGATACGGAAGTTCATCCTCGTAGGGAGGCTCGTCAGGGTACGGGGGCTCATCCTCATACGGGGGCACGTCAGGGTACGGAGCCTCTTCAACAGCAGGAGGCGCCTCCCAGGTGAGAGTGAGCTCCGCCAGGGGTGCAGGCACCTCAAAATTGAGCGCCTCAAAGCCGCCTACCTCAATCGGCGGGGCGGTGGATTCAAACGAACCAGTAGCTTCAAAAGAAATAACGGACTCAAAGGAAACAGCAGGATCAAAGGGAACAGGCGCAGAGAATGCAGCGTCCTGGAAAGCTGGGCTCTGGAAGGCTGAACCTTCCAGAGCTGAGGAACCGAAGTGCGGTTCGGTCGCATCCAGCGCCGCAAAACCAGCGTCGCCGTCACGCGCACTGTTTTGCTCGTACTCTTCATGACCGTTCTGTTCCGTCATGTTCAGTTCCTCCTCTCCCCTGTGTTGAGTCGCTTGATGAGTTGGGTCGCTTGATGACCCGTGCGCCGCGCTATACGGCGCTCCCCCATTGTAACGAGGGGCTGTCTCGGCGCCCGCTGACGCTCCATTTAACGCGCTTTCCGTTAACGACAGATTGCCGTGCACCGTGCGGAATGCACAGCACACGGCAATCAGTCGTGGCGTTAGCAAGAAGCTACGCGGGCGGGTTTAGAACTCCTCAGCCAGCTCGTCCAGCGGGTCGTTGCCCTCGGACTCAGCGGCTACCTGCTCGTCAGCTTCTTCCTCAATGATGCCCAGCTTCACCAGAACCTTGTACTGCAGTTCCTCGGTGAGCTCGGGGTTGTCCTTGAGCAGCTTACGAACGTTCTCGCGGCCCTGACCCAGTTGCTCACCGTCGTAGGTGAACCATGCGCCGGACTTCTTGACGATGTCGTTCTCCACCGCCAGGTCCAGGATGCCGCCCTCAACGGAGATGCCCTCACCGTAGAGGATGTCGAACTCAGCCTGCTTGAAGGGCGGAGCCATCTTGTTCTTCACGATCTTGGCGCGGGTGCGGTTACCGATCGGGTTAGCGCCGTCCTTGAGGGTCTCAATGCGGCGGATGTCGATACGGACCGAAGCGTAGAACTTCAGCGCCTTACCACCGGTGGTGGTTTCGGGAGAGCCGAAGAAGACACCAATCTTCTCACGCAGCTGGTTGATGAAGATTGCGGTGGTGCCGGTTGCGGAGAGGCGGCCGGTAATCTTACGCAGAGCCTGGCTCATGAGGCGAGCCTGCAGACCCACGTGGGAGTCACCCATGTCGCCTTCAATTTCGGCGCGGGGTACCAGTGCGGCAACGGAGTCGACGACCACGATATCAACGGCGCCGGAACCAACCAGCATGTCCATGATTTCCAGTGCCTGCTCGCCGGTGTCGGGCTGGGAGACCAGCAGCTGGTCGATGTCCACGCCCAGCTTAGCCGCGTAGATCGGGTCCAGTGCGTGCTCGGCGTCGATGAACGCTGCCACGCCGCCTGCCTTCTGAACGTTCGCTACAGCATGCAGCGCAACGGTGGTCTTACCGGAGGACTCGGGACCGTAAATCTCGATGACGCGGCCGCGGGGCAGACCGCCAATACCCAGAGCGGCATCCAGGGCGATAGCGCCGGTGGAGATAACCTCGGTCTTGGTGATTTCCTTATCACCCAGGCGCATGACCGCACCCTTGCCGTAGTTCTTGTCGATCTGTGCCATCACGGCTTCAAGTGCCTTGGCGCGACCCTCTTCGGGAACGCGAGCTACGCTCTGAGACTTGGTGTTTTTAGCCACGGTAGTACCTCGTTCTTTGTGTTGTCAGTGGTTGACGGGAGTAATGTTTCTTCGGAATCGGTGGGACTCGTAATCGAGACCTTGAAGGTTTTAGCCTACCGGTTCCTTCTGAGACTACTCTAGGGTCACAGCCTGACAGGATAAGGCCATTTTTTAAAATCTGTGGAAAACTTTGAAGATTTTTCCGAAAAATTCCTGATGTGGAAAAGTCTAGCACGAATCGAACAAAATTACGACCTAGTTTCGAATAAATCGGATAGGGTTTCGGCATATATTTTCGAAAAACCCCGGAATCTTACGCTAATTATTCGAAAATACCGCCCGCTCAGGCGCTAGCACTCGAACAAATGCTAGGGAACAAACGGTAGGCACCGCCCGCACACTAGGCACCGCCCATACGCCAGAAAACGCCCGACTTACCGGCTAGCGCAACGGCTCCTTATCGGGACCCAGGCGGCGCTCCTGCGGAATCTCCTGCTCCTCACAGATCGCAAGCCACACATCCTTCGGGTTAACGCCCTGGTCCAGCGCCTCCGCAGCGGTCACATGACCCAGCGAGCCCAGCACCAAGTCCCGTGCCAGCACCGGAGCGTACCCGGCACCGAACTCATACTCCATGCACGCCCAAAATTCACTCAGCTTCACAAGCGCTCCTTCCGCTCCACCGCTAGTTTGCTTCATAATTCGTCACATCACCCGAGAATATACCCGGGATAAACCGAGAATAAGCGATGCCGCACACCCACCTTACGGGGATGCACGGCATCGCTTCACGTTTTAGCGCGGCATGTGCCGCCTCGCGTTACTTCGAGAGAATGTAGTAATCGCTCTTGTACTGCTCAGACATTTCAGCCGGAACAGTATCCGGAATCTGAACGCCCTCGAGAACCGCCATACGGTCGGCAACCTCACGCAGCATCTGGGACATCGGAATGTCCAGAGCCTGGCAAATCCATGCCAGCAGTTCGGAGGAAGCTTCCTTCTGACCGCGCTCAACTTCGCTCAGGTAACCGAGGGAAACACGGGCACGCTGGGAAACCTCGCGCAGGGTGCGGCCCTGACGCTGACGAACATCGCGAAGAACCTCACCGATTGCCTGTCGCAGGGGAACAACCTTAGCTTCCTCAACGACCGGGGCGACCTGTCGGGGGGTCTCCTCGATTTCCTTCCACTTAGTAATGCCATTAATCGATACGCGCTGCTTAGCCATGAGCTTCTATATCACTTTCCTGAGTAGGTATTCCCGACCTGCGGGACTGTACATAGTTAAGCCTAACTGATTTTTGGAGCATGAGCTAGGAGCCCCGCCATTTTCGTTCTCTTCTTAAGGCCTGTATCTATTCAAACAGGCGAACCTATGCCTTTATTCCTGCGGAGCTGAAAGAACCCTGTGAATACATTTGAACCGTAAAATTTTTCTCAAGTAGGCACTCCACAGACGGCTACACGGCCGTTCCAGATACCACGTAGCCGCTTCAGGCACTGCACAGCACACAGCCCGACCCACTCCAGCCCGACCCGCTACGCCAGCTCGTTCTTCAGAACCCCACCGGCACCGCCGCGCACCGCACGCGCCAGCAGAGCAATCGCATCCGCGCTCGCCGCCGCACGAATCTGCGCCCGGTCCCCCGAATAGTGGCGTTCAAACACCTCAGAACCGCCCGGGGAACACACACCGATATAGACCGTGCCCACCGGCTGGCCGTCCGCAGAATCAGGACCGGCAACGCCCGTGGTCGACACCGCATAATCGGCACCGCACACACGCGCCGCACCGACCGCCATCTGCACCGCCACCGCAGGATGCACCGCACCCTCACGCGCCAGCAGCTGAGCATCCACGCCCAACACCTGAGCCTTCACCTCGTAGGCGTAGGAAATCACGCCGCCACGGTAATACGCGGATGCGCCCGGCACCGTACAAATCGCGCCGCCCACATCCCCGCCGGTCAGCGACTCAGCCGTCGCCACCTGCACCGGGCCCTGCTGGGAGGCACGCAGCTGCACCGCATCACGCAGCAGCAGCGCCGCCGCCTCCGGGGTGCCGGAGAAAACCTCAGCGGAGGAAAGCGCAGTAGAGGAAAGCTCAGCGGACAGAGCATCTTCACGGATGAGGGGAACCATTATTCTCTCCTTTCAGCGGCGAACCGCCGCCCAAAACATCACGCGGCGCACAACGGGCCGCAGGTACAGCGCAGGGGAGCAGCACACGCCGCTCCCCTCGCCTCTAATGACCGCCGCCCTGGGAGGCCTGAGCCTGCAACCAGTTACGACGCAAAATATACGCATCACGCACATACACCAGGCCGGTCCACACGGTAATCGCGGTGACCGCGCCCATCAGAACCCAACCGGGAATCAGCCAGCCAAGGCCCAGCTGACCCAGCGGCAGGAGCATCAGCACCAGCGCCACCGTCTGCAGCACGGTCTTAATCTTGCCGCCCTTACTAGCGGCCATCACACCGTACTTGATGACGAACAGGCGCATGATCGTAATGCCCCACTCGCGCAGCAGAATCACAATCGTGACCCACCACCACAGCTCACCCAGCGCCGACAGCACAATGAACGCCGCGCCGGTGAGGAACTTATCGGCAATCGGATCAGCAATCTTACCGAAGCTCGTAATCAGGTTACGCGAGCGCGCCAGGTAGCCGTCCGCCCAGTCCGTGAGCATGGCAAGAATGAAAATAATCCACGCCAGCCAGCGGTGCGTCGGATCAGCGGCGCCAAAAGTACCGCCCGTCACCAGGGCAACAATGAAGAAAGGAACCGCAATAATACGCAGAACCGTCAACACATTCGGCACATTCCAGTTCGAAGGCTTCGCTGTGCTGACCGCACCGGCGGGTACGGAATTGCGAGCTTCACTCATAACGGCTCCTTACGGGTAGATGGCTTTCGACGGTGAGAGACCGCGTACGCACCGACACCTAAACGTATCGGGGATACGCAAACACCCCGTACCGTCCATTATACGTGTGCCGTAGCAGACATCACAGGGATGATACGGGGTGCATGTCGCACGCTCACTCGGCTGAGTGGGTTAGTTGGGTGGGTCAGCTAGGCGGGCAGGGCGCTGAGGCACTAGCGGCCGGTCAGCTGCCAGGCGTCCTCCGAACCCTCATCATCGGGCTCATCGAAATAGTCGGTGACCGCTTCACCCGGGTCCACCGCGTTCGCGTACGGGTCGGTAGCCGGAGGCTCCTCACCGCGAATACGCGCCAGGGTCGCCTGCAGATCATCCGGGCGGATCAGCACCTCACGTGCCTTCGAGCCCTCCGAGGGGCCCACCACGCCCTGCGACTCCAGCAGGTCCATGATGCGGCCAGCCTTCGCGAAGCCCATGCGCAGCTTACGCTGCAGCATCGAGGTCGAACCGAACTGGGTCGTAATCACGATCTCCGCCGCCTGCAGCAAATCGTCGAGGTCATCGCCGATTTCCTCATCAATCTGCTTCTTCGCGGCAGAGACCATCACGTCCTCACGGTAGATAGTCGGCGCCTGCTTCTTCACGTGCTCAACCACGGCGTGAATCTCAGACTCAGACACCCACGCGCCCTGAACACGCATCGGCTTCGAGGCACCCATCGGCAGGAAGAGCGCGTCACCCTGACCAATCAGCTTCTCAGCGCCGGGCTGATCCAGCACCACGCGAGAGTCAGTGACCGAAGAAGTCGCAAACGCCATACGAGACGGAACGTTCGCCTTAATCAGACCGGTCACAACATCCACCGACGGACGCTGGGTCGCCAGCACCAGGTGAATACCCGCCGCACGCGCCAGCTGCGTAATACGAACAATCGCCTCTTCCACATCACGCGGAGCGACCATCATCAGATCGGCGAGCTCGTCAACAATCACCAGCAGGTACGGGTACTCGTGCACCGTGCGCTTGCTACCGGGGTCGGGCTGAACCTTACCCTCACGCACCGCCTTGTTGAAGTCGTCCACGTGCTTATAGCCATAATGGGCGAGGTCATCGTAGCGGGCGTCCATCTCACGAACCACCCACTGAAGAGCCTCAGCAGCCTTCTTCGGGTTCGTAATGATGGGCGTAATCAGGTGCGGAATACCCTCATAGGCGGTCAGCTCCACACGCTTCGGGTCGACCATCACCAGGCGCACCTGGTCCGGGGTTGCGCGCATCAGAATCGAGGTGATCATCGAGTTCACGAACGAAGACTTACCCGCACCGGTCGCACCAGCGACCAGCATATGCGGCATCTTCGCGAGGTTCGCCAGCACGAAGCCGCCCTCAACGTCCTTACCCACACCCATGACCATCGGGTGGTGGTTCGCGTGCGCCTGCGGGGAACGCAGCACGTCACCCAGGGCAACGGTCTCACGGTCCGTATTCGGAATCTCAATACCAATCGCGGACTTACCCGGAATCGGGGACAGAATACGAACATCCGGGCTCGCCACAGCGTACGCAATGTTCTTGCTCAGCGCGGTCACACGCTCCACCTTCGTGGCGGGGCCCAGCTCAATCTCGTAGCGGGTCACGGTCGGGCCTCGCGAGAAGCCGGTGACCTGCGCGTCCACCTTGAACTGCTCCAGCACATTCGTCAGAGCCTCAACCACATGCTCGTTGACCTCGGAAGATTCCTTGGCGGGAGGGCCGGAAACCAGCATCTCCTCCGAGGGCAGCACATAGGTGCCGCGGGAGGACTGCACGACCTGCTCGCCGCGCGCCTGCTCGGTGGTCGCCACCTGAGTGTTATTCTGCAGCGGGCGGGATGCGCCAGCCTCGGGCGCTCGCGACGCCGCATTCTTCGGATGCGCACCCGGCGAGTGCATGCGGGTCGGGATCGGAGGCTGCGCCGCAGATGCAGCAAGAGCCTGGGGCGCGGAAGCCTGGGCGGTACCCTGCGCGGGGTTCACTACCTGGTGCGGCTTCGTCTGCGGTGCAGCTTCCTCAGAAGCGCCGAAGCCGTCATATGCCTCAACGTCAAAGAGGGGCTCCTCACCCGGGATACGGTTCACGCGGCCGTTCGCCACGGCGGCGCGCTGCACCTGGTCCAGGCGGGCTGCGGGCGCATCCGACGCCTCAACGTCGAAGAGGTCCGGGCTGCTCGAATAAGCACTGTTCTGCGTAGAAGTGCCCTGCGCAGAACTACCCTGCGCAGCCGGTGCCTGGTTGAGGCGACCGGGCAGGCGGGACAGGCGGTTCGGCTTAGCCGCCGGGCGCGTCTGCTGCGTAGAATCCTGTGCCGAATCCGCAGGCTGTACCGGCATCTGCGTGGTCTCCGGGTGAGTCTCATCCACCACGGCACTCACGAATGCTTCATCACCGGCGTACTCGTCCAGGGAAGAATCCGTCGAGGCTGCGGGATCAAAGCCCAACCAACCGCGCAGACGAGAGAACAGGCCACCAGACTTCGGAGCCGTGCGTGCCGGCTTCTCATCCTCGTACAGGTAGCTACGGTCGTGCTCCTCAGCGTTCAGATCCACGGTCTGAGTCGCATCCGAAGGGCTATCCTTCACGGAGGTTCGAGTCGTGCCGTTGGGCTTCTCACCCAGAGCCAGACCGACCAGGTGCAGGGTACGCGGCACCACCTGACGAATCGGAGTGTTCGTCAGAACCATCAGACCGGCAATACCCAGCAGCAGGTGAATCAGAATCTCAACGAACGCAATACCGCCGCTCACACGCACAATGGGGGTGCCCAACAGCACGCCAGCCACGCCGCCACCAGCCCAGACGGCGTTAAAACCATCCGCGAAGGTCGGGTGACCCGCATGGCGAGCAAAAAACAGGGAGGCCGCCACCAGCATGATGAAGGAACCCACCGCCACGCGGTTATTACGTTTAATCAGGTCGGGTCCACGGAAAACGCACCACGCCATGATGAGGCAGAACACCGGAATCAGCAGGGCGCCCTGACCGAAAATACCGCCCAACATGGTGTGCCAGGCGTCCAGGGGCGCTCGCAACAAACCGAGGGAGGTGTGGGCACGCCAGTTGTACCACTCCACTCCGGCGCTGATCAGACCGAACAGCAGGATGGTGAGCGCGCCGCCGTCGCGGCGGTCTTCGGGCGCAAGGTCGGTGCGCACCGCGCCAATGGAGCGGAAGAGCCCACCGATAGCGTGAGCGATGCTCAGCCAGACGGAGGAGATAGCGCCCGCTACAGGGTTCGTCGCGTTGGCACCGCGCTGGGCACCGCCTCGGGAGGTGGTGCGCTTGCGGGTGGTCTTCTTAGTGTTTGCTTTAGTAGAGGTCGTGTTACGACCCTTCGTGGTCCGTGGAGCCATACCTTTTAGGGTATCAACCTTCCCGTTAATGTACCGATTCTTTCGTTATCAGTGAGCTAAAAAGTGCGCCCCGCCGGTGTCTATGCGGGCATCGACAGGGAGCTGATGAGGCGGTTATCCCCACCGTGTTCGCTTTCGCGTAGCTTTCGCACAACTTTCGCGTAGCTTTCGCCCATACGTTCTGCAGATACACAGCAGGCGGGGCCGACACAACGTATCGACCCCGCCTTTTCGCTGTTTACAGGCAGCTAGCCTCGCGTAGCGTGTTAGTTCTTCGCAGCCTTCGAGGTGTTCTCAACAACCACGGGAACAATCATGGGCTTGCGGCGCAGACGGCGAGAAATCCAGGCACCGATGGTGCGGCGCACAATCTGCTGCAGCTGCTGCACGGTGTGCACCTTCTCGGGTGCGCGGTGCAGAGCATCCTCCAGCGCGGCGGTAATCTTCGGAACAATCTCGTCAAAGACCGAGTCGTCCTCAGCGATACCGCGAGCGTGAATATCCGGGCCGGTCACCACACGCTTAGTTGCGCGGTCAATGACGGTCACGATAGACACGAAGCCCTCTTCACCCAGGATGCGGCGGTCCTTCAGGTCGCTCTCGGTGACCTCACCGACGGAGCGGCCGTCAACGTACAGGTACTCGCAAGGAACCTCGCCCACCACGGACGCCACGCCATCGCGCAGGTCCACGACGGTGCCGGACTCGCAGAGCAGCACGTTCTTCTTCGGAACGCCGGTCTCCATCGCCAGGTCGCCGCTAGCAATCAGGTGGCGAACCTCGCCGTGAACCGGCATAACGTTCTTCGGCTTAAGAATGTTATAGCAGTACAGCAGCTCACCCGCGGCAGCGTGACCTGAAACGTGAACCTTCGCGTTGCCCTTGTGCACCACGTTAGCGCCCAGCTTCATGAGGGCGTTAATGATGCGGAAGACGCTGGTCTCGTTACCGGGAATCAGCGAGGACGCGAGCACCACGGTGTCGCCGGGCTCAATCTGAATCTTGTGGTCACCGTTCGCCATGCGCGACAGTGCCGCCATCGGCTCGCCCTGCGAACCGGTGCACATCATCACGATCTGGTCGGGACGGTAGTCGTCAACCTTCTTCAGGTCCACAAGTACGTTCGCGGGAACCTTCAGGTAGCCCAGCTTCTCAGCAATGGTCATGTTACGCACCATGGAACGGCCCACGAGCACGACCTTACGGCCACGCTCAGCGGCTGCGTCCAGTACCTGCTGTACGCGGTGAACGTGCGAGGAGAAGGACGCCACAATAATGCGGCCGCTTGCGTCACGGAAAACGTTCGACAGCACCGGACCGATATGCTTCTCGGTCGGGGTGAAGCCGGGAACCTCAGCGTTGGTGGAGTCCGGCAGGAACAGGTCCACGCCCTCCTCGCCCAGGCGGGCGAAGTGGCGCAGGTCGGTGATGCGGCCGTCCAGCGGCAGCTGGTCCATCTTGAAGTCACCGGTGTGCAGGACCTTACCTGCCTGGGTGCGGATGTAGACAGCCAGCGCATCCGGAATCGAGTGGTTCACAGCAACGAACTCACACTCGAACGGGCCGAAACGCTCCACCTGGTGCTCCTTCACCGCGAGGGTGTAGGGCTTGATGCGGTGCTCGGCGAGCTTCGCCTCAACCAGCGCCAGGGTCAGTTCAGAACCGACCAGGGGGATGTCGGGGCGGCGGCGCAGCAGGTAGGGAACCGCGCCGATGTGGTCCTCGTGGCCGTGGGTCAGAACCATGGCGACCACGTCGTCCAGACGGTCAACAATGTAGCTGAAGTCGGGCAGGATCAGGTCCACACCGGGCTGGGACTCTTCGGGGAAGAGCACGCCGCAGTCGACAATCAGTAGCTTGCCGTTAATTTCGTACACGGTCATGTTACGACCGACTTCGCCCAGGCCGCCCAGGGGCACCACGCGCAGGGTGTCCTTCTTCAGGCGGGGCGGGAGGGGAAGATTCGCTTCAAAGACGCTCATCGTGTGTCTCCTCTTTCTTCTATGTTTTTTGTGATGTCTGTGATTCGTAGGCGACGCTTCGTACCGCAAGCACTCCAGCTGATTCGGCTCTCATGTGCCGAGGCTGCGGATGTGCTGCCGGTGCGTCCAAATCACCGAAAGTATTGAAAAGTATTCGGGGCGTAGCGCGCGGGTGCTTCTGCCTAAGGTAAGTCCCTGTATGAGTGGGGACCGAATCATCGACGGTAAACCGCGGCAATACGCCAGAGCGGACCCCTCACCTAGTGTTAGGTGCGGAGTCCGCGTCCGTTGGCTACATGACGCACCCCTAAGGCGGGGCGTTACGGTAGCCGAAGTCCTCTATATATACGCTCCCCGCGCTATTGCGTACGGCGGGTAGGCGTCAAAGTTTAGGCGTTCTTCAGGGTGTGAGCGATGCTCGAGGAGAGCAGGTCAGCTCGCATAGCCTGGGCAATCTCCGGTTCGGAGAGTACGTGCGGCAGGCGAACGACGGGCTCATCCAGCACACCCTGCCAGGAAAGAATTTCCTTGGCGGCAACGCAACCGGGGGCACGGCCCATGGTTGCTCGGACAATCGGAGTCAGTTCCAGGTGAAGACGCTGCGCCTCCACCAGGTCCTGTGCAACGACAGCATCAATGAGGGCACGGAAGAGTCCGGGTGCCACATGTGCAGTCACCGAAACGAGGCCGACGGCGCCCATTGCCATCCAGGGAAGGGTCAGTCCGTCGTCGCCGCTGTAGTAGTGCAGGTCGGTGGTTGCCATGACCTCGGTTGCGGCACCGAAGTCTGCCTTAGCGTCTTTCACCGCTACAATACTATCAATTTCTGCAAGGCGACGGTAGGTTTCGGGTGCGATGGGGATGCCCGCACGACCCGGAATATCGTACAGCATGACGGGGGTCTCAGTTGCTTGAGCAACGGTCGCAAAATGGGCGTAGACACCCGGCTGAGTCGGCTTGTTGTAGTACGGGGTCACGACCAGCAGGCCGTCCACACCAATCTTTTCGGCGCGGTGCGCCAGCTCAATAGTATGCGCGGTATCGTTCGAACCAACACCGGCAATAATCTTCGCGCGAGAACCGACGGTATCCTTCACAATCTGGAAGACGCGCTCATTCTCGTCATCGGTCATGGTGGAGTATTCGCCGGTGGTACCGCAGACCACCAGGCCGTCGTGGCCGTTCTCCACAAGGTGATTCGCCAGGTCTACGACCTGCTTTTCGTCAACGGAGCCGTCCTTCGCGAAGGGGGTCACCATTGCGGTCAGGAGGCGACCGAAGACGGGTTCAACAAAAGTACCGGGGTTCGAAAGGTTCTCAGACATATCTCCAGGCTACGCCCCAAATGCAGATTTTCTCTATAGAATGCATAAATTCTCATAGAGTGTTCTACTATTCGGACTCTTCCAGACCCGCGGTACTTTCGCGAAGGCTCACCTGCAGGGGCTATGAAACCGGGCGCGAAGCCTCGGCGCTATCTACCAACCGCACACCGAAAATAAATGCGGCATTGAGGATGGGCCACCGCGGCAGCTCCTAACGCATACCCTTCGCCTGACCGCCCGAACGCAACGCCCACGCATTACGCATCGCCGCGCGGGCACGCTTGCGCTCGCCGCCCGCATCGTACATGCACGCCAGGTTGAACCACGCCTTCCAGTTATTCGGCTCCTGCTCCACCGCCGCCGCGAAGCTCTCAAACTCCGTCGCCGCAGCCTCACGGTCCACACGGCCGGAGGGGGTGCGCGGCAGGGTATCCTCCGCCAGCTCACCCGAGGCCGCAAGCTCATGAGCCATACGCTGAATACGGGCGCCGAAAAGCACCTCACGCACCAGCGCCCATGCACCCAGAATCGGTAGCAGAATCATACCCGCGCCAAGTACAATGCCAGCCACCGAACCGGATGTGAGCATCACGAAGCCCTGCTGCGCGATATGCGCCAGGTACAGGGTCAACAGGGCGCAGGTCAACGCCGCGAAGGTCTTACCCCAACCGCCGGCATCCACCGCGACGAAGACGGCACTAAAAATCAGCACACCCAAAATAGAGGCACGCACCGTCAGCGGCAACGGCAGAATCAGCACGGTCAGCACCATCAGCACGCACGCGCAGACGCTCCACAGGCGCAGCGAAGTCCACCAGGGGCTACGAGCCTCAGAAGATGCCTGCAAATTCTCAGGCGAAGTCTGTTCAGACAATACTCTCTCCTAGGACAAATCCATGTAGGCGTCCAAGCCCACGCTCAAACCGGGATGCGCCGCCACCTCACGCACACCCAATAGCACGCCGGGCATAAAGGAGGTACGGTCAAAAGAATCATGACGAATCACCAGCTGCTGACCGGGGTCCCCCAGCAGAATCTCCTGGTGAGCCACCATACCGCGCAGACGCACCGCATGCACGTGAATATCGTCGACCACGGCACCGCGCGAACCCAAAGGATCGGAGGTGGTGGCGTCCGGGCTTGCACCCACGCCAGCCTCCGCGCGGGCGGCGGCGACCTTGCGGGCGGTGTGCACAGCGGTACCGGAGGGGGCGTCCACCTTGTTGGGGTGGTGAATCTCAATGATCTCTACCGACTCAAAGTAGCGAGCCGCTTTCGCCGCGAACTCGGTGGCGAGGATCGAACCAATCGCAAAGTTCGGGGCGATGAGCACACCCACCTCGGGGTGCTCTACCAGCAGCTCGCGCAGGGAGTCTAGGCGTTCGGGGGTCCAGCCGGTCGTACCGACCACCGCATGCATGCCGTGCTCCACCGCGAAGCGCACATTCGCCTCGCTGGATTCGGGAACGGTCAGGTCAATAACAACCTCTGCGCCGGCGTCAACCAGCTCCTGCAGGTCGTCGCCACGGCCCAGAGCAGCCACCAAGTCCATGTCTGCGGAGGTGTTGACGGCGCGCACCGCCTCGGAACCCATACGGCCTGCGGCACCGAGTACCGCTACCTTCCAGATTTTTTCGTCGCCCTCGTGGGCCATGATTCTCTCCTCCGTAGCTTTTGTGCACCCCGACTATGGGGCTTTTGCGGCGTACAGCCTCTATTATCCCCCGTGTGGGCGCGGTGCACGCCATCGCACACACTGGGTGAGATGCCCTACGGAACCTCAACGGCATAAAAAACGCAATAATCTAACCGTCATATAAGCCGTTTAATACGTTATCTATAGATAGCAACCATATAATTAGGAAGTATTTCTATAATTTCCGTCCTACGGAGTACACAGACAGTATGAAGTCCCTCTTTACCTCCTCCGTGCGTCCAGATGAGGCTAACCGGCGATATATTCTGCCGGGTCTGGACGGCCTGCGAGCAATCGCTGTGCTCCTCGTGATGGTGTACCATTTCTGGCCCACCGTACTACCCGGCGGCATGATCGGCGTGGATATTTTCTTCGTCATCTCCGGTTTCCTGATTACCTCCCTGCTTCTGCGTGAAGGCGCGCTCACCGGCAAAATTGCCCTGGGCAACTTCTGGATTCGCCGTGCCCGCCGTCTGCTTCCCGCCATTACCCTGCTGATTCTGGTCATGGGACCGGTCAGCCTGCTCATTGGCGGCGATATTCAGGTGAACCTCGGCCGACAGCTCGCCGGTGCGGCGACCTTCTCGTCCAACTGGATTTCCATTTTTGCCGGTAACGACTACTTCGCGCAGACCTCCCCGGAGCTCTTCACGAACTTCTGGTCCTTGGCAGTGGAAGAACAGTTCTACGTGGTCTGGCCGCTGCTGATTGTTGGTGCCGGCGTGCTGTTGCGCCGTTCGTGGCGTCGCTTCAGCGTGGTTATGGTGCTGGGCATTATTGCGTCACTGAGCGTTGCTACCGCTCTTCTGATATCCGGCGCACCCATTAGCCGCGTCTACTACGGCACCGACACTCACCTGTACGGTCTGCTGCTCGGCGCCCTGCTGGCGTTTGCGCGCCCCTGGTCGCTGTACCCGCCGCTGCAGCAGTCCGTGCTGTACCGCGTGGCTCAGCCCTTTGGCCTGGTCGCCTTCGCCCGCGTCATGATTAGCTGGCTGTCCCTGTTCGCGCTGATTCCCTACGCAATTATGGTTCCCGAGTCAGCACCCGGTGCGATCCCCTGGGGTCTGTTCGGCGCCTCCCTACTGGCGCTGGGCGTGATTCAGGGCATGCTTCCCGACATGCTTGCTGGCGCATCCGAGATGCTGCGCCGCCTGCTGAACTTCGCTCCCCTGCGCTGGGTGGGCGAGCGTTCCTACGGCCTGTACCTGTGGCACTGGCCGCTGGCTGTCATCATGCACTACCTGCTGGGTGCTGACCGTTCCCCGCTGGTGAATGTGGGCGTTCTGGTGGCGACCTTCGCTATCGCGGAGATGTCGTACCGTTGGGTTGAGACCCCGATTCGCCGTTACGGTTTCCGCGGTAGCGCTAACCGTGTGGTGGCGGCTTTCCAGTCCTCTCGCACTAAGTTCCTGCCGGTTTCGGTGGCTCTTGCCGTTGTTGTGGCGGCTGCTTCGACCGGTCTGGCGGTGCACACCGCTCCAGCAATGACTACCGCTCAGCAGTCCGTTGAGGACGGCAAGCGTGCCGCCGCTGAGCGTCTGAAGGCTCGTCAGGAGGCGCAGGCTGCGAGCGCCTCTGCAAACCCGAGTGCTTCTGCTGCCGGTAAGGATGCGAAGGCTTCGGCTAGCCCTTCGGCTTCGAAGGCTGCAGCCGGTTCGGTGGATTCTTCGAAGGTGACCATTGTGGGTGACTCCATTGTGGTGGCTGTATCCCCCGAGCTGTACGACAAGATGCCCGAGGCGCAGATTGATGCAGCGGAGGCGCGCACCATCGCCAAGGCCCTGCCGATTATTAAATCCATGGGTGCCAACGGCCAGATTCGTAAGACCTTCGTGCTGTCGGTGACCGCGAACTCGACCATTCTGGACGGTCAGCTCGACGAGGTTCTGGCGGCTATGCCCTCCGATTCTAAGCTGGTGCTGGTCACCGGTTACGGTCCGCGCAACCTGACCTGGATTGACTACTCGAACGGTAAGATTCGTGAGTTTGCGGCTCAGCATCCCGACCGTGTGGTCATTGCGGATTGGAACTCTACGATTCGCCAGGCTCTGCAGACTCAGAGCGGTCTGCTGGCCTCTGACGGTGTTCACCCGGAGGCTGCCGGTCAGGAACTCTACGCTCAGGTGCTGATGGAGGCTATCGCCAAGGCGCAGAAGTAGAGCGCAGAAGTAGCTTTCAGCAGAAGCTTTTCAGGTTCTGCCGCTCATGCTGAGCGTCAACAGCATGGGCGGCTAAGCACCCGGAAGTACCTCTTGGTAGCGTCTCTTCGATAGATGCCGATGCACACAAAATGCCCGTTCCCTCCCCCGCATTGGGGGTGTGGGAACGGGCATTTTCGTGTCGTAAGCGTTGAGGGTTAGCGCACGATGGTGGTAATCATCTGCTGCTGCCCCAGGTACGCCGCCAGGTCGCGAACCTCCTCCAGGGAGACCGCGCGGATCTTCTCCAGCAGCTCATCGGTGCTGGTGAACAGACCCGAATCCAGTTCGGCACGGCCCAGGCGGGACATGCGCGAGCCCGAATCCTCGCTACCGAGCACGGTGGAGCCAGCCAGCTGGCCGCGGACCTTCGTCAGCTCCTCTTCGGTAATACCGGCGGTGGCGAGCTTATCGAACTCGTAACCCATGACCTCACGCACCTGCTCGGTCTTAGCGGGCAGGCAGCCCGCGTACATGCCGAAGTAGCCGGCATCCGAGTACGCACCGGAGAACGCAAACGTGCTGTACGCCAGGCCGCGCTTCTCGCGAATCTCCTGGAACAGGCGCGAAGACATGCCCGCGCCGAACGCGCTGGTCAGCACGCTCATCGCGTAGCGGCGGTCATCCCCTGCGATAATGCTCGGGCAGCCCATCACAATGTTGGTCTGTTCGAAGCCCTTCTCCACCTCACGCAGCTCGCTCAGCGGAACAATGCCGCTGTCGGTGCGCACGCGACGCGGTGCCGGTGCCACGCCCTCCTGCAGGTTCCAGCCGTAGCGGGTCAGCGCCTCCAGCACGAGGCGGACCATGGTGCTGTGCTCCAGCGAACCGGCGGCAGAAATGACCAGGCGGTCCGGGGTGTAGTAGCGCTTGTAGTGCTCCCACACGGCGTCACGCGGCACCTCGGTAATCTCCTGCGGGGTACCGCCAATGGGGCGGCCCAGCGGGTTCTCGCCCATGAGCTGGTCCACGAAGTTCTCAAAAGCAACGTCGGTCGGGTCGTCCTGATCCATAGCGATCTCTTCGAGGATCACGCCGCGTTCCTGCTCCAGGTGAGCCGGGTCCAGCAGGGCGTTGGTGACCATATCGGTGATGACGTCCACCGCCATGGGTGCGTCATCGTCGAGCACACGCGCGTAGTAGCAGGTGTGCTCCTTAGCGGTCAGCGCGTTGGATTCGCCGCCTACCGCGTCGAAGGAGGATGCAATGTCCAGGGCGGTGCGGGTGCCGGTGCCCTTGAACAGCAGGTGCTCCAGGAAGTGAGTGGAGCCGAGCATGCCGGGGGCCTCGTCGCGGGAGCCGACTCCCACCCAGAATCCGATGGATACGCCGCGGGTACCGGGCATTTTTTCGGTAATCACGCGTACGCCACCGGGCAGGATGGAGCGGCGCACCTCGTTACCGCCCACACCCTCGTAGATGAGGCGGCCGTGCTCGTAGTTGAGCTCTTCGGCAATCGCCTCAAGCTCGACGGGCAAGGAAATAGACATAGAGTGAAGAACCTTTCAACAGGTACGTCTGAAGGTAAGCTTTCCCGCCCTATTATCTGTAGGCAGTCCAACAGTTGGTGGGGCGGGTGAGCGTCAAAAGATGCGGGGGGCAAGCACAGCGAAGGGGCGCCCGGTGCATCCGGCGGGGAGTGAACCGCACCGGGTGCGCCGAACGCCCCTCATCACTTAGTGGGGGTTACGACTACTCGTCGTCGCCACCCTCAACAACCGGTGCCAGCGAGAGCTTGCCGCGGTCATCAATCTTGGTAATCTCCACCTGGACCTTCTGGCCCACGGAGACAACGTCCTCAGCGTCAACAACGCGCTTGCCGTCGTTGAGCTTACGCATCTCGGAGATGTGCAGCAGGCCGTCCTTACCGGGGGTCAGGGAGATGAACGCGCCGAAGTCGGTCACCTTCACCACGGTACCCAGGTAGCGTTCGCCAACCTCGGGAACCTGCGGGTTAGCGATAGCGTTCACTGCCGAACGTGCAGCCTCGGCGGAGGGGCCGTCGGCTGCGCCGATGTACACGGTGCCGTCGTCCTCAATGGAGATGTCTGCGCCGGTGTCTTCCTGGATCTGGTTGATCATCTTACCCTTGGGGCCGATAACCTCACCGATCTTGGCGACCGGGATCTTCACGGAAATAATGCGCGGTGCGAACTCGCTCATCTCATCCGGTGCGTCAATCGCGCTGACGAGCACCTCGAGGATGTGCAGGCGAGCCTCACGTGCCTGGGTCAGTGCACCAGCGAGCACGGATGCGGGGATACCGTCGAGCTTGGTGTCCAGCTGGATAGCGGTCACGAACTCGGAGGTACCTGCCACCTTGAAGTCCATATCGCCCAGTGCGTCTTCCGCACCGAGGATGTCGGTCAGGGCTGCGTAGCGGGTCTCGCCGTCAACCTCGTCAGAGACCAGGCCCATTGCGATACCTGCAACGGGTGCACGCAGCGGCACACCGGCGTTCAGCAGGGACAGGGTCGATGCACAGACCGAACCCATGGAGGTCGAGCCGTTGGAGCCCAGAGCCTCAGAGACCTGACGGATCGCGTAGGGGAACTCTTCGCGGGAGGGCAGCACCGGGGTGATTGCGCGCTCTGCGAGTGCACCGTGGCCGATTTCGCGGCGCTTGGGCGAACCCACGCGGCCGGTCTCACCGGTGGAGTACGGCGGGAAGTTGTAGTGGTGGATGTAGCGCTTGGACTTGAGCGGGTGCAGGGAATCCAGCTGCTGCTCCATCTTGAGCATGTTCAGGGTGGTGATACCCATAATCTGGGTCTCGCCACGCTCGAAGAGGGAGGAGCCGTGCACGCGGGGCAGGATTTCAACCTCGGCGGTGAGCTGACGGATATCGGTCAGGCCGCGGCCGTCGATGCGCACCTGATCGGTGAGGATGCGCTGGCGCACGATGTGCTTGGTCAGGGCGGCGAATGCCACGTCGACCTCGTTGGAACGCTCTTCGAATTCCTTACCTTCGCCGGTCAGAGCCTCCTTGAGGTCTTCCTGCAGCTCGGCTGCGGCGGCTTCGCGCTCCTGCTTGCCGGCGATGGAGTACACCTCGACCAGGCGGTCTGCGGCGAATTCCTTCACGGCTGCGTCCACGTCCTCGCCGTGGCCGCCGAAGAAGGGCAGCTCGAGGGCGGGCTTACCGGCGCGGGCTGCCAGGTCGGACTGAGCCTTGCACAGGGCGGCAATGAAGGGCTTAGCGGCCTCTAGACCCTGGGCGACGACCTCTTCGGTGGGGGCGGTCTGGCCGTCCTCCTTGATGAGCTTCCAGGAGTTGTCGGTGGCCTCAGCCTCGACCATCATGATGGCCACATCTTCGGTACCGTCAGCCTTGGTGACGATACGGCCTGCAACAGCCATGTCGAAGACAGCGTTTTCCAGCTGGGAGTACTTGGGGAAGCAGACCCACTGGCCGTCAATCAGTGCCATGCGCACGCCACCGATGGGGCCGTTGAACGGCGCACCGGACAGGGAGGTCGATGCCGAAGCCGCGTTAATCGCGAAGGTGTTGTAGATTTCGTCCGGGTTGTAGGTCAGGACGGTCACGACGACCTGCACCTCGTTGCGGATGCCCTTGGTGAAGGCGGGGCGCAGCGGGCGGTCAATCAGGCGGGCTGCCAGAATGGCCTCGGTGCTGGGGCGGCCTTCGCGGCGGAAGTAGGATGCCGGGATCTTGCCGGCTGCGTACATGCGCTCTTCCACGTCCACGGTCAGCGGGAAGAAGTCGAAGCCCTCACGGGGAGACTTGCCGATTGCGGTTGCGGAGAGCAGGGTGGTCTCGTCATCGATGGTGACGAGGACGGAGCCAGCAGCCTGCTTTGCGAGGCGGCCGGTTTCAAAGCGCACGTGGCGCTTACCGTGAATGCCGTTGTCGATTTCGACTTCAGCAAACTTGATTTCGGGACCTTCCACGGTTCCTTCTTTCTTCTTGGCAGGCCGTACGGCGCACGAGTCGGCCTTCGATAGGAAACCACGGCACCTCTCCCCTACCTTGTACATCCCGTGTGTGCGCGACGTGTGTCGGCAAGGTGGTGGGGGTGGTGTTATTCCGTAATTCGCTACCGAGGACCGCGGCGTGTGTGCCGGCACGGCCTTCTATTCTTTCTTTCAGGTGAGGCGGCATCTTCTCACGATTTCTCGCTGTGGAATCTAGCGGTGGACTCTAGCGCCGGAATCTCGCTTTGGATTCGAGCGTTAGAATCTCGCGGGATTCTAGCGAGCGGAAGATGCGCCCCTCAACGCGGCAGTACGGACGCGCTGGCGCTACCCGCCTCCGTGATGGAGGGTTGGTAGTGCTGACAGCACGTCCGCACACACCGCCTAAAGGCGATTAATCACCACAAAAGCGTCAAGACGCTCCTGTTTTATCGGCGCAGACCCAGGCGCTCGATCAGCGAACGGTAACGCTCGATGTCGACGCTCTTCAGGTAGCCGAGCATGTTGCGGCGACGACCAACGAGGATCATCAGGCCACGACGGGAGTGGTGATCGTGCTTGTGGAACTTCAGGTGCTCGGTCAGGTCGGCGATACGACGAGACAGAACTGCAATCTGAACCTCGGGCGAACCGGTGTCGCCCTCGTGGGTTGCGTATTCCTTGATGATTGCCTGCTTGACAGCGGGATCCAGTGCCACTTTTAACTCCTAGAGTTAGTACCGCATACGTCCCGTACGGACGGTTGCCGCCGGGTGGTGGGCTTACGCCCTGTAATACACGTCGTCTACTGCGGACTGCAGACGCGTTCTTCCCATTCTACGCTACCGGGGCGCTTTCGTGGAAGGATGAGCAGAAGCCCGGCAACAGGTAGCTCATCACACTACCGGTCGCCGGGCTTTGCAGTCGGGTTCTCACACCGGGTTCTCACGCCGAGTCCTCGCACCGGGCTCTACGTTTATTCAGTGGCTCTACGTTTATTCGGTGTCTGCGCTTCTACTCCCTATGCTTCTGCTGCTTCAGCGCGAGCGCGCACCACCATGAGGCGGTAGTAGCCCAGCAGGAACAGGCACCAGATTGCGCCCATCACCAGCGCCAGCTGGGTGTCGGCGAAGCAGCCGAAGAGCACCACGATAAAGATCATGAACACCAACGCCAGGTAGCTCAGCCACAGGGGCTGGCGTACCGGCTGCGCCTCGGTATCGGCGCCGCTGCGCTTGAAGGCAATGTGCGCCAGCAGAATCATGACCCATACGAATACGGTCGCGAAGGTTGCCAGGGAGGCGACCACCTCGAACGCGTTCTCGAAGAGCACGTTCACGATCACACCGACCGCCATAACCAGCACCATGATGAGGGTGGTCATCCAGGGCGCACCGTTCTTCGTAACCTTCGCAAAGGAAGCCGGCGCCAGGTTCTGCTTCGCCAGGCCGTACATCATGCGGCCGGCACCGTACACGTCCGCGTTCAGCGCAGAGATGGCGGCGGTAATGATGACCACGTTCAGAATCGAAGCGGCAGCCGGAATGATCGAAGCGGCAGCCGGAATGCCCAGGCCCTCAAAGATTTGCACGAACGGCGAGTTCGCCTTCGTCACCGAGTACCAGGGGTACAGGGACATGATGACCGACAGGGTCAGAATGTAGAAGATAAGGATGCGGAACGGCACCGTGCGAATCGCCTTGGGAATCGAGGTGCGCGGGTCCTTCGCCTCACCGGCGGCAATACCGATGTTCTCGATACCACCGAAGGCAAACATCACCACGGTAAAGCAGGCGAGGAAGCCGGTAAATCCGTTCGCGAAGAAGCCGCCTTCAAGAGCCCAGAGGTTCGTGACGGAGGGCGCCACGGAGTCGTGCGCCTGCACACCCACGAAGAGCAGGGCGATACCGCCAACAATCATGGCGACAATGGCGCTGACCTTCACGAGGGTAAACCAGAATTCGGTTTCGCCGAACGCCTTGACCTTCGCCAGGTTAATGGCGAGCAGAATCAGCAGAACCGAGACGATCCAAATCCAGGAGGGGCTGTTCGGGAACCAGAACTTCATGTACACGGCAAAGGCGGTGACGTCCGCAATGGCGACCAGCGCCATCTCCAGGGCGTAGGTCCAGCCGGTCACAAAACCCGCCCAGCGTCCAAGGTAGCGGGTCGCGTATTCGGAGAACGCTCCGGAGACCGGGTGCGCCAGGGCGAGTTCGCCCATTGCGCGCATCACCATGAACACTGCCGCGCCGCCAATAACGTAGGCAAGCAGCACGGAGGGGCCCGCCAGCTGAATGGCGGATGCCGAACCGTAGAACAGGCCGGTGCCGATGGCGGAGCCGAGGGCGATGAACATGATGTGACGCAGGGAGAGTCCACGCGCTAGCTGCGGGCTCTCGGAGGTAGCCTCAGCTACGCCCTGCTGTACCGGGGATGAGTCCGGAGTGGTATTCATCTTCTTCTTTTCCTTTACCTCGTGGGGTGTACCCGCCGGTGGCGGGGAAACTTATCGGGCGGTGCCGCAGCTCAGCAGGTGGCTGAGAGCGGTACCGGTTGATTCACTCCCCATCGAGTAATGGGGCGTTGCGCGGAAGGTGTTGCCTTCGCGCGTCGCCCCGGCGCATCCCCACCCAACCGGTACGGTGGGAGGGAACGCAAAAGACGGCGGGAAGGCAACGTTGCCTTTCCGCCGTCTTTTCGTCAAAGACTACTTCTGTCGCTTACGTCCAATGACGATAGAGCACAGAGCGGTTGCAGCAGTCACGGTGTAGACTGCAGGCCACGCGCCAAGCTTCTTGGCGAGCGGATGAGCGGCGCCGAACGCGCCGAGGTAGACAGCGGTGAGGAAGGTGGCACGGCCTGCGCCAGCCTTACGCTTCCAATTCTTGTAAGCCACGGCACCGCACAGTGCCAGGATAGCGCCACCGAGCGGGCGGATGCCGGTGCTAGATGCAACCTTGTAGCCACCGAGCAGACCGGTGACGGAGGCGAGAGTCGGGCAGAACTTCACGACGTACTCCTCTGTGAGATCGGACAGTTTCCTCATTCATAGTACTCCACGACACACAGAATGTATATTCACCACGGTTAATATTTCTGCGTTTCTTACGGACCGGGTACATCAAAGTGCCTAATCAGAAAAAGACTGGGGTACAAAAACCAGTACAAAAAGACCGGCATAAAAGGACCGGGGCGCAAAGAGCGGGGCGCAAACCATTCAGGTTCACGCCCCGGCACTTGCCGCATGCGAGCTCACATCGTGCCGCATGCTCTAGAACTTTAGAGAGCCAGCTCCAGCGCCTCCAGCTGCGCCTCGGTCCACAGCTCAGCGGCCAGCTGCAGCGCGTAACGAGCCGAACGAGGAGCCACCACGTCCACGGAGAGGTGGAAGTCCTGGTCAGCCTCCGGGCCGCACAGATCAGACACGCAACGCACTCCGATAAACGGAATCTCGTAGTTGTGGCAGACCTGCGCAATAGCGGTGGTCTCCATATCGGTGCTGATGGCGCCCTCGAACGCCTCGCGGGTGTCCTTCACGTTGTGGGCGGTTACGAAGGAGTTACCCGCCAGCATCTGGCCGCGGCGCACCTCCCACACGCTCTCAGCCTGCTCACGCACCGGCTCAAGTGCGGCGAGCGCATGCTCCAGAGCATCCTGCCACTCGTCCGCCTGGCCGTCGTAGCTTTCGGGCATGCCCGGAACCTGGCCGCGCGCGTAACCGAAGGCGGTCGCGTCGGCGTCAGTGTAGGTGTAGTTCTCGCCAATCAGCACGTCGCCCACGTTAATGCCGCGAGCCAAACCGCCGGCGGTACCTGCGCTAATGACGCCCAGGCAGTTCGAGGAGTAGCTGATCGCCTCGGTGACGGCGCTCGCCGCGTTCACCAGACCGATCTTGGAGCGAACCAGCAGCAGCGGAACCTGGTCCTCACCCACCTGCAGGTAACGCGGATGGAATACCGCCGCCCCCTCGGTGAAGGACGGCTGCAGCTCCTCGGTCACCTTCAGGAAAGGTGCGAGTTCCTCATCCATTGCCACCTGAATAATGATGGCGTTGGACATGCCGTCCATCAGCTCAAACATGCTGTTGAACGCCTCAGCCGGGTCGAAAGCGTTCGGGTCAAAGTCCACCGGGTTGAAGGCGGATGCGAAAGCGTCAGGGATCTGTGCGCTCATTACGCCATCACCTGAGCCCACTCATCGCGTGCCGCGAGGAACTCGCGAGCCGCAGCCTGCGCGCCTTCGAGGGTGTGGTTGGCACCCCAACCGCACTGCACCTCGTTCGCTGCCGGAACCTCGGTCGCGTTGAGGATATCGTTGAGGGTTGCTTCCAGGATGGGGAAGAACTCCTCGGGCTCCAGGCCCAGGGTCAGCGCGTAGAAACCGGTCTGGCAGCCCATCGGGGAGAAGTCAATCAGACGGTCGGTGTGGTTGCGCATGTGCTCGGCGCTCAGGTGCTCGATGGAGTGCACAGTCGGCATTTCCAGGTGCGCGGTGTTCGGCTGAGTGAAGCGGATATCGTACTTGATGAGGGTGTCGCCACCGGGCAGAACCTTGCGGTCCGCGATACGCACGTAGGGTGCCGCCACGGCGCGGTGGTCGAGGTTGAAGGATTCGACGTTCATTTTTTCCATGACTCTATCTTCTCTTAAAACGGGGACGACTAAAACAGGGGTGCCTCACGGGAGGCGCAGAACGTCAAGGCGTGCAGCGCAGAACGTCAAGGCGTGCGGGGCACGAGGTTTCGTCGGAAGGCGCGGGCGGTCAGGTGCGAAGAAGGTGCCCGCTTTTGCGCATCCGGTCGGGTACGCAAAGGCCCCGCGGCAGATCCGAAAATCTGCCGTCGGGGCTTCAAAGCCGTTAAAGGCAAAAGCTATGAGCGCAGGCTGTTGCTCTAGAGATGAGGATGCTTCACTTCCGCCTGTACCGGGCACTCCGGCGGACAGTAGTTCTTCGCATCCTCAGCCAGCACCTCGCGGGTCTGCACCACGTCATCGTTAATCTGCTCAATCAGCGCCTCAACACCGGTGTACGCCACCATCGGACGCAGACGCTTCACGAACTCAATGAGCACACGCTGACCGTACAGGTTGAAATCCTCCACGCGCTCCTCGGGACGGTCAATCACGTGCGCCTCAACCTGGCGGTGCTCAATACCGTCAAAGGTCGGGTTGGTACCCACCGAAATAGCGGAGGGGTGACGGTTACCGTGTTCATCCACGAGCCAGCCGGCGTACACGCCGTCGGCGGGAATCAGGCCGCGCGCCTCAAGCTCAAGGTTCGCGGTCGGGAAGCCCAGCTCGCGGCCACGCGCCAGACCGTGCACAACCTCACCAGCCATCATGTGGTGGCGGCCCAGCAGCTCGGTTGCGGCGGGCATATCGCCCTCCAACAGCAGCTGGCGGATGCGGGTCGAGGAGCAGCGGGTGTTCTCATCCACCATCAGGTCCTCAACGACCACGACCTCGAAGCCGTACTTCTCCCCCAGCTCACGCATGGTGTTCAGGTCGCCGGAGTTGTTCTTGCCAAAGCGCACGTCGTCACCAATGACCACGAAACGCGCGTTCAGCGCATCCACGAAGGTGGTCTTCACGAACTCTTCGGGGGTCTGCGCAGCGAACTCCAGGTTGTAGTTCAGCAGCAGGTAGTCGTTCAGGCCCAGCAGGCACATGAAGTAGCGGCGCGAGCCCTGACCCATGATGTCGTGGTGGGTCACCTCGGGACGGTGCACCTGCATCGGGTGCGGGTCAAAAGAGACCGCGATAGAGCTCAAACCGTGCTCTTCAGCAAGGGAGACCACGCGCGAAATCACGCGGGCATGTCCACGGTGCACGCCGTCAAAATTGCCGATGGTCACGACCGAGGGGCCGTAGCCGGCGGGGACCTCGCTCAAAGCGGTGTAGAGGGTCACGGGCTCTCCTGAAAAAGATAAATGTACCTATCCATCCTAGACCACAGGCGGCAGGATGCAGAATTCAAAACGGGAATCAACAGGGAATGGAACGGCGCCCCTCGCAGGCGGTGCCTTCTCCCCCACTTTTGCGGATGCGGCGGGGTATCTAACACGCAACTGTGCAGCCTCAGCACCTGGAAAATCCATGCGCAGCACCCACCCATAAGAAAGCCCGGGCAGGCACCCCACCGTGCGGCAGGAACCTTCCCGGGCGTTACGACTACTTACGAGCCTGGTTACGAGAAGCCTTCAGCATCTCCTCGCGAATCTTATTGGACTTGTTAATCCAGCCGTACCACACCAGCAGGCACGGAGGAATCACAAGCTCAGTCACCATCAGCACGATCAGCGACCAGTGCGGGGTGCCGAAGAACGCCCACGACAGGATACGACCCACGCCGCCCAAGAAAACCACCAGGCAGGAGAACACGAGCATGTTCACCCACTTGAACTTCAGGGCAATGAACACGAAGGACAGGCCCACACCCACATAGGCTGCCGCGAAGAACACGTAGTTCGACTGCACCGAGGCGTTCGCAAAGTCCTGAGGCGCATCCGGAATGACGCGGACACCGCCCAGAACCTGCCACACACCGTACGCAATCATGAACAGACCGTACAGCGCCACCGCCGCGCGGAACGCCGCACGGTTCTGAGGCTTAGCCGCCTCCTCAAGGCTCTTGGGGCGGGCAAACGCCTCGCGGGTTGCCTTCTTCTCAGCCTTCTTATCGGCCTTCTGCGACGCCTTATCGCCGGACGCCGGTGCGGCTACGCGAACACCCTCGGGTGCCTTCGCCGCAGAAATAGGCTCAGCGTTCTTAGCACCGGCAGCCTTCGCGGCACCGCTCTGAGTAGCAGCCCCGGTTACGGTAGCTTCAGCCTGTGCAGACTCCACTCGGGGTACCGGCGCGGTACGAGGCTCACTCGCCTTCTTAGCGGAGCTCTGGTTCTCGCTCATCTTCTCTCCTTCAGCAGGGCCGGGCGGCACCCGCACGAGTAGTCATGTGTGTTCAGGGATGTTTACGTTAGCGCGTTGAATGAGGGCGCACGTTCAATAGGGCGCTGAATCAATCAGGCTTGAGGAATCAGGCTTAGGCAGGTGCAAACGCCGAACCCTCTTCGCCCATCATAATGCCTCAACGCCTAGTTGAAGGAACGATTCGCCTCAAAAACCAGCACCGGGGCAGCCAGCACCTTCCCGCGCTGCTTCTTATTCTCCAGCAGAGCCACCAGGGTACCGTCCGGGGCGAAGCCCGCCACAATACCCTCAACGCTGGCGTGCTGCACCGCGCCGGACTCATCCGCGCTCGCGTGAGCGGCACGCTTCACCACGGAACCGTCGCCGCTGGGGCTAATACGGCGGCCATAGGAAATATCGCTCGCCTCCGCAGCCGTGAGCTCACGCGCACCAAAGATACGGCGTGCCGCCTCCTCCAGGGGTAGCAGCGGCAAATCTTCCAGCGGTGCCTCCGACTCTTCGCGGCGCTGCTTCAACTGCGCCAAATCGGCGGCATCCTCAAGCACCACAGCACCCACACGGGTACGGCGAAGAGCCGTCAGGTGACCGCCGGTGCCCAGGATCTTGCCCAGATCACGAGCCAGAGCACGAATGTAGGTGCCCGAGGAGCACGAGACCGTCACCTGGCAGTCAATCACGGGAACCGAGGTTGCCGTGTGCTCGCCCTCGTTCTTGGGGTCCTCAATCACGTACTCGGCAAAACCAGGGTTGATGGAATGTACCGTGAACTCGCTAATCGTCACCGGACGCGCCGCTAACTCAACCTGCTCACCGCTACGCACACGCGCATACGAACGAACACCGTTGATCTTAATAGCGGACACCGCAGAAGGAACCTGCAGAATATCGCCGCTCAACTGCGCCACAGCCTCCAGGATGCGCGCACGCATCTGCTCAGCGTCCATACCGGTCAGCGCCTCAACCGCGTCCGGGTGGGCGGCAGTGTGCTCGCCCTCGGCGTCCTCGGTCAGCGTCTCAATGCCCAGGCGGATTGTCGCGTCATAGGTCTTATCCTGACCGACCAGGTAGGTCAGCAGCTTCGTCGCCTTATTGATGCCCAAAATCAGCACGCCGGTCGCGGCAGGATCCAGCGTACCGGCGTGACCAACCCGCCGGGTGCCAGCAATACGACGCATCTGAGAGACTGCGTCGTGGCTGCTCATCCCGGCGGGCTTATCAATGACCATCAGGCCGGACGGGCCCTGAGGTTGCTTCTTCGCCACTTAGGCGTCCTCACCCTCGGCAGGCTCATCCTTCTTGTAGGGGTCAGCCTCACCAGCATACTCGGCGCCCTCGGCAGCGGCTGCCAGCTTGGCGTCGCGCTCGCGAGTCTCACGCAGAAGCGCCTCAATGTGGAAGGCGTTCTCGGGAACCTCGTCAGCGACGAAAGTCAGGGTGGGGGTCAGGCGGGCAGTAATGTTCTTGCCCACCTCGGAGCGCAGAATACCCTTAGCGGATTCCAGCGCCTTCTTGGTGTTTGCGGCGTCCTCTTCGGAACCGAACACGGTGTAGTAGAGGGTTGCGTGCTGCAGGTCGTTGGTCACGCGGGCGTCGGTAATGGTCACAAAACCGAGGCGGGGGTCCTTAACACGACGCTCCAGCGCCTTCGCCACAATTACCTTGATGCGGTCGGCAAGTCGTGCCGCGCGGGCTGCATCAGCCATGTGTTTCTCCTTGAAATCTCGTGGTGCTTCCGCGAACACTCGGGGTGCCGCGGAGGCGTTCCAGGTAATGCGGAAGCGCCCGCCCCGCCAGCATCCGCCCCGCCAGCTCCAGTTTTAGGAGCCTGCAGGTGCGGGAACACTAGCGGGTGACGGGCGCATCAGCGTGTGAGCCTTAGACACGCGGCTTTTCGCGCATCTCCCAAGTCTCGATAATGTCGCCTTCCTTGATGTCGTTGAAGGAGCCGAGGCCAATACCACACTCGAAACCTTCGCGAACCTCGGTAGCGTCGTCCTTGAAACGACGCAGCGACTCGATGGTGAGGTTGTCTGCCACCACGGAACCGTCGCGCACCAGGCGTGCCTTGGCGTTGCGCTTGATGATGCCGTTCTTGACGATCGAACCTGCGATGTTGCCCCACTTGGAGGAGCGGAAGACCTCGCGGATCTCTGCGGAGCCGAGCTCCACTTCCTCGTACTCGGGCTTGAGCATACCCTTGACGGCCTGCTCAATTTCCTCAATCGCACGGTAGATGACCGAGTAGAACTTCATCTCGACGCCTTCGCGGTCTGCAAGTTCTGCAACGCGCTCTGCCGGGCGGACGTTGAAGCCGATGATCACCGCGTTGTCCACGGTTGCCAGGTTCACGTCGTTCTGGGTAATAGCACCCACACCACGGTGGATGACGCGCAGCTGAACCTCGTCGCCACCGGCGTCGATCTTCATCAGGGACTCTTCCAGTGCTTCCACAGCACCGGAGACGTCACCCTTAATAATCAGGTTCAGGGTGTCCATCTTGCCCTCAGCCACAGCGGCGTCGAAGGACTCGAGGGTCACGCGCTTACGACGCTTAGCCAGCTGAGCGTTACGATCAGCAGCCTCACGCTTCTCAGCGATCTGACGAGCGGTACGCTCTTCCTCAGTAGAGAGGAAGGTGTCGCCTGCACGAGGAACGGTGGACAGACCCAGCACCTGAACGGGGCGGGACGGGCCAGCTTCCTTCACAGCCTGACCGTTCTCATCGAACATTGCACGAACACGACCGTGAGCCACACCGGCAACAATAGCGTCACCGACGCGCAGGGTACCGGACTGAACCAGGACGGTGCAGACCGCGCCGCGGCCCTTGTCCAGGTTTGCTTCAATAGCAACGCCGCGTGCTTCCTTGTTCGGGTTAGCGGTCAGTTCAAGCACGTCAGCGGTCAGGGTGACAGCCTCGAGCAGCTCGTCGATGTTGGTGCCGTTGCGAGCGGAGACGTCCACGAACATGGTGTCGCCACCGTACTCTTCGGGGATCAGACCGTACTCGGTCAGCTGGCCACGGATCTTCTCCGGGGACGCGCCTTCCTTATCAATCTTGTTCACAGCAACCACGATCGGCACGTTAGCTGCCTGCGCGTGGTTCAGTGCCTCAACGGTCTGGGGCATAACGCCGTCATCCGCTGCGACCACGAGGATCGCCACGTCGGTGACCTTCGCACCACGGGCACGCATAGCGGTGAACGCCTCGTGACCGGGGGTATCGATGAAGGTAATCGCGCGGTCTTCACCCTCAACGGTGGTGTGGACCTGGTATGCACCAATGTGCTGGGTAATGCCGCCGGCTTCACCCTCAATGACGTTGGTGTTACGGATAGCGTCCAGCAGGCGGGTCTTACCGTGGTCAACGTGACCCATGACGGTAACGACCGGGGGACGAACCTCCAGAACATCCTCGCCCTCAGCTTCTGCTTCGGCTTCGAGGTTGATGTCGAAGGACTCGAGCAGCTCGCGCTCCTCATCCTCCGGGGAAACGATCTTGATGACGTAGCCCAGTTCAGCACCCAGCAGCTCGAAGGTCTCCTCGTCCAGGGACTGAGTCTGGGTAGCCATCTCACCCAGGTGGAAGAGAACCGTAATCAGCGATGCCGGGTTTGCGCCAATCTTCTCAGCGAAGTCCATGATGGACGCACCGCGGCGCAGACGAATCTCGGTCGAGCCGTCGCCGCGAGGAACAACCACGCCACCGGGTGCCGGTGCGTTCAGCTGCTCCTGCTCATGGCGGCGAGCTGCCTTGGACTTGCGGCCCTTACGCTTGGAGCCGCCGCGACCGAATGCACCCTGTGCATTGCCGCGACCGCCGGGGCCGGGACGACCCGGACCGCGGTTGAAGCCACCGGAACCGCCGCCGCGACGTGCGCCGCCGCCACCGTTACCGCCACCGTTGTTGGAGCCGGACGCGCCGCCACCAACGTTGGAAACCTTGGGCATCATCGAGGGGTTCGGGCGTGCGCCACCGCCACCAGCCGGACGGGGTGCACCGGGACGTGCGCCACCTGCCGGGCGGGGACCGCCGTTACCACCGGGACGTGCGCCACCTGCGGGGCGAGGACCGCCGTTACCGCCAGGGCGTGCGCCACCGTTACCACCGGGACGACCGTTACGTGCCGGACGGGGACCGCCGGAACGCTGGGAGTCGCCGCCGTTACGCTTCATACCCTGCTGGGATGCGAAGGGGTTGTTACCGGGGCGAGGACCGGGCTTGGGGCCGGGCTTGGGGCCGGGCTTCGGAGCGGCAGGCTTGGGTGCTGCCGGCTTCGGTGCAGCCTCGGGGCGTGCCATGCCCTGCTGGGATGCGAAGGGGTTGTTACCCGGGCGGGGGCCGCCGGGCTTGGGTGCTGCTGCCGGCTTTGCGGCAGGCTTAGCTGCTACAGGCTTGGGAGCTGCGCTCTCAGCTGCGGGCTTGGGTGCCGGCTTAGCGGCAGGCTTTGCCGCTGCGGGCTTGGGTGCCGGCTTAGCTGCAGGCTTTGCCGCTGCGGGCTTGGGTGCCGGCTTAGCTGCAGGCTTAGCCGCTGCAGGCTTGGGAGCCGGCTTAGCGGCCGACTCTGCGGGACCTGCCTTTGCGGCAGGCTTAGCGGCTGCGGCGGGGAATTCCGCGCGCAGCTTCTTCAGAACCATGGGGTTCAGGGTGGAAGAGGAGCTCTTAACGAACTCGCCCATATCCTTGAGCTTGGCGATAACTTCCTTGGAAGGTACGCCTACTTCTTTAGCAAACTCGTGTACTCGAGGCTGAGCCAAATTTTCTCCATTCCCGGTCCGCACCGGGAATGGTGCGGACACTAATGTTTACGGGGTGCACGCCCGAAGGCGCGCCAATTCGTGAAATTGCCGGTGGGTGAGCACGAAAGGGTACTCATTTCGCGGCACTCATTAGATATCCATCAGTTTTCTGACTCGCTTTCAGATAAGAAGTCGTCAAACTCGTTGACTTACAGAGGGCATATACCCGAAAAGCGTCTACGAGGGGGTCGAGTCCGCAATCACGGCTCGAATCTGCTCACAGCACGCCTGCAACTGGGCTGCAGGGACCGCTTTTTTGAAGGCGCGCGCCAGACCGTTCTTTTTCTGCAGAGCGGCTACGCACTTTTCGCTCGGATGGATCCAAGCGCCTCGTCCGGGCATAGTTCCCGCCGTATCGGGCTGATAGGGCGGGGTGTCCGCCTGCTCGGTAGCAGACGTGACGGGTGTGCGGGCGATGCGCAACAGGTTGCGCTGTTCATCGCGGGCACGGCATCCGATGCAGGTGCGGACCGGTCCTCCAAACGCTTCGGAGGTTGCGGTGAGGTCGTGATTGCTCATGGTCCTCTCCCCTCTCTAGCGTGTGTGCAGAACCGCGTTCGCAGTACATTCGTGATGCTCTATCCGGTGTGTGCGAGGGCGCGTTAAAGCGCCCGGTTACACACCGGCACATCTTAATAGTGTATCCCGTTTTTAAGAATCATGGGCAAAACTGTGACGCAGGCGCAAGAACACCGGGCACGTTCCTGCCCGATCTCTTGCGCCTGCATCAAAAGGATATGCCGCGGGATACGCCCCTCACCGGGGCTAATGCTTATTCAGCGTCCTGTGCGGACTCTTCTTCTGCTTCTTCAGCCAGGCTACGAGCCACGCGAGCTGCAACCTCTTCCTCGGCACGAACCTGAGCGTACTTGGACTCGGAGAGAATATCGATACGCCAGCCGGTCAGCTTCGCTGCCAGACGTGCGTTCTGACCCTCACGGCCGATAGCCAGGGACAGCTGATCGTCCGGAACCACGGCACGAGCGGAGTACTCACGCGGGTTCGCGATAATGACCTCGGTGACCTTCGCCGGGGACAGCGCCGCAGCGATGAAGGTTGCCGGATCGGTCGAGTAGTCGACAATGTCAATCTTCTCGTCGTTCAGCTCGGCAGCAACCGCACGCACGCGGGCACCCATATCGCCGATGCACGCACCCTTAGCGTTAATGGTCGGGTTCTTCGCGGACACAGCAATCTTGGAGCGGTGGCCAGCTTCACGTGCGATGGAGTTAATGGAAACCAGGCCCTCAGAGATTTCGGGAACCTCGTGCTCGAACAGGCGCAGAACCAGGTTCGGGTGCGAACGAGAAACCACAATCGAGGGACCCTTGGGGCCGCGGCGAGCCTCCACCAGGTAGGCGCGCAGGCGGGTACCGTGCGGGTACTTCTCGCCCGGAACCTGCTCGTTGCTGGGCAGAACAGCCTCAACGGTGCCCAGGTCAACCTGAACCATACGCGGGTTGTTGCCCTGCTGAATCACGCCGGACACCAGGGTGCCCTCACGGTCCTTGAACTCGCCCAGAACAGATGCGTCCTCAGCGTCACGCAGACGCTGCGACAGAACCTGACGGACGGTTGCGGCAGCGATACGGCCAAAGTTGTTCGGGGTATCGTCGAACTCGTCAATCTTCTGGTTGTCCTCATCAAGCTCAGGAGCCAGAATGACGAACTCGCCGGTGGTGCGGTCGATGACGGCACGAGAGCCCTTAATAGCGCCGGGCTGCTTCATGTACGCGAGCAGCAGGGCGTTCTCAACCAGGGTGAAGAGCTCCTCCATGACGAGAGAGCGCTGCTTCGCCAATGCGCGCAGTGCGCCCAGGTCAATAGTTTTAATATCCTCCACGCTTTTCAGCCTTTCCCAGTTAGCACGGCGCCGGGACGCTTAATGCGCCCCGGCTCCCGAACGGTATATACCTGGCACGGAGCACCCCGTGCCTGAAGCTTTAATAACTCTATTCTACCGGCTCAGCAGGCGAATTGAAGTCAATCTCGACGTGAGCAGAAGCAATATTTTCCCACGGAAGCAAAGACGGCTCGTGGTACGACTCTTTCTGGCCCTTCTTCGTGTTCTTCTTACGAGCCAGCACCGGACCCTCATCCTGCACCTCGTGCAGACGCGCCAGGTACTCGGTGCCGTCGGGTGCGGTGACCGCAATCAGGCGGGTACGGGCACGCTCCCAGTGGCGGCGCTCAGTCAGGGCGCGGGTAGCACCGGGCGAGGACACCTCCAGCTCGTAGGGGAAGAACTCGTCGTTTTCATCCGCACGGTCCAGGGCGCTCGAAATCGCACCGGAAATCTCCGCGAGGGAATCCAGCGACAGCGAATCGGTACGCTCAGCGGTGTAGTCCACCGTAATCTTCACGGTACGGTTCGCCGCCGGGCCCGAAATCTTCAGGCCCTCCAGCACCAGCGAGAACTCGGAGATAACCGGGGCAATCGCCTCGGCAACCTCTTCCTCACGGATCGCGCGGGTACCCACGCGCACCGGTGCCTCCACCACGGGCTCACTTTCAACGCGAGTGCGGGAAGTGTTCACACCATTCGCCACACGGGATGCGGCACGGCGAGCGCGTGCATTCGGGGCGCTCTTCTTAGAGCCAGAACGCTTCGGCTTATATGCCATAGTTCTCTTCTTTCATTCTTCCGCCGCCTACCCTGCCCCACCTCTTGGGAGGCGGGGCAGGTGGCGACGGTTATACGTCTCTGCGGGCTAGTGGCGCACCTTAGGCGCCGCGCACCTCAGCGATGACCTCAGCCACCGCATTCTCGACGGACACCTCGCGAGCTTCACCGCTGCGGCGGTCCTTCAGCTCCAGCACGCCATCCTTGAAGCCGCGACCAATCACCAGGATGGTGGGCACACCCAGCAGCTCGGCGTCGCCGAACTTCACGCCGGGGCTGGTCTTCGGGCGGTCATCCAGCATGACCTGCAGGCCGGCGGATTCCAGGGATGCGCTGAGCTCTTCAGCATACTCGTGGGATGCTGCGTCCTTGCCGGTGATGACGATGTGCACGTCTGCCGGTGCCAGGTTACGCGGCCAGATCAGGCCCTTCTCGTCGTGGTTGCCCTCGGCGATAGCAGCCAGTGCGCGGGTCACGCCCACGCCGTAGGAGCCCATGGTCACGGTCTGCAGCTTGCCGTTCTGATCCAGGACCTTCAGACCCAGTGCCTCAGCGTACTTGCGGCCCAGGGCGAAGATGTGGCCCATCTCGATGCCGCGGGCTGCGACCAGTTCGCCGGAGCCGTCCGGTGCCGGGTCGCCTTCGCGCACCTCGCACGCCTCAATCACGCCGTCGGCGGTGAAGTCGCGGCCGAAGACCAGGTTCGCCACGTGCTTGCCCTCTTCGTTTGCGCCGGTCACCCAGCGGGTACCGCGCACCACGCGCGGGTCCACGAAGAAGGGGATGCCGGTTGCGGAAGCTACCGCATCCTCGTCCTCGGTGTGCGCACCGAACAGGGGCGCGTCCAGGCTCAGGCCGGGGCCAACGTAGCCCTTGACCAGCTGCGGGTATGCCTTCAGGTCCTCTTCGCTGGCTGCCTCAACCTCGACCTCGCCGCCGATGCCCAGCAGGGCGCCGATGTTGACCTCAACGCGGCCCAGGTCCACGGCACGGTCGCCGGGAACGCCCACGGCGAAGACCTTACGCTCGCCGGAGGGGGTGATGACGGTGCCCAGGAAGCACTTGAGGGTCTGCGAAGCTTCCAGAGTGCCGCCGGTAACCTCGGAGTGCAGTTCGTTCATGCGCTCCACCAGGGTCTCAATGGTGGCGGAGTCGGGGGTGTCCACAACGAGTGCCGCCGGGGTGTCCTCGGTGATTTCGATTTCCTCGGGAACCACGGTGGTGACGGCCTCAACGTTTGCCGCGTAGCCGCCCGCGGAACGCACGAAGGTGTCTTCACCGATGGGGGTCGGGTGCAGGAACTCTTCACTGCGGGAGCCACCCATCGCGCCGGACTGTGCGGTCACAATGACAATCTCCAGGCCCAGGCGCTCAAAGATGCGCTGGTATGCGGCACGGTGCGCCATGTACGCCTCGTTCAGGCCCTCATCGTCAATGTTGAAGGAGTAGGAGTCCTTCATGACGAACTCGCGGCCGCGCAGCAGACCCGCGCGGGGGCGTGCCTCATCGCGGTACTTGGTCTGAATCTGGTACAGGTAAACCGGAAGGTCCTTGTAGGAGGAGTACAGGTCCTTGACCAGCAGGGTGAACATTTCCTCGTGGGTGGGTGCCAGCAGCATGTCTGCACCCTTGCGGTCCTTGAGGCGGAAGAGGTTATCGCCGTACTCGTCCCAGCGGTTGGTTGCCTCGTAGGGTTCGCGGGGCAGCAGTGCGGGGAAGTGAACTTCCTGCGCACCAATGGCGTCCATCTCTTCGCGGATGATGCTCTCGACCTTGCGCAGTACCTTCAGGCCCAGGGGCAGCCAGGTGTACACGCCGGGGGCTGCGCGGCGGATATAACCGGCGCGGACCAGCAGCTTGTGGCTGGCGACCTCAGCGTCTACGGGGTCCTCGCGCAGAGTGCGCACGAAGAGGTTGGAAAGGCGAAGTACCACGATTCTCCTTGAAAGGTCGATAGGTTTAGGTAGGGTGCCCGAGGCTCACCGGGTGAGCCGTAAATAGGCACAGTCGTCTTTAATTTTATAGCGTTTTAGGGTTCGGCGTGTTTAGCGCTCAAAAATGATGGTCGAGAACTGCCCAATCTGCTCCCAACCGGTCCCCCGATACATGGCAAGAGCACGGGCGTTGTAGTCGTTCACGTACAGGCTCAAATGCGGGTAGCGGCGCTGCAGAACCTGCGCGGCGGCGGCAAAGAACGGCTTAGCCAGCCCGTAGCCGCGGTAGTCCGGATGCAGCCACACGCCCTGCACCTGCGCGGCGTCCAGGTTCACGATGCCCGCATCCGCCTTGAAGATCACCCGCCCGTTCACATCGGCGACAATGGCGCTGCGCTGACCGGCAATGAGCGTGCGCAGGCGCGCCGCATAGCCGTCACCGTAGCGGGCAATCGGGTCGAAGCCGACCTCCTCGGTGAACATGGCGGCGGCGGCGGGCAGAAGCTCCCCCAGGTCCGCGGAGGTGGCGAGGCGTGCATACCCGGCAGCCTCACCGCTGAGTTGGACAGCCCCGGCGGGACTCTCCCCCGGCTTGAGGGGCTCGGGTTTGATGGGCACGGGTTTGAGAGGCGCGGGCAGGTGCGCCGGCAGCTCAGGAAGCTCCACGGCGTAGAAGCGGGCGAGGTCCTTCTCCGGCGGCAGATACAGCAGCGGCTGATTGGGGCGCTCCGACAGAACCCGCGCACGGTGATCACAACCGTCACCCAGGCTCGGCTGCAGCATCTGCAGTAGCGGGCTCTTATCGCCGCGAGTCTGCTCGCACAGCTCCTGCATGCGCGTCCACAGGGGCATCACGAAGGCGCTCTCACCGAACATGGAATCCAGGCGAGAACCCACCTGCAGTAGCAGCTGAGCCAGCGCGTCACGATGCGCGAGCGCCGTAGCATCCAGAGCGGGGGCATCCGCCGCTTCAGCAACGTGAGAGTCGGCGCCATGAGAATCCGCATCGTGTTCAGCGTGTTCAACGGCGGCGTGTTCAACCGCGGCACCGCACAGCCGCACCGGCACCACATTCGAACCCAACAAAAGCACACAGCACAACTGCCCATCGCGCTCACAGCCCACAAAACCCTGATAGTAGTGCAGCGGAATACGCGGGGACCTCACCGGAAGAGGGCACGCCAAATAATGCTCAATGGAGTACAGATTCGGGACCGGGTCACTGAACAGGACCTCCTCCAGCTCATCGCACCACCGAGTATCCAGAGCAAAAACGTGTTCCTTCACGCGATCAGGCATAGGGGAAGAATCCATCGTTGAAACAGCAGTCGAAACAGCAGCACGTCGGGCACGATGGGCTTTACGGCGGCGAGAAAAAAGAGTGAACATGACCTGTTGAGTGATAGAGAATGAGCGACAGAATTGAGTGAAAATCCGGGGACATATAACCCCGAAAAGGATACCGGACCATGCGGCAACAACCGGCAGCAGCACGCGCCGAGCCCGCCACCACCATAACCGGACACAACCGGAAAAGCGCGGAGGCGCCCCCACCAGGGCGCCTCCGCGCACAAAGCTAACTAGCTCACCGAAACAGCCGGGGAACCCTCGGGAACATACTCGCCCGAAGCCTCCATCTCAGCAGCAATACGGGTCGCCTCTTCAATCAGAGTCTCAACGATCTGATCCTCAGGCACGGTCTTAATGACCTCACCCTTCACAAAAATCTGGCCCTTACCGTTACCGGACGCCACACCCAGGTCAGCCTCACGAGCCTCACCCGGACCGTTCACCACGCAACCCATCACGGCAACACGCAGCGGAACCTTCATGTGCTCCAGGCCCTTAGTCACGTTCTCAGCAAGCTCCCACACGTTCACCTGCGCACGACCACACGACGGGCAAGAAACAATATCCAGCTTGCGGGGGCGAAGGTTCAGCGACTCCAGGATCTTGGTGCCCACCTTCACCTCCTCAACCGGAGGAGCAGACAGCGACACGCGAATAGTATCGCCAATACCCTGAGACAGCAGAGTACCAAACGCCACCGAGCTCTTAATAGTGCCCTGGAACGCCGGACCAGCCTCAGTCACACCCAAGTGCAGGGGCCAGTCACCGCGCTCAGCCAGCTGACGGTACGCCTCCACCATCACCACAGGGTCATTGTGCTTCACAGAAATCTTGAAATCACGGAAACCGTGCTCCTCAAAGAGCGAAGCCTCCCACACAGCAGACTCAACCAGAGCCTCCGGAGTAGCCTTACCGTACTTCTCCAACAGACGCTTATCCAGCGAACCAGCATTCACACCAATACGCAGAGAAACGCCGTGGTCCGAAGCCATCTGAGCGATTTCCTTCACCTGGTCATCGAACTTACGGATATTACCCGGGTTCACGCGCACAGCACCGCAACCAGCCTGAATAGCCGCATACACGTACTTCGGCTGGAAGTGAATATCAGCAATCACCGGAATACGGGACTGCTTCGCAATAATGGGCAGAGCCTCCGCATCCTTATCGGTCGGGCACGCCACACGCACAATATCGCAACCGGCAGCGGTCAACTCAGCAATCTGCTGCAGAGTCGCACCAATGTCGTGGGTCTTAGTGGTCGTCATCGACTGCACCGAAATCGGAGATTCAGAACCAACACCGACAGAACCCACCTTAAACTGGCGAGTCTTACGACGCGGGGACAGAACCGCGGGAGCGGGCTTCGGCATACCAAGGCTGACCGACAAGGTTTTCCTCCATACATGGGTTATGAAGGACGTACGACGCATCCTTCGTTCAACTTTTTATTGTGCCACTGACGCGAAAGAAAGCACTAATACGGGTACCCTTACCGCGCGTGACAACACACTAAAACAGGGTGATGGGCTTAACAATATCCGCCACAATCAGAATGACAGACATCACAATGAACGCGCCCGCCACCACATACGTCAACGGCAACAACTTCACCGGATCAAACGGACCCGGATCTTTACGCCCAGTCAAACGTGCAAAGAAACGACGCACACCCTCCCAGAGCGCACCCAACACGTGGCCACCATCCAGAGGCAGAAGCGGAATCAGATTAAACGCAAAAAGCATCAAATTCATATTCGCCACCAGCGAGACCAACATCGCAGCCTTCGCCTTCACATCAATACGGTCAGTAGCCGTCACCTCACCGGCAATACGACTCACACCAACCACAGACACCGGCGACTCAACACTACGCTCACCACCAGTCACCAGGGTTACAGCCAAATCCCACACACGCTGCGGCAACGACAACATCGACGAACCCACACGCGAAAGCGTATCGCCCACCATCACAGGCACCTCAGTAATAGAACCCGGCACCAACTCACTCGACGGCGAAACACCCACAAAACCGCCGCGAGTCGTCGCAATCGAACCATCCGCAGCACGCGCATACTGGCCCTTACCATCAGAAACCGGGCGGATCATCTCAACCGGAGTCACCGACAAATCCAGACGCTGACCATTACGCTCCACCGTCAAAGTGCTCGGGTGAGAACCCGCCGCACGAATCGCCGAAGACACAGCCTCCCACGAACCCGTCGACGTGCCGTTCACGGCAACCACACGGTCACCCACCTGCACGCCAGCAGCCTTCGCAGGCGACGGGGTGGACTTATCCGTACACTCGCCATAGCTAATCGAATCATGAGTGACATTCACGCTCGGCACGCATTCAGACACCGCCGACACCTTATTCGTCACCTGCGCCGTACCAAAACCACAAATCAGCACAGCAGTACACACCACACCAATCAGCAGGTTCATGGTCGGGCCACCCAACATAATCACCATGCGCTTGAGCACCGGCAACTTATAGAACAGGCGGTCCTCATCGCCGGGCTTCAGGCGCTCAGCATCCGCCGCACGAGCCTCCTCAGCCATGGACGCAAACGGGCTGGTACTGCCCGAATGGCCCTCCTCATGGTGCTCCTTCACCTCAGCAGGGCTCGGCGGGTACATACCAATCATCGAAATGTAACCGCCCAACGGGATCGCCTTGAAACCGTACTCAGTCTCGCCGCGGCGGAAAGAGAACACGGTCTTACCGAAGCCAATCATGTACTGCGGAACGCGCACATTGAACAGCTTCGCGGGCACCAGATGCCCCACCTCGTGCAGGGCAATCGAGACGGCAATAGCGATTGCCATGAGGATAATGCCCACAGCGTACAGCAGGATTTCCACGCTTTTTCTCGTTTCGGTTCGGGGATACGAAGCTTCTAGGATACTCGCTTAGCCTGTGAAGGCGCCCTCCCTCGCTTTCTGGAGGGGCTGGATGAGGACGGTAAGAGGGGCGGTGTTCGTCCTCGTTCCTACAGGGAACCCGCCCTCGCTTCGCTTCGGGCACCCTGATGTCACTTTCGGACGACACCGCCCCTCCGCGCACCAATCTACCCGAGGTGGCGCGCCGTGTTTTCCGGATGCGCTCTCAGGGTGTCAACCCGGACGCTCTCCGTAGCGAAGCAAGGAGAGGGCGGAGCGTCCGGGTGACGGGTGCCCCTGCGTAGGCGCGGAGGAAACATGCGGCGTGCCATCCCAACCAGCGGGGCGAGGACGAGCACCGCCCCCTCCAAGCCCCATTCCGGGGGCAAGCACCTACTCTCAACGAGACTATCCGGCCGCCAGGGTCTGTGCCGGATCAATACGCGAAGCCTTCGCCGCCGGGTACAGACCAGCCAACACACCAACCAGCGCACCAGCACCCAGACCCAGCAGAATAGTGTCGGCACTAATAATCGGCGTCCAACGGTTCATCAAAGACACAGTCGAGATGCCGTTAACCGCCAGCACAATACCAGCCACAGCGCCCAGGATGCCGGTCAGCAGCGCCTCCGCCGAGAACTGCAGCAGAATACCCGAAGGGCGCATACCAATAGCCAGACGCAAACCCACCTCACGGCGACGCTCCATCACCGCAACCAGGAACGTATTCATAATGCCCATCGCACCAATTACGAGGGTAATAACGCTCATGGCTAGAAGCATCGTGCGTTGCTGCTGGTCGACAGCCTCACGAAGGGTCTTCGGCTCCGGCGGCACACTCACGCTATACAGTGCGGGACGTTCCGGCGAGAGCGCGTACGGTGCTTCCTCCGCGATCTGGTTTGCGGCACCGGCAACAGTACTCACCACAATCTGAGTGGAACGCTTACCGGTCTGCGCCGCAGCGGCACCGCCACCGGCAGCGGGCTGCGCTTCTTCAACATCGGCACCAGGCTTCGCGCCCAGAGGCAGGTAGACCGAACCGTATGACAGAGTCAGCGAGGGATTCTCCCGCACCACACCGATGACGGTGTACGGCTCATCGTAAATATAGACCGTAACTCCGGGGCTATAGGGTAGCCCGAGCTGGCGCATCACGCTTTCGCTGAGCACCACGACCTTATCGTTCCGCTCCACATGCCCCTCGTCGAAAGTGCGGCCCCACACCAGTTCATGACCCTGCACGCTAAAGATGCTGGGGGTTGCCGCAAGGACAGCAGCCGTCACGTTCGCGCCGCGCTCACCGAAGTTGTCTGGGCCGCGCTGAATATCTGCAGATTCATACAGCTGATCCACCAGCGCGGTACCGGTCACTCCGTTCAGCTGGCTAACACGCCGGTAGTTCTCACTTGCCGCCAGGCTCAATAGTTCAGCGCGGCTCATGGATTCGGTTCGGGTCGAGCTTATCGTCAGGTGCTTAGCCCTAAAAATATCGAAGCTGTCAGCCAACTGCCCAGAAATGGTTGCGGTCAGACCAACGGTTAGCACGAGCGAAGCGATACCCAGAACCACACCAAGCATGGTGAAGATATTGCGCCTCACGCGGTGCACGGTAGCGTCCCAGGCTTCTTTGAGGGAGGCGAGCGCCCAAGGTGCACGACCACTGCTCTGCGGCTTAGATGTTTGTTCCTCAGCAAAGCTAGGCAGATTCAGAGACGCACGGGCGGTCGTTTCTTCCTGCCGCTGTGCATCCTGCTCGATGAGCTGCCCCTCGTGCATACGTAGCACCCGGTCGCAGTGCTCCGCCACGAGCGGGTCGTGAGTAATCACAATCGTGCTTTGCTGGTCACCCGTACATTCGCGGAGCAGGTCAATGACTTCGCGGGTGAGCTCTTCATCCAGCGAGCCGGTCGGCTCATCACAGAGCAACAACGCTGGTTCCCCGATGAGCGCACGAGCAATAGCTACACGCTGCTTTTCACCGCCTGAAAGAGTGGTGATGGGTGCATCCGTTCGGTGGCTCAACCCCAGCAGGGCGAGAGTGTCCGCAACCCGTTGTGCTCGTTCCGCTTTGGGCACGCCACGGTAGATGAGCGGTAGCTCAACGTTGCGGTACACGTTCTTATGCTCGATGAGGTGGAACGCCTGGAAGACGAAACCGATGCTGTCCAGGCGCGCTTCAGCTCGCTGTGCCGCGTTGAAGGTTGCGGTGTCTGTACCGTCCAGCAGGTAGCTGCCGGAGGCGGGCGTGCTGAGCAGACCGAGGATGTTCAGCAGGGTTGATTTGCCGCTGCCGGACGGTCCCAGGATTGCGACGACTTCTCCGTAGCGGACTTTCAGGTCAATATTTTTGAGCACGTCAATTCGAGTGTCACCCTGCATAAAGTGCTGGGACACTCCCTGAATATCGACGCTATAGGCTGGTGGGTGCGCGTGAGCGGCGCGGGAGTCAGTCATGGCTACTCCCTACTTTTTCTCGCGCATGATTTTGACGCTGTCGCCTTCGTGCAGGTCACCGGTGACGGCGTTCTTGCCGTTGGCGTTGCTGATGACGGTAACGGTTACCTCGCGTTCTTCGCGGGCCTTCGATCCGTTGGAGCTTTCGGGGCCGAGCACGATGACTCGGGTCTGTCCGTCACGGGTGTAGAGCGCCGATGAGGGCACGACCAGGTGTGCTTCGGGGGTTTCTTCGAGGGTGAGTTCCGCGTTGACGGCGCCTCGGAGGCTGTCCGCCTTATCCCCTACGTCGAGGGTGAGGATGCGTTCCCCTTCGGTGCTTCCTGCCGCACCGGCTGCGCCGTTGAGGTTGGAGCCAGCCGCACCTTCTGCACCATTGGCCTGACGACCGGCCTGGCTGTTGCCTGCGGCACCGGCGGCTTCGGTGGTGTTCTTGTATCCGAGGGTTGCGACGTACTCAGTATCACCGAGGGAGGGCACGGTTACCTTCTGGCCGCTACGGGCTTCGGGGGTGAGCCTACCGGTGGTTCCGGTGCAGCTGAGGGTCTTGCTACCTTCTGCGATGGTGGCTACGGGACCATCTGCGATAGCGCCAGTTGCGCGGGGGTTGCCGGTGACAACTCCGGCACGGTTGATGATGAGGAAGTAGCGGGCGGGAATAGGCTGGTCAGTCTTGACGTGCGCGTAGCCGAGGCTGTCGAGGAGGTTGTTGAGAGCCTCGTAGGTGTCTTCGGTGATGCGTGCGGGCTGCGGACCCTGGCGTCCCATGGCGGTCAGTGCCTCATTGAGGAGTGCGGCGTCGGGGCCGCTGTCGTCGAGTTTGAGGTCGCGGTAGAGCGCGAAGCCGCCGGTGAGGGTGATGAGAGGTTCACCGTTGACTTCCGCGATGAGCGTTCCGTTGCCGACGGTGTCACCGTTTTTGATGGTGATTGCGGTGTACTGTCCTTCACCGCTGTAGCGTAGCGGGGTTGAGGTGGCGTAGTTCGCGGTGCAGGTCAGGGGCACGGTGGTGCGCAGTTTCTCGCGGGTGACCGTGGCGGTGATAGTGGAGGGGTCCGGGGGTGCCGCTTCCGCGTCTTTTTGGGCGGTGGTTTTGATGTTTTGGGCGCTGATGAGCGTACCCACGGTGATAATGAGGAGCAGGGCGATAATGCCGTAGAGCCAGAGGGTTTTCTTCTGGCGGGTGGGGGTGGCGCTCATGGTGTCCCTTCTTTGGGTGCGCGTACGGGAACGCTATTGTCTGTGCCGTTTGGGCTTAGGGGCGGCGATGCCGTGTGGGGTTAGTTTATGCCCGGCACGGGGATACGTGCCGGGCACAATACGCTGTGACGAGGTGTAGCTGTTGCAGCTACTCTGTACGCTTGTTCTGGATAGTCCGGTCTGGATAGTCCGGTCTGATTAGTCCGGAGGGTTAACTCAGAATCTTTCGGGCGTTTTCTTCAGCAGTTTTCTTAATCGTGGTCACCTGTTCGATGAGACCCTGCTCCTTTTCGAGGAAAGAACTCAGGTAAGCGATAGCCGTCTTTCGCTGTTCGGCATCCAGCCCGGTTGCTTCACGGCAGGTCGCATCGTTGATCGCCAGTTCGTGGGTGTCCTGGTTGTTCTGGCGGTACTGTAGGCGAGCCATATCCGGAGACGTGTAGTCGCCTCCGAAGCGTTCTTTCATGCACTGTGCCCACTTCTCGGTGGCAGGCCCAAGGTCTTTGGTAATCGCGTCGTTGTTAAGATAGTGAACCGCAGTAATGTAGACCTTTCGTATGGTCGCGCGGGATTCTTCTGAGCCGAAGACTGCGCGGGTGGCTTCTTGCTGGCAACCGCCCTTTCCTTCGGTGCCGTTAAGAGCCTGCATTTCAGCGTCGCTCATAGTGCGGCTCTGCTCTTCCAGCTCAGCAGTTACCAAAGACCAGCGCTCTTTGTATCCGCGAGTGCGGGCATCCGCGACGGTGAGAGGTTCGAAACCAGTGGTCTGTAGCAGCGGGGGTTCAGTTTCTCCTGCAGGAGCCTTGTAGTTCGGGAATCCTCGTTCAGCCATGCACTGGCTCAGGGAACGCTGGTAGGCACGAACAACGTTGTCAGAAAGTGAGGCGAGGTTCTCTACTTTTTCGATAGCTTGACTATCGGGGCTCGTGGAGGCGCTATACGCCTTCTCAGCGTTAGCGGACGCCGAGGAACCGGCGCTGGGTTGCCCGGACGCGCAGGAGCTAAGCAGCAGGGTCAGCGGGAGTAGAGCCCCGGCGAGGGTTCGTAGGGTATTCTGTCGACGCATAGGTGGGCACTTCCTCGTGAAATATAGCTGCATCTTTGTCCGCTCGTTCAGGGGCTCATCGTTGTTTGCCCTTGAGAGAACATATTTTGAACACTAGCCTACTATGCGCCGGGGGGGGGGAGGCAAGGGGGACGGTGTTTATCCTCGCCCCGCTGGTGGGGATGGCACGCCGTACATTTCCTCCGGGATACGACTGGAGGGGGCGGTGTTCGTCCTCATTCTGCACCATAGCGTTTGGGGAGGCACACCGTATGTTTCCTCCGCGCCTACGCAGGGGCACCCGTCACCCGGACGCTCCACCCTCTCCGTGCTTCGCTGCGGAGAGCGTCCGTGTGACACCCTGAGGGCGCATCCGGAAAACACGGCGCGCCACCTCGGGTAGCCTAGCGTGCGTGTGGAGGGGCGGTGTCGTCCGAACGTGACATCAGGGTGCCCGAAGCGAAGCGAGGGCGGGTGCCCCTGTAGGAACGAGGACGAACACCAGCCCCTCCACGCCCCATCCCATAGAAATGCGAATACCGTCTCAGAACCGGTTAGTTGCCGGTCATGCCCAGCAGCTCATTCGCGCGAACGCGAGCCCAACGCTCCGCGTTCAGCACAGCCTCCAGCGTCAAATCAGCGTCAGAGACAGCCTCAGCGCTGCCGGTGTGCTCCTCCAGCACTCGCGCCACCGAATCGACAATATCGGTAAAGCGAATCGCGCCCGCATGGAATGCTGCCACGGCTTCCTCATTGGCGGCGTTGAACACTGCCGGATGGGTGCCGCCGACCTTACCGGCGTTCTTGATCATGCGCACGGCGGGGAATGCTTCCTCGTCCAGCGGCTCGAAAGTCCAGGATGCGGCCTTCGACCAGTCACACGCGGGCACGGCGCCGGGGATTCGGTGCGGCCAGGTCAGGCCCAGCGCGATGGGCAGAACCATGCTCGGCGGGGACGCCTGTGCAATGGTCGAGCCGTCCACGAACTGCACCATGGAATGCACGATGGACTGCGGGTGAACCGCCACGTCAATACGGTCCAGGTCCACGCCGAACAGGTGGTGCGCTTCAAGCACTTCGAGTGCCTTGTTGACCATGGTTGCCGAGTTGGTGGTGACGACCAGGCCCATGTCCCAGGTGGGGTGTGCAAGCGCCTGCGCGGGGGTCACGTCGTGCAGCTGTTCACGCTTGTAGCCGCGGAACGGGCCGCCCGATGCGGTGAGGATGAGTCGGTCGATTTCTGTGTCGGTTCCGGAGGCGAGCGCCTGCGCGAGGGCGGAGTGTTCGGAGTCGACGGGCACCATGGGGGTGTTCAGGGGGGATGCGTCGACGGCGGCGCGTACAAGCGGGCCGCCTGCGATGAGGGATTCCTTGTTTGCCAGTGCCACGCGGTAGCCGCTGTTGAGGGCGGTGAGGGTCGGTTCCAGGCCGATGGAGCCGGTGATGCCGTTGAGGACGGTGTCTGCCGGGTGTGCTGCGGCCTGTACGGATGCTTCGGCGCCGTGGGCGATTTGCGGGGTGTAGCCGGTGGCGCCTGCTTCGGAGGCTACCGCCTCGATGAGTTCACGTAGGCGCTGCGCGTCTTCTGCGGTGCCGCTGGTGGCGACCAGTTCGGCGCGCACGTGCACTGCCTGGCGTGCGAGCAGTTCGAGGGATCGGGAGCCTGCGGAGAGGGCGACGACCTTCAGCGGTGCGTCGGCGGCGGAGGCGCTGGTGCCTTTGAGCGCGGCGAGGTGGTCGATGACTTCCATGGCTTGGGTGCCGATGGAGCCGGTTGAGCCGAGGAGGGTGACGCGCTGCGGTGCGCGGGTGAGTTCTGTGAGGGCGTCGGTGAGGCGGTCGCGGCTGCCGCCGACGCGTGCTGAGGATCCAAACTTCATGGTTCTAGTGTCTCATGAGCTCGCGGGTGGATTCGGGTACTGGCGCCGCCTCTCATCTTAGAAAGCCTCAGCATAGATAAACCCCAGAATAGATGAGCCCCAGCTTAGAAGACCCCAGAGCAGAAGAATCCCCCACCCTGTCATACGGGGCGGGGGATTCAACACTTCACGTTTTAGAGCAAATCCTGCAGCAGCTCAATGCAGCGGTCCAGGAAAGCGTCCACCTGGGATTCCTCGTAGCTGACGGTGCCGGAGGCGGGGCGGAACTTTGCGTGGCGCACCACGGAGGGGTCCAGCGGCTCTTCGCTGTTGAGCTGGGCGTACACGCGGTCGCAGATGGCATCCACGTCGCCGACGAAGTAGCCCATGTGGCGGCGCTTGCTGGGGCGGCGGAAACGCTCACCGGCGGGGCGTTCCAGGCGGCCAGCGAGCAGTTCGCCGGTCTCTACGAGGGAGCGTTCCCAGTTGTCCAGGCCGTACGCCTCAATGTAGCGGCTGCGTTCAAGCTTGGCGAAGCGTTCCTCAATCTTTTCGAGGGCGCGGTCGACCACATCCAGCTGGTAGCCGCCGGGTTCTTCACGGAAGACGACCTGGCGGATTCGTCGGGAGGTGTAGAGGTCTTCGGGCAGTTCGGCGGCTCCGCTGAGCTTCTCGTAGTCCTCGGCGAGGCGGGTGAACAGGCGGTCTACTTCACTGCGCTTGTAGCCGGGTTCGGTTTCTCCTGCACGGGCAAATCCGTCTCCGCGGGTGGTGCTTGCCAAGGTGGCTCCTCTCGACGATTGAACTTTAAGAATACCAATGCTGAGGCCACCCGATGCAAGGTGGGCGGGCGGTGTCTTAGATATAGTCCCCTACGCCCCTGATGCACCGAGCCTTATTCACCGGATACAGCAAAGGTGGGGCGCCCCTCCCCCACTCGTGGGAAGAAACGCCCCGCCTCCTGCAATCAATCAAAGCTTCAGGCCTAGAGCGGCATAATAAACCGGAAAATCAGGCAACCAGCCGCCGCGGCGAAAAGAATCGAATCCAGGCGATCCATCATGCCGCCGTGACCGGGCAGAATATTCGACATGTCCTTCACACCCATACGGCGCTTGAACACGGACTCCACCAGGTCACCGGCAGTCGAAGCGACCACCATGACCGCCGCCAGCGGAATAGCCCAGTACCAGGGCGAACCCATGACCGCCAAGGCGATAGCACCAACAACCGCCGAACCGACGAAGGAACCAGCCAGGCCCTCCCAGCTTTTCTTCGGGGAGATCTTCGGCGCCATCGGGTGCTTACCCCAATTCACACCGGCAATAAAGCCGAACGTGTCATTGCAGATGGCCATCAGCAGAATCATGAGGACGCCGCGCTCGCCGTGGTCCGTCTGGAAGTAGACCATGGCGATGCCCAGCATCAGCGGCACCCACAGCAGAGCCAGGGCGCTACCGCTCAAAGACTTACCCAGTGAGACCTGACGGTCAGCACGCACGAGAGCAGAAGAGAGTAGTAGCACCAGCAGGCTCACCGCCAGGGCGATGCCCAGCCCGGTAAAACCGAACAGGTAAGACACCACCACAATTGCGCCAGACAGGCCACCCAGCAGGTACTCCGGGATGCCGTAGCCGCGGCGGGTGTTGAGCACGTGCCCAATCTCCCAGGCGCCCAAAGCTGCCGCGCCGGTAGCGATCGCAACAAAAATCGGCTGGTACATCAGGCCCAGTGCCAACAGCACGCCGAAACCAACGCCCACACTGATGGCGGCGGGCAGGTTACGGCCAGCTTTGGCGCTGCGCGACTTCACCGGCGTTGCAGCGGTCTGCGGGCTCGGCTGTGGAGCAGGCGGTGCGCTTCTCTCTTCTTTCGCTTCTTTGCGTGCACTCATTAGGGTTTAGACCTCGAGCAGTTCAGCTTCCTTGTGCTTGTACAGTGCGTCGACCTGGTCGATGTGCTTCTTGGTCAGTGCGTCCAGTTCCTTCTCAGCGCGTGCGCCCTCGTCTTCACCGATTTCGCTGTCCTTGACCAGCTTGTCAATAGCGGTCTTCGCGTGGCGGCGGACGTTACGGATGGAGATACGAGCCTCTTCAGCCTTGTGGTTGACGAGCTTGGTGTATTCCTTACGGCGCTCAGCGGTCATTTCGGGCATGACAACGCGGATAGCTGCACCGTCGTTGCTGGGGTTAACACCCAGGTCAGAGTCACGCAGAGCCTTCTCAATAGCCGCCAGTGCGGTCACGTCGAAGGGAACGATCTTGACGGTACGTGCGTCCTCAACGTTGAAGGACACCAGCTGCTGCAGCGGGGTCGGTGCACCGTAGTACTCGGCGGTCAGGCCGCTGAAAATTGCGGGGTTCACACGACCGGTACGAACCTTAGCGAACTCAGTCTTGGTTGCTTCGATGGTCTTTTCCATCTTCTCGCCGGCTTCGGCAAGGATTTCTTCGATCACGAAAGGATCTCCTTTGTCGGTATTCTGGGGTACCAGAATTGTCGGTGGGTGCGCGTTCAGCCTTCATGATTTCCCTACCGGTTCGCGGCGCATCCGAGGCGAAAACCTGAGGAATAATGCGAAGTCGATGGGAAAGAGGCAGAACGTCGTATTTGATATAAGTCTAGACGGTACCGGCGGGCATAAGCGAGTTTTAGCGCCTACCCGCGCGGTACCGTCCAGAATAAGTCCGCGCTATCGAGCACGGTCACAATCAGAGGGGCATCAAACATGCCCCGGCCTAGAAAATTAGGCGTTAGCGAGTAACGAGGGTACCCATCTTCTCGCCCAGAATCGCGCGGGTCACGTTACCCTCACCCTGCATGCCGAACACGCGCATGGTCACGTTGTTGTCACGGCACAGGGAGAACGCAGTCTGGTCCAGCACGCGGATGTTGCGCTGCATTGCCTCATCGTAGGTGAGGTTGTACAGGCGCTCAGCGTTGGGGTCCTTGTTCGGGTCAGCAGTGTAGATGCCGTCCACGCCGTTCTTAGCGACCAGAACCTCATCTGCGTGGATTTCCAGGGCGCGCTGAGCAGCCACAGTGTCGGTGGAGAAGTAGGGCAGACCCGCACCAGCACCGAAGATCACGACGCGGTCCTTCTGCATGTGGCGAATCGCGCGGCGAGGAATGTAAGTCTCAGCAACCTGCGGCATGGTGATAGCGGACTGAACGCGGGTGTCAATACCCTCCTGCTCCAGGAAGTCCTGCAGAGCCAGGGAGTTCATCACGGTGCCGAGCATACCCATGTAGTCTGCACGGGAGCGGTCCATGCCCGCCTGCGAGAGTTCAGCGCCGCGGAAGAAGTTGCCGCCACCAATCACGATGGAGGTCTCAACCTCGCCCACAGTTGCGGCGATCTGCTTAGCGATGCTGCGCACGACCTCGGTCGAAATACCGACTTCACCGCCACCAAAAACCTCACCGGAAAGCTTGAGCAAAACGCGGCGACGGCCGGTCTCATCGTGGTGAATCGGGTGCGAAATAGCTTCGGTCATGGTTCCTCCAGTGGCATACCTAGGGATTGTTATAGGTGATCGGGGCGGACTCCTGCCGCCTAGTCCTTATCAAGGATACAGCAAAGCCGGGTAGCCACCAGTGGTGACTACCCGGCTTCAAGCTATAATCCCAACCTCATACGATTTCCCTTACCGGGAACCCGCACTACGGGAGGGTAGAACTGCAGCGAGTCCTTATGCACCCACGCGGAAACGTGCGAATGCGGTAGCGGTTGCGCCAGCCTCGGACAGAACCTGTGCAACAGACTTCTTGGAGTCCTTTGCGAAGTCCTGATCCAGCAGGGTGTTCTCCTTGAAGAAGCCCTTCAGGCGACCCTCAACGATCTTGTCCAGAATCTTCTCGGGCTTGCCCTCAGCGATTGCGGTCTCGCGAGCAACGCGCTTCTCGGTCTCAATCTGGTCTGCGGGGATGGACTCGGAATCCAGGTACTTGGGGCTCATTGCAGCAATGTGAACTGCAACGTCGTGTGCGATCTCGTCGGTGTTCTCACCGGAGACAGCCAGCAGAACGCCAACCTGTGCGGGCAGGTCCTTGGAGGTCTTGTGCAGGTAAACTGCAACGTTCTCGCCCTCAACGCGTGCAACGCGGCGGACAACGATCTTCTCGCCGAGCAGTGCACCAGCGTCGGTGGTCAGCTCCTCAACGGTCTTGCCCTCGTAGGATGCAGCCTGCAGCTCTTCCAGGGTGGAAGCGTTAGCAGCAATAGCAGCCTCGAGCACGTTCTGGCCGAAAGCGATGAAGGGGTCGGACTTTGCCACGAAGTCGGTCTCAGAGTTGACCTCGATCATGTAGCCAACGCCGTTCTCAACGCGTGCAGCTACCAGGCCCTCAGCGGTTGCGCGACCCTCGCGCTTGGTGATGCCCTTCAGACCCTTAACGCGGATGATCTCAGCAGCCTTCTGCTGGTCGCCGTTAGCCTCGTCCAGAGCCTTCTTGACGTCGAGCATACCTGCGCCGGTCTTCTCGCGCAGTGCCTTGATGTCTGCTGCGGTGTAGTTCGCCATTGTGAACTCCTTGTGTTGCTGTAATAAATCGGGATGACATCCCGGTGGTACAAATGGCGGACGGCGCCGCGCCCAGGTCAGGGCGGGCGCCGTCCGAACGTGGTCCCCGCAGGCGGGGGCCACAAAGCATAAAGCTTAGTGGGCTAAGAAAGCTTACTTAGCAGCCTCTTCAGCCTGTGCAGCCTCGTGCTGCTCCAGGAGCTCGCGCTCCCAAGCTGCCATGGGCTCCTCAGCTGCTTCAGCCTTGCCGTTCTTCTTAGCGTTGCGCTCGATCAGGCCGGCTGCCACTGCGTCAGCAATCACGCGGGTGAGCAGGTTGACGGAGCGGATAGCGTCGTCGTTACCGGGGATCGGGAAAGCAACCTCGTCGGGGTCGCAGTTGGTGTCGAGGATAGCAACAACGGGGATGCCCAGCTTCTGAGCCTCGTTAACTGCCAGGTGCTCCTTCTTGGTGTCAACAACCCACAGGAGGGAGGGAACCTTGGACAGGTTACGGATACCGCCGAGGGTCTTCTCGAGCTTCTCGAACTCGCGACGCATGAGGAGCAGTTCCTTCTTGGTGTAGCGAGAACCTGCTACATCGTCGAAGTCAATCTGCTCGAGTTCTTTCATGCGCTCAATGCTCTTGGAGATGGTGCTGAAGTTGGTCAGCATACCACCGAGCCAGCGGTGGTTCACGTAGGGCATGTTCACGCGGGTTGCCTGCTCAGCGATAACTTCCTGAGCCTGCTTCTTGGTACCCACGAACAGGATGTTGCCACCGTGTGCGACGGTCGACTTAACAGCCTCGTATGCCTTGTCGATGAAGGCGAGGGACTGCTGCAGGTCGATGATGTAGATGCCGTTGCGCTCGGTCAGGATGAAACGCTTCATCTTGGGGTTCCAACGGCGGGTCTGGTGACCGAAGTGAACGCCGGAGTCCAGCATTTCACGCATAGTTACGACGGGCATGTCGTCTCCTTTTTGGTGCCGCGCGGACCTCCCATTCGGGCTAGCCCAACGCGCGCATAGTAGTTATCAGTTTTTCCTGGCGGCGGTTAGCGTTCACGGTTACCCGTTCAGCTCAGGCCCTAACCACCCCGTGTGGGTGGACCGAAGGTCCCTTATCGGCTCCCCGTTTGAGGATGCCGCTCACGCCGCGCGTCGTCAGTGAAGCTGTGCGGCCCCCTCACAGAGGGAGAATACCCGCGCAGGCACACTGCAATACGACATTGTACCGTATATTCCGCGATTAATCCGCCGGATTGGGGTTAAGCGCGGCGGGTGTGTGTAGGGGCACTGTGGATAAAGGATTTTAAGGCGGAAACGGCGGGGTTATCCACAATTTTTCGTGGGGCGCTGCGGGGCGGGGCGATTCGTGATGTGATCAGAGGATGAAGCAGAACATGAAGACATTAGCGACAACGCTACGGCGCGCAATGCTGATGGCGTGCTGCCTGCTGGGTGCACTTGTGAGCGCGGGTGGGCAGGGCTACATGGGTGGGCAGGGCTATTCGGGCAGTCAGAGTTATTCAGGCTGGCTCAGTTTTCCAGGCGGGGCTGGTTTTACTGATTGGGCAGGTGTTACAGACAGCGCCACCTCAAGTGCGCAAGCTCCCAGCAGCGCGCACCTTCCCCACACCGTTGAGCTCACCGCGAGCCGACTACGCTACCGCTCCCCCACCGCCGAATCCAGGCCGCGGGTGATCCGCCCCTTTGAGAAGCCCGCCCAACGCTGGAGCGCGGGGCACCGCGGCGTAGACCTTGCCGTACCCGAGAACGACCGGCGCGTCTACGCACCGGCACCGGGAAAAGTGGTTTTCAGCGGCACGGTCGTCAACCGCAAAGTGTTGGTCATTGCGCATCCGGATGGGCGGCGCAGCACCTTCGAACCTATGGATGAAACGCTCCCGGTCGGCACCACGGTTACAGCCGGTGATGTCATCGGTACCGTCGCCGTCACGGCGAGCGGCAACAGCGAGCGCTCCTACCGGCGATGCTCCACCCCGTGCCTGTACTGGGGCGTACGCCAGGGAGGCGCCCGCGGGGACGGCAGCGGCAAGGAAGCAGAGTATATCAACCCCATGAGCCTGCTGGGGTCGAAGGAACCGAGCATTTTGCTTCCCGTGCCGGGCGGATATTAGGCGCGGGTACTGGATATTAGGCACGGGTACTTGCGCCGAGCATGAGCCGAACCAGATACAGCTGTGGCCCGTCACCTCCGGGGAAGGAGGCAACGGGCCACAGGAGCCAGCCTAAGTTGTGCTCACTAGCGTAGGCGCTAGAGGTAGCTACTTACTGGAGGACGTCACCGTCATCAGCACCGAACTGGTTCGGCTGTACGGGCTGGTTGGGCTGTGCAGGCTGCTCAGCAGACTGACCGGGCTGAACCGGCTGAGTGGGCTGAACCGGCTGCTCAGTCGGAGGGACATACGCGGGCATTGCCTTGGTCGGTTCGTTCTCGCCGTAGTTCAGGCCGTGTTGCGGGGTGAACACCTGAGTCGGCGAATCATCACCCGCAGCGTAGGCGGTGTTCTGCGCCGGGTAGCCCCCCTGTGCCTGGTAACCGGGCTGAGCGGCATAGCCATTCTGAGCAGCGTAGCCGCCCTCGCCCTGTGCCTGGTAGCCGTTCTGCGCGTCAGCCTGGGTTGCGCCGTAACCGGTCGCAACACCCGCCGCCGCGCCCAGTGCCGCAGCCGAAGCGGCACGACGCTCACGGCCCTTCGCACGAGCCGCCGCAATCTTCTTGCGGAACAGGAAGAGCAGAATCAGGATGAGCAGTAGCAGACCCACAATAACCGCATCCACGATTACGTCAGTCATGCTCAGACCGGACACCGGAATAGTCAACGCGTTACCGCTAAACACACCGTTCTCACTCTTGACGCTCAGCTCGCCACCATTGACGGTGAACTGCACACCGGCACGCGCCAAATCATAGTTGAGGGTGTTCACCTTCTGCTGGTCCAGCGAGGAGAAGGTCGGTGCCTTGAAAGTGAGTTCGTAAGGAACACGGTAGTAGTTACCCAGCTTCTGAACGAGCTTAATATCCGGCTTCAGAGTGTAGTCACTGCCGAAGGGGTGGTAGCCACCGGAGCGGGTGACGGTCACCTTCGATTCGGGCAGGTATTCATTCAGTCGCTGGTTGAACTCAGCTTCGTCTTTACCGCGAACCTTCACGCTCACGATGGTGGCGTCGCCGTCCTGGCGGACCTCAGTCTCGTCATTGCTACCACCAGCAAAAGCATTCTTCAGAGCCTCTTCTGCACCAGCTACGTCAGAGCTCGGGAAGGAGTAGAGGAAACGTGCCTCCATGGAACCGTCCAGGCCCAGGGAAGTAGCCACCTTCATGCCCTTCATAGCCACCTGCTGCGAAAGGTAACGGCTCAGGTGAAGGACGCTCTTCGAAGAGGAAGAGCCAGAGTTGCCGGTGTTATCAACCTGATAGCTGTGGCCGGAGCTGTCCTTCAGGATGACTTCCAGGCCGTTGCCTTCCGGAGAACACAGCAGCGAGCAGTCCAGCACGCCCTTCATGGTCTTACGCACATAGAAGGTCTTCGACTCTTCCTTGACCTCTCGGGTGTAGCTCAAATCGGTGGTACCTGCACCCAGCAGCTTCTTCAGCTTAGTGTTCAGGTCGTCCAGGGAGGATGCGCTGAAGGTCAGGGTACGACCCACTTCTTCCTTCGCCGCACTGGTAGAAGCAGATGGAGCCATGTAGGTTGCCTGGGAAGACTCCAGACCCTTCTTCAGCTCGGAGCCTTCAGGCTTGACCTGGTTCAGGTAGGCGTCGATCGCAGCAGCGGTCTCCGAGTTCATGATGTCCTTCGCTACGAAGGAGGCAGTAGCAGAGTAGCCACCGTCCTTTTCCTGAAGCTCAAGAACCATCGCCTTGAATCCACGGTCCTGCACGTCCTTCGCAGAGATAGTGGAACCGCCGGAATTCTTTACTTCCTTCTCGCCAAACTTCACAGTGGTTTCGCTGCCGCTGCTGTTGAACACACTGTTCTTGTTGGAGGATTCAATCACGCCATCAACAACAAGAGCTTCGGGGACCCAATCCAGCAGCTCCTTCGAGCTGAAGTTTTCCTTCACCTGGATACCCTGCACCAGGCCCTGCTCGGTATTGAGAATAGTGACGGTAGGCTCGGTCTTGGAACCAGCAGCCTTCAGGATAGAAGCAACCTTGTTACGGTACTCATCCACAGAGGAGAAGGGAATGGTGAAGGTCGCACGTGCCTTGTCACCCTCAGACTGAATACCACCGTATTCCAGGCCCTCGGGCAGGTGCTTACGCACGGACGCATCCAGAGCCTCCGAACCGCCCTTAATCTTGTCCTTGTTGTCCTTGAGGTTAAAGGAAACCTGCATGGTACGGGTGCCCTTCTCGGCACTCTCAAGGCCCAGCTGAGTCTCAATCTTCGCACCGCAGGCGCTCAGAATCAGGGCGGCAATGGTCAGCAGAACCGCCAGGAACATCCAGCGCTGACGAGCCGGTGCACTCGGGGCGTGAGTCATTGCGTGCATACTAGGCTCCCATCAGGCGAATAGCCACGTAGTAAACAATCATGGAGGCAAAAACCCAAGCAGTGCTCAGCGCCGCGTGCATGATAATCGGGGACTTCGCGAAGCGGCCCAGACGGTTCAGACCCAGGTAGGTGAGCGCCTCGCCCGAGAACACGGCGAAAGCAAGCACCAGGCCCATGAGCATGGTCAGGAAGAACGCCCCGCCACCGCTACGGGTGAGGCTCAAGAAGAAGATGAGCAGGTTCAGCACCAGGAACGAAGGAATCAGCGCCAAAGAAGACACCGACACCGCGTGCATGCTCGCGGTGAAGGATGCCGGAGCCTTGCCAATGCGCGCGGTCAGCTGCAGCTGCACACCGCGCAGAACCTGCACACCAAAGATGGCGAGAGCCATCAGCACGTACGCCAGAATCATGCGTCCGGTCGGCACAGCCTGTGCGGCGTAGGCACCACCGTAGGCGGCACCACTTCGGCCACCAAACATGTATCCCAACATGGACATCATGACAACCGCCGCCAGAATTACCAGCCGGCTGAAGAAGAACGCGCCCGCCAGCGCCTGCAGAGTCGTGGGAACAATCCAACCCCACGCACCTGCGGAAGAGATACGAGCGTGCGCGGTTGCCGGGTTGCTGGAGAAAACGTCCAGGAACGCGTTCCAGGTAGCACCCAGCGCCTTCACCGCCGGATGCGGTGCGCTCGGCGCATAGGTTGCCTGGCCGGGCTGACCGGGCTGCGCGGCCCCAGGCTGAGCAGTACCGGGCTGGGGTGCGGCGGCGGGCTGACCGGGCTGTGCGGGGGTTGCCTGAGCCTCAGAATTCGGCTGTGCATTAGCGTTTGCCTGAGCGGGCTGGGGTGCCTGCTGAGGCTGAACAGGCTGCTGCGGTGCTACCGGTGCGGCAGGCTGAGCAACATTACCCTGCTGGCTCGGCTGCACGGGCTGGCTCGGCTGGGCAGCCTGAGCTGCATTACCCGGCTGAGCAGCCTGACCCGGAAGCGAAGCATCCTGCGCGGGATGCGCGCCAGCATCGTAGCCGTAGCCGCCGGCTGCACCCTGCGACGGGTTGTTGGGAGTGTTCTCCGACATTGAGATCCTCTCGTATGGTGTGTGGATGCAACACCTACCGGCTGAATCGGCATCTACCGGCGGCATCACACTGTCTTTCGTGACAAGACTCTTCAACCCTACCGTATTGAACGCTATGGTGCGTCTTCGTTCGTCATTTACTCATTTTCATCACCGTTGATGCATTCCATGAACAAAAATAGGCACCCTGAGTGCACGACAAAAGAGCACGAAAAAGCCCCGCCCGCCGACAAGTGGGTGAAGTCGACGGGCGGGGCCGTAGGGAGTGCGGGGCTCGAACCCGCGACCAAGGGATTATGAGTCCCCTGCTCTAACCGGCTGAGCTAACTCCCCATCCGGTGCAGTGACGGCGCGCAATGGGCGCCTGCACCATCCTCTAGAGTACCTGAACGGCGACTGAGAACGAAAAACGCTCTCTCATACTCAACGCTCAGAACCTAGAGAAGCTTAGCGGCGCGAATCCAGGTAACGCTGGTACGGAGCATCGCTCACGTAAAGTTCCTCGAAGGTGCGCCAGGTGTTCTCAGCGCTGTGGAAGCCCACGATGCGGCGGGACTCGCGGCCCATCTGCTCGCGCTCAGCAGCGGGCAGGGAGAGCACAGCCTCCAGCTTTTTCGCCAAATCCTGAGCGTTATTGGGTTCGAAGAGGTAGCCGTTCACACCGTCCTCCACCAGGTGCGGCAGAGCCAGCGCATTCGCAAGCACCACGGGGGTGGAGGCGCTCATCGCCTCCAGGGAAACCAGGGACTGCAGCTCGGCGGTACCGGGCTGGCAGAACACGTCAGCCATCTGGTACACCTCGGGCAGATGCTCATCGGGAACGAAGCCACGGAAAATCACGCGGTCGGACACACCGCAATCGTGCGCCTTCTGCTCGAGAGCCTCACGCAGCTCACCGCCACCGGCAATATCCAGCACCACGTGCTCGAGGGTATCGGGCAGCAGGGAGAGCGCCTCAATGAGCACGTCCACGTTCTTCTCTTCGGCAAGGCGACCCACAAAGGCAATACGTAGCTCACCGGGAACCTTGCCGGCGTCTGCTCCCTCAGGCAGCTCGTAGTCGCTGATTTCAATACCGTTAGAAACCGGCATGACGGGGCGGTCAAAATGACCCAGGTCGCGCATCGCATCCGCACCGATCTGGGTGGGGGTGGTAACGACCGCAGTCTTGGAGAAGCAGAAACGCATGTCCTTCCAGGTGACCTTCTCAATCACGCGCTTCACGGGAGAGGGGAAGGGCAGGAACGGGTCAAGGTTCGCAGGCATGAAGTGGTTCGTTGCGATAACGCGAATACCGCGGCGCTTCGCCTGGAAGATGAGGGCACGGCCAATAATGTAGTGGCACTGCACGTGCACCACGTCCGGGCGGACCTCGTCAAGGATTGTGCCGACCTCGGACCAGATCTCCCAGGGGATGCAGATGCGGTTCGTCTCGTGGGTCGGGGGCAGGTGCGAGCGCAGGCGGTGCTCCACGATGCCGCCCTCTACTTCGGTGCGGTAGCTGGGGCCGGGGATGGGGCTGGCGGCGACCACATGCACGGAGTGGCCTCGCTTGAGCATGGAGGTGGCGAGGCGGTGACCGAATTGTGCTGCACCGTTGATGTCCGGCGGGTAGGTTTCTGCGCCAATCAGAATCGTCTTTGCCTGTTCCATGACGGGGCTCCTCATCGGGGTGTAGTGTGTCGGTGACTTTGGGGGTTTCGGGTGCGACGGCGCGCCGCTTCTACCTCTGTCTGCCGCGTGCACCGGGTGGATCCAGTACGTACAGCACTTGTCTATTCTACCTGTGAGCTGCGTCCTTCTCCGACTCGTAGAGGGAGGGTTTTGGCTGGGAGTTACCTCTAAACCTCACGTTGAGACAGAAGTCGGCAACCTGCCTGTAGACGCACAAACGCCCCGATACAAGTATCGGGGCGTTTGGACGCTTGGCGTTAAACCTATGCGCCGGCTTTAGCGGCGACTGGGTTTATGGTGTACCGGGTTTAGCGGCGTACCAGGCGGTTCAGGAAGTGCAGGACGGTTGCAATGGATGCGCCCAGTGCTGCGAAGGACTTCCAGCGTGCCTGCAGAACCTCGGGCTTGCGCACGTTCTCTGCCAGGCCGCGGCCGGTAGCTGCTGCACCTGCGGCAACCTCGGAGGGCACTGCCTTGAGAGCATCCAGAGCCTGCTGGGTGTTGTTCTGAACGTCGCCGGTGTAGGACTGCAGGTCGTCGCGCAGGGCTGCCAGGTGCTGGCGGCGTTCTGCGGTGCGCTGCTTGAGCTCTTCGAAGGTCGGCGGCTTGGGCTCTTCCTCACCGCGTGCCTTGCGCTCTTCAGCTTCCTGACGTGCGCGTTCTGCTGCTTCTTCAGCTTCCTTAGCCTTCTGCTCTGCACGCTCTGCCTGTTCCTTCTTCAGGCGCTCAGCGGACATGGCGGTACCTTCCTTGAGTACGCCGAGGTCGAAGAGCAGACCGAAGATTGCGGATTCGGGCTTGAACGGCAGCTGTGCCTTGACCTTCTTCAGACCGACCAGGGCGCAGATTGCCAGGACGATGAGGAAGATGAGGGCGAAGACCAGCGCGGATGCCCAGTAGGGCATGACGGTGCCGAGGCCGAGGATTGCTGCGGCGACCAGCGCAATGATCAGGAACAGACCGAAGACTGCTGCGACGCCGAAGAAGGCCGCACCCTTACCAACGGCGATGCCCTTGGTCTTCAGCTCGTGCTTTGCAATCTGGATTTCGTCCTTGACCTGGCTGGGTCCGAGGGTCTTGAAGGTTTTGCCAGCGTCGATGATGTTCGCGACGCCGGACTTAATCCCGCTGATGCCAGCAAAGAAACGCTTAGGTGCCTTGGGATTAGTAGTAGTGGTCATGACCACCTCTCCGTGACGTGTTTTTGGAGGCTTCTTTTTCGCACTCCACCTCCTATAGTTTAGCCCCTTATGATACCTCCGCGTGACCGTTTGGGTGGGGGTTTGCGCTATCTCTTCAGGTATTTTCGACTTTCTGGAGGCTACATTGAGCTGCAGGCGTAGCTTTCTGGGTTTGGTTGCGCCTGTGGATTTGCTCTGGAGTAGGCGTAAGAGGATGCCGATGCGCCGCTCCCCCGCTACGCGCCGAGTGGGTGCGTGGCGCGTGGGGGTGGGGAACTTTTCGGTGCGTTAGATTTCACATTTTTACAGGGTACATTTTTGCAGGGTGAAGTATCTTTGCCTCGCCGGGGGCGTAAGCCCAAGGGGTTGCTGGTTCACGACTTGGGGAGAACGTTCCGACTGGACTCGATACAGCGGGGTGAAGATTTTCCGAGCGCGCGAGGAAGTAAAAACCGTTAACCCCGCCGAGGGCGTAAGCCCGAGGACCTGGAGGGAGCGCCCCAGCGCCTGCGTATGGCGGAGTGGTTACTGATTCATGACTTGGAGAGAACGTTCCGACTGGACTCGAACTAGCGAGGCGAAGATTTTCCGAGCGCGCGAGGAAGTAAAAACCGTTAACCCCGCCGAGGGCGTA
>CAUSUH010000007.1:0-175018 GCA_963534775.1 Rothia mucilaginosa | reverse complement strand
GAGCGGGGGCTCCGTCCTCGAAGCGCCCCGTCTGTGGAGCAGGCACCCAACCCGCGGCGTAGGTGCTCGTGCGGAGCGGGGGCTCCGTCCTCGGTGTCTACCTTCCGCGCCGCAGGCACTCAATCCACGGCGTAGGTGCTCATGCAGAGCGGGGGCTCCGTCCTCAAGGCGCCCCAGCGCCGCAGAGGGGGCACTCCCCCGCGAGCATGAGCACGAAGCCGCGAGCGTGAGTGCAAACCCGCCTGGCACATCCTCCCTCCCACGAGCGTGAGCCCAAAGCCGCCTGAATACTCTACCCTCCGCATCCTGAACGCACGTGGGATAATCGCCCTATGAGTTTTTCTTCTGTTGAGTTCACGCGTGCGCCTGAGGTTTCGGCTGATTTTGCGGGCAGGGTGCGCGGTTTGTTGCGTGCGTCTGCGTTGGGTGATGCGCTGGGTTATCCGTTGGAGTTGTTGTCGGCTGAGCAGATTGCGGCGTGCGACCCTAAGCCGTGGGATTCGGCGTTTGGTGAGTTGCTGGTCAGTGATGATACGCAGCTGACGTGTTTCACGCTGGACGCTTTGACTGAGGTTTTGGAGTGGAATAATGAGGGCGCGGCGGCGGATGAGTTGGCGTGTCTGTGGTTGGCGTATTTGCGGTGGTTCCGCGGTATTGGTGAGGTTCTGCCGGAGTCTGCGCCGTTTTCGTTGAATCGTGAGATTGATGGGTCTTCGGAGTTGACGGCTCGTCGTGGTCCGGGTGCGGCGACGTTGCGGGCGTTGGGTTCGGGTGAGATGCAGCTGGTGTCGAAGTCGTTGAATCCTGAGGCTTTGGGTAGTGGTGCGTTGGTGCGTTCGGCGGCGTTGGGTGTTTTGCCGGTGGCGCAGGAGCGTACGGTGGTTTTGTTGGCGGTGCGTGCGGCGGCGTTGACGCATGGGCATCCGGAGGCGTTGGCTTCGGCGGCTGCGTATGCGTTGCTGGTGCGTGACTTGTTGGCGTCCCCGTCGGGCACGTTTGGTGCGTTGTTGGAGGCGGCGCGTCGTGTGGTGTTGTGGTGTGGTTCGGTGGCAGCGGATGATTCGATTCCGGGTGATGCGTCGCGTACGGCGGCGGCGTTGAGTCGTGCCGTCGAGCTGCTGGAGCAGGGCGTGGCGCCGGTTCCGGGGGCTGTGGCGGAGCATTTTGGTACGGGTTGGACGGCGCCGGAGCTGTTGGGTGTGGCGTTCTGGTGCGCGGCGGATGCTGTGAAGAGCTTGCCTGCTGATACCGACGATGCGACGGTACGCAATGCGCTGTTTGAGGGTTTGTGCCGTGCGGTGTCGGTGGATTCGGATTCGGATTCGGTGGGTGCGATGACGGCGGCGTTGTGGGCGGCGGCTGGTTTGCCGGTGTCTGGCGGTGAGGCTGATGCGTGGTCGCAGGCGCTGGGTCGTGTGCGCGGTTTGGATCAGGTGGAGGCGGTGGCGGACCGCTATCTGCACCAGCTGGGACTGTAGCGGCACGGTATAGCTGGCGGCGTAGCGGCGATGCGAAGCGGGGGCACTCCGTCCGCAGAGCCAACCTGACATACTCAGCCTCTGTGGAACTGAACGTTGACGGCATAGCGGACATGCGTAGCGGGGGCTCCGTCCTCGAGGTGCCTCAGGCACCGATGAGGGGGCACTCCCCCGCGAGCATTGTCCGTGTGCCGGTCATACGAAACTGTGTCATGAGTATCCCCCGCGTGCCGCATATACAAACTGTTTATATACGCAGAAAAGGCTCTCCGGTATCTCGGAGAGCCTTTTCTGTATGTGCAACTAAATCTTACGGCGTAGCCGGTCACGCGGAGCGGGGGCTCCGTCCTCGAAGCGCCCCCAGGCGCTGAAGAGGGGGCACTCCCCCGCGAGCGGGAACCGGTGCGCCGTCTGTAAGGACAAGCGCACGGAGTCCGGCCCCGCACTCCCCCGCGAGCATTGTCCGCGTGCCGGACAGCAGACCAGCTGCACGAGCATCCGCCAGCACGTTAGAACCGCTAGCTATGAACTTTTAGTCCAGGTAATCGCGCAGTACCTGCGAACGCGACGGGTGACGGAGCTTAGACATGGTCTTGGACTCGATCTGGCGGATACGCTCACGCGTCACGCCGTAGACCTTACCGATTTCGTCGAGGGTCTTGGGCTGGCCGTCGGTCATGCCGAAGCGCATTGCGACCACGCCGGCTTCACGCTCGGAGAGGGTGTCGAGCACGGAGTGGAGCTGTTCCTGCAGAAGGGTGAAGGACACTGCGTCTGCGGGGACGACTGCCTCGGAGTCCTCGATGAGGTCACCGAATTCGGAGTCGCCGTCTTCACCTAGGGGGGTGTGCAGGGAGATGGGTTCGCGGCCGTACTTCTGGACTTCGATGACCTTTTCGGGGGTCATGTCGAGTTCCTTGCCGAGTTCTTCGGGGGTGGGTTCGCGGCCAAGGTCCTGGAGCATCTGGCGCTGCACACGGGCGAGCTTGTTGATGACTTCTACCATGTGCACGGGGATGCGGATGGTGCGGGCCTGGTCTGCCATTGCGCGGGTGATGGCCTGGCGGATCCACCAGGTTGCGTAGGTGGAGAACTTGAAGCCCTTTGAGTAGTCGAACTTTTCGACGGCGCGGATGAGGCCGAGGTTGCCTTCCTGGATGAGGTCGAGGAAGAGCATGCCGCGGCCGGTGTAGCGCTTGGCGAGGGAGACGACGAGTCGCAGGTTGGCTTCGAGCAGGTGGTTCTTGGCTCGCTTGCCGTCGTGGACGACCCAGCGCATGGCCTTTTTGAGTTCTTTGTCCATGTCGGGGTTTTCGGCGAGCTTGTGTTCGGCGTAGAGGCCTGCTTCGATGCGCATGGCGAGGTCGACTTCCTGCTGTGCGTTGAGCAGGGAGACTTTGCCAATCTGCTTGAGGTAGTCCTTGACGGGGTCGGCGGTTGCGCCGGGGGTGACGACGCGCTGTGCGGGTGCGTCGTCGTCGTCGTTTGCGGTGAGGACGAAGCCGGAACCCTTGGCTGCTACTTCTTCCGCGGCCTTCTTTTCTTCTTTTTTGGCTACGGTTTCTTCGTCTTCTTCGTCGGTTTCGTCTTCGGCGTCGGTGGTTTCGAGTTCTTCGTCGAGTCCGAGGTCGAATTCGTCGTCGTCGCTCTTTTTGCGGCGGCCACCGGTCTTGCGCTTGGTTGCGGTTTTGGTGGTGGTTTTACGAGTGCGCTTGGGCTTGTCTGCCTCGGTTTCGGCAGTGCTTTCGGCACCGGTTTCGGCGGTTGCGCCGGTGGTGTCTTCGGTTGCCGCTGCGGCTTTGGTGGTTGCCTTCTTGGTGCGGGTGGTCTTGGTGGTGGTTTTTGCGACGGTTTCTTCGGTTGCGTCGCCGGTCGCGGTCTTCTTGCTGGTTGCAGGTGCCACTAGAACCCTTTCTGGCTTGTGGTGGGGTGTTTTGTTTGCAAAACACCTAAGACCCTGTCAAGTCTGTGCTGGCGTCCTCGGTCGGGGTGTTTGCTGCGTTTGTCCGTTTTAACGCTGTGGTGGCGGGTTTTATTCCGCGTGCGTTGGGTGGTTTGCAGGGTTCCGTTGCTCGTTGTGTGGAGCGGTTTGAGGGCGCGTTATAGCGCATTGACTGTACGGGGTCAATATATAAGTATTGCAGATTTTTGGTTGCTTTCAACTTGACGCGCTGTTTGGGTGGCTTATGGGCCTGGTTTTGGCTGGGTGCGGTTGTGGGTGGGAGGAGTCGGTGGGAGGGGCGTGCCCGGTGGCGCGCCCCTCCCCTATTTGTACCCTTTAGGCACCGCTTTTAGGTGCCGGGTTTAGGGTTTTCGGGGTTTGAGGGTGCTGATGGGTTCGCGGTGTGTTCCGGGTTCGCCGCAGATGGTGTGTTTGATCCAGGCGGGTAGGTTGCCGGCGTTGAGGTGTACGTCGAGGATGTTGAGGTCCTTTCCGAATGTGTGGCGGTGGGCTTCTTGGCGGAGCATGCGGGCGTAGGTGCTGTAGCCCTTGTACCAGTTGGTCCAGGCTTGGGTGTTGCGTAGTGCGGCGTATTCTCCGTCGGTGCTGTGGGGTGTGAGCAGGCTGGTGAGTAGTTCGAGTGCGTTGAGGCGTGCCCAGTGGGGGCTGTCTAGTTTTCCTTTGAGGGCGTTGAGGTAGTGGGTGTAGACGGCGTGGTGTTTGGTGAGGTATTCGCTGTTGGTGCAGCTTTCGTCGATTCGTTGTTTGAGGTTTTCGAGTTCATTTTGGGCGTTGTGGTCGTTGGGGTGTTCGTCGAGGCATGGGAGCAGGTCGCGGCTGATGGTGTTGAGTTCGGCTGCACTGGCGTGGTCGGCGGGGCTGAGTTCTTGGAGCGCCCAGTGGTTGGGGTTGGCTTGTTGGATGCTGCGGTGGGTGCGGCGGATCCAGTCTTGCCATTGCACGCATTTTTCGGGCACGGCGCGTACGTGTGCCTGTTCGGTGCCGGGTGCGGAGCTGAGTGCGTGGGTGAAGCTGGCGGGTATGTAGGTTTTGCGGGTGATGCGGGTGCCGTAGTGGGGTGGTTCGAGCGGCACGAAGTTGGGGCTGGCGCTGGGATATTCGCCACCGAAGGCGTGGTAGGTGTATTGGGCGGAGTAATGCAGGTGGGCGAGCATTTTTTGGGCGTGGTTGAGCCCGTATCCGGCGAGGTAGGTGAGCATTTCGGGTGTGATGGGGTTGAGGGTTACCGGTGCGGTGGAGGCGCGTAGGTGCCCGGCGACTTCGGCGGGGATGAGTTCGCGGAGTGCATCACCGATGGTGGGGCAGTCAGGGTCAGTGTCGGCGTTATTGACCGGGTGGGTGGTGAGCAGGTGCGCGGCGGCGTTGATGGCGGCGTCCCAGTAGCAGAGGTCGATTTGGGCTTGGCGGTAGATGGTGCGAATGTCCTGGCGGCGGGCTTCATCGTTCCGGGTGGTGTTGGTGCGGGTGTTGTCCCAGAGTTCTACGGCGTTTTCCCAGTCGTGGCGGATTTCGGGGTTGGTTGTGGGGTCGGTGTCCCAGGGGCTGTGGGCGTAGTTGTGCTGGGCGGTGTCGGCGATGGTGTCGCCGTGGCGGGTGAGCCAGGTGTAGTAGCCGCTGTGGTGGATTTCTTCGATGGGTGCGAGGAGGGTGAGGGCTTGCTGTTCGGGGTTGAGTGCCCAGATGCTGGCGCCTCCTGCGTAGATGACGTCTTCGCAGCGTAGTTCGCTGACGATGCGCGGGTCGTGGAGCAGGTGGAGCCAGGTGTTGATGTTGATTTGGGTTTCGAGGTCGTTATGGATTTCGTCGATGGTGGCGAGCTGGGCGGTGTCGGGGTTGAGTTGGCGTTGGCGTACGGTGTTGTCGCCGTCGATGATGATGGCGTAGAAGCGGGTGAGGGTTTCGCCGTTGTGGCTGGTGGGGAGTTTGGTGAAGGTTTCGTGGAGGAAGTCGGCGCGTTCGGGCAGGGTGCAGGGTTCGTCGGGTAGGTTGACGCGCAGGCTGGGGCCGAGGGTGTTGTCGGTTGCGGTGAGGATGATGAGTGAGTGGTCGGGCCAGTAGCCGTGCTGGTGGAGGGCGCAGCTGAGCACGTCGTATTCGTTGCGGATGGGCGGGGGCGTGTCGTAGCCACTGTTGGGGATATTGCCGTTGGAGATGTTGTTTGCGTTCATGCCTTCACGGTGGCATGGGTTGCGCGGGTTCGGGGTTAAACGAATAAATCTGTGGATACTTCGGTTCATGTGTCCGAAGGTTCCACAGATTTATTCGTATTGTTCGTTTATGCGCGGGGGTTTGTCCACAGTGGCGCGGGGTGCCGCGTCATAATCTGTCACGCACTACCCGACGGGCAACTCTCCGCTCCCCTATGACGCTGTCCTATGTTCGCGCCCCTATGACTCGCACGCCTCCGCAGCATCCTCTACCGCGCGCACCTTATCCTCTACCGCGCGCACCTTATTGTTCGTCGAGGAACCGTTCGAAGAGGGCACCAATCTCGTCGCGGCTGGGCACGTTGTGCGCGTCGCGTCGCGAGAGGGGAATCGCAATGTCGGAGGTGCGGAAGTTCTCGTCGTAGTTCTCCTCCATGGTCGTGATCATGCGACCGATTTCGGGGTTCTGCTTGACCTGATCGTTGATCTGGCTGTGCACGTGGCGTGCGGCTTCGCGCAGGTTCTCGGTGGGTAGCGAGAGGTGCGCCGCCATGCCCACGTGTTCGAGGGCGGTGAGGGTGCCCTGCGGCAGGTCCGCCTCCGAAATGTACTGGGGAATGTTCACGCCGAAGCCGACGGTGTCGATTCCGTTTTCGGTGAAGAGCACTTCGAGCAGGTTGGTGATGGTCGCGTGTACATCCGCGCTGGGCTTCCACGGGGAGATGCCGCGAATCAGGTCCTTGCGGGAGCCGTGCGCGGTAATCGGGAAGGGGCGGGTGTGCGGCACCGGCATGGGGAATGCGGAAACCAGCACGACCAGGGAGGGCTTGAGTCGCTGAGCGATGGTCAGCACCGCCTTTTCGAAGCGTTGCCACTGCAGGTCCGGTTCGGCACCGGTGAGCAGCAGGAACGGCTTGTCGAGGCTGTCTTCTACGGCGTAGAGCTTCAGCTGCGGGTATTGCGGCTTTTCGAAGTGGTCTTTTTCGTAGCGGATGTAGGGGCGGCGGGCACGGTAGTCGTGCAGCTGGTCGCTGTCGAACTCGACGATTTCAATGTTTTTGAGTTCGCTGAGCAGCACCTGTCCGAGCTGGCCTGCGGTGGATCCTGCGTCTTGCGGGCTGGAGAGGGCGATGATGAGGGTTAGCCCGTGCATCCTGGGGTCGTCCAATATTTTGGTGTTGGCTAAGTAGAGATCTTCGGGGTTGAGCATTACGCCTCCTCACTTCTGTCTGGTTCGCGCCGTGTTCGGGGTGGGCTGAGTGTTTCTGCCGGTACCCGAGGTGTTGGGGCGAAGGGGCGTCTTCTGTTATCTGACGCTTTCCGTAGTCTTTCATTTTATGCCACTACGGCACTGTCTCAACAGTGTGCGGGCTTTTCTCGCAGTAGGTGAACTTGTTTGGCGTCCCATCGAGGTTCTTAAGAGGCTGCAGCTCGGCTTCTTGTGCGTTTTTCCGTGCTGTCGGCTGTCGGGGTGAGAGCTGAACCTCACACCCTCCTACATATCCGTGTAGAGTAGAAGCAGTAGTCCGCGCGGCTTTGCGCGGCGGTATTCATCCTCACTCTTCGAGGGCCTACAGTTGAGTTTTTCGGGCGCGAGGATGTGCCCCGACTATTTTGAGAAGACATACGCAAAGGAGTAACGATGTCTCTGTCTCTGTCTATTCACAGCACCGACCTTGAAGCGCTCGAAGCTGACGTTCTGGTTCTGGGCGTTCTGAAGGGTTCGGACGGCCCGTACCTGGCGCCGAACTCCCTGTCTGAGGACTCTGTTGAGGGTATTAACGAGCTGCTGGAGGCGCTGGGCGCCTCGGGCGCACCCGATCAGCTGCTGCGCCTGCCCGGCCTTGAGGACACTGGCGCCGGTATTGTGGCGCTGGCGGGTCTGGGCTCTGATACTGCTGAGGGTCAGGAGCGCCTGGACGCTCTGCGTTACGCTGCCGGTTCTGCGGCTCGTCAGCTGGTTGGTTCCGCTGAGGAGATTGCTTTCGATTTCGGTGTTTCTTCGGTAGAGGAAATTGAGGCTATTGCTCACGGCGCTGTGCTGGGTAACTTCGTTGAGGAAGGCCTGCGTTTCAAGACCAAGGATTCGGTCCAGGAAGAGATCGAGTCCATTCTGATTGTTTCTTCGATTGATCAGGAAGAGGCTGAAGAGGCTCTGGTGCACGCCCTGGTTCTGGGTGAGACCGCTAAGGATGCTCGCCGTCTGGTGAACCTGCCTCCGTCGCACCTGTACCCGGAGACTTTCGCTGAGTTCGCTGCTGAGGTCGCTGAGGATTACTCGAACATTGAGATTGAGCTGTTCCACCACGACCGCCTGGCTGAGGAGGGCTTTGGCGGCATTTCCGGTGTTGGTCAGGGTTCGCCCCGCAAGCCGGTTCTTGCCGTTGTGAAGTACACCCCGGAGAACCCGAAGGCTCACGTTGCTCTGGTGGGTAAGGGCATTACCTTCGATACCGGTGGTAACTCGCTGAAGCCTGCCGCTTCGATGATGACCATGAAGTGCGATATGGCGGGTGCCGCATCCGTGCTGAACGCTGTGGTTGCTTCCGCTGAGCTGGATGTTCCGGTTGCTGTGACCGGTTACCTGTGCCTGGCTGAGAACATGCCCGGCGGTCACGCACTGCGTCCGGAGGACATCATCACCATGCGTGATGGCCGTACCGTTGAGGTGCTGAACACTGACGCTGAGGGCCGCCTGGTCATGGCTGATGGTATCGCTCTGGCTTCTGAGTCGAACCCGGACGTCATCTTGGATATCGCTACCCTGACCGGTGCCGCTATGGCTGCTCTGGGCCTGCGCACTGCGGCTCTGCTCGGTGACGAGGAGATTCGTGACCGCGTGATTGCAGCCGGTGCTGCTGCGGGTGAGGCGTACTGGCCGATGCCGCTGGAGTCCTACCTGCGTAAGAGCCTGGAGTCCCCCGTCGCTGACATCAAGAACATTGGTTCCCGCTACGGTGGCGCACTGACTGCGGGCCTGTTCCTGAAGGAGTTCGTGGGCGAGGGCATCCCCTGGGCTCACCTGGATATTGCGGGCCCCGCGTTCAACGAGGAGGCACCCTACGGCTTCACCCCGAAGGAGGGTACCGGCTTCGGTACCGCTACCCTGGTGAACTTCATCCAGTCCTACGCCAAGTAGTCTGCATGGCTGGGCGCGCGTCCTAGCTGGTGCGTAGCCGTTCAGCATAGAGCTAATCAGAGGAGGGTTTTCCGGTATTTCTACCGGGGAGCCCTCCTCTGCGTCTTTCCTCTGCATCTTTTCTTGGCTGGTTCTGTGCGACCGCTGTGGTGGTCCTGTCACCGCGCCGTTCTATGACGCACCGCTTTTCTTGAGTGGTGAAAAATTTGCGCTGTTTGGGTGATTAATCAGCTAAAACCGCCCTGAGTGAACTTAAACGACCGCCAACGGGGGTATTGTTGTATTAAGTGTTTTTCTGCGTACGCGGAGGGGCGCGCGATTTTTGTGAGTCGCGGGCCTTTCGCGCATGCTGGGGAAACCTACCAATAAATTGGTAAAGAACTCATTGCAGGGGTCTTTAGCCCCAACAACTATGCAAGGGAGCAATATCGTGGCTCAAGAATTCGACATCCTCATCCTCGGCGGCGGTTCCGCTGGCTACTCTGCAGCTATTCGCGCACGCCAGCTAGGCTTCACCGTCGGCCTGATCGAGAAGGAAAAGGTCGGCGGCACCTGCCTGCACACCGGCTGTATCCCCACCAAGGCGTACCTGCACGCTGCTGAGCTGGCTGAAGAGGCACGCGAGGCGTCCAAGGTTGGCGTTAACGCTGTGCTGCAGTCCATCGAAATGGGCAAGGTTCGCGATTACAAGGACGGCATCGTCTCCGGTAAGTTCAAGGGTCTTGCAGGCCTGCTGAAGATGAAGGGCGTAGAGGTTATCCCCGGCGAGGGTAAGCTGACCGCTCAGGACACCATCACCGTCGGTGGTGTTGAGTACAAGGGTAAGAACATTATCCTGGCATCCGGCTCGGTCTCCAAGACCTTCGGTCTGCCCATTGAGGGTCGCGTTCTGACCTCCACTGAGGCACTGGAGATGGACTACCTGCCCAAGAGCGCTATCGTGCTCGGCGGCGGCGTGATTGGTTGCGAGTTCGCATCCATGTGGAACGCTATGGGCGTTGACGTCACCATCATCGAGGGTCTGCCGAACCTGGTTCCCAACGAGGACCCGGCAATCATCAAGGTTCTGGAGCGCGCGTTCAAGAAGCGCGGCATCAAGTTCAACACCGGCACCCTCTTCGAGAAGGTTGAGCAGGACGCTAACGGTGCTAAGGTCACCCTGGCTGACGGCAAGGTCTTCGAGGCAGAGATCGTTCTGGTTGCTGTTGGTCGTGGCCCGAACACCGCAAACATGGGCTACGAGGAGCAGGGCATCCCCATGGATCGCGGCTTCGTCCTGGCTAACGAGCGCCTGCACACCGGCGTTGGCAACATCTACGCTGTTGGCGACATCGTCCCCGGCGTTCAGCTGGCTCACCGCGGTTACCAGCAGGGTATCTTCGTTGCAGAAGAGATTGCTGGCCTGAACCCCACCGTTGTTGAGGACATCAACATCCCCAAGGTCACCTTCTGTGACCCGGAGATTGCTTCCGTTGGTTACTCCGAGCCCAAGGCTAAGGAGAAGTTCGGCGCTGAGAACGTTGAGACCGCTGAGTACAACCTGGCTGGTAACGGTAAGTCCGCTATCCTCGGTGCTACCGGTATTGTGAAGGTTGTCCGCCAGAAGGACGGCCCCATCGTTGGTGTTCACGCTATTGGTAAGCGCATGGGTGAGCAGATTGGTGAGGCTCAGATGTGGGTTGCTTGGGAAGCATTCCCCGAGGACGTCGCTAAGTTCATCCACGCACACCCGACTCAGAACGAGTCCCTGGGTGAGGCTGCAATGGTCCTGAACGGCACCCCGCTGCACAGCGCATAAATTTTGCTGACTGGCGTTAGCGCGTCAGCTTAGTATTGACGACCGTTGGTCGTTAGCGGTTGCCGGGCGTATCCGCTGAACAACGCCCCTATCCGGATGCGCGTCGACATGTTTCGACGCATGCGGCGCGCATCCGGGTCGCCGCTCACATTTTTCTAGTTCAAGCATTCACAAGGAGAACGGGAAAGATTATGTCCCACACCGTAGTACTGCCCGCACTGGGCGAGTCCGTGACCGAGGGTACCGTTACCCGCTGGCTCGTTGAGGTCGGCGACACCATTGAGGTTGACGCACCCCTGGTTGAGGTTTCCACCGACAAGGTTGACACCGAGGTTCCCTCCCCCGTAGCAGGCGTTGTTGAGCAGATTCTCGTCCCCGAGGACGAGGACGTCGAGGTCGGCGCTGCTCTGGCTATCATTGGCGACGGTTCCGGCGCTGCTGCACCGGCTGCTCCCGCAGCTGCTGAGGCTCCCGCAGCTCCCGCTCCGGTTGCTGAGGCTCCTGCTGCTCCCGCAGCACCCGCCGCTGCTCCGGCTGCTCCCGCCGCTGCTGCCGCAGGCATCGAGGTCGTACTGCCCGCACTGGGCGAGTCCGTCACCGAGGGCACCGTTACCCGCTGGCTGAAGGAAGTTGGCGAGCAGGTTGAGGTTGACGAGCCCCTGGTTGAGGTTTCCACCGACAAGGTTGACACCGAGGTTCCCTCCCCCGTAGCAGGTACCCTGCTCGAGATCCGCATCCCCGAGGATGAGGACGCAGAGGTTGGCCAGGTTCTGGCTATCATCGGCGACGCTTCCGCTGCTGCTGCACCCGCTGCTCCCGCTGCTCCGGCTCCGGTTGCTGAGGCTCCCGCAGCTCCCGCTCCGGCTGCACCCGCAGCTCCTGCAGCTCCCGCTGCACCTGCTGCTCCGGCAGCTGCTGAGGGCGAAGCATACGTGACCCCGCTGGTCCGTAAGCTCGCTAAGGACAACGGCATCGACCTGTCCACCGTCAAGGGCACCGGTGTTGGTGGCCGCATCCGCAAGCAGGATGTTCAGGCTGCTATCGCTGCTAAGGGTTCCGCTGCTCCCGCCGCTGCTGCACCTGCAGCTGCTGCTCCGGCTGCTGGTTCCGCAAAGGCACCGCACACCTTCGAGGTTTCCCCCAAGCGTGGCACCGTCGAGAAGACCGCACGTATCCGCCAGGTTATTGCAAAGCGTATGCGTGAGTCCCTGGACGTCTCCACCCAGCTGACTCAGGTCACCGAGGTTGACGTGACCCGCATCGTTCAGCTGCGTGCAAAGGCTAAGGACGGCTTCGCTGCTCGTGAGGGCGCTAAGCTGACCTTCCTGCCCTTCTTCGTCCAGGCTTCCGCTGAGGCTCTGCAGCAGCACCCCGCTCTGAACGCTTCCATGACCGAAGACTACAAGCAGATTACTTACCACGGCTCCGAGAACATCGCTATTGCTGTGGACACCCCCAAGGGTCTGCTGGTTCCGGTCATCAAGAACGCTTCTGACCTGGGCATTGCTGGCCTGGCAAAGGCTATTGGCGACCTGGGTGGCCGCGCACGTACCGGCGACATCTCCCCCGAGGAGCTGTCGGGTTCGACCTTCACCATCACCAACATTGGTTCCTTCGGTGCACTGTTCGACACCCCGATCATCAACCAGCCGAACGTTGCAATCCTCGGTACCGGTGCTATCGTGAAGCGCCCCATGGTTGTTAAGGATGTTGACGGTAACGACGTTATCGCTATCCGCTCCATGTGCTACCTGTCCCTCACCTACGATCACCGCGTGGTCGACGGTGCGGACGCTGGTCGCTTCCTGCACACCGTCAAGACCCGTCTGGAGGAGGCAAACTTCGAGTCTGAGCTGGGCCTCTAAGACCTGCAAAGATTCAAGGAAGTTTCCTTGTGGCGGTGCCCTGATGGGTAGCCGAGCGTAGCTCTCCGGGTTTTCCCGGACGGTGAGCAAAAAGCGGCGGCTCCATCCACTTCGGTGGGTGGGGCCGCCGCTTTTGTTGTGCCCGCGTTTCTACGGTGTCAGCTATGCAGGGACGGGTTCGGCGCGGGCTATCTCCCAGCCTTTCTCCCCGCGGTGCAGGTCGAAGATGACTTTCTGGCGGGTGACGCCGTTTTCTTCGCTGAGTTTGCGGGCTTCCTGCTCGGTTTTATCGGCGCGGTAGCCGGGTGCGGAGACCACCGCCATCACGCGGATGTTCTCGGTGTCGCGGCTGAGTTCTTCGGCGGTGTCTAGGGTGAGCTCTGCGCCGCCTCGCATGCGCCGTTCGTGGTTCCGCTGGTCGATGAGGGCTCGCAGAATCTGCTCGCCCTGCGATGCCTGATCCTGTGCGCTCTGACCCTGCGCGCTCTGATCCTGTGTTGCCGTGCCGCCGGGCGTCTGCTCCCCCGCTGCGTTCACGGCTTGAGCGGATACGGGCTGCGCCGTTGCCGAGGCGTTCTGCCCGTAGAGGGTGAACCCGAGCGGCAGCGCGATAGCCCCCAGCGCGAGCGCGGCGATGCCCAGTCGCGCAGTCAGTCCCAGCCTCGCGGTGGGGCGGGAGAACGCGCCGCGCAGCACCGTGAGGCGGGATGCGCCTGCCGCTTCTGTGCCCTTTATGGCGGGCGGAGTCTTCACGGGACTCTTTGTGGGGCTCAACGGCTTCTTCAGGCGGGGTAGGTGTTCCGCTAGGTAGCGTTGCGCCTTCTGTGCCTTTGAGAGCTTCTGCACCGGCGCGGGATCTACTGCAGCGGGAATCAGCGCGCGGGCACGTTCGGAGCAGCTCAGGTACACATTCAGCGGGCGAGGTGGCACCTCCTCCGCGAGCGCTACCACGGAGCTCAGTCCGGCGAGCGCCGCCTCCTGGGCGGGTGCGTCCAGCAGGTATTCGAGGGCTCTGCCGAGGCGTTCAATCCACTCGCTGCTGGGTGCCCCGTCGGTTGCGGTGCCGGTGGCGCCCATTCGCTGTGAAACCATGCGCAGTGAGAGGGGTACGCGGGCGGCGGAGGGTTCCGGTGTGTGCCCGCAGGCGGCTTGCCAGAGCAGGGCTGCTGCGGAGCGTGCGTAGACGCCCTGGGCGGCGGTGAGCTGTTCCGCGTCTAGGGCAGCCGCTTCACGATAGACGGCATCAGGTAGCAGGAGCTTGGGCACTCCGGCGGCGCTCAGAGCAATATATTCGGCGCTGAGTTCGGTACGCCCCTCCCCCACCTTTTTGAGGCTACCGAGCGCCCGGTGCAGGGTTCGCGCCAGGGTCATGATCTCGGCGGGGGTCAGGGTGCGAGCGCGCAGGAGCTTGTCGAGGGTGCCCGCGTCAAGGGGCTCGTACCAGAGACACAGCCGATCGGCGCTTTCACCAGTAACAGCGTGGAGCTTGGCGAGTCCGGGCGCGTTGCGTAGGGCGGCGGCTACCTGTGGGGTCTGGGCGTGCCGCTGAGCGGATGCATCCGTGTTTTCCTCGAATCCGTACCCGTTGGCTGCTGCCCGCAGGGTGGGCGCGGTAGAAGCTGGCGGTACGGAGGGAGCGGACTGGGGAATGGTGCGCAGGGTGTAGCGTCCGGGGTGCGCGGCGGGTACGGAACGTACGGCGGGTGCACTTTCGGTGGTTTCGCCCCGATACTCGACAATCTGCAGGGTGGGTAGAGCCGGGTTGGCGATGCTTTCCAGAACGTGTGCTTCGTTGCTTCTCATACCATGATGTTATCAAATTGCATTAAATAATATCTTTAAGCACGCTAAAATACTTCAAATACTCCAAAGAATCCCACAGATGAATTCAGGTATTTACCTCCCCTTCCGTCCTTCCTGCCCCCGAGCACGCCCTCACGTAACATTCCGGCGTGTTCGCTCATCACGTGATTCAGGGCGCCCTAATTTTCTTCCCTCCATTAGCAGTACTAAGGTAGAAAGTATGTCTGTGACGATTGAACGCGTGGGCTTCGCCCCGAACTATGTGAACTATGTTGAGTGCCTGGACGAGCAGTACCGCATCCACGATGAGGTGGCTAACCGCACCCGCCAGAATACGATTCTTCTACTTGAGCACGAGGCAGTGATTACCGCCGGTAAACGTACCGAAGATCACGAGTACCCCGCAGACAAGTCCACCCCCGTCGTCAAGATTGACCGCGGCGGCAAGCTGACCTGGCACGGCCCCGGCCAGCTGACCGGTTACCCGATTCTGCGTCTGCCCGAGCCCATTGATGTGGTGGCGTATGTGCGCATCATCGAGGAAATCATCATTAACGTCCTGGCTGGTCTGGGCATTAAGGGTGAGCGCGTTGAGGGTCGTAGCGGCGTGTGGATTCTGGGCGACGGCGTCACCCAGGACAAGAAGATCGCGGCACTGGGCATGCGCGTTTCGCGTAACACCACCATGCACGGCTTCGCGATTAACTGCTGCAATGACACTGCACCTTTCCAGCAGTTCATTCCCTGCGGTATTAGCGATGCGGGTGTTACCACCATTTCGGAGCAGCTGGGCCGCACCGTCACCCCCGCCGATATTTTGGAGCCGCTGGAGGCGGAGCTTCTGAAGTACCAGGACCGTCTGGCGGAGTCCTTCGAGCCCGTCGCGGCGCAGAACTAAACGCAGGGTTAGACGCAGCCAAGAAGCATCGAACGGGCCGTACACGTTACGCATCCGGCTTTGTTCGTCATATACGAAAACCAGTTTCACCTACGCCTGAGCGGGCGTAATATAGAAGGTGGCCCACCTGCACAGAGGGCACACCGAGACCAAGGAGAAGACTTTTGAGCACCGCATCTGAAGGACGCAAGCTACTGCGTGTGGAGGCCCGCAACGCTGAGGTTCCCATTGAGAAGAAGCCTCACTGGATTAAGACCAAGGCTATTGTTGGCCCCGAATACAACGAGATGCGCGAGCTGGCTCGCGGTCAGGGTCTGCACACCGTGTGTGAAGAGGCCGGCTGCCCCAATATTTACGAGTGCTGGGAAGACCGTGAGGCAACCTACCTGATTGGTGGCTCCGAGTGCACCCGTCGTTGCGATTTCTGCAATATTGCGACCGGCAAGCCCGTTGCTGTTGATTACGCTGAGCCGTTCAAGGTTGCTAAGAACGTGAAGGTCATGGGTCTGCGTTACGCAACCGTGACCGGTGTTGCTCGTGACGATTTGGAAGACGGCGGTGCGTGGCTGTACGCAGAGACCACCCGCCAGATTCACAAGATGTGCCCGAACACCGGCGTTGAGATGCTCGTCCCCGACTTCAAGGGCGTTCCCGAGCATGTTCAGAAGGTGATTGACGCTAAGCCTGAGGTGTTCGCGCACAACCTGGAGACCGTCCCCCGCATCTTCCGTCAGATTCGCCCGGCGTTCCGTTACGAGCGTTCCCTGGATGTTATTACCCAGGCTAAGGAAGGTGGCATGGTCACCAAGTCCAACCTGATTCTGGGTATGGGTGAGACCGATGAGGAGATCTACGAGGCGCTGTGCGATCTGCACGACGCTGGCTGTGACATCATTACCCTCACCCAGTACCTGCGCCCCGGCCCGCTCTTCCACCCGATTGAGCGTTGGGTGAAGCCGCAGCAGTTCGTGGACTTCGCGAACATGGCTGAGGAGATTGGTTTCGCTGGCGTTATGGCGGGCCCGATGGTTCGTTCTTCGTACCGTGCAGGTCGCCTGTGGGCTCGTGCAATGCGTAAGAACGGCTACCCGATTCCTGAGAACCTTGCCCACATTGAGGGTGAGGGTGCAGCCCTGCAGGAAGCCTCCTCCCTGGTGGCTGCAGGCTACTAAGCCTTTTCAGAATCTTTCTGAGAGCGTTGAGGCTCCTCGACCCCGGTGTTCGTCCGGTGTTCGGGGAGCCTCCCCTTATACCCCGTCCCTTGTGCGGGTAGGGTAAACTAGAAAAATTGCAGGCATACACTGCATCGTTACGTCACTATGGTTCCGTGAGCGTTTGAGGCGCTTCTCGGGGCCGCGGAAGAACCAGCCGAGGAAGAATCGTGGCAGATAAGCGCGAAGAGAAGAAAAAGAAGAAGGAACGCACTCCGGGCACTTTCGCCCAGATGAAGCAGGTCTACCAGATGACCAAGAAATCCGACCCGAATATCGGTTGGATTCTCAGTCTGTCGGCTCTGGGTACCCTTTTGGTTTTCCTCCTCATCGGTATTGCTCTGGGTAACTGGATTACTTTCCTGATTCTGGGTCTGGGCGTTGCCGCTATCGTGGCGATGCTTCTGCTGGGTCGCCGCGCGCAGACTGCGGCTTTTGCCCAGATTGAGAACCAGCCCGGTCGTAGTGGTGCGGCGATGAACTCGGTGCGCCGCGGTTGGATTGTTGAGGAGCAGCCCGTTGCTGCGAACCGCCACCAGGATCTGGTGTTCCGTGCGCTGGGCCGTCCCGGTATTGTGCTGGTGACCGAGGGCCCCCACAGCCGCGTGACTTCCCTGGTGAACACCGAGAAGAAGCACCTGAACCGTGTGGCTCCCGGCGTTCCGGTTCACGTGATTGAGACCGGTCACGAAGAGGGTCAGGTTGAGCTCAAGGACGTTGTGAAGACGATGAACAAGCTTCCGAAGGCTCTGACTCAGCAGGAAATGCAGGCTATTTCTGGTCGCCTGAGCACTCTGAACACTATGCGTAACCCGATGAACGCTGTTCCTAAGGGCGTTGACCCGATGCGTGCTCGCCCCGATCGTCGTGCGATGCGCGGCCGCTAAGCGAGGCGCTGATATAGGTTTTGAAGGCTCCGGCTCTTCCCCAAGTGGGAGGGCCGGAGCCTTTTGTGTCTGTGCCTTTTGTGTCTGGGCCTTTTTGCGCCCGGTTATTGCTCTGTGCGGGCATTTCTGTTGGCGCTGTTGTTGGCACCGCTACTGGCGTTACTAGAGGGCGTTAGCATCTCTGTTGTGTTTCGAGAGGCAACACAGATGTAACTCCTTTCCAGGATTTGTAACATTACCGAAACACGATAGTCACGCACGCGCAAAAAATAACCACTATGCTTGATATGTCACAGGGTTTTGCCCGCGGCCAAAAACTAAACCACAGACTGAACGCGATGAGGGAAGATACCCTCCTTCCCGGTCAGTCAAACAAGGAGTAGTCCTCATGTTTACCAGCCCCCAGGAAGTTCTCGACTTTATCAAGAACGAAGAAGTAGTCTTCGTCGATATCCGATTCACCGACATGCCCGGCGTGCAGCAGCACTTCAACCTGCCCGCTAAGGCGATTGATGACGATTTCTTCGTCAACGGCCAGCTTTTTGACGGCTCCTCCATTCGCGGCTTCCAGGGCATTGCAGAGTCCGACATGCAGCTGATCCCCGACGTTCAGTCCGCGTACGTTGACCCCTTCCGCATTGAGAAGACCTTGGTCATCATCTGCTCCATCGTGAACCCCCGCACCGGCGAGCCCTACCACCGTGACCCCCGCGGCGTCGCTGAGCGCGCTGAGGCTTACCTGCAGTCCACCGGCATTGCAGACACCGCATTCTTCGCATCCGAGGCTGAATTCTTCGTCTTCGAGGATGTCCGCTACCAGGTCGAGCCGAACTCTGTGTTCTTCAAGATCGACTCCGATGAGGCTCCCTGGAACACCGGCCGCAAGGAAGAAGGCGGCAACCTGGGCAACAAGACCCCCGTCAAGGGCGGCTACTTCCCCGTCTCCCCCGTCGACAAGCAGGCTGACCTGCGTGACGCAATGTGCGTAGCAATGGACGAGGTTGGCCTTGAGGTTGAGCGTAGCCACCACGAGGTGGGCGCAGCCGGCCAGGCAGAAATCAACTACAAGTTCGACACCCTCACCAAGGCAGCGGACGACCTGCTGAAGTTCAAGTACGTCATCAAGGGCACCGCAGACGCATGGGGCAAGTCCGTGACCTTCATGCCTAAGCCCGTGTTCGGTGACAATGGCTCCGGTATGCACTGCCACCAGTCGCTGTGGCAGGACGGCGAGCCCCTCTTCTACGATGAGCGCGGCTACGCTAACCTCTCTGACACCGCACGCTGGTACATTGGCGGTCTGATTGAGCACTCCTCCGCTGTTCTGGCGTTCACCAACCCGACCGTGAACTCGTACAAGCGTCTGGTTCCCGGCTACGAAGCTCCCATCAACATGGTGTACTCGCAGGGTAACCGTTCCGCTGGTATCCGCATCCCGATTACCGGCACCAACCCGAAGGCTAAGCGTCTGGAGTTCCGCGCACCGGACCCCTCCGCTAACCCCTACTTCGCGTTCGCTGCTCAGCTGATGGCTGGCCTGGACGGTATCCGTAACCGCATCGAGCCGCCGGCACCGATCGATAAGGACCTGTACGAGCTGCCCGCTGAAGAGGCTAAGGACATCAAGAAGGCTCCGGCTAACCTGGAGGAGGCGCTGGCTGCTCTGGAGGCTGACCACGACTTCCTGCTTGAGGGTGGCGTCTTCACCGAGGACCTGATTCAGGCGTGGATTGACTACAAGCGTAAGAACGAGCTGGAGCCGCTCTCGCTGGTTCCGCACCCGCTTGAGTACCAGCTGTACTACGGCGTCTAATCTGAAAACAGGCAACGGCCTATACGTTCTTTTGGGAGCGTGTAGGCCGTTGTTGTGTGCTCTGAGGGGTTTCTGCGGGGTCTGCGGTAGGGGTTTCGCGGGTTTCTGCAGGGTGCAGGCTCGCCGGGCCACTTTTGGCGACGGTTCGTGTCTAATATTTCTCTGCCTCGGTGAACCTCGTGTGTCTTAGTTGCGCTTAGAGTTGCGCTTAGAGCGGCTCTAAGGGCTAAGCTGTTGGTGCTGGCGTTCCCTCCCTTTTTGTCGTGCAACCGGAGGGAACGCCAGTCTATTTTTATGCCCTCATGTCACTTGCGGTATATCAGCCGCGCCTGGGTAATCAATGCCGGGGTAATCCGTGCAAGGGTCACATCATAAGATGTCGTACCCGCTAGTCCCGGGGTTCTTCCTACACGGGCGTACAATGAAAGTGCGTGCGCCCGGCCGGCGGCACCTACGAATTCCGCGAGAAACGACATCGAACGCCGTGTTCTCCCCGCCGCCCTTCATACTTTCAGCATCTGCTGGGGCGAGTATCGCCGATGACCGACCGACCCGTCTGACGCCGCATCCACTGTAACGAGGAGAAATCTCATGGCATATCAGCCGACCATCCTAAACGGTGAAACTGTTTTCCGTAACGAAGTTTTTCAGACCGGCCTCATGTCCCAGCTGCTGGACGGCATCTACGATGGCGAGATGACCATCGGTGAGCTCCTGAGCCACGGCAACTTCGGTGTGGGTACCTTCAACGGCCTCGACGGCGAAATGGTCGTCCTCGACGGCGTCTGCTACCAGGTACGTCACGACGGTTCCGTGTCTCTGCCCGACCTGCGCCAGCAGACCCCCTACGCCGTGGTCACCAACTTCGTGCCCATGATTAAGCGCGAACTGCCGCTGAACCTGCTGCGTAAGTCTGCCTCGCACATTCTGGATGACTTCACCGTCTCCAAGAACTACATGTACGCCATCAAGATTTACGGCGAGTTCGAGTGGGTCCGCACCCGCACCGTGAAGAAGCAGGAAAAGCCCTACCCCAAGATGGTAGACGCCACCGAGAACGAAGACATCGTCCAGTTCGACAACGTGACCGGCACGATCGTTGGCTTCCGCACCCCCATCTATGAGCAGGGCATTTCGGTGCCCGGCTGCCACGCCCACTTCATCGATGACGAGCGCACCCGCGGCGGCCACGTGGTCGACTTCAAGTTGCGCTCCGCGAAGGTCGAGATTTGCCCCGGTACCGGTCTGCAGCTGCACCTGCCGCTGACCCCCGAGTTCTCCTCCGCTAACCTCTCCCCCGAGGACCTGGCTGAGCAGATTTCTAAGGCTGAGAAGCACTAAGCTTCTCTCTCACCCCCCAGCGGGATATAGCAACGGGATATAGCTAGCAACGAAGGAGCCGCCCTCTACAGATCTGTAGAGGACGGCTCCTTCGTGGTTATACGCGCTGTAAACGGCGCTTACGCCTCGGGGACGAACTCGCCGTGGCCACGCTCGCGCAGGGCGGCACGCACCTTCTCAGCGGCCGCATCCAGCTCTTCGGCGGTTGCGTCCTTCTTCGCGTTAGCGGGATCGTAATCAGCCATGCCGTCAGCCGGGAACAGGTGGATGTGGGTGTGCGGAACGTCGAAGCCCGCAATCATCAGAGCCACACGGTCCTTATCAAAGGCCTGGTCCAGGGCACCAGAAATCTTATGCGCCACAGCGAACAGATGCGCTGCCAGCTCCTTGGGAAGGTCGGGCCAACGGTCGACCTCAGCGCGGGGAACGAGCAGCAGGTGACCTTCCGACAGGGGCATGATGTCCAGGAAGGCGACGCAGTGCTCGTCCTTCCAGACGAAGCGGCCGGGAATCTCGCCCTCAATAATCTTGGTAAAAATCGTGCTCACAATACTCTCCTTCATGCGCCGTCATCGGCGCGTTTGAAGCTCAACGGTCAGGCTTACGCCTCAACCTCAATGCTCTCGCCGGGATTCAGGTGCTTCAGCTCGGTGCCGTACTTCGCGCCGAAGTTCGTCACCAGGCCCTCAATAATGCCGGTGCCGTTCTGGTTAATCATGCCGTTGTGAATCGGAATCACACGCTGAGCGCCGGTCGCAATCACAAAATCGATGACTTCCTGAACCTTCGACCAGGGCGCGTGAATCGGCACCAGAACGGTATTCGCACGCACGCGGTGCGGAACCACCAGCGAGTCACCCGGGTGGTACACGGCACCGTTAATCAGGTAACCAACATTGGCGATGGTCTGAATCAGCGGGTGAATCAGGGCGTGCTGACCGCCGTAGGTCTTCACCTCAAAACCCGGGATGCTGAACTCAGAATCAGAGGAAACGACGGTAACCTCGGCGGCGGGCACAGCCTCCTTAATGACCTGGGCAACAGCCTCGGGAGCCCAAATCTTCAACGGGTTCTGCGACTCGGCGCGCTGAGCAATCAGCGGCAGCACCGACGGGCCATCAAAATGATCCGGATGCGCGTGGGTCACGAACAGGTAATCAGCGCCTTCCAGCGCGGTGGCGTGTTCGCCTTCTGCGGCAAAGTTGCCGGGGTCAAGAACGAGGGTGCGCCCCTCATTCTCAAGGCGGATACATGAGTGGGTGTACTTCGTCATTTTCATAGTTTTAGTCTACCGTTAACCCTCATTCGTGCCTGTTGGTGACTTCAATTTTTGAGATAAAGCGCAAATCAACCACCTTTTGAACGCCTCTAGTGTAAAGTCGTAAGACAAGATCGACCACACAATGGGGCGGATCTCCACCCCGAAAGGTTCAGCAATGGACACTCATATTCCCGTACGGAGAATTACGAAGCCCGCCGAAGCCCGAAATACCCGCCAGCGTCGCATCATCAAGGCGACCATGGAAGAGCTCGGCGATTTCATCTCAGCACAGGATCTGCACCTGATCCTCGCGAACCGCAAGGAACAGGTCTCTCTCGCAACCACCTACCGTGTGCTGCAGTCGCTGGCTAACGCCGGTGAGCTGGACTCGGTCAAGGGTATTGAGGGTGAGACTCTGTACCGCCATTGCCGGGTGAAAGATCACCACCACCACCTGCTCTGCCGCCGATGCGGCACCGCCATTGAGCTGGAAGCACCCGCCCTTGAGGATTGGGCACTGGCGATGGGCAAGCAGCACGGCTTCTCGGAGCTGGAGCACGTGGTTGAAGTGACCGGTTACTGCCCGGACTGCACTTTGGCACGTCGCGAGGAAGAATCGCAGGGCGGCACTGCACGCTAACATTGCAGGCTAAGCCGCAACCCCTAAGCCCCTCATTCTGAGGAGCTCTCCCCCACCGGGGAATCCCTTCTGCTCGAAGGATACGGCGCTTTCAAAGATTGGTGCTTTCAAAGATTTTTGACGCCGCAACAGCACGACACACAGGGCATCTAGACTGGACATATGGACGGGGCAACACAACCCCACACAGACTAAGCCCACGCCGCACCGGGACTTTCCCCTTTTTCACCGCGGCACCTATGCACGACAACAAAAGAGCCCCACCTCATTCCCGAGGTGGGGCTCTTTCTATAAGTCTTATGCCTTCTCAGCCAGCTGGCGGCCCGACGCGCTATGGCGGCGCTTCACGCCACCAATCACACGGCACACCACGTAAATCAGGAAGGAAATGCTGGTCACGTAGGGGCTAATCGGCAACGAACCGGCAAGAGCCAGCAGAATACCGCCCACAATGGACGCCTCCGCGAACAGCACCGACAGGATCAGGGTGCGCACCGGAGAGGCAGTCACCTGCATCGCCGCAGCCGCCGGAGTAATCAGCAGCGCCAGCACCAGCAGCGAACCAACCACCTGCACCGACAGCGCCACAGCAATACCCAGAATCACCATGAACACCAGGGATAGGAAGCGCATCGGCACGCCCTTAGCGCGCGCGACCTCCGGGTCCAGGGAGGCGAAACTCAATGGACGCCACACCATCACCAGCAGGCTGATAATAACCACCGCACCAATAATCATGGTGTGCAGCTGGTCGGCATCCACGGACACGATCTGACCGGTCAGCAGACCGAACTTATTCGCGCTACGGCCCTGGTACAGGGAGAGGAAGAGAATACCCAAGCCCAGGCCGAACGGCATGAGCGCACCAATGACCGAGTTCGAGTTGCTCGCTTTAGAGCCCAGAAAGGCAATCAGCAGAGCCGAGGCAATCGAACCGACCATGGAGCCGGTCACCACGTCATAGCCGAGCAACAGGGCAAGGGCGGCACCCGCGAAAGACATTTCAGAGACGCCGTGCACCGCAAAGGCATGGTCGCGCATCATCACGAAAATACCGACGAAACCACCGATAAGGCCCAGAACAGCGCCAGCAAAAATGGAGTTCTGCAGCATCTGCAGCAGCTCGCCGTAGCGGTCAAAGACGAAAATGCGGGAGAGCAAATCGTTCTGCGCGGCGGCAACCGGAGCCAGGGCGGGGAGGGAAGCAAGAATGGTCATCGAGTGGTTCCTCCCGGAAGGTGTAGGGTGCGCTGCGGTTCAGAAAGACCAGACTTCAGGTGGGAGCCGTGAATGTTCTGGTCGGTGCCCTCAATATGGCAGTGGTCGCTGGCGTGAGTCTCACCCACCACCACGTAACGGCCATTAGACTTGAGCACGCTCACCGGGGTTCCGTACAGGGAGGTGAGAGTCTCGCTGGTCATGACCTCTTCCACCGAACCGACCGTGAAACGGCCATTCGCCAGGTAGAGAACGCGATCCACATGCTCAATGATGGGGTTGATTTCGTGGGTCACGAACACCACCGCCACGCCGCGTTCACGGTTGAACCGGTGAATCAGCTCAGCCACCGCGTACTGGTGGTTGAGGTCCAGGGAGAGTAGCGCCTCGTCAGCCAGCAGAATCTTCGGGTCGTTCGCGAGCGCCTGAGCGATACGCAGACGCTGCTGCTCACCGCCGGAGAGCAGACCCACCGGCACGTTTGCGTACTCGGTCGCGCCGACGGCTTCGAGCAGCTCGTCCACCTTGGCGCGGTATTTGCGGCCGTGCAGGCGGATGCCCCAGCGGTGCCCGTCCACGCCAAGTCCCACCAGGTCGCGGGCGCGCATCGGGGTGGAGGTGGGGATGGACTTCTGTTGCGGTACGTAGCCGACGCCGGCGTTGCCCAGGCGTGCGGGCTTGCCGAGCACAGAGATTTCGCCGGCGTTGAGTCCAGTCAGACCGAGAACGACTTTGAGGAAGGTAGACTTGCCGGAGCCGTTGGGTCCGAGCACGGCGAAGTATTCGCCTGCGCCGATGTCGAGGGTTAGATCTTTCCAGAGGGTGCGGGCCCCGAAAGCGAGGCTACCCCCGCGAATGGAAATCGCGGGGGCGGCACCGTTATTGTTGTCAGTCACTTAGGAGAGCGCCTTTTCGAGGTTGCTGACGTTGGTCTTCATCCATGCCAGGTAGTTGGTGTTCTCCGGCAGGGTTTCGGTGAAGGATACGTAGTTCACCGAGGCGTCCTTAGCGGCCTGCAGCACCTCGTTAGTCTGGGAGGTGGAGGTCTGCTCGTTGTAGGCGAGCAGCTGAACCTTCTTCTCGGTGACCATGTCCTTGGTTTCCTTCAGGACGAGTGCGGGAACGTCGTTGCCGGCTTCGGCAGCCTCAGCGAATTCGCTGGGGGTTGCGTTCTCTGCGCCGGTGGAGGAAATCAGGTAGTCCGGCACGGGCTCGGTGGACAGGTACTTCTTGCCTTCACCGGCGATTGCCTTAGCTGCTGCGTTCAGTGCGTCCAGTTCCTTGGAGAAGGTGGATGCGTTGGTGCGGAACGCCTCAGCGTGTGCGGCGTTGATGCCTGCGAGCTCTTCAGCAATCTTCTGGGCGACCTTCTTCATGGTTTCGAAGTCGTACCAGAGGTGCTCATTGAACTCGTGTGCGTGGGCGTGGTCGCCGCCGTCTTCGTGGTGTTCGCCGCCGCGGTGATCCTCGACCAGGTGGGTGTATTCGGCGTCGGTGAGCTTGCCGCTGACCTTGACCGCGTTCACGATTTTCTGGGAGGTGTTGTCCTTGCCGGCGAGGTCTTCGAGGAACAGGTCGTAGCCTGCGCCGTTGATGACGATCAGGGATGCGTCCTTCGCCTTGAGGCGGTCGGCGCTGGTGGCTTCGTAGGAGTGGGGGTCGGTGCTGGTGGAGGCGATGAGCGCGGTGACCTCAATGTAGTCGCCGCCGACCTGCTTGGCGATGTCTGCGTAGACGTCGGTGGAGGCGACGACCTTCACCTTGCCCTTGTTGGAGCCAGCCGAGGAGGACGAACCGGAGGAGGTGCTGTTCTCGGTTGCGCAACCTGCCAGCAGCAGGGAGGACGCTGCGAGTGAGCCCATTGCGGTGAGGAAGTGCTTGCGGGTGATCTTCGGGTGCGACATGAGGGCTCTCTTTCGGTTCGTTCTAGTCTGTAGGTTCCTTAACTACATCATGCGCACACCCGTATAAACAACTCTTTATTGGTGTCATTTGAGTGCTGTTAGGCAACCCTTTTCCCTGTCAGTAGCTTATGCAACAGGGATAGTTAGCTCAGCCTACTGCGCTCCCCCACCGCTACTTTATACTGCCGCTTCATCCCGCCGTCTGAGAGTGCCCTTTGGATGCATCCATAAGCCGTTTTTGACCGCCAAACAGCCCACCCCGCGCCTTCCTTGACGAGGGCACCGGGCGGGCTGTGTGTTCAAGATTTCCCTGTTTTATTCGGGATATCTCACGATGCGGCTACTGGGCTTATTACTGGGCTTCGCGCGCCTGCTGTCGGCGTACACGCTCACGCACCGCATCCTGGGTGGTGTCGTTGATTTCGCCGACGAGCTCCTCCAGCACGTCTTCGAGGAAGACCACGCCGAGGGTTACGCCCTGTTCATCCATAACCTGCGCGATATGGGTTCGGCTGCGCTGCATGGAGGCGAGCGCATCGTCAATATCGGTGGTCGGGGTGAGCGTGTCCAGAGAACGCAGCTTGTACCAGGGGAAGGGCTCCTCGAACCGCTCGGGGGCGATGGCGAGGGCGTCCTTCACGTGCAGGTAACCCATGTAGGTTCCGTCGCTATCGGTAATGACGAAGCGGGAGTAGCCGCTGCGTGCTACGGCGCGTTCCAGTTCGGCGGGGGTGCTGCCGAAGGGCAGGGTGACGAGCTTATCGCCGGGCACCATGATTTCGTAGACGTCCTTCTCGGTGAATTCGAGGGCGCTTTCAATCACGCCGGCGTCGTCTTCCACGGTGCCTTCCGCGGTTGAGGTTGCCACGATGGTCTGCAGCTCGCCCAGGGTGAAGGTGGAGGCGACCTCATCCTTTCCTTCGATCTTCATGAGCGCCAGCAGCTTATTCGACAGGTTGTTCAGCAGGGCGACTACGGGGGCGAAAATCTTGGAGAAGGTCACCAGGGTCGGCACAATCCAGAGGGCCACACCGCGGGCGGCGAGGGTCACGGCGGCGTTCTTGGGAACCATTTCGCCGAAGATCACGTGCAGGTAGGTGACCAGGATCAGGGTGATGCCGAAGGCGATTACGTCCACGATCGCGTGGGGCAGGCCGACCAGGTGCAGGGGCACCTCCAGCATGTGGTGCAGTGCCGGCTCTGAGACGTTCAGAATCAGCAGCGAGCAGATGGTGATACCCAGCTGGCAGGTGGCGAGCATGAGCGAGACGTTCTCTAGCGCGTAGATAACGGTCTGCGCTCGCTTATTGCCTTCTTCGGCGAGCGGTTCGATTTGTGCTCGTCGAGTGGACATGATGGCAAATTCACCGGCGACGAAGAAGGCGTTACCGGCGAGCAGAATGACGAGCAATGCGATGGCTACCCAGTCGTTCATGCGTTGCCTCCCTTCTCGGTCTGTTCCTGTGCGCTAGGTGCGGGGGTGAATCGGATGCGGTCCACGCGGCGGCCTTCGAGGGTGTCGACGCGCAGGGCGCCGCCGGGTACGGGCACGCTGTCGCCCACTTCGGGGATGCGGCCGAGCCGTTCCATCATGAAGCCGCCGACGGTTTCGTATTCGGGGCTTTCCTCAACCTCGAGTCCGGGGATGAGCGCGTTGATTTCGTCGGGGCGGCGCAGGCCGGAGAACACCCAGTCGCCGTTGCCGTAGCGTAGGGGGCGTTCGGTGCGGCCGCGGTCGTGTTCGTCGGAGACTTCGCCGACGATTTCTTCGACGAGGTCTTCGAGGGTTGCGATGCCTGCGGTTCCGCCGTATTCGTCGAGGACTACGGCGAGCTGCAGGGCGCCCTGGCGTAGCTGGGTGAGCAGCGCGTCCAGGTGCAGGGTTTCGGGGACCTGCAGCACGTCTTCTGCGAGGGCGCCGGCTTCGAGGGTTTCACGTACCTCCGGGGGAACACCGACTGCCTTCTTCACGTGCACGACGCCCACGATGTTGTCGTGGTCGCCCTTGTAGAGCGGGAATCGGGAGTGGCCGGTGGAGCGTGCCAGTTCAATGACCTCGGTGACGGGGGCGGTGTCTTCGAGCATGGAGACCTGGCCGCGAGGGGTCATGACTTCGGAGGCGGTCAGCTCGGAGAAGCGCAGGGTGCGGTCCACGAAGCGTGCCGCGTCGGAGTCGAGGGTGCCTTCTTCTGCGGAGCGACGAACCATGGAGGAGAGCTCTTCGGGGGTGCGTGCCGCGGAGAGTTCTTCCTTGGCTTCCATGCCGAAGCGTCCGAGAATCCAGTTGGCAGAGCCGTTCATGATGCGCACGAGCGGGGACATGACGCGGGTGAAGGCGAGCTGCGCGGGGGCGACTCGACGCGCCACATCGTAGGGTTCGGCGATAGCGAGGCCCTTGGGCAGCAGTTCGCCGACGACCATGGAGAGCAGGGTTGCGATGAGCATCGCCAGCACCAGGGTGAGTACGTCGGTCACGCTGGTGGGCAGACCCAGGCTACTGATGGCGCCGGTGGTGAGCGCCTTGATGGCGGCGTCGAGGGTGTAACCGGTCAGCAGCGTGGTGATGGTGATGCCGATCTGGCAGCTGGACAGCTGAGTGGAGAGGGTTTTGAGGCAGCGCAGGACGGCGTCGGCTGCTTTATCGCCGGAGTCCTTTGCCTGCTGCACGGTGGCGGTTTCGAGTGCCACGAGTGAGAACTCTACGGCAACGAAGAAGCCCGTGCCCAGGATGAGGAGCAGGCCGATGAGTAGGAGAATCAGATCCACTCAGCCACCGCCTCCATCGGCTGGTGTGCGGCGCCTTGGGCTTGGCGGGGTAGCCCCGCAGTCAGGCTGTCCAGATGCTGAGCATCGGAGGTGGTGTTTTTGGGTGTTACAATGCCGTGTTGCGCAGAGTACGCGGACAGTATTCTGCGCTGGCTAGCAGTCAGAGTCTTACTCAAAGGGTCATCCATACCCAATATTTTAGCGAAGGTTTCGCCTCTTCCAGGCGCCTTAGAGTGCCTGCTCACAAGCGCAAGACTGCACTTGGTGCGCACGCGGCTCATTGCGAATCAGCAAGAGTGAAAAATTGCATTGCGGATATAGCGCGATGAGCTGGAAAGTTCACCGTGCTTCTCTTTACACTTATACATAGGAGCATGAGTGTGCCGCCAAGCAAGCGGATGAACCCCGACGTTCACGGCACGCTAGGCAGGTTTGTACGGTGCACACCCCGCACATACGGCCACCATCTTAGGCGATGCGCACATGCTCAGCGTGATGATTCGCCCCTCGAAGACGCGGGTCGTCTATGCCGGGGAGAGTCCCGGACGCGACGGATAAATTCACACTAATTGGAAGAGGCGTTTAACGTGCCAAATCTGCCAGAACATCTGGTGCCTGAGGAATTTGCCGGTAACGAATGGTTCGTTGAAGAACAGTACGAGCGTTACCAGAAGGACAAGAACCTCGTGGACCCTTCATGGTGGCCCATTTTTGAGACCATCGACAAGGCGCTGGGAGGCGCCGGTACCGCTAGTGCAGCTCCTGCTGCGGCACCCGCCGCACCGGCTGCACCTGCCGCACCTGTAGCAACTCCCGCCCCCGCGGCACCGAAGCCTGCGGCTGCGCCTGCTAACCCCACCCCTCCCGCTGCTACCAAGAAGGCTGAACCTGTGGAACCTGCTGAAGACAAGATTGTCCCCCTCCGCGGCCCTGCTAAGGCAGTTGTCACGACCATGGAAGAGTCGCTGACTGTCCCCACCGCAACCACCGTTCGTGCGGTCCCCGCAAAGCTGCTCATTGAGAACCGTGCTGCCATCAACAAGTACCTGGCAAGCACCCGCGGCGGCAAGGTCTCCTTCACCCACATCATTGGTTACGCAGTAATTCGCGCAGTGGCAGCGATGCCTTCGATGAACGTGACCTACGGTGTGGACGAGAAGGGCAAGCCCGTTGCAATCCACAACGCACACGTGAACTTTGGTCTGGCTATTGACCTGCCCCGCCCCGATGGTTCCCGTAACCTGGTCGTTCCGAACCTCAAGGGTGCTGAGCAGCTGAGCTTCCGCGAGTTCTGGGATGCGTACAACGACATCGTTAAGCGTGGCCGTAACGGCGCGCTGACCATTGAGGACTTCCGCGGCACCACTGTTTCGCTGACCAACCCCGGTGGTATTGGTACCGTCCACTCGGTGCCCCGTCTCTCCAAGGGCCAGGCTGCCATCATCGGTGTGGGCGCGCTGGAGTACCCGGCTGAGTTCCGCGGCCTGTCCGAGAAGCTCATCACCCAGCAGGGTCTGTCCAAGATCATCACCCTGACCAGCACTTACGACCACCGCGTCATTCAGGGTGCAGGTTCCGGTGAGTTCCTGAAGCTGGTTGAGCACTACCTGCTCGGCGGCGATGACTTCTACGACGCAATCTTCCGCGACCTGAAGGTTCCTTTCGAGCCGGTTCGTTGGGCACGCGACAACCACGTCGATGACGCTCACGAGATTTCCAAGGTTGCACGTATCCAGCAGCTGATTCACGCGTACCGCGTGCACGGCCACCTGACCGCAGCAACCAACCCCGTTGGTTACAAGATGCGTTCGCACCCGGACCTGAAGCTGGAGAACTACGGCCTGACCCTGTGGGATCTGGACCGCGTCTACCCGACCGGTGGCTTCGGCGGTTCCGAGCGTCTGCCGCTGCGCACCATCTTGGAGCGCCTGCACGAGGCATACTCCGGTTCCCTGTCCGTTGAGTACATGTACTCTGAGGACCCCGAGGTTCGCGCATGGTTCCAGGAGCGCCTGGAGCGCGGCGTTGCTAAGCCCACCCGCGAGGAGCAGCTGCGTGTTCTCTCCAAGCTGGTTGAGGCTGAGGCATTCGAGAACTTCCTGCAGACCAAGTACCTGGGTCAGAAGCGCTTCTCCCTGGAGGGCGGCGAGTCCCTGATTCCGCTGCTGGATGCTGTTCTGGACAAGGCCGCTAACAACGACCTGAAGGGCGTTGCCATTGGTATGGCACACCGCGGTCGCCTGAACGTGCTGACCAACATTGCTGGTAAGTCCTACGCTCAGATTTTCCGTGAGTTCTCCGGCACCGCAGCGCCCTACGAGGGTGGCTCCGGTGACGTGAAGTACCACCTCGGTACCGAGGGTGTATTCACCTCCGATTCCGGTAAGCAGACCCAGGTGTACGTGGCTGCTAACCCCTCGCACCTTGAGGCTGCAAACACCGTGCTCGAGGGTATCGTCCGCGCTAAGCAGGACGTCTACCGCGAGCAGGGCGTTGAGGGCCACCCGGTCCTGCCGATCCTGATTCACGGTGACGCAGCGTTCGCTGGCCAGGGCATCGTCATGGAGACCCTGCAGATGGCTGACCTGAAGGCGTACACCACCGGCGGCACCGTGCACGTTGTGGTGAACAACCAGATTGGCTTCACCACCCTGCCGAACGACGGCCGCACCGCAACCCACGCCTCCGACATTGCGCGTATGACCAAGGCTCCGGTCTTCCACGTCAACGCTGATGACCCGGATGCAGTGGTTCGCGCCGCACGCCTGGCATTCGAGTACCGTGAGCGCTTCGGTCGCGACGTTGTCATTGACCTGATTTGCTACCGCCGCCGCGGTCACAACGAGGCTGACGATCCGTCGATGACCCAGCCGAAGATGTACCAGGATATTGACGTCCTGCCCTCGACCCGCACCCTGTACGCACAGGACCTGGTCGGTCGCGGCGATGTCTCTCAGGAAGAGGCAGACGAAGTTCTGGACTCTTACCACTCGAAGCTGGACGCTATCTTCGTCGAGACTCAGTCTTCGGCACCGGCTCCTGCTGGCGCGCACGTTTCCGGTCTGGAACTGCCTGCTGCTCAGCAGAACACCGAGGTCGTTCACGGCGGTAAGACTGCGATCTCCCGTGAGACTCTGCAGCACATCGCTGACGCGTTCGGTAAGGCTCCCGAAGGCTTCACCGTCCACAAGAAGCTGAAGAAGCTCATGGAGCAGCGCGTTGAGATGGGCCGCACCGGCAACGTGAACTGGGGTATGGGTGAACTGCTCGCCTTCGGTTCGCTGCTGATGGAGGGCACCGACGTTCGTATGAGCGGTCAGGATGTTCAGCGCGGTACCTTCGTCCAGCGTCACGCTGTTCTGCACGACCACATCACTGATGAAGAGTGGTCGCCGCTGGAGCACCTCTCTGAGGACCAGGGCAAGTTCCGTATCTACAACTCCTTCCTCTCTGAGTACGGCGTTCTCGGCTTCGAGTACGGCTACTCGGTGGAGCGCCCCGACTCGCTCGTGGTGTGGGAGGCTCAGTTCGGTGACTTCGCAAACGGCGCTCAGACCATCATTGATGAGTTCGTGTCTTCCTCCGAGCAGAAGTGGGGCCAGCGCTCCTCGCTGGTTATGCTGCTTCCTCACGGCTACGAGGGTCAGGGTCCTGACCACTCCTCGGCTCGTGTTGAGCGTTACCTGCAGCTGTGCGCTGAGAACAACATGACTGTTGCCTGCCCCTCGACTCCGGCTTCGCACTTCCACCTGCTGCGTCGCCACTCTCAGCACCGTCCGTACAAGCCGCTCGTGGTGATCAGCCCCAAGCAGCTGCTGCGTCTGAAGGCTGCTGCGTCCTCCATCGAGGACTTCACCGAGGGTTCGTTCCAGCCGGTGATTGGTGACCGTTCGGGTATTAACCCGGCTCAGGTTGAGCGTGTGGTCTTCGTATCCGGTCGTCTCTACTACGACCTGGAAGCTGAGCGCGAGCGCCGCGGCGACACCAAGACCGCTATTGTCTCGGTGGAGCAGCTGTACCCGCTGCCCGAGCAGGAGATCAAGGAGCAGCTGGCTCTGTACTCGAACGCTACCGACGTTGTGTGGGCTCAGGACGAGCCTGCTAACCAGGGTCAGTGGCCGTTCATGGCTCTCAACCTGCAGCCGCTGATTGACCGCCGTATGCGTCTTGCTTCCCGCTCCGCAGCTGCTTCCCCGGCTGCCGGTACCGGTAAGCTGCACGCAGCTGAGGCTGAGGCTCTGCTCAAGCAGGTCTTCGAAGGCTAAGGTCTTCTACAGCTGATCGGCTGATGATTTAGCTCTTCAAAACCCGTCTTCCCGTCAGATGTTTCTGGCGGGCAGACGGGTTTTTTAGCCTCGGATACTTACCGGATAGGGTATTAAGTTCGAAAAGAGGCCGGTAAGCGCTTATCCTAGATATAAAGACTATTACTCACGTGCCTTGCCGCCTCTCACGGCGGGCGCATACTGCAGAAGAAAGAATTCCGTGGAGCAACGCAATATTCGAATTGTGGCAGTCGGCGATGACCTGCTCGCCGGTGTTGGCGATCCCCGTACTCTCGGCTGGTTTGGCCGTGTTATGGCGCGCACCCCGCAGACCACCGCATCCATTGCGGCATATAACCTTGCCGCCCCCAATGAAGGTAGCGAGCAGCTGAATGCACGCTGGTTCGAGGAGGCGCGCCGCCGCTTCGTTCCCGGTGCTGATAACCGCCTCATTATTGCTCCGTCGACCTTTGACATTGATTTGGGTCTGACCAGCGCTCGTTCGCGTTTGAACCTGGCGAACATTGTGGACATGGCGTCGCAGAACAACATTAAGGTTCTGGTTGTTGGTCCGCCGCCGACCCTGGACGCTGAGCGTAACCGCCGTATCGCTGACCTGTCGGCGGCGTACGCGGATGTGGTGACCCGCCGTAACCATGTGTACGTGGATACGTTCAACCCGCTGTTGCATCACGAGCAGTGGCGCAACGACCTTGCCGCAAATGACGGCCGCCCGGGTCAGTCCGGTTACGGTCTGATGGCGTGGCTGGTTCTGCACCGCGGCTGGTACAACTGGCTGAACATTCCTGAGCACGGCTAAGAGCCCGCTCCCCCGGCTGGGGTTGTGAGTTGAGGCGAAGAAAGTTCGTGTTTTTTAGCTCATATCCCGGTTCCAAGATGCAATCATGCCGTTTCTATGAAAAAATAGACGGCGTTGCCCTTATAGCGTGGGCCACCGGTTTTCGGTGACCGCCTCTGCTAGGGCAGGTAATAGGGAGCGCGCACCGCGAAGGTGGGGCGTGCATCCATGAACACTATAAGGAGGCTCTGATGAGCAAGCGCGGTCGTAAGCGCAAGGACCGTCGTAAGGGCGGCGCAAACCACGGTAAGCGCCCCAACGCATAAGGTATCTTGCATACACTTTAAAACCCCGGCGTTTCGGATATTATTCGGACCCGGGGTTTTGCTTTACCCGCAGATGTTTGTGCGCATTCTGCGGAATAAAGAGAAGAATTCTACGTTATGAAAGTGAACGCCTGGCGCGTTCCTGTAGAGGAGAAACATGGCTGGAACCAACACCGCGGCGGATACCCGCGAGCTACGCGAACGCTTTACCGCGGACGCTATGCAGTATGTGGATCAGCTCTACGCTGCCGCCCTGCGGATGAGCCGCAACTCTGCCGATGCTGAAGACTTGGTGCAGGAAACCTACATGAAGGCTTTTGCCTCGTACCACCAGTTCACCGAGGGTACGAACCTGAAGGCGTGGCTGTACCGCATCCTGACGAATACGTACATCAATTTGTACCGTAAGCGTCAGCGTGAGCCGCAGCAGTCTCAGGGTGAGACGGTGGAGGATTGGCAGCTGGCTCAGGCCGGTGAGCATGATGCGGTGGGTCTGCGTTCTGCCGAGGCGGAGGCGCTGAGTGCCCTGCCGAATACGGAGGTTCGTGAGGCTCTGAACGAGCTGTCTGAGGATTTCCGCATGGTGGTGTACTACTCCGATGTGGAGGGGTTCGCGTACAAGGATATTGCGGAGATTCTGGATATCCCTCTGGGCACGGTGATGTCTCGTCTGCATCGGGGCCGCCGTATTCTGCGTGAGAAGCTGCTCGATTATGCACGTGAGAACGGTCTGCGCCCGTCGACCATCGCAAAGGCAGAAGCGAAGGCAGCCGCGAAGGCGAGCGCTAAGGGGCAGCCGGCAAAGGCTACCAAGGGCACTAAGGCGGCCAAGGTTGTAAAGTCCCCTCCGGCGGGCTCTGGCTCCGAGGCGCCTGCGGATTCTTAGCTTCGCTCTTCTACAGGTGAGCTAGCCCCCATGAGGTTGGGGTTAGACTCCCCTAACGCTTTATACCTTCCGTGTGAAAGGAACCCCGATGTCAACCACAGACAAGAATTCTTCTGTCCCCGAAGCCCCCGAAGCCGCCGATGCCCCTGCGACTTCTGAGCCGCTGGAGGATTGCGGCGGCCAGCCCTGCTCGGCGACCCTCAAGCGCCTCTACGAATTCCTCGATAGGGAGCTGAGCCCCGAGCAGCTGCGCACGGTTCAGACGCATCTGGATGCCTGCCCCGAGTGCGCGGATGTGAAGGACTTTGAGCTGATGATTCGTGAGAAGATGCGTTCTTCGTGCGCTCAGCAGGCGCCCGAGCAGCTGAAGGCGCGTCTGCTGCAGGATGTGCAGAAGTTCTGCGCCGAGGCTAACCTCTAAGCTGCCTCAAGCTCTTGCCCCACTGGGGGTACAGACATCTGATGATGAGTGAAGGCGGTGCACCAATAACGGTGCGCCGCCTTCACGCGTATTGATTGGTTCGCGCTGTCTGGTTCGCGCTGCCTATCTCACCGCTGGAGCCCTCAGCGGCTCGCAAACCCTCAACCGGTAGAATAGGGGTAGACATCAACCGGCGCAGCGTCTCTGAGTCTGCGCCCTCCCCATGATTTGAACCAGAAGAGGATGTATGAGCGACGCAGCAGTGCAGCTTTCCCCCGGTGATTGGCCCGCTCCCCTGGCACCCGCCTCCAGCGAAGCCGCTGGCAAGAACGCACTGGTGCATATTCCGGGTTCTAAGTCGCTCACGAACCGTTATCTGCTGCTTGCTGCTCTGGCTGATTCCCCCTCGTATTTGCGTGCGCCGCTACATTCGCGCGATTCGGCGCTGATGATTGAGGCGCTGCGCCAGCTGGGGGCGGGTATTGAGCTGGTGCCGACCGATTCGCCGTTCGGTCCGGATGTAAAAGTTACTCCCCTCAACTTTGCACAGCCCGGTTCCGCACAAGCGGTGTCGATTGAGTGCGGTCTTGCCGGTACCGTGATGCGTTTTGTGCCCGCCCTGGCGGCGCTGCTGCCGGGTGAGTTCGCTTTTGACGGTGACCCGCATGCTCGTCAGCGTCCGATGGGTCCGGTTCTGGAGGGTCTGCGTCAGCTGGGCGTGCAGGTGGAGTGTGAGCAGGGCGAGAACGCTCTGCCCTTCGTGCTGCGCTCCCCCGGTCTGGCGAGCGCAGAGGGTGTTTCTGAGGCGCCCGTGGTTCGTATTGATGCTTCGACGTCGTCCCAGTTCGTTTCGGCTCTGCTGCTGATGGCGCCTCGCCTGCCGCAGGGCATGGTGCTGGTGCACGAGGGCTCTTCGGTGCCGTCCATCCCGCACATTCAGATGACCGTGGAGGCGCTACGCCAGATGGGTATTCGGGTGCAGGAGCACTACCCGAGCCAAGGCAACGAAGCAGAGGGCGGCGAGTACCGTTGGACGGTTCACCCCGGTTCTTTCTCCGGCTTTGAGATGACCATTGAGCCGGACTTGTCGAATGCCGGTCCGTTCCTTGCCGCCGCCGTGGTTACCGGCGAGTCGGTGACTATTCCTCATTGGCCTGCACCCGCGGATGATTCTTCGGCGGGTACGACCCAGGTGGGCGATATGTGGCGTGAGCTTCTGCCCGCGCTGGGTGCGCAGGTTCGCTACGCTGAAGGCCGTCTGACCGTGACCGGTCCGGCGCAGCTTCCCGAGGGCGACTTCTCCTTTGACCTGTCTGCCGGTGGCGAGTTGGCGCCGACCATGGCGGCTGCCTGCGCTTTCGTGAAGGGCCGCGTGGAGCTGACCGGTATTGCGCATCTGCGCGGTCATGAGACAGACCGCCTCGCCGCGCTCGCCGCTGAGATTAACCGGCTGGGAGGTAGCGCCCACGACACCGCCGATTCGCTGGTGCTTGAGGCGCCCATCCCCGCTGATACTGACGCTGAGCAGGTTCTGGCGCGTACCTACGACGATCACCGCATGGCAACCTTCGCGGCGATTATTGGTTTGCGCCGCCCCAATGTGGTGGTGCAGAACGTAGCCACCGTGGCTAAGACCATGCCCGAATTTACCGCAATGTGGGAGGACATGCTGGCGCAATGGCAGACCGGCGCTTCCACCTCTGACGTTACCGCCGACCAGGAGGTCTTCTAAATGGGTTCTTCCCGCATGAACGTGCGCGATTTCTCCGAATGGGATGAGTCGGATGTGCGCGTGCGCCCGAACAAGAAGGGCTCCCGCCCCCGCACGAAGGACCGCCCGACCTTCAAAGAAGCGATTCGTGGCAGGGTCATTACGGTGGACCGCGGCCGCTGGTCGGTCGTCGTTGATGAGGGTACCGAGAAGGAGCGTACCCTCATTGCGGCGCGCGCTAAGGAGCTGCGCCGCACCGCGATTGTGACCGGCGACTTTGTGGACCTGGTGGGTGACACCTCCGGTGCGAAGGATACCCTGGCGCGCATTGTGCGTCTGGGCGAGCGCACCTCGATTCTGCGCCGTAGCGCCGATGACACCGACCCGTCGGAGCGCGTGGTCGTGGCGAATGCTCAGCAGCTGGTGATTGTGGTTGCTGCGGCGAACCCGGAGCCGCGTACCGGCTTCATCGATCGTGCAGTGGTGGCGGCGTTTGACGCCGGTATTGAGCCGATTCTGTGCATTACGAAGACCGATGTGCGGTACCCGCAGAACCTGCTGGATTACTATGCGGCAAGCGGTTTGAAGATTGTGCTGTCTTCGTCTTCGGATGGTTTGGCGCCGAGCCAGGAGGGCGCTGCCGGTTTGGAGTCGGCACCGGTTCAGGAGCTTCTGCAGGAGCTGCTGGGTCAGGTGTCGGTGCTTCTGGGCCATTCGGGTGTGGGTAAGTCGACCCTGGTGAATGCCCTGACCGGCTCCGAGCGTGCGACCGGTCATGTGAACGCGGTGACGGGCCGTGGCCGCCACACCTCCTCGTCGGCGTTGGCGTTGCGTCCGGTGAATGCGAATGGCGATCCGATGGAGCCGGGCACCTGGATTATTGACACTCCGGGTATTCGTTCTTTCGGTCTGGCGCATGTGCCGCCGGAGACCGTCGTGGAGGCGTTCGTGGACCTAGCACCCGGTGCGGCGGATTGCCCGAAGGCGTGTACTCACGCGGCACAGGCTCCTGAGTGCGGTCTGGAGGCGTACGTTGCTGCCGGTCACGCCGGTGAGAGCGGCCCGGCCCGCCTGGAGTCCTTGCGTAAGCTGCTGCTGTTGACTCCTGAAGAGGGCGATTCGGAGAAGGAACTGGGCGCTCTCGTCTAGGTTCTCTGCCCTGCATTACACACAGCACTACACACACATTTTTGCTGACTACATCACCGAATACTGAAGAAGAGCATTACCATGAGCCGTCCCCAGCAGTACACCGACGATTTGCGTCTTGCGCATATTCTTGCCGATAGCGTCGATCGTGTGAGCGCCATGCGTTTTCGTGACCGCCCGGTCTTCTCCCCCGCATCCGAGGCACTAGAGCCCGCCGAGGCGGCACCCGCTGCGGCACCGTTGGCGCCGTGGCAGCAGGCTACTCAGCAGCCCGCGGAGCCGCAGGTGCAGGAGCCTGCCGATTACGCCTCGGGTGTGGCTCAGGAGGTTGAGGAGCTTCTGCGCGCGCAACTGTCACGTGTGCGTACTCGTGACGGTATTGTCGGTGCGCATGCTGGCTATAACGGTCAGGCGGCGCGTCAGTGGGTGATTGCGCCGATTGCGGAGCTGGATAATTTTCGCCGCGGCGTGCCGGTGTGGGCGACTCTGATTGCTTTGCTGGATCAGGGTGAGCCGGTGGTGGGTGTGGTGTCTGCACCCGCGCTGGGTCGCCGCTGGTGGGCTGCTCGCGGTTCGGGCGCGTACACGGGTAAGTCTTTGGCGCAGGCTACTCGTCTTGAGGTGTCTTCGCTGACTCAGCTGGATCAACTGTCTGCCGCGTACACCGACCTCTCTTCCTGGAAGGCGGCCTCTGAAGGCGCTGTGGACCGCTCTGGCGAGCTTGTACAGCTTCTGGGCTGCGTGGGTCGTTCCCGTGCGTACGGTTCGTTCTGGGCGGCGTGTATGCTCGCTGAGGGTGCCGTGGACACCGTCGTGGACGCATCCCTGTCTTTCTATGAGGTGGCGGCGCTACTGCCGCTGATTCGTGAGGCTGGCGGCGTCGCCTCCACCCTGGAGGGCGACCTGCCCGAGAACGCGGGCGTTTCAGCCGCCGGTGTGCACCCGGTGTCCCTGGTGGCAAGTAATACGGCGGCGGTCCAGCAGCAGGTGCTGGAGGCGCTCGCGCCCCAACCCTAGCCTGCACTCCCCCCCTCCCCGGTGACGGTGACAATATAGCGAGGCGGCGGCTTTCCGGTAAGTGGAAAGCCGCCGCCTCGCTATGTATCGCTATGAGAGCAAGCGTTGTCAGTTTTAGGACAGCATGGTGAGGGTGCCGAGCAGACCCAGCAGGCTCAGACCCGAGATGATGTACGCCAGAATGTTGAAGGTCGTCATCTTCGAGGTGTACTTGGTGACGTGACCGGCGTTCACCTTCGCCGAGTAGATGGCAAGCCAAATGGAAACACCGACCGGGATCAGGCCCACGAGCAGCAGAGCAATCACCATGATGTTGGGGCTCAAACCGGAGCTATACGCAGAGGAGCTATAGCCGCGGGAGTTGAGCGTTGCTTCAGAGTGGAGTGCCGCTACCTGAACCCACGCGTAGAGGGTCAGCGCCAGGGCGCCCAGGGAAGCGCCGAACGCGCCGATGGAGTAGAAGTAGCCGGGGCCGCGGAAATCACCGGTGGTCTCGCCGTAGGGGCGGCGGTGCTCAGCCGGCACCCGGTAGATGTCCGGGATGCGCTGGTAGCTGTCGTCGCGGTCGCGCACGTTAGCGGGTGCCACGCCCAGGGCGGGTGCGGGTGCTGCGCCGAGGGGAGCGCCGGGTGCTACGCCTGCAGGTACCGGCTGCGGGGAGTTTGCGTTGTTCTGCTCCGGGAAGGAGGGGGCGGGAATCTGGTTTTCCATGGTGTGTCCTTGAGTGGTCGTCATAGCGGCTGTGTAGCTACCGCATCGTAGCGGTGGCGTCCCTATGACCGGCTATTCTGTGGCTCGTTTGGTGGCTCTGTGGTTGCTCTCGAATGTTGCCGGTGAGCTTGAATGAACAATCAACGCCGAACAACGATATTTACCCTTCGATACTACGGCATAGGGTGCGTTTTCGTCTTCTCTGATGACGTTCTCATTACAATGCGGTCACCTGAGCACCCACGAGCACGCCGGTACACCCCAGAAAGACCGGCAATACAGGACCGACAATTGGGCATAAAAATACCCGGCAGGTGACGCCGTGGGGCGTCCTGCCGGGTGGTAGAAACCTACCGTGGTTCTTCCTCTGGATTGGAACCGATAATCACCGCCGCACCCCATACGGGATAGCGGACGGCTGGGAGATCGTGGAGATGCGGGGAACGCGGTGTTCGTCAAAGACAGGTGTTCTGTGGTGCTGATGGAGCAGGTGTTTTAAGACCAAACCAAGATAAAAGACTCATATATTACCTTTATATACAGCAAGATGTGGCAGCAGTTTTAAAACTGCTACCACATCTCGTTGACCACTTAGAAACTTCTAAGCGATGTTTTACTTACTAGGTCCTTTAGGGGGTCCCTTAGGGAACTTTGAATCACTCTCAAGCGTCCTTCTGGCTGCAAAAGTGACCAAAAGACCTCCTAAAATTGCACTTAGAATTGATACTGGATTAAAGAACTCCCAGTCTCTGGCAAATGAGATAATCACCCAGAACACCGGAACAATAGTGAGAAAAAATCCTAGTGTAAATATATTCTTCGCACGCATTTGACCTCTCCCAGATTAAAGAGTGCAGGACACTGCTGCAACAGCTAGCGCAAAGGCAATTAGTGCCGGACCTCCAATGGCTTTTCCAAAACCACCAACGCATGCTGGCCCTAAAGCTCTTGCAATCGCGGCAGAGTACCTAACGCGTGAGCAGCGAAAGCAACTTGCTTAGATCCCTCCAGGCAAGAATCGGCCAGCGTCATCGGGCAATTCGTCATATGGTGACTCTTCCTGATCTACTTTTCGATCAACCCGAATCACTGAATCTCCGATGTCAAACACTATCTTGCCTTGCTTCTGACTCAGGGTGAGTGGTAGCAGATCATGCCCAAGCTGTTCTTGATTTACCATTGCTTTGATCGGGGCTTCTACATACTTCGTAATAAATGTCCCCATCACTGCCCCTGCTTTGGTGCGGAGGTAATCCCACGCCTTCTCTCCCGTATGAACGACACCGCCGTGTTTGCGATAAACATCAGAAATTTCGCTGAGCTTGGCATTTGGAGTTGGATCAAGAACGATAAGAACAGGCCTATAGCCTGCATTTTCACACTCTTCTGGGAAATCCAACTCTTCTTTCCATCTCCCCTGGCCAGATGCCGCAATCGTAATCCGAATCTTAAATTCAAATGCATCCTTGCCTTTGATAGCATCTACCTGTCGTCCGCCATTTCCGGACAAACGGCGGATGGGGCTCTTCCTGTGACCATAAGGTACTCCGCCGATTGCTCCGGCAAGAATCGGCTCGAATAGATATCCTGTATCTTGAGCCGCCCGATTATCGATATCAAAGACCCATTTACGCCAGACTAGTAGTGACGCAAGAGAACTATCGTCTACCGTACCGTATTGAAGTAAGCTACGAGGCCCCACCTGGTCCATCGTTGGCAGTGACTGGGTTTCTAGGACACATTGATATTTCAACCTGGCGCGCAAAATTCGACCGAGACACGAGGCATACGTTTCCGCATCCGGCTCGGCAGTGAGTAACTTTTCATACTCCGCGAGAGAATCGAACTGTCCTGGGAAGATGTAGTCAGCCCTAACCTCGCCTGATGACACTTCGGGTAGAGTGCTTGGCACTCTCACGGTAGAAATCTGAAGGTCTAGTGCAGACCTTGCGATAACAAATTTGATGTGTTCTTCACTTAGGCCAAGGTCTTGGGGTGAGCTTCCCTTTTCGTGTAGTTTCTCAAAGGACAGTTTCTGGGGATTTGTAAGCATTTTCTACTCCTAGAATAACGTAGGTTCTTCCACTAAAGACATAGTGAATGTGCTTTCTACCAATTCAATAGTTCGCGCGAGTGCTGGACTTACTCCGCTGGAATTTGTCAATCGGAGAGCATCCAATCCTCCCCTCAATGAGCTATCAACGGTCTTAGACATTGTTCTGATGACCGAATCTGCTATTGCTTTTGCAAATTGTGGCGGTATCGCATTGCCAATGAGGGTGTTGATCTCGGCACGATTCCCGATAAACTCGTAACTTGCTGGGAAAGTCTGGAGTAGTGCTGCTTCTCGTTGCGTAAGAAAGCGGTCTTCCACAGGGTGAATGAACTCCCTCGTTGCCGCAGATGTGATCGCCTTCGATGGTTCGCCCCCTACAAGGCGACGCATTCCAACAGGAGCTCCGCCGCGCCTTTCCGTAGGCATGCCATCACTGACACGACGGTTAGCACGAGCATTCCACGAATGGTGTTGTAGTGCTTCTGGCAGATCGCGCATGGTTCCTCCAGGAGGGATATGTTGTACGCGCTCGAGGTCAAGCCCTGTGAGCTCACGTTTCCTGTTAAGTGGGTCGTCTTGAAGGGGCGATGCATTTTGCAAACACGTAAGCACTCCGTCGACAGGAGGTTTTTCTTTTGCAATCAGGGTCGCACCAGGCATACCGTGAGCGTAATGAGTCTCTCGCAATGGCTCTGGGTTTCTTCCAAGCGCGGCGACTCCAATTACTCGTTTGCGAAGTTGCGGTACACCAAAGTTGGCGACATTATGCTTCTCAAGTCTGACCCGATACCCAGAATCGATTAGCGGTTTTAGTAAATCGATAACGAATCGACCACCGTCCAATGTTAGAAAGCCTTCAACATTTTCAAAAACGATTACCGCAGGCCGCAACGATACCGCCTTTTCCGCAAAGGTGCTGACTAGGGTATTACGCGCATCGCTTCTCTTGCGCGCACCTGCGGAGGAAAATCCCTGACAGGGAGGTCCGCCAGCCACAATCAAGTTCGTTGCATCGACAGTGGATGAAAGCATTTTTGACAAATCTAGGGATCGAATGTCGGCCAGCTCAAAACGATGATTCGGGTAATTCGATCGATATGTCTTTTCCGCTGGTGGCCAGTTATCTGAGGCCAGTACTGTCTTTACACCGGCTTGCGTAAATCCAGTTGCCAGGCCGCCGGCCCCGCAAAATAGATCTACTAACTGAAGGTGGGGCGAATTTGGTACCTCAAAAACCGAATTGCTCACTTAGTCTCCTCATTTAGGATTTGTCAAGCGTTGGTAGCACAAGGGTTTCCGCTACTCGCTTCACGACATTTGATTACTGATGTACGAGTAGACACCCTGCCCAGCCAAGGCATCATGAAGAGTCCAGCGAGACACTCCCAGGCGATTGGCGACACGAGTCTTCGGGACTCCCTCACTCACAAGCCGTCGCGCTTCCTCTATCTGTTCAAGCGAAAGCTTCGGTCCCCTCTTGTACTTACCCTTGGCCTTTGCTAAGGCGATGCCTTCCCGCTGGCGCTCACGAATCAGCTCATGCTCGAACTCCGCCACGGTAGCCAGAACTGTCAGTGTGAACTTACCTGACGGTGCGGACGTAGACAGGGCGGGTACGTCAACAAAATCGACCTTCATACCCTTTGTATCGAACTCTTGGAGCAAATCAAGCAGGTCGAGTGTTGAGCGGGCAAGCCTGTCAACACTTTTGACACGAACGATATCATTCGAGCCTTCACGTACGTACGCGCACAAGGCGTCAAGCTGCGGATGATAAGTGTCCTTGCCTGAAGCTCTGTCGACAAAGAGCTTGTCAACCTCACCAATCGCCTCAATCTGTCGATCTAGATTTTAATCAACCGTACTCACGCGGGCATATCCAATAAGTTATATTGGTGATTCACTTGCTAGATTATACTTCATTAGTGGTGAATATGAAAGAGGGTCAATATTATCCCCCCCCCCGTAAAATAGGACGGGGCACATACCGGTGAACAGGGAGTACCCCGGAACGGACCGAATTTGGGCATAAAAATACCCGGCAGGTGCCGCCGTGGAGCATCCTGCCGGGTGGTAGAAACCTACCGCGGTTCATCCTCTGGATTGGAACCGATAATCACCGCCGCACCCCATGCAGGATAGCGGACGGTTGGGAGATCGTGGAGATGCGGGGAATCGAACCCCGGTCCGATGTGGCGTCAACGGGGCTTCTCCGTGCGCAGTTTATGCGAACGCTACTTTTCGGCTCCGGTACTTGCATAAACACATATACCGACGAACCTAGTCACGTAAAAGTCCCGCTAACCCCCGCAACAAGGGCTAGCAGCAGTGGCCTTTTAAGTCGATGCCGGTAACTGAGCCAAAGGCATGCTCAGGCCGACAGACGGCAACTCGCGCTTAGGCAGCGAGTGCGAAGTCAGTGCGCTTAGATTCTGCACTTAATTTTTTGCAGAGGGCGTTAACGAGATAACCCTGCATCCTCGGCACGCTTCACCCATCTCAACTCACATCGTCGAAACCGATCATCCCCCTATGCTTTTATCAAAAAGCCCACCGTCTTCTGAAAGTTTTCCTCGACATACCTTAATGCCGCGGTGCCATTCAAACACGGTAGAGATTCAGTATATCTAAGATGTTTAACGGCGTGCAAGTCCCCCCCCTACCCCACACACGCGGTACGCTCACTGACAGAGAACACCAGGACAGAGAACACCAGCTAAGAACAGACGCAGAGGGTACAGCGAGCGCGCCTCCAGCACACACCCGGATCAACGGTGGGCGCAGAAAATCGGTGCAGAAAATCACGGGCACAGCAAACGGGGTGAGGCACCCCAGAAAATCTGGAATCCTCACCCCGTTCGCGTACCGCACTGGGTAGCCAAAATTAGGCAGTCAAAATTAGGCGGTCAAACCTTAGTGGCGCGCAGAAACAGTCATGCGGTTGTTCGGGTTGTCACCAATCTGGCAGACCACGTTACCGTGACCGTCCTCGGTACCAACCTCAAGGCACTTCTGAGTGGTCTGATAGAAAGAAATGAATACGAAAAGCATGCAAATCGAAATCAGGACAGACACCGCACCGGTGATAATACCGGTCAGCGCGAATGCCTTACCTGCACCAGCTTCCTTGACCTTCTTCAGGGACAGCACACCCAGAATGATTGCGGCAATACCCAGCAGAGCGCCAAACACGAAGAAACCGGTCAGCACAGCCGCAATACCGAGAATCATCGCCGCCAGCGCCATGCCGGGAGCCTTCTTCGTCACGGGAGCCGCGTACGGGTAACCCGCGGGCTGGCCGTAACCGTAAGCATCCTGCTGGGGCTGCTGCTGGTAAGAGTTCTGCTGGTAGTTGTAGTCAGCGGGCTGAGCCTGGTAGGAAGCATCCTGACCGTAACCGTACTGGTTCTGCTGCGCGGGCTGCCCCTGGTAGGAAGCATCCTGACCATAGCCGTACTGCTGCTGAGCGGGCTGGGCCTGGCCGTAGGGGTTCTGCGCCGAAGTACCCTGGGCCGAAACGCCCTGGGCAGAGGTACCCTGAGCAACGTTCTGACCGTAAGCGGTCTGAGAAGAAGACTGCGCACCGAACTGACCGTACTGGTTCTGTTGGGCCGAGCTCTGCTGCTGAGCGGTGTTCTGCTGAGTCTGGCCGTAGCTGTTCTGAGCGGATGCGTTCTGACCGTAATCCTGGCCGTAAGTGTTCTGCGCTGCAGGAGCCTGGCCGTAATCCTGACCGTACGAGCTCTGGGCGGAAGAATTAGGCTGCTGAGCAGCGTAGGGGTTCTGCGCGTTCCCCTGGTTGTTTCCGTAGTTATTCTCAGACATCCGTCGTTCTTTCCTTCACAGTTGCAGCGAACAATTTATACTCGCCCAACGCACCATTGCGCGCTGAGTTCGGTTCCATTATATAAATAAGCCGTCATCTGGGTCATCTGTGAAGTCCAAGATTTCAGATTCAGCCCCCAGAATCCACCAATCGGGCAGATTCAGCGCCGAAAAAGAGCAAGGGACCGAATAGTTCAACACTATTCGGTCCCTCAACGTTTCGAAAACTCAACGCGACTTAGCGGCGGACAGCCTTATATTCCTTAGGGCTCATGGTCATAGTCTCGCCATGAATGGTGCACACGTAGTTACCGTTCGAATCCGGCTCGGCATTCTCAGCGCACTCGCTGAGCATACCAATGCCGATCAAACCCAGAACCAGCACAACAACAGCAACAATCATGCCCAGCGCACCGGTGACAATACCACCAATCGCCATGCCCTTACCGGAGGCGGTACCATTCTTCACCTTCACCAGGGCAACAATACCCAGAATCACGCCAACCAGACCCAGCACGCCACCGAAAATCAGCCAGCCAGTCAGCAGACCAATAATACCCAGAATCAGTGCGGCAATCGCCAGCGCCGAGCTCGGGGTCGGCTGGTAGCCGGGGTAGCCGCCCTGCATGTTGTATGCGGGTGCCTGCTGCGGTGCGGGAATGAACTCACCCGGGTTCTGCTGGTAGTTCGGGTTCTCAGACATGTGTCTCCTCATAAAGTATGGTGCTCGCGGTACGCCACGAATTTCCAACCATTATACGCGAGAAACCGCGCCCAGACCCCAGCTAGACAGGGACCGGCTAGACAGGCCCCTGCCCTTGCCTCAGCTCTAGCCGAGGTTGCGGTAACGCATCGCGCGGCGCGCCTCCAGGTCATCCTGACGCTCACGCAAAGCCTGACGCTTATCGTACTCACGCTTACCGGTCGCCAAAGCAATCTCAACCTTCGCACGACCATTCGAGAAGTACAGCTTCAACGGAACCACCGTGTAACCGGTCTCCTTCAGCTTCTGCGCCAACTTATTAATCTCAGAACGATGCAGCAGCAGCTTACGGCGACGACGAGCCGCATGGTTCGTCCACGTACCGTAACCATACTCCGCAATATGAATACCCTCGAGCCACATCTCGTTATCGGTCACCTGGCAGAAACCATCCACAATGGACGCCCCACCATCACGCAGAGACTTCACCTCAGTACCCAGCAGAACAATACCCGCCTCATAGGTATCCACAATGTTGTAGTTGTGGCGAGCCTTCTTATTCTGGGCAATAATCGCGTTATTCGGGTCCTTCTTCGCGTCTTTCTTCTTTTTCTGAGCCATCACTCAATCCTTATACGTCTTAGCTCTCTTCAACCGCGCGCCCCGAAGCACGCCAGCGAATACCAGCATCAATAAAGGCGTTCAAACCGCCATCCAAAACATTAGAGGCATTACCCTCCTCATAGCCGGTACGCAGATCCTTCACCATCTGGTACGGATGCAGAACATAGGAGCGCATCTGATCACCCCAGCTTGCCTTAATGTCACCGGCAAGCTCCTTCTTCTTCGCATCCTCCTGCTCCTTACGCAACAGCAACAGGCGAGACTGCAGCACACGCAAAGCCGCCGCACGGTTCTGCAGCTGCGACTTCTCATTCTGCATCGAGACCACAATGCCGGTCGGCAAGTGAGTCATACGCACCGCAGAATCCGTCGTATTCACCGACTGACCACCCGGGCCCGACGAGCGGAACACATCCACCTTAATCTCAGACTCGGGAATCTCAATAGCATCCGTCTGCTCAATCAGAGGAATCACCTCAACCGCCGCAAAAGAGGTCTGGCGGCGGCCCTGATTATCGAACGGCGAAATACGCACCAGGCGGTGAGTACCCGCCTCCACCGACAGGCGGCCAAAAGCATACGGCGCGTTCACCTCGAAGGTCACCGACTTCAGGCCCGCCTCCTCAGCGTAGGAGGTGTCCAGAACCTTCGTCGGGTAGCCGTTCTTCTCCGCCCAACGCAGGTACATGCGCAGCAGCATCTCCGCGAAATCAGCAGCGTCCACGCCACCGGCGCCCGAACGGATCGTCACCACAGCCTCACGCTGATCGTACTCACCCGAGAGCAGCACCAGCACCTCAAGCTCTTCCAGCTTGGCGCGGATCTCACCGCACTCACGTTCAGCATCAGCGAGTAGCTCGGCGGCGGTCTCCTCATCTTCCGCTTCGGCAAGCTCCACCATCACCTCAACATCATCAATGCGAGAAGACAGCGAACGCAGACGATTCAGCTCCGACTGCTTATACGACAGTGCGCTCGTCACCTTCTGCGCGTTCTCCACGTCATCCCACAAATCGGGTGCGGCAGCCTGCGCAGACAGGTCCTCAATGGCGCGCTCAATCCCCTCAATATCGCTCACAGCAGCAATAGAGTCGAAGATCGCGCGAAGCTCTTTAATCTCAGCAGAAAAGTCGAAGGATGCCATAGCTTTTAACACTATCGCGAAACGGCCAGAAAGTCCCGCCGTTACAGCCCGCAACAGCCCACAGCGCAGAAGGATGGGGCAGACAGAGGGCAGAAGCCGCAGATCGAAGATGTAAAAGAAGGCATAAAACGAGGGCGCATCCGCTAGCCGTTACACTACCTTGCGGATGCACCCTCGCAGTCTATGGGGCTCACAACGCCTCTAATCGGTGGACGGGCCCTGGCTCGTCTTCAAACGCGACGAACCATGAGCGGTCACCTCAATACCATCAGGCACCAGAATCGACAGCAGCGGCGGACGAATACGAGCCGACAGGTACACGTGCACACTGTGGTCAGAGTCCACGGACACGTTCTCCAGACGCAACGCATGAAAATCCTGCCCCGGCTGAGCCTCAGCCAGGTATGCGCTCGCATACTCCCACGCCGCTGAACCGTTCGCCTCCTCAGGAGTGCGGATCGTGCGGGTAATCGAGTTCGCCTGAGCGTCCGCCACATCCTGCAGATGCTGAGTCTGCAGATACGCGCCGGTAATCGCCACCGTCACCGAACCAATGAGCAGAAGCAACGCCAGCATGCCCACAATCAACGGGGCAATACTGCCCTCTTCCGAATCTGCAGCGAGCGCCCGGCTCTGCGCATTGGCTCGAATCTTCATATTGGCACGAGCCAGCAAACCATTAGGAATCAGCATGACCAGACCCCCAACTCGTCGCATGAGAGCTCACTGGAATCACGCCGCCACCCATAAACGAAGGCAGCAGCGGCAAACGCGCCTGAACCGTCACCGTGGCGTACGCCTTCGTACCTGAGACGCACTCCCCCGACGCACAGCTCAACGACACGCTCACATCGGAGGGCTCAACCCCGTAATCGGCGGCAGCATGCACCGCCAGACGCTGAGCCAAATCCGGGCCCACCGACGAATCCTGCGGCTGCTCCTGCACGTACAGCACCACCTGGGCGCTCGCCGCATGAGCCGCCATCACCGAAGACTGCAAGCTAAAAATCGTCAGAATGCCGTAGAGCACCGGGATGAGCAGAGTAATACCCAAACCCAGGAACTCCACAATGGCACTCCCCTCTTCGGGGCTGTGCTGGCTAGTAAGACGCCGGTCAGACCGGCTCCTCAGGCGTTCCTTCACACGCTGCCGAAGCGAAAAGCCACTAATCACCGGAACGATGCTCCGCATAAATCGCATGCCCCTTCACCTCAATAGAATCCGGAAAACCCCACGGACCCAGCACCGGCAACGGAGACTTCACCGTCACCTCCAAGGTGCGCACACCCGTAGAATCACTACTCTGACGGTACGAAATATTCTCAGCATACGAAGACGGAAGAGCCCCCTCAATCAGCTGACGGGTACGCTCCATGCCCTCCTGCGGAGTGCGGTCACGCATCGTACCGTAACGTGCCCCAGCCGCCGCAGCATCCACCAACATGGTTCGTGTGTACAGGGCGAAAGAAACCTGCAGAATCGCCATGGTCAGCAACACCAACAGGGCACCGACCATGACGAATTCCGTGCTGGCGTCACCGCGTTCGCTATCCTCCACAGAATGTTCCGCAGAGGAGAGCTCAGCGGCAGTCAGCTCAGAAGCGATGCGGGACATACGCATTACTGGTGAACCAGAGCAATCGCGTCGTTGAACATCTTGGTCAGAGCCGGCTGAGCAATCGCCAAGATAGCGGCAACCAACACGGCGCTCATCATGGTGATCATGACCCAGCCGGGCACGTCGCCGCGCTCGGGGTCATCCTGCTTGTTCTTCAGGCGCAGAGCCAGCACGGATGCGACAGCCAGGGCAATCAGCACGGTGAGGGTGGTGCGGAAACGACGGAACATGATTTTCTCCTTCTATCAAAGGGTGTAGTGTGTGGTTGGTGCGGCACGCCGGGCAATCAGCCCAGCCCACCGCGGCGCGGCCGGTACGGTGTGTACCCGCCGCAAAATCTAAAAGTTCAAACGCATGAGCGACAGGCCCGGGAAGACCGCAAAAATGACGGTCAGCGGCAGGATGAAAAACACCACCGGGGCGAGCATCGCAATCTCCTTCTTACCGGCTGTTTCCATCAGCTCACGCTTAGCGTTATCGCGCACATCCTGAGCCTGCGCACGCAACACATCAGCCAGAGGGGTGCCGCGCTCAATCGCAACAGCAATACCCTCAACGAAGCGACTCAACGCCGGAACGCGAGTACGCTCCGCGAACTCCTGCAGCGCACTCAAGAGCGAAACGCCGGTGCGGGTCTGCGCCAAAATCTCAGAAAACTCACGAGCCAACTCGCCGCGAGAAGTCAAACAGATACGCTCCAAAGCCGCCAACGCCGACTCACCCGCCGTCACCGACAGCGCCATCATCTCCGCCAGCGCCGGGAACTCAGCGACCAGCTGCTTCTCACGCTTAGTTACCGCCTCACCCAGCCACCAGTCACGCGCCAGAAAGCCGCTCAAACCGCTCACCAGCACCAGCACAAGAGCCACCAGAATGGAGAAACGCTCCTGCACCACGCCGATGACAGTCAGAGCACTCATGACGGTCACACCGGCAAGAGCCCACAGCAGCTGCTCAGCACGAAACGCACTCACGCTCTGCGAAGAGCCAGCACGGCGCAGACGCTCCTGCACCGAACTATCACTCAGCGACGAGCCGCTCAACGACGAAGACAACGAACGCAGAAGCGGCGCGCAGAACGCCGAAATCGCCTCCAGCAGGCTCGGCTCGCGGCGCTCCTGCTCCTTCAAAAGCGACTCACGCAGAGTCTCACCGCGTAGCTGCGACGCCACACGATCCGAGAACGAAATACTGCGAGTATTCAGCACCGATGAGAGAATCAGACCCACGCCGGTCGCCAACAGCAGACCAAAAATCAGAGGCAGGTTCATCCGAAAACCCTCCGTTCACGCGGCAACTCACCAATACGCAGCATCAGACGGTACGCCGCCAAAGAAATAGCGGCACCGGCAATCATCAGCATCGCACCGGCAAACGAGTTATAAACCATGCGCGCGGCAGGCTGAGTCGCCATCAGGCACAGCACAAACCAGGGCGCCACGCAGGAGAGGCGAGCCGCATTCACAGTCCACGACTGACGCGCCAGAAGCTCTGAACGGGTACGCGCATTCTCACGCAGAAAATCACTCAGCGTACCCAGCAGCTTACCCAGGTCCGAACCGCCCACCTCGCGGGCAATCTTCAAAGCCTCAATAATGGTGTCCGCCACAGGGTCAGAGAGGTACTCCTTCAAACGGTTCAGCGACGGCACAAACTCACCCGACGCACGGTAATCACGCGAAAAATGAGCGAAAGCATCACGCAGCTCTTCCGGGCCGCGGTACGAGAGCTGAATCAACGCCTCCGGCAGGGACAAACCCGCACGAATCGCCGAACGCAGGTGATCCACCGCATCCGGCCACAACTGCCAAATACGGGCATCCGCCGCGCGAGCACGATGATTCACAACCACGCGAGGCGCCACGAAACCACCAATCAGGCCCAGCAGACCCAGCGGCAAAAGCTGAGTAAGCATCAGCAGCAGAACCGAGGCGCTCACACCGCTGGCAACGCTCACCCACATGAACGTGCGAGGAGTCAGCGAATGCATACCCGCCTTACGCAGCGCCACAACCAGCGCCGGGTCGTTACTCGGCTTCGGCGGCTTGCCATTATCAGGAAAGCAAGAAAGATAAATCAGGCAGACGCCCAACCCCAAAATCAGGCTCAGAAACAGAGGCATTACTGACCCGCCTTCGCCGCCGCCAGCACCTGCTCGGGGCGGTGACCAGCACGAATCCAACGGTCAGGGTTCGGCAGCTCCAACGCCACGCACACCATCCGACCGTCACGACGCACAAACAGCGGAGACATCTCAATCACGCCGTCCTCAACGCGGCCGCCCAGCATGCTGATCTCTTCAACCTGACGCTGACCGCGCGAATCGCGACCGCAATGCACCACAATGTCAAAGCAGGACGCCACGGTCGGCACTACGAACGCCGAGGAAATATTCTCGCCCGCAAGCAGCGGCAGGGTACAAATCTTGGTTACCGCATCACGTGCCGAGTTCGCGTGAATCGTGCACATACCCGGCAGACCCGCGTTGAGCGCAATGAGCATATCCAGGGATTCCGCCTCACGCACCTCACCAATGAGGATGCGGTCCGGGCGCATACGCAGAGCCTCCTTGACCAGGCGGCGCAGCTCAATCGCGCCAGTGCCCTCAAGGTTTGGCTGGCGGCACTGCAGGCCCACCACATCGCGGAGCGGAACCGCGAGCTCAAAAATTTCTTCGCACGTAATCACGCGCTCACGCGGCGGAATAGATGCCGACAGGCAGTTCAGCATCGTGGTCTTACCCGCCTGGGTTGCACCCGACACAAGGATGTTCATGCCGCTCTCCACCGCCGCGTGCAGCAGGGATGCCGCGCCGGCACTCAGCGAGTTCATGCGCACCAGGTCGGGCAGGCGGCGGGCACGCACCACGAACTTACGGATGTTAATGCTCGTGTGCCTGCGAGTAATATCCGGAATCACCGCGTGCAAGCGGGAGCCGTCCGGCAGGGACGCGTCAACAAACGGAGAGGAAAGGTCCACACGGCGACCAGAAGGCTTGAGCATACGCTCCAGCAGGCTATTGATCGCCTCGGCGCTCAGGTGCAGACCGGTCAATTCGCTTTCGCCGTTGCGGGCGATAAAGATTTCGTCGGGCGAGTTGATCCAGATTTCTTCAACGCTCTCATCATCGAGGAACGGCTGGATCACACCGAAGCCGCAGATTTCATCGTGCAGGCGCTGAATCACGGATTCACGGTCGCCCAAATCGGGCAGGGAGATGCGGGTGCGTCGCTGTTCGTAATCGTTCAGGTGCTCGTCAATGAGCCCGCGAACGGCGTGCTGGTCCTCGTGCGGGTCCAGGCTGCGGTGGCGCATTGCCTCACGGATATTTTCTTCGAGCAGAGTTAGATGCTCCGCCCGGGTATCCAGTACGGTGTTCTCCATTGAAATGATCCGATGCTGTGCGTGGTGTGGTTGTGTGGAATACGGTGAAGCATTGATACATCAATGCCATCATCACCCTACCCTCAGCGCATCAAATTTATCAAAATGTAATAAAACGCCCCTTAATATTTACGAGTATAGTATTTGAGTATTTTTGATGCGCAGAATTGCACACATCGTTACCCAACGTGCATCAAAATCCAAAATGCCTAGTCAGCTGTGACTCGCAGAACAGTGGCGCGTGCACCCCTCAAACCGCCTACCACTGCTCACCGCTATATTGCACTCGGTGCACACGTAACATTTCGTCTTAAGCCCCCGCAGCCGCCCCGTCCATCCCCCCCCCCGCTAAAACGCTAGAACCCTATCCAGCCCAGCAACTTCTCGGGCACAACTTTCGGGCACAGTAAAAGGGCGTGCACTCCCCCATCGGGAATACACGCCCCATCACCAGCAATCATCTAGCGGCTAGTTGCCGCCACGAATCACCTTCACTGCTTCCTTAATCGGACCGTCAAAACGCAGGTTACCGTGCTCCAGCACCACGCCGCGGTCACAAATCTTAGACACCAGATCCAGGTCATGGCTCACCACGGCAAGAGTCTTACCGGCAGAGCACAGCTCCTGAATCTTCGCAATACACTTCTTCTGGAACGGCTCATCGCCCACCGCAAGAATCTCATCCACAAGGAAGATATCCGGGTTCGTATGAACCGCAACCGAGAACGCTAGACGCAGGTACATACCCGAAGAGTAGAACTTCACCTCGGTATCGATAAAGTCGTGAATCTCAGCAAAATCCACAATCGAATCGAAGGAAGCCTCAATCTCTTCCTTGGTCATACCCAAAATCGCGCCGTTGAGGTACACGTTATCGCGACCGGTCAGATCCGGATGGAAACCAGCGCCCACCTCAATCAGACCCGCAATATTGCCGCGAGTGAGAACCTCACCCTCATCGGCGCGCATCACGCCAGAAATCATCTTCAGCAGCGTGGACTTACCCGAGCCGTTCAGACCCAGAAGAGCCACACGCTCACCCTGACGAATGTCCAGGCTCACGCCGTTGAGCGCATTGAACTTCTCCGAAAGATCACCCTTGCGGCCCTTAATCAGCCACACAAAAGCTTCCTTCATCGAACGGGTGTGGCGCAGAACGAAGCGCTTCACCAAGTTCTCCACGTGAATCACCACGGGAGCGTCCGGGCTCACCGGCGGGAACTCAAGCTTCTTAATATCCACAGAATCAGAGCTCCTGGGCGAAGTTGCCCTCAAACTTACGGAAGAGCAAATCACCAATCAAAACGGTCAGCAGAGAAATACCAATGGCAATCGGAGTCCAGAAGCTGAAGAGATGCGGAACCACCTGCGAAGCAGGAAGCACCAAATCCTCAGGACGGAGCGTCGGATGCCAGAAGCCATAGTGGAACAGCTCCACCGCAACGGTCAGCGGGTTAATCATGAACACATTGAACACCCACGGGTACAGGGTGTCACGCACCATGGTCCAGGAGTACAGCACCGGCGAGAACCAGGTAGCCACCATCAGCAGCATGTCCACAATGTTCTCCGAATCGCGGAAGAACACGTTAGCCACACCGAAAATCAGACCCAGACCGTAAGACAGCAGCATCACAATGAGCATGCCCGCCAGAATCGACCCAAACGCCAGGAAGGTCGGGGACCAACCCACCAAGAAGCAGGCCAGTAGCATCACGGCAATCTGAGGCACAAAATGCACCAGAGCCACCCACACCGTCGACAGCGAGAACAGCTCACGCGGCAGGTAAATCTTACGAATCAGCGCGCTGTTAACCACCATGGCGCGAGCACCATTGCCAAAACCCTCCGAGAAGAAGTTAATGGCAATCATGCCCGAGAATAGGTACACCGCATAGTTGTGCATACCGCGTTCCAAGCCAAGGAACATACCCATGGCAATGTAGAACACCAGGAACTGCACACCCGGCTTAATGTACGACCACAAAATGCCCAGCACCGAGCCGCGGTAACGGACCTGGATTTCCTTATCGACCAGCAGTCGAAGCAGGTAGCGGTTCTTCACCGCATCCAGGATGCCGCGCCCACGGCCGGGCGCCTTCAGGGGAACAGACTTCAGATCGTTCATCGGGTCAGCTCAGAATCCGTATGCTCAGCGAAGGTCTTAGCCCACGCATCGTAGGAGGCAACCTCAGCTGCCTTCGCACGGTACTGCTCACGCAGCTTATCCCAACCGGTCACTAGCTGAACGTGCAGCTTAGCAGCCTGAGCCAGCTTCGACTTGAGCTGCTCGGGGTCGCGGCGGTACCAGAACAGGCCGGTACCCTCAGCGTTAGTCGCCAGAGCCGAATCGAACTTCGACAGGGTCCACCAGTTCGTCTCACCGTAGTTCAGCTGAATCTGCGGGTGAGCCTTCGCCTCTTCGCTCACCGGCTTGAACAGCTGACGAGCAACAGTCTTCGCGGTCCACGAAGCAAGCTTCTTGTAACCCGGGGATGCGAAGGAACGGCGGCCACGGAACGGAGGCTTCTTCGTCTGAATAGCCGGGAAGTCATCCACGTTCGGCTTCACCTGAGACTCCGGGTACTCCTTAGCCATCGCACGAATCACCGGCAGACGCTGCGAGAGCGAGGGGTGCAGGTGCTCGGGGCCGGAGAGCAAATCCTCCAGCGCCATCAAGCGGCCAGCCTCGGTGTAGTACTGCATGGACAGGGTGTGCTTGACGTCCAAGAACAGGGACTCCAGCAACACGCGGCCACCCTTATCGAAGGGCGAGTGCAGCAGCGCCGTAATGAGGCGGTTGCGCTCGTGGTAGTACGCCTGCCAGCCGACGGAGTCATCCTTATCGGTCCAGGACACATGCCACACACCCGCGCCGGGGAAGGACACAGTAGCGAAGCCCGCAGCCTTAGCGCGCAGACCGTACTCAGCGTCATCCCATTTCAGGAACAGGGGCAGAGACAGACCGATTTCCTTAATGACGGTGGTCGGGATGAGGCACATCCACCAGCCGTTGTAGTCCACGTCCACGCGGCGGTGCAGCCACGGGGTGTTACGCAGGTTGTGGTGGCCCAGGTTGTGACCCATCGCCATGTCTTCGTGCGGCTTAGCGTAGAAGTTACGCCACGGGTCAACAACCTCACCGAATGCGTGCAGGACCGAACGGTCAAACATATCGAACATGTGCGCACCCACGATGGTGGGTTCCTTGCAGTAGTTCGCAAAGGTCACCATACGCAGAATCGACTCGGGCTCAACGATGACGTCATCATCGAGCAGCAGCACGTAATCGGAGCCATTGTTGACAGCCTCGAACATGCCGCGCGAGAAGCCGCCGGAACCACCCAGGTTGCCCTGGTTGATAATGCGGAACTTACCGGAGAGGGGCTTGACGACCTCTTCGAAGTCCTCGTGGTCCTGCACCTTCTGGGTGCCCTGATCCACAATCAGGAACTCGTGCACAGCATCAAAAATCTCGGGGCTCTCGCCCAGAGCACGAATGTTGTTGATGCAGTACTCCACCTTGTTCATGGTGGTAATCTGCACGGTCGCCTGACCAGTCTTCACGTCTGCGCGGGGCTCAATATCGCCCAGCCAGTTCGCTTCAATCAGCTCAAGATCAGTAGTACCAGCCAGGTCGAACCAGTACCAGCCACCGTCACCGAACGGTGCCAGGGGCAGGGTGAAGGTGTTGGTCTCCTCGCCGGAGAGCAGCTTCGCATCCACGCGCTGAATCACGCCACGGCCATTGGACTTGTACACAATGACCATGCCCTCGCCGCGAGTCTGAACGCTCAGAACGACCTTCTTCAGGTCGGTCCAGCGGCGCCAGTACGAAGCGGGGAACGCGTTGAAGTACGTACCGAAAGACAGGCTCTGGCCCGCATTCACGGTGATGGAGCGGCGGCTGTTCAGGCTGTTCGCGGCATCACGGTTCGCGCTGGCGCTCGACACAGACTGACCGGAGGTGTTCATCGCCTCCGCAATGGAGGTGGAAGCGTCACCATCAATACGGGTGGGCAGCTGAACGCCGGTTGCAACACTCGCATCCACGTACAGGGGAACAACGTCAGTCTCAACTGCGCTCGGGAAAATAACCCGCTGTAGGTTCTTCAAAGTCTTATCAGCCATGGTTATGCGTCAACACCACCGGACTCGAGCTTCGCACCATTAGCGAAGTGCGGGCGGATCTTGTTGTCGAACATGGACAGTGCAGCACCGATAGCCATGTGCATATCCAGGTACTTGTAGGTACCCAGGCGGCCACCGAACAGCACATTGTTCTCGCCCTTAGCCAGGTCGCGGTACGCCAGCAGCTTCTCACGGTCCACGGAGGTGTTGACCGGGTAGTACGGCTCGTCACCCTTGTTAGCGAAGCGAGAGTACTCGCGCATAATGACGGTTGCGTCCTTGGTGTAGTCACGCTCGGGGTGGAAATGACGGAACTCGTGGATGCGGGTGAACGGAACATCAGCATCGGGGTAGTTCATCACGGAGCAACCCTGGAAGTCCTCAATCGGCAGGACTTCTTCTTCCAGGTCGATGGTACGCCAGGACAGGTCGCCCTCAGCGTAGTCGAAGTAGCGGTCAACCGGGCCGGTGTAGACCACGGGAATCTGACCCAGGACGTTCTCGCGAGAGTACTGGTGACCGGGCTCGAAGAAGTCAGTGTTCAGGTGCACCTCAATGTTCGGGTGCGCCGCCATACGCTCCAGCCATGCAGCGTAGCCGTCAACGGGCAGACCCTCGTACTTGTCGTTGAAGTAACGGTTGTCGTAGGTGTAGCGAACCGGCAGGCGGGAAATGATGGACGCGGGCAGCTCTTCCGGCGGGGTCTGCCACTGCTTAGCGGTGTAGTGCTTGATGAACGCCTCGTACAGGGGGCGACCAATCAGGGAGATACCCTTATCGTTCAGGTTCTGCGGGTCGGTACCAGCCAGCTCGCCAGCCTGCTCAGCGATGAGCGCCTTTGCCTCTGCGGGAGAGTAAGCGGCGTTGAAGAACTGGTTGATGGTACCCAGGTTAATGGGCATGGGGTACACGACGCCGTTGTGGCGGGTGTACACGCGGTGCACGTAGTTGGTGAACTCCGTGAAACGGTTCACGTACTCCCAGACACGCTCGTTGGAGGTGTGGAACAGGTGCGCACCGTAGCGGTGCACCTCAATACCGGTCTGCTTCTCCTTCTCGCTGTATGCGTTACCACCGATGTGGGAACGGCGGTCCAGCAGGGCAACCTTCAGGCCCAGCTCAGTGGCAGCCTGTTCTGCGATGGTCAGACCAAAGAGGCCCGAACCGACTACTACGAGGTCAGCGGTCAATGTTTTCTCCTGTATTATCACGGCGCACCGCCGCTTCTGCGAGGGCGGTATTCACCTACCAGATTGGACACATCCGAGGGTTCTCAGTCGCGCCGCAATCCGCACGGTTGGGTATGAAAAGCCCCTCCCGTGATGGATATAGTCATAATCTAAGATACCTGTTTATCAAGCACTACGCATACTTATGACGTGCTTTTAGGGGCTTTTGGACTATAGTTCGCACACTCTTTCTCTGGGTGAATATTCTTCACGAACCCCGAGGTCAAGCGGGTTCAAGAAAGCTCTTTCTTCTGCGTATTTTTACGGTCCGCTTTTGGGGAAGGAATTTTGTTTACGGGTAAATATTCACCCTGCCCTGTTTACTGTGGCAGTTAGCCGCCGCGTAGAGCCGCAGATACAGGGGTGGGTTAGGGCGGGTTTTTCAAGGCTCCCATGCGCCACAAAGAAGCACCCCTACCGGCGCATTTGGGGATACACGCTGGCACAGGCAAGCGGTGGTTGGGGCGGTTTATCCACAAATTTTTGAAAAATGGGGTGAAAAATTCAAAAAATACGAACATGTAAGTTTACATAAAGGTGATTTATTGAGCTTTAATGCTTTTTAATGTTTTCTGAGGGTATGACTCTCTTCTTTCTCGACCACCACAACACCACCGATGCGCTCCCCTACCCCCGCGTACTCCGACTCGACGGCGAGGCGGCACCCAACGGAATACAGCTGCACCCCGGCAGCGCGGGTAGCGCAAACCAGCAGGCCCTAGAGCAGGCACTCAACCAAGCCCTGCAACACTGCGCGCCCGGCGCGCACGCCAAGGTACAAGAGGCAACGTTCCAGCTGCGCCCCGCGCACAATCAGGACCCCGTCGGCGCCTCGATTGCGCTCAATAACCACATTCCGAACGCGCCCGCCGTTAGCCTCCTGCACATTCTGCGCGGACCCGACGCGGGCGCAACCTTCCCCATCAGCCGCGGCCGCACCAGCCTCGGCAGGGCGGCACTAGCTGCCCGCGGAGGAGAACAGCCACGCCATATTCACCTGCAGGACCCCTTCCTCAAGCCGGTGCACGGCAACTTCTACGCCGACAGCTCCGGCATCCGCTGGATTGAGAAGCGCCCCGCCGCGAACGAGAGTAGTGAGAAGGCGCAGGGTGGCAAGAGGGCGCAGGGCGCTGAGCCGCGCATCCTGCGCTGGAACGAGCCTTTCCGCCTCGGATCCTCACTTTGCATGCTCACCTCACCCAGCGCCGACGGCGAACACACCGCACAGAATGCGAGCACCGCCACCGCTACCCCCGGCTCTTCCCTCGCTTCTTCCCCCGAATCTTCCTCTGGCGAGCCCGCACAGACGCTCGCTCCCCTGGGCAATGCCAGCAACCCCTTCGAGCCGGTGGTGGTAAACCCTCCGGCGCCGCGTAAGCTCAAACAGATTCTGTTGAGCGTGTGCCTGCCCATTGTGGTGGGTCTGATTATTGCGCTGGTGACCGGCATGTGGTTCCTTCTGCTGATGTCTGCGGCGTCTTCGCTGCTGATGCTTCTGCATTTCTTTGGCGGTCGGGCAGAGAACCGTGCCGCATCGCAGCAGACTCATCAGGCGGCGTTGCAGGAGAAGGAACGTGCCCTCGCCCTGCCGACCGCGGGCGACCTGGCGATTTCGGGCCCCTCTGCCCTGCATGATGCCGCCTACCCGGCTATTGTGCTCGGGTGCGGTCCTCGCCAGCCCTACCTGCGCGGCCGCAACCTCCCGCTGGGCACGCTGGAGAAGCAGGATGCACCCCACTATCTACCACTCCCCACCCCGGCTCTCGGTCACTATCTGAAGCTGGAGGAGGCGCATCTGCGCGCCTACCTGGTGCAGCTGGTGGCTGGCTATCCGGGTTCGGTGCACGTTCTACTGGCTGGCGCTGATAGCACTGATCAGCAACGAATCAATCGTCTGGTGCAGACTCTGGCTGTGGTGCCGGGCGTGAGCGTGCATTGTCTGCCGGGCATGCAGCAGGAGAAGTATCTGCAGGCCCTGCAGAGCAGCTTGCAGTCGGAGCTTTCCGCATCTGTTCCGCCGCTGATTCTCATGCCCCTGCAGGCGAGCGCTATCTACGCTCCGCTGCTGACCGCGCTGATCTCTGGGGCGGTCGCGGAGTCTTCGCAGTCCCGTGCGTTCGCCTCCCCGCGTGAGCAGAAGATGAGTGCCCCGGCGCTCTGCGTGTTGGGCAGCGCTGAGGGTGATAGTTCCGCCCACGCACCCGGTGCGCTGTTTGGTGCCGCCTGGGTTGAGTGCGCGAGTGAGGGTAGCCACCGTCAGAGTATCCGATACCGCGCGCAGGGTTATGTGGCGCCTGCAGTGCAGCCCACCGAGGGCGTCTACCAGGTTCACCCTCTGGCGTGTGAGGGTCTGTGCCAGCACGCCGATGGGCTCAGCGTTGAGGCGTTCTGCGCCGCTCTTGAGAACCTGTACCGCGCCGGATGCGAGCAGGAGCAGGGGGCTCTTAGTGAGGCGCAGGTGCACCAGTCGGCGCATCTCTTCTCGTCCCTCCAGGCGCAGAGCGCGCGGCAGAAGAACCGCACCGATGACATGGCGGTGGAGTCCGTTCTGCAGCGCTGGTCCGCTCAGCGTTACGCCTCCGATATTCGCTGCTACCTGGGTGTTTCTTCGGGCGGCTCGCTGAATATTGGTCTGTCTGAGCACGGTCCGCACTGGCTACTCGGCGGCACGACCGGTGCCGGCAAATCGCAGCTGCTGCGTTCGCTGGTGCTCAGCGCTGCGCTGCGTTACCCGCCCGAGCGCCTCGGTCTGATTCTGGTGGATTTCAAGGGCTCGGCTGGTTTGGGTCCTCTTGCTCAGCTACCGCATGCGCTCAGCGTGTTGAGCAATTTTGATGTGTCCGCGGTGGAGCGTGCGCTCGAATTTTTGCGCGCCGATATTCATCGCCGCGAGGTGGATCTGCAGGCGCTCGGCGTGAACTCCTACCGCGACTACCTGGCGTCCTGCCAGGCGGCGGGTACCACTCCGCGCTACCCCGAGCTACTGATCGTGGTGGATGAGTTCCGCATGCTCATCGATTCCATGCCGGACGCTATGGCTGAGCTGATGCGCATTGCCACCATTGGTCGCTCGCTGGGTCTGCACCTGGTGTTGGCGACTCAGCGTCCGCAGGGTGCCATTTCGCAGGATATTCGCGCCAATATTGCCACGAGCATTTGCCTGCGCGTGGCGAGCGCGCAGGATTCCTATAACCTGCTGGAGCATGAGTCTGCGGCGTATATTTCGGCGGCGCATCCGGGTGCCGGGTATGTGCGTCTGCCGGATGGTCGTTCCTTGCCGTTCCGCGCCCCGCTGGTGGATGCTGGCCCCTCGAGCAACGATGCCCGTCCGGTGCAGGTGTTGGGTCTTGAGGAGGGCGGCTGGCGTGAGCTGACTGCCGCTTCTGCCGTTCAGACGTTGGGCGGTAATGAGGATGAGCTGCTGATTCGTTCGGCGCAGCAGATTCGTGCGCTGTATGAACGCGAGTACGCGCCGAGGAGTCACGCGCCGAGAGGTGCGCAGAAGAATGCGGCGGTTCAGGATGAGTACTGCCCGATTCCGCCGGAGCTTCCCGAAAACACCCCGCTGCCCGTGGTGCAGGCGCCGGTGAGTGAGCCGGTAGCGTACGGCATTGACCCGGCGGCTACCCCGCAGGAACCCGCTGACTCTGGTGCTACCTCCGAAGGGTATCTGTTGGGCGAGTTGGAGATTGCCCGCTACGGTGTGCGCCGCCCGATCAGCTGGTCGGGGCAGCAGGCGCTGGCACTGCTGGCGCAGAGCGCCGAACGAGTCCCGATGCTCTACGGGCTTTTAGCTCAGGCGTTCGCCGCCCACACGCCGGTTGTTCTGCTGACCTCTGACGGCGCGCTCTACCGCGACCTGGAACCCTATGCCGGCGCCTTTGAGGCGCTCGTGGGCGCGCAGGAACTTTCGCATCTGCGGTTCTGCCTGGAGCAGCTGCGCACCCCGAACCTGTGGGGCACCGAGGCTTCCACCCGCCCGCTCATTGTCGTGGACGGCCTGGACAGTTGGCTGGAGGCACTGGTTCGCCAACCCGATACGGAGAACCTGCTCTACGACCTGCTCTCGCAGGGGTACCGTCGCGGCTATTCGGTGGTGTTCACCTCCGCGTTGAACCCGCGCGGTCGTTTCGCCGCTGCGGCGCATTCCACGCTGCTGAGCCGCCGCTTCCTGGATGCCGACCTGATGCGTTCAACGAGCAAGGACTACCCCACCCCGGCACAGAGCCACTACTGCGTGGAGGGTTCCATCAATGAGGAGTTGATTGGGGATCAGCCGCTGAGCGCTTCGATTCTTTCGCCCTGTGTTGCGGGTTTCCAGGAGCTGGTACAGGTCCTGCGGGGTAACGCGGCGAGCGCTTCTAACGGGTCAAACACTCGCCCCGGCACTCTTCTGCGGCAGTTCCCCGAGTACTATCGCATGCCCTCGACCGAGTACGTGACCGCCGCCCACTCCACCTGCAACCCACAGGGCACTAAGCTGCTGGTTGCCTTTGACCGCCGGCAGATGCCGGTGTGGTTGAGCGCCCCGGCTGGCGCGGTAGTTCCGGTGCAAGGTTCCCGGTCGGCGGGTAAAAGCACCCTACTGGAGAGCATTGCTCAACTCAACCCGCAGCTGGATACCCTCGTCCTTGAGGGTTCTGGCGGCGCTACGGATGCTGGCGGCGCCTCGGGTGAGCCGCCAAGCGTGGAGCGTACCCGTGCGCTCCTGGACTCGGTGAAGAACCCCGCACGCGCACTCGTGTTCGTCGATGACCTGCAGTATCTCTCCCCCGCCGTTCAGCAGCTCCTTCTGGAGCGTCACGGTGAGTTCCGCGCCATGCTGGTCGCCTACACGCCCTGGCCGAGGCGCGCCTCCTCACCCCTGCTGGCTGCGCTCATGGGATGCTCACGTGCACTTCTGCTCGCACCCGCGTCCCTAGCGGATGCCGACATGTGCACGGTGACCGCGCTACCGCTGGATCGATTCACACAGGGCGAGCAGCCCGCCGGTCGCCTCGTGGTGGTGGATGGCGCCTCCGTGTGCGCGGCGCAGGTTCCCCTGACGCTGACCACGGCAGCACAGGCTGTAACAGCTACGCAGAAGGTGCCGGCAACGGTCTAAAGTTGGAGCGGTCTAGAGCTAAGCGCTCTAGAACCGAGCCAGCTAGGGGTTTACGCGCTAGAGGTTTAGCGGCGTCGGCGACTATACTTCTCCGCTTCTTCGCCCGACGCCTCGGTGACCGCCTCAATATAGCGGCGGCTGCTGGGCATGAGCACGAAGATGAAGGCAGCCGCCGCGCCAATAACACCCGCAATCGTGATGGACTGGCCAATATTCAGGCCGTAAGCGCTCACGTTCAAGACGAGGGTGCTTGCGGTGACCCACAGGGCGCAGAGGGTAATCAGGATCATGGGCAGGCGCGAACCGAAGCGGCCGCGGTAGAAACGCAGGCCGAAGTAGGTCATGCCCGCGGCGATGAGCACCTGGAGTACGCCGCCCACAATCGCCTGGGCGGTAGACATACCGCTGACGATGAAGGGGTAGAGGATACCGCGAATCAGAATGTATGCCGCGAAGGTTTCGGTCAGAACGAATGCGTAGATGACGTTGAACGGGCGTGACGGCACGGTGGGCTCCTCAGGGGTAGTGTTGGCGGCAGACCGGGGTGTATTCGATCCGATGTGCTGGTATGTTTCCGATGTGCTGGTGCATTAGCGGGTGGGCGCTCCCCGTCTCGGGCGCACCGCCTCATCATCGGTGCGGTATTTCGGAGGGGTAGGTACCGCTTTATATTATGCCTGAGGCGCCGCTCACCCAGCCGCCCGCGTCTCGCCTATGAGACGGGGTTCAGAAGATGCGTGTCAGCATGCGATTCCCTACCCCGCCCAATTGGACAAAGGTTTACCTAAGTGATAGATGCCTCAGTGTAATACTGAAGTTTTTAGAGAAAAGTACTTGTCACATCCGCTCCAACATGCGAAAGTTGATAAGTCAATTTTCACCCTAACGCTGGGTGAGCATCCCATCAGCGGATGTGGTTGACACGCACACAGGAAATATAGATGTGTCTTGCCACCGCGTGAGACCGTAAATCATGAAGGAGGTCCACCGTGGATTGGCGTAGTCGTGCAGCTTGTTTGGACAAGGATCCGGAGCTGTTCTTCCCCGTAGGAAACACCGGACCTGCCCTGTTGCAAATTGAAGAGGCCAAGACTGTCTGCCGCTCTTGCGAGGTTGTAGACGTCTGCCTGAAGTGGGCCATCGAGACCGGCCAGGACTCCGGCGTATGGGGTGGCACCAGTGAAGACGAGCGTCGTGCGATGAAGCGTCGCGCAGCTCGTGCCCGCCGTGCATCCTAACTTCCGGAGTATTCAATAGGGCATCAAAAGCGTGGTGCAGTGACTCAATGTCACTGCACCACGCTTTTGCCATATACAGAACCTATCTAGACAGCAAACTGCCGCCACCCCGTGCTCGGGGCGGCGGCAGTTCTACATGTCATACGAGAAGGGGCTTAGACGAGCACCGCGGTGATCACCACGCGGGTACCGGTCGGCTCGTTAGCCTCCCAGCGGATCGAGCCGTTCAGCTCACTCGCCACCAGGGTACGCACAATCTGCATGCCCAGGCCTTCCTTGCCGGTCACCGGGCGGTAGGCGTCCGGGCCGGACTCTTCAATCTTCTTATCGCCCATGCCCTTACCGTCATCGGTAATCACGACGGTGAGGATATTCTCGCCCTCGTCGTTAGTGCCGCGAATACCTTCGAGGGTCACGGTACCGGTCTCGCCGTCCAGGCCGTGCTCCACGGCGTTCGCGACAACCTCGTTAATGACCAGCGCCAGAGGGGTAGCGAACTGGCTCGGCAGCGCGCCGAAGGAGCCAATCAGCTTGGTGGACACGTGCTGGCCGGGGGAAGCGAGCTCAGCGGCAAGGTGGAACTGACGCTCAATCAGCTCGTCAAAATCGACGTTCTGAGTCAGACCCTGCGAGAGCGCCTCGTGCACGGTAGCAATCGTTGCCACGCGGCGCATCGCCTGCTCCAGGCCCTGACGCGCCTCGTCCGTGGTCATGCGGCGCGACTGTAGGCGCAGCAGAGCGGACACGGTCTGCAGGTTGTTCTTCACGCGGTGGTGAATTTCGCGGATGGTCGCGTCCTTCGTCATGAGCTCCAGCTCGCGGCGGCGCAGCTCGGTCACGTCACGGCAGAGAATCACGGCGCCTTCACGCTCGATGCGGGCAGGCTTCTGCGCAAGTAGCGGGATGGATCGCATGGTTACGCGAGCACGGGCAATGACCAGTTCGGTGCGCAGGTCACTACGACCGGCCAGGACCAGCTGCAGGGTTTCATCCGCCTGCTCGCCAGAAGGAAGCATCGCGCGGGTGACATCGGCAAGGTTTCGCTTTTCGAGGTAGCCAGTCATGCCCATGCGGTTGTACATGGAGTTCGCGTTTGGGGAAGCGACGACCACACGACCGGAGGGGTCGAGCACAATAATGCCGTCAATCACGCGGGGGTTGCCCTGAGTGTTGTTCCCCTGGGCGAGGGGGTCGGGCCACAGGCCGGAGTGCACCATGGAGAGCATGGTGTCAGCGGCGAATTCGTAGACCTCGTCGCTGATGGAGGGGTAACCATTGGGGGTAGCGATCTTGTGGCTGGTCAGCAAGGCAATGGTGCGGTTGTTACGCACGATGGGCACGAAGGTCACGTTCACGCGAGGGCGGGCGCCAACACCCTCACCGCTTCCTTCGTCGGTGTAGGTGCTGATGTTCTGGTTAATCCAGACACGGTAGGCTTCGTCACGGATGCCGTCTTCCATGTCGTGGTCGATGATGTCGTGGTGGAAGAGGGTACGGACGTTGGAGGGGCGCACGTGCGCAAAGGCACGGAAAGTACTGGTTTCGCTGGGGCCGGAGACGGCATCCGGAGAACTGCCGTCGGCAACGATGTAGTCGGTGGGGAACCATAGAACCAGATCGCTCTGAGCGATATCAGAGATGACCTGCCATTCACCCATGATGAGGTGAATGCGTTCAGTGTCGCCGGGACCGAAGTCGCAGGCGCTCATAATTCCTTCTGCAAAAGACATATGTTTGTGTGCTTCCCATGAGTTCGGGTAGGTTCAACTATTTTACGGTTTGCTCGCCGCAATTCCCATTCAAACGGCAATACCTGGAATAGTTTACAGAGCATTTCTTGAAGCATGCTTTTATTCCCAAATATGACGCTGCGAGGTGAGATAAACCCCTCAATTTTGAAGTGAAATATTCGCACTACTCCCCTACCCTAAATCCGCTTGAGACGCAGAAAACCCGACCTGCCGGAGCCTCTGAACGGGACACCCCCAACAAGCCGGGTCTTTGAGCAGCGCTAGTTTTATCCGACGAGCTTATCTGACAGGCTTACGCGCCGGGCTTATCTGCCGGGCTTACGCGCCGGGGCGTACCGCGTACATGCCCTCAAGCATCGCTTCCAGGGACTGCACCACCGCGTGGCGGGGCGCCACCTCCAGCAGCGCTTCACCGTTGCGGCGCAAACGGTCCATGACCTTACGCTCGTACGGAATCACGCCGGTGAGCGGAACCGACAGGTAGCGCGCCCAGTTATCGCGCATCTTCGCCTCCGGGTTGAACCCGGCGGCTTCGCGGCGGCTGCGGTTGAGCCAGTACTGCACATCCGTTTCGGGGGCGAAAAGATCCGGTCGCGACTGCACCTCGCGGGCGAGGTTAATCAGGCGCGGCAGGCCGATGACGTCCGCTTCGCCGAGCGTAATCACGCGGTCGGCGCAGGCGAGCGCTGTGAGGGTCGCGGCGTTACGGCGCGGTGCCGGGCCGTCAAAGGTCAGTTCCTCGTCGACTTCGATGGGGGCGGCAACATCGCAAATGACCAGGTCGTAGCGGTGCTTGAGCCATTCGAGTACCTCAGAGAAGGCGCGGGCGCGAACCTCGGGCCAACGCGAGGAGGAGGTGATGCCGCTCAAGAAGTCGAATGTGCCGTTTTTGAGGGGCACGCGCTCCATGATGGCGCCGGCTTTTTTCTCGTCGAGCTGGGCGCGGTCGGCGTCCGAGCAGAGAATCGCCAGGCCGGATCCGGTGTCCTCGAGCGCCATGAGTGCATCCAGGCTGGGTGCGTAGGTGTCTGCGTCGATGAGGCAGACCTGCTGGCCCTGCTGCGCCGCGAGGGCGGCGAGGTTGAAGGCGATGGTACTTCGACCGGGCGCGCCGTGGGTGCCCCAGACGGTCACGATCTTGCCGAGGCGGTGGCCGGGCTGGTAGCGGGAGGGCGCCTCAGGGTCCTGGTTGATGTCCGGGTACTGAGGCAGGGTGCCGTCGTTGTTCTCGTTCTGCACGTGCAGGGTGTAGTCGCTGCCGGGTGCGAAAGAGTCAACGATGGCGGCGGCCTGGCTGAGCACGGATTCCTCGTTGCTGGACACAACGGAGGAGGCTTCTGCCGGGTCGTGTACGCCGGGCGCACCGGGTGCGTTTCCAGCGGGTGCCGCGGGGTCGATTCCGTAGCTTCCGTAGTCGGCGCCGTAGGGCGAGCCGGTGTTTGAGGCGGCGCCCGAGGCGGGGTCGTAGCCGTAGCCACCCGCGCCATAGCCACCCGCCCCGTAGCCAGCAGCGCCGTAATCCTGACCGTAGCCGTTGTATCCACTGTCGTAGCCGTAACCGGCGTCCTGACCGTAGGCGGCCTCGGGGTGGTGGGCAACGGGCTGAACGGGCGGCTGAGTCGGAATCTGCGCGGGCACGCCGTAGCCTGCTACGGGTCGGGCAAGTGCCGCATCCACAGCCTGTTCGAGCGAGCCCAGGATTTCTTCGAGGGCAGCTTCGGGGCGGATGCGGTGCGCATGCGTGGGCAGCGGCAGGTTGTCCGGGGCGATAACCGCCAGGAGCACTTCGGAGGCGGCGAGCGCATCCACAGTGGAGGCGCTCATTTCTGCGGGCACGTGGACGCAGAGCAGCACGCGGGCAATGCCTGTGTGCGCCATGCCGACGGCTTCGCTGAAGTCCTGCACGGTACGCGCCACGGAGACGCGGCCGCGCTGGGATTCGATGCGGGTCAAGAGCGAGCCGTCATCGCCGTAGAGGATGACGGGGATATTCACTGGCCCTCCCCGTAGGTGCCGGGGATGAGGCTGATCTTGGAGTCGCTGTTGCTTTCCTTCACGAGGTCGGTGAGGGCTTCTTCCTTGACCCACAGCTGCACGGTTGCTTTGCCGTTGGCGCCGAGCACGCCCTCGTCGACAGTGATGGCGACGATTTCTGCGTTGGTGACGATGGCGCGGGCACCGTTTTCGGAGCGGTTATCGCTCTTGGTGTCGGGGTTGCGCGGGCCGGAGGTCCACACGTCTACGCGCTCGCCTGCCTTGAGTGCGGAGGCGGCGGTGCGGTCAATGCTGACGGTGGCGAGGCGGCGTCCCGGGGAGGTTTCGGTGCCTACGGATTCTTTGCTGATGAGGTTGCCGGCGGGGATGCGCTGAATCGCGATTTTGCCGTTCATCTGTGCGGCATCGGCGCGGGTGAAGTACTTGTCTTTGGCAGAGTCGATGTTCGCTTCGACTCGGGCTAGTTTGTCTTCGGTGATTTTCTCGCCGAGGCGGATTTCGCTTTTGGCGGTGTAGTACTCGGTTTTACTGTTATTCGCCTGTACGTAGAGTTGCACGCCGGTGATGGAGACGAGCACGAGTAGTACACCGAGAATGAATCGCCAGTCTTTGACGGTGGGCCTTTTGAGGCGTTTGGCGTGGGGCTCGGTGAGGGTGGAACGCTTCGTCGCGTTCTGTCGTATGCGCATGATGTGGTTGTGCCTTTCGGTGCGGAAGCCGGCGGTGATTCCGGTGTTGTTCAACTGACCGATGAGCGAGTGGTGTGTTTTCGATAGTGCTTTATTTGGTTCTGACACTAACCCTAACAGCATATTTCATTTAGTACTCTCTCTCAACAAGAGCCGTGTTTATGAAATATTTTTGAGTCTTGCCCCTTTTGAAGGGGTGATTAGATAACTTTTCAGCTCATATAAGGCTTTTTGCGAGCAAATTTCACGGTGATGGCATATACTGAAAGTACTCAATAGATGTTCTGTATGGACTCTATGTAAAAGGCTACTAACGGTAGCTAGGGGCCCAGGATTTCACTCACGGAAAGGATCCAATTCGATGACTGCACCTCGTTTCCTCACTCTGAGCGACGTCGCCGAGGAGCTGCAGGTTTCGCTTTCGCAGGTACGTGCTCTGGTGCGTAGCGGCGAACTTCCCGCCATCCAGATTGGTGGGCGTAACCAGTGGCGTATTGAACGCTCTCGTTTTGAAGAGTACATTACCGAGCGCCACGAGCAGACTCTGGAGGCAATTGCTTCCGGCAAGCTCACTGCAAAGGCTAAGGCTGAGTAGTATTCGACATGCACCTCGCGGGCGTAACGCTCGAGTGGTTTCAGAAAGGTCCGCTCCTCTCGCATGAGAGGGGCGGACCTTTTTGTATGTATTTATGCTTTGATGCGGGTGTTTATGCTTGTCGGGTGGGACATTACGCTAAGGCCCTTTCCGACGGCATCACCCGCTATTTGTCGCATATTTTTAGCGCGAGATGCGGGCAATCACCGCGCTGACGCGAGCCAGCGGAATGGTGCGCACGCCGGCGCCGCGAGGTGCACGGGAGTAGCCGGAGGCACCCTGACCGTAACCAGCCTGCCCATAACCACCCTGACCATAGGTTCCCTGCGCGCTGTAGGCTGCACGCGCGTACTGGTCGCGTTCATAGATGCGCGGGTACTGGCCGCCGTTGAGCAGGCGCAGTTCAAGGAAGTCGGCACCGACTCGCTCGATCACGCCGTCGTAGCTGACGGTGCCACCCTCGAGGGAGAGGCGGACGGGTTCGCGCGCCATGGCGAGGGAGCGGAGGGCGAGCTGAATTTTCATGCGGTAGCGTTCGGGGCGAATATCGGCGCGCCCAGGCGCGATGCCACCTTCCCACCAGAGCATTCCGCGCAGGGGGATGATGATGTTCTCGCCGCGCGCTTCGATGCTGACCCATTCTTCGCCGACCATTTCGAGCTTGCCTTCGTAGGTTTGCATGTCGGTGGCGCAGATGCGAATGGGCCCGCCGACCTGCGCGAGGAGGCGGTCGTCGAGGGTGATGGTGGAGTACTGGACGCGGGCGACTTGGCGGGCGTCCTGTTCCATATCCCAGGCGCGTTCGGAGGCGAGGCGCGCCTCAATGTCTCGTAGGAACTTTTCCATGCTCATGCTATGACCCTACCTGAGGATGGGGGTGGATACGAACCGGGGCATTTTCTGGTCAGATAATGATTCTCAAACCTGATTTTTGTGCCAAATTCCACCAAATTACATGTTTTTCATGCATTTTAATGCTTTTTGCTTCATTTTTAGCGTGACTTCCTGTATAAATGAAGCAACACCAAAACACATCAAACACACCATTTGGAGGTCATCGTGGATCATCTTTCCACGCCGGGTCAGGCGCCCGCAGCCTTCGCTTCGCATCCCCTTGCATCCGTTGCTTCTCTGGCATCCGGCGCTGACGCAGGTCACGAAACCAGCACCAAAGCTAGCTACCAGGATGCTCTGCTCTTCATCGCCCCTCCCCTGCTTTCCGCCGCGGTCTTGGGTGCGTTGAGCGTGAATCTGCACCACATCCCCTCGGCACACCCGCTGGCTGATGCTTCGCTGCTCTGCGCTGGCGCGGTAGCAGTCCTCATTACCGCCTGGTGGTTCATCAGTTTTATCTACGCGCTCTTCTACGCTTGGTCTTTGCGCGTTTCGAGCCACAACGCTGACCGCGCGGTGCTGAAGGTTCCGGCAATTTTCCGTCCGCGTTTTATGCGCCGCATCGTTCTGACGCTCGGCGGCACGGCTCTTGGAGTAGGGGCGGTTCTGGCTCCCGCGCAAGCTACGGTGGCTACGCCCAGCAACGCCGGGCTGAACGGCGCGGAGGGCATACCGCAGACAACCATTTCAGCAGTTATGGCAGCAGATTCATCGATTACCGCGGCGGCAGACGCCAGCTCAGATGCGGTTCTCTCCGATACCGCCCCGAATCAGTCCGCTACTCCCCTGACCCTTTCTGCTGAGGTTCCCAATATTCCCCTGGCTCCCGAGCCTTCGGAGGCGGCAGGCTACCTGCAGGACCGTAGCCCCTTCTTTTCTCCTCCCCGCGCTGAGGCGGGCACCTACTCTTACACGGTTCAGGCGGGCGATACGCTCTGGTCGATTGCCGCCGACCAGCTGGGAGAAGGCACCGACGCCTCCACCATTTACGACTACACCCTCGACATTTACGAAGCGAACAAGGACGCTCTGGGCCAGAACGCTGAGCTGCTCTACGAGGGGCAGGTTCTGCAGATTCCCGAACAGCCCGTTCACTAGCCTCACCCGCGTCTTCCATCCCATTCCACCTCATCCCAACAGTCTTTCGTTCGCTCGACTCACCTCACATGCCCTTGCACCGAAAGCTTCTGCACCGAAAGGAGCCGTCATGAGCTTCTCCAACCTTCTCCCCCGTTCCCCGTGGACCCCTCCGCATCAGCCTGCCTCCCGCGACAACCAGCCTGCCAGCCCGTACTCGAAGCGTCAGGCGGCACGCGCCTCCCAGCCGGTGACTCAGCCGGTGGCTGCCGAGCAGGTGGCTCCGCTCCCCGAGCAGGGGCAGGGCACGATGACTCTGGTGCAGAGGCGCAACAGCCCCTCGGTTTATTCGCTGCTTCCTCTGCCGCGTTATGAGCAGCATTCGGCTCAGCGCCCGAAGGTAGTGAAGAGGGGCCGCCCGCTGCGTCCGGCGGATGCGCTAGCTCGCCAGCTGGAGGGCCGTTGCGCGGGTGTGGCTATTGCTTACCTGGAGATTATGTCGGCTCGTCGTTCGCGTCAGCAGCTGGCGCAGTGGGTGTCAGCGGATTGTTTCCACCGTCTGTTGCCCTTCTTCCCGAAGAACCCGCGTCAGGTGCGCCAAGAGATGCTGTTGACTCTTCCTCCGGTTCTGCTGCGGGTGCGAGCGCAGAAGGTGCACGAGGAGCTCTACGAGGTGGTGGCGCTGCTGCGTTGTGCGGATAAGGTGCGTGTGGTGACCATGCAGATGCGCCTGATTCACGGCATGTGGCTGATTACCGCGATTGAGCAGCCGCAGAGCCGCTTGGACGAAGACTAAGGCTTCCCCGGCTTCCCCTACAAAACACACAGACAAACAGAGAGGGTGCGAATCCAGTGTTGGATTCGCACCCTCTCTGCGTGTCTATAGCGTTTTCGGGTTTACGCCGAGGCTACTTCTCCTTGGTGCGCTCAACGTGAACCTGCTCGTGGCCGTCCTCATCCGGGGCGGAGTACTGCAGGAACTTCGGGCGCGAAGGCTCAGCCAGGCGCACGGCAGAAGCCTGAGTACGCTGCTTGGACAGGTCCAGGTTGAACAGGTAGGTCACGGTCTCTTCACGGACCGCACCGAGCATCGCCTGGTACATGTCGTAGCCTTCACGCTGGTACTCGACCAGCGGGTCACGCTGAGCCATTGCACGCAGACCGATACCTTCCTTGAGGTATTCCATCTCGTACAGGTGCTCGGGCCAGCGCTCACCAATGACGGACAGCATGACGCGGCGTTCAATTTCGCGCATGCTCTCTTCGCCGACGCTCTTTTCACGCTCCTCGTAGATGAGGTGTGCGTCCGCCAAGACTTCCTTCACGATCTGGTCGCGAGTGATCTTGGTGCGGTCGCCGGCGTCTTCTGCCAGGTCCTCCACGGTGATGGAGATGGGGTACACCTGTTTGAGTGCGTCCCAGAGCTCGTCAAAGTCCCAGTCCTCGGCGTGGCCTTCAGAGACACGGGCGTCAATGATGGTGGTCAGCACCTCGTCCACGAAGCCGGAAATCTGTTCCTTCAGGTCGTCACCGTGCAGGATGCGGCCGCGGTCCTTATAGATCGCTTCACGCTGGCGGTTGAGCACGTCGTCATACTTGAGCACGTTCTTACGCTGCTCAGCGTTACGGCCTTCAACGTTTGCCTGTGCGGTAGCGATAGCGCGGCTAACGATCTTGGAGTCCAGTGCGGAGTCCTCGGGGGCTGCCGCCATGAGGCGGGTTGCCATGCCGGTGTTGAACAGGCGCATCAGTTCGTCGGTCAGCGACAGGTAGAAGCGGGACTCGCCCGGGTCGCCCTGACGGCCGGAACGACCGCGCAGCTGGTTGTCGATACGGCGGGACTCGTGACGCTCAGTGCCGAGCACGTACAGGCCACCGAGCTTGGTGACTTCCTCGTGCTCTTCTTTAGCGGCGTCTTCGCAAGCCTTCAGAACCTCAGGCCAGCGTGCCTCGTACGCCTCGGAGTTGGTGTTCGGGTCCAGGCCGAGCTCACGCATCTTCTCGACGGCCTCAAATTCGGGGTTACCGCCGAGCATGATGTCGGTACCGCGACCAGCCATGTTGGTTGCCACGGTGACGGCACCCTTACGACCCGCCTGCGCAACAATAGCTGCCTCACGCTCGTTGTTCTTTGCGTTCAGCACCTCGTGGCGCACGCCAGCCTTCGCCAGCTGGCGGGACAGGTACTCGGAGTTCTCCACGCTTGCGGTACCAACCAGAATCGGCTGGCCCTTTTCGTGGCGTTCCTTAATGTCCTTGACGACCGCCTTGAACTTGGCGATTTCGTCGCGGTACACCTTATCGGGGTTGTCGATGCGCTGCACACCCTTGTTGGTGGGGATGGGCACCACGCCGAGCTCGTAGGTGTTCATGAACTCTGCCGCTTCGGTTTCCGCGGTACCGGTCATACCGGAGAGCTTGTCGTACATGCGGAAGTAGTTCTGCAGAGTCACGGTCGCCATGGTCTGGTTCTCAGGCTTGATTTCGACGCCTTCCTTCGCCTCAATCGCCTGGTGGATGCCGTCGTTGTAGCGGCGGCCCGGCAGAATACGACCGGTGTGCTCATCAACGATCAGGACCTCGCCGTCAATGACCACGTAGTCCTTGTTGTTGGTGAACAGCTCCTTCGCCTTAATGGAGTTGTTCAGGAAGCCAATGAGCGGGGTGTTCTTGGATTCGTAGAGGTTCTTCACACCCAGGTGGTCTTCCACCTTGTCAATGCCGGATTCGAGGATGCCGACGGTGCGCTTCTTCTCGTCTACTTCGTAGTCTTCACCGCGCTTGAGCAGGGTCGCGGCAATGCGCGCGAACTCTGCGTACCAGCGGTTCGCCTCACCCGCTGCGGGGCCGGAAATGATCAGAGGGGTACGCGCCTCATCAATCAGGATGGAGTCCACCTCATCGATAATGGCGAAGTTGTGGCCGCGCTGAACCTGCTCCTCCACGGTCCATGCCATGTTGTCACGCAGGTAGTCGAAGCCGAACTCGTTGTTCGTACCGTAAGTGATGTCTGCGGCGTACTGCTTACGACGCTCGTCAGGCTCCATGGATGACAGAATCACGCCGCACTCCATGCCGAGGAAGCGGAACACGCGACCCATGAGGTTCGCCTGGTACTCAGCCAGGTAGTCGTTCACGGTCACAATGTGCACGCCCTTGCCGCTCAGCGCGTTCAGGTACGCGGGCAGGGTCGCGACGAGGGTCTTACCCTCACCGGTCTTCATTTCGGCAATGTTGCCCAGGTGCAGCGCTGCACCACCCATGAGCTGCACGTCGTAGTGGCGCTTGCCCAGGGTACGCTTGGATGCTTCACGGACCACCGCAAAGGCCTCCGGCAGCATAATGTCGAGGGATTCGCCATCCTTGACGCGCTCGCGGAACTTGTCGGTCTCTGCTCGCAGTTCCTCATCGGTCATCGATGCGAAGCTGTCCTCGAGCGAGTTCACCGCCTTAGTGTACGCTTCGAGCTGTCGCAGAACCCTCTTATCGCCGGTTCGGAGGATTTTCTCCAAGAAAGATGCCACTGAGCTTCTACTCCTTGCTTGTTTCGGTACCCTCACCAAGGGCGCGCGAAAGTGCGCGCGGTGAGGCCTTCCTACATATTGTATGGCAGAGCCGCCTAATTCGCCCGTCCGAGCTCTTTTTTACGCTCTGCGCCCACGAGGTGACATTTGGTGACACTCGAATCTTTCACCCTCCGGTTGAGGCAGAGCCGACCCATCCGTCTAAAGGAACAGATGTGTGGAGGGCAAAGAAAAACCCGGGGGCCTGGAGAAACACGGTGTATGTTCCCAGACCGCCCGGGTCTTGAGCCCACTCGCTGAGTACGACCCCTAAAGAGCCTTACGCCTCAGCATCCAGCAGGTACGTTAGTTTTTACTCGTTGTCCAGAGTAATGATGCCGTAGCTCCAGCCCTTACGACGGTATGCCGCAGCCGGTGCGCCGGTCTCGCTGTCAATGTACAGGTAGAAGTCGTGGCCGACCAGTTCCATACGGTCAACAGCTTCTGCGGGAGTCAGACGCTCACCCTTGAAGCTCTTGTGGCGAATCTCGATGGGAGATGCGGCTTCGTCGGCGAGGGTAACCTCGCTGTTGTCGAATGCTGCTTCTTCAACCGGAACATCCGGCAGCAGAATCTCGGTAATTGCTTCGGTAACCACAGGAATCGATCCGGTAGCGTCCGCCACGGAGACGGGGTGCTTGCCACCGCGCTTGTGCAGCTTGCGGCGGTCACGTGCACGGCGCAGACGCTCCAGGAGCTTGCCGTAGGTTTCATCGAAGACCGCGAACTTGTCGTGACCCTGGGCTTCGGAACGAAGGACAGGACCAGTACCAACAACGGTAATCTCAACGCGGATGGACTCGCCACCCAGATGACCGTCCTTGCTGAACTTGACGTCGATGTCCTTCACGTTATCGCCGAGCTGAGCGAACTTCTGAACCTTGTCGCTCACGTATTCTTCCAGGCGTTCGGTGACCTTGATATTGCGGCCGTAGATGTTGACTTCCACGATCATTCCCTCCAGGTTGGGGGCTTATACCGCGTCCGGTTGGACCCGGTACGGGGGTTCGACTTCAGTGCCGTTCCCTTGTATATATTTTAGTACGAAACATGTTTCATATCACTAGATATGACAAATATTTAGCCTAAATAATAGCTATTCGTCCGTCTGCGAACTTTATTCGCCAAAAATCGTGTATCTCTTGCAACTAACTACAAGAAACGCTATGTCTGAGCCTTTTTCGGTACCGCCGCCACAGCACACACGCCCAGCACCCGCGAACCGGATTCCTGCAGCACACGCACCATCTCAGAGGCGGTCGCACCGGTGGTCACCACATCATCACAAATAATGCTCACCCGATCCGCGCACAGGGCAGGCTCCATGACACGCAAGGCACCGTGCATCCGCTCGGCACGCCCCACAGCGCCCAGGCTCTTCTGCTCATTCTTTGCCTCAGAAGCACCGAGGAGAGAAGCACCCACACGAGAAGATAAGGAGGCGCCGCTCTCCCGCCGACCGCGAGGCGCATACCCGATGACGTCCACGGCACGCACTCGCACCGAGGCGGGCAAACGCCGATTGAGCTGACGCGCCGCCTCCTGCACCAAAAGATTCGCCGGCGCATAGCCGCGGCGGCGCACGCTCTGCGCAGAGGACGGTGCCGGAATCAGCAGAACCTCAACCGGTGCGGCGGAGGTGCCCACAGAAGAGATAGAAGACCCCGGCACGCTCTGAAGCTCAACCCGATGCGCCCGAAGAAGCTCGTACACGCTACGCGCCAAACCCTCACCCAACAGGGGCAGCAAATCGGTGCGACCAGCGTTCTTCAAAGCCAACAGGGCACGCGGCATCATCCCTTCATAACGGGATGCCGCACGCACCTCAGGAACCACCGCGCCATCAAGAGGCTGCAGAACCTGCACACGCTCCACACGCGCCAACGCCGAATACAGCTGCGGCAGGCAGCTTTCACACAGCGGTGAGTCGGCACCGTACGCCACCGGCACAGCACAGCACGGGCAGGTACGCGGCATCAGCACCTCCCCCAAAGACCCGCCGGCGCTCTTGAGAGCGCCAGCGAGCCCGGTCAGAGACCTGCTCAGAGACCCGTTCACGGGCTCGTTCAAACCACGCTGTTCTGAACTCACCGACAGCAACCTTTCCGCGCGCTATACTCGGTACCCGAGGCTAACCGGCGTAACTAATCTCGTGCAGGGTCGTATCCAAACGGATCCAGCCGCGCTCCTCCATCAGATAGCACGAACCATCAGAACGGTGGGCAATAATATTCGACGTATTATCTGCGGTGGAAATGCTCATCACACCATCCAGACGGTCCAGCTTCGTCTCTTCACCGCTGAGGGAAATCACCTCAGACTCACCATTCTTCACGTTCACCACCACGACGCTCTGGTCTCCAGCCCAACGGGCATTACGCGGAGTCACAGAAGAACTCAGACGCACCATCTCCGTCAGACGCAGAGGCTTGCCGGCATCATCACGCACAATACCGGAAATAATCACAGCCGACGCACCCTCAGTAGACGCCACAATCGCCATGCGGGCACCATCGTGAGAAACGTTCACGCTCGTAAAACTCAAATTACGTTGCCAGGACAAACCAATATCCACGCCGCGCTCACGCTCGGTTGCGTCCTCAGAATCCGGCTTAAAAGCACGCACAACGCCCTCACCATCAGCAGCCCACACCCAGCCGTACGCATCAAAACTAGGGGCAGTCAGCGCGGTACTCTGCCACACGCGGCGGGCAGTGCCCTGATACACCGTGTACAGGCTCGCAGCATCATTCGCCAAGCAGGCATAAACATCCGCAGAATAGCCCATCGCCGGGGAACTCAACTGGGTTACGCCACGCAGAAGCAATTGCTCACCCGCATTGCTCATATAGTCATCACGCGCCACCATCTGGCCGTTCGAATTAATAGCAACCGTGCGGGCAGGAACACCCGGATTCAGCTTCACCGCAGAAAAGCCGCTCGGCGCGTTCTCAGGAATCAGAGTGCCGTTATAGAAAACCTCAGTCTTGCCCAGACCCGAGAAGTTCTCCAAGCCGTGCATAATCTGCTCACGCACACGCGCCAAACGGTTATCGTCCAGGTGCTCACCCGAGAGGCGAACCAGCACATCCTGGTTATCGCTCATGTTAGCGACCTCAAGGCTCATCGACTCATTCAACGCCGAGAACGCAACATCCTTCAAGTAGGATGCAGGACCAATCATGAGGGTACGCACCAGTAGCTCAAAGTAACGGTCCGTATGCGGGAACCAGCGGATATCAGGCACAGCATAACGGAACGCACGATCATAGAAATACAGGCGGCACGGGCTAAACACACGCTCAAACTCAGCGCCATCCAGCCACAAACCATCCGGGCACGAGTTAATGCGCCATTGGTTATCTTCCATGACCACCGTAAAATCCTGAGTCTCAGTCTGAGCCTCCGGGAAGGTGCTCGTAATACCCTGACTATTCACAGTCGCCGTCTGCTGGAAACGCACATGGTACATCCCCTCAGCAGTTCCGCTATCGTCACTACGAGGCTGCACCGTATTACGGTACACACGAGTCGTACCCATAGGATTCCAACGGCCCGCAAAAGAAGAGCTCAAATACTGGCGCGCCACAGCATAATTTTCGATACTATCCACGCCAGCACGCACGAAGCCTTCAATAATCGCCTCGGGGGTAGCGCCCGCCAGCGGTCCCGGCGCACGCGCCGGAGAAGTATTAACGCTCTTCACGTCCAGACCACTGCTGTGCTGAGTCACTCGGTCGTTCGAAGGAAGACCCGCGCAAGAGCTCATCAGCGTCGCCAAAGACACCGCGCACCAAGACAGCGCGGCGCGTCGAGAAACAATACCCCTGTGAGACATGGAGGTCTTAACCTTCCTCTACGAACAAAGACAAACAATCACCAGCTACCACTGCAGGCCATCGCAGCGCGGCGAAAGAATCAACACAGCGAAATAGCAACACCGTGAAAATATATCTGCATTGATTGTACTGGGTAAACAGTGCAAATACGCAAGGATAAGTGCAAATACAACCGCACCGACCCCAATCCCCCGTTTCATGACAGGGACCAGAGCCCCGCGCCTCTTCTAGAGGTCGCCCCCAGCAGCCGTACGAGGAGCGATATTGGGCAGCGTATCCTTAGCCGGCGCCGAACGATGCGAGCTTGACTCAGGCTCACCCGTCACCAAAACCGGCGACTCACCCAACGGAGCGCCATGAACCAGGGGCAGGTTCACCGTGAAGCAAGCACCGCGGCCCTTCTCGCCCCACGCCTCAATCGTGCCACCGTGCAGACGCACATCCTCAGCAGCAATCGACAGACCCAGACCCGTACCGCCCAGGGTACGCTTACGCGAAGTATCAGCACGCCAGAAACGGTTGAACACCTGAACGGCTTCATCCTCAGACAAGCCGATACCGTGGTCGCGCACCGCAATACCCAGATTCGTGGCGTTTGCATCCACGTACACGTCAATCGGTCGGGATTCGCCGTGCTCAATCGCGTTGTACAGCAGGTTACGGAGCACACGCTCAATACGTATACGGTCCATATCCACCATGATGCTCTCATGGCTCGTATGCACGTTCAGCTTCGTATGCGTACGTTCCAGATGAGGCAGAGCCTCCTGCAAAATATTCGAGAGAACACGGATGAAGTCTTCCGTGTCAATGGTCAGCATTGCGCTACCAGCATCGAAGCGCGAAATCTCGAGCAGATCAGAAAGCATTGACTGGAAACGGTCCACCTGTTCATGCAGAAGCTCCACGCTACGGACCTGCATCGGGTTCATATTCTCACGCGAATCGTACAGCAGCTCAGTACCCAAACGCACCGTCGACAGCGGAGTGCGCAACTCATGAGAAACGTCAGATACGAAGCGCTGCTGCAAAGTCGACAGGCGCTCCAGCTGAACAATTTTCTCCTGCAGCGAGTCAGCCATCAGGTTGAAGGAATAGCCCAGACGCGCCGCCTGATGCTCACCGTGTACAGACACACGCTGATCCAGGTCGCCAGCAGCCAGCTTCTCCGCCGTAATAGCGGTCTGCGTAATCGGGCGGACCACAAAACGAGTCACAATCCACACCACAGAAAGCACCACAGTAAGCAGTGCACAGAAACCACCAAAAAGAACAAAGTTAATATGCGCAATCGTGGCGGAAGAATCCGTCATATCGTACACAAGGAACAAACCGTAATTAGGGTTCTGAGAAATAGAAATATGTGTACCAACGATAAGCACCGGATAGGTGCGCTCACGATTATTTTCGACAGTAGTCACCGTAGACGTCTGCCAGAAAATACCGTCCTTATCACGAACAGTTTTTTTAAAATCATTCGGAATACTCGAAGAATTCAAAGAATTATTACTGCTCTGCTCAGGAATAAAACCCTGCTTACCTTGACCTTCCAAAGGCACAAGAATCCAATTACGCTTACCCGAACTACCCGCGTCCAAGACGGTCAAGGTACGGCTCACATTACGACGAATCTCGCTGTCACTACGGGCCTCCGAGGAGTCCAGCACGCTCTGGACGTTGCGGAAACCACTCTCCGATTCCGCCAGCGCCTGACCCTTCTGATTCTCAAAAAGACTCGACGCAATCTGGCTCGACAAGGACCAACCCACCATCAAGAAGCTCAGGAACATCATGATGCCCGCAGTGCCCAAAGCACGGAACTGCAGAGATTCCTTCCACAGACGCTGGGCGCGCTGGATCAGGTTCCTACGCTGCTTCTGTGCCTTACGCGGCTTGGAAGCGCGGGTACGCGAAGAGGCGGAGGCTACCGCCTCCGCCGTCAAAGCGCCGTGCTCATGGCTCGACTTCGCAACAGACAATCAGGTTATCCCTTCGCCTATGAATAGGTTCCGATTAGCTACCGGAAGATCCCACCAGCTCGGTCGGAATCTTATAGCCAACGCCACGGACCGTCTGGATAAAACGATCCGCACCCAGCTCATCAAACTTAGCGCGCAAACGCTGGACGTGCACGTTTACCAGCGAATCGCTCACATCAGTGTAACCCCAGACCATGTCCAGCAGTTCCTGGCGGCTCAACGCCTGACCCGGGTGACGAACCAGCGCGGCCAACAGGTCAAACTCCAGAGGAGTCATCGGAACCTCAGTGCTGTGGTACTTGACGGTACGACCGTCCATATCCATGACAATATCGCCAATGGACACCACCAGCTGACGGCTCTCACGCGGACGCAAACGGGTACGAATACGCGCCAACAATTCAGCGTGCTTAAAAGGCTTAGCAATGTAATCATCAGCGCCAGCTTCAAGACCCTTAACAACATCTTCAGTGTCGCTTTTAGCGGTCAACATAATAATCGGCACATTAGAAGAACGGCGAATTTGCTGGCACACTTCAATACCGTTCATGCCAGGAAGCATCAAATCCAAAAGCACCAAATCGGGAGTGGAGCGCATAAAAGTTTCAAAAGCGCGGCTGCCATTTTCGCAGAAAACAGCGTTAAAGCCCTCTTGCGCGAGCACGAGGCCAATCATTTCCGCCAGAGCATCATCGTCATCAACCACCAAAATGGTGTGTGCGTCGCTTGCGCTCACAGTACCTCCCTAAAGAATTGTCGTAAATACTTACATAAAAATGCTGATTCTCTAATCATACCGCGCACTCAGCCAATGCACGGGCACACTCTGTCACCCGCGCCAGCGAAGCCGTGGCATCCAGCATACTTACCGCGACTGAAGTCATCCCAGCAGGCACGGAACCGCTCTGAATACGCTCATCAGGCATCAAACCCACCGCACTCAACTGCGTCGGCTCAAGACCAACCTCACGCCACAGGCTGTACAGGCGGCGCACCTGATCAGGAACCCGTGCAGAAGTCACCACCGGCAGCCACAGCTGGGTCTGCGCATCCAGAAGCTGCGCGACGGGCTCCCAGGAACGAGGGTCGCTCAGCGGCGGAACCTGCAGCGTGCCGGGCCCTTTGAGGCGGGCGCGATCAGGATGCAACAGCAAAGCGCAGGGAGCGCCGTCCTCAACACGCATCGCCTTCACAAGGGCCAACGCGTCAAGGGCGGGGCGGGACTGGCTCAGCAGCTTCAGCTCCTGCACAGGCTTGAGCGCGGTGCCATCCACGTCCAGGATGAGCTGCAGATTCAGCTCGGCAAAACGCTCCGAGATACGGCGGTACACCTGCTGATAGTAGTGAGGTTGCAATGCCGACAGGGAGCGGAAGCCACTCACCGTAGGGATGGCCCCCTCCATCAGACGCTGAAACTCCGACTCATCGAGCTGCACGGCAATCAGCGCCCGCGGAGCTTGCAGAGCCTCACGCAGAGAATCCATCCAGCGTTCCAGGCCTTCCAGGAACGATTCCAGCAGGTCACGGCTCGCCCCTGCATCACTAATGGCACGCTCGCCGCCGGGCAGATAGATACTGGCGGCAAGAGTCAGCGGACCGACCAGCTGAATCTTATACACCGCAGCGGAACCCTCAGCACTGGAAGTGAACCTCTTCTTCTGCGCACCCACACGGTCAGCGAGAAGATTGATATCCGAAAGCAGACGGTCCTGCGCCAAGGCAGACTCGCGTGCTCCCCTGCCGCCGCTATGCACCATGCGCCAGCCAAACGAGGCACCGTCAAAAGCAAGTCCCTCGCACACCGCCAGGGTGCGTGCCAGAGGAGTACTCCGCCAGCCCAGCGCCGGCAGATGCGGCAAGAACGGCAGGTGCGGGGCACCCAGCTCCCCTTCCACTCGAGACATTGCTTCGCCCAAATCATCGCCGGGAAAATCGCCCAGACCGCTGGCGCGCACCAGCGGACGCTCCGTAGCGAGCGCGGCGAGGTCCTGCTCGGTCAGTTCGTCCCCTTCGGGGGCACGGTACTCACCGGGCAGCAGCAGGCGCTCCGGCGTCGGTTCAGTACGGACGTTCTGGCGGTTGGAAGATTGAGCGGGCATAGGAGTGTGTCCAGAGGGGTCAGAGGGAGTACAGGTTCAAACGCAATGATGCGAAAGTTGCGCGGTACTAGCCTTCGGAGTTCTCGGCTTCAGTTGCCTCGCCGTCCTGCTCAGCCTGCTCGTTTGCGATGCGCACGTGGTGGCGAATCACCTCGGAAATAATGAAGTTCAGGAACTTCTCCGCGAATTCCGGGTCCAGGCTGGATTCCTTCGCCATGGCACGCAGGCGAGCAATCTGTGCCTCTTCACGGCCGGGATCGCCAGCGGGCAGGTTGTGCTTAGCCTTCAGGATGCCCACCCGCTTGGTCGCCTGAAAACGCTCCGCGAGGATGTGCACCAGCGCTGCATCGAAGTTGTCGATGGAGCGGCGCATGGCGAAGAGCTCCTCGTAGACCTCCGGTGCGACTTCATCGCCCATGGAGGTTGCGTGGGGGTCAAATTCGCAGGAAGTGTTTTCGGGGGTCATCGGTTTCTCCTCGGATCAAATATGGTCTTCTGCGTGTTCCGCTCACGCAAGATGTTAGTGCAGCTGTCGGGGATCAGCCGTGGCGCAACTACTCGGTGCAACTATTCGGCGCTGGTTGAGGCGCCGACAGACAGGGTTTCCTGAATATCTTCGCGGTCCAGCGAGTAGGCGCGGGCGATGGTGGACTGGCCCAGTACGCGGGTGCCCTGGTAGAGCACCATGGTCTGCCCCGGTGCCACACCGGAAAGCGGATCCAGCAGGCGCACTACGGTTTCCAGGCGCAGCGCGCCTTCTTCTTCAGCTTCGGGGTCGGGTGCCCAGGTCATGTACGCCTTGGCGCGGACCGGGTCGGCGTGCGCGCGCACCTGTGCGGTCACCTCGAACTCTTCGCTGCGGGCGCCCAGCTGCGCGGGCTCTTCCAGGAAACGTGCCGCCTGTTCCACGGGGATGCCCGCCCAGGTGGCGCGGATACCGCGGATTTCGTGCACGGCAAGTAGCTCGCGGGAGCCGACGATGACTTCATTTTCCTTGGGGCGCACCTCAAGCACGAAGCGAGGCTTGCCGTCGGCGGCGGGGCGGCCCAGTGCCAGGCCCTTGCGCTGGCCTACGGTGTATGCCTGCGCGCCGGGGTGCTCGCCGAGCACCTCGCCGTGGGTGTCTTTGATGAGGCCGGGGCGCATTGTGATGTGGTCGCCCAGCCAGGCGCGGGTATCACCTTCGGGGATGAAGCAGATGTCGTAGGAGTCGGGCTTCTTCGCCACGGAGAAGCCGCGCTCTGCCGCCTCCGCACGTACCTGTGCCTTGGAGGGGGTGTCCGCCAGAGGGAACCAGGCGTGCTTGAGCTGTTCGTGAGTGAGCACACCGAGCACGTAGGACTGGTCCTTAGCCCAGTCGGCGGCGCGGTGCAGTTCGCGGTTGCCGTCTTCGGTGGTGATGATGCGGGCGTAGTGGCCGGTCACTACGGCGTCGAAGCCGAGGGCGAGGGCGCGTTCGAGTAGCGCGGCGAACTTGATCTTTTCGTTGCAGCGCATGCAGGGGTTGGGGGTTCGTCCGGCTTCGTATTCGGAGATGAAGTCGTCGACGACGTCTTCCTTGAAGCGTTCAGAGAAGTCCCAGACGAAGAAGGGGATGCCCAGCTGGGAGCAGACGCGGCGGGCGTCCATGGAGTCTTCGAGGGTGCAGCAGCCGCGGGAGCCGGTGCGCAGGGTGCCGGGCATGCGGGATAGGGCTAGGTGAACGCCGACTACTTCGTGTCCTGCTTCTACGGCGCGGGCTGCGGCGACTGCGGAGTCAACGCCGCCACTCATAGCTGCAAGAATTTTCACTGCCTATCCTTCTGTTGTGTTGAGCTTCTAGGAACGTTCGGAGCATGCCCTGTGTGCGGGCGGACTTTCCGTTACTGTAGCTACCCATTGTACGCAGGGGCTCGGCGGGATATTGGGCAGTGCACCCTCAGCCAGCCCTCAGCGAACGCTGAGATTGCAGGCTGAGGGCGGTTCGGTATCTTCTCGTCTGGGTTTCTAGTGCCAGCGGGAGGCGTCGGGCACCTGCGAGGACAGTCCCGCCTTTGCTGCCTGTTCGTAGGCGGCGGGTAGTGCCGCGATGAGGCGTGCAATATCGGCTCCGGTGGTGGAGTGGCCGAGGGTGAATCGCTGGGCGCTGCGGGCGGTGTCTTCGTCCATTCCCATTGCCATGAGCACGTGGGATGGGCGGGTCACCCCGGCGTTGCAGGCGGAGCCGGTGGAGCTGCTGATGCCCTGCATGTCCAGAAGGAAGAGCAGGGTGTCGCCTTCTGCATTTTCGAAGGTGAAGTGGGCGTTGCCGGGCAGTCGCTTCTGGCCAGGGTATTCTTCGGTGAGCGGGTTTTCGCCGCTCAGGTGCGCCTGAGGGATGAGCGCGCTAATTGCCGCAATGAGTTCGTTGCGTAGCGCGGCGATGCGGGCGGATTCTTCGGCGATGTGCTGTACCGAGTGCACAGCGGCCTCTGCGAAACCTGCGATGGCGGGCGCGTCGATGGTGCCGGAGCGTACGGAGCGTTCCTGGCCGCCTCCGTGCAGGACGGGGGTCATCTGCACGGCGCGGGTTGCAACGAGCGCACCGATGCCCATGGGACCACCGATTTTGTGGCCGGAGATTGCGAGGGTCGCCACCCCGCTGGCGTGGAAGTCGATGGGCACCGCGCCGAATGCCTGCACCGCGTCCGAGTGCACGGGAATACCGTATTCTGCGGCGATAGCAGCGATTTCGGGAATGGGCTGTACGGTACCTACCTCGTTGTTCGCCCACATGACGGTCACGAGCGCGACGTCTTCGGGGTTCTTTTCGATAAGTTCGCGGACGGTCTGCGGGTTGACGCTACCGTGCTCGTCTACGGGGATCCATTCGAGCTGCGCGCCCTCTGCCTTTTCGAGCCATTCGCAGGTTTCTTCCACAGCGTGGTGCTCAATGGAGGAGACGAGAATTCGGGTGCGCTGCGGATCTTCTTCGCGGCGCTTCCAGTAGATGCCCTTGACGGCGAGGTTGTCCGCCTCGGTGCCGCCGGAGGTGAAGATAACCTCGGCGGGGTCGGCTCCGATGGCGCGGGCGATGCGTTCGCGGGCGTATTCGACGGTGGCGCGGGCGTCGCGTCCTACGGCGTGCAGGGAGGAGGGGTTGCCGCCGTTGCGCATCTGTTCGACCATCGCGTCGATGGCGGCGGGCAGTACGTCGGTGGTGGCGGCATGGTCGAGGTAGACGCGGCCGTTCTGACGGTTGGTTTCTGCGCTCATGGTTCCTCCTGCTGGGTTGTTGGGCGGTTTTCCGCCTCGCTTATTTTATCGCGCTCTATCCGCGCTCTTCTAGGCGTGTTCACCTGCGGCTGGGTCGGCGAGCGCTACTCCCCCGGGACGCTCGGGAGCTGTTCAGGGGCTGTTCGGGGGTTGCTTGTAGGCTGCGCGGTACACTTAGGAACGTGTTCAAGATTCTTTTCTATACCCCTGAGATTCCCGGCAATACCGGCAACGCTATCCGTTTGGCGGCGATTACTGGCGCTGAGCTGCACCTGGTGAAGCCGCTGGGCTTTAACTTTGATGATGCGCATCTGCGCCGCGCGGGTCTGGATTATCACGATCTGGCGGTGGTGACGGTGCATGAGACCCTTGAGGATGCGTGGGAGGCTCTCGCTCCGGAGCGTGTTTTTGCGTTCACGACGACTGCTTCGACTTCGTATGCGGATATTGAGTACCGTCCCGGTGACGTGTTCATGTTTGGTCCGGAGTCGGTGGGTCTGCCCGCTGAGGTTCAGCAGGACCCGCACGTAACTGAGCGTGTGAAGATTCCGATGAAGCCGGGCCGCCGTTCACTGAACCTGGCTAATTCTGCGTCCATTGCTGTGTTTGAGGCATGGCGTCAGAACGGTTTTGAAGGAGGCGCCATCTAGCATGGCTACAGCACACCATAATCTGCCGGAGCATCTGGTTCAGCAGATTCTGGAGACAGCCCCTCCCCTGGCCGAGCAGATTCGTTTGGATCCGCAGAATAGGGAGTTCACGGAGCGGGGTTGGGAGCCGGTCTATTCGGCGTCCCCTCATGCTCGTATTGTGGTGATTGGTCAGGCACCTGGGCGTGCCGCGCAGGAGAGCCGCATCCCGTGGAATGACCCGAGCGGCGTGAAGCTGCGCGAGTGGATGGGCGTGACGGACGAGCAGTTCTACAATCCCGAGCTGATTTCGCTGCTACCGATGGACTTTTACTACCCCGGCAAGGGCGCGCACGGCGATAACCCACCGCGTAAGGACTTTGCGCCCAAGTGGCATCCGCAACTGCTTGAGCTCATGCCAAATGTTCAGCTGATTCTGCTGGTGGGCGCATACTCGCAGAAGTATTACCTGGATGGTGTGCACGCCCCGAAGGCGCAGAAGAACCTGACGGAGACGGTTCGTGCGTGGGAGTCCTATCTTCCGAAGTTCCTGCCGCTGGTGCATCCTTCGCCGCTGAATTTTAGGTGGCAGGCGAAGAACCCGTGGTTTGAGCAGGAGGTAATCCCGGCTTTGCAGAGCAGGGTTCGGTCTATCCTTGAGGATTCCTAACGCTCTGCGCGGAGCCGTAACCTTGCTGAGCTGTAATCTTGCTGAGCCGCAATCTTAGAGTGTTAAATCAAAGCTCCCACCCCGCGTATAGGGTGGGAGCTTTGTTTGTGCACGCCATGCTGCGCTCTTGGTGAACGTTATAGGCAACTGAGCGGGTGTTTCTCAGCCGTATCCCTCAACGTTCGATGGCACAACGCGTTTTACTTCTGGCTGTCGGCGTTGCCCAGGGTCACGGTGATGTCATGGGTGGAAGAGCCGCGCTTAATCTTCAGCTTCAGATCAGAGCCTGCTGCTGCGGCACGCACGGTACCGTTGAGCTCTTCGCTCTTGTTCACGGCGTGGCCGTCGGCTTCAATCACTACGTCGCCGACGCGCAGGCCAGCCTTGGCGGCGGGGCTGTTGGATTCTACCGAGGTAATTTCAACGCCACCGGGGATAAGCTTGGACGAGCCCGAACCGGTGTCTGCGGGGCTGTTCTTCACGCTCGCGCCCAGGTAGCCGTGGGTTGCCTTACCCTTGGCAATGATCTCGGAGGAGATGCGCTTGGCGTAGTTGGAGGTAATGGAGAACGCCATACCGTCGGCGGTGCCGCCGTCCTGGCTTGCCTGGCCCTGCGCGTTAATGCCGACCAGTTCGCCCTTGAGGTTCACCAGCGGGCCACCGGAGTTACCGTGGTTGATGGGCACATCAACCTGAATCATGGGGATGTAATTCTGGCCCTTCGAGTCAGCGGGCTGCACGCGGTTGACGTTCGAGACGACGCCGGCGGTCACCGATTCGCTACGACGATACGGTGCGCCGAGGGCAACCACAGCCTCGCCGGAGACCAGCTTGGAGGAGTCGCCCCAGGTGATGGGCTGCAGGTCCAGGCCGGAGGGGCTGATCTTCAGAACCGCCAGGTCAGCGGCAGAGTCCAGGCCCACTACGGATGCGGTGCGCACGGTGCCGTCGCTCAGGCGCACCTCAATGGTGGATGCAGCGTTCGAAGATGCAAGGGTGACCACGTGGTTGTTGGTGAGGATGTGGCCGTCCTTATCGAGGATAACGCCGCTACCGCCGCCGGTGCTGGAGCCGTTTGACGCCATGATGGTCACGGTGGAGGGCAGGACCTTCTTCGCGGTTTCTGCTACGCCTGCCACGGTGGAGGAGTTGCTGATGTTGGAGCTGACGGAGCCGCGGGAAGAGGTGCTGGAGGAGCTGTTGTTCGATGCTGCGATGCCGCCTCCGACGCCCGCGCCGACGCCGCCACCGACGAGGGCTGCGAGCAGGGCTGCGGTGAGCACAACACCGGCACCGTAACGCTTGTTGTTATCGGTATTCTGGGGTGCCGGCTGTGCCGAAGTAGCCTGGGCGGTAGCCGCCTGGGGGTAGGTGTATCCGGGCGAGGCGTATGCCTGCGGGTATGCGTTCTGACCCTGCTGGTAGCTTGCCTGTCCGTTCACACTCTGCAGGGGGCGGGTTGCATCCGTGACGCCGTCGTTGCCACCGTAAGACCATCCGTTGTTCTGAGTCATAAGTTCTCCTAGAGTCTCCTAGAGTCGCGCGTGTGCGTCGCCCTGGGCGCACGCTATCTTTCTACTGTAGAGGGTGTTTTATGGTGTTCTATATCTTTTTGCTGTTGGTTATCGGGGAGTTCCCTGGGAATTTCTCCCATTTTTTCATTCAGTGCAGATTGGCTGGTGTGGGGCGCCCTGTCGTTCCGCGAAAGTTAGCTTTATTTCCTATGCTTTGTCCGCTATTTTTCGTCGCTCTCAGGCTTCTCTTTTAAAGCACTCGGTTTTTCTTCACGGTTTACACAGCCTGACGCGCCCGCATACACAGCTTGAGCACAGGGTCGGTCCGTAATGTTGAAGGCACGTAGAGCCGACGACAAAGGCAAAGGACAAAGGCAAAGGAGAAACCCATGATGATCGGAACCCTGATTTTCTGTGCGATCTTGGCAAGCTCCATCGGCATCGGTGCAGGCATTGTGGCGTGTTGCTCGGGAATGGTGTACCGCCGTCATCGTGCGGAGAAAGCCGCCGAGTTGGCGCAACCGCTGACTACCCAGGCGTTGACCGCCGGTAGGTAGCGCATAGAGTTTGATAGTTTTCGAGTCTGATAGTTTTCCGAGGCGGGAGATGAGAGCCCCGCACCGGAAGGGGCGAGAATCCCCAGTATGTCCCGAAGGGTCGGTGTGAGGACCGGCCCGGGTGTGATAGTGAGTTGAGTGATGACTGATGCGGCGTGAGCCCCTGTATGAGGGCTTACGCCGCATCGTCTTTTAGCCGCATCGTCTTTTAACCGTGATGCGGGCGCGGGAGGCGGTGACAGAAAGAACCGGCGGAAAGCACCCGGCGCCCCGGCTACTTCCCTTTTAGTATGCGGTAAGGCGAGGGTGCTATGAGCGGCGGGAGATTAGCTGGGTTATGGTGAAGTTATGAGGATTATTTCTGCTGTTTTCGCTCTTGTTGGCGCGCTGCAGGTTATGCCTGCAGCGGTGGCGTCTTCTTTGGACGGCGCAACCCGCCTGTACGCGTTGCTTATATTTGTTCTGATCTGCGCGGTGGTAGCATTTTTTGCGTCGTTGAGCCCCTCACGCCGTCGTGCGCGTGAGATTAGGCGGCAGGTGCTACAACAGCAGCAGAACCAGGCGATGAATCAGCAGGTACCGCCCCAGCAGGCGCCTTCACAGCCTGCGCCGCAGCAGGTACCTCCGCAGCAGGTTCAGGGCGCAGTGAGCTACCCGATGCACTATCAGCCGAAGCAGGCTCAACAGGTTCAGCAGGCTCAGCAGGGTCAGGCACCCTCGCCTCAGCCTCCTCAGCCGGTGGCGGCGCCTTCCCCGCTGGAGCCGATGCAGGTAGGTGGCGAGTCTAGTTCTTCTACGGCGCAGAACCATTCAGCAGAAAGCCCTTCAGCAGAGAACCAGGAGCAGCAGAGTATGCCCCAGAACACCTCGGTACAGGGTGAGGAGCGAGCGCAGCCTGAAGAGCCCACGAAGCAGGAGGCTCCTCAGCAGGCTCCTGAGAGCAAGCCCTCCGATCGTTTCTCTTTGAGTACCAACCACAAACTCATTTTCCCGCTCGAGAACGCCCAGCGCAGCCGCTACCCCATGGTGCTTTCTGTCAGTACATCTGAGGATGAAGTTTTTGCGCTGCCGTCGATTAGCGGTGTGCCGCAGCATCTGCTGGTGGGCACGCAAGAGAATCATGTTCCGCTGAATCAGCGTCCGCGCTGGCAGCAGATCGAAATTCTAGAGAACTACCTCATGCGTGCCGTCATGAACCTGCAGACGCTGGAGCGTGCGCAGGTTTCACCGCTACACAGTTTCAAGGAGACCGCCCAGGCTGACCGCACGGTGCTTGCCGCCGAGCTGGAAGAAACCATCCGGGTATCTCGGCTGAAGCTGAGCGGGGCGTTGGAGTTCTATGTATCGTTGCCGCGTTTGGCGGAGGCGCCGGGCTCTTTCACTTTTGCTCGTGATCATGCGTTCTCCCTGAGTGCCACCGTCATTAGCCTAACGGAGCAGTGCTTTGAGCGTACCTTCCGTTGGCGTCTGCTGGAGGATACTCTCCCGGATTCTTTGAACGACCGCCTCTACGCGGTGCGTTATCTGCGTGAGAGCGCGCAGAAGCTGGCGGCTTTTGTGGAGCTGAGCGATTTTGACCGCGCCATGCAGCTTGCAGAGACCTGGAAGAAGACTGCTCGTAAGGACTCGAAGATTGATGAGGCCAAGGTCTGGAATGAGATGACGGAAGTTGCCTTTGACGTTCTGCCCCAGTTGCGAGAGCGGGCGTTGAAGGGCGTTCAGTCTACGCTGGAGTTCAGCGAGCTTTTCTACCGTGCCGGCGAGGATGGTACGCACCGTATGCTCAACCCGGAGCAGCTGAGCGAGTTTGAGCTCAAGGGCGTGCAGTCCACGCTCGAGGAGCGCCTAGAGAAGGTGCGTCTTGAGCTTCAGGACGCGGAGTTCTGCGCCGCTGTTTTGAGCCTGCAGGCGCGCGCTGTCATTGAGCTTCTCCAGGAGCTTCTTCAGATCGAGCAGGACGGCGTTCTGGCGGAGATTGTGACCGATTTGCGGGCGCTTGCTCATAACTCGCCGCACCTTGCCGAGCAGCCCATCCAGACGTTGATGTTCAGCCGCGAACAGTACGCCCCCGATGGGGAGGATCTGCCGACCATTGGCGAGCGCATCCGCGCCCTCTCGAGTGTTCCCGAGGTTCTGGCGTTCGTCCACTACGAGGGGCCGGTGCTTCTGACGGGCGTCGCAGATCCGTATAAGGCGTTTTCCGGGGAGGGTTCCTCCGAGGGTCTGCTCTCGGAGGAGAAGAAGTTCTCTTCCATGCCGCTGTCGGTGTTGCGCACCCATTCGCGGCTTCTGCAGCAGGTGCTTCGCCTGCAGAATCTGCGGTTGAAGCTGGCGTGGGTGAGTAGCTGTAGCGGCTACATGCCTTGGTCCCTGGTTGATCGCCATTTCGTTGGTCCCTCTGCCGCTGATGAGGATTTGAAGGAGCTGACCGAAAATATTGAGGCGCTCGCTGATCTTCTGGACGCCCGATCTAGCTCCCAGGTGTATAAGGGCCGCGGCGTGCCGACTACGCCCTTCCTGTGGGTGCAGATGCGTAAGCAGGCAGATCGTAGTTCTAGGTTGCTGAACCATGTGCAGTTCTTGGGCTGGATGTACGCCTCGTCTTCACGGGTTCAGGTGGTGGACGGCATGGTACAGAGTATCCACGATGTTGATGCCGCGGAGGTAGTGGAGCATCTGATGAGCAATCTGGAGATTGCGCGTCGGCGCTAACTGAGTATCCGGTGAGCCGGGGTCTAGTATGAGGCTAGGCCCCGGTTTTCCTGTATACCGGTTTTCCGGTACACCGGCTTTCCTGTATATACCGGCTTTCCTGTATAAAGCCTAGGAAGTCGGTAAACGGGTGGCAAACAGCGGCGCAATATTCTCGTATCTGTGCCTCTGTGTGGCTATGCCACCGCTACACTAATAATGTGACCAGCACTAAGGTGTGCGATGTTCAAGCACACCGTGAAAAGCACACCGTGAAGTGCAGGTCCGTTCATACTTCACGACAACGGAGGAAAGACCATGACCGAGCACGCCTTTGCGCGTCAGATTCGTCCCGCACGCCCTCGCCTGCGCACTATCTTGGGTGCCACAGTGCTGGCGGCAGGTCTTTCTTGTGCCCCGGTGGTTCTGCCGGCTGGTTCTGCATTTTTGAGCACCTCGGCGCAGGCTGCCGACCCGATGCAGATTACGGGCACCACCGTGTACGATTCCACAAACTCTTTGGGTGATACCGCCACCCTGAAGTCTAAGATTTCGAATCTGTCGAAGAAGCACAACGTGGATTTGCACGTGGTGGTCATCGATAAGTTTGAGAACCCATCTACTTCTTCGAGCTGGACGAAGGCGCTTGCCACGAAGAACAATTGGGGTTCTGCCGATGTGGTGCTGGTAATTGCTACCGAGTCCCGCCAGGCGTATTTCTTGGCCGGTAGCACCAAGACTCTTTCGAGCGATCAGCAGACGAAGGTGTACCAGAACTACATCAAGCCGAAGCTGCAGAACAGCGACTACTCGGGTGCGGCACTGGCTGCGGTTGAGGGTATCGAGGCTCAGAAGGGCGGCAGCTCTTCCGGTGTGGTGACCGGTGTGCTCGGTGTGGGCGCGGCGGCAACCGTGGGTGCTGGTGGTTACGCGATGTACCGCCGTCGCAAGAAGAAGAACACTCAGCAGCAGCCTCAGCGTTCCTACGGTGCACCTCGTAACTACTCCCCCATCCCGGAGGTTCCGCTGGAGGAGCTGCGCACTCGCGCCGGTAGCGCCCTGCTTCAGGCTGATACGACGATGAGCCACGCGAAGCAGGAACTGGATTTTGCTCGCGCACAGTACAGTGACCAGCAGGTCGCCGAGTTCGCTCAGGAGATTGCACGCGCTGAGGATCTGATGCGTAAGTCCTTCCAGCGTCAGCAGCTTCTGACCGATAGCATTCCCGACACTGAGGCTGAGCAGCGTGCCTGGTTGACTGAGATTATCGATAACTCTCAGGAAGTCACCCGTATTGCTCAGGAGCAGGACGCTAAGCTGGCTCAGCTGCGCAACCTGGAGCAGGAGGCGCCTCAAGCTATTGAGGCGCTGGCTCAGCGCCTGCCGCAGCTGCGTGCCTCGGTGGAAGAGATTGCCGCCCAGTACCGCGCATTGAAGGAACGTTACCTGCCCAGCGCTCTGGAGCCCATCTCCAAGACTCCTACCCTGTTGGAGTCGAACATGGTGCTGTGCGCCGCTGAGGTTGAGAAGGCTCAGGCGACCGTTGCTACGGCACGTTCGGAGGCGGTTGCTCACCTGCGCACCGCTGAGGAAGCAGCCTCGCAGATTCAGGCTCTGGGTGCGGCGGTGAATACCCGCTCGCAGGAACTGGAGCAGGCTCAGCTGGGTCTGAGCACCGACCTGCTGAGCATTCAGCGTGACGTGGCGGAGGCGAAGAGCCTCGCTGCCTCTCAGCGTCGCGATGATTTGGGTGCGGTCGCCGCCGGTATGGAGGCGGTGCTCAACCAGGTCAACCAGAGCGCTTCGGCTCGCCCGAATGACCCGCTGACTCTGGCGAACCAGCTGCGTCAGCTCTCCGCTGAGCTGGATAAGGCAATGACGAATATGCGTGCTACCCGCGAGCGTTCTCGTGCGGCTTCGCAGAACCTGGATCGTACGATGCGTTCTGCCTACGCCGCGGTGAACGGTGCGCGTAGCTACATCAATAACCGCCGCGCTGCGGTGGGCCCGATGACCCTGACCGCTGTTTCTGAGGCGGAGCGTCACCTGGGTCAGGCTCAGCGCCTGGCTTCTTCGGATCCGCTGAACGCCATGAAGGAAGCCAATATGGCTATCCAGAAGGCAACCGACGCGCAGAACCGCGCTCAGAGCGAGGTCGGCAACTACTACAACAACCAGAACGACCGCGGCGGCGGTAGCTTCGGCGGTGACCTGGCGAAGGGTCTGCTGCTGGGCGCTCTGATGACCGCAATGAACTCCGGCACCAGTAGCTGGGGTAGCAGCGGCGGCCACAGCAGTGGCGGTAGTAGCGGCGGCAGCTGGGGCGGCGGCTTCAGCGGAGGCGGCGATTGGGGCGGCGGCGGCGGTGACGGCGGCAGCTTCTAACCGCCTCCACACTGGCAGTCCTGCCGGTGCTGGCGATCCTGCCGGTCGGTTTCTGCAGATTTTTCTACAGTCTGACCGGCGGGGCACGTAGCTTACCTCACCGGTTTCTTCCCCAGTCGGAAAACACCCGCGGCAATTTACCAAAAGTTTAGGTAACAGAAATCAGGCGTGCATCATTTTCACAGCATGCACCCAGAAATCTGCCACATAATTAGTTATACGGGCACGGCTCACGAGGAGCGTAGTGCTCCCCCGCAGCCCGTTGAACAGAAAGTAGGAGATTATGGCTAAGCAGACCATCTTCGGCCGTATTGCACAGCTCGCTAAGGCAAACATCAACGCTCTGATTGATGCAGCTGAGGACCCGGAGAAGATGCTGGACCAGATGGTTCGTGACTACACCAACAACATCCGCGAGGCGGAGGCTGCAGTAGCACAGACCATCGGCAACCTGCGTCTGCTCGAGAAGGACCACGCAGAGGATGTCCAGACCGCCCAGGAGTGGGGCACCAAGGCTCTGGCAGCTTCTAACAAGGCTGATGAATTCCGTGCAGCTGGCGACGTTGCCAACGCTGACAAGTTCGACAACCTCGCCAAGATTGCTCTGAACAAGCAGCTGCTGGCTGAGAAGGCTGCACAGGCTGTTGAGCCTCAGCTGGCTTCCCAGACTCAGGTTGTCAACCAGCTCAAGGACGGCCTGGAGAAGATGCGCTCCAAGCTTGAAGAGGTCAAGTACAAGCGCGATGAGCTGACCGCACGTCAGAAGACCGCAGCAGCTCAGACCCAGGTGAACGACGCTCTGAAGGCGTTCGACGTTCTGGACCCGACCAGCGAGATGAGCCGCTTCGAAGAGAAGGTTCGCCGCGAAGAGGCACGTGTCATCGGTCAGCAGGAGCTGGCAGCTTCCTCCCTGGATGCACAGTTCAACACCCTGGACCAGATGGAGCGCGAGACCGAGCTGGACGCTCGTCTGGCCGCTCTGAAGGCAAAGAACGCTCCGGCAGCTCCGGCTCCCCTGGCTGTGGAATACCCCACCCAGACCCTCTAAGCCCGGTCTAGCGCATAGCTTCTTGAGCTAAACCTATAAAGATCCGCCCCGTTCCTGAACTCATCAGGAACGGGGCGGATCTTTGTGCGTTAGGGGATGCGAGCCTTAGTTCGCGTAGATGTACAGGTAGCCTGCCATCGCGGAGCGGGTAACCGCAGCGTTGGAGGTGGAACCGGTACCGATACCGTTGGATGCAGCCCACGCCAGAGCCTGGGACGCGTAGCCGCCCTGATCCTGTGCCGGGGAGCCAGCCGCACGGTACATGAACTCAGCCATGGTGGACTCGGTGACGGCCTCCAGGGGGCGGAAGTCGCTACCGCTGATGCCCTGCTGGCTCAGCCAGAAAATTTCCTTGTATGCGGGGTGGTTGACCGGAACGTCGTTGAACGGCGAAACAGCCGGTGCGTTCACTGCGGGGCGGCCAGCCACGCGGTACAGGTAGGTTGCCAGCTGCGCGCGGTTGACCGATGCGTTCGGGCGGAAGGTGCCGTCCGCGAAGCCGAGCATGATGCGCTTATCAGAGTTCCAGCTGATCTCGTTGTAGTTCGGGTCTGAGTCGGACAGGTCGCGGTAGCCCAGCGCGGGGGTCTTACCGGCGAAGTCCAGGGAGGACGCCAGGATGTGCGGCAGGTCGTAGTCGTGGTGGCTGAAGCCGTCGATTAGCTTCACGCGGGCGTTAGAGAAGCCTGCGCTCAGGTATGCGTTGTAGCCGGACTCGACTGCGCCTCGTGCGCTCCAGGTGACGGGGTTGGTGTTACCGGAGGTGTCATTCGCGCCAACCCACCAGTACATAGGCAGGCCCTTGGTGGTGGCGTCGGCGTCAACGGAGCCGTCCGAGTCGCCGCCTGCAACCATGATGGAGCCGCCGCCGTTACGCCATGCGGTGTTGTGGTCGGTCAGCTCGTAGGTGATGAATTCAGCGCCACCGGAGTAGCCCATGGTCCACACCTGGGAAGCGTCCAGGTTGTTCTGGCCGATGAAGGAGGAAGCGAAGGAGCGGAAGAACTCACCGTTGGTGTTCATGTCTTCCCACCAGGTGATGCCGTCACCGGATGCGTTGGTGTCCGGGGAGATGATCGGCACGAAGACCATGTTGCGGGCGTTAGCAATCTTGCCCATTGCCGCGAGCATGCCCTCGTCGGGGGTGTAGACCTTGGACTCGTTACGCTGCCAGTAGTCGCCGTCGAAGTAGAAGACCACGCCAACAGGCTTGGAGTAGTCCAGGTTGTTCGCGTATACGTGGTACTGGGAGGTGGTGCCCGCCGGGGAGGTGTAGCTCTGGTATGTTGCGGAGCTCATGGTGCGGGCGCGAGGAGCGTTGTTCTGCTTCTGCTCAGACTTCTGTTCGGTCTTCTGTTCTGCCTTCTGCTCGACCTTGGGAGCGGCGGTTGCCTTACCCTTGGTGAGCGAGCTGCTCAGAATCTCGGAGAAGTTGTAGTCGAAGTGGCCCGAGCCGTTCAGAACGGTCGCGGAAGCGTTGGTGTACCCAGCGTTGCGGTAGGCGTTGTAGCCGCCCTCAACGGCGCCTCGTGCGCTCCAGGTCTGCGGGTAGGTCTCACCGGTGCCGTCGTTCGAGTTTGCGTACCAGAACATGGGCTGGGACTTCAGTGCAGCCGAGGGGGTACCCTCGTCCAGGCCACCGCCAGCGACCATGATGGAGCCGCCGCCGTTGCGCCAGGTCTGGGGCTTGGTGTTCAGCTCGTAGGTGATGAACTCAGCGCCACCGGAGTAGCCCATGGTCCACACGTTGGAGGAGTCCACGCCGTTAGCCGCGATGAAGGAGGAAGCGAAGGAGCGGAAGAACTCGCCGTTACGCTCCATGTCTTCCCACCAGGTCACGCCAGCGTCGTAACGGTTGGCGTCCGGGGAGATGACGGGCACGAACAGCATGTTCTGTGCCGCTGCGGATGCAGCCATCTGAGCCAGCTCACCGGAGGGGTCGTAGACCTTGGACTGGTCGTTGCGCCAGTAGTCGCCGTCGAAGTAGAAGACCACGCCAACGGGCTTGGAGAAGTCCACGCCCTCAGCGTAGACGTGGTACTGCGAGGTGGTACCAGCCGGGGAGGTGTAGGACAGGAAAGTCTGGTTGGTGCGGGTTGCTGCCACACCGGATGCCGCCTGAGTAGCCTGTGCGGTCTGCGCGGGCTGCGCGGCAGGGGTTGCAGCGCTCTGGGTAGCTGCGGGAGCCTGGGTAGCTGCGGGAGCCTGGGTAGCTGCGGGGGTCTGTGCAACCTGTGCCAGGGTGGGCTGAGCGGAAGGCTGAGCCGCCTGTGCGGACTGGAAGGTAGCCGAGGGGGTTGTCTGCTGAGTTGCCTGGGCAGTGTAGGTCTTCTGGATGGGCTGAACCGCGGTCGTTGCGGGAGCCTGCTGAGTCTGCTTTGCCTGTTCTGCCTGCTGGCGGATCTGCACAGCAACCTGCGAGAGGGTGGGCTGCACGGTGGAGGTGAACAGGGACTTCGGAGCCTGGGTAGCTGCGCCGGGGATGTCCTGAACGACGGGTGCGAATGCGGAAGCGGGTGCTACCAGGGTGCTACCGAGCACGGAGGGTACGGCGATGGCTGCGAGAGAGCCAGCCTTAACGGTGCGGGGGCGAAGTGCCATGGGTTGTCCTCGTTGTTGGTGTTTCGTGGGGCGCGGACGCCCGAGAGTGGTTGAGTGATAGGTGGTCTATAGGTGAGAAGCCTATAGGCGGTCGGCCTGCGAATGTGATGCCGCATGGAGCAAGTCCAGTAACCGTCCCGTGTGTGTTGCGGGGGTTTCCTCGTGTGATGGAGGGGTGCAGTATTCATTTCGGAGAGCTACGCGGCGGACCGCGGTGACCACGTACTCAAAGCTACCAGGTCAAAAAGCCTTTTCCAGCGGTTTTTTGGGGCTATTTTTGGGTATCGAACAAGATTCAATCTTAACAAGAGCTTTTTCTAAGCTTCTAGTTTAACTTGAATCACCCTCAAGTAGAGGTTGAATGGGCTATTTTTCCTTGATTTTCCGGGGTTTTTGAGCGTTTTTTGAAAGAGTTTCAAAAAACTCTACAATTAACTTGAATGTTTCGTATGTGATTACAATCACTTTCAGAGTGAATTGTTGCACTCGAAGCCCAATTTTTGCCAAAAACCGCGGAATTCCGGGGCAAAACGGGTGATTTCCAAGCCCGGAATATAGGCACCTTTCGCATATTCCACTTTGAGAATGCACTTTGAGGCAAAAACAGCCCCCTCGCCACTCCCCCACCCAGGCATCCTATCGGACCCCTCATCACGCTCTTGAGACCCGCCCCAGAGCCCCCTTCAGGACCCCTTTCAGATCCCCTTTCAAGGAGCTCAAAAGCAGCGTCTCAAGAAGGCGTAACCACCCTCCAGCAACCGCTCGGAAGTGACTCCACCACCCCCATGGGCACACCCGCTTGAAGCCCCGATAGACGGACTGAGGAATACCTCGAAAGACGCATCGGGAGACGTTCCGAAACCAGTCCAGGGTACTTTCACGACGGTTCTATGAAATTCCGTGAGGAGGTTTCAAGAGGGGTTTCGAGAGGCCGAAAGATCCACCTCAAGCACCCCGGAAGGGGCAGCAGGCTGCCCCCCCCATCAGTCTCCCCGAAGCACCGCCCCGACAAGGTTCAGAAGACCCCCTCCGCAGATTACAGAAGGCAGGAGATACGGAGAGGCAGGAGATATAAAGAAAGCCGCCCAGCAGGCGGCAGAAAGGTAGCACAAGAAGAAGAAAAGTAGGCGGCAAATGAAGACAGGTCGCCGACAGGAAAGGTGCAGGAAGGTGGCGAAAGAAGGCAGACCGGCGGTCGGAAGGTGACGGGAGGACAGCAGAAGGAGATAGGTCAGCGGGGGGGTACGGGTTTTAGGGAATAAAAAAACTCCCGATAGCTAAGCTATCGGGAGTTATCCGTTGCGGGGACAGGATTTGAACCTGCGACCTCCGGGGTTTTTACTAACGTCGGTGAAACGTGCATAGCTATACTTCACTTGGAAAAGCGTATGTGAGGATAGCTGCACTTCCAACGGATAGGTTTCCAAGTGACGGCAAAGCGAAGTCAGCGTTTGCTAAACTGTTCTATCGAATCCCAGTTTGAGATCGGTCCTTGCAAGTTCCACACCTTCGTTTTATTCCGCTATCACGAAGGCTATTTCCGGCTCTTCCGAGTTGAGTGTGGGTGACCAGGTATTGGTCGGCGGTTGTGGGTAGAGGTCGAGGTCCTTGATGATGAGCGGACTTCTACCACCGCGATCTTCAAAGGACCTCCTGTTGACTTCTTACCGTGACGGATCATGGGGCAGCCACACACAGAGCACGATGCAGTATTCACAGGAACGAGGCAAACACGACCAACTGAAAGAGTGACTTTCCCGCACCAGAAAGCCGAAAAGTCACCCAACCAGCAACACGTAGTGTCCTATAACCCAGAAAGAAAGCTCTCCCTGGAAGCCACTGAGGCTTCCAGGGAGAGCAGTCAGAGAGTGCGAAAGACGAATACACCGCTATCAAGCGTGAGGCGGCCGATGGGGGAGTCGTAGGTGGCGAGCGCCGGATCAGAATTGCTCGGGGTGATCGCGGTAGGCATACGCCCACACTGTCACGGCGACAGTCACAGCGCGAGTCCACGCGTCACGGACAGCGTCCAGTTCTGCGCCCTCGAAGCCCTCCGCCAGGAGACGGTGCCCGACCTCCACAGTCGGCGCGATGAAGGCGAGCACGTAGCGCAGAGGCACGAATGGCGTCGAGTCCGCCCCATCCGCCGCGTTCTTCGCCGCGGTCATGTGTCGAGCTCCGATCAGGTACTGGTAGTCCAACCACGCCTGATCCCGCTCGCGCGTGCACATGTCGATGATCCACTGGGCAAATCGGGGCTTTGACGCCTGCGCGTACTCGGGGTTCGGCTGTCCATCCGGATGCGCGGAATGTGCTGCCAGGTAGGTCTTTTGAGCCAAAATCCCGCGCCACGTGTCGACCATTTCCATGGCATGCGGCGCCAGGATGGGTTCTGCTCGCGCGAGCAGCTCTGCGTCACCGGGCTGGACGTGCGCGGCGGCCTCAATCTGGCGTAGATCCTCGAGTGTGAGCGGAGACGTGGGGACGGCATCGGTGCCGTAGGTGTACCCCGACGAGTGGTCGTAAGCGGTCATGCGAACCTCCTTGAACTTGAACTTATGCGTCAATTGTAGAACGTGCTCTTGCTCAGGCCAAGTCCTGTGGAGTGGTGTAATCGTTTTGTGTCCTTCGGGTTGGGTTATGCGCTGAGTTGGAGTGGGGTGTCCTCCTGCCCGGTGGGTTGTGGTGTGAGTCGTGATTTGGTGAGGATGTCGAGGCTGAGGTAGCGTCGGCCTTCGGCCCATTCGTCGTTTTGTTCGGCGAGGACGGCTCCGACTAGGCGGATGATTGCTTGTCGGTTGGGGAAGATTCCCACGGTGTCGGTGCGGCGGCGGATTTCGCGGTTGAGGCGTTCGTTGGGGTTGTTGGACCAGATCTGGGTCCACACCCCGGTGGGGAAGGACGCGAACGCGAGGACGTCTGCCCTGGCTTGATCGAGGTGATCACACACGGCGGGGAGCTTGTCGTGGACGTAGTCCAAGAGCCGGTCGTATTGAGCGTTGACCGATGCCGCGTCGGGCTGGTCATACACCGAGTGCAGCATCGCTTTGACAGCGGGCCATAGTGCTTTGGGGGTGACGGACATGAGATTAGCGGCGTAGTGGGTACGGCATCGTTGCCAGGTGGCTCCGGGTAGGTTGGCGGCGATGGCCTCAACCAGGCCCAGATGGGCATCACTGGTGACCAGGCGCACGCCGGTCAGGCCTCGGGCGACCAGGTCGGCGAAGAACTCCTTCCAGGCTGGAGCGGTCTCGCTGGTGGACACGCGCACCCCCAGCACTTCGCGGTGTCCGTCATTGTTGACTCCGGTGGCAACCAGAACCGCGCACGAGACGACGCGTCCTCCTTCGCGTACTTTCATGGTCAGTGCGTCAGCGGCGACGAAGGTGAAAGGCCCGGCATCGTGGAGGGGCCGGTTGCGGAACTGGTCCACGTGTTCGTCGAGGTCTGTTGCCATCCGTGAGACCTGGGACTTGGACAGTCCTGTGATCCCCAGGGTTTTGACGAGCTTGTCCATACGGCGCGTGGATACTCCTGCCAGGTAGCAGTCAGCGACCACTGTGATCAACGCGGTTTCACAGCGTTTGCGCCGTTGCAGTAACCATTCTGGGAAGTAGGTGCCTGAGCGCAGCTTGGGGATCGCCACGTCGATGGTGCCGACCCTGGTGTCCAGGGGCCGGTAGCGATACCCGTTGCGCCTGGTGTGACGCTGCGGATCTTGTTGACCCCACTGGGCCCCGCACACCGCATCAGCGTCCGCTGATAGCAACGCGTTAATGACGTGCTGGAGCAAGGAACGCATCAAATCTGGGGATGCCTGGGACAACGCCTCGCCAAGCATGCCAGCAGGGTCGATAATATGAGGAGCGGTCATCGTTGTGCCTCCAAATCATTTCGAGTCAGAAGTAGAAGAGCTTTCTCGAAGGATCACACGGTGACCGCACCCATCACAAGCAACGGGCCGATCACCACACAGTTACACCACTATGCGGGACGCTACTCTTTCACGCTTAGTTACCGCCTGTTTGAGGCTAAGCGGTATATCGAAAACGTTGGTATATCAGTCAAAACATAGTGTGTTGCCGCCTCTACCGCCTAATTTCTAAAAAGTGTACACGCGAGTGTTCATCTTCCTACATATGCGTGTGTATATATAAAAGTTTTCGGTTTTAGGCGGTGAAGGCGGTAAAGGGTTGGGATTCGGTTGAGATACGAGGGAAAATGCTATACCGCTTTTGCATTTTCAGGCGGTAAACAGCCGGTATCAACGCCGATTAGGCGGTGAAAATCCTCCTCTGCAACCTCCCTCCCACGAGATCATGCACGAGCGAAGATAGTCATACGCCCCGAAGGGGCGTTGGATGATAGTCCTCGATGTTGGGTGATAGTCCCCCCTCCCCCCACCTCGACGACGGGCCTGAGTTTGGCTGAAAGGTAGGGAATAACATAGGGATTCGGTCTCGTCAGGGCAAAACAAAACCCGGTATCTCAGCGACTTTTCGTTGAGATACCGGGTTTTTCTGGTTGCGGGGACAGGATTTGAACCTGCGACCTCCGGGTTATGAGCCCGGCGAGCTACCGAACTGCTCCACCCCGCGGCGACTCATACAACTATACAGACCCCAAACCGACCATGCAAGCCAAAAACGCAATTTGTAACCAAGCACACAAAAATAGGGGCTGTTGGGTAGAAAGCAGTTGGGTAGAAAGCAGTTGGGTAGGAATAGGGGCTACGGGGCAGTGCCAGGGGTAGAACATACAGGAACGGGGTGGAAGTGAATCACTTCCACCCCGTTCCCGTAGAGACATTCTCCTTAGAGACGTTCCCGCAGAGACCGCTAGAGCTAGCCGGTAGGAGCCGCATCCAGTGCAGGCTCCGGGTCTAGAGCGAGGACGCTAGACCCGTGAGCATCTGGTATGCGCTACTCCCCCGCTGTCTCTTAGGCTTAGCCTCTTAGTCTTAGCGAGAAGCCGAAGCGCTGGCACTGGTACTGGGCTTCGCGCTTGCGGGGGCACTCGCAGAAGCCGCGGCACTGGGAGCTGCATAGGCGCTGGGAGCCGCAGAGGCACTAGGCGCCGCCGAAGCAGAAGCCTTAGCGGAAGCCGCGCTCTGCGCCTCCTCAGCCTCCAGAGCCTTCTTCACGGCTGCTTCCAGACGCTTCTGAGCCTCACCGTAGGCGGCCCAGTCACCCTTCTTCATTGCCGCATCAGCATCGGTCATCGCCTTCGAGGCATCCGTCAGAGCCTGCTTCAGCTCCGAAGACTGCGAAGCCGACGAACCACCGGTCGCAGCACCCGAAGTACCAGAGGAGCCAGAGGAGCCGGAAGCAGAAGCCGAGGGGCTAGCCGCCGAACCGTCCAGCTTCGCACCCGAAGAACCACCGAACACCTGGTTCAGCGCCTCCTCCAGAGTCGGAGCGAAACCGACCTTATCACCGAAGCTCACCAGCACACGCTGCAGACGCGGGTACTTAGCGTCACCGCTCGACTGCACATACACCGGCTGAACGTACAGCATGCCGCCGCCCACCGGCAGAGTCAGCATATTGCCGTTAATAACCTCAGACGAACCGCGGCGCAGCAGGTTCAGCTGGTTCGACACCTCAGCATCAGAGTTGAAAATATTCTGAGCCTGACCCGGGCCGGGAACCACCGAAGAACGCGGCAACTCCAGCAGACGTAGCTTGCCGTAATCGGGGCTACGCTCGCCGTCCTTACCGGTACCGGCATCACCATTAGCGGCAAGGAAGCCGTACATCACGTTACGAGAGTTCGAATCGCTCTGCTGAGGAATGAACGTGGTCGTCAACGAGAAGTGCGCACGAGAATCACCGGGCATCTGCAGGGACAGGTAGTAGGGCGAAATCGGCTGGTTACGATCATTGGTCGGATCATTCGGAATCGACCAGACATCATCACCGGCGTAGAAGCTGTTCGCGTTCGTCACGTGGTACTTATTCAGCATGGTGCGCTGAATATTGAACATATCAGTCGGGTAACGCACGTGGCTCATCAGCGAAGCGTTCATCTCACGGTAGCTCTTCACCGTGCCAGGGAAAACGCCCTGCCACGCCTTCAGCACCGGATCTTCCTCATCCCACGCGTACAGGGTCACCGAACCGTCATACGCATCCACGGTAGCCTTCACCGAGTTACGGATGTAGTTCACCGAGTTAGAACGCTGAGCACCCGCAGCGGTTGCCGCATCCTGGGAGCTACCCTGCGCGTAGGGGAACTGGTCGCTCGTCGTGTAAGCATCCACGATCCACTGCACGCGGTTATTCACAATCGCCGGGTACGGCTTAGAATCCACGCTCAGGTACGGTGCCACCTTACGCACACGATCGAGCGGGTTGCGTTCGTACAGAATCTGCGAACCCTCACGCACCGCGTCCGAAAGCAGAATGTCAGAAGACTGGAACTTAATCGCATACGAGATACGGGCCAGCATCGAATCAACGCGAGGACCACCGTAACCGGCGAAGGTGTACTTCGCGTCGGAGGTGTTGGTTTCCTCAGCTGAGAGCGGGCGGTCCAGCTCCAGGGTGTCGCCCTTACCGCCCACAATCGAATACTCCGGCGAGCTCATGCCGAAGTAAATACGCGGCTCGTAGTCCTCGCTCAGGGTACCGGTCGCCTTAATGCCGGACTGCAAGAACTTCGGGTTACCCGCAGAATCCACCTGGTTACCGTACGCGGCAATCACACCGTAACCGTGGGTGTACACCACATGGCGGTTATACCAAGAATCGCCGCTCGTCTGCGCCGGGTTCAGCTCGCGAGCCGCCAACACAGTATCCTGCGTGGTGTTACCCACCGCATAGCGGTCCACCGACAGCTGCGAATCAAAACGGTAGTACGGGCGGAACTGCTGCATCTGCGCAAACGCCGAGGACACAACATTCGGATCCAACAGACGAATATTCGCAATGGTCGCACTCGAAGAGCTCAACGCACCGGCACGGGTATCAATCGTCGCGTCATACGGGGTGGTCTCAATCTTGTCCAGACCGTACGCGTAACGGGTCGCATCAATATTGCGCTGAATGAACTTCGACTGGGCGCCCTGCTCATTCGGAACCACCTGGAAACGCTGAACAATCCACGGGTACAGGCCGCCAGCGACCAGAGCAACAATCACCAGCATCGCGGTGCTAATCAGCGGCAAACGCCAACGGTTCATCGAAGCCGCCACCACAAACATGACTGCCACCAGCAGCGCAGAAATCGCCAAAATAGCGTTCACCGGAATCGACGAGTTCACGTCCGTGTACATTGCACCAGCCCAGCGGCCCACCTGCTGCTGAGTCGACGAATAACGATCCAGCCAGAAGCTCACCGCACGAGTCAGCAAGAACGCAGCCACCACAATCGCAGCGTGACGACGGAACGCCACGGTAGTGCTCACACCGCCCGGCTGAACCTTAATACCGCCGTAGAAGTAGTGCATGAACACGCCCGCGAGCGCCGACAGCACCACAGTGGAGGTCACCAAAGTTACCACCATGCGGAAGAACGGCAACGCAAACAGGAAGAACCCGTAATCCAGACCGAACTCCGGGTCAGTCTTACCGAAGGATTGCTGGTTGAAGAACAGCGCGACGGTGCTCCACTGAGTCATCGTCGCCGAAGCAATGAACAGGCCCAACAGCAGCGGAACCGCAACCAGCAGTACCTTACGCGCCTTATCCACGCTCTCGCGGTAGCGGCGCATGCTCTCCTCAGCACGCTGCTGACCAAACACGTCGCGCAGCATCTGCTCGGCAGCATCCGCGCCGCTCGTCGGCACGCTCTGATTCGGGTTCGGCGCCTCCTGAGGCTTCTTCTCGGACGCAGGCGCCACATCAGCATGACGGACCGCGTAGGACATCGAAGCCCACAGCGGCACAGCAATCACCACGGCAGCCACCACAAACACGGCAGCCTTCAACAAAATCTGGGTAGTGAACACGGAGCTATAACCCAGCTGATCAAACCACAGCCAGTCCGTGTACACCTGGGACGCACCCACAAAAGCAGCAATGAGCACCGCCACCACAGCAATCGTCACCCGCAAGGGGCTACGGCGCTTAGGCGTTGACTTCTTCGGCTTGGGATGCGCGGTGTTATTGGTCGACTCAGACACAATTCCTCGCTCATCATACGTTCAGAGAAAATAACTGCCTTTAAGTATCTCAGAGGTAACGCGGAAGGGCAGAACCTCGTAGAAGCTCGGGGCGAAATACGGCAGATAAAAGAAATAGGGAGGGTGCAGAACAGCCCCGGTACCGTAAAGTACCGGGGCTGACTTCTATGCTATACGGGTGAGAACCTCGCGGAGAGAAACGTTACGTTAGGAGCCGCAGCGGGGCAGGGAATCATCCGGGGTGCCGGACTTAATCGCCTCCACCGTCTTCACCGCTTCATCCAGGGTCGACACCGGCACAACCACCATCGTGCCGCGCACCTGACCGGCGTGATAGTAGTTGAACAGGTCGGGGTCCTGCGCCTGCATCTTCACAATCGAATCGCAGTTCTCCTTCGGCGCCAAGAAATAGCGCGCACCGTAACGGCCCGTCGCCAGAATCTTGTACTTGATGCCGCCAATTGCGCCGACCTTACCGTCAGCATCAATCGTGCCGGTACCCGAAATGTAGCTGCGGTACGGGTCGCCTCCGGCATCCTCATCGGCGAGCAGGGTACCCTCGCTCAGCTTATCGACCGTGCCCAGCGCCAGCATCAGACCCGCGCTCGGGCCGCCCACGCCGTCCAGGTTGTACTGCACGTGCGCCGGCAGGTCATAGCTCTGCTTCAAACCCGCGCCCAGAATCCAGCGGCTACCGTCACTCGAACGAACCGGGGTCAGCTTAAAGGTCTGCTGTTTGCCGTCACGTTCCACGGTCACGTCAATCGGCGAACCGTTCGAGGCGTTCACCGCCTTCGGAACATCGGTGAGGGTCTCAATCTGCTTCTCCCCCACCTTCACGATGCGGTCGTCAGCCTTCAGCGCGCTCGCCGCCGGGGAGCCCTCCGCCGTGGAAAGCACCTGAACCTTCTCGGTCACCGCCATCTTCAACTGGCGCATCGCCGCGACCTTCGCCTGAGTCTGCGAATCAGCCATCTGCGCGCCGGTCGCCGCCGTCGCCTGCTCATGGCTCACGTGCGGGTACAGGGCATCGGTCGGCACCACGAGGCTGCGGTTACCGTCAAACGCCAACCAGCCGTAGAACGCCTCCGCGCCGGACAGCTCCGTGTACGGCCCACCCGAAACCGACACCGTGGTCATGTTCATCTTGCCGAACGTCTTATAGCTGGGCGCGCCAGAAACCTCAATGACGTCCTTATCCTGGTAGGTTCCGAGCACGTCAAAGAGCGGGCCGGGGCCCTCCTTCACATAGGAGCTGGGCAGAACAAAAGCACCAGCCAGCAGGGCGCACGTCGCCACAGCGCTGACCGAACGCAGGTTCACGCGGCGCGGCGCAAAACGCGAACGGCGTTTGGTCGCCTTCTCAGTACTCTTCACGCTCGCGGAGGCGGCGTTCGGCTGCTGCTCAGCATCGGGGGTGGACTTAGTCATGGTTTCTACAGTACCGGATAAACCTGCTTTTCAACATGCGGACCGGCACTGTGACCCCGCCGAAAATAGAGCACCCAGGGGGCGTTGATGCTCTGACACGCGCCACGGTATGTCAGCACCGCGCGGTGACAGCGGCACGAAAAAGCTCCCAAAAACCGTGCCCAAAGACAAGCTTGTGAGCCCTCAGCTGATTAACCCGCCTCCACAGCAATAGCGCGGGAAATTCTCAGCAAAAATCGGTAGGCTGGACAGCGAGCGGGCCAGTTGCGCCCACCCCCGGATTACGAAAGGCTTCACATGTCTGAGAACCCCACCGGCGGCGCCTCCAACGAGCGCGACCCCCTCGAAGAATTCCTTAAGAAGATGCAGGAACAGGGCTTCGACCCCTCCGCAGGGGCAACCGGCCAGGGCGGCAAGGGCACCTCCAACAATGCACAGAATCCCTTCGGCGCGCTCTTCGGCGAAGGCGGTCAGAACCCCTTCGGCATCAGCATCGACCCCGAAGACCTCAAGAACATGGGCATGGGCTTTGACCCCGCCATGATGCAGAGCATGTTTGCGCAGGTGCAGGCAATGTTCTCCGGCGCGGGCGCATCCGACAGCCCCAGCGGCGTGAACTGGGATAACGTGAAGAACCAGACCCGCCAGATGCTCGCCTCCATGGGTGAAGACCCCTCCGTACCCGAAAACCTCAAGCGTGCCGTAGAAGACGCGGCAAACCTCGCCGACCTCTGGCTGGACGCAGTGACCACCATTGAGCGCCACAACCACCCGGTGCAGGCGTGGTCCAAGGCGGAATGGGTTGAGCATTCCTTCGACTCCTGGCGCGAAATGGTCGAGCCGGTCGCAGCCGAAGTCACCCAGTCCATGGTCATGCCCGGCTCCCCCGAAGACGTACCCGAAGAGATCTCTCAGATCCTCAACAGCGGCTTCTTGAACAACATTGGTTCCGTGATTTTTGGTGCGCAGATGGCTCAGGCGCTCGCGCAGCTCGCAGGTGAGGTCTACTCCTCCACCGACGTGGGCTTCCCCCTCGCGCCCGGCTCCTCCGCGCTGCTGCCCAACGGCTACCAGCAGCTCGCCGAGAATATCGAGGTGCCCCCGCAGGAGGTTCTGCTCTACCTTGCCGTGCGTGAATCCGCGCTAATCCGCCTGCACAAGGCAAACCCCTGGCTGCGTGAAGACCTGGTTCAGCTCGTGGCGCGCTACGCCCGCGGTATTCGCGTGGACATGAACCGCATGCAGGACGCCGCATCCCAGGTGGACATGAGCAACCCCGACGCCGTACAGGAAGCCTTCGAAGGCGGCATGTTCAGCCCCCAGCGCACCGAAGATCAGGAACTGGCGGTGCAGCGTCTGGAGGGTCTGCTCGCGCTCATCGAAGGTTGGGTATCCGTCGTCACCGAGGACGCGACCCGCAACCTACCCAAGGCACCGCAGCTGACCGAAATCATGGCGCGCCGCCGCATCGACGGCGGCCCCAGCGAGCAGGTCTTCGAGAACCTGGTCGGTCTGGAACTGCGCCCGCGCCTGGTGCGTGAGGCACAGCAGTTCTGGCGCTGGTACGAAAACGCCCACGGCATTGAGGCACGCGACGGCCTCTGGGACACCCCGGAGACCCTGCCTACCCCCGCCGAGCTGGAAGACTTCACCGCATACGATGCGCGCATGAACGAAATCAGCCTGGACGACATGGACTTCGACTCGGAGCTGCAGAAGCTGCTGGACGGCGGCTTTGGCGATGCGCCCGAAGAAAAGTAAAGCTGAGCGAAGTAAATAACTGATACCTCGAGCGGGGGTGGCTTGTGAATGTACAAACCACCCCCGCTCAAGTGTTTTGGTTGATAGGTTTTTAGCGGTGCTTAAGCCGGTGGGATTTTAGTCAGCGTTGTTTTCGCCGCACTCACCCTCAGCACGCGAGCGCCCCAGCGCGTACCCCTCCAGGTAGGCCTGCGCCCGCAGCAGCTGCGGGTAGCGCGCCTCCAGGGTACGGAATGCCGCCGAATGATTCGGCTGCAACAGGTGGCAGAGCTCGTGGTGAATCACCGAATCTAGCACATACTCGGGTACGCCCTGTAGCTCCGAGGAGATGCGGATCTGCGTGTTCGCGTAGGTTGCCGAGCCCCAGCGCTGACGCTGGTTGCTCACCCAGCGAATCGACAGCTTCTCCAACCTGCCCGAGGCAACCAGCTCCGGCAGATGCTTCTGCGCCAGGTGCAGGGCGCGGGAGCGCAGGTACTCGTCCGTGACCGTCAGCTGTGTGGCACGTTCACGGCGGGCGGCACGACGCTGAATGCGCGGCAGCAGGCGGGCAATATGCTCGTCAATCTCTTCGCTCGTGCTCGCTGCGGGAATGAGCAGGCGGTAGGCGGGGTTGCCGTGCTCGTCCACACCATCGCGCTGCATGCTGATGGTGCGGGTGCGGCGCGCCGAGCGGACCAGCTCAATCTGCGGGCGATCCTTAGTGGCGGGCAGAATTTCACGTTTAAAACGCTGAGCCATAATCTCCTCTTCCCTTCGACGAACGGCGGGGCTGGCTATACGACGAGCCGGGGCTCTCAGCCCTGCGGCGGCGCTTCGCCGGATCAATATCGTCCAGGAAACGCGAACGCTTACGCTGACCGCGGCCGCCCACGGTGCGGGTCATCGTCCAGGTCAGCCACAGGTACTTGCGGGCGCGCGTAATGCCCACGTACAGCAGGCGGCGCTCCTCATCCACCTCATCCGGGGTGGTCGCAAAAGTAATCGGCATGAGGCCCTCGTTCAGGCCGCACAGGAACACTGCCTCCCACTCCAGGCCCTTAGCCGCGTGCAGGGAGGCGAGGGTTACGCCGTTGACCTGCGGGGCGTCGTTGAATTCACTGCGGTGGTTCAGGGTCGCCACCACCTCGTGCATGGTCAACGGTAGTGGCTCGGGCACGCCCGGGCGCGGGTTCGCGCGGTGCTCCTGAAGCTGCTCTTGGCGGTTCTGCGCCATCATGTCCACCATATGCACCAGGGCGGCGAGGGACTCCCACTTCTGGCGGGTGGCGCCTCCCGAAAGGGGGCCCTCCTCCTTATACCCGAGGCCGCCGAGCACATCGCGGGTGTAGCGGGTGACGTCCTCGGTACCGTCCGTGGACTTCGCCGAACCACGCAGGGCAAGCATCGCCTGCTTGACCTCGGGACGCTCAAAGAAACGCTCCGCACCACGCAACTGGTACGGAATGTGAGCGGTAGACAGCGCAGACTCAATCGCCGCCGATTGCGCGTTCGTGCGGAACAGTACAGCAATCTCCGAAGGCGGCACGCCGTCCTTCTCAATCAGGTCGCGGATATCCTCGGCAATGCCGGCGGCCTCCTGCTCATCATCCGCGTAGCCGAACCACTCCACATCCACGCCGGGGCCGCGCTGAGACATCAGCTCCAGCGGCGGCGCCCACGAATGCGGGCTCGAATCCGGATGCGGACGGCGGGCGGCCAACAGACGGTTCGCGAGCTCCACCACCTGCGAGTGGGAGCGGTAGTCGCGGGTCAACTTCACCGTATGCGCGCCACGGTAGCGTCGCGGGAACTCCAGCAGGTAGCGGCTCGTCGCGCCGGTGAAAGAGTAAATCGTCTGGGAGGCGTCGCCCACCACGCAAATATCGTCGCGGCCGCCCAGCCACACATCCAGCAGACGCTGCTGCAGCGGGGAAACGTCCTGGTACTCGTCCACCACAAAGTGGCGGTACTGGTTGCGGACGGTCGCGGCGAGCTTCTCGTCCTCCTCCAGCATGGCGATGGTCAGCAGCAGCACGTCCTCAAAGTCGATGAGGTTACGCTCATCCTTCAAGTCCTCATACGCTTGGAAAATTCGCTGCATATTCTGCGGGGTAATCGCCGAGGGCAACTGCTTCTCGCTCAGACGCTGCATGATGGTGTCCGGGGTGAGCAGCTGAACCTTCGCCCACTCAATCAGCGACGCCAAATCACGTAGCAGGGAACGGTCCGTGCTGATGCGCAGACGGTTCGCCGCCTCCGTAATGAGCGAGGCTTTGTTCTGCACGATGGACGGGAAGGTACCGCCCACCACCTGCGGCCAGAAATACACCAGCTGACGCAGCGCCGCCGAGTGGAAAGTACGCGCCTGCACGCCGTGCGCACCCAGCTGGTGCAGGCGGGTGCGCATCTCCTCCGCAGCACGCAGGGTAAAGGTCAGGGCGAGCACGCGCGGGCCCTGGTAGCGACCAATCGCAATACCGTAGGCGATGCGGTGCGTAATCGCGCGGGTCTTACCGGTACCGGCACCCGCCAGCACGCGCATGGGGCCGTCCAGCTCGGTGGCAACCGCACGCTGATCCGGGTCAAGCCCGGCAAGAATATCGTCTGCGGAGATCATATGCTGAGGCTGCTGAGGTGTGGCGGTCATAATGCTCCATCAGTAAGGCGGGCGGTACGGGCAGAGGGCTTACGCTCGCGCGGGCATGCGGATATACGGGCATGCGGGTGCGCGAGGCGCTGATAGCCGGTCTTCCATTGTATTCTCCCAGACTGCATTCTCCAGCCCCGCCGCGGTTTCTTAGCTGATGCTTTCATTCAGGGCGTGAGGATTCAGTGCATGAGGATTCAGCGCTTGAGGGTTCAAGGCGTGAGGAACCCGCCTGTTTGGACACGCATGGTGAGAAGCGCAACGCAATGCGCAGAAATACGCAGACGAGCACGTTTAGGCTTGTCCACAAGTATCTTCACCACTTGGCATAAAGATCCTAAAAACTACTAAACGGTACACATAGGTTTGGTAACCTTAACCCGTGACTTTATCTCCCCTTCAGCTAGCAGCCATTGTCTCCGCCGGAGTGCCCGGGATTTACCCCGTCGGCGCCGAACCGGTCCGCGAAGACAGCGACGACTTCGACTCGGCAATCATCGCCGACTCCACCGGTCGCCGCTGGCGAGTGCGCGCCCCGCGCCGCCCCGACGCCAGCATGCGCCTTGAAGCTGAACACCTCATCCTGCAGTCGTTCAGCCCCGGCCTGCGCGCACGACTGCCCTTCGCCGTACCCACCGTTGCCGGCACCGTACCCTACGCGGGCGGCAACGTCTTCGTGTACACGCACATCCCCGGCACCATCTACGACGTGGACCAGCTCGCCGAGCTGAGCCGCCGCGAAGTTGCGGCGGGCCGCCCCTCCCTGGCATCCATCATCGCCAAGGACATTGCGACCCTGCACGTGATGCCCGAAGACATTATTTACGAAGCCGACCTGCCCTCCTACTCTTCGGAGCAGATTCGCCTGCGCAAGAACGCCGAGCTCGAGCGTGCCGCCGCAACCGGCAAGGTGCCCGCCGACCTGCTCGCGCACTGGCGTACCGTGCTCTCCCCCGGACCCATGTGGCAGTTCCGCCCGCGCGTAGTCCATGGTGACATGGGCGCCGAGAACCTCGTACTGCACGTAACGCCCTCGACGGCGCGCATCGTGGAGGTCACCGGCTGGTCCGATGTGCACGTGGGCGACCCCGCGCAGGACTTCGCGTGGCTGTACTCCTGCCAGGACATCGACTTCACCGACGAGGCCATCGAGGTCTACCGCCAGCAGATGCCTCAACTGCCCGACGCCTACCTGGCACAGCGCGCGAACTTCTACGCGGAGTTCGCGATCGCCCAGTGGCTCACCCACACCGTGGAGGTCGGCGACCGCGACGGCGCAACCCACGCCGTGTCCATGCTCCTGGACATTCAGGACGACCTGCGCGCCTCCGGCGAACTGCTCGGACAGGAGGAGGTCGGCCCGCTGGTCGGCCCGGCAGAGTAGCTGTTAGGTTGCTACTTACCGCATAGGTTTTCGGTTCAGCTAGGTTTTCAGTTCAGCCCCGCAGTACTGCACTGCGGGGCTGAACTGTATCTACGGGGGTTTACGGGGGTTTTATATCCGCTTGCCTGTGCCCGGTGAACCCAGTTCCCCGAGTGTCTGTCAAACCGACGGGATGATACCCATAAGGGCTAGTGGAGGGGCCTTAGTGGGCCTTTTATCAAAATTTATTTAAGTGTTTCCCCTCACCTTTTGAGCACCAGTTTTGCATTTTTGTGCATGAATGACTCAGATTAAGCCTGAGACTTGAAGGTGTGCCAAGGACGCCATTCACAATATTTCCCGGGTGCAAATACACCACAAACCCACAAAAACCAATTTTTGGTTTTGGGAGTCCACAGAGCCTCAACTTCATCTTGAACCATGCTCAAAATAGTGCATTTTAGGGTAAAAACTTTCCCTGTAGATTTTTCCAAAAACTCCTGGAATACTTTTGCTGTGCCGCGAGAAAACCAGCGGACACACTCCCCATAGCGCACTGACCAGCGCTAATATCGTGGCAGCGATAAATTGGGGAGACAGATTGGACGGGACCCTGACCGGTCATGTCAGGCCCGAGCCGGATTCATGCACCGCGCAACCAATCACCGATGGCAGAAATCTATAGAGCTACTTTCGAGGTTGTGTTTGAGAGTAAAGACGCACGCAAACCCCACGGGGCGCCGGCGGCGCGAGTGAGGCTGCGAAAGCGGCAGTCGTTCGGCGCGATTCTTTCCCGGAGCGTGCGAGGGCACGAAGTACCTCTATAGTTCTTCAGCGGCTGAGGACGCCTCATCACCCTAATGCAGTGGGGTGAAGAGGCGTCCTCTGCCATTAACCGTAAAAGTCCGCGCAGAAAAGTCCACGCAGGAAAGTAGCTCACCAGGCATTACGCCTCGTGAGCTGCTTTTCTATGTTCGGTTACGGCAAGCACTAGTACGCGAGCGCCGCCTACCTATGTTGTCTAGACCTGCTACCTAGCCCTTGCGCGCCTCACGAATCACCTTCGCCAGCTGCGCCTCCGTGGGCAGGCCGCCGCGAATCTGGTAATCCCACACCTCCGCAACACCCTTGCCGCCCAGGTACACGAACACGGTGCTGATACGCTCCGGATCCACGCCCATAATGCGGGAGAACGCGATACGGTACAGACCCAGCTGGAAGCGTCGAGACTGCATGGTTGACATCTTCGGGCGGGAACCGCTCTTCCAGTCCACCAGGACCCAGCGTTCGCCGTCCTCGTCCTCGGTGCGGAACACCGCGTCGATACGGCCGCGCAGGCTTAGACCCTCGATGTGGGTTTCGACCGGGTACTCGACCGCCCAAATGCGCTCCTTCCACTCATCGCTGCCCCACTCGCTGTCGGCGAAGCGCTCCCAGAGGCGCTGGACGGAGGCCTCCAGTTCGCTCTCGGACTCCTCGTAGGCGTCCTCGAAAGTGAACTCGTCCTGTTCCTGCAGGTCAGCGGGACTTGCAGATTCAGAGGGGTCAGCGGGCACGGTGGAGGCGGCAGTGGAACCCGGCAGATCAACGCCCACCGTGTCCTCCGCGTCGGGTGCCTCCAACGGGTCGGCACTCGGTGCCACCCCGAAGTGCTCCTCAATCAGCGCGTGCACCGCCGTACCAATCGTTGCCGCACGTGAAGGACGCTGAGGCACCGGGCGCATCAGCTGATGCACTGTGCCCTGCGGGTCCTCGCTCAGACGAATGAACGTGGATGCGGACAGGTGCCCCGGCAGCTGATCGCTCAGCACCGGGTCGGTCTGCCCCATCATGAGTAGCAGCAGGTCGGCTTCGCGTTCCCAGTCCACCGCCTGCTGGCGCAGGGATTCGGGAATGGCGGACTCGCCGTGTACAGCGGGTACGGCGGTTGCAGGATGGCTTGTGCTCTCCCCCGATACATCCCCGCTCTGGTGCACGTCATCTTCACCCGCGCCGACGGCAAGCTCCACCGCCAGTGCGGCACGCTCCACCGCCTCGCGACGGCTCGAGGAGTTAATCGCAATCTCACGTTCCAGCTGCTCATGCTGGCCGCGGCGAAGCATCGCCTCCGTGCCCCGGTTGAGAGCATCGTCAGAAGCCCAACGCCAAATCACGGGGCGCTCCAGCGGGTCAAAAGGCCACATGGCGGTCAGCACCGCACCCAGGTTCGGGTTCCTGTCCTCGTAGTTCTTCTGGGCGAACTGGCCGCGCACCTCAATCGGCAGCGCCGCCGCCACTGTCGGTGAGAAACCGGGCTGAGGCGGTTGCGCCTCACGCCATTTCTCCCGCTCGGTGGCTTCGATAATCCATTCGGGCACCGGCAGGTTCAGGCGGGTACAGTTCTCCGCCACCGTGCGTGCTCGTACGGAAGGAGCCGCCAGCTGCCAATCCTGCGCGAGGGCGGGAGCCATGACCTCAACCAGCGCCCACGCGTAGCGTTGCACCTGCTCGGCGTAGGTTGCCCGAGCGTTCGCGCTCGCCTCCGCCTGTACGGGGGTGAGCTCGTCGGCGTCTACGGGGTAGAGTTCCAGACCCTTCAGCAGCGCCGCCTCATCGGGGGCGGGCGGCAGGTTCGAGGGGTCCACAACCGTACCGTGCACCAGGGTCACCGGCTCCACCAGGCGGTACTTCGACTCCGCCAGCTGCTCAGCCCAGCGGCGCACATGGTTCAGGTGCACCTTCTTGCGCTTATCGGCGGGGTTCGGCATCGTGTACGACAGGCCCATGCCCACCAGCTGCGGTGCCGCCCAGGGGGTATCCATTGTCTCTTCGAAACGCACAGAGGGCGCATCCACCATGGGCGTATTCGGGCCGAAGAGCGACTTGAAAAGCATCTCCATCAGCTCCTCCCAGAAGGGCTGCACCGGCAGGGGGAGCATAGCGGCGCTCTTCCAGCGGTAGGCGCTCAACGCCAGCAGGTTACGGGCACGGGTCATCGCCACGTACATGAGGCGGCGGTCCTCCATGCCGGCATGCTCGGCGGCATCATCCTTGTGCTCGGCCAGGTAGTCTTCCAGGTCCTTCGCCTTCTCGAAGGCGGTAATCTCCTCCGGGGTCTCAAGAATCGACGGAAGGTACTCGCGGTCGCCACGCAGCGGCCAGGGCAGAGCCGCATTAGCCGACATCTGCCACAGGTTCGGGGTCTGCCCGCCGGTCGCACTACCGCACAGGCCCGGCAGAAGCACGTGATCCCACTCCAGGCCCTTCGCCGCGTGCATGGTCATCAGCTGCACCGCGTTCGGGTCAGGTTCGACGGCGCCCAGCGCCAGGCCCTTCTCCTCGTCATCGGCACGTTCAAGCCACGCGAGGAAGCCCATCACGTAGCTCACGCCGCCCGAAGACAGCAGGAAGCGGCGCGCACCCGGGTCGCCCTCCTCCGCGCTCACGCCGTCAGAGCCGGCGTAAATCATCGCGTTAATACGCGGCGCCGACATGCCGTAGGCAGCGGCAACCTCGTGGAAAGCGTCCAGGTTCGCGCGTGAACCCAGCGGGTCGGTACCCGGGCGGACCGCCAGCTCAATATCCAGCAGCATGGTCCGCTCAATCTCGTACAGCAGCGTGCCCAAGTCCTCGCTCAAACCGGCACGCAGCACGCGCATCTGCTCGGCAAAAGCACGCAGACGCTCCAGCGCCGCCGGGGAGAAACGGCGGCCGCGGTACTGCTCTCCGTAGAGAGGTTCGCCGTCCGCGCCGTCCTGCGGCAGGTTCTCCACCGCCTCAATTAGGGAGGCGTAGCCGGAGGAATCCTCCACCGCGCCCTTGAGGGTTTCGTCCAGGCGTTCCTGGGCGGCACGCAGGTGCTCCGCCTGCAGGTTGATAGCAGCAGCGTCGTCGGCGTCTTCAGCCTCGGCGAGCATACGCAACGCCATCTGCTCACGCAGGGCACGCTCACGCTCACGCACCAGCGACTGCGCCCAATCACCCAGCGCCAACATATCCGCCGCACCCAAACGCCAACGCGCACCCGTCAGCAGGCGCGCCAGGGCATCCGAACGGTTCGGATCAGCCAGCACACGCAACGCCGACACCAAATCCACAACCTCCGGCTGGGAGAGCAAACCGCCCAAACCCACCTGCTGCACCGGAATGCCCAGACGCTCGCACTCCACACGAATCGGGTCCAGCTGACCGTGCACACGCGCCAACACCGCAATCTCGGGCATCTTCAGGCGCGGACGCACCGAACCATCACCGGAACGATGCGCCGCGTAGGCGCGCTCATACTCGCGCACCGCCTGCGCACGCATCGCCGCAATACGCTCGGCGATAGCCACAGCCTCCTCGCGGTCAGAGTCGTGGTACGTCAAATCAACACGCCCCACCATGCCCGCGGCAGCCTGCTCAAAAGCGGGCGAACCAGGCTCCCCCACCAGGGCGCAGCGCGGGCGCAGGTCGGGAACCTGAGCGGCGGTAATATCGCCGTCGGCGGCACGCACCCACTCGGGAACCTCCTTCAGCTTCTCCGCCACGTGGTTTGCCGCGTTCAGCACCGAAATGTCGTTACGCCACGCAATGGATAGGAACAGCGGCTGCACATGCTCAGTCGGGAAATGACGGTAGAAGCTGAACATCTGACCGTCCGAAGCGCCACGGAAACCGTAAATCGACTGCTTCGGGTCGCCCACAGCCATCACCGGATGCGCCGGGATACCCGCAGCCTCATCGGCACCGTAAATCGAGGAGAACAAGCGCATCTGCGCGTGCGAAGTGTCCTGGAACTCGTCCAGCAGAACCACCTTGAAGCGGGCACGCTCACCCTCACGGATCGCCGGGTCAGCCTCCGCAATGCGGGCGGCAAAACGCATCAGGTCACCGAAATCCAGCACCTGCATGCGCGCCTTCACGCGGGCGTAGCTCATCGCCATACGCGCGTACACTCGGCGGTTACGCAGCAGACGCTGAACCTTCAGGATGTCCCTCTCGGTCTTCGTCTCACGGCGCGGATCAGGCACCGCCGCGTACGCCGCCAGCTGCTCGGTGCAGAAGTCAATGACCTGTTGCGGCTCCACCAGGTGCTCCGCGCACTCGTCAGAAAGCTGCAGCATCTGGTTAATCATGGTCGCCGCAGACACCGGCACGCCGTCCTTATCGAGGGGAAGCTCCCCCTCCCAGTACTGCACAATCTGCGCGGCAAGCTGCCACTTCTGCGCATCGCCCAGCATCTGCGCGTCCTGCTCCACGCCCAGGCGCAGACCGTACTCCTTCACGAGGTTATTCGCGTAGGAGTGGTAGGTGAGCACGGTCGGGTCAGCGATGCCTTCGCGCAGCTCCTCATCGGTCGGGGCGACGCGGCGGCTACGGCGCAGAGTGTTCAAACCCGCACGCATACGGCTGCGCAGCTCGGTTGCTGCCTTGCGGGTGAAGGTCACGCCGAGCACCTCTTCAGGGCGCACAAAACCGTTATCGACCAGCCAAATCACGCGGTCAACCATGGTCGCGGTCTTACCCGAGCCGGCGCCCGCAATGACGAGGGTCGGGGCGGGGCCCGCCTCAATCATGCGGACCTGCTCGGGGGTCGGCTTCTTACCGTCAGCGCCGTTGAGCATCTCAGCGATGTCAAGGGCACTGCGGTAGCCGGTAGGCTTCAGCGCGGGGTCATTCGTGGCGGCTTCTGCCGAGAAGAGCGTGCCGTCGGGTAGCAGCCAGCTATTGTGCTCGCACCACTGGGCGGGGGTGAGCATGCCGGTGCCAGAAGCGGGGTGAGTAGCGCCGTATGCGCCAGAGTCAGTCATGATTCCTCTTCCTCATGGATCATTCTCATGGGAGGTTCGGGGTGAGTGATATCGAAAGTAAACGTAGGGTACGCGACTACTAAGGCTGCGTCACCTGGCGGCCGCGCGTACAAATCGGGCAAATCTCCGGCAGGCGGCACCCATAGCCGCCCTCACGGTGACGAGCCTGCACCTGCGAGCCAGCAATCAGCTCCGCGGCGTGCTGCACCAGCTCAGCCGCCCACGAATCGTGCTCCGTCAGGGCGGGCTGAACCTGCAGGCGAGTCTTGCTCTCATCGTTCACACCCGAGGCGCCCAGCTGCACGAGCGCCGCGCCTCCGGAACGACCCGTATAGCCGGTGTACTCCAGCTCCCGAGGACGGGCATCCGGTAGCGGTTCGCCCGCCTCCAGGGCGGCGGCTTCGGCGCGGTAACGCTCCTCCAGCTGCTCACCCGCGCCAGCCTCCACCGCAATCTGGTAGGCGGCAAGCTGCGGATGCGTCTCCATCTCCGCACCGGTCGGCTTAGACTTGCCGGTTTTCAGGTCAACAATGGCGTAGCGGCGGGTGCCGTCCTCCGCCGGGGCGGTACCCTCGAGGCGGTCCACACGACCGGTGAGCAGCGCATCCAGCTCACCAACCTCACCGGCGGGGTCGAAGGGTACGGGCACACGCACCGCGAAGGACCCTTCAACACCGAGGTTCTGCCAGCCGGCGTCACCCATGTGCCGACGGTAGTAGTAGCTCAGGCGCAGAATCATGCGCTTGGCGCGCTCGTAGAGGGCGTAGGATTCCCAGGGCACGCGCTCGCGGTACTCTTCGTCGGTTTCGTCGTCCTTGCGGGCGGGCACGCCGAGGGAGCTAATGCGCTCGTCGAGGGCGGTTTGGAGCTCTTCGAGGGTGCCGGTCGGGTACTCCTCGGCGATGGCGTGAATGAGCGTGCCGAGGGAGCGGGACAGATCGGTTTGGGCTTCCGCGCGGGCGGCGGAAACCAGCCAGTCCAGCGGGGAGCTGTGAATGGTTTCCAGGCGTGAGGGCGAGAGCGCAATGGTGCGGCGGCCCGGCTTTTCAGCCTGTTCTTCAGCAGACTCTTCGCCGTGCTCTTCGGCGTAGTTTCCGTCCTCAGCCTGGTCTGCCGGGCGGTGCGCAAAGAGCAGCTCCGTGCTCGAAAGCGGCAGCAGGCCCCACCAGTCGTCGGGTGCGGCGCCGGGTGCCTGCGCATTCGCCAGACGCGCCAGAGTGCGGGAGGCGGCATCGAGCCGGTACGCGGAAGCCTCCGGGGTGAGCGCGTCCTCCTCCGGCATGTTTCCAGCCGGCGCGCCGTCCTGGGCGTCTTCGGCACGCATCGCGTTCATCGATTCCTCAACGAGGGTGCGGCGAAGCTCCGCCACGAGGGAACGCAGGGTGGCGGGGCGGCGCACGCGGGTGATGGGCACGTCCGTGGATTCGCCAACCGCGTCGGTGGGTAGCACGAAGTCGAAGAACTCACCGGGTGCCTGATTGTCGTTGCGTACGGCGGTGAGCACGAGGCGGGTGCTGGCTCGGGTGGCGGCGACGGCGAACATGCGCAGCTCGTCGTGGCGGGTGTCGCGCACGCGTTCGGGGTAGCTGCGGATGCGGGCGGGCGGCACCGGCTGCTCACTCTCCCCCGCCTGCTGTTCTGCCTGCTGGGCGCGCTGGCGGAGGCGCGCATCGCACAGGTCCGTAAGGTCTCCGGTGCTCAGCAGGGAGCCGCGCACGGTGGTGTTGGGCCAGGTTCCTTCCTGCAGACCGCATACATATACGGTGCGCCAGGACTGACCTGCGGCGAGCGCGGGGGTGAGAATCTCGACCGCGTCTTGGCGTACGCCGCGGGCGGCGAGGGTGTCCATGGGCAGGTCCTGCGCGTCGATGAAGTCGAGGAACTGCTCGGCACCGGCGCCGCGCATCTGCTCGTCGAATCGGTCGGCGGCTTCGAAGAGACCGATCATGGCGTCGAGGTTACGGTGGGCTGCGTCGGCGTCGGGGCCTGCGCCGCGCGACTGGGCGACCCAGGTTTTTTCGAGGCCGCTGGCTTCCCAGAGTGCCCAGAGCACTTCGGTGCTGGTGGATTCGGGGCGCGCGAGTGCTTTACGTCCGGCGGAGAGCACGGCTGCGATGCGGTGCACGGCGCGTCCTACGCCCTCTTCGGGGAGGGTTTCGGGGTGTAGCAGTGCGCCGAGGAGCAGGTCGTCGCTGGGTCGGTGGCCACCGCTTTGCAGTTCGATGGATCGTAGCTGCTGGCGGAGTCGTCGCACGTCCATGCTGGATGCGCCACCGAGTCGGGATGTGAGCAGGGTGATGGCGCTCTGCGCGCCACCGAGGGGGTTGGCGCGGCTTTCCTCGGCGATGACGTCGTCGAGGCTTCGGCGCATGAGCTCTTCGGCTTCGGTGGCACTGAGAGTTTCGTAACCGCCACGCTCGGCCGCCTCCGCACCTTCTGCAGCGGGCATGTGCACGGCGGGGTTCAGTGCCTTCTCGCCGCGCTTGCGGGCGTAGACGAGCAGGCTGAGCGCATCCAGGAAGGGGCGTACGGCGGGCTCGTCGCGCACCGGCACGAGCGCCGCGGAGGTACGCGAGGGAATACCGTTCGAGGAGAGCACGCGGCGGATGCGCGCCACGTCCGCGCTGCTACGCACGATGATGGCGGACTCGCGGTAGGGGTGGTTGCCGTAGATGCGTTCTTCGAGCAGCATTTGGGCGATGAGGTTCGCCTCGTCCTGAGAGCTGGAAAGCGCATACTTATACACGCCGGCCGGTGCGGTGCGGTAGTGTGCGGGGTCGAGGATTTTGCCATCGGCGCCCAGATGCAGCAGCGGTTCGTCGGCGGCGCCCCAGGTGAGGGCTTCGTCTGCGGGGGTGGTGTTGATGCGTCCGAAGGTTGCGGGCACGCCGTTCTTTACCCCCTCCTGCACACCATTCTTCGCTCCATCCTGTTCAGCGGTGAGCGGCACGAACCGGGTGTAGCGCGGCAGGCGGCGGCGAATGTCCGCCACGAGCGGCATCATGAGTGCGGGCAGGCGGTACGAGGTGGTGAGCGTGCGGGTGCGCATGCTGGGGAAGCTTGCCTGCAGGGTGGTGACGAGGTCGGGGCGGGCGCCTCGGAAGCCCTGGACGACGGCTTCGTCGCTGTAGGTCATGACAACCTGGGGGCCTTCAGCGAAGAGGTCGGGGCGGGTTTCGGTCAGGTGCGCGGCGTCTGCGGGTGCAACTTCTGCGGCGATGAGGCGCAGCAGTCGGTAGATGGAGGGGCTGAGTTCCTGCACGTCGTCGATGAGGATCAGGTCGTAGCGGCGGCGTTCTTCGGCGAGGAATTCGGGGGCGCGCAGCAGTAGCCGGCAGGCGTCGTTGATGAGTACTGCCGGGTCGTAGGCGTTTTTGGCGCGGAGGGCTCGCACGGCACGGTATTCGGTGTGCAGTTGGGCGAGGGCGTGCCAGGCGGGCTGGTTGTGTTCGGTGGCGAGGGCGTGTACGTCTTCGGCGGTGAGGTCGTATTCTGCCATGCGGTCGAAGAAGTCGCGGATTTCGTGGCGGAATCCGCGGGTTGCGAGGGCGTCGCGGAGTACGTCGGGCCAGGCGGGTCCGGGTGCGATGCCTTCGGCGTGGTTGGCGAGTAGTTCGCCGATGATGACGTCTTGTTCGGGGCCGGAGAGGAGTTTGAGGTTGCCTTCTACGCCGCTGAGTAGCCCGCGGGTTTGGCCTCGTTTGAGCAGGTCGAAGGCGTATGCGGCCCAGGCGCGGGTGGGTGCTACGGAGAGGCTTCGGTCGCTGGATGCGGCGATGGTGTCTCGCATGCGGGTCGCGGCGGTGCGGGTGGGTGCGAGGATGAGCAGGCGGGCGGGGTCGTTCCCGTCGGCGAGGTAGCGCAGGGCGCGTTCGGTGAGGTGGTGGGTTTTACCGGTTCCGGGGATGCCGGTGAGAAGTTGGGTTGTCATGGTTTCAGTCTATCGGCTGTAGCGCGGTTGTACCTTGTCGATGGTCTTGTGGGCTCGTCGGCTACTTATGTGCTGCCTCGGTGATTTAATATGCCGCCCCGCCAAGGGCTTATCCACAGCCGCGTGACGACCGGGCGCGCGCCCGCACCGCCGCTGGGTTAGTCTTATAGCATGACCTGGATGAACGGCCTGCGCGCCACTTTTGACCTTGAAACCACCGGTGTGGACGTCACCACCGCCCGCATCGTGACTGCTTCCCTGATCCTGCTGGACCCTCAGGGTAATGTGGTGCGCCGTGGCGAGTGGCTGGCTGACCCCGGCGTTGAGATCCCCGCCGGTGCCGCCGCCGTGCACGGTATTACGACCGAGTACGCGCGTGAGCACGGCCGTCCCGCCCGCGAGGTCGTGTGGGAGCTTGCCGGCGCGATTGGTGCGCTCAATATTGATGGTGTGCCGATTATTGCGTTCAATGCCGCCTACGATTTTTCGGTGCTGCACCACGAGATGTTGCGCCACAATATTGCCAACGGCGAGCTGCCGCCCGGTGTGGTGCTCGACCCGTACGTTCTGCATAAGCACGTGATTCCGCGTAAGCGCGGCAAGCGCACCCTTGAGGTTCTTGCCGCCGAGTACGGTGTCTCCCTGGAGAACGCGCACACCTCCGCTGATGATGCCCTGGCGGCGGAGCGTCTGCTGGTGAAGCTGACCGAGCAGTTCCCCGAGGTTCTCAACGTGGATGCGCGCCAGCTGCACGAGCAGCAGATTCAGTGGGCGGCGGAGCAGGCGGCAAGCTTCCAGGCGTGGTTGCGTACGCAGCCGGGTAAGGAATCTGAGGTCATTGACGGCCGCTGGCCTGTGCGCCGCTAAACCTGCGCCGCTAAAAACCTAGGCAGCATCCCCAAACACCTCTCTTTTACTGACGGGCTGACACTATCCCCGCTTGGGCTTCTCCCCTATGCTAGATAAGGAACCACACCTACACGAATAGCACGACCCGGAAGGCCTCTCATGGATGATCAGCCCCGCACTACCGAGCCGTACCCTGACACTAATACGCGCAGTATTTATCTGGGGTCTACCCGTCTGGCTCATGAGCATTTGGTGGCGCAGTCTCAGGTGGTGCTCCGCCTAGGCCGCATCCTGATGAAGTCGGGTGCGAGCGCATACCGTATTAAGGCGTCGATGGCGCGTTTGGCGAAGGCTGTGGGGTTGAAGGAGCATCACGCGCAGGTGACCTTCACCGAAATTTCGACCTCTTCGTACACTGACGGTAATTTCCGTACTGAGGTGGCTGAGCAGCGCACGATGGGCATTAACGCTCATAAGCTGGATCAGTTGGGTAAGTTCATTTCTGAGCTTCCTGAAAAGATCACCCCTGCGGAGGCGAACGCCGAGCTGGACCGTATCGATTCGGCGAAGCCTCTGTACACCCGCTGGATGTTAGCGCTGGCGTCGGCGGTGGCGTGTGCCGGGTTCGCGTTCTTGAACCGTGGCGGTCTGGTGGAGTGCACGGTGGTGTTCTTCGCGGCGGGTGCCGGCCAGTTTTTGCGTTCGACCCTGCTCAAGCGCGGGGTGAGCCATTTGGCAACGTGGATGGCGTGTGGCTTCCTGGCGGCGGGCCTGTACATTGCGCTTGTTAATGTGCTGGTCGCGGCGGGTTGGATTAGCCCGAACCATATGATTGGTTTCATTTCGTCGGTACTGTTCTTGGTGCCCGGTTTCCCCATGGTGACGGGCATGCTCGATATTTCCCGCATGGACTTTTTGGCGGGTATTTCGCGTCTAACCTATGTGGGTTTGTTGTTGCTGAGTGCGTCGTTTGCGGTGTGGGTTTTGGGTTCGCTCTTCCACCTGCCGTTGGCGGCTCCTGCGCCTCTTAACCTTGACCCAACCCTGTATATGGTGTTGCAGGTGCTTTCCTCGGGTGTTGCGGCGGCTGGCTTCGCGATGCTTTTTGCCGCTTCCCCGGTGGCGTGTGTGTGGGGCGGCGTGATTGCGGCGGTGGCGAACCCCGTCCGTATTCATATGGTGGAGGCGGGCATGCCCGCGCATATGGCAGCGACGATTGCCGTGTTTGGTGTGGGTATTTTGGCTGAGATTGTGGCGCCGCTGCATCAGCGTAAGTACACGCGTATTTCCCTGTCGGTTCCGGCGGTGGTGACGATGGTTCCGGGTGTTCCGTTCTACCGTTCGATGTCGCATTTTGCTAGCGGTGACATGTACTCGGCGGCGAGCGGTTTCGTGCAGTCCCTGCTGATTTTCATGGCGTTGGGTATGGGCCTGGCGTTTGTGCGTCTGCTCTTTGATAAGAACTGGCTGTTTGATCAGGACACTCAGGTGCTCAACCGTCTGGACACTGACCGGCACCTGCGTTAGCGCGTTGCGCATCCTCTCTGTTCCCTAACTTGTTTGTTGTGTTTTATCGTCACCTTTCGGTACGTTCAGGTGCTTGTCACCTGCGGTTCATCTGTAGCACCTATGATGGTTAGGGTACGGGACGTTAGTAACGTGCGGGCTCTGTCGCCTGCCGTGCGTCGTCCCTTGTAATTCTTTAGTTCGCCGTCTCGTTTGAAAGGCACCGATACGATGACTTCCTCTTCTACTCACCCGCTGCATCATGAAACCAGTGAGAAGCTTTTTGAGCGTTCTCGCGCGGTGATTCCCGGTGGTGTGAATTCCCCGGTGCGCGCCTTCAATTCTGTGGGCGGCACTCCCGCGTTTGCGGCGAAGGCTAAGGGCGCGTACCTGTACGATGCGGACGGCAACGAGTACGTTGACCTGGTCTGCTCGTGGGGTCCGTCGATTCTGGGTCATGCGCATCCGCAGGTGGTTGAGGCGGTTCAGCAGGCGGCTGAGCGCGGCCTGTCGTTTGGTGCGGCGAGCGCGCCGGAGGCTGAGCTGGCTGAGCTGGTGGTCAACCGTATTAACGCGGCGATTCCTGGCGCTATTGATCAGGTACGTATGGTGTCTACTGGCACTGAGGCGACCATGACTGCGATTCGTCTGGCGCGCGGTGTGACCGGTCGCGACAAGATTATTAAGTTTGCGGGCTGCTACCACGGTCACGTGGATGCTCTGCTCTCTGAGGCTGGTTCGGGTGTGGCTACCCTGGCGCTGCCGGGTTCTGCCGGCGTGACTGCCGCAACCGCCGCGGAGACCATCGTTCTGCCCTATAACGACCTGGACGCTGTGCGTGAGGCGTTCGCGAACCACGAGGGTCAGATTGCCGCGATTATTACTGAGGCGGCGCCCTGCAACATGGGTGTGGTGACCCCCGAACCCGGTTTCAACCGTGGCCTGCACGAGATTGCTCACGCGAACGGTGCGCTCGTCATTTTTGATGAGGTGCTGACCGGTTTCCGTGTGTCTTCGGCTGGTTACTGGGGTTACGCTGCTCCCGAGGATGGCGGCTGGGTTCCCGATATTTTCACGTTCGGCAAGGTCATTGGTGGCGGTATGCCCATCGCGGCGCTGGCCGGTAAGCGTGAGGTCATGGAGTACCTGGCGCCGGTCGGCCCGGTCTACCAGGCGGGTACCCTCTCCGGTAACCCGCTGTCCGTCGCGGCGGGTATTACGACCCTGACCCTGGCTGATGCCGCCGTCTATGCGCACCTGGATTCGCGTAGCGCCCAGCTGCAGCAGGCTCTGACCGAGGCGTTCAACGCCGCCGGTGTGGACCACTCCATCCAGAGCGCCGGTAACCTCTTCTCGGTGGCGTTTGGTACCTCCGAGGCGGGCGTGCACAACTACGCCGACATCAAGGCATCGGCAACCAGCCGCTACAACGCGTTCTTCCACTCCATGCTCGAATCCGGCGTGTACCTGCCGCCGAGCGCATTCGAGGCATGGTTCGTTTCTGCCGCCCACGACGATGAGGCGATGGACCGTATCATCTCGGCTCTTCCGGCTGCCGCCGCCGCTGCCGCATCCGCGTAAGGGTTTGAGAGACGTAAGGAGGTGAGCCGCTCATGGATCTGAGCGCTCTGGGCCTGCCCATGGAGCAGCTACGCGACGTGTGGCTGATCGCCTTCATGGTGTACGTGGGCTTGTGCCTGCTGGTGGATATCGCCTACCCGGTGCCCATCAAGAAGGAGAAGGCAGCCGACCTGTACCTTGAGGTGTCTGGTTCGCCCGTTGATGAGGCGCGACGCGCCACCGCGGAACGTACCGCGATGGGTGCGCCGCTGAGCTCGTCCCGCAAGGGTAGCGCCACGAAGAAGGCGAAGAAGAAGCTGGATTCTATTGAGGGCGCCGGCGTGTTTAGCGGCTGGTTCCACACGGTCATGTACCTGTGGGGCTGGATTGTGGCGGTCTCCATCTTCACCCTGTACTGGGATATTGTGTACGACGGCATCCTGTTGCCGGCGCTGCTTCTGCCGTTCCTCATGGTGTATTGCGGTGCCCGTTGGGGTCGCCGTCACTGGCGTGAAGCACGCGGTTACAGCAAGGACGACCGTGTGCTGGGCATGCCGCGCATCTACTCGGCGACGCTGGGTAAGCTGAGCGCACCGTTCCGTGTGCGCGGCACCGTGCCGGGTGTGGAGCCGATTCGTGAGGACCGCACCGTCTACTGGGGGCTCAACGTTATTGCGTTCCTGCTCGCCGCTGTCTTCTTGACGTCGCTAGCGGGCTGGAGCATCGACGAGGATTGGGAAGCAATCTATATCGGTCACGCCTCCTGGTTCTTGGCGGCGGCGTACATTCCGCTGATTCTCATGCTGCTGATGTACAACCGCGATTACGTGGTGTACAACCCGGATTCGTTCCAGGCTGGGCGTCTGCTCCTTCCGGCGATGTCCCGCCCCTACTCTGAGATTCGCGCGTTCCGTGTGTACCCGAAGAACCCGGACGCTATCAAGCTGAACCCGAAGGACGCGAGCCAGTGGCGGCTGGAGATTCTGCTTCCCGGCGGCCGCAAGCACAACTATGCGCTCAATGATCACCAGATTGATTGTTTGGTGGCGCAGATTGCGTTCAAGATTGAGCAGGAACGCTGGGCGCAGCTGGATTCGCCGGCGGACCGTGAAATGTTGGCGAAGTACTTCGTGGACGGCCGCGTCATCTGCACGACCATGGGGTACAAGCCTGCCGGTAAGCATGCGGAGGAGGCGGCACGCCGCGCGTCCTTCCAGAAGGCGCAGTACAAGTAGGCGGACTGCTCTTATACCGTTCTTATACCGCGAGAAGCCACATGTGTTTCGAGAAGCCACGTTTTATGTTGCTTTTCGAAACTCATGTGGCTTCTCAGCACCGTAGACACACCATCACCGACACCGTAGAGAGGACAATTCATGGAGCTAAGCGCTTTGGGGATACCCCTAGAGCCGGTACGCTACATATGGCTCATCGCCTTTATCGTTTACATAGGGTTATGCGTAGTACCCGCTATCACCCACCCCGCAACAATCAGCACGGAAAAGGCGAAGGAGCTCTACATCGCCCGTTACGGCTCCCCCGTCAACAATGCAATGAGGTATGCCGAACGTCGTTCCCTGGAGGGTAACCCGCTACCAAAACATAAACTGCGCTCTAACCTCACCCGTGCCCGCAAAGAAATCGATAGCGTATACGGTATCTCCTTGATTGAGGCTTGGTTCCACGTGCTCATGTATGTGTGGGCATGCCTTGTCGCACGGTCCATCTTTCGTCTGTACACAGATATTGCCCATAATGGCATTCTGCTACCGGCTCTGTTGTTGCCGTTCTACATGGTGTTCGTGGGTGCACGTTCAGGTCGCCGCACCTGGCGTAAAGCCCGCAGCATCGATACGGATGACATTACAGCCGGGTTGCCTCAAATCTATAGCGCAGCGTTGATGCGTCTCAACGTTTTTGCGGCACCCAAGGAAGCTCTTCCCCAAGCTAAACCGGTTCGGGCAAAGAATGATTTCTACGTTGAAACCCACTTTGTGCTGGTTTTGACTCTCATCGTCTTCTTCTATTCGCTTGTCGGTTGGACAGTTCTAGGTGTCCAGCCAATGCCCATTGGAGGAGCCTCCATAACGTTGGCAATTGTTACCACCGTAACTGCAGTAACTCGGTGGGTTCATATGAGGCGGTACCTACTGTTCAACCCCGATTCGTTCTACGTCGGGCGGCTTTTCCTGCCCGCGAAGAAGTACAGTTACCCCGACATTGAGGAGTTCTGCGTCTTCCCGAAGAATCCCGAACAGGTCAAGCCGACCTTCTACGAACCGTCGCAATGGCAGATAGAAATCAAGGTGCCGTCCAAGATCCCGCCGAACCTCGCTCAGCACATGCCGTGGCTGCGCAGGCACATTGTGGCGGTGCACGACGAGCGGGTCGTCTGCCTAACCTCCCAGGTTGCCTTCTACCTGGAGCAGGAACGCTGGGCTGATCTGCGCTCCCCCGCCGACCGTGAAAAGCTCGCGGAATACTTCACCAACGGTAACATCGTGTGTACTTCCCTCGGGTACAAACCCGTCAGCGAGGAACCGGAAGAACAAGCATAAACGGCGAAAAGCCACATGTGTTTCGAGAAGCCACCAAAGACGTGGCTTTTCGAAACACATGTGGCTTCTCGGCATTAAAAGTGGGAAGGGGTTAGGCGTCCAGCTCGCGCAGCCAGCCTGCCGCCTCCGTACCGTAATAAGTCAGGATGACGTCCGCACCGGCGCGGTGAATCGAACGCAGCGACTCCAGCACCACAGCCTTACGGTCAATCCAGCCGTTCGCCGCAGCCGCCTCAATCATCGCGTACTCACCCGACACCTGATACGCTGCCACCGGCACCGGCGAAAACTCCGCCACCTCACGCACAATATCCAGGTAGCTGCCGGCAGGCTTCACCATCACCATATCCGCGCCCTCCTCCAGGTCAGCGCGCACCTCCAGCAGCGACTCGCGGCGGTTCGCCGGATCCTGCTGATACGTCTTACGGTCACCCGTGAAGCTGGACTCCACCGCGTCACGGAACGGCCCGAAGAACGCCGAAGCGTACTTCGCCGAATACGCCAGAATCGACACGTCCTCAAAGCCAGCCTCGTCCAGGGCGGCGCGCATTGCCGCAATCTGGCCGTCCATCATGCCCGACGGGGACACCGTGTGCGCACCCGCACGCGCCTGCGAAACCGCCATCTTGCAGTACAGCTCCACGGTCTCGTCATTATCCACCACGAGCGTGCCGTGGCCGTCATCGACCAGCACGCCGCAGTGGCCGTGGCTCGTGAACTCATCCAAGCAGGTATCAGCCATAACCACCAGGTCATCGCCGAACTCCTCACGGCACACCGCAATGGCACGGTTCAGAATGCCCTGCGGATCCCACGCGGTCGAGCCGACCTCATCCTTATCCTCATCGCGGGGAATACCGAACAGGTCAATGCAGCGGATGCCCGCTTCGTACGCCTCACGCACGGCGGGGATGATGCTCTCCAGGGTGTGCTGGTACTGGCCGGGCATCGAACGAATCGGCTGCGGATCGTCGATACCGTCGCGAACGAAGAACACCTGAATCAGCTGCGCGGGGCGCAGGGTGGTCTCAGAGACGAGGGAGCGCATGGCTGCGGTGGTGCGCAGGCGGCGCGGGCGGCGGGTGAGGTTCATGATCTCTCCTGAAAACTCGATAAAAATATGTGGTCTTAGTAGATGAGGGATGCAGCGGCGCACGCCAAATCCTGCGGGGAGGGCGAATCGGCCTGCACGTAGCGCAGGTTCAGGGCGCGGCATGCGGAGGCGGTACTCGCCCCAATTGCCACCACCGGCGGCACGGATTCAGGCGGTAGCGCGGGGGTGCCGTCCAGCAGGGCGTACAGGCGGGAGGGGGCGGTCACCACCAGCGCATCCGGCGCTGGGGTTTCCGGGTCGGGGGTTTCCGGGGCGGGGGCATCTACGGCATTCCCCTGCACGAGCGAGCGAGCGGTGCTGAGGTTCAGCTCGCCGGGTGCCACCTGCTCGGCGGGCACCATGTCGTAGAGCACGCAGCGGTGGCTATCCCAGCCCAGGTCTTTGAGGCCTTCGCGCAGGGTCGGGCGGGCGTTGGAGCCTTCCAGAACCAGCACGGCGGCGGGGTCGGTTGCAGGCTTTTCAAACTCCGCGAGCATACCCACGGCGCTCTGCACCTGCGGTTGAAAATCCGTGCCCAGCCCCAGCTGGGCGTGCACGGCGCGGGCGGTTGCCGCACCCACGCAGGCGATGCGCACTCCCCCACTCGCGCAGGCGCGGGCAAACTCCGCACCCCACAGCTGCGCGCAGGCGCGAACCGTGTTGGCGCTTGTGAAGCTCACCCACGCATAGTGGCCGGAGGCGAGCGCCTCCAGCGCGGCGGCGTGGTCTGCGCCCGGTTCGACGGTGCGTGCCTGCTGTAGCGGGGCGAAGAGTACCCGGGGCTCCCCCAACCCGTTCTGCGCGCTTTCTTCGGCGAGGGCGCGGGCAAAGGCGGCGCCCTGGGCGGCGGAGCGGGTCAGCAGAACCGTGCGCGGGGTATCAGCCTGCGGGGATTCAGAACGCGGGGGTTCAGAACGCGAGGTATCAGAAGGCGGGGCAGACATGACGCCTACTTCAGGTCCAATCCGGCCAGGGCGGCGGCACCCATCTGTAGCAGGTCTTCTGCCACGCGCACGCCCAGGCGTTCGGCGCCGGGCACATCCAGTTCAGCGGTTGCCGAGGTGTGGCGCAGCATGTCGGTGCCGTCCGGGGACGCCACCACAACATTAAGCACCAGGTCGCCTTCAACCACGTGCGCGTACGCGCCGATGGGTGCGGCGCATCCGGCTTCGAGGCGGCGCAGCAGGGCACGTTCGGCGCTGACGGCGAGGCGGGTTTCGTGGTGGTTTGCGGCGAGCAGGGCACGGCCGAGGGCACGCACCGGGCGCGCCACCTCGGGGTCGGCGAGCACGGCGGGGTCCGGGTTCTCGAATTCGCTTTCGCGCACTTCCAGGGCGAGCGCGCCCTGACCGGGGGCGGGCAGCATGCGGGTGGGGTCAAGGTACTCGGTGATGAGTTCTTCCTTGCCCAAGCGCTTGAGGCCGGAGACGGCGAGCACCACGGCGTCGCAGTCGCCGCTGCGTTCGGTGCCTACACCGTGGTCGGCGCGTTCGGAAGTTTCGGTGTTCTGGCGGAGTACGACCTGCTTACCGGCGTGCTCTTCAAGGCCCTTCACGCGGCCGATGCGGGTGCCCACGTTACCGCGAATGTCCACGATTTCAAGGTCGGGGCGCAGTGCACGCAGCTGGGCGGCGCGGCGGGGTGAGCCGGTGCCCACGCGGGAGCCTTCGGGCAGGGTGTCCACGGTCAAGCCGTCGCGTGCCACAAGGGCGTCGCGGGGGTCTCCACGCTTGAGGGTTGCGGCGACCACCAGGCCGGGGCAGGGCGCGGAGGGCAGGTCCTTGAGGGAGTGTACTGCCATGTCCACGCGGTTTTCTTCGGAGGCGTTCTCGCCGTCGAGCAGGCGCTGGCGCAGTGCCGCAGCGAATACGCCGGTACCGCCGAGGGTTGCCAGGGGTCCGGTGAGCACGTCACCTTCAGTTTTGACGGTGCGCAGGGTGAAGTCCACGACCTCGGCATCTGCGGCGCCGTGGTGTGCCTGGTGTTCGGTGTAGAGGGAGGTGACGGTTTCAGCGGCAATACGGCTTTGGGTCAGGGCGAGAGCAGACCCGCGGGTGCCCAAGATGTACTCGTGATGGCTCATATCTCTCCTTTTCGGTGATGTGTGTGATAGCCCGTAGGCGTGTGCGTTTCCCCAGAGGCTGTGTGTTTGCGACGCTGTGTGTTTGTCTAAATTCTGGGGCAACCTGTAGGCACGTGCGCTCCGACCCGCCCGCACACCCCGGTCAGGGGGTGTTGAGGCGAGCCGGAGCTACAGGGGTGGCGTTAGTGGGAGCAGCATCCGCCGGAGCCGCATCCACAGGAGCGGCTGGCGGGTGCGTTCTCAGAAGCGCTGTCCTCAGCGCCGTCAGCATCGGCTGCGTATTCGGCGATGACCGGCTTCGGGGCACCTCGGCCGGGCTTGCAGCAGCCGGGTTCGCACTCGTCGAACCAGCCGTACTGACCGCTCGCGCTCGGGGCGAGGACGCTCTCACGTTCGGGGCGCAGGTCGGCTGAAACGCCGTTCTCCACGCGCTCCTCGATGAGGCGGCGCAGCGACTCCACGTACGCCGGATGCGTGCCGGGGGTGGGGGTGCGCACGGCAACCACGCCCAGGCGCTCGCAGGTGTCCAGCGCCTCGGTGTCCAAATCCCACTTGACTTCCATGTGGTCGGAGACGAAGCCGAGGGGCACCAGCACGACTCCTTCCACGGGGGCTTCGCCGTCCTCCGCCGGGTTGGCGGGGGTGGGTAGCGCCTCCAGGGCGTCGTTGACGTCCGGTTCCAGCCACGGCATGGACGGCGGGCCGGAACGGGACTGGTACACCAGCTCCCATTCGACGTTCTGCAGAAGCTGCGGGGCCTCATCACGAACCAGCGAAAGCACGGCGCGAGCGACCTGCAGGTGCTTCTCCACGTAGGCGGAGCCGCCCTCGTAGTTCACGCCGCGCGGACCTGCCTCGTTCGCCGCGGAGGTGGGCACCGAGTGGGTGCAGAACATGATGCGCAGGCGCGGGTTCAGCGAACCGCTATCGCGTGCGGCAAGCTGTTCACGAACCGTTGCCAGACCGTCCTTCAGCCCGTCAGCGAAGGCGCGGGAGAAGCCGGGCACGTCAAAGAACTGACGAATCTTACCCACGTGCACGCGACCTTCCAGGCCGAGCTGCTCGATCGCCATGCCGTAGTCTTCACGGTACTGGCGGCAGCTCGAGTAGCCGGGGTAGGCGCTGGTCGCCAGCACGAGCACGTTGCGGTGGCCGTTCTCGTAGGCTTCGGCGAGCACGTCCTTCACGTAGGGCTTCCAGTTGCGGTTTGCCCAGGTGATCGGGATGTGCGGGCCGCGTTCGGCGAGCGCCTGCTGCAGTGCGGCGAGCAGGGCACGGTTCTGCTCGTTAATGGGCGAGACGCCGCCGTTGGCGCGGTAGTGGGTGGCGACCTCTTCGAGGCGCTCATCCGGGATGCCGCGGCCAGCGGTCACGTTGCGCAAGAACGGGATGACGTCCTCCTGCCCCTCGGGGCCACCGAAGGAGGAGAGGATCACCAGATCGTAGGGGCGCGCCTCTTCGGCACGTTCACGGGTGATGCTACGTTCGCTTCGGTAGTCGCCGAGGGTCTGCTCGTTGAGCACGGCGGGGCCGTTGGAGGCGGTGTTCGCCGGGTCGGTGCGGTTGGGTACCACGTCGTCCGGCAGGAGCGTGCCGTTGAGGGTTACGCCGTTGTTCGGCTGATGGCTCACGCCAGAACCTCTGCTACTTCGTCTGCGCCGATGCGGCGGCCGGTGTAGAAGGGGGTGTCTTCGCGAACGTGCAGGCGTGCTTCAGTGTTGCGGAAGTGACGCATCAGGTCGACGAGGTCCACGAGTTCGGGTGCTTCGAGGGCGAGGACCCATTCGTAGTCGTTCAGGCCGAACGATGCGACGGTGTTTGCCAGAACCTGCGGGAAGTCGATGGCCTTCATACCGTGGTTCTTGAGCATTTCTGCACGTCGTTCGGGGTTCATGTAGTACCAGTCGTAGGAGCGTACGAAGGGGTAGACGCAGACCCAGGTTTCAGGTGCCTTGCCGCGTGCGTAGGCGGGGGCGTGGTTGCGGGTGAACTCTGCTTCGCGGTGTACGCCCATGGTGGACCAGACGATGGTGGTGCCTGCGAACAGTGCGGTGCGGCGAATCTTGCGGACTGCTGCCTGCAGCTTTTCGGGGTTCTGGCCGTGGGTCCAAATCATGACGTCGGCGTTGTCGCGCATTGCGGAGACGTCGTAGATGCCGCGCAGGGTCACGCCGTCTGCTGCGAGCTGTTCTGCGACCTTCTCGAACTCGGCGCGTGCCTCGTCGGTGTTGGACTCTGCGGGGCGTGCGCCGGAGCGTGCGAACACGGTGTACAGGGCGTAATGCAGGGTTTCGCCTTCTTCGCGGCCGCGGCGGTTCTCGTCGGCTGCGGAGTGCTGGACTGCGTAGCCCTTGGGTGCGCCGCCGTAGCCGTGGCCTGCGTGGGTGTAGCCGCCCTGACCTGCGCCGTGTGCGCCGCCGTGGCCGTGTGCTGCGTGATCGTGAGACATTGTGTGTTCCTTTCTTCAGCGAGGGTTCGCTGTGCTGGAGGCGCGGCTTCCGTAGCTGCGCGTTTTCTCAATTTTTTGGTCTTGTTACTGGCTGAGCTGAGTTATTGGCTGAGCTTCTGCCGCCGCTACGCCGTCTACTTGGCGGTTGCGGCCTTGGGTGCGGTGACGCCCTCCCAGTCCTGTGCCGCGTGGTAGATGAGGCGGTCGATCTGCTCGTAGGTGTCTTTGACGGTTAAGACCAGGCCGGAGCCTGCCGCCCAGGAGCCGACGGTGCTGAGGGTTCCGAGTTCGCTGGCGCGTTCACGGAATTCCTTGACTCGGTCGCGGTGGCCGGGGGTGGAGGCGGGCAGTACGCCGCGCCAACGCACCACGTCCGCGTCGACGAGGTTGCTGTGGGTGAGGGCTACGTCCATCATGCGGCTTGCGTCGCGCAGGGCGAGGGTGATGAGCTGTTCGTCGGCGAGTGCCACTTCTGAGAAGCGGGCGTCTTCGCCGCCTCGGCCGTAGGAGAGGCGCACGACGTGGCGTCCGGGGCCTGCGGCGTCGGCGACCCATTGCCATTTGGCGGTGGCGTGGGTGAGTGCCTTGGCGCGTACGGCGGTGGCTTCTTCGGAGACGAGCAGGCCGGTACCGCGGGGGTGCTTGTCCAGGGCAGGGGCATCAACGACGAGGGTGACGAGGGCGACTTCGGGGCCGGGTTCCATGGCGGGTAGGGCGGTGGAGACGTGCGGGCCGATGAGTCGTGCCACGGTCGGGCCGTCGGTGGCGAGCACCAGGTAGTCGGCGTAGAGGGGGGTGTTTTCGCCGTCGGTGGTGTGGCGCTGGATGATGAACCACTGGCCGGTGGATTCGTCGCGGTCAACGGCGATGACGTCGAATCCGGTGACGATGCGAACACCGGAGGCGTACAGGTCTTCGACGAGACGTTCGGACAGCTGGTTCATGCCGCCCACGATGCCGGCGACCTGTGAGCCTGCGGGGGCTGCCGAGCGGAAAGCGTGCGCTGCGGCGGCGAGGGAGCGGTGCTTGCGGAAGGCTTCGCGCAGACCGGGGATGGTCGCATCGACGTCGAGCTTGTCGGGGTGGGTGGAGTACACGCCGGAGACTACGGGTGCGACGAGGTTGTCGAGCACTTTCTGGCCCATGCGGATGCGCACGAGCTCACCGAGGGTCTTCGCGTTCTCGCCTGCGGAGACGGGGAGGAACTTGTCCACCTGGGCGCGGCGCAGACCGTTCTTACCGATGACGGGGATCAGCGACTTATCGTTCACATTGCCGGGGATGCCCATGATGCCGGTGCTGGGGGTGCGACGGGCGCCCTGCGGCAGGTACAGCCAGGAGCCGTAGGAGTTGGGGGTGACGATCTGGTCGCCCAGGCCGAGTTCCTTGACGAGGTCGCTGACAATGGGGCTGCGGGTTGCGAAGGATTCTGCGCCGGAGTCCAGCAGAAGGCCGCCAACTTCGTGGGCACCAACGGCACCGCCAAGGTGGTGGCGCTGTTCGAGCAGGGTGACGCGCATACCGGCTGCGGCGAGGCGGCGTGCGGAGATCAGGCCGGAGGGGCCGCCGCCGATGACGATGGCGGTGGGTGCCTTCTCGTTGCGGGTGAAAGCTCGTGCGTTCTGGGGCGCGGCGGAGGAACTGACCTGTGCGGTGCGGTGCGGTGCCTGGTTGGTGTGGCCCATGGTGGTTCTCCTTTGGTCTGCGTGCAGTGGAGTTGCCCATTGCGGTAACGGGTGTGGTGGTTGGTTCGGGGTGCAGATGTTCGGTGCAGATGCCGGAGGGTGTCCAGCATCTGCGCTGTCTATTTATCGTTATTTATCCTATGCCTGCGCGGTGCGTTCGTGGATATATGCCACGAGGTCGGTGAGCACCTGCGGGTCGGTGGTCGGGGGTACGCCGTGGCCGAGGTTGACCACGTGCGAGGGGGCGGCGTTGCCTTCGGCAAGCACTTCGTCTACGTGTGCGTAGAGGTTTTCGCTACCGGCGGCGAGCAGTGCCGGGTCGATGTTGCCCTGCAGGGGTACGGCGCCGTTGAGCAGGGTGTTCGCTGCGGACAGCGGCAGGCGATAGTCCACGCCGATGACGTCTGCGCCGGCTTCGTGCATGGCGGGCAGCAGGGCGGTGGTGCCGGTGCCGAAGTGGATGCGCGGCACACCGTATTCACGCACCATGTCGAGGGCGGTTGCGGAGTGTGCCTGCACGTAGCGGCGGTAGTCGCTTTCACCGAGGGAGCCTGCCCAGGAGTCGAAGAGCTGCACGGCGGATGCGCCCGCCTCGATCTGTGCGCGCAGGAACTGGCCTGCGGTGCGGGCTGCCCAGGCGGCGAGTTCGTGCCAGGCGGCGGGGTCGGCGTGCATCATGGTGCGCGGGCGCAGGTGGTCGCGGGAGGGGCCGCCTTCGACCATGTAGGCGGCGACGGTGAAGGGGGCTCCGGCGAAGCCGATGAGCGGGGTGTCGCCAAGCATTTCTACGGTGGCGGCGACGGCTTCGCGGATGGGGTCGAGGTCGCTGTCTTTGAGTTCGGGCAAGGCGCGCACCTCGTCGAGGGTGCGTACGGGCTGGTCGAGTACGGGGCCCCTACCGGGCACGATGTCGACGTTGACGCCCGCAAGCTTCATGGGGATGACAATGTCGGAGAAGAAGATGCCGGCGTCGACCTTGTGGCGGCGGACGGGCTGCACGGTGATTTCTGCGGCGAGATCGGGGGTGAGGCATGCGTCCAGCATGGGGATGCCTTCGCGTGCTTCACGGTATTCGGGCAGGGAGCGGCCTGCCTGGCGCATGAACCAGACGGGTCGGTGGCTGGAGGGGCGGCCGGTGAGGGCGCGGAGCATGGGCGAGTCGGCGGTGGTGCCTGCGCGTAGGGGGTGGTTGGCGGGGAGGTGTGCGAGCTGCTCGTCGGTGAGCAGGGGTCGCTGGGCGTCGGTGGGGTGTGCGGGCAGGGCGGGTGCCTGTGCGGCAGCCGATGCGGGGCCCTTTTCCGATGCGAGGGTGGTGTGCTGGTTTTCGCTCATAGTGTCTAGTGTGACAGGTTTATGAGGGCGTTTTTGCGACACTATGTCATGGCGACTTTTACCTAAAGGTGGTTTCCTTAGTGGTGAGGGACGCCTTAGTTCACGCCCGTTAGGCCCCTGCTTGCTCTCCGCTTACACCCGTTCATGGCGGAGAATACGCAGGTAAAGCACCAAATACACCCCTTCGCATTCCGGTGTGCTCTCCCCTACCTGCGCTTTTGAATTGCCGCCAGCGCTCAGACAGCACCCCGACAACACCCCGGCGGATACCCCCGCCTCCTGTCCACTATGTGGCACCCACTAAGCCATGTGGAGCCGTGAACTTAGGTTCTGTGAGCTTTACAGGGGCTTAGTCGGCGTGGTTATGATTAATCCCTAGATGAGTACTTATGCATTTGTGGCATCGCACCACACCGTTGATCTGACCACCGTCGCTGCGTTGAGCGCCGGTGCCTCCGGCGTACCCGATGTTCTGGCGAGCGATATGGCGCGTCAGCTGGGCGTGAAGGGTGCAGTCGTTCTTGCCACCTGTAACCGTCTTGAAATGTATGTTCAGCTACACGTATCCGCCCATGTGCCTATGGTTCGTGAGCTGATTGTCGACTCTATTGCACGCGCCTCCGGGCTGGACAAAGAACTGGTCAATTCCAGCTTCGACGTGTACGCCGATGAGGAGGCCGCACGCCACCTGCTGACGGTCGCCTCCGGCCTGGAATCTGCCGTGGTTGGCGAGCGTGAAATCGCCGGTCAGGTGCGCCGCGCCCTGGCTGCCGCGCAGGCGAAGGCACAAGAGGACGGCGTGCCTCTTCCCGGTGAGCTGGTTCAGCTATTTGAGCATGCGGCGCATACCGCTCGTCAGGTGGGTCAGCATACGGCGCTTGGCGCTCAGGGCCGCTCGATTGTGTCTGTTGCCCTCGATCTTGCGGATGAGGTTGCCGAAAAGGATTGGGCAACCCGCCGCGCCCTGATTTTTGGTACGGGCGCTTACGCGGGCGCGACCATTGCGGCGCTGCGCGAGCGCGGTTGCACCGATATTTGGGTCAATTCCCGTTCGGGTCGTGCCGCCGAGTTCGCGGCAAAGCGCGAGGTTTCTGCGGTGCCGGTGGACGGCATGGAGCAGGCGATGGCTTCTGCCGACGTCATTATTGGCTGCTCCGGCGGCTCCGATCCGCTGCTTCCCGAGCAGATTCCGGGCGGTCACCACACGATTCTCGACCTGGCGCTTTCGCGTGATTTTGACCCCTCGGTCGCTGACCTGCCAAACGTTGAGCTGATTACCCTCGAATCGGTGCGCCTTGCCGCACCCGAGGAAACCGAGGAGTCCGTGGCGACGGCTACGCGCATCGTGGAGTCTGAGCTTGCGGCGTTCCTGTCCCGTCAGCGTTCGCGCACGATTGACTCCGCGATTGTTGCGTTGCGCTCGCACACCATGGACGTGCTGGATTCCGAGCTGGAGAAGGTGCGTAGCCAGTTTGGTTGCGGTGCGGCGACGGAGCAGTTTGAGCTGGCGATGCGTCGCATGGTGAAGTCTCTGCTGCACACCCCGACGGTGCGCGCCAAGAAGCTTGCGGCTGAGGGCCGCACGGAGGATTACGTGCAGGCGCTGGAGACTATCTACGGTATTCAGGTGGAGGACTCTTAAGAGCCTGCGCTCCCCCGCCACGTTTTTCTGTGTTTTGCGTTTGCTGCTGGTGTTCGTCGGTGGAGTATTTTATTAGCCCCCGGCGAAGTACCGCCCGTTCACGGTGCCAATGAGCGCATTCACGCTAGAGTAGAAACTAAGTAAGGTAAGTTTCTTTCCGGGCGCACGCATAGCGGCCCCGGACTATTCTGCGAGGAGACTCATGGAAATCAAGATTGGCGTTCGCCACATTGCTCGTGAAATTATTGTTGAGACCAGTGAGGCTAAGGAAATCCTCATGGAGAAGGTCGCTAAGGCGATTGAGGACGGCTCGCTGCTGCAGATTATGGACGATAAGGGCAACACCACCCTGATTTCTGGCGCTCAGATTGGCTACGTTGAGCTGGGTTCCGACGCTAAGCGTCACGTGGGCTTCGGTATCGGCGCCTAATTAGTTTCGGTAGCTGAACCCCCTTTAGTTTTAGCTTCCCCCGCATCCGTCATGATGCGTAACCGCGCTTTATGCGCTGTGTGCGTGCGCTGTATGCGCCGTACGGTTACGCCGTGCCGAATGCGGGGGTTTGCGTTTTAAACCGCCCGTGCGAAAACCTCGCGACACCCGGTTTTGGGGCGGTATATCGCCCATCACGGGCGCACACCACAACCGGTCGGGGGTGCGCCGGAAGCAAATCCGGGTTAATATTGAGGGGTTAAGTGAATGACCGGTCGTACCCCTTTCAAGACCCCGAGGCTGCACCGCCTTCTCATCATGAATGAACCATGAGTAATAACCATGCGTGCAGGCGGCGTCTCGGTAAGAATTTCCCGTGTAAGAATTTCCCGCGGCCGGCTTTCGACGCCCGCCCGTCACCGCCTCCACCGTTGGGGCGCTGGCTGGTGCACCCCCGTTTCGGGGAGAAACACACCCCGAACAGGGGTAGAAAGATACGGTCCAGTGACTGAAACGAACACGCAGGAAACCACTCAGACTGCAAAGTCCTTCGCCGACTTCGGCGTTCGCCAGGATATTAGCGACGCCCTCGCGGCGGTTGGCATTACCTCCCCCTTCCCCATCCAGGAGCTGACTCTTCCCGTGGCTCTGTCTGGCCAGGACATCATTGGTCAGGCGAAGACCGGTACCGGTAAGACCCTCGGCTTCGGTCTGCCCACCATTCAGCGTGTGGTCGGCCGAGACGATGAGGGTTGGGCTGATTTGGAGTACCCCGGCGCACCTCAGGCGCTGATTCTGGTTCCGACCCGTGAGCTTGCTATTCAGGTGGGCGAGGATCTGGCGATTGCTGCGAAGCTGCGCAACGCCCGCGTCGCCACCCTGTACGGTGGTGTGCCGATTGAGCCTCAGGCTGAGCTGCTGCGCCGCGGCCTGGAGGTTGCGGTGGGTACCCCCGGCCGCATTATCGACCTGTACCAGCAGGGTTTCCTGAACCTGAAGCAGGTCAAGATCGTGGTCCTCGATGAGGCTGACGAGATGCTGGATTTGGGTTTCCAGCCGTCGGTTGAGAAGATCCTCAGCTACCTGCCCGAGGACCGCCAGACCATGCTGTTCTCCGCAACCATGCCCGGCCCGGTCATTGCGATGGCACGCCAGTACATGACCAAGCCCATGCGCATTAGCGCCGCTGACCCCGAGGACGCCTCGAAGACTAAGGCGTCGATCCGCCAGGTCGTCTACCGTGCACACCACCTGGACAAGGACGAGATGATTGGCCGCATTCTGCGCGCTACCGGCCGCGGCCGTACCGTCATCTTCACCAAGACCAAGCGTGACGCTGCCCGCGTGGCGGAGGAGCTGGTGAACCGTGGCTTCGCTGCCGCTCCCCTACACGGTGACCTGAACCAGGTTGCGCGTGAGCAGGCGCTGAAGGCGTTCCGCACCGGCAAGGTCGATATTCTGGTTGCGACCGACGTGGCGGCTCGTGGTATTGACGTTGAAGACGTGACCCACGTGATTAACCACCGCGTGCCTGAGGATGAGAAGACCTACCTGCACCGTACCGGCCGTACCGGTCGTGCGGGCAATGAGGGTACCGCCGTGACCCTGGTTGACTGGGATGACCTGCCGCGATGGAAGGTCATTAACGACGCCCTGGAGCTGGGTGTTCCCGAGCCGGTTGAAACCTACTCTTCCTCTGAGCACCTGTTCTACGACCTGAACATTCCGCTTGGCACCAAGGGCCGCCTGCCGCGCGAGGAGCGTGTGGCTGAGGGCATGGGCGATGAGTTCTTTGAGAGCGCCCGCGATTCTCGTGATGGCCGTCCGGCTCGTTCTCGCGGTGGCCGCGATGGTGGCCGTTCTGGCGGTCGTGACGGTGAGAAGGGTTCGCGCCGTTCCCGCGGTTCCCGTGACGGTGGCCCCGACGGTGGTCGTTCTGGCGGTCGTTCCGGTGAGGGCCGCGGCGAGCGCCGTAGCCGCTCCGAGGGCTGCAAGCGCACTGAGCGTTCCGACCGTTCCGAGCGTGCAGAGCGTAACGAGCAGGGCGCATCCGAGCGTACCGAGCGTTCTTCTGAGCGTTCTGAGCGTGCGCCTCGTCAGCGTCGCCGTACCCGCCGCGTTGAGGGTCAGCCGGTGGAGGGTGAGGGTCGCCGCCGCACCCGCCGCCGCTCTGAAGGCTCGCGTGCTGAAGGCTCCCGTACTGAGGGTTCTCGCGGTAAGGGCCGTGGCGCTGACCGTGCTGGTTCTGAAGGCTAGGGCCGGGGTTGGGTATTTCAGCATCCCCGGCGTCTGCCGCGCCCTCTCCTGCCGCTGAGGCGCACCCCGCGGATTCGGCTGTTTTCGATCCGCAGGGCCCGTCGCTGCTGGTGCAGGCAGATAACCTGGAGTATCTGCGTGAGCTGCCCGATGGTGCGTTCACCGTGATTTACATTGACCCGCCGTTCAATACGGGTAAGAAGCAGACGCGCCGCACTTTGAGCGCGGAAGCTTCTGAGAAGGGTGACCGCACCGGTTTTAAGGGCAAGAGCTATTCGAGCACCCTGCAGACTCTGGCGAGCTATAACGACTCGTTCGAGGATTATTGGGCGTTCCTAGCGCCGCGTATTGAGCAGGCGCATCGTCTGCTCGCGCAGGACGGCACCCTGTACCTGCACCTGGATTGGCGTGAGGTTCATTATGTGAAGATTATGTGCGACATGATTTTTGGTCGTGAGAACTTCATTAATGAGCTGATTTGGGCTTATGACTACGGCGCGAAGTCTACGCGCCGCTGGCCGACGAAGCACGACAATATTTTGATGTACGCGAAGGATCACCGCAGCTATTACTTCAATACTGCGGAGGTCGATCGTGAACCGTATATGGCTCCCGGTTTGGTGACTGAGGAGAAGGCTTCTCGCGGTAAGCTCCCTACGGACGTGTGGTGGCATACTATTGTGTCGCCGACGGGCAAGGAGAAGACGGGTTATCCCACGCAGAAGCCTACGGGCCTGTTGCGTCGTATGATTGCGGCGAGTTCCCGCCCGGGTGATTGGGTGTTGGATTTCTTCGCTGGTTCTGGTTCTACGGGTGCGGCGGCGGCTCAGCTGGGCCGTAAGTTCGTGTGTGTGGATCAGAATCCGCCGGCTATTGAGGTGATGGCTAAGCGCCTGGGTGTGGATCCGGTATCGTTCGCTGAGTATCGCGGTGTGCCGCGTGGGGCGAGTGTGCTGTTCACGCCGAAGCGTACGGTGGGTGTTCGTGGCGGTACGAGTCGTGATGCGTTGACTGCGGCGAGCCGTCATGCGCTGAAGGCTGTGTTGGATACGCTCACGGAGACTACGCAGCCGGTTGAGGGTGCGTCGTGCCGGTTTGTGCGTCACCGGTCGATGGATGCGGTGGATAAGAAGATGCGTATTGATGGGCGTGATGAGTTGCGTCGTCAGCGTCAGCATCAGGCGCGGGCTAAGGCTCGTGCGGCGCGGGCGGCTGCTCAGCGGGATGCGGTTGATGCGGGTGCGGTGTTGCAGCATCATGCATCGCGTGAGAGCGTCTAGGCTGTCTTGTCTGCGCGTTCGTGAGAGCACGTGTTAAGAGTGTGGGGCGGATTCCCAGCAAGGAACCCGCCCCACACTCTTTCGTCTTACTACTGAGAAGCCAGCTGCTCGCGGATACGCGCCACCGTCACCGCATCCGTCGTGTTCTCACCCAGCAGGTTCGGCTTACCCGCACCGTGATAATCACTCGAACCCGTCACCAGCACCTCACGGCCCGCCGCACGCTGACGCTCAATGAACTCCAGCAGACGCGCCCGGTCCTCCGGGGAGTTCTCACGGTGATACACCTCCACACCCGCCAGGCCAGCGTCCACCATCAAACCCAGGTACTCCAGGCTCAACGCAGGCCCACGCATCGTACTCATCGGATGCGCAATCACCGGCACACCCCCAGCCTCACGCACCAGACGCACCGCCTCCAACGGGTCCAGCGCCTGCTGCGGCACATAGTAGGGGCTACCCGTGTACAGCAGCTTCGCAAAAGCCTCAGAACGATCAGCAACCACGCCGGCAGCCACCAGCGCATCAGCAATATGGGGGCGGCCCACCGCCGTGTTCCCCTCCCCCACCTGCACCAACACGTCATCCCAGGTCAGCGGGTAGTCGGCGGCAAGGCGGTCCACAATAGCCTGCGCACGGCCCGCACGGCTGGCACGAATCGCCTCCACACGGCGCGCAAGCTCCGAATCCACCGGGTCAAAACCATAAGCGAGCAGGTGAATAGTCTTCGTACGTGCGCGGCCCTCACCATCGGTGTAACGGTACCGGCAGGAGAACTCGGCACCCGGCAGAAAATCCAGACCGTGCTCATCCGCCAGCTGAGCCGCCTGCGCCCACCCAGCCGTCGTATCGTGATCAGTCAGCGCGAAACCCGCCAACCCGGCGTGAGCAATCAGCGGCACCAGCTCGGTCAGGCTCTGCGTACCGTCAGAAATAGCGGAGTGAATATGCAGATCGTAGCGCCCGGCACGGTTCAGGTTTTCAGGCGCGCCCGATTCAGCGGGCTGCGGTACCTGCTGCGCAGTATTTTGCGGTGCACTATTTCGGTGTTCTGTCTGCGTCATCTTCTCTCCTTCCCCGCCCCTGCTAGTTCGTCGCCACCTCAGCGGGGTTTTAAGGTATGTCATCTACTCTTCTGATTCAACCCTACCAATATCGGCGGCGCAATATCAGGCACCCGGTCGCAAGTCAAAGATATATTCTGCCCCACCGTGCCCCCTCTTATGGTCAAAAGCGCTAAAACACCTGCCCACCAGTATTGAAGACGATATGATTAACCCATGACTGAGAACAATGAGAAGAGCACCGAAGCTCAGAAGACTGACCACCGCAGCACCCCTAAGGCGTCTGCGTTCACCGAATTCATTGCCGCAAACTGGGCACCTGCCGAAGATGACGGCTACACCCGCGAGCCCGTGGCAGACTACGCCGCTGAGCGCCGCGCCAAGATCTCCAAGGCATTCCCCGGCGAGCGCCTCGTCCTGCCCGCAGGCCCGCTGAAGGTCCGCTCCAACGACTGCGACTACCGCTTCCGCCCCCACTCGGCGTTTGCGCACCAGACCGGTCTGGGCATCGACCACGAGCCGGACGCTGTGCTGATTTTCGAGCCCGTCGAAGAGGGTACCGGCGACAACGGCTCCAACCACGAGGTCACCCTGTACTTCCGTCCGCTGGCTGGCCGCGACACCGCAGAGTTCTACGCGGATGCACGCTACGGCGAGTTCTGGGTTGGCCCCCGCCCCACCCTGAAGGAATTCTCCGAGCGTTACGGTCTGCGTACCCGCGACCTGTCCGAGCTTGAGGTTGCTATCACCAAGAACGCCGGCAACCAGGGCCTGGGTGGCGTGAACATCCGCCTGGTCCGCAACGTTGACCCGGCTGTTGACGCGCTGGTTGACACCTCCCGCTACAACACCGGCGTGGAGCTGGAGCAGGCTGACAAGCTGGACTCCGAACTGGCTGTGGCTCTCTCCGAGGCTCGCCTGATTAAGGACGCTATCGAGATTGAGAACCTGCAGCGTTCCGTTGACCTGACCGTCAAGGGCTTCGAAGAGGTCATTCGCTCCCTGCCGAAGGCTGTTGCACACCACCGCGGTGAGCGCGTCGTTGAGACCGCGTTCTTCTCCGTGGCACGTACCGACGGTAACGACCTGGGCTACGACACCATCGCAGCGTGCGGTAACAACGCAACCATCCTGCACTGGATCCGCAACAACGGCACCGTCGACGACGGCAAGCTGCTGCTGCTGGACGCAGGCGTTGAGGACGACACCCTGTACACCGCAGACGTGACCCGCACCTTCCCCGTGAATGGTAAGTTCACCGAGGTTCAGGCGAAGGTCTACAACGCTGTGCTGGAGGCTGCTGACGCCGCATTCGCTGTGGCTAAGCCGGGCCGTAAGTTCCACGAACTGCACGACGCCGCTATGGAGGTTCTGGCTCACCGTCTGGAAGAGTGGGGCCTGCTGCCGGTTTCCGCGGAGGTTTCCCTCACCATTGAGGGCGGTCAGCACCGCCGCTGGATGCCGCACGGCACCAGCCACCACCTGGGCCTGGACGTGCACGACTGCGCGCAGGCGAAGGCTGAGCTGTACATGTGGGCTGAGCTGGAGCCGGGTATGGTCTTCACCATTGAGCCGGCACTGTACTTCAAGGAAGAGGACATGTCTATCCCCGAGGAGTACCGCGGTATCGGTATCCGCCTTGAGGACGACGTGCTCTGCACCGAGGACGGCAACGTGAACCTCTCCGCTGCGCTGCCGCGCACCGTTGAGGGCATTGAGGAGTGGATGGCGAACCTGGCGAAGTAACGCCTAGCCCCCCCCCCAGTTACGTTAGTAACGTCTTATAAGGAAAGCCCCTCACCGATTCGTTCGGTGAGGGGCTTTCGCGTTTCTTCTATGTCTGTTTCCCGCCGTTGTGCCTTACAGCTATTCGGAGTCCTTCGAGGAATTACCGTGCGAGGACTTATCGTGCAGGCCCTGCGGGCGCGGAGTCGGACGCTGCGGCTTGGGCTGAATCAGCTTCGCGTATTCTTCCGGGTCGTCCACGCGCAGACCGTACCGCTGTGCCGGGCGCTTCTGCGTATCTGACTTCTGAGCGGTCGCCTGACCGGTACTTGTCTGTTCGGCAGGCTGAGTGGACTGTGCAACCTGTGCGGACGGGGCGGGCTGAGCGGGGGTAACCGGTGCCGGCATGTTCTGCGCCGCGCTCTGAGCCACCGCGTTCTGCGCGGTCGTATCACGCTCGGGTAGGTTCTGGTTCGGCGCCGGCTGGCTACCGGCCTGCGCACGGTACGAAGGAGCCTTCGGCGCACCGGTCGGAACCGGTGCACCATTCATCGAAACGGTGCTCTGAGCCGCACGAGCCTGCGAAGCTTCCGGAGCTGCCGCCGCACGCGCAGCCGCAACCGCCGCCGAGAAGCGAGGGTGCGCACCCAGCACGCGGCGCGCATCCTGAGCGTACTCCGGCAGAGCGTACATCACGGTACGCGAGGGAATCGCCTCGGTACGCATCGGGTAACGAACACCCCTGCCGCGGCGCAGAATGAACATCTGCCACAGCACAAACACAGCCACCGACAGCGGCACGTACTTTAGCGCCACCGACGTAAAAGAGTCACCGGTCAGCGTCAACAGCACCGAAAACACCAGGCCCATCGACGCGCCCTGAATCGCCGAAGAAATCAGGGCACGACCATAACCGGGCTGTACCGGGTACTCCACCTGGCGGATACCGTCATTGACCAGGTACAGCGCCGTGACCGGATAATCCTGCTCGCTGAGCACATCAAAAGCGGCGAGCGCATCATCGTGACGAACGAAGGAGGCGATCGCCTCACCGGCGGGCAGGGGCTTGCCCTGTGCCTGCGCCAGGCGCGACGCCAGATATGAAGAAGGCGGGGTCGAGGGAATATTCGGCAGGTTAGAAGTCATGGCTCCTATTCTACCGCCCACCCCACCCCTGGACCCGGCGGGCAGTCAGCTCCTCTACAGGCGTAGCAAACGCCTGTTCAATTAGGCTTCTCAAAGTGCGAATCCCCGCGGCGGAGCGTACCCTAGAGAGGTGAGCAATTCGAAGTTCAGCACCCCCAGCAAGATTTACATTGCCCGCCTTTTGGGCCTCGACGTTTTTGACCCCTTCGGTGACCGCCTCGGCCGTCTCCGAGATGTCGTCGTGCTCAAACGCGGCCTGGGCGCGTCCATTGCGGGCGCCCGCCCCGCCAAGGGCAGCGAACCCATTGTTGTCGGCATCATCGTTGAGGTGCTCGGCAAGAAACGCGTGTTCATGCCCATGACCCGTGTGCGAAGTATCGACGCTTCACAGATCATTTCAACCGGCCTGGTGAACCTGCGCCGCTTTGAACAGCGCAACTCTGAGACTCTCATTGTCGGTGAGCTCTTTGACCGCCGCGTGCGCCTGCTCGACGGCAGCGGCGACGCGGTCATTGAGGACGTCGCCATTGAGCAGCGCCGCAACGGCGACTGGGGCGTGACCGAGCTGTTCGTTTCCCGCGTCAACTCCGGCTCCAGCACGTGGCGCCGCCGCTCCAAGGAGACCCTCATTGTCGACTGGGACGAGGCGGTGCTCTCCACCGACGTGGAGCCGCAGGCGGCAACCGCGTTCGTCGCTAACCACGAAAACTCCAAGCCCGCCGACCTTGCGGACGCTATCCACGAGATGAGCGATAAGCGCATGGTCGAAATCGCCGCCGAACTGCAGGATGAGCGCCTCGCGGACGTTCTGCAGGAGCTGCCCGCCGAGGACCAGGTGCAGATTCTGTCGCACCTGGACGACGAGCGTGCCGCGCAGGTCCTCGAAGAAATGGAACCGGACGACGCCGCCGACCTTCTCATCGAGCTGGACGACGCCCAGCGTGAAAAGCTGCTCGAACTCATGGAACCCGACGAAGCAGACGACGTGCGTCGACTGCTCGAATACGACGAAGGTACCGCCGGTTCGCTCATGAACCCGGTGCCGATTATCCTCTCCCCCGAGGCGACCGTCGCGGAGGCGCTCGCGCACATCCGCGCCGAGGAGATCCCTCCGGCGATGGCGGCTGCCGTCATGGTGACCCGCCCGCCCTTGGAAACCCCGACCGGCAAGTACTTGGGTCTGGTGCACATGCAGAAGCTGCTGCGTGTGCCGCCGAGCGAGCCGATTGGTCACATCCTCGATACCGACACTGAGCCTGTCTCTGACCAGGCAAGTTTGGAAGAGCTGGCACGCGTGCTGGCAACCTACGACCTGACCATCGTTCCCATTGTGAACGAATCGCACCGCCTGGTAGGCGCAGTGACCATCGACGACGTGCTCGATGCGCTCCTGCCCGAAGACTGGCGAACTTACGATGATGGAACTCCCGTACGAAAGGTAGGACGACGCTTTGGCTGAATCGAACCGCCGCGACGCAAACCGTACCGAAGAGAACCCCCGCATCGATAAGGCGCGCATTCTCAAAGACCGCCTGGAGAAGAAGTACGCTGAACGCAACCGCGAGCGCGGCGACTCCCGCCCGCAGCGTAGCGACTCGCAGCTGAGCACCCCCGGCACCCGCAAGCCGAAGCTGTTCACGAGCCCCAACCCGGACGCTTTCGGCCGCATGACTGAGGCGTTCGCACGCTACATGGGTACCCCGCAGTTTTTGATGTGGATGACCATTTTCTGTGGCGTGTGGCTTGCTTGGAACTCCCTGGCGCCGGAGGAGATGCAGTTCGACCCGCGTAGCCTGAACTTCACCCTGCTGACCCTGATGCTGTCCCTGCAGGCTTCTTACGCTGCTCCCCTGCTGCTGTTGGCGCAGAACCGTCAGGATGACCGCGACCGCGTGGTGGCGTCTGAGGACCGCAAGCGCGATCAGCAGAACCTGGAGGAGACCCAGTACCTGACCCGCGAGATTGCTTCGCTGCGTATTGCTCTGCGTGAGGTTGCGACCCGTGACTTCGTCCGTAGCGAGCTGCGTGACATTCTTGAGGAACTGCAGAACATTGCGCAGGAGCAGGAGCGTCACGCCGAGCAGCTGCAGGACATCAGTGAGGACATTGAGGACCTGGAGGAGGCTATCGACGATATCGACACTTCCGAGGGTGAGGAGAAGGACGCTGAGGAGCAGGGCTCTGAGGCTCAGAACTCTGAGGCTCAGAACTCTGAGGCTCAGAACTCTGAGGACCAGAGCTCTGAGGGTACTGAGAACGGTACCGAGCAGCTCTCTGACAAGGCTGAACGCGCCGCGAAGGACTCCGCACAGGATCCCCACCGCGGCGATTTGAGCCAGCCTCAGAGCCGCGAATCCCAGCAGGCACAGCAGCAGGCAGAGCGCGCCCGTGAGGGAGACGCCCGTGACTACTAATTCGCCCCTGCAGGATGCGCTCTACGCGGCGCTCGCCCGCGTCGAGGACCCCGAACTGCGCCGCCCCATTACGGAGCTGGGCATGGTTGAGACTGCGCTCGTGCATCCTGAACTGGATGAGCGCGGTGAGCCGATTCCCGGTCGCCACTGGGCTGAGGTGAAGGTTCTGCTCACCATTGAGGGTTGCCCGCTGAAGAACACCATAGAGCAGCAGGTCCGTGATGCCGCCGCCACCGTTGAGGGCATTGAGCGTGTGCAGCTGCAGGTGGGTGCGATGAACCCACAGCAGCGTTCCGCCCTGCGTTCGATGCTCAAGCCGGAGCGTTCCAACCCGTTCACCGCCCCCGGTTCGCTGACCCGCGTGTTCGGTGTGGTGTCCGGTAAGGGTGGCGTGGGTAAGTCCTCCATGACCGCGAATCTTGCCGCCGCGTTCGCTTCGCGCGGGCTTGCGGTGGGCATTATTGACGCGGATGTACACGGCTTCTCCATCCCGGGTCTGCTGGGTATTACCGATGCCCCGACCCGCCTGGATGACCTGATTCTTCCGCCGACCGTGGATGTGCCCGCCCCCGCCCAGCGTTGGGGTGAGCAGAAGGTCAGCGGCGGTTTTATTCGCGTGATTTCTATCGGCATGTTCCTCAAGGGCAACGAGCCGGTGGCGTGGCGCGGCCCCATGCTGCACCGCGCCCTGGAGCAGTTCATCATGGACGTGCACTTCGGTGCCCTGGATGTGCTGCTGCTCGATTTGCCGCCCGGTACCGGCGATATTGCGATTTCCATGGCTCAGCTGCTGCCGAATGCGGAGCTGGTGCTCATTTCCACCCCGCAGCACGCCGCGGTGGATGTGGCGGAGCGTGCCGGCACCCTGAGTCTGCAGACCGGTCAGAAGGTCGTGGGCGTGGTCGAGAATATGGCTGCCATGACCCTGCCGGACGGTACCGTGCTCGATATGTTCGGTTCTGGCGGCGGTCAGGTGCTCGCTGAGCGTCTTTCGGAGGCGCTCTCCTACCCGGTACCGCTGCTCGGTTCTGTCCCGCTGGACGTGAACCTGCGTACCGGCGGCGACGAGGGAACCCCCGTGGTCTGGAGCCACCCGGATTCGGCCACCGCCGAAGAGATTCAGTCCATCGCCTCGCAGCTGTTGCACTCGGGCGAGTCGAGGGCGGGTCAGAGCCTGCCGCTCTTTGTCTAAGAGATGTAGCCGTCTAGAATCAAGCGTCTAGGACCAAGCATCCAGAAGCTGCCGGCTAAACAGCACGGCCAAACAGCTGAGATATAGAAAGAACCCCGCACCATCACGGTGCGGGGTTTCTTTCGCTTCAAAATCTTAGGTTGCGTCCACATCGAAGGGGGCGTATGCGCCTCGCGGAAGAGCACGGCTCTCCGACTTTTCCTTCTCCTTCAGCAACGCCTCTTCACGTTCCCTTGCCTCACGCTCACGTTCTGCGTCATCCTCAGCGAATGCCTGCTTCACAATCACGCGCGGATCGTACTGGCGGGGGTCGTACTGGCGCCAGTTAATATCTTCCAGACCCGTCTCGCCCAGGGCTTCCTTGAAGTCGTCCTTCGCGTCGAACGCCATGCGGCGCACCATCTTGACGAATTCACGGATCTGTCGGGCGTATTCGGGCATGCGTTCGGGACCAATCACCACGAACGTGATGATGGCCAAAATAATCAACTCGGTGCCACTAATACCAAACACAGAATATAGATTATCAGTTCCGAGCCAGCACCGCCGAACCCGCGGCGCTTTCTGGACGTGTCTTTAAGCTCTGGACAAGCAGAAGGCGTACGCTACAGCACCGCGGAGGGGTATTGCGCCCACGGCTAAGAACGCAAAAGACCGCCGGCAGCACACCGGCGGTCTCCCGACACAATATTCGGTTTACGGCGGGTAGTCTCCACCGCCGGGTTAAAACGCTACGGCTCCAACCGCAGGCACGCCCGCCTCCCGAACGCAAAAGACCGCCGGCAGCGCACCGGCGGTCTCAAACATCCGTTGGATAAATTCAGCGGTTTACGGCGGGTAATCCCCACCGCCGGGGTTAAACGCTGCGGCTCCAACCGCAGGCACGCCCGCCTCCCGAACACAAAAGACCGCCGGCAGCACACCGGCGGTCTCAAACAGCCCTTGGATAAATTCAGCGGTTTACGGCGGATAATCCCCGCCGCCGGGGAGCTGCTTCCAATGCCACAGCCAGCCAACCCAGCCCCACTGCGCACACGCACCCGCCACCAGTAGCGCCCAACGATACGCCCGCGAACGGCTCGCCGCCGCCACCACAATCACCAGCGGGAACAACGGCAACAGCAGGCGGAACGTCGACGACTGCGGATTCAAAAACAGAATCAAATACGCAAAATAGCTCAGGCACCACAGGTTCAGCGGAGCCGCCAAAACCCTACGCGCCAACGGGCTCAAACACAGAGCAATAAAGCCCAAAATCAGCAGGGTCAGCAGCACCGGAGCCGCATACCCAAAATACAGGTAACCCTGAGACAGCCACGGCTGAATCGGCGCCAAATGGGTGCCGCGCCACGCCGTCTCCGTGGCGGTGTACGCATCCACACGGCCCGTAGCCCACCACGCAATCGCAGGCCACACCAGCGCACACGCACACACCACCAGGGCGCTCACCAGCTGCCCCAGATGACGCACAAACGCCGTACCCATACCCGACTGGCGGCTCGAACGAACCCAGCACGCAAACCACCACAGACCGGCAGCCGCACCCAGGGGCACACCCACCGGGCGGGACAGGCACGCCAAAGCCGCCACAGGAACCAGCAGACCGTAGCGTCCCTGAACCAGGCACAGCAGGGCACCGGCAAGGAACACCAGGTTCAGCGACTCCGCATACGGCACCTGAAGCACCGGCGCCACCGGCAAGAAGGACACCAACGCCACAGCCCATATGGACAGCGCAGAAGGCGACTCCTCACTGATAAAACCGGTCGCCTTCAACGACGCCTCAAACAGCAGGTAAATTACCCACGCCGCCGCGAAACCGGCAAGCAGAGCAACCGTCGCCGCCACCGGGTAGTACCCGATGCCCGTCGCATGACTAATAGCGCCGGAAAGCTGCGGAAAAATCGGGTAAAAAGCCCACTGATTCTGTTGAACCGCACCCGTTGCATCCACCGGCAGCTGGCTCGGGTAGCCCTGTACCGCAATCTGCTCATACCAGCCGGCATCCCAGATGCTAATGAACGACAAATAATCCAGGTGCTGACCCCACGGGCTGCGCAACTGCTGCTGACCGACCACGGCAAACACAATGAAGCCCCACACGCGGGACAGGCCATAAATCAGCAGCACCGACAGCCACGCGGGCAGGGTACGCAGACGCGCCCCCACCCGGTGCAGACGCTCACCGGCGGCGGTATACGCCCAGGTCAGCAGCTCATCAAAAGACTCGCTCTGCTCCTTCGCGGAGGGGGTGAGAGGGGCAGATTCAGCGGCGGAGTTAGCGCGGGCAGGCGGAACAGGGCTAGTGTGCTGAGAAGGAACACTCACCGACCTTAGCTCCCCTCAGCCGGAACGGCATCCTGATCAGAGGAAGCCGCCGTGGCGTTCTTTCGCTTCTCCACAAAGTCATGCGCACTCAAGGTGCTCTCCGCATCATCAGCCAGCGGAACCGCGACGCGGCGAACCGGCTCAGCGGCAGCCACGTTAGCGTCAGCGGATTCTGCGGCTGCTTCGGCAGAAGCATCACCGGCTGCCAGCTCGCTCTCAGACGCCTTTTCGTCCTCGGGATTGCCGAAGAAACGAACCGCAGTCGTCAAGTCCTCCACGCGGTCAAAGGTGCCCAGGCCGTCACGGCCCACGCCGCTAAAGAACGCGGCACCGGGCACGGCACGCTCACCGCCGAGCGCCACAACAGAGAGCGCCGTAATGCCCACAATCAGCAGGGCAAGCAGAATCAGAAGAAAGTTCATGTCAATCTCATATCATGCAGGACCGTCAACCCCTGACGGTCACCTAAATTCAAATAGTAGCGCCAGCACCGGCAGAATCAGCGCCGCGACTAGTCCTCGTCGCGGTCGCTGAGCAGCCAGGCACGCAAATCCGCGTGGCAGCGGGTCAGCTGGCTAAAGCTCACGTGCTCATTATCGGTGTGAGCCAGCAGGGCGTCGCCGGGGCCGAAGTTCACGGCGGGAATACCGATCTCGCTCAGGCGCGCCACATCCGTCCAGCCGTACTTCGGCTGAGGTTCCTCGCCCACCGCCTCAATGAGGGAAGCCGCCAGCGGGGTATCCAGGCCGGGACGAGCCGCCGGGGAAAGATCCACAAAATCCAGCTCGTATCCGGCGAAGACCTCACGCACGTGGGCGACCGCCTCGTCCAGGGTCTTATCGGGCGCAAACCGGTAGTTCACGTGCATTGCCGCCGCATCAGGAATCACGTTACCGGCAACGCCACCAGAAATCTGCACCGCGTTCAGGCCCTCACGATAATCCAGGCCCTCCACAGCGATGGTTTTCGGCTCGTAGGAGGCGAGCGCCGCCAACGCCGGTGCCAGGGCGTGAATCGCGTTCTCACCGCGCCATGCACGCCCCGAGTGGGCGGCGAGGCCGCGGGTGCGCACGAAGAAACGCATGGTGCCGTTGCAGCCGCCCTCGATGGTGCCGTTGGTCGGTTCGAGCAGCACACCGAAGTCTGCGTCGGTGATGAGCTCACCGTGGTTGCGAATCAGACGCGCCAGGCCGGAGAGTTCGCTGGCGACCTCTTCGTTGTCGTAGAAGATGTAGGTCAGGTTGTAGTCGGTGTCCTGCGCGGTCAGTTCGGCGGCAAGTTTCAGCTGAACCGCCACGCCGCCCTTCATATCGGTGGCGCCTCGGCCGTAGAGCACGCACCCGTCTTCCTCTTCACGCACCGTGGCGGGCACGGTGCCCAGGGCGCCCTCAACGGTGGGCAGGGGCACGGTGTCCAGGTGACCGGCAAGGATAATGCGGGTGCGCTCGCCCTTAGCACCCTCCCCCTCAGCTCCGGGCAGCGGCGGGAATTCGGTGCGGGCAATGATGGCGTCCCCGTCACGGGTCAGGTGCAGGTGCGGGCAGAACGACAGCGCCGTGTGCACGGCGTCAGCAATCGTTCGTTCGTTACCGGAAACCGACTCGTAATCCAGTAGGGCACGGGTCAGCTCTGGCATGGACACGTCCAGGTTCAGCGGTGGCTGCGGGACCTCGTGAGGCTCAGAATTATTGGGGGAAACGCTCATCCTTCCACCTTACAGGTTCCCCCGCGCACATACCCGCGCATACAACACCCATATCGAGCATATGAGACGGTCTTGAAGGGGCTCTCACCCCCAAAACTATAATGGAAGGCATGTCTGAAAACACTCCCCGTTACGCCTCCGGCGTCGCACTGGTCAATGTTGTTGTCTCTGGCGAGCACGCCGGCACCGTCCTAGATGCCTGGTTCCCCGCGCCCTCCCTCACCCAGACCCCCGATCTGTCCATCGCGGACGAGCTGGAGGACCTGGTCGCTGAGCACCCGGCGCGCAACGCCCGTACCGAGGTGCGTACCGCCTCCATCAACCTGGATGAGGCACCCGAAGACGCCCTGGACGCATACCTGCGCCTGCACCTGCTCTCCCACACCCTGGTTCGCCCCAACGAGCTGAACCTGGACGGACTGTTCGGCACCCTGGCGAATGTTGCGTGGACCAACCACGGCCCGGTGCTTGCCGCCGAGTTCCAGAAGCTTGCGATTGGTCTACGCAAGCTGGGCCACCTGAGTGTGAGCCACATTGATAAGTTCCCCCGCCTGGTGGATTACGTGGTTCCCACCGGCGTGCGTATTGGTGACGGTGACCGCCTGCGTCTGGGTGCGCACCTGGCGTCCGGCACGACCGTGATGCACGAGGGCTTCGTGAACTTCAACGCCGGCACCCTGGGCACCTCCATGGTTGAGGGCCGTATTTCTCAGGGCGTTGTGGTGGGCGACGGCTCGGATGTGGGTGGCGGCGCCTCCACGATGGGTACCCTCTCCGGTGGCGGCACTCAGCGCGTGTCCATTGGTGAGCGTTCCTTGCTGGGTGCGGAGTCCGGTATTGGTATTGCTCTGGGTGATGACTGCGTGGTTGAGGCTGGCCTGTACGTGACCGCTGGTTCGCGTGTGAGCGTTCTGCTGCCCGGTCAGGAGGCGCGCGTGGTGAAGGCTGCGGAGCTGTCCGGTGTGTCTAACCTGCTGTTCCGCCGTAACTCGATCAGCGGCGCGATTGAGGTTCTGCCGCGTGCGAAGAACACCGTGGAGCTGAACGAGGCACTGCACCTGAACTAGTGCTGGGTCTGAACTAATCTGCACCTGAACTAGCGCTGGTTGCCCTTGCGAACGTTGGGGGTCGGGAGGCGTGAAGCATCCCGGCCCCCTTTTTCTCTGCCCTGCTCTCCCCTTTTCGCTGCTGCCATAGGCTGGGCACGGATCCACAGCGGCTACGATGACCATTTTCAAGGCGAGCTGCTCGGGCTTTCGCTAGGCTGGTAGTACCGGGTACCGCGCACCCGCCACTGCAAGCGACCATTGCATGCGACCGTTGCAAGCGATAGGTACCGTTCAGAGAGGAGCCCCCCCCATGCCCGAAGCCGCAGCGTCCGAATCAACAGTGCCCGAATCAGCAGCCTCCGAGTCAACAGCGCCCGAGCCGACGATGAGCGAAACCTACCGGCACTTTACGCGCCTCTTCCCCTACCCGCACGAGCGTATTCCGATGGGCACTGCGGCTACTGATGCCATGGCCCGTTACGATGAGCTGGCTAAGCTGGGACGCACGGAGGGGTTCTTCCCCTTCTTCCTGAACCTGAACGATACGGTGCTTGAAAGCATGGTCATTGCGGTGTCCCTTGAGCACGACATCATTGACGATGTTGAGACGCTGACCCCCGAGCAGGTGAGTGCTTACACTCGTGCTGTCCTGCAGCGTTACCGTACCGCCCGAGGCGGCGCCTCCGCTGAAGAGTACGGCAGCGCCGCCATTGCCCAGCAGCTACGCAAGGTTACCGATGACGGCGAAGATGCTAACGAGGTCGATCCTGACGAGTTCAACCTCAATGAGCTTGTTGACGAGTTTATGAGCTCCGATTTTCTGCCCGATGAGGAGCCCGAAGATGACGCCCCGATTCTTTCTGCTCTGCTCTGCTACGAGCTCTCGGATGAGGAGCAGGGCGAGATGCTCCTGCTGCAGATTCCAACCGCTGACCCCGCAGATATTCCCGCGTACCTGCCCTTTGGCGGCTGGAATGACTGCCCGAACGCCGAAACGCAGCTGGCGTTCACCCACTATTGGCGTGAAAAGTACGGCGCAATCCCGGCGGCTCTTGACAATGCCGATTGCCTGGAATTTCTGGTGGAACGCCCCGTCACCGACCCGGTCGAGGCGAAGAATCTGGCGGTCGAGCAGTTCGCGTTCTGTTCCGATCTTCCGTTCCAGGTGTTTGAGGATTTTGAGCAGCTGACGGAGTTTATTCACCAGAGCCGCCAGTGGTATTTCCGGTGGGATTAGAGGTCGGCTTAGAAATCAACTGAGAGGCGGGTTCAGGCTGCGGGTGGGGGCAAGTGTCGACACACCTAAATAACGCCTCCCACGTGCTCACACCAGAGTGCACAAGCGCACAGTGTCCCGCAGTACTTACACCCCGTGCACGGCTGTACTATTAGATACAGCTCAACAGCTTTTGTCCCCCATCCGGAGCACTTTTTTCCGGATATATAAAGCCCGAAAGGACATCATGAAGGTACTCGTTACCGGCGGCGCCGGCTACATCGGTTCCCACACTGTACTTGAACTGCTCAAGGCAGGTCACGACGTCGTCGTCATGGATAACCTTGCAAACTCTTCCGAGGAGTCCCTCAAGCGCGTCGCTGAACTCGCTGGTCGCGCCCCCGAGTTCCACAAGGTTGACCTGCTCGACCTCGAAGGCATGAAGGCTCTCTTCAAGCAGGTTCGCCCCGACGCTGTGATTCACTTTGCGGGTCTGAAGGCTGTGGGCGAGTCCGCAGAGAAGCCGCTGTGGTACTACCAGACCAACGTGGCTGGCACCCTGAACCTGCTGTACGCAATGGACGAGGCTGACTGCCACTCCATCGTGTTCTCTTCCTCCGCTACCGTGTACGGTGAGCCCGAGTCCATGCCTCTGATTGAGAAGATGAACATGGATGCGCAGTCCTGCTACGGCCGCACCAAGGAGCACATCGAGGACATGCTGGTCGACCTGGCTGCGTCCGACTCCAAGTGGAACATTGCCCTGCTGCGTTACTTCAACCCCGTTGGTGCGCACGAGTCCGGCCGTATCGGTGAGGACCCGGCGGGTATCCCGAACAACCTGGTGCCCTTCATCGCGCAGGTTGCTGTGGGTCGCCGCGAGTACCTGAACGTCTTCGGTAACGACTACCCGACCGTTGACGGCACCGGCGTGCGCGACTACATCCACGTGGTTGACCTGGCTGACGGCCATCTGAAGGCGCTGGATTACATTACCCAGCACGGCGGCCTGCACACCTGGAACCTGGGTACCGGTAACGGCTACTCGGTTCTGCAGGTTCTGCACGCGTTCGAGGAGGCGTGCGGTAAGGAGCTGCCGTACAAGATTGTGGATCGTCGCCCCGGTGACGTTGCGGTCTCTTACGCTGATCCTTCCTCTGCTCTGGCGGATCTGGGTTGGAGCGCTAGCCGCGACATTAAGACCATGGTTCGCGACCACTGGAACTGGCAGAAGAACAACCCCAACGGTTACGAAGCCTAAGCTGTTTTAGCCCCTTGTGAGGGGTGTTGAAGAGTGCCCGATAGGTGTTATCTCACCTATCGGGCACTTTTGTGCGCTTTTTTCGAAATTTTTACCAAGTCGTGACTACCTCCCCAAAGGCGTTTGACACCTCGTGAGTGCGCAGAGAAAGAGAAGAATATATTCCCTAGTCAGAGCCTTTTGTGAAGATGGGGTGTTTTTTACCCATATTTTTACGTCAAAAATACTATAACTATGCATTCATGCTTAAAAATTCACATTGCTTACACAGTAAAGTGAATATTTTGCAGACAGGAAACCGCCTGAGGCGTAAGCTGAAAGCTCAGCATACAGACAACCCGCATCATAGACGCACCTCACGTGAAAGGGTTCAAAATGTCCGCACAGGCAGCTCCCGAAGCGCAGAAAAACCTCATCGAAATCGCCAACGTCAACAAGTACTACGGCACCAACCACGTTCTGAAGAACATCAATCTTTCCGTGGGAAAAGGTGAGGTCGTCGTCCTCCTCGGCCCCTCCGGATCCGGCAAATCCACCCTCTGCCGAACCATCAACCGCCTCGAAACTATCACCAGCGGATCCATCACCATTGACGGACAAGAACTACCCGAAGAAGGCCGAGCCCTCGCCAAGCTCCGCGCGGAAGTCGGCATGGTCTTCCAGTCCTACAACCTCTTCGCACACAAGAACATCCTCGATAACGTAACCCTTGGGCCCCGCCGAATCCGCAAGATGTCCAAGTCAGAGGCAGAAGCAGAAGCCATGAACCTGCTCGCAAAGGTCGGTGTGGATTCCCAGGTGCACAAGATGCCCGCAGAGCTTTCCGGCGGTCAGCAGCAGCGCGTCGCCATCGCCCGCGCACTCGCCATGAAGCCCAAGGTCATGCTCTTCGACGAACCCACCAGCGCGCTCGACCCCGAAATGGTCAACGAAGTGCTCGACACTATGGTCTCCCTCGCGAGGGAAGGCATGACCATGATCGTGGTGACCCACGAAATGGGTTTTGCCCGCAAGGCAGCAGACCGCATCGTCTTCCTTGCCGACGGCGAGATCATCGAAGAGGCGCACCCGGACGAGTTCTTCACCAACCCGAAGAGCGAGCGCGCCAAGGACTTCCTCTCCAAGATCATCAACCACTAAAGCAGAGGGACCGACATGCAAAAATATTCACGTAGGCTCGCAGCACTCGCCGCAGCAGCATCCCTCGCTCTGACCGGCGTCCTCGCCGGATGCTCCAGCGCAGACAGCGACCATAAGATCCGCATCGGCATCAAAGTAGACCAGCCCGGCCTCGGTTACCAGGACGGCAACACCTACACCGGTTTCGACGTGGAGGTGGCACGCTACGTCGCCGGCAAGCTCGGCTACTCCGAAGAGCAGATTGAGTTCGTAGAATCCCCCGCCGCTAACCGCGAAAACATGCTCAACACTGGTCAGGTAGACATGATTTTTGCGACCTACTCCATCTCTGAAAGCCGCAAGAAGACCGTGGACTTCGCCGGCCCCTACTACACCGCTGGTCAGGACCTGCTCGTGCGTGCCGATAACACCGACATCAAGGGCCCCGACGACCTCAACGGCAAGAACCTCTGCTCCGTGACCGGCTCCACCAGCGCCCAGAAGGTGCAGGACAAGTTCGCCAAGAACGTGAACCTAGTCAAGCAGAACAGCTACTCCGACTGCGTGGTCGCCCTCAACGGCGGCGTGGTGGACGCCGTCACCACCGACGACATAACCCTCGCCGGTCTGGCAGCCACCAAAGCGAACAAGGGCAAGCTGAAAGTGGTCGGCTCCCCCTTCACGACCGAACGCTACGGCGTGGGCCTGCCCAAGGGCACCGACAAGTGCGAAGCCGTGAACAACGCCATCAACGAGATGGTTGCCGATGGCACCTGGGAGAAACTCATCACCAAGTACACCGAAGGCACCGGCTACCACTACAACACCGAAACCAACCCGCCGCACCTGGGCACCTCCTGCGCCTAGGCCTCTAGAGAGGTTCACGAATGTCATTCTTTGACCAACTCGGCGCCCTCCTGTCCAAGTACGATGTGGTTGGCGCCTTCATGACCAATATTGAGCTGACCCTCTGGGCGGCTATTGGCTCGTTCGTCCTCGGTACCGTGCTGGCGCTCATGCGCATCAGCCCCGTCCCGTCCCTGCGCTGGGTGGGCACCGCCTATGTGCATACTGTCCGTAATACTCCGCTCACCATCATGATGACTTTCGCCATTTTGGGTGTGTGGACGCAGTTCCAGCTCTCCTTCTCGCACGATTTCGACACGAACTTCTTCGTGTACGCGGTCATTGCCCTGTCGATTTACCATTCGGCGTTTATTTGCGAGGCGATCCGTTCGGGTGTGAACACCGTGCCGAAGGGTCAGGCTGAGGCGGCACGCGCTATCGGTCTGGGTTTCTTCGACACCGCCCGTCTGGTGATTTTCCCTCAGGCTCTACGCGGTGCCATTACCCCGCTCGGCAATACTCTGATTGCGTTGACGAAGAACAGCACTGTCGCCTCGGTAGCGTCGGTGGCTGAGGCCTCCGGGCTGATGAAATCCATGATTGAGTTCGACGCGAACATGGTGCTCGCTATCTTCATCATGTTTGCGATGGGCTTCGTCATCATTGTTGTTCCCATTGGTGCGTTGACCACCTGGTCATCCCGTAAGCTGGCGGTGAAGCGATGAAAAACCCTTTTATCAGTAATGACACCCGCGCCGCTTCTTCGGTGCTTTTCGACGAGCCGGGCCCTATTGCGCTGCGTCGTATCCGCATCTTCAACATTGCTGCGGTAGTCCTTTTTGTACTATTTGCGGTGTATGTGCTGACCGTGATGGGTCAGAAGGAGCAGCTGGAGGCAGAAAAGTGGACTGATCTGTTCACTGCCCGCGCCTGGACTTCCTACTACCTGCCGGGCCTCGCCTCGACCCTGTCGGCGGCAGCGGTTTCGGTGGTTACCTCGGTTGTGTTCGGTGTGGTCTTCGGTATTGCTCGACTCTCCCAGTACCGCGTTATCCGCTGGTTCGGCACCGTGGTCGTGGAGTTCTTCCGCGCCGTGCCGGTGCTAATCATGATGATCTTCTTCTGGCTCTTTTTGGGCAAGTACAGCGGTCTTCCGCCTGCTCAGCTGCCCTTCATCGCCGTGGTCATTGGTCTGACCCTGTACAACGGTTCGGTGATTGCTGAGCTGCTGCGTTCGGGCGTGAAGCAGCTTCCTCGCGGCCAGGGCGAGGCGGGTCTTGCGATTGGCCTGACCCCGACCCAGACGCTGATTCGGATTCTGCTTCCGCAGGCGTTCACCGCGATGATGCCCTCGATGCTCAGCCAGTTCGTGGTGATTCTGAAGGACACCGCACTCGGTTACATCATCTCCTACCCGGAGCTACTCGCCTCGGCGCGCCGCATCGGTTCCGGTGACGGCAACGTACTGCAGACCCTGATTCTGGCGGCGGCGCTCTTCGTGACGGTGAACTTCGTGCTGACGGCTGTAGCAACCGGCATTACGGACAGGCTGGCGTCGCGCACCTCCGCGAAGGTGACCCGAAACCTGATTCCGGACGCTCTGGATAACCCGAACCCGCCGACCGTTCAGATGTTCGTTCTGCCCGGCGACCGCAAGTAGCCCGTATCGTCCAGGCTTCCCAGCCGGCGGCGATCAGCGGATACAGCGAAGCCCCCGCGTTTCCTCCCTGGTGGGAGGGCGCGGGGGCTTTCCGCCGCTCAGGTTAGCTAGCGGAGCTACACAGTTACTTAGATGTAGATGCCTTCAGGCGCTCAGCAGCCTTCGCCACCGCCTCGTCGGAGGCGGTTAGGGCAATGCGCACGTAGCCTTCGCCGTCCTCGCCGTAGAACACGCCGGGGCCAGCAATAATACCCAGCTCCGCCAGGCGACCAATCGAATCCCACGTAGACTCGCCGAAAGTGGTCCACAGATACAGGCCAGCCTCAGAATTCTCAATGCGACCACCGGCGGCGATAATCGCCTCCTCCAGCACCTCGCGGCGGGCACGGTACAGGTCCTTCTGCGCCGCCACATGCGCCTCATCAGCCAGCGCCACCATCATGGCAGCCTGCACAGGGGCAGGCACAATCATGCCAGCGTGCTTGCGGCTATTAATCAGGTTCGGCATCAGCTCGGGGGCACCGGCAATGAACGCGGCACGGTAACCGGCGAGGTTCGACTGCTTCGACAGCGAATACACGGCAAACAGACCGGTGAAGTCGCCATCGCACACGCGAGGATCCAGAATAGACGGCACCGGCTGACCGCCACGCGCCTCATCCCAAGCACCCCAACCGAGCTCCGCGTAGCACTCGTCGGATGCCACCACGGCACCGATTTCACGTGCCTGCGCCACAATCTCACGCAGCTGCTCCACGGTACGCACCACACCGTTCGGGTTCGCCGGGGAGTTCACCCAAATCAGCTTCACACGGCTGCGGGTGTTAGCGTCCAGCTCGTCCAGGCTGTCGGCGGGCACGGACTCGGCGCGAGCAAAACGAGCACCCATATCGTAGGTGGGGTACGCAACGCGCGGGTACACGACCACATCGCCCGGACCCAGGCCCAGCAGGAACGGCAGCCATGCCACGAGCTCCTTCGAACCAACCGTGGGCATGATCGCCTCCGGGCTCAGACCGGTCACGCCGCGGCGGCGCGCAAACCACTCGGCAATAGCCTCACGCAGGGCGGGGGTGCCGTGGGTGGTCGGGTAGCCGGGTGCGTTGGAGGCTGCCGCCAGCGCCTCGCGAATGTTCTGCGGGGTCGGGTCGACCGGGGTGCCGATGGACAGGTCCACCGGACCGTCCGGGTGGGCGGCTGCGGTTGCGCGGTAGGGGGCGAGCGCCTCCCAGGGGTATTCGGGCAGGTTCAGGCCGTAAGTCATTGTGTCACCTGGTTGCTTGGGAATAGTTTCGTCATTTTAGTCTAGCGCCCGGGCGCTTCCGTGCCTATGGCAAGAGCCTCCATCCCAGCGCCTAGACGGTGCCTGGGCACCGGGTGCTAGATGGAGGCTCTTGGCACCCGTGAGCGGGTGCGATTAGTCTATGCGGTTGTAACTTGTTACTCGCCGCAGGCTACTACTCACCACGAGGGGGCAGCGCCGCAATGAAGGGCACGTCCTTGCCGGTGGGGCCGAGCTTTGCTGCGCCACCGGGGGAACCCAGGTCGTCAAAGAAGTCTGCATTAGCGCTGACGTATTCGCTCCACTCTTCGGGGACGTCGTCTTCGTAGTAGATTGCTTCTACGGGGCAGACGGGCTCGCAGGCGCCGCAGTCCACGCACTCATCCGGGTGGATGTACAGGGTGCGTTCACCTTCGTAGATGCAGTCGACGGGGCATTCTTCAACGCATGCGCGGTCTTTGACATCCACGCAGGGAAGCGCGATTACGTAGGTCATTGGTGTGCCTTTCTACAAGCTGTTCGCCCCGTGCCCGCCGTTCTGCGGGTCGTCTGCTGCAGGGCAGAATCTACAGAGTAAACCGCCGAGTCGGTGGTACCCGGCGGGGAAGTCTGTGTATAGTCTATCGCGCACCGGCTGTTTAACCGTATTTTCGTGGTGTAGCAGACAGTACACTCACGGGTTTGTGAGGGCATTTTTTAGGCTAGGCTGACCTGGTATTTCTTTGCATTATTGCTAGTCGGCAGGCTTTTAAAAATAGATTAAGCCAAAAATGAAATCTTCGTCACATGAATTTTTTGATGAAGTCGCCACTATTTCCACCCCGCACAATTCACCGAATAACGCATACATTTTCTTTCCTATTGCCCTCTACCCTGTGGGCTTAGAAGACCACAGCGGTGCAAGCACCCACAACAGCATTCCCACAACAGCAGGAGGGGCGCCCCGGCTAATCGGAGCACCCCTCCCTGAGGTTATGACGTAGTGATAGGCTTCAGACCACTTCTTGGCGCCTACTTCCTGGCGCTTACTTCTTGGTGCGAGCACGCTGATGCGCCGCACGCGGCGAGAAATACTGCGCGTCCTTCACGCGAGCGCGCGTGTACACGAGCATGCCCAGCATCGCCGCGACCGGGGCGCCAAACCACCACAGGGCGCCGTACAGGCCAATCGCCGAATGGCCCGGATTCACCAGAACAAACGGCGAATCTGGGCGACCGTAACCGAGCACGTACACGGTCACGAACACCGCAACAGCCACGACAGCCGCAGCGTAGCCGCGACGCAAGGACAGGGCACACCACAGGGCAGTGAAGAAAACCGTCAGGTACGCCACCAGCAAGCCGAGGGGCAGGGCGGTATCCCCCGCGTACACGACCCAGGCGTGGTAAATCGACCCGGCAATACCGGCAAAAATACCCAGAATCGAGCCGGTCAGCAGGCTCGACACCAGACCCGCCTCCTGCGGCTTCGGGTGCACGGTCGCGGTCGGGTCACCGTCGAGCACACGGAAAGTCTCCACGGCAGAAATCTTCTGCGGCACCTTATTCGAATACTCAAAAGTCTTCTCGTCCACCACCGTAATCTGGGTGCGATGCGCCTCCATTGCCTTACGCTTGGCGGTGCCGTCACCGTAAATGGCGGCCTGCAGACGCTGATCAGCTGCGTCGAACTCGCCCTCAATACCCCAGGTGAGAATCGGGCGACCCTCGTCATCTTCAAGGATCTGCAGGGCACGGCGCACGATCTCGTACACGCGCACGTGGTCGGGGTGACCGTAGCCGCCGTCCGAATCGTAGGTGACCAGAACATCCGGGGTGAGGGCGCGGATAGCGGCGACCAGCGCCTGAGCCTGCGGTTCCAGCGGCTGCGCGGTCAACGAATCCTCCGCCGCCACAGGGTTGGCGACGGGCTTACCCTCCGGACCCCACGCCATGCCGGAGTCACGGTACAGCGGCAGCGCGCCCTCAGCGACGGCGGGCGTTTGCCCCAGGAAGAACTGCTTCTTCACACCCAGCGCCTTAACAGCACCGGCAAGCTCACCAGTGCGGTACTCGCCCAGCGCCTCACCGTTATCACGGCAACCTGGCTTACCGACCTCCAGGTGGTGCAGCTCCTCGGGGATGACCTCGCCCAGCTCACCGCGGGTAGCGGTCAGCAGGTACACCTCCGCGCCCTTCTGCGCGTAGTACGCCATGGTCGCGCCGGTCGAGGAGGTTTCGTCGTCCGGGTGTGCATGCACGAACAGGATGCGTGCCTTCTTCGCATCGTAGTTATTCGGCAGCAGGTCACGGCGCGAGCCGGGGGCGATGCGCTCACCCTGCGTGGGGTAGCTGGGGGTCGCAGAATCAGGCTGAGTGTTCTCGGTTTCAGACACAGGCTTTCCCTCTCATACGCAGGGTTGGGTTTCTTGGACGGTCAATAGCGCGCCGGCAATTTACATCGTTGAGCGGCAGAGGTGAGCAGCAGATAAGTGCCGCCACCGTGCAGGCGCATTATTTTATCTTACACACTCGCATGTGCAGCGCGGGGTGTTCGGGCTTTTCAGAAGCGGTTTTTGGAGGCGGTTTTCGGCAGAAAGCAAAAGCGCTCTGTTCCCCTCCCCCTCCCCCATTGCCCCGCCATTATGTCCCGAACGAATCCGGGTGGTTAAACAGAGCCGCCGCCACCTCCTCTTCAGAAGGTAGCGGCGGCGCTTGGTCAACCACAGCTACTGGGCAACGACAGCGCGGCAGTTACAGCCTCAAGGATGTAACGTCTTCCGCGGCATTAGTCGTTGACGCGGTATTAGTCATTCGCACGGGCGCGGCGGCGGAACTCGCGGACACGCTCGTTGGAATCCAGGATGACCTTACGGATACGTATCGCCTCGGGGGTCACCTCAACGCACTCGTCCTCGCGAGCGAATTCGAGGGACTCTTCCAGGGTCAGCTTCTTCGGCGGGGTCAGGTTTTCGAAGTTGTCCGCGGTCGAAGAACGCATGTTGGTCAGCTTCTTTTCCTTGGTGATGTTAACTTCCATGTCGTCTGCACGGGAGTTCATACCAACGATCATGCCCTCGTACACCTCAGAAGTGGGCTCGACGAAGAAGGTGCCGCGCTCCTGCAGGTTAATCATCGCGTAGGGGGTCACCACGCCGGCACGGTCAGCAATCAGCGAACCATTGGTGCGGTACTCAATCTCGCCAGCCCAGGGCTCGTGCTCAATCGAGTAGGAGGAAGAAATACCGGCACCGCGGGTCTCAGTCAGGAACTGAGTACGGAAACCAATCAGACCACGTGCGGGAACAGCGAACTCCATACGGACCCAACCGGTACCGTGGTTCGCCATGTTCTCCATGCGGCCCTTACGCGCAGCCATCAGCTGGGTAACAGCACCCAGGTACTCCTCGGGCACGTCAATGATCATGTGCTCCATGGGCTCGTAGACCTTGCCATCGATGGTCTTGGTGACCACCTGGGGCTTACCCACGGTCAGCTCGAAGCCTTCGCGGCGCATCTGCTCCACGAGGATAGCCAGGGCGAGCTCGCCACGGCCCTGAACTTCCCACGCGTCCGGACGCTGGGTGGGCAGAACCTTGATGGACACGTTACCGATCAGCTCGCGGTCCAGACGGTCCTTCACCTGACGTGCGGTGACCTTTGCGCCCTTGACGCGGCCAGCCAGCGGGGAGGTGTTAATACCGATGGTCATGGAGATCGCGGGATCGTCCACCTTAATCAGCGGCAGGGGCTTGGGGTTCTCAGCATCGGTCAGGGTTTCACCAATGGTGATGTCCTCAATACCAGCCACTGCGACGATCTCGCCGGGGCCAGCGGACTCTGCAGGAACGCGCTCAAGTGCCTTGGTCGCCAGCAGCTCGGAGATACGGACGTTCTTGATTTCACCGTCGTGACGTGCCCACGCAACGGTCTGGCCCTTCTTCAGGGTGCCGTTGAAGATACGGACCAGTGCCAGACGACCCAGGAACGGGGAGGAGTCCAGGTTGGTCACGTGTGCCTGCAGAACCTCGTTCGGATCATAGGTGGGGGCGGGCACATGCTCGATGATGGTCTTGAACAGCGGCTCAAGGTCGTCGTTATCGGGCAGCTGGCCGTCTGCGGGCTGGTTCAGGGATGCAGCGCCAGCCTTACCGGATGCGTACACCACCGGAACGTTCAGCACAGCGTCCAGGTCCAGGTCGGGAACCTCGTCCGCCAGGTCGGATGCCAGGCCGAGCAGCAGGTCCATGGACTCGCCAACGACCTCGTCGATACGGGAGTCGGGGCGGTCAACCTTGTTCACCACGAGGATCACGGGCAGCTTAGCAGCCAGTGCCTTACGCAGCACGAAGCGGGTCTGGGGCAGCGGACCTTCGGATGCGTCCACGAGCAGCACAACGCCGTCAACCATGGACAGGCCGCGCTCCACCTCGCCGCCGAAATCGGCGTGGCCGGGGGTGTCAATAACGTTAATGGTGATGGTCTCACCGTTGGCGGAAGGGCCGTTGTAGAACACGGTGGTGTTCTTCGCCAGAATGGTGATGCCCTTTTCCTTTTCGAGGTCGCCGGAGTCCATGACTCGGTCTTCAACATCTGCGTGGGCAGAGAAGGCGTGGGTCTGCTGCAGCATCGCGTCGACGATGGTGGTCTTGCCGTGGTCAACGTGTGCCACGATGGCCACATTGCGAAGGTCGGGGCGCGAAGCGGTGTTTTCAGACATGCGTTAAGTTTCTCGCTTAAATCTAGGGGATAGTCTTGCCAGCGGGTGCGCTCTAGAAGGCGCGGGGGTCACGGGGCAGTACCTTCAGATAGGTATCTGGGGGTGTTTGCCGGTTCGAACGTTTGCTACTGGAGCCGCTCTGCAATGAGAGCGTTTCCGGGCACGCCAAAACGGACCCCCCTCCGTTGGGCTTAGCTACCAGTGTATCACTAGGGCTTTTCTGCGAGCCACTCATCAAGCATGCGGCGGGCGACCGCATTCGTGCCGGGCAGCTCCAGCTTGGCGGGGTCATCCTCGTCACTATTGCCGCGCTCCTCCGAAATCGCTATCGCCTCACGCAGCTCAGCGGCGCTAAACCAGCGGGCGGCACGAATCTCACCATCGTGATGGATGATGGTTTCGTTCTCATCCACGCGCACCCGGTAGCAAATCATGAGCGAACGCGGGAAAGGCCACACATCACTCATGCGGTACTCGGTGCTCAGGGTGTGCAGACCGGTCTCTTCGTAAACTTCGCGAGCAATCGCCTCTTCAAGGTTTTCGCCGGGGTCAACGAAACCGGCGATGAGGGCGAAGCGGTTGGGGTGCCACTGGCGGTTATTCGCCAGCAGCACGCGCTCGCCGTCGCGGCTGGTCACCAGCGCCATCACGGCGGGTTCGATGCGGGGGAACACCATCTCGCCGGAGGCGGTGCGGCGGATTCTCTTGGAGCCGAGGGGCGCTTCCTCGCCGCTGTATGCGGAGTAGCGCATGTCGATGAGGTAGTCGCGGCGTGCCAGGGCGGTGGCGTAGTGGGCGCGGCCTTCCGGGTCATCATGGACCGGGTAGTAGCGGAAGCCACTGGCGGAGGCGTGCACCCGAGGGTTGTTCAGGTCGGCGGCGACCTGCGCGAGGGTTTCGTCCTCGCAGTAGAGCACGTGCACCTCTGCCTCACTATTCTTCTGGGCGTCAGCACCGTAGGCGGCGGGGCGAATCACGCTGCGCGCAAGGATAGCGTCTTCGGTCAGCGGCTCGGCAGTACCGATACCGGTCAGGTAGTGCAGGGTTCCGTCATCGCTGAGCAGGGTTTCCCCTTCGCGGGAGATGAGCAGGTAGCGCGGTGTGTGAGTGTCAGCGGGCGTGTGTTCAGGTGAAGAAGTCATAGGTTTTACTCTACATCTTGATGTTGCAAGGCCCACAATAGTGTGCCAGGTTTCGATTTTTTCGCCGTATCGTCCCATATCACTCTCGAAAGAGGTGACATAGACACCCGAAAATAAGAGAATGGAAACATGACTACTTCTATTGACCCTACGACCACCTCCGCGTGGTCCGCTCTGTCCGCTCATCACAAGTCCCTCACTCCGAACCTGCGCGAATGGTTTGCCGCTGACCCGGAACGCGCGCAGAAGCTCAGCTTCACCGCCGACGAACTGCACGTCGACCTGTCCAAGAACCTGATTACCTCCGAAACCCTTGAGCTACTGGTCAAGCTCGCTGAAGAGGTCAAGCTGGAACAGGCTCGCGAGGCAATGTTCTCCGGCGAGCACATTAACGTCACCGAGGACCGCGCAGTACTGCACACCGCGCTGCGCCGCCCCGAGGGTTACACCCCCGCACTGACCGTTGACGGCCAGGACGTAGACGCAGACGTTCACGCCGTGCTGAAGAAGATCTACGCATTCGCTGAGCGCGTGCGCAGCGGCGAGTGGACCGGCATCACCGGCAAGCGCATCGAGACCGTTGTGAACATCGGTATCGGTGGCTCCGACCTGGGCCCGGTCATGGTGTACGAGGCTCTCAAGCCCTACGCTGATGCAGGCATCACCGCACGCTTCATCTCCAACATTGACCCGACCGACGTGGCTGAGAAGGTCTCCGGCCTGGACCCCGAGACCACCCTGTTCATCGTCGCGTCCAAGACTTTCGGCACCCTCGAAACCCTCACCAACGCGCGCGTGGCACGCGAGTGGCTGCTGTCCGCACTGGCTGAGGCTGGCGCTCTGGAAGGCAAGGAAGCGTCCGAGGCTGTGGCTAAGCACTTCGTGGCTGTCTCCACCGCACTGGATAAGGTTGCAGCATTCGGCATTGACCCCGAGAACGCTTTCGGCTTCTGGGACTGGGTTGGCGGCCGCTACTCTGTAGACTCCGCAATCGGTACCTCCCTGGCTATCGTTTTCGGCCCGAAGGTTTTTGCTGAATTCCTCGCCGGCTTCCACGCAATGGATGAGCACTTCCGCACCGCTCCCCTGGCTCAGAACGTACCCGTTCTGATGGGTCTGCTGAACATCTGGAACGTGAACTTCCTGGGTGCTGAGACCCACGCAGTTCTGCCCTACGACCAGTACCTGCACCGCTTCCCCGCATACCTGCAGCAGCTGACCATGGAGTCCAACGGCAAGTCCGTTCGCGCGGACGGCTCCTTCGTCAACTACGCAACCGGTGAAGTGTTCTGGGGCGAGCCCGGCACCAACGGCCAGCACGCTTTCTACCAGCTGATCCACCAGGGTACCCGCCTGATTCCCGCGGACTTCCTGGCATTCGCTAACCCGGTCCACCCGACCAAGGACGGCGAGCAGGACGTTCACGAGCTGTTCCTGGCTAACTTCTTCGCACAGTCTCAGGCTCTCGCCTTCGGCAAGACCGAGGAAGAGGTTCGTGCAGAGGGCACCGCGGAGCACGTGGTCAACGCACGTATCTTCAGCGGCAACCGCCCCTCCACCTCCATCATGGCGCCGCGCCTGACCCCGCGCGTTCTGGGTTCCCTGATTGCCCTGTACGAGCACATCACTTTCGTTCAGGGTGTTGTTTGGGGCATTGACTCCTTCGACCAGTGGGGTGTTGAGCTCGGTAAGAAGCTGGCGCTGGACCTGGTTCCCGCTATTGAGGGTGACCGCGAGGTTCTGGCTCGTCAGGATTCTTCGACTGCTTCGCTGATTGACTACTACCTGAAGAACCGCACCAAGTAGTAGCTCAAGCATAGCCCCGAGGGTTTTATGGCCTGCGGGTATAGGATGCACAAACCGCCGGATAGTCTCCCAGTTGGGGAGGCTATCCGGCGGTTTTGTTATACGGGTTTTAGCTCTGTACCGTGCTGCTAGTTCACGGCGGGCAGGGTGTCGGAGGCGACCTCAGCAATAATGCGCACCACGGTGGATTCGGGCAGCTGCGGGATGCCCTGCTCGTCACGGACCACGCCACCGGCGTCACGGTGGGCGGTCATGCCGGTGCCTTCGGTGGCCTCTTCGCCGTCGGCGCAGGTTGCAGGCACGTGCACGAATCCGGCGGGGATGCTCAGACCCAGTTCACGGCTGATGCGCTGACCCTCGTAGAACACGTGGTTGCACACGTAGGTTCCGGCGGTGTACGAAATCTCGACCGGCTCCCCCGCCGCACGCAGACGCTCAAAGCTGGCGCGCACCGGAAGGGAGGAGAAGTACGCCTCCTGACCGCCCGGAGCGATCGGCTCATCGCAGCGCTGGTCGCCGTCGTTATCTTCAATACCGGCGGAGTCCAGGTTGATAGCGACCTGTTCGAGGCTGACCACGTCGCGGCCAACCGCCACGCCCAGGCTGATGAGCGCATCGGGCTGCACATCCTGCAGGGCGGCGCGCAGGGCGGCGCTGGAACCGTCGTAGCTGACGGGCAACTCCCGGGTGATGACGTTCAGGTCCGGGCGCATCCGGGTCAGCAGACGCTGAGCGCCTTCGGCGAGCGCTACGGTGGGGTTCACGGGCACGCCGGGGAACGGGCCAAAGAAGGTCAGCAGCAGGGTGCGTGCCTGATTAGGGGTGGTTGCCATAGTCAATCTCGTTTTCTGCGTTAGTTTTATTCAGCAGTGTTCTTTTCGGCGGCGCGGCGCTCTAGGTCCTTGGCGAGCGCCTCCAGTAGCTCTTCGGGGGTGGTGACGATGATGAGCTCGTCTAGGTAGCGTTCGTTGAGCAGGCCGGTGGACGCCATGTAGTGCATCGCGTCGATGAGCTTGTCCCAGTAGCCGTTGACGTTCAGCAGGGCGACCGGCTTGGAGTGAATATCGAGGAACTGCCAGCTGAAAACTTCAAAGAACTCTTCGAGGGTGCCGGGGCCGCCGGGCATGGCGACGAACGCGTCAGCCTTCTCGATCATGGCAATTTTGCGCTGGTGCATGGTGTCCACAATGTCGAGGGTGGTCTGGCCGGGGTACACGCCCTCCAGGCCGACCAGCTTGTGGGTGACCACGCCGTAGACCACACCGCCGGCGTCCAGGGTTGCGCCCGCAACGGTGCCCATGAGGCCGGTGCGGCCGCCTCCGTACACCACGCCAATATTGTTCTGGGCGCAGAGGGTGCCGAGCTCCTGGGCGCGGGTGGTGAAGAGCGGGTCGTTGCCGGAGCGTGCCCCGCAGTAGACGGCGAGGTTGTAGTCAGTCTTCTTCATGGTTCTCCTTGGGGTGTATGGGGGGGTTCCGGGGTGGAGCGCCTCTATGCGTTCTACCCGCGATAAATGTTGCTGTGTTGAGGGTACCGGATGCACCTGTGTACCTCATGTGTGCCGCTCGCCGGTTCAGGGGCGCGTTGGGCGCGGTGGTTACGGTAGCGGGGTGCGTGCCAGCAGCGGGAAGATCTGCTCGGTATTCAGCGGTGCCTGCGATGCAGAATCGAAGGGGCTGCTCATGGCGGGGTTGACCCAGCGCAGCTCAGCGATTTCTGCCTGCGGCACCAGCGAAGCCAATAGCTCGTGTTGTTCGTCGGTGGGTGCGTATTCGTAGGTTTCGGCGCGTACCGTAAAGCCTGCCTCGTTCAGTGCCGCCGCCTCTAGGAGTCCGCGGTGGTGCATCCGGGCGGGGTCGGGGGTGAGCCCAATTTCTTCGTTCACTTCGCGGCAGGCGGTCTGTAGCGGGGTCTCCCCCGGTTCGGGTTTGCCACCGGGCATCATGAACCCGTCGCTGCCCTGCTTGCGCACGGTGAGTACGAGCCCGTCCCGGTTGCGGATTGCTACAGCGCACACGTTCACGACGCGGTGCGCGCTGTCGATAGCGCTGTGCTCAGTAGCGTTGGGTTCGGCAGGCGGGGCGGGCTGGGCTGCTTCTACTCGGTTCTGCGGGTTCTTCTGCGTGGGCATCTTTCTACCCTAGCATTTCCGTATCCTCCACCCGGCACTGTGCGTGTTTGTCTTATTCATCCGCCCTATTGTGCGCCCTGCGGGCGTTGGTTTTACGTAATATTTCGGCGAGTTATCTTATGTCCGGTTCATGCGTTTAGGTGCGTGTTACGGTGTAATTAACCGCGATGTCGCGGTACCGTATACGCACTCGACTTGGCGCGATACAGGAAGAGTGCGGATCACTCAATCACCCATGTAGAAGGAACTTCATGATGGCTAACTCTTCTCGTGCCCGCCGCTACGGTAGCGCCGGCGCTTCTGTTCTTCTTGCCGCATCCTTGAGCTTGTGCGCTCTGCCTTCTGTTGCAGCGGCTGATACCCCGAATCCGGATAACCCGCCGGTTATTACGGTCTACAACTACAAGGTTGAGACTAATACCCGTGAGTTGAAGACTGCCCTGCGTCTGAACAAGATTACGTTCAAGGCGTCGAAACTGCCCGCGAAAACTACCGCTTTCGCCCCGGCATTGCACGAGGCAAACCATAGGGGTTTCCCGTTTCTGAACCCGATTCAGACGGTGCGCGTTGAGGGCCCGTTCAAGGACGGCACGGCGACTGCGACCCATTACGTTCCCGGTAGCCTGATTGACCCAGCGAAGAACTACAGCTTCGTCGCTAATATCATCGTTGATGGTTACGGGGGCGGTCAGGTTCTGCGCATGGACGTTGTGAAGGATAGCGCCGCACCGGTTCTGCACGTGGATTCGCCGCGTCTGAACACCAAGGGTGAGACTGTGTTGAAGGTGCGCGGTACCGGCTACACCGGTGAGGCGACCCCGCACGGTGTGCGCGTGGTGGTGTCTGATACGAATGTGTGGGTTCCCGGTCGTTTTCCTCAGACGGGTATGCGCTTCGTGGCTGAGGTGACCGTACCTGCTTCGCAGATTCACAACGGTGCTTTTGAGACGGAGGTGAAGGTTCCGGCGGATGTTGCGGCGACGCTGAATACCTCTCACAAGTACATTGCGGGCACCATGGCTGCCGGAGTTGAGGGTGCTGAGTACGGTTCGTTTGATGCTCAGAAGCCTCTTGAGCTTTTCGCGCAGGAGCCCGTGGTTTCTGCGGTTCCGACCTATGCTCCGACGGTGGCTCCTCTGCCGGAAGCAACCGTGGGCGTGAACCCCACCGATGCACCCACCGTGGCACCCCTGCCCGAGGCAACCATCGGCGTGA
>CAUSUH010000006.1:0-193385 GCA_963534775.1 Rothia mucilaginosa | reverse complement strand
CGCCGGCAGCAGCGACGGCGGTTGCGCCGCCGAACAGTACGCGGCGGCTCATGATGGGCTCCTTGTGGGTGTGGACTGCGCTGATGCAGTGTTTGCAGTGTAGAGTGGGTGGCTCGCGTGCTCTGGAGGCGGGGTTTCCGTCTGCAGGAGCGCCTGCTATCTGCGGTGATGGGCGGGCAGGTCAAGCCATGCAAAATAATGTGACCTAAAGCTATGTTCTAAGCCACATTTAATATTTTTAGTAGTGTACACCACACACATCACTACAGGTGCGCAACACGATAAATATTTCTTAATTATTACGCCCGGCCCTAATGCAGCGGGCCTAAATCCATATCGGCACGACCCCATCACCCTTCGCGCAACACCCCTCCCCCACCTCCAAAAATGGTCAGCAGGCACAGCAAAGCGGGCCGAACGCGCACACACGCATTCGACCCGCTCATAGGACAGGAACCCCTAGGAGTTCATCCAGCCCACAGCAGTCCAGTCCATCGACTTGTACAGGCGCGGACCGTAGTTAGCCAGAGTCTTCTTGACCATCACAAAGTCAGGACCGTTCGTAATGGTGCCCAGGAAGGCGAACTCCGCCATGTGCTTCTTCTCAATCTCGTTGCAGGCAAGGTTACGTTCCTTGTCATCCTCAATGAGGGTCATGGCGTCGATGAGGGCATCGATTTCCTTGCTGCCGATACCTTCGTTGTTCTCGGAGTAGTAGAACTGCTTGGTACTCTCGGTCGCGTCAGCAGAGACCGAGTAGCCACTGAAGGAAATATCGTAGTCCCAGTTACCCAGAACGGTGGCGAACTCACTATCGGCGTGCTGGTCAATCCGGATCTCGATACCGACATCCTTCATCTGCTGGGTGAAGGTCTGAGCCTTGCCCTTGTTGGTCGGGTCATCACCGAAGACCACCACTGCACAGCCAGCCTTCGTGCCGTCCTTCTCGTAGTAGTCGCCGTTCTTGGTGTAGCCGGCGGCCTCCAGAATCTTCTGCGCCTCCGAAACACTGTTATTCGGGGTCGGGTAAGAATCCTGGTAGTAGGGCGAGAAGGGCATATGAATCATCGAACCGGGAATAGCTTCCTCGTAGGGCAGACCCTGGAACTGAATCTTTGCGAGTGCCTCACGGTTGGTGCCGACGAAGATTGCCTTACGCAGGGCAGCATCCTTGACGCGGCGGGGATTGATATCCAGGCCACCGGCGTAGAGGCGGGTGCCCTTACGCAGTTCGGTACCCGCAATGTTCTTCACCTCGGCATAGGTGGAGGAGGTGCTTGCACCGATAGCGTCAATTTCGTCGTTCTTGAACGCGGCACGTGCAGCGCTGGACTCCATCTGGGTAAAGACAATCTTGTCCAGCAGGGGCTTGGTGCCCCACCACTTATCGTTGGGTACAACACTGAAGGTCTTCGCGGTGGAGTCCCAGCCCTTATCCGCCAGGGTGAAGGGGCCAGCCCAGTACTCGGGGTGGGGCGCATCCACGAAGCCGTTGTTGAAGAGCTCGATGTCTTCCAGTGCGGGGTGCAGAATCTCAGAGAAGAGGCTCTGCAGCGGGTAGAAGGGCTTGGAGAAAGTGACGGTTGCGCTGTAGTCGTCTTCGCCCTTTTCTACGGATTCAACGAATTCGTAGATGCCGCTGGTGACGATGTTGTAGCCGTTATCCAGGCTCTTGAAGATGTTCCAGGTGGACTGGAGCGCCTTGTAGGTGATGGGGGTGCCATCGTTGAAGACAGCCTTGGGGTTGAGCTTGACGGCAACCTGAATCTTATCGTCCTTCTTGCTGTGCTCGAAGGAGACAGCGAAGTCGGTGTTCAGCTTGTAGGTGCCGTCAAAGTCGAGGTTCCACATGCCGGCCTGGCTGATGGTGCTCATAACGTTGACGTTATCGCTGGTGTTACCGCTCTGGGTGTAGAAATTGAAGTTCGGACCGATGGATCCGGCGGGCAGGCGCAGGGTGCCGCCCTTCTTCAGGCTGTTCACGTCCTGAGCGTTGATGTTGTAGAGGTCTTCGATATTGGCACCGGCGCCGGCTGCCTTGGTCTTCTCAGAGCTTGCGCTGCCGTTGCCGCAGGCACTGAGCAGACCTACAGCTCCCAGAGCCGCGGTGCCGCCAATGAGGGCGCGGCGGCTGAAGCTGTTCTTGGTCGCTTCGTGGCTGCTCGCAGTGTATGCGGTGTTGGCGGTCATGGGAGTGGTTTCCTTCTGTCTTGTGCGGGCGGGTTTATCCCGTATCCCCGAAGTAATGATTATTTATACAGAGCACTGCATAACTTTGTATGACTCCACTGTAGCGCACCTCGGGAGCGGAAACCAAGCATTTTCACAATATTTCTTAATATTTATCGTATTTTCTGAATATTCATACCATGAATACCCTGTTTTTGTGCGAATTTTTCGGATTTTTCCGGATAGCTATACCACCGCTCCCCTACATCGATATACAAAAGCACCCAAAGCACCCCTCCAGATATGCAAAAAGTGTCCACCCGGATGATCCGGGTGGACACTTTCATATAGCTCCAGGCTATTCACCTAGTAGGTGAAGGGAAGAGGACTTACTTAGCCCAACCGACCTTCTCCCAGTGAATACCATTGCCCTGGTAGAGGGAAACGCCGTAGTTGCGCAGACCCTTCTTGACGAACTTGTACTCGGGACCATTGAAGAGCGGAACCAGCACAGCAATCTCAGAGAGGTGCTTCTTCTCAATCTCGTTACATGCCAGGTTGCGTTCCTTGTCGTCAGCAATGAGCTTCATCTTCTCGATCATCTCATTGATTTCGTCGGTGCCAGCGTCCTCGGGCTTCTCACGCAGGTAGAACTGCTGGGTAGCCTGGGTAGCATCCGGGTCACTCAGAGCGTAGCCCGATGCAGTTGCGTCGTAGTCCTTAGCCTGCATTGCCTTACCGAATTCGCTTGCAGCGCGGGATTCGAGCTCAACATTAATGCCGACAGCCTTGAGCTGCTGAACAACGGTCTGAGCAACAGCCTTGGAGGTGGGGTCCTCGCCGAAGACGGAGTACTTGAAGGCAGCCTGCTTGCCGTCCTTCTCGTAGAACTCGCCGTTCTTGGTGTAACCTGCCTCTTCCAGAATCTTCGATGCAGCAGCTGCATCGTTGTTCGGGGTCGGGTAGACATCCTGGTAGTACTCGGAGAAGGGCATGTGAATCATCGAACCGGGCTGCTTCTCTTCGTAATCCAGACCCTGGAAACGAACCTTGGCAATTGCCTCACGGTTCATGCCAGCGACCACAGCGCGGCGCAGAGCAACGTCCTGCATGCGGGCGGGGTTCATGACCATGCCGCCGGAGAAGAGGCGAACACCGCGACGCATCTCGGTGTTAGCAATTTCCTTCAGCTCCTTGTAGCTTGCAGCAGCGGTAGCGGGAGCAGCGTCAATTTCATCGTTCTTGAACGCCGCACGCTCAGCAGCGGAATCCATCTGACGGAAGACGATGCGCTCCAGAACAGGCTTCTCGCCCCACCACTTGTCATTGCGGGTCAGGGTCAGGGTCTTCTCGGAGGAGTTCCAGCCGCCCTCAGCTACAGTGAAGGGACCAGTAGCGTATTCGGGGTGCGGGTTGTCCACGAAGCCTTCGTTGAAGAGGTTCTTATCCAGCAGAGCCGGGTGCAGAATTTCACCGAAGAGGATGTTCAGGGGGTAGTACGGCTTTGCGAAAGTGACCTTGACCTTGAAGTCATCACCGTCGCGCTCAACGGAGCCAACGCTGCTGTAGATACCGCTGGTCTCAATCTTGTAGTCGCCATCGACGCTCTTGAGGATGTTCCAGGTAGCCTGCAGCGCCTTGTAGTCGATGGGGGTACCGTCGTTGAACTTAGCCTGGGGGTTCAGCTCAATGGAGACAACGGGCAGACCGTTTTCCTCAGCGATTTCGAAGCTCTTTGCAAAGTCGGTAGACAGGGTGCGCTTACCCATGGGGTTAGCCTGCCAGAGACCGCTGTAGTACATGGGGCTCAGAGCAGCCTGGGTGTAGGAGGTAACACCGGTGCCGAAGAGGTTGAAGTTCGGACCCAGTGCAGTCACAGACAGGCGCAGGGTACCGCCCTGCTTCAGGTCCGAAACAGCGGTCTCAGCAATGTCGTAAAGTTCCTTGGCATCGGTACCCGCGGTTGCTCCCTGGGTGGTTGCCTTGGAGTCCTTGGACGAGCCGCACGCAGCCAGTACGCCCGCGGTACCCAGTGCTGCAGCGCCACCGAGAACGGTACGACGGTTCAGGATGAAATTCTTCTCCATGAGAGTGTCCTCTTATACGTTTGACCCTCAATAATCCTGCAGGAAAGCGTCAAGGGTTCCCTGCTCATGCGCCGCAATAGGCTGCGGTGAGCGATGAATTAGTGCCGGTCTATGAATGTGTTCCTTGAGGTACGCCCCTAGCGGCGCACCCACAGGCTTAATTATGGCTTACTGCCGGCAGGAAAGCCCTTCCATAAATATTCATATCTTGAATGGTGAGAAAGGTTATACCTAGTCAGTGCAGTTTTATCTGTTTCCTGGAGGATTTCAGTGCCTAGCGCCACATTCTGCGGCTCGCACCGTCTCACTAGGTGACAATCTCGAACAACGTACAGCCCACCAATACCGGGCATAAAAAACCCGAGGGGCGAATATTCAACGAATATTCGCCCCTCGGCACACATGCGACTTATTCAGCCGACTCTAGAGCTACACCGTAGCGGCCTCAGCCTCAGGGTAGTAGCAAGCATAACCGTGATCCTGGCCCTCAACGGGGGTCAGTTCCGGCATCTCCTCCAAGCAACGACGCTTCTTGTCCTCAGGCAGAAGCTTGAAGACCGGGCAACGGCTCGAGAAGCCACAGCCCTTAGGCGCGTTCACCGGAGTGGGCAGGTCACCCTCAAGCATAATGCGGTGGCGCTTAGCCTCAACCTCGGGATCCGGAACCGGAATCGCCGAGAGCAGTGCACGGGTGTACGGGTGGATCGGGTTGTCGAACACCTGGTCGACGTCACCAATCTCAACAATACGACCCAGGTACATCACTGCAACGCGGTCGGATGCATGGCGAATCACCGCGAGGTCGTGAGCAACCATCAGGTAGCTCAGACCCAGGTTTGCACGCAGCTCCTCCAGAAGGTTGATCACACCAGCCTGGACGGACACGTCCAGTGCGGACACCGGCTCATCCAGAACCACGAGCTTGGGGTTCACAGCAAGCGCACGAGCAATACCGATACGCTGACGCTGACCACCAGAGAACTGGTTCGGGAAGCGGTTCACGTGGTCAGGCTGCAGACCCACAATGTGCATCAGCTCGATGACGCGCTTCTTGATGTCTGCCTTGTTCATGCCCTGGTTTTCCAGGGGCTCAGCCAGCACCTCGTAAACGGTAAAGCGCGGATCCAAAGCACCGGTGGGGTCCTGGAACACCATCTGCTGGTTCTTACGCAGCTCAAGAATCTCACCCGCGGACTTGCCATCCTTGGTGGAGGTTCCGTTAATCAGAATCTCACCGTCGGTGTTCTTATTGAACTCCATGATTTCCAGCAGGGTGGTGGTCTTACCACAACCGGACTCACCCACGATGGAGAAGCACTCGCCCTCACGAATATCGAAGGACAGGCCGTTCACAGCCTTCACAGTGCCCACGCGGCGCTTAATCAGCGCACCCTTCATGAGCGGGAAGTGCTTCTTGACGTTGCGGACCTCCAGGACGGGGGCACGCTCCTCACGCGGAATACCGTCGTACTTCGATACCGGGGGTTCCGGAACCGGGTACAGCTCGTCAGCGGTCTTACCGACCAGCTCCTGAGAGATGGTACAGGAGGAGTAGTGACCCTCGCCAACGCCTTCCAGCAGCTGCAGATCGGGCTCGCCGTTGGAGTCCTGGCAGCACTGGCCACCGCTCTTAGCGATGGGGCAACGCGGGCGGAAGGAGCACGCGGTCACCGGGTTAATCAGGTTCGGAGGGGTACCCTCAATCGGAACCAGGGAGACCTTCTCGGAACGGTCCACACGCGGGACCGCACCCAGCAGACCGATGGTGTACGGGTGGGAGGGATGCTTGTACAGGTCTTCTGCCTTAGCAATCTCCACCGGCTTACCGGCGTACATCACCAGAATGTCGTCAGCCATACCAGCCACAACACCGAGGTCGTGGGTAATCATGATGGTCGCTGCGCCGGTCTCTTCCTGAGCCTTCTGCATAACCTCCAACACCTGCGCCTGAATGGTCACATCCAGTGCGGTGGTGGGCTCATCGGCGATGAGCACGCGGGGGTCATTCGCAATCGCCATAGCGATCATGATGCGCTGACGCATACCACCGGAGAACTCGTGCGGGAAGGAACGCAGGCGGTCAGCCGGCGAAGGGATACCCACCATACGCATCAGCTCGATGGAGCGGTCCTTGATAGCCTGCTTGCTCATGCCCTTGTTGTGGACCTTGAGCACCTCGGCAATCTGATCACCAATGGTGTACACGGGGGTCAGGGAGGACAGCGGATCCTGGAAGACCATGGAGATCTCCTTGCCGCGGTATGCGCACATTTCCTTATCGCTCAGACCCAGCAGCTCGGTACCGTTGTACTTAATCGAGCCGGTGATGTCAGCGGTGGTCGGGTGCAGGCCCATAATCGCCATGGAGGCAACGGACTTACCGGAACCGGACTCACCCACGATACCCAGGGTCTTACCGGGGTACAGGTCAAAGTTCACACCGCGAACAGCGTGCACGACGCCATTCTCAGTATTGAAGCGGACGTTGAGGTCCTTAACGCTCAGAACGGGAGAGGTACTCATTAGTTCTTCGCCTCCTTTGCAGCGGCAGCAGGTGCCTCTGCCTTCTCGTTCTTCTTGGACTTCTTGATCTTACCGACCGACATCGAAGTCGGGTCGAATGCGTCACGCAGACCGTCGTTCATGAGGGCCAGCGGACCAACCAGCAGGAAGAAGAACAGAACCGGGAACCAGAACATGTGCGGCAGGGTGTTAATCTGCTGCGAAGCATCCGAAATCAGCGAACCCAGCGAGTAGTTGGGGTACTTAATACCGATGCCGATGAAGGAGTACGCAACCTCAGAGAGCACAGCGTTCATGATGCCGCTGGTGAAGTTCAGAACCAGCAGGGAGCCGATGTTCGGAACCAGGTGGCGCATCACAATCTTGAAGGGGTGCACACCCATGTAGCGTGCAGCCTTCACGAAGTCGCGGTTGATGAGGGACTGTGCCATTGCACGAATAACACGGGCGCTACCCATCCAGCCGAAGGTAATCAGCACAGCAGAGAGCAGAATCCAGGTGGGGACGCTCTTCTGAATCTGCTTACCGACCTGACCGTTGATCAGAATAGCCAGAATCAGCAGCGAGGGAACCATGATCAGGGTCTCGAGGATGAACAGCATGATCTTGTCGATCCAGCCACCGAAGTACGCCATCACACAGCCGTAGACTGCGGAGATGAGCACGGTGACGAAACCAACGATCACACCAATTTCGAGAGAGGTCCAGACGGCCTCGACCATCATGGCGAACACATCGTTACCCGCGATGGTGGTACCGAACCAGTGGTCAGCCGAGGGGCCTTCACCCAGCGCCATGTAGTCAATGTCGTTGGGCTTGTACTTGGTCAAGTACTTACCGAACAGGCCGAACAGACCCATGCCGATGAACACGGACAGGCCGAAGACTGCAGCCTTGTTACGCAGGAAGCGGCGCAGAATAATAACGCTCTTGTTGATGACCTTGAAGTCACCGTTCTCCTGTACCACCGGTACGGAGGAAGTTGCAGTTACCTGGCTCATGAGATCCTCACTCGGGGGTCGACGATGGTGGTAGCGATATCAGCGATGATCGCACCGACAGCGAACAGTGCAGAACCGTACGCGAGGGTCACGGTCGCAGCGTTCACGTCCTGCGAGGAAATGGAGTCAATCGACCACTTACCGATACCGGGCCATGCAAAGACGGTCTCGGCGAAGAATGCACCCGCAAAAATCAGCGGAATCTGGTACGCGATGGACTGTGCCACGGGGATGAAGGAGACACGCAGTGCGTGGCGAGTAATCGCTTGGTTGCGGGTCAGACCCTTAGCACGAGCGGTACGCACGAAGTCAGCGTTCACGTTATCGAGCAGGTACTGACGCTGTGCAATCTGGTAACCAGCCCAACCGAAGATGGTCATACAGAAAGTCGGCACGATGTAGTGCGCCGCCATATCGATGGTGATTTCCCAGAATCCGGTCAGACCCGGAGTCGAAATACCGGTCACATAGAAAATCTTCTCTCCACCATTAGCAACGGCAATGTTGTTGATAGTGGTCGCGCCCTGCTGCACCACGAAGTAAGCAACGGGAGCGGGGATGATGTAGACCAGGTAGGAGTAACCGGTGATAACACGGTCAGAGAACTTGTACTGGCGAGCTGCCGAGTACACACCCAGGGCAATACCAATCACAATCGAGAGAATGGTAGCCACCAGCAGCAGGCGGGTAGAAACCCACACGCGCTGGCCAAATTCCTGGTTAATGTACGCGCCGTTGGGGCTACGGCCCCAATCGAACTTGGTGACCACATTGGTCAGCCACTGAACGTAGCGGTCCCAGGGGTTCATTTCGGGATCGAGACCCAGGGACGCGAAGTTACGGTTCACCTGCTCGGGGCTCGGCTTCGGAACCTTTTCCTGCTCCAGCAGAGCAGGCTTCAGAGCAGTAACCGCGGCAAAGTAACCCATCGTGGTCGTAATAAAGACCATGACGAGGTACGTCAGCGATCGCTGGAGGATGTACCTAAACATGGGACGGTTCCCCTCCTTGTGTAGATGTCGGTGTTAAGGCATGTGTGTCATGCTGTCCCAGTGCACTGCTTCGTGATGACTGTCACTAGGAGCATATTTACTTTATCTTATATAGCCTGTAACACTTCCACCAAACCCACATTGGGCACTTTCACCCCTTAGAACAGCCTGTATGCAAGCTAAAAGGGAGCTGGGTAAAAAAATGCCCCGGAATACCGGGGAAAAGGGGCGGATTAACAATTTTTACGAAAATTTTACATCCGAAACAATTCTCTCGACATAGGGACGTAATAACCTTTTCGATAAGCACTTTAACAGGGTAAAACACCACGTAAACCCACCGTTTAGGGGACTAAACCAACACTTCCAACCCCTAAACCAAGCACTAAGGCACACCTCTTAAGTGCACTGTTTAAGGCAACGCAGCCAAAAACGGCGCCCCGGCACGAGCACACGACTCGCACCGGGGCGCCACTTATATAGGAAGGCAACGCCTCCGGCGCGCACCTTTTCGTTATCCCTCATTCTAAGAACGCGAGGAGCCGCCATCCTCCGAAGAACCCGCCTCAGGCGAAGCCTCCGAGCTCAACGACTCATCAATACGAGCACGAGCAGAGGCGTGCATGCTCTTCAGAGCCTCAGCATCCTTAGCCGCCATCTCCGGAGTAATCACCGGAATCGCGCCAGTCGCCGCACGAGCAATATCAACAGCCGGCTCAGTCTCCAGGGTCGTCGCCAACGCATCCTCACGAATGAAGAACAGAAGCAGCGTAGACACCAGACCCAGCGGCACCAGGTACAGGAACAGCGGAATCAACGCATCGTTATAGGCATTCACAATGATGCCGTGCACCGGCTCCGGCAAAGACGCCACAAGCTCAGGAGTCAGAGACGAAGACGCATGGCTACCCGAAGACTGCAGCGCCTGCTGCGGCATACGCTCAGAAATCAGCGAGGTCAGACGCGAGGTAAACAGACCACCCACCAGCGAGGCACCCACAGTAGCACCCACCTGACGGAAGAAGTTATTCGACGCCGTCGCGGTACCAACCACGCTCACCGGGAACGCATTCTGAACAATCAGAGTCAAGAACTGCATGGACATACCCAGACCGGCACCCATCACCGCAAGGTACACACAGAACAGCCAGGTCGGAGTCTCAATAGTCACGGTCGACAGCAGGAACAGGCCCAGCGCCACAATCGCGGTACCGCTCGTCACGTAACGCTTGTAGCGACCGCTCTTCGACACCACGCGGCCCGTCACAATGGACACCACCAGCATGACACCCATCATCGGGATCATCAGCAGACCGGCCACCGTAGCGCTCACACCCAGCGCCATCTGCAGATAAGTCGGGATATACTCCACCGCACCAAACATTGCCACACCCAACGCCAGCGAAGCGCCCAGAGTCAGCAAGAAGTTACGGTTCTTGAACAGGTACATGGGCATGACCGGCTCAGCCGCACGGTTCTCCACCGGGATGAACACCAGCGCAGCAACCACCGAGAAAATTAGCAGACCAATAATCTGCGGCGAAGCCCACTCGTACTGGTTACCGCCCCAAATCGTGGCAAGCACGAGCGCACTCGTACCCGCCATCAGAATCAGCGAACCAAGGTAGTCGATGCTGTGCTTCTCACGCTCACGGAACGGGCGGTGCGGCAGTAAGAAAATCACCGCAAGAATCGACAGAATAGCCAGCGGCAGGTTCAGCCAGAACGCCCAACGCCAACCCGGACCCTCAGTAATCCAGCCACCAATCAGCGGACCAGCCACCGACGAGAACGCAAAAACACCACCGATAATACCCATGTAGCGGCCTCGGTCGCGGGGAGGAATCACATCAGCAATCACAGCTTGAGACAGAATCATCAGACCGCCACCGCCCAGACCCTGCAGGGCACGAGCAAAAATCAGCCAGTTCATGTCCTGCGCGAGCGCGCCAACAATCGAACCCGCCATGAAAGAGACAATCGCAAAAATTAGGAAGGGCTTGCGTCCAAACTGGTCAGAAAGCTTGCCGTAGACCGGCATCGTAATCGTCGAAAGCAGGATGAAAATAGTAATCACCCAGCTCATGTGCTCCACGCCGTGAAGCTCACCCACAATCGTGGGCAGCGACGGCGCCAGAATCGTCTGGTTCAGCGAGGACATGAGCATCACAATGACCAGGCCCAGGAACATGGCGCGGATGCGGTTTTTACTTTCCTGCTTAGCCTCACCGACTGGCGGCTGAGGTAGCTTCTTTTCCTCTGTACTCATCGATAATCCTTAGTTACGTTCTATATATGTCTGTTGTGAGTATCCGCCGGGCTCTGGATTCGGTTTCCGGCGGGCTTTTGTAGTTTGTAGCAGTGAACCGCCGCTAAATTGCCGGTCGGTTCTGCTCAAAAAGCAGGAACTGGAAGGTCTTTACCGTCTGGCGGATATGGCGGGCGATATCCTCTTTGTCTTCCAGGTCGCGGGCGAACTCCAGCTGGCGAAGCACCGCGGAGGCAAGCTGGACCTTTGCACGCGATCGCTCCCGGAAGTGATCGGTCAGCGGGTCAGCGGGGGTCCGGCGCGGGAAAGGGCCGCGGCGACCGGCAGCATCAAAAGCCACCCAGTCAATAGTGTTCAGGTACTCGGTGAGCACCTGTTCGCACTTCATGTAGTGCATTTTCATTCGTTTTGCAGACTCGGGGAACTCCTGAAAGGGAGCTCGGGGGTCCTTGCCATTAGCGTAGTGAAAGCTCTGGAAAATGACCTCCCAGAGAAGGTGGGTTACACGAATGATCGTGTTGTCGTCCTCGTGGGCGCGGTCTGTTTCGAGGATTTCCTCGCTGACCACCGGTTCACGCAGACCCAGGACGGCGTCCTCTTTGGAGGGGAAGTAGTTGAAGAAGGTACGCGGGGAGACGCCCGCCTCCTGGGCGATTTCTTCAACGGTGGTTCCGCGCATCCCGTGGTCGCGGACGCGTTTGAGGGCTGCTTCGTGGATTGCCGTCCAGGTTTGTTCGCGGCGGCGTTCGCGAAGGCTCTGTTCCTTTTTCTGCATAACTGCAATTATTTCACCACTGCAGACAATGCTCAAGTGCATTTTTAGCGTTAAGGCTCACAGCAAAACCAGCTAAGCCCCAGCCCCATCACCGGCACGCAGTAACATCACGCTACGAAGCGGCAAACCCACTCCCCCAAACCCCACACGAAATACCGGCATAATAGACGGGTGAACTTGTTTGCCCCCACCTACCTCGACTTCCTGCCCGACTGGCTGCGCCTCGCGCTCGGCATCGCCGATATCCTCATCCGACTCACAGCCCTCTTCTGGCTCCCCTACAACCGCAAACCCGTGGTTGCACTGGGCTGGCTCATGGCAATCTTCTTCATCCCCTTTGTAGGGTTCATCGCATTCCTCGTCTTCGGCTCCTCGCGCCTGCCCGCCTACCGCCGCGCACGCCAACACGCCATGAACGACATGATTCGCGATGTCAGCGAAAACAAACCCTTCCTCACCCGCACCGATGACCTCTCCGACCCGGCAAAGGTAGCCAGCCAACTCAACTACACCCTCGGCTCGCTCCCCCTGGTCGGCGGCAACCAATTCACCCTCCACACCGACAACCACGACGCAATGGTCGCCATGGCGGAAGAAGTCGACCGCGCCACCAAATACGTGCACTTCGAGTTCTACATCACCGCCTACGACGAGGCGAGCGCAGTCCTCTGGGACGCCCTCTTCGCCGCCCACAAACGCGGTGTACAGGTGCGCGTACTCATCGACCACATCGGCTCCCGCAAATACCCGTCCTATAAGAAGCTCGTGAAAATGCTCAACGACTCGGGTATGCAGTGGCGCCTCATGCTGCCGCTCAAACCGTGGAAACTCAAGTGGCAGCGACCCGACCTGCGTAACCACCGCAAGGTCCTCGTCGTGGACGGACGCGTCGCGTTCTCCGGTTCGCAGAACGCTATTCACCGCTCCTACGACATGCCCGAAAACATTAAGAAGGGCTTGGAGTGGAAGGACCTGACCTTCTCCTGCACCGGCCCCATCGTTGAAGAGCTCAACGCCGTTTTCGTCTCCGACTGGTACTCCGAAACGAACCAGCTGATCCTGGCAGAAATTAACACCAATATCCCCTACTACAAGGATGGGATGCGCGCCCAGGTTGTGCCCTCCGGCCCCGGTTTTGAAACCGAAAACAACCTGCGCCTCATTAACTACCTGATCTACAACGCCGAGCGGCGTATTACCATCTGCTCGCCCTACTTCGTGCCCGAAGAGACCCTACTGCAGGCACTCACGAACGCCGCCTACTCCGGTATTGAAACCACCGTGATTGTGTGCGAGAAGGGCGACCAGTTCCTGCCGAACATGGCGCAGCGTTCCTACTACGAGCAGCTGCTGCAGGCGGGTGTGCGTATTCTGCAGTACCCCAGCCCGACCGTGTTGCACTCCAAGTTCATGATGGTCGACGACGAAATTACGTTCATTGGCTCGTCCAATATGGACCCGCGTTCCTTCTCACTGAACATGGAAGTGTCAACGTTCGTCATTGACCGCGGCATGGTCGCGATGCTGGATGAAGTATGCGCCGAATACGAGCAGGTCTGCACCGAGCTGCTGTACACCCAGTGGGCGGAGCGCCCGCGCCGCATCAAGATGGTGGAGAACCTCTGCCGACTGTGGTCATCGCTCCTCTAAGCTATTTGTCACACACTCGGGGGTCTGAGTTTTCATCCCCGCACCCGCCAAAGGACTATCGAATGCCCCTTCTATTCCGTAAAGCACGCCGTAAATTCGCTGAACTCGATGCGCACGACGTTGCTCACCGTATCTCTGCGTACACCTACGGTAATTTCTTGGTGCTGGCGGCTCTGCTGAGCATTCACGACGCGAACGCGATCTTTGACGGCACCGCAATCCTCTACATTACGGGTACCGGTCTGACCACCTACATTGCCCACGTCATCTCAGAAATGCAGGAGTACCGGGTGCTGCACGGCGGCACCCCGCCGCGAGATTTCGTCAAGCACGCGCTGGGCAACGCGAGCCCTATTCTGGGTACGACCGTGTACCCCGTGGCGCTCCTGATTCTGGCGACATTCCTACCGCCCGGCGGCACCTACGACATCATTTTTGACTGCACTATTATTCTCTGTCTTGTGACCGTGGTGTGGCGTATTTTTACCCTCAACTTCGCGATTGCTCGCTACCGCGGCGAACCGCTCTGCTGGCGTACCTTCCGAAGCGCTGTGTGGCTCACCTTCGCCGTTATTGTTCTCGCGATTGTGAAGATTATGTTCACTCACGCTGGTAAATAACCTCAAAGCTCCCCTGAAGCTCAGATTAACCGAGATCAGGAGAGCTTTTGTATGCACCATCGCTGGGATGCGCCGGGCCACATGCTAGAGCAGCGCTATACATTAGGACGGGGCTACCGGCTAGAGCCGCAGCTGGATGCTACATCGGTTCGCCCGGGCCCTTCAAATCGGCGGAGTACAAATACCACACGAAGAGCGCCACTGCAATGTAGAGAACCGTGCACAGGCTCAAAGTGATGATGTGGCGACGGCGAGTAATACTCAAATACCCAATAAACTCACGGATAAAAGCATTCACCGCAAAATACAGCTTCGTACGAGCCCCCGCACCCCAGCATTCCAGACCCAGCGAACGTGCCAACAGCAACGCACGGAACAGGTGGTAGCTGGTTGTTACCACAGCAACTTTCGGGGTTTTACCCTCGGCAACCTCCGGCATCAAGGCGTAAGAGAAGAGCAGGTTCTCGCGGGTGTTCACCGCGCGGTCCTCCACAATAATGTCCGCCTCGGGAATGCCGCGGGATACAGCGTAGCGAGTCATCGCCACGCCCTCGGGCACCTCCTCATCCGCGCCCTGACCGCCAGACATAATCAGCTTCGAGCCGGGGTTCTTACGGTAAATTTCAATGCCGCGATCGATACGACCCGCCAACAGCGGAGTCACCTGGTCACCAATAAGACCCGAACCAAGCACCACCACATAGTCAGCCTGCTGGCGGAAATTTACCAGGTTCAACGCTGCCGCCACAGTAAAGCCCACCGCGTAGATAGTGAAATAGGTCAGCACCAGCGAAAAATAGAAATAAATAGTGCCCCACACGCCGCCAAACGGAACATTCTCCACCGAACCGGGAACAAAGAACGGCCCCACAATAAGAGCGACACCGGCAGCCAATGCCAAAGAATTAGTGAGCGAAAAACCCTCACGAGCAATAAGGCGCACACCGCTATAAAGGAACAGACCGGTCAAACCCAGAGGCGTAAAAAGCGAAAGAATCACCGGAATGATAACAATGAGGAGCGCCAGCACCAGCAAAATCTGGTTCTCTGACACAACCGCCATTGCGCCCAGGCTCGTACCCAGCAACCCCACGGTCACAATCAGTAGCCAGCCGACAAACACGCTACGGCGTTCCCGCAGGTAGAGGCAGATAAAAAGCACCGGCGAAAGCGCCGTCAGCGCATACAGCACCACCAGCAGGGTATATAGAGGAGAATCGGGAGGAGGAAGAAACTGCATAAATTGGGTCCCAAAAATAAGTAAAGTGTGTGCCCGCTAAAAATCGGGAGAATCAAAAAATTCTTCACACAATTCTATCCCCACCGCTGTGCATCTATCGCTGCAGGTCCGCCGCACACAAGCACACACAGAAAAAGGGCAAAAAGAAACACGCGACACCTCCGACATCGCATACCTTCGTATGCAGCGAATGTATCGCGCGTTCATTTCTACCCTGGACTAGTTTAGCGCCATAAACGGTTTCCCGTGTGGATTGAAGAAGGTTTAATCTGCAACCACTCCGGCGCAAGCAGGCGAACAGCCTTCGCACACCCCGACAAAGCAGTAATAATCGACTCGCAACGCTGATTAAACTCGCTCTGATGACGCTTATCCACAATCTGCCCCGGAAAATGGCGATGCATCTTCGACACAGAGTCGCTACTCTCCTGCAAACCGTGGCCCGTATGGCCCGGAACATGCTTCACCAGCACACGCTTCTCGCGGATAGCCTCCGTCAAAGCACGCATCTGAGACACCACACGCTCATCCTGAATACCCTCAGAAACCCACGCCTCAAAAGCCCAACGGCTATGCGCCAAACGCAACACAAACGTCAACGCACCCAAAGAATCCGTATGAATAATCAGGCGGCGCGAACCGCTATGGAACACCGTATAAGCCGCCAACATTGCAGACAGCTCACCGGTCATAATGTTCACGCCATCATAGTGGGCATGAAAATAGAAGCCGTCCTCACTCACGCCGGCGATACCCATACGGCCGCCACGCTGATACTTCTTATTGTGAGTCGAACGGAACGAACAATCCGTGAAAACGCTATAGTCCTGCAGCTGATCCAGCGGACGAGGGGTCAGTGCCTCCTCCACCATCTCATCCACAGCGGTACGTGCCGCACACACCTCAGCCTGCATCCGCTCATACGCGGGCGTGCCAGCAAGCTTCACATGCACTTCACCCAAAGAATGGTTATCGTACGGGTCCAGCACCTTCTCAAAGGCGCGGTACTCCATAATCCCCTTCAACTGGTCGCAATCACGGAAAAGATGCTTCAGATTCTTACGGTCAGCAGCAATCGTCACCAGGTTCTGACGGTACTGCTCAGGAACCACATCCCACGCAGAAAGCACGGCACGACCCAGCAGACGCGGATGCACCTCATCACAGCACTCCATCAGGGAATGAACGTGAGTGAAAAGCATCAGCTCCTCATTCACCACCGTGCGGGTGCCGTCCTGCTTAGAAATAAAAACCACCGTCGACAACGCCGAATAGCAAAAACCCTGCGCCGTACGATGCTCCTGAGCCACCGCAATCACAGCAACGCCCTGATTCGTGTACCCGGCAGGGTACGAGGCGCTATAGTCGGGAGCCTCCCAAGTCAGGGTGCATCGTTTGATATGCGCCGGTGAAAATCCCATGAGTGTCACCCCCCATGTGTGCCATACCGCTTCTCCTTCCATTCATGCGGTGTATCGTCCTCGTTCTTTTATAGGTCGAAAAGAAAGGGGCACGCAAATATAAAACACCTTTTTTACAGTTAGCGAATGGGCCAGCCGAAAATCCTCTCACCCGCCGCCACAGCGCAAGAAAACCACGACCATTGCCTCCCCGAACCGGGGGTGAAGGTGTACGGTAAAAGAGTCATATACAACGCGGCCTCACGCCGCCCACCCCATAAGGAGAGCCCCATGATTGGTGTTTACGCCGGAGTATCCGTCAAGCCCGAGCACGTCGAAGAATTCCTCAAGACCATCGAACCGCTCGTGACCGCAAGCCGCCAGGACGAAGGCAACGTCAGCTACGACTTCGGTGCCGTCTCCGACACCGACTTCGCATTCATCGAGCGATGGGAATCCCAGGAACTACTCGAAAAGCACATGGGCGCCGAGCACTTCCAGAAGGCTGTTGCCGCATGGGAGCCGCTGCTCTCCTCCGAGCTGGACGTTCGCATCGTCAACTTCCGCTAAGCGACGTTAAATACCGAAGGTGCCCGGCACCCCCTCTGTGAGGGGCGCCGGGCACCTTCGTATATCACCCTTGGAGACGAGCGCAGCTACTCGCGGCGCGCCTTTATGCTCGGTCTAGCGGCGTTCCAAACCGACCTCCACCGAATCAAGCGTGAAACCATTCGTCGCGCTCACGCAATGCACCTTACCGCTATTCACCGACTTGCAGGTGTAACCATACGCGGTCACCACCTGACCGGTCGGCAGTGCAGTAATACCCTCGGTATTCACCGGCTCCGGGGTGGCGGTCTGACCGACCAGGCTCACCTCGGGCGCCTGGCCCTGCACCATGTGCACGCGCTGCTGCGCCTTACCGGATGCGGCATCCCAGCCCTCCAGGGTCACGCCCACCAGCGCCTGGCAGTCCACACCTGACGGGGTCACCGAACACGCGACCTTAGAGTCCGGGCTGGTGAAACGCAGCGCCTCAACAGTCTTCGCAGAATCACCCTGACCGAAAGTGCCGCCACCGTACGCTTCAGCGAAAGTCAGCGTACCCGACAGCATGCGGGTCTGTGCCGGAATCAGCGCCAGGCGCGGCTTCTCAACGCTACCACCCTGCGTGAAGCAGGCACCCGTAATGTAGTCGCGGCCCTGCACCTTCGTAGCGCACTGGTACCACTCAACACTCGCCGCGCCGTCCTGGTTCTTGCGGCTGTTGAAGAGGCGCACCGCCTCCTGAGCCTTGGCACAATCCGAACCGTCATACACGTAAATACCGGCGGAACCACCCAGCAGGCTTGTCACACCGCAGCGGGTGCCCGCATCAATAGTGTTCGCAGAGCCACTCGCCGAGGCGTATGCCGCCTCGTACTCGGCGTCCGTGCTCGGCTCATCCGTGGGGGTCGCTACCGAGTCGTACGTTACCGGGGAATCCAGGCCGGCAGAGATCTGCACAGTATTCGGCTTCCAGGAGCCATCCGCCGCGGTGAACAGGGTCTTTGCATCAACGGGCGCAGAAGAAGTCGCCACCATCATCGGGGCGGTTTCAGAATCATCAGCCTGCGGCTGAGCAGAGCAAGAGCTCAAAGCGAGCGCACCGATACAGGCAAGAGCCGTCAGGGCACGACGAGTAAAAGCACGCTGTGCGCGTGCGGGCAGGGTAACCATGAATACGTCCTTGTGAGGGTTGCGAATTGCGTTGTGTTTGAGTGGTTGTGCTGAGTCGGTGAATCGGGTACCTAAATACCTTCTTACACCCTACTGCACCGCAACTGACAAGGCAATACGCCGCACCGGGTATCCCACGACGGTAAACAAATACGCGAACAAAGAACAGCGCCCCGCCCGCAGAAAAACCGCGGAACGGGGCGCCAGCCCATCAGGGCAAGATATTAAATTCTCACACGATACGTGAGGGGCTTATGCGTCCTCGGGCAGGATGCGCACGCCGCCCTTATCAGCCGAAGCAGCCAGCATGCCGTACACCTTCAGGGCGTTCGATACCTGACGCTCACGCGGCTTGGTCGGACGCCACGGTGCAGCGCCCTTCGCCTCGCGGCGAGCAGCAAGCTCCTCATCCGAAACGTTCACACGCAGGATGCGGTTGTTCACGTCAATCTCAATCTCGTCACCGGTCTGCACCAGGCCGATCGCGCCGCCAGCAGCCGCCTCCGGGGAGACGTGACCGATAGAAATACCCGAGGTACCACCGGAGAAACGACCGTCAGTAATCAGCGCACACTTCTTGCCCAGGCCCAGACCCTTCAGGTAGGAGGTCGGGTACAGCATTTCCTGCATGCCGGGGCCGCCCTTCGGGCCCTCGTACTGGATGACGACAACGTCGCCTTCCTTCACGTTCTTCGACAGGATCTCGTGCACAGCCTCGTCCTGAGACTCGACCACGAAGGCGCGACCCTTGAAGTGGAACAGCTCCTCATCAATACCTGCGGACTTGATGATTGCGCCGTCCTGGGCGATGTTGCCGTACAGGACCGCCAGGCCGCCGTCCTTGGTGTACGCGTGCTCCACGGCGCGGATGCAGCCGTTCTCAGCGTCAGTCTCGTGGGACTCGTACTTGTTCGCGGTGGAGAACGCGTGGGTGGTGCGCACGCCGCCGGGAGCTGCGAGGAACAGATCCTTCGCCTTCTCGCTCGCCTTGCCGCCGCGGATATCCCACTCGTCCAGCCACTCGTCCAGCGAATCAGCGTGAACAGAATGAACGTTCTTGTGCAGCAGGCCGGCACGGTTCAGCTCACCCAGCAGTGCGGGAATACCACCGGCACGGTGCACGTGCTCAATGTGGTACTTGGTGGAGTTCGGGGCAACCTTCGCCAGGCAGGGAACCTGACGCGAAATGCGGTCAATATCCTTCAGGGTGAAGTCAGCGCCCGCCTCGTGCGCAATCGCCAGGGTGTGCAGCACGGTGTTGGTCGAACCGCCCATCGCCACATCCAGCGCCATAGCGTTCTCGAACGCCTCCTTGGTCGCAATGGAGCGGGGCAGAACCGACTCGTCATCCTGCTCGTAGTAGCGCTTAGCCAGCTCAACGATGCGGCGGCCAGCATCCAGGAACAGCTCCTTACGAGCAACCTGAGTAGCCAGGGTGGTGCCGTTACCGGGCAGCGCCAGACCAATCGCCTCATTCAGGCAGTTCATGGAGTTCGCGGTGAACATACCCGCACACGAACCGCAGGTCGGGCACGCATTCTTCTCAACCTGAGCGAGCGCAGCGTCACTGACGCTATCGTCAACAGCCATCACCATGGCATCAATGAGGTCGAGGCGGTGCTCAACAATACCCTCAATGCCCTCGCCGGACTCCATGGGGCCGCCAGAGACAAAGATGGTGGGGATGTTCAGGCGCATAGCCGCCAGAAGCATACCGGGGGTGATCTTGTCACAGTTAGAGATGCAGACCAGCGCGTCGGCACGGTGCGCGTTGACCATGTACTCGACCGAGTCAGCAATCAGATCGCGGGAAGGTAGCGAGTAGAGCATACCGTCGTGACCCATCGCGATACCGTCATCAACGGCGATGGTGTTGAATTCCTTGGCGACGCCGCCAGCCTCACGAATCGCGCCGGCGACCAGCTCACCCATGTCCTTCAGGTGCACGTGGCCGGGCACGAACTGGGTGAAGGAGTTCGCGATAGCAATAATGGGCTTGCCGAAGTCGTCATCGCCCATGCCGGTGGCACGCCACAGGGCGCGAGCACCAGCCATGTTACGGCCGTGAGTTGAAGTACGTGAACGCAGTTCTGGCATTGTTTTACCTTCCGTAGTGATGCAAGTACTGATTTTACGCGCGGCGTCCAACGCTCTTCAGCTCAGGGTCACTTTGGTTTCATGCATCGAAACGCGCACGAGCCTGCAACCGCCTATCGGTGGGAGGGTTGAGGCCACGGGGGGTTGTGCCGGATCTGCGGCAGAATTGCCCCCTTTGGGGTAGATGGGGGACATCACCCCATTATGCCCCCTAATCTGGAATGAGCCCAGGTTGCGGACATCGATATTCAGTCGGCGAACGCACCGGGAGGCGGCGGGCTGCCGTACCTGCCGCGTACAGGCCTCGCTGTGCATACGTAGCACCACACGTAGCACCGGCGCGGTTCGTTTCCAACGCACTGATTTATACACGCTTTTATACACGCTGAACCCTGCATACATTTCAGAAGGTTTCTATGACACAGGCACCCACCGCATCGCTCACCCTCACCCCGGCAACCAGCCCTGCAACCACCCCGGCAGGTGGCAAGGATTTCGCGTCCTCCGTCATCTACCAGGTGTACCCCAAGTCCTTCTACTCCTCGGCGGGTGGCGCCTACGGCGACCTGCGCGGCGTCATCGAGAAGGTGCCCTACATTGCTTCCCTGGGCGTGGACATGGTGTGGTTCAACCCGTTCTTCGCCTCCCCGCAGAACGACAATGGCTACGATATCTCCGACTACTACGCCATCAACCCCGACCTGGGCACCATGGAGGACGTCGAAGAGATGATTGCCGCCCTCGCCGAGCACGGTGTGGGAGTCATGTTCGACATGGTCCTCAACCATATTTCGACCGAGCACGAGTGGTTCCAGCGTGCGCTCGCCGGTGAGCGCGAGTACTGGGACTACTTCTACATTCGCCCCGGTAGGTACACCGAAAATGGCAAGCTGCGCGAACCGACCAACTGGGAGTCGAAGTTCGGCGGTTCCTGCTGGTCCCGCTTTGGCGAGTACACGGATGAGCACGGCACTCCCCTGTTCTATATGCACCTGTACGACCGCACCCAGGCAGACGTGAACTGGTACAACCCGGTTGTGCGCGACGAACTGTTTAAGGTCGTGAACTTCTGGTACGAGAAGGGCGTGCGCGGTTTCCGCTTCGACGTCATTAACGTCATCGGTAAGGGTGAAGAGCTACTCGACGCCCCCGAAGGCACCGTGGACAAGGCACAATACACCGACACCCCGATTGTGCACACCCGAATTCAGCAGCTGAACCGCGCCTCCTTCGGTCAGCATGATGACACCGTGACCGTGGGCGAAATGTCTTCGACCAGCATCGAAAACTGCGTGGGCTACTCTAACCCGGCAAACCACGAGCTGGATATGGTGTTCAGCTTCCACCACCTGAAGGTGGATTACGAGAACGGCGAGAAGTGGTCAAAGGTGCCATTCCGTTTTGCCGAGTTGAAGCAGATTCTGAACGATTGGGCGCTGGGTATGCAGGCCGGCGGCGGCTGGAACGCGCTGTTCTGGAATAACCACGATCAGCCGCGCGCACTGAACCGTTTTGGTGACGTTGAGCGTTACCGTGCCGAGTCGGCGACCATGCTGGCGACCGTAATTCACCTGCTGCGCGGCACCCCGTACGTGTACCAGGGCGAGGAAATCGGCATGATTGACCCGGTCTACTCCTCGATCGAGCAGTACGTGGATGTGGAGGCGCACAACGCCTACGCGATGCTGCGTGAGCGCGGTCTGAGCGAGCAGCAGGCTCTGGAGATTGTGGCGTCGAAGGCTCGCGATAATTCGCGTGTGCCGATGCAGTGGACCGCGGATCCGGCGACCGTTGGGTTCGGTTCCACTTCGCCATGGCTGGCTCCCGCCCCGGTGCGTGATGCGGCGACCGGTGCCGGTATTTCGGTGGAGGATGAGGAACGCGACGGCGTGATTCTGCCCTACTACCGCAACCTGATTGCCCTGCGTAAGCAGTACCCGGTCATTTCTGTGGGTTCGTACGCGCCCTACGCGCTGGATCACGAGCGGGTTTTTGCGTACCTGCGTGAGCTGCCCGCTGAGGCTAGTGCTGAGAACGGTAGCCCGGCGCAGCGTCTGCTGGTGCTGACGAACTTCTACGGTGAGCCGACCGAGGTTGAGGTTCCGGCTGAGTTTGTTCGTTCCGGTCGCGTGCTGGTGTGTAATTACAAGAATTCTGCTGTCGATTCTGCTGTATCTGATTCGGCTGAGACGGTGACGCTGAGCCTGCGCCCCTACGAGGCTCTGGCGTTGCTGATTGAGGGCTAAAAGCTACTGTATGCCCCTCCCCTAACGTGTGGGATAAGGGCAATATAAACCGACCTGGGAATATTCTATTTCTAGAATATTCCCAGGTCGGTTTTGTTTATAGACATTCCTATAGAGGAATTAATATGGAATATCAGGAAGAATCTTAGAAGCCGTGCTCGTTCAGCCAGGTAGCCGCCGCCTGCGCGGGCTCCTGCTTAGAGGTGCCCGAAACACGGTCATTCAAAGTGCGCAAATCAGCGGTAGTGAGCTTCGCCGAGACACGATTCAGAACCTCCGCCGCGGAGTCGGGAACTCGCGACGTATTGATAATGGGCAGCACCTGCTGAGCCAGAATCATATTCTTCGGATCCTCCAGCACCACCAGCTGATTCTGCTCAATTGCGGGGGTGGTCGAGTAGAGGTCAACCACCTGCACGGTGTCATCCAGCAGGGCCTTGACGGTCAGAGCGCCACCACCGTCCGAGAGGGGCACAAACTCGGCGGGGACGCATCCGTACTTCTCTTTCAGACCCGGGATACCGTAGGCGCGCTCGGCAAACTCCGGGGCGGCGCCGAGCTTCAGATTCGTGCAGCGGGAGGCGAGGTCCTCAAGGCTTCGCAGGCCGTACTTCTGGGCGGTCTGCGCGGTGACGACGAGCGAGTCCTTATCCTCCGCCTCGGAGGTGTTCAGGGCGCGAATTTCAGTCCCGGAGGTGCCGGTGGTGAGGGTGCTGAGGGCGGCGGGTAGCGCCTGCAGAATCTGCTCGGCGGTTGATGCGGTTGCCTTCGGGTCCAGGTAGAGCAGCAGGTTTCCGGAGTAGTCCGGGATAACGTCCACCGCACCGGAGGCGAGTGCTCCCAGGTACGCTTCGCGGGCGCCGATGCTCAGCTGGGTGCGGACGTTGAATCCCGCCCGGGCGAGGGCTCCGGCGTAGATTTCGGCGAGGATTTGGGATTCGGCGAAGGCCGCTGAGCCGACGATGATTCCTTCGTGTTCGCCGCTGAAGACTTTGTCGCCGCTGAGCCCGCAGGCGCTGAGAATACCCGCCATGCCGAGCGCTCCGGCGGCGGTTAGGGCAGCGCGACGAGATACGGTACGGCGTGCGAAGGTTTGAGGCGTCTGATTCATCGGTTCATGCATTCTTCCGGTTGATGGTGAGCCCCGCGGGAGTGAGCGCGCGCTGCACAAGACCCATGAGCGCATCCACGGCGAAGGCGAGAAGCGCCACGAGCAGGGTTGCGACGAGCATACGCGGGTAGTCGCGCACGGCGAGCCCGTCGAAGAGGTACCTGCCGAGGGTTCCGCCGCTCAGATAGGCGACGATGGTCGCGGTTGCGATGACCTGCACGAGTGCGGAGCGGAGCCCGCCGAGCATCATATTGGCGGCGAGCGGGATTTCGAGGCGGGTCAGGATCTGCCATTCGGTCAGGCCTTGGGCGCGGGCTGCGTCCACGAGGTCTTCCGGTACGGCGGCGAGGCCTTCAAGAACTCCGGCGAGCAGGGGTGCCGCCGCAATAATAATGAGCACGATGAGGGCGGGCAGGGTTGAGACTCCCAGCCAGAGCGCCAGGATGGTGAGCAGACCGAGCGCGGGTAGCGCGCGGGTGGCGGCAACGGCACTCATGAGCAGGTTGCTGCGGCGGCGGTTAGTGCCGTCAGAGGGCCGGTGGTGTCCAGCCCAGAGGCCGAGGGGCACGACGATGAGTGCCGCGCAGGCGGTGGCGAGGGCGGTGACACTCAGGTGTTCGAGCAGGCGCACGAGGATTCCACCGCTTCCCTGCCAGTTGGCGCCGTCCATGAGGTAGGCGACGGTTCGTTCTATGACGTTCACGGGTTACGCCCTCCTTTCGGGGGTGCGGCGGTTCGTAGCCGTGGCCGCCTGCCAGGGCGTAAGTGCCCTCGTCAGAAGGATAAGGAGCAGGTCGAGGACCAGCGCCAGCAGCAGGCTGAGAATCACGCCCGCCAGAATCTCCGAGGGGATATTGCGCGCGAGTCCATCGGTGAAGAGCGTGCCGAGCGAGGGCACACCGATAAGGGCACCTACGGATACCATCGCAATATTTGCCACGGTTGCCACGCGGATTCCCGCCATCATGACGGGCACGGCGAGGGGCAGGTAGAGCTCCATCAGTGCTTGTCGGGGCGTGTATCCGAGGGCGCGGGCAGATTCGTGCACGCTATCGGGTACAGAGTCGAAGGCATCCACGCCGGAGCGCACCATGAGCGAGAAGGAGTAGACGCTCAGGGCAACAAGCACGTTCAGCGGGGAAATAATCGAGGTTCCCAGAATGAGCGGCATCAGCACGAACAGCGCGATGGAGGGGACGGTGTACAGCAGCGAGGAGAGGTGCATGAGGGTTCGCGCACCGAGGCGGCGTTCGGAACCGCGGTCGCGGCGGCGGCTCGCGTAGTAGGCGACCGGTAGCGCGACAAGAGTGCCAATCGCGACGGGTACGACGCCCTGGTAGAGGTGGCTGAGGGTCAGCTCGAGGATGCGCTGGCTATTGGTTGCGACCCATTCCCAGTGCATATCGCTTGCTGCGAGGGGTTGCACGGCGAGAGGTAGCGCGGTGTGCGGTGGCACCGCGAGCACACTATTTTCCGGAAGGCTCATTCGCTTTTCTCGCCTTCTGCCTTGCTACTCTGCTCTTCTCGGGAGGCGGCAAGTCGGCGTGCGCGCGCCTGGCGCACCGTCTGCTCATCCAGCAGACCGGCAACGGAGCGGCTCACGAAGGAGCGCACAAAATCATCGGCGGGGCTGTAAAGAATCTCTTCGGGAGTGCCGAACTGCGCGAGGCGACCACCCTCCGCGAAGACGGCGATTGTATCGCCGAGCAGAAGCGCCTCATCAATGTCGTGAGTGACGAACACGATCGTCTTGGCAAGTCGACCCTGCAGGCGCAGCAGCTCTTTCTGCAGGTCGGTACGCACTACGGGGTCTACGGCAGAGAACGGCTCATCCATGAGCAGGACGGGCGCATCGGCGGCGAGAGCACGCGCCACACCAACGCGCTGCACCTGACCACCCGAAAGCTGGGAGGGGTAGCGCTTCGCGTACGAAGAATCCAGACCGACCACTTCGAGCAGTTCGAGGGCACGCGTCTGCGCCTGCCTGCGGGAGGCACCGAGCAGGCGCGGCACGGTAGCAATATTCTGCACGACGGTACGGTGCGGCATGAGACCGCCCTGCTGCATCACGTAGCCAATACCACGGCGCAGCTCGTAGGGGTTCTTCTCGTGCACGTTCACGCCGTCAATGGTGATGGTGCCGCTATCGGGCTCCACCATGCGGTTAATCATGCGTAGACTAGTAGTTTTACCGCATCCGGAGGGGCCGACAAACACGGTAATCTGCCCGGCGGGGATGTGCAGGTTCAGGTTCTGCAACACCGTGGTGGGTTCACCGGTTCGACTCGGGTAGCTCTTGGTGATGCTATCGAAGCGGATTCCGTCTGCCTGAGCGCCGACAGCAGCATTTTTTGCCCAGGGAATTTGGGGTGAGCTCGGAATCTGAGGTGAGCTCTCCGGAGGCTGTGCATTGGGAGGCTGTGCATTGGGAGGCTGTGTACTGGAATTCTGAGCAGTCATGGGTGCGGGATGCTTTCTAGAGTGAGCGGGCATTGTTTCCGTATACAAAAAGGCGGCACCTCGAGGTTTTATTCCCAAGATGCCGCCTTTTCGACGGGTTGCAGTACCTGCAGCCCTAAAATTTTTTAAAAACAAAACCCGCCCCACTGTAGAAGCCTGGAGGCGGATTTCGTGGCTCCGACCGGCGTCGATCCGGTGACCTTACGATTTTCAGTCGTACGCTCTACCAACTGAGCTACAGAGCCTTGCGTATTTACTTTTAGATACGCAATGACCGCGTCTTCGGATGAATAATCATCTGAACTTACGCGGCCAGAGCGACCCCGACGGGACTTGAACCCGCGACCTCCGCCGTGACAGGGCGGCGCGCTAACCAACTGCGCTACGGGGCCTTGTTGGAATCAACAGGAGTAAATCCTACGTCATCTAACTTGGCTTTGCAAATCGAGGTGATTTGCAAGTACCCCCAACGGGATTTGAACCCGTGCTACCGCCGTGAAAGGGCGGCGTCCTAGGCCGCTAGACGATGGGGGCCTAGTCGATCGAACAGGTTCTTTGTTCATCCCGTCGTTCGAACCTCCACTAGTCTATGACAGGTTTGCGGAGGCGTGCAAACCGTTTTGTTCGATTTTGCCCGATTTTGACCCCAATTTTCGACCATTTATAGCCTGGCACATATGTGTTTAAGCTTGTCAATGAGGATTCAGAAAAACTTCAAAAAATTTTAAAATTTCTTCACAACACCCCATATCAGGGGCTTTTGGGAGGTTTTTAGACACGTTTAGGCACCTACAGGGACCCAGAGAAAGACTTTTTCGCCACCTCCATTTCTGCAGATTTTCTACAAACTCCCCCGAAACTCCTCCGAAATTTTGTTTCGAAGATGCCGGCATCAGTCCCGCAAGAATTCCAAAAACCCACCTTCACATCTCTTATACACCCCTCTTATGCGCATCGCAGCGGCCAAAAAACTCCACAATATCTCCAAAAAATTTTCGACAACTTTCTACGCGCTTATATAGGACATGCAGGCAAGACGCTACCCTGGGTGCAAATATCTGCAAGAGAGTGCACGGCAACACCTCTTTAGGGGGTTCACCCCAGCCTCCCCGGAGCCCTCAAAAATGTGCCGCACAAAGCAACTACAGGCCAGAATGCACGTAGATGCAAATATTCATTCTTGGGAATACAATAAACCGGCTTGTCAGACGCTTATTTTTCTCTCAGTGCAGATATCTACGCAATTATGACGACGCAGAAATATAAAGATTTGATAAACCTCTAGCGATTGACAAGGAGAGATGAAAGCCGACTGAAAATACCCCCTGAATTAGCTTGAAGCCCCCTCTTTGAGCACCGTACTATAGAGGGCGTGAGGTCACTTCCGGACCGCACGGGGCCACTTCCGGAGCCCCAGACGTAAAGTCACCGCACATTACAGCACCGATAAACCGCATAGAGATCCAAAGGGGGATCCAGTGTCCGCAACGATGAATCGCCGCACGGCATTCCGTACACTCGGCGTAGGCACCGCAACCATCGCTCTCGGCTGTGCAGCTGCACCCGCAGCGCAGGCACAGCAGATGGCGCATCCGCAGAAGGCAATGACTGCCGACCAGCAGCTCAAGCTGATTCTGCGCCGCCTAGAGCAGGTACCTGCCCGTTTGAAGTATGCGAAGCCTGGATCCTCCAACCGCGTTAATAGCGGCATTGAGAGCGCACTGGGCAACCTGACCACCGTCCAGGGCACTGACGCAGGCCGTCAGATTGCAAGCGCTAAGGCCGCTGTTCGTAAGTCTGATGGACGCGCCCACGCAGCTCTCTCCCCCGTTGGTGTTATTGCTTGCGTTGTCAGTATTGCAAAGTTTGTCATTCAGCTGGGCATCGCCATTTACAAGCTTATTAAGGCACTCGTTAACGCCTTCAAGCAGTGGAAGACCTTCAAGAACATCGTGAAGGCCGTCATTTCTGGTGAAGCCCGCAAGAAGCTGGGTACTGAAACTGAAACCGTACTCAAGGCCATTTTGGGCATTGAAGACGTCCTCAAAAAGTGTGCATAGTCTACACACCGTACGGCTATGCGCTTGTTTAGAGAGCTAATCTTGGTGTTTCTTTAGCTTTCTAGACCCCGTTAAGGGATGCGCCGCACGTGGAGTCACTGCATGGGCTCGCTGCGCGTCCGGGTAGCCGGAGGGTATGTCCTCGAGTGTCTTCGGCACCTACCCAACCCACCCCGCATGACCTCATGGTGCGGGGTGGGTTTCTTTAACCGCTCTTTCGATAGCTCTTCCGGGCGAGCACTTTCCGAGAGCCCCCTACTCCCCCGCTTCCTTATATATAGACAAAAATCGACCCCGCACCGGTTCACGGTACGGGGTCGATTTCTATGCTCTACATACTAGAGGTAAGGATTACTCGCCGCGGGAGATGTTGATCATCTCGTCGCGGTCCACAACCTTCACGCGGGCGCGAGGCTCACCGGCAGCGTCCTTGGATGCGGCGCCCAGTGCCTTCTCGTGGTCGTCCAGGCGGTGCCAGCCTTCCCAGGTGGTGTACTTGATGCCCTTGGAGTCCAGGTAGGCGCTGAATGCCTCTGCCTCCGGCTCGGATGCGGTGTAGAGGTTCTCGCGGTCCTCGAGCAGGTGGGTGATGGTCTCGAGCGCGTCAGACTTGGTGGAGCCAATCAGGCCGACGGGGCCACGCTTAATCCAACCGGATGCGTACAGGCCGGGAACGACCTCGCCGTTCTCGTCCACGACGCGACCCTCAACGTTGGTGATGACGCCGCGCTTGTCGTCGTAACCGATTTCGGGCAGTTCGGAACCGAAGTAGCCGATTGCGCGGTAGACAGCCTGTACGGGGTAGTCCACGTACTCGCCGGTGCCGATGATGCCGCCGTTGCCGTCGAGCTTGTTGCGTTCCATGCGCAGGCCCACGACCTTGCCGTCTTCGCCGAGAATCTCGTGCGGGGACTGCAAGAAGTGCAGGTGCAGACGGCGGGATGCGGTCTGCTCATTGGTCTTCTGGTCTTCCAGCCAGCCGCGCAGGGTCTTCATCATGACCTTGGTCTGTGCGTTCTTCTCCATTGCTTCTTCGGAAGCAGCGTCGAACTGGAAGTCCTCTTCGTACAGGACGATGTCCACGTCGCGGGAGTGTGCGAGTTCGCGCAGCTCGAGCGGGGTGAACTTCATCTGTGCGGGGCCGCGGCGACCGAAGACGTGCACGTCGGTCACGGGGGAAGCCTTCAGGCCCTCGTAGACGTTGTCGGGGATTTCGGTGACGAGCAGGTCGTCAGCGTGCTTGGAGAGGATGCGAGAGACGTCCAGGGCGACGTTGCCGTTACCGAGCACTGCAACCTGCTCAGCTTCGAGCGGCCAGGTGCGGGGGTAGTCGGGGTGACCGTCGTACCAGGAGACGAAGTCTGCTGCGCCGTAGGAACCGTCCAGGTCGATGCCCTCAATATTCAGGGGTGCATCAAAAATCGCGCCGGTTGCGAAGATGATGGCGTCGTAGTGTTCGCGCAGGTCGGCGAGGGTCAGGTCCTTGCCGTATTCGACATTGCCGAAGAAACGGATGTCGCCGCGGTCCAGGACCTTGTGCAGCGCGGTGATGATGCCCTTGATGCGGGGGTGATCCGGTGCCACACCGTAGCGGATCAGGCCGAAGGGGGCGGGGTAGCGGTCGAAGATGTCGATGGCGACCTCGACGGCGCCGGTGCGGACCTCTTCAGACTTGGTGAGGATGTCGGCGGTGTAAATACCGGCGGGACCTGCACCAATAACGGCGACGCGCAGGGGGCGTGCTGCTTCAGACACGAAAATCTTCCTTTCGAAGTTCACCGTCCGGCGCCCGGTGCGGCGCGAACAGGCGGTGAGCTTAGTGTTCACTTCTTGCCTATTTTACCGGGGATTGACGGGTGTTCGGGGGCTTATATGTCTTCGCCCACTAAATAGGACAATTTTCTGTCACCTAATCCAGGCGGGGTCGCGTAATTCAGGAGGGGCCACCTAATCCGGGCAGCACGGCGCATCCGACCCCGGGCACCTCCGCACGCAGTGGGCATAGAACTGCCCCGCCCTCCGAGGTGCAGGAGGGCGGGGCAGGGTAACGAAGACTAGAAAGCAGGGACTAGGCGGCGGGTACCGCCTCAAAGGTGACGACCAGTTCCTCGCGTTCACCGAAGCGAACCAGATGGCGGTCCAGCACATCCGCCAGACCAGCAGCCAACTCGTCGCTTTCGGCGCGCACCTCCATGACGAGTGCACCGTCGGCTTCGCGCAGGTCACCGTAGCCGCGGAAAATACCGTCGCGGTTGAAGGTGAGGCGCAGACCGTCGGGCAGTTCTGCGGTGCCGAGCTTGCGGCCCATGTGCGAGCCGAGCTGCTTGATGTATCGGGCGGGGCGGTCGGTTGCTACAACGGCGCGCTGGCGTACCGGCAGGGATTCCGCGGCGGGGTAATTCTCAGCGGTGTTTTCCTGGGGAGTTTCAGTCACGGTGGGTTCCTTCTCATCTATGCCGAATTCTCATCTATGCCGAAAAAGGCTCACCACACAGAACCTGGCATCCGGCGACGCATTGTTTCACCTCGAATATAGCAGAAACTTAGGGTCTACTAACCTAACAAACTATCATCGTTCGCGCAGAGGCGAGAGATAGTTACCGCCATTACGCCTCCCGCAAAAGATCTCTGAACGAAAGCTGGGAATTTCCTGGATTAACGCTTAGAGAAACTTTAACCGTAGAATATTTCGGTAACAACAGTGTCACCTCCCCAACACACCGGGAAGTGGCACTTTTTTATGCGGGATCGGAACCCCGAACCCCGCCCCGACTATGAGTATCTACGGATTTTCACGAATGTCTTCTGAGAACACCGCGGCTCCCCAGACCCCCAAGGCAGAAGCCAAGGGCGCACTGGACCGTTACTTCAAAATCACTGAGCGAGGCTCCACCATCGCCGCAGAATTCCGCGGCGGCCTCGCCACCTTCTTCGCGATGAGCTACATCGTCGTGCTGAACCCCCTCATCATCGGCCTCGGCAAGGACGCATCCGGCAACGCGCTCGGCGTACCGCAGGTCGCAGCAATGACCGCACTGGTCGCAGGCGTCATGACCATCCTCATGGGCGTCATCGCCAAGCAGCCTTTCGCCATGGCGGCAGGCCTCGGCGTGAACGCACTGCTGGCAACCACCATCGCCTCCACCCCCGGACTGACCTGGCCCGCCATCATGGGCCTCGTCGTATGGGCTGGTGTGCTGATGACCATCCTCGTGCTGACCGGCTTCCGCACCGCAGTGTTCAACGCGGTCCCCGAATCGCTCAAGGTCGCAATCGTCGTCGGTATCGGCTTCTTCATCGCCTTCATCGGCCTCGTCAACGCGGGTATCATCCGCCGCATGCCCGATGCAGCAGGCACCACCGTGCCCGTCTCCTTCGGCGTGAGCGGCCACCTGCTCGGCTGGCCCACCCTCGTCTTCCTCTTCGGCCTGTTCCTCACCATTGCGCTGTTCATCCGCAACGTGAAGGGTGCAATCCTCTACGGCGTGCTCGCCTCCACCGCCCTCTCCATCATCCTGGAGAAGGTCGTGCCCTCCGGCAGCTCGGTTAAGTCCCCCACCGGCTGGTCCCTGAACGTCCCCGTCTGGGACTCCAACACCAGCAAGCTGCCCAACTTCTCCCTGTTCGGCTCCGCTGACCTGTTCGCTGCCTTCGGCACCCTCGGTGGCATGGCTGCTGTTCTGCTGATCTTCACCATCCTCATCTCCGCGTTCTTCGACGCAATGGGCACCTCCGTCGGTCTCGCAACCGAAGCAGGCACCATCAAGGACGGCCAGATCGAGAACGTCGACAAGGTCCTGCTCGTGGACGCCCTCGGCTCCGTAGCCGGCGGTGGCACCTCCTCCTCCGCAAGCCAGATCTTCGTGGAGTCCGCAACCGGTATCGGCGCGGGCGCACGCACCGGCTTCGCGAACGTCGTCACCGGCGCACTGTTCCTCGTCGCGATCTTCCTGTCCCCGCTGGTCACCATCGTGCCCTTCGAAGCTGTTGCACCCGCAATGGTGTTCGTTGGCTTCTTGATGATCCGCCAGGCAGTGAACATCGACTGGAACGACTGGGGTCTGGGTATCCCCGCGTTCATGACCATCATCTTCATGCCGCTGGCATACTCCATCGCGGACGGTATCGGCGCAGGCTTCCTGTCCTACGTCTTCATCCGCTTGGTGCAGGGTCGCGGCAAGGAAGTTCACTGGCTCATGTACGTGGTTTCCGCAGTGTTCCTCATCTTCTTCGCTAACGGCCTGATTACCGGCTGGATGCACTAAATACATCAGGTGCCTCACCCTCCACACGTGGAGGCGCGGGCACCATCAGGGCGGGGTATCGGCACCTTCAGGTTGCCGGTACCCCGCCCTGCGCTATTCTTCCTTCTACCCCAACTACCCAATTCTGGTTGCAGGGGTCGGGGAAACACCACATCACCGACTGAACCGCCGCACACAACGCGTTTCAACGGCACAAGCTAGGAGGCGGCGCCTACAATGGTTGAACCATTGTGGCGCCCAACCCGGGATTTACCCGCGAGCTTCACCCGCGAAACCGGCGGCGCAACAGTACACACCGAACAACATCAACGGATCCTCACATGTCTGAACCTCAGAAGGCGGCAGCGCCCACCAGCGCACTCGACCGCTACTTCAAGATTTCCGAACGCGGCTCCTCCATCGCCGCAGAATTCCGCGGCGGCCTCGCCGCATTCTTCGCCATGAGCTACATCGTGGTGCTGAACCCCCTCGTCATCGGCCTCGGCAAGGACGCATCCGAACGCACCCTCGGTATCGCACCCGTCGCGGCTGTGACCGCGCTGATTGCCGGCGTGATGACCATCCTCATGGGTGTTATCGCCAAGCAGCCCTTCGCGATGGCGGCTGGCCTGGGCGTGAATGCGCTGCTCGCCTCCACCATTGCCACCACCCCGAACCTGACCTGGGCAGACATCATGGGCCTGGTCGTTCTTGCCGGTCTGATCATGACCGTTCTGGTGCTCACCGGCTTCCGTACCGCGGTGTTTGAGGCGGTCCCTGAGTCGCTCAAGACCGCGATTGTGGTCGGTATCGGCTTCTTCATTTCCTTTATCGGTCTGGTCGACTCCGGCATTATCCGCCGCATGCCTGACGCAGCTGGCACCACCGTTCCGGTGAGCCTCGGCGCGGGCGGTCACCTGCTCGGCTGGCCCACCCTCGTCTTCCTCTTCGGCCTGTTCTTCACCATCGCCCTGTTCATCCGTAACGTGAAGGGCGCGATCCTGTGGGGCGTGCTCGCCTCCACCGCGCTGTCCCTAATTCTGGAGGCGGTTGTCCCCTCCGGTTCCGTGAAGGAAGCGGCAACCGGCTGGTCCCTGAACGTGCCTTCCCTGGCGGACATGAAGTTCACCACCCCGAACTTCTCCCTCATCGGTTCCGCTGACCTGTTCGGCGCATTCACCCACATCGGTCCGCTGGCTGCTTCGCTGCTGGTGTTCACCATTCTGCTGTCCGTGTTCTTCGACGCGATGGGCGTTTCGGTTGGTCTTGCCGCTGAGGCTGGCACCATGAAGGACGGCAAGGTTGAGGACATTGACAAGGTCCTGCTTGTGGACGCTTTCGGTTCCGTTGTCGGTGGTGGCGCGTCCGGTTCGGCGAACCAGATTTTCGTGGAGTCCGCTACCGGTATTGGTGCGGGTGCACGCACCGGCTTTGCGAACATTGTGACCGGTGTGCTGTTCCTGCTGGCGATTTTCATTTCGCCGCTGGTCACCATCGTTCCTTTCGAGGCGGTTGCTCCGGCGCTGGTCGTGGTTGGCTTCCTGATGATTCGCCAGGCCGTGAATATTGACTGGACCGACTGGGGTCTGGGTATTCCGGCGTTCTTGACCATTATTTTCATGCCGCTGTCGTACTCGATTGCGAACGGTATTGGTGCCGGCTTCGTGGCGTACACTTTCATTCGCCTGGTGCAGGGCCGCGGTAAGGACGTGCACTGGCTGATGTACCTGGTCTCCGCGGTGTTCGTGATCTACTTCGGTATGGGCATCATTAACGGCTGGACTAGCTAAGTCCGACAGTCTACATATTTGCTGAAGGCAGGTTCCTGATGCGGCTGAGAATGTAAGTTTTCAAGCTGCCGAAGGGCCTGCCTTTGGCGTATCTGGTTCGCTCTTGCATGTTCCTTATCGCTCCCCGGTGCGAGAAAATCATGGCAGAATCATTCCGTTTTCGGTATGATTCTGCCATGATGTCCGTTCAAGAGTATGCTCAAGAAGCTAAGGTTTCAGAGCGAAGCGTGCGCGCCCGCTTGGAACGTGGAATGCTCCAAGGTCGTAAATTGGGAAGCCGTTGGGTTGTCGACGCTCTTCCCGCTGCGCACCGCAGTAATGCTGGCCGTCCTATTTCCTTCGATGCATTCAACGCTTTGGCGCGTTACTGCGATGGTCAGTCATCTGTTCTATCTGCTGAGGAACGCCGCAGGGCAAAAGAACGCGCCTCAGCAATTCAGGTGCAAGGACCTGCGTCTGTTGAGCGATACCGAGCTCGCCGCGGCCTGAAAGTGCATCATCTGCAGGCCCCTCCCGCTGAGATTCCTGCAATTTTGGAAGACCCTGCATTGTCGCTTACCGGCATTAGTAGCGATATTTCTCAGGTGTACGGCTCAATGGTTGATGCATATGTTTCAAGCCAGGATTTAGAGAACATCATTTTTCTGTACAACCTGCTTCCGGCGTCTATAGATTCGGCGAACATTATCTTGCGTGAATGCGATGAGCCGCCCCATATTCTGCCCTTGCATGTGGCGGTAGATCTTCTAGATTTGGGGGATCCGCGAAGCTCCGCTGAGGCAGAGCGCATTCTTCAAGATTCTGTTTTCAAGAAAGCGTCTTAGTCATGACCGCATCCCCTATTTTGATTCCTGCTATTGGGGCAGAGCGTGCCTCTTGGCTTGGTCTGGCTGATATCTCAGACTGACTTTGAAAATCTTCTAAAAGACAGAAGCTAACTAAAACAAAGAATGGCAGAATCGTTCCGTTTTCGGAATGATTCTGCCATTTCTTCTATGCCCACACTCTGCACGTACGAGAGGCAGGAAAAGTGACGAGACTTAGCGGACGTCTCCATCCAGATAGAACCAGGCGCCGCCCACCTTCTCAAAGCGCGACAGCTCATGCATGCTGCCCTTCACCCGCTCCTCCGCAGGAACGCCCGGCACCGAACGGTAATACGCAACGAACTCCACCGTACCGGACGCATCAAACGGGCCACCCGAAGCACCCAGAATATCCAGGCGATACCAGCGGATATCATCCTCCAACTCCAAGGCGGCCGGGCGAGTACTCGGATGCCAGCTCGCCAGCAGGTACGCCGCATCCCCGGTCGCAAACGCGGTAAAACGCGAGCGCATCAGCTGCTCCGGCGCGGGAGCAGTCAGCGTGCCGGAGGCGGCAAACTCGCCCAGGAACCTGCCGCAGCAGGCGCCGTACACCTCGCCGCTCGAGCAGGGGCAGCGGTCATCATGGTTAAGTTCAGTCATGCCACCCAGTATAGAGAAAGCACAGCGCAAAGAAACGCCCGCTCTGCCGGGGGTACAAATCCTCCAGCAGAACGGGCGTTCTTGTTTTCAATCGTTAAGTTTGAGCGAACCTACACGGCACGCTTCAGCGGCAACGCTTATTCAGCGATTGCGCGAGCCGGGGTGTCAGCAGCCGAAGGCTTGCCCACGTATGCGCCGCGGTACTTAGCAGCCGGGTGGCTGTCAGCAACCTTGGTGTGGCCCTTACCGAAGATGTTCTCACGCAGGGTGTTGCCCTCGTACTCGGTGCGGTAGCGGCCGCGCTTCTGCAGCTCGGGAACAACGTACTCGATGAAGTCCTCGAAGGAACCCGGGGTGACGTGGTACGCCAGGTTGATGCCGTCCAGGCCGCCCTCATCGATCCAACGCTCCAGCTCGTCAGCAACCTGAACCGGGTCACCAACAATGACCTCACCCATGCCGCCGAGGGTGGTGTGCTCAGCGATGTCCTTGCGGGTCCACTTCTTGTCCTTCGCCTGCAGGGTGAAGGGGGTCAGGAAGGACTGAATCGACTCGGTCTGCACGTAGTTCAGGACCTCGTCCTCGTCGAACTGGGACAGGTCAACACCGGACCAGCCGCCGACAATAGCCTGTGCAGAGTCGAGGTTGATGTACTTCTTGTAATCCTCGTACTTTGCCTTTGCCTTCTCTTCGGTCTCATCCACGATGACGGAGAGCATTGCGAGGATCTTGACGTCGTCGCGGCTACGGCCCTGCTCCTCTGCAGCGGCGCGAATACGGTCGGTCACAACGCGGGTCAGGTCCGGGCGCAGGGCGCTGATGAACACAGCCTCAGCGTGCTTGCCGGAGAACTGCTGGCCGCGGCTGGATGCGCCAGCCTGGAAGATCACGGGGGTGCGCTGCGGGCTCGGCTCAGTCAGGGAGATACCGGGCACGGAGAAGTACTTGCCCTTGTGGCCAATCGGGTGGACCTTGGAGGGGTCAGCGTAGATGCCGCGCTCGCGGTCCTTGATGACTGCGCCGTCTTCCCAGGAGCCTTCCCACAGCTTGTAGCAGACGTCCAGGAACTCGTCGGCGATTTCGTAGCGCTCGTCGTGCGGGATCTGGGTGGGCAGACCCTGGTTCTCAGCAGCCGAAGGCAGGTAAGAAGTCACAACGTTGAAGCCGACGCGGCCCTCAGTGAGGTGGTCGAGGGAGGCGTAGCGGCGAGCCAGGGTGTAGGGCTGCTCGAAAGTAGCGGCAGCAGTCACACCGAAGCCGAGGTGCTCGGTCACTGCAGCCATTGCAGAAATCTGGGTTGCGGGGTCATTCACGGGAACCTGAGCGGCACCTTCAATGGCGGGAGCGGCAGAGTTCTTGTACACGTCGTAGATACCAACAACGTCAGCGATGAACACGGCGTCAAACAGGCCGCGCTCAAGGGTCTTAGCCAGGTCAGTCCAGTACTTGATGGTGTTGTACTCGGTTGCGCGGGAGCGCGGGTGACGCCAGAGGTCGAAGCTCTGGTGACCGATGCAGGTCATTTCGAATGCGTTAACTACGATGCGCTTCTTCTGCTCAGCCATCGATTTTCCTTTCGCGAATGATCGGGGACGATCGGGTTAGTGCCCTGCACCCCGCGCGCCGCCTCCTTCTTGCCTTCTGCGTTCGGTGGTGGCCTTCGTGCAGGTGGCGCGTTCGCGCCGTACTTGCCTCGTTACGTTGAGGCCAGATCATCATCTGGGGCACCCCGCTACGGGAGAGGGTTGCCGCCCGGCTAGCCAGAGCTTAGCGCCGGGACTCATGATCTCGTGGTTTGAGTGTACGGGGCGCGCGGGAGGGAGGTCACGTTTGTGACGAAAAAATCTTTTTGTGACGTGGAACCGAAATATTTCGTGATAAATGCGAAATATACGGTCATAGAAATTCATACGCGCCCGCCGGGTTGATTGAGGCACGCCACAGCCCATAGGGTGGGAGAAGCAAACCATCCAGAGCGACTGAGAGACCTGGCTCCACGACGTCGCAGCAACCGGCACGGATTCTTCCGCCCCCGGTGCTAACGCCAGGAACGATGGAAGTGACATGACACTCAACAGTGCAGTAACTGACGTACCCACCAGTGAAAAGAACGGCCGCCGTGCCGTATCCACCGCCGCCGTCCCCCTGAGCTTTAAAGACGTCGGACAATCTTTCCCCGTGCCCGGCGGAACCCACGAAGTTCTTCGCGGAGTCTCCTTCACCGCAGCCCCCGGCGAGATTATCTCCGTCATCGGCTCCTCCGGATGCGGCAAATCCACCCTCCTGCGTGCAGCAGCAGGCCTGAACCGCATCACCGCAGGTACCGTGCGTATCGGCGAGAAGGCAGTGACCGGCCTCGACCCCCGCGTAGCTATCGGCTTTCAGGAACCGCGCCTGCTCCCCTGGCGCACCGTCGCCGACAACGTGGCGCTCGGACTGCCGCAGGGAACCAAAAAATCTGAAGGCGCAGCATCCGTAGCGCGCCTGCTCGACCTAGTCGGCCTGGGCGAATACGCAACCCACCGTCCCAAGGAAATTTCAGGCGGTATGGCTCAGCGCGTGTCCCTGGCGCGAGCGCTCGCACGCAACCCCGGCGTGCTGCTGCTCGACGAGCCCTTCGGTGCTCTAGACGCGCTGACCCGCATCAACATGCAGGATTTGCTGTTGGACGTGCATCGTCAAGACCCGACCACGATTCTGCTGGTCACCCACGATGTGGAAGAGGCGCTATACCTCTCTGACCGAGTGATTGTCCTCGGTAAGGACACCCCGGAGGCGCCCGCCACCATCCAGCGCATCGTGACCGTTGACCGTTCTCACCCGCGTGACCGCGCCGATGCAGAAATCACGGCCCTGCGCAGCGAACTGTTGGCTGAGCTCGGCGTGGAAGATAACGCCTAAAGCCGCCACGAAACACATTTCTCACACATCACATCATCATCTTCAGAAGCGAAAAGATTTCATCATGACTTACTCCCCGTCTCGCCGTACCGCCCTCAAGTCCCTTGCCGCAGCCGCCGCTTTTGCTACTCTGCTCAGCGCCTGCGCCGGTGAAGGTTCCGGTTCTGCAAACGCCTCCGGTGCTGCCGGTGGTGGCAATCAGAACACCGTGACCATTGACTACGCGACCTACAACCCGCTGTCCCTGATTATCCGCAAGAAGGGTTGGCTTGAGACCGCCCTCGCCGCCGAGGGTAAGAAGGTTGAGTGGGTCAAGTCGGCCGGCTCGAACAAAGCGAATGAGGCGCTGCGTAGCGGCAATATTGATGTTGGCTCGACCGCTGGTTCGGCGGCGCTGCTGGCACGCGCTAATGGGTCCCCCATCAAGGTCATTAGCCTCTACTCTCAGCCGGAGTGGTCGGCTCTGGTGACCCGCAAGGATTCGGGCATCACCAAGGTTGCGGACCTGAAGGGTAAGACCGTTGCCGTGACCAAGGGTACCGACCCGTACTTCCTGCTGCTGCAGGCACTCAAGCAGGAGGGTATTTCCGCTTCGGACCTGACCATTCAGAACCTGCAGCACGCCGACGGCCGCACCGCCCTGGATAACGGTCAGGTCAACGCGTGGAGTGGCCTGGACCCGATCATGGCTGCTGCCGAGGTGGAAAGCGGCGACGTGCTCTTCTACCGCAACCTGAACTTCAACACCTACGGATTCCTGAACGCGACCGAGAAGTTCATTCAGTCCAACCCGACCGCCGCACAGACCATCGTGGACGTGTACGAGTACGCTCGCGCCTGGGCTAAGAAGAACCCCGAAGAGGCTGTGAAGATTGTCGAGGAGGAGTCCGGCATTAAGCACGAGACCGCTCAGGTCGTCATGGAGCGCACCCACCTGGATATCGATCCGGTTCCGGGCGCTAAGCAGGTTGAGGTTCTCAAGGGTGTCGGCCCGATTCTGGTGGAGTCCGGCGACGTTCCCTCCCAGTCCGACGTGGACAAGGCACTGAACAGCATTGTGGACGACCAGTTCGCAAAGAAGGCTGACAGCGCAGCCGTTGAGAAGATCGCAAAGGTGGTTGAGAAGTAATGACCGCCGCAACGATTACCGCCGCCTCCAGCGCTCGCGCTGAGCGTGCCGAGAAGCGTGTCTCTTCCGTGAAGCTGCCGTCGAACCCGTTCGCCGGTAAGCAGTACCTGGGCCTGATTCTTCCCCTGGCGCTGATTGCCCTCTGGTACATTCTGAGCACGAACGGCGTGTTCACCCAGGTTCAGCTGCCCTCCCCCGACCGTGTGGTCAGCGCCGGTGTTGAGCTGGCACAGCGCGGTGAGTTGGGTCGCCACGTGGCGATTTCTACTCAGCGTGTGCTGATTGGTTTCGGTATTGGTGCCGTGCTCGGCCTGGTGCTGGGTGCGCTGATTGGCTTGTCTGCGCCGGTGCGTCTGATTGCCGCACCGACCATTGGTGCGTTGCGTGCCGTGCCGTCCCTGGCGTGGGTTCCGCTGCTTCTGCTGTGGATTGGTATCGGCGAGAATTCCAAGGTGACCCTGGTTGCTATTGGTGCGTTCTTCCCGGTGTATACCACGGTTTCTGCGGCTCTGGCGCACGTTGACCCCAAGCTTGTGGAGGCGGCACGCGCCTTCGGTCTGAAGGGTCTGCGCCTGTTCACCACGGTTCAGCTTCCCGCGGTTCTGCCGTCGGTCGTTTCGGGTCTGCGTCTGGCGCTGGCTCAGGCGTGGCTGTTCCTGGTTGCCGCCGAGCTGCTGGGTGCGTCCATGGGCCTGGGTTACCTGCTGACCGACTCGCAGAACAACGGCCGCACCGACCGCCTGCTGCTCGCCATCGTGGCGCTGGCGGTGCTCGGTAAGATTACCGACGCCCTGGTGGGTGTTTTCGAGCGCTGGGTGAAGGCAAAGTACCCCAGCAACTAACGCCACCAGCATTTAGCACCACAGCTAAACGCAACACTCAGCACGCGCTGAGTTTTAGGAGAGATGTCCGCCGCGTGGCTACTCACCGAAGGTGAGCTAATCATCGCTACGCGCCGGAGAAAGAAGTCGGCGGGGAAACCTGTCGCCTACTGAATGATGATGATGAATCCCGCCCCGCGCCCCACAGCAGTGAGCGCGGGGCGGGGTCTTTAAATATTTCGGAATATTACGAACCGATACACAGCATGCCGAATATGACGGGCTCCTTTGCTTCCTGGCCCGGAGCGCGCTTTACTAAGAAGGCAAACCATCCAGAGCGACCGAGAGACCTGGCTCCGTGACGTCGCAGCAACCCCCTCGCCAACGCACATACAGACCCCACGGTCACACAGACAGCGGCACGGCGAGCAAGGGTGCTAATGCCAGCAACCGATGGGAGAATAATGGGACTGCCCACCCCCTACTCGTTCACCGACCCGCTGAACCCCACCCCGAACCCCGCCCTCGAATCTGACGAGGCACGCGTCGCGTTCTGGGAGAAGCAGGCGCAGCGCCTCACCTGGGCTGAGCCCTGGCACACCGCGCACCGCTTCGAGAAGCCGAAGTCCCTCGGCTTCGATGAGGAAGGCATCGAACAGTTCAGCATCCCCGAAATTAAGTGGTTCGAGGGCGGTAAGCTCAACGTCGCCTACAACTGCGTGGACCGCCACGTGGAGGCGGGCCGCGGCGACAAGGTAGCCCTCTACTTCGAGGGTGAGCCCGGCGACCGTGAGGCCATCACCTACGCCGAACTGCAGCGCCGCATCGCGAAGGCAGCAAACGGCCTGCTGTCCCTGGGCGTGCGCAAGGGTGACCGCGTGGTCATCTACCTGCCCGTCATCCCCGAAACCATTATTTTCACCCTCGCCTGCGCGCGTATTGGCGCGATCCACTCCCTCGTCTTCGGTGGTTTCTCCGCCGAGGCGCTGAAGTTCCGTGTGGAAGACACCGGCGCGAAGGTTCTCATCACCACCGACGGCCAGAACCGCCGCGGCAAGGTCGTTCCCGTGAAGGTCAACGCCGACGAGGCATGCTCCGGTGAGAACAATATTGAGCACGTTATCGTGGTGGACCGCACCAGCGCCTCCGACCCGGTAGCGCACGCCGCTGTGCCGTGGACTGAGGGCCGCGACGTCTGGTACCACGATCTGGTGGACGACCAGCCGGATACTCACACCTACGAACTGCACGACGCAGAAGACCCGCTGTTCATTATTTACACCTCCGGCACGACCGGTAAGCCCAAGGGCCTGGTGCACACCATGGCTGGATACCTGGTGCAGACCGCGTACACCCACGCGCTGCTCTACGATCTGCTGCCGGATTACGTGGACGAGAACGGCGTGCTGCGCCCCGACGAGCTGTCGGCTGTTAACGACCCGGAAAAGGTGGAGTCCACCGTTCACTGGTGCACCGCCGACCTGGCGTGGGTTACCGCGCACACCTACGAAATTTACGGTCCGCTGGTCAACGGTGTCTCCGAGGTGATTTACGAGGGCACCCCGAACACCCCGCACTACGGTCGCCACTTTGAGGTCATCGAACGCTACGGCGTGACCAACTACTACACCGCGCCGACCCTGATTCGTTCGCTCATGGGTGCGTTCCCGAACGGCCCGGAGCCCGGCAAGTACGATTTCTCGACCGTGCGCCTGCTCGGCTCGGTGGGCGAGTCCATCAACCCGGAGGCGTGGCGTTGGCTGCGCGAGCACGTGGGCGGCGGCACCGCGGCGTTCATCGACACCTGGTGGCAGTCGGAGACCGGTTCGACCGTGTGCTCCCCGCGCCCGCACGACCCGGCATTCGCACCCGAGGGCACCTACCCGGAAGGCACCCCGCACTGCACTCCCCTGCCCGGCTGCGCTACCCGCGCCGTTCCCGGCGTGTCCACCCGCGTGGTGGATGAGCACGGCGACCCGGTCGAACCCGGCAAGCAGGGCTTCATCGTGGTCGATAAGATTGGCCCCTCGATGGCTCGTACCGTGTGGCAGAACCCGCAGCGCTTCCTGGATTCCTACTGGCGCCACTACGGCGAGCGCGGCTGGTTCCTCGCTGGCGACGGCGCGAAGGAAGACGAAGAGGGTAACGTGTACATCCTCGGCCGTATTGATGACGTGATTAACATTTCGGGTCACCGCCTGTCCACGATTGAGATTGAGTCGGCTCTGGTGACTCACCCGGCTGTGGTTGAGGCTGGTGTCTGCCCCGTGGAGGATGACCTGACCGGTCACCAGGCGGTCGCCTACGTGACGCTCACCGATGAGGGTAAGGACCTGACTGAGGATGAGCTGAAGGCGGCGCTGACCGCGCACGTGCGTGAGCACATTGGCCCGATTGCTAAGCCGAAGGATGTTGTGGCGGTTGCTGATATCCCGAAGACCCGTTCGGGTAAGATTACTCGCCGTCTGCTCGGTGAGCTGTACCAGGGTCGTTCGCTGGGCGATGTTTCTTCGCTGCAGAATGAGGAGGCGCTGGGCCACATTGCGCAGGTGCTGGTGGATACCGGCCGCGTGAGCGAGGCTGTCTAGGCTCTGCTGCTGAGCTGAGCACTGTGCTGAGCTAAAAGCTGTATAGAGTAAAGGTGCGGATACCGAATGATGATTCGGTATCCGCACCTTTTGCTATGCCATTTTACTGGTCTGACAAGGCTCTTTGCCGGCAGTACGCCGTCCAGTCAGCCTACTTGATCAGGCCCAGCGAACGAGCGTGTTCAGCAGTAATACCGCTCGGTTCAATGTGCTCGGGGCCCTTGTCCTTCTCGGGGTGCTCGGTCGCCTGGAAGCGGATCATCTTCACATCGCTTGCCGCGCCCAGGTTCGTGATCATGCCGTCACCGTTGAGGTCCACGGACACCGGCTCGGTGTCAATCTTGCCGTTGCCGTTGAAGTCAATCGGCTGGTCGGCGGGCTTGCCCTTGTACAGGAAGCCAGCCGCGCGGGGACCGAAGCCGCGCGCCTCGTACAGCTTCGCCTCGTTGAGCATGCGGTACTCGGCGGTGGAGTAACCGAAGTAGCGGCTACCATCAGCCATGGGCACGCCGGTGAGGGTGTACTGGTAGTTCATGACGCTGTAGTAGTTGGGCTTGTAGTTGATTTCGTCCCAGCCGCCGTGGCTCAGTGCGAGGTTGTGGCCGAGCTCGTGCACGAACACTGCCACGCGGATGTCGCTGCTTGCCTCGCCCCAGAAGTGCGGGCCGACAGTGACCATAAAGTTACGACCGCCAAAGTTAGCGATACCGGAGGAGTAGCTGTTGTCGTAATAGTCGCCCCAGATCATGTAGTGGAAGGTGCCTTCGCGGGCGGGGTTGAACTTACCTTCGGTTGCCTTGATGCGGTGGAGCGCTTTGAACTCACTGTCGAGTTCCTGGTAGCTGATTTCGTTGCCGCCGCCGAGGTTGTACTTGGCGCTGCGGGCGTCACCGGCGTCCAGGTGGATGTTGATGCCGGTGGTGCCATCGGGGTTGCGCAGGGGCAGGTCGGCGTAAATCTTGGTGATGCGGTCCAGCTCGTCTTCGCTGGGCAGCAGGCCTGCCATGTAGTCCATCTCTACGAAGATGTCCTTGTGCTTGGGGTCTGCACCCATTGCGGGGAAGTCGACATCGATTTTGCCGTCGCCGTCAGCGTCGTAACCCTTCATCTCCCAGGTGTTGGGGATGCCGTCGCCGTCAATGTCGGGGCTGTAGGCGTTTGCTGCGGGGGCTGCGATAGTGCCCAGGCAGAGCACTGCGAGGGAGGCAAGCGTGACGCGTGCGCTCTTCATAAATGCCATGTTGTATTCCTTAAGTGTGTGGTGACCGGTGGGGTTTCGATGGAGTTTTCCGGGAGGGCGTTCTCCACGGTTTCCATGATGCGCCCGTTTCACGAGCTAGGTGAGCTGGGTGCCGCAATGTTCATACATTGAGGTAAAAGTTGAGATAATTTTGAAGATGAGCTGAATTACATTAGAGTATCAGTAATTCAAATCACATGCATCACCACATTTTTAATGACAAGAGAGATCCCATGACTTCTTCCTCGAACACCACTAATGGCCTGAACCGCCGCGCACTCATCAAGGGTGCCGCGTGGAGCACCCCCGTCATCGCGACCGCAGCGGCAGTACCCGCCTACGCGGCGTCCACCGATGCGCAGGAAACCCCGACCCTGAAGTTCGGTGTCTTCACCCAGGCGTTCAACTCGAACCCCGCCAACGACTTTGATACCCGCTACGGCCTGGACTCCTACACCGTGCAGGTACCCAACATCACCGCGACCTCCACCACCCCGCGGAGCGCAGGCGGCGGCACCTTCACCCCCGGCGGTAGCGTCGGTGCAGGCCTGTACGGCGGTGCGGGTCTGTGGATTTCCGCACCCGTTAACTCCAAGGGCGAGTTCCAGGGTAGCTCCTGGCTGTACCCTCAGGCGCACCTTCAGGTGACCTTCGAGTTCACCTTCCCCACCGCCGAGGATGTCACCGACCCGCTGCTGTGGGACGTCGATAACGACGTTGAGATCCCGGCACTCGCCAAGAGCGAGGGCGGAGCGAAGACCAACAACCCCGCCGTGGCGGCGTTCAACGGCATCGCATACACTGCGAAGTTCTACGAGCCGGTCATCGAGGACAACGTCTGGACCGGCGTACTGGACATCCGCACCTCCGACTACCTGGAAGCCACCGCGAAGGACGGCGTGAGCTACGCACAGGTGCTGGCTTCGCTGGTTCCGGTGTACTTCACCGAGGTGACCTCCAGCTACACTCTGACCACCACCGCTCAGATCACCAGCGGTAGCGTCGCAATGCAGCTGACCGAGGGCGGCGAGTACACCTTCCAGGACCTGGCTGGTTTGCGCGCTTCGGCAACCATTAGCCGCTAAAGTACCGAGCATAAACAAGAGGGGCCACATAACCTGTCGTTATGTGGCCCCTCTGATGTATGTCTAGATTATTTCGGTCTTATCTGCAGAATCATCCGCTTCGACAGCTGCCACGAGCTTATCAAAAGGCATCATGGCGCTCTCTTCATTCTGCGCTTCATCGACGAGGCTGTTGTAGTAACGGTCCTTCGCCTTTTCGACAAGGACCGCATCGTCAATGGAAACGACAGCAGCGATAGGCTTGCCGTTCTTAGTCACGATAATCGGTTCGTCGGTGTGAGAGACACGGGAGATGGTATCTCCCAGGCTATTACGCAGATGAAGAAGGGAAATGGTATCGAGGTGTTCCAGAGCTTCCTGGTAGTCGTCCATTATCTACTCTTCTCTTGTTTGGGGCATCTAGTTCAAGCTTCTTTCGAACTCTTTTAAAAATGTACACTATTTAAAGAAAATTTGCTACAATAGACTCATTGCCAAAGGTGAACACCGTGAATCGACTAGCTCATCGAAGCTACAATGCATTCGCTGAGAGATGAAACGGTGCCCACCGATATCAAATCGCGCAAATCTGCATTACATTAGTCTTGACAAAGACTATACACAGATTGTGTAGAGGCTACTTTTCCCTTAGAGCTGCAAGCGCTCTAGGGTGCTTCAAATAATTCAGTGAACAACTGTCCACTGAAGAAGCAGCAAACCTACATGAAAGGCTCAGCATGCGACTCTCCAATAACAACCTCTTATAAAATGAAGGAGAAACAGTGTTTCAAATCACTGTCCGTAACGCTCAAAACGATCTCGAGAAGATGCTGAAAAAGGTCCGCCAGGGTTCCCCTGACGCCTACCAGCAGATTCGAGAGGCCATCGAAGAACTCAAGATTACCCCTCGCCCTGACGGTTGCCGGAAGATGCGTCCGCGTCATCTGGGACGTTACCGTATCGCCTGTGGTGAATATCGGGTAATCTACAGTATCGATGAACAACACGAGATCGTGTGCATCCTTGCAGTAGCCCATCGTAAAGACGTGTATAGGCACTAAAGATAAGGTGAGGGGGAGAAACCCATTTTGGGTTTCTCCCCCTCACCTTATCTTTTAACCACCCTGCAGGAACTGGTCAAAGCTAGAATCCGTGACACGCTCATACACATCCGGGTCCTGATGCCCAGCCTTACACTCAGCAAACTGCTCATCCCACAGGCGGTGCACCACCGTGTGCAGCTTCTCGTGCCACCACAGGGCGGCATCCGAGAACCCCTCACCCTCGTCAGAGGCACGATACGCAGACTCCCAGGCCGCCCATAGTGCCGCCAGCTCCTCCACCGCCGCCGGGTGACGGAACCAGCACGGGCGAATCGACTCCCACGACGAGGCGAAATACCGGCCATTAACCCAGTCCACCCACTCACGCAACCGAACCCACAGGCCCCGCGCCTCAGCAGCAGAAACATGCCGCCAGCAGTACGGAACATACGTTGCAGGCTCAATCTCAGCAGTTGTTTCCTACATCCGAGCATCACCACTGGATACCGAGACCGGCACCGGTCCGGTGCTCTCCACCTACACCCTGACCACTACCTCTCAGATCACCAGCGGTAGCGTCGCAATGCAGCTGACCGAGGGTGGCGAGTACACCTTCCAGGATTTGGCTGGTTTGCGCGCTTCGGCAACCATCACCCGCTAAGGTACTGAGCCGCTAAAGGCACAAACATAAACATCGAGGGGCCCGGCATCCGTTATGGATACCGGGCCCCTCGCCGTGTTTAAGGCTCAGCGTATCAGTCACCGCCGACAGCCGCTAGAGACTAGTCCTTCGCGGGAACCATACCCTTGGAACGAGCCAGGTCAGCAGTCATTTCATTGTGGTCAATCTCAGCCGAAAGGTGCTTCTCGGAACGGTACACGCCGCCCTGCGCCTCGGTACCCTCAGCCTGCAACTTCAGGGTCTTCAGGTCGTTCGGTGCGGTCAACACGGTCTTCTTACCATCACCGTTGATGTCGGCTTCAACCGGCTCATCGTCAATCTTGCCGTTGCCGTTGAAATCGATAGCCTCCCACGCGGGTTTACCGTTGTAGTACAGGCCGTAGGCGTTACGACCGAAGCCGGTCTTCTCGTCCAGCTTGGTTTCATCCAGATCCTTGTATGCGCGGGTCGAGTAACCGAAGTACTTCGTGCCGTCCGGACGTTCTATACCTCTAAGCTGGTAACGGTAGTTCATGATGCTCATGTAATTCGGCTTATAGTTCACGCCGTCAGTGCCACCGTGATCCATGCCGAGGTTGTGGCCGAGCTCGTGCACGAAGGTCGCCACGCGAACATCAGGGGTTGCGGACTTGCCCCAGAAGCGCGGACCAACGGTCACGATGAAGCCGCGGCCACCTACCCAACCCTGACCGGAGGAGCCACGGTCACCGTAAGAATCGCCCCAAATCATGTAGTGGAAGACGCTTTCACGGTTGGGGTCCATGTTCTTGGTGCGGATTTCACGCCAGCGCTGTAGGCCACTATCCAGCTGCTCGTGTGCTACCTCGTTGCCACCACCCAGGTTGTACTTGGCGCTGCGGGCGCTACCGGCGTCCAGGTGAATGTTAATACCGGTGGTGCCGTTGGGGTTGCGGATCGGCAGCTTCGCGAAGATTTCGGTGATGCGGTCGAGCTCTTCTTCGGAAGCGAGCAGGTCGGGCATGTAGTCCATCTCGACAAAGAGGTCCTTCTTCAGCGGGTTGGCGCCCATGCCGGGGTAGTTGACGTCAATCTTGCCGTCGCCGTCAGCGTCGTAGCCCTTCATTTCCCAGGTGTTGGGGATGCCGTCGCCGTCAATGTCCGGGTTGTATGCGTTAGCGGCAGGTGCGGCTACAGTACCGAGCACCAGCAGAGCCGCCGAGGCGAGCGCAGTGCGTGCCGCACGAGTAGAAAAGGAGAAAGCCATCTGTATCTCTTCTTGTGTTCGTTTGCATGGATGCGCGCGAAGACCCTCGTGATGATGCGAGTAGCCGTGGGTGGCGTTGAGTGAATCGTTGGGTCATCAGGCGTAGCCGATGCGTTGAGTGATTATGTATGCGCTGTGGTGCGGCACCCCGAACAAGTATGGTGGCGCGGGATGCCGCTTAAAAGAACAGCGGGTCACTGTTTTTCGTGAGGTTTTGACACCTCAGAGCAACAATGACCCGCTTCATCATACACAGCGCTTATATGCCTTGTCCCGGTGTACGCACCGTATTCGCGTTGACATGGCGAACATTACGTAAAAGCGCTCTGATAAGCCTCTATTTAGTGTTTTCTGCCTCAGACTCTGCCCCAGCGTTCTGTGCGGCGCCCTTCGTCTCGGAGGTCTTCATGGAGGCATAGAACAGGCACACGACCGCACCCACTGCCGCAGCAACCAGCGGAAGCATCATGGAATCCGCCATTGCCGCCGCGTAGGGTTCACGCAGAATCTGCGGAAGTACGCCGCCTCCAGCAGCACCGCCGTGAGAGCTACCGCCCGCCGCAGCGGCAGGGCCCAACGCGGACAGGTGCGAGGTAATTGCAGAAGCCATAATCGTGGTAATCGCAGCCGACCCGAGCACCGACGCCATCTGGCGGGTCTCGTTGTACACGCCCGAACCGGCACCGGCACGCTGCGGCGGCAGGTTACGGGTCGCCGACACCGACAGCGGACCCCAAATGCAGGCGTTCGCCGCACCCAGGATAATCATCGGGCCAACCATCAGCCACAGGTTGCCTTCCGCAACCATCGTCGGGCGGAGCAGAGCAAAACCAACAGCCATCAGCGTAAAACCAATTACCGCAATCCACTTCGGGTCGTTACGGTTCAGACGCGCACCCACCACCGGCGCCAACGCGCCCGAGAACAACGCCATCGGGGCGGTCATCAGCGCAGCCTGGGTCGGGTCCAGGCCCTCCACCTGCTGCAGGTACAGGGTCAGCGGGAACGCCATACTGATAGCGACCACGCCCATAGCCGAGATAGCCACATTCGACACGGAGAAGTTACGGTCACTGAACAGGCTCAGAGGAACCAGCGGCTCACGCGGGTTAATGGCCTGCCACCCGATGAACAGGCCCAGCACCAGAATGCCGGCAATAATCAGGCCCCACACGCTCACCGCAATACCGGTGCCCATAAACGAGTCAGTGATGGTGCCCCAGTCGTAGGTAGCGCCTTCCTGAATACCGAAAACCAGCAGGAACAGACCGACCGCCGAAAGCACCACGCCCAACCAGTCGAAGCTGTGCTTCTTCTGCTCGAACACCGGCACATTACGCCACGCCAGGAACAAACCGACCAGGCCAACCGGAATGTTGATGAAGAAGATCCAGCCCCAGCCGAGGGTGTCCACCAGCACGCCGCCCAGAATCGGGCCGACCAGCGAGGCGACACCCGCAGTCGCACCCCAAATGCTCATGGCGACACCGCGCGCATTCGGCGGGAACATCAGCGTAATCAGAGACATGGTTTGCGGGGTCATCAACGATGCGCCCAGGCCCTGCACCACGCGGGCAGCGATGAGCGATTCAACGTCTGCCGCCAGACCACACCACAGGGAGGCGAGCGTAAAAATACCCATACCGATCATGTACAGGTTCTTCTGACCGAAGCGGTCACCCATACGACCGGTAATGAGCAGCGGCACCGCATACGCCAGCAGGTAGGCGCTCGTCACCCACATACCCGCCGACAGGGACGCCTCCAGATCCTGCAGCATGTGCGGTAGGGCGATGGTGACGATATTGCCATCCACCAGGATCATGAAGAATCCAACAACCAGGGACCAGAGAGCAGGCCAGGGCTTGTAGGGTGTCTTCGCCGGGTTACCGACGAGAGGCGCTTTTTTAGGGCGTGAACTCAATGATCCTCCAGGGGATGGGTTGTATGCGGGTAGATGTCTGTGTGTTCAGCGTTGCCGCTAATAAATATCACCCCATCTTACTCCCCTTGTGGACGCGGCTTCGGTTGCTTTACCCTTATTCAGCTCTTCACGGCACGTGCGCGCGGCAACCAGGCGGATGCACCCCCGCACCCTCTAGACTGAAGCTATAGAAGCTATCAGAGCGCCACCACCGGCGCTCGCCCCCATCAGACCACTCACAATGAGATGACCCCGGGAGGACCCATGGGTTTCTTTGATTTCTTCACCGACCGAACCCCGGCAGAGCCCGCCGAAATCCGCCTCGTCGCTTTCGTGAGCGGCAAGGTGCAGGGCGTGGGCTTCCGCTGGTGGTGCGCCGGAACCGCCAAGCCCATGGGCCTGACCGGCTACGCCGAGAACCTCGACGACGGGCGCGTGAAGGTCGTTGCGGAGGGTACCGCCGCCGCCTGCGCTCGCCTGGTGGATGTGCTGCGCGGTGACGACACCGCCGGGCGCGTGGATGAGGTTCTCGTCGAGTGGGAGGAGCCGAACGGCTCGTTCCGCGGCTTCGGCATCAGGTAGCTAGATTGCGGGGCTTTCTCATGGGCTCCCGCTCAACCCCATGCACGTTACGTCCAGAGCGCGGTTTAGTTAGCGCAGTTTAGTTAGCCCAGAGCGCCGCGAATTGCGCGCGGGTCATATCGGCGCGGCGCACCCGATGCTGCACCGGGTGACCGTTCTTGTCGGGGCGGCCGGAGTTCGGGTCAATATCGTCGTAGATGCCGGTGAAACCCGCTTTAACCGCCACTCGTTCGGATGCCTCGTTACCCGCCAGGGCGGTCCAGCGGACGGTCTCGAGGCCCAGCCCGAGTGGGTCGAAAGCGTAGCCGAGGATGGCTCGCAGCGCATCGGTCATATAGCCTTTTCCGCGCGCCTTCGGGGCGGCGTAATAGCCCAGTTCGGCGCGGGTTCCGGGGCTTTCGGGGGTGCCGTCAGCCAGGCGTAATTCAATGGTTCCGGCAAACACGCCGGAAGCGTCAATCGCCCAGCGCTGGATCTGCCCGGCGGCAATCTGGCGGGCAGTGGTGAGCAGGTAGTCCTCGGCGTCGGCGCGCGTGTAGTTCAAGGGAATGCGGGTGTAGCGGAGGGTTTCTTCGTCGCGGCAGGATTCCACGATGTTGGGGATATCCGCCTCGCGCAGGTGGCGCAGGGTGAGGCGTTCGGTAATGAGTTCGGGCTGATTGGGCTCTGCATGTTCGCTGTGTTCTGAGAAGTTACTGTGTTCGGGGGTCATAATTCGAGCTTAAACCCTCAGGTTTGTACGCCGGAAAAGCTTTTTGAACACCTCGGGATGTTCGGTGATGCAAATCATAGTTAAACACTTCTGTTTTAATGCGTCATCACTTGATTATTATGAATTATTCATAATAAAATAGTTATCGAGCCCGCCCAATGGGCACCACTTAGAACAAGCGCCGCGCAACGAATCCGCGCGGCACGAAGCAGAAAGAAGAACACTATGGCAGTTCTGACCATCGGCGACCAGTTCCCCGCATACGAGCTCACCGGCGTTGTCCCCGGTAAGCTGGCTGACATCGAAGCAACCAAGCCCGAAGACTACTTCACCACCGTCTCCTCCGAGGGCCTGGACGAAGACACCTGGCGCGTCGTCTTCTTCTGGCCGAAGGACTTCACCTTCGTTTGCCCCACCGAGATTGCTGCATTCGGCAAGCTCGCTGACGAGTTCGAGGCACGCGACACCCAGGTAATCGGTGTTTCCGTTGACAACGAGTACACCCACTACGCATGGCGCCGCTCCCACGAAGAGCTCGTGGACCTGCCCATCGTCATGGCATCCGACCTCAAGCGCGAACTGACCGCAGCACTGGGCATCCTGAACAAGGACGGCGTTGCAGACCGCGCAACCTTCATCATCGACCCCCACAACACCATCCAGTCGGTCTCCATTACCGCTGACTCCGTCGGCCGTAACACCGACGAGGTTCTCCGCCAGCTGGACGCACTGCAGTCCGACGAGCTGTGCGCATGCAACTGGAAGAAGGGTGCAGCAACCATCGACGCATTCAAGGAGATGAAGTAATCCATGAGCATCGATAACCTGCGTTCGGCTCTGCCTTCCTACGCGAAGGACATGAACCTCAACCTGTCCTCCCTGCCCCGCATTAGCTCTCTCACCGAGCAGCAGCTCTGGGGCGCAATCCTCGCAACCGCAGCAGCAACCAAGGTTGACTCTGTTGTTGTTGAGATTGCTGCAGAGGCTAAGGAGCACCTGAGCGACACCGCTTACGAGGCTGCTCTGGGTGCTGCATCCATCATGGGCATGAACAACATCTTCTACCGCACCCGTGGCTTCCTGAATGGTGCATACGATGACCAGCGCGCAAACCTGCGCATGCAGATCATCGGCAAGAACGGTGGCATTGAGAAGCTGGACTTCGAGATGTTCGCTCTGGCAGTGTCCGCAGTCAACGGCTGCTCCCACTGCGTTGAGGCTCACGAGCACACCCTGCGTGAAGAGGGCGCAACCAAGGAGCAGGTCAACGACCTGATTCGTATTGCTGCAACCCTCGGTGGCGTGGCACAGGGCATTCAGCTGGCTGAGGCACTGGGCTAAACCCACTAAGAGTTAGAGCTTACACAGAAGCGGCGCATCCACCCCTTTACGGGTCGGATGCGCCGCTTCCTTTATGTCCTCAAGCCCAGCAGCGTGTTGGGCAGAAGTTTCTAAACTCCCCCAATTTGGCGCTATACAATGCCTGTATGCGGTACTGTATTTTAGACTCCAGCAACCCCTACCCCAGTACGGAAGAACTTACCGAGCTCTACGACGCTGTAGGCTGGAGCGCATATACCAAAACACCCGAACGTCTCATCCCGATGCTGGAAGGCTCACGGTATCTCTACACAGCACGAGAGGTGACACCACAAGGAACGGGACGGCTCATCGGGCTAGTCCGCGCCGTCGGGGACGGACAATCTATCGCCTACATTCAGGACCTTCTGGTACATCCGCACGCCCAGCGTCAGGGCGTTGGCTCTGCGCTTCTAAAGCGTGTCATTGATGACTTTGACCGAGAAGACATTCGACAGCGACTCATTACTACCGACGTCGCTAGTGAACACGCCGTTGCGCTCTACAAACGCTACGGTTACGCCCCCGTAGAGGCCGCAGGATGCATCACTCTTGCATGCTATCGATGAGGCAATATCTCGCATGCGACTCAACTCGTTCAAGCTGGCTGAGGCACTGGGCTAAACCCACTAAGCGTTAGAGCACACACAGAAGCGGCGCATCCACCCCATCACGAGGTCGGATGCGCCGCTTTGTTTTAGCTGCTTTTTGTTTCAGCTGGTCGACGAGTCCGCTCGCAGGGCGGCGTCCCAGCCGTTCGCCAGGCGCGTCGCCGCGGCCACCAGAGCCGCCAAATCCTCGGCGTACACCGGGATCGAGCGCACGCCCGCGCACCAGTCAATCGTGCCCAAACCCAGCCAGGGCTTACCGGGGAAGAACTCGCGCCGCAGCGCCACACGGCGCTTACCCAGGGCGCGGCGACCCGGCACGTACCCGCCACGGCTGATGAACAGCGCCTCGCGGCCCTCAGACTCCACCAGCGCCTCCAGGGCCCTCAGCACAGGAACCCAGCTCGGCTCCCCCACGCTCGCCAGGTCGGCCAGTTCGGGATACTCGCTCTCGTGCTCCGCCACGCTCACGCCCAGGATGTACTGGTAGCGCACCTGCCCGAGCTCCTGCGGCAGGCCACGGTCGGCGGTCTGAATCGTACCGCACAGGTGCCGAACGACCGGCTCACCCTCGGCGTTCACGCCGGCCAGGGGCTCGCCGTCCCGGTAGATTGCGGGGCCGTCCAGGTAGAGCCCCACCGCGCCGGTACCCGTGATGTTGGGGCGCACCGACCAGCCGGGAAGCGCCTCCTCCAGGCGGGGCACCACGCCCCGCAGGATTTCGAAAACTTCGTCACGCGATACCGTCACGGCGACTCCTTTCACCTTACACAGATAACGATTTGCGATGTGGCCCGGTCTATCAAACGACCGGGCCACATGCCTCTAGTATTCGTCTAGACCCAGCTTAGCGAGCGTTCCGGCTACGCGACGGCAACCACACCATGAGCGCCGACAGCGCCGCACCGGCAAACATCATGATCGCCATAGACTCCACCGCATTCAGGGGGCTCAATGCCAACAGTAGCGAAGAAATGATGCCGCTACCGTACTGGAAGGACCCAGCGCAAAAACAATCATGACAGAGCATTGGGGGTGGAGATTCACTCATTCTACGCCCATCTTTTAGCGCGCCCACAAGCTTCTCCGTTACGTCTCAGAGCTCGTCATGAGCACCTTTCAACTAGGAGCGGAGGCGGCGGCGGGTCTACAATAAATCGGTGCCAATTCAGGTACGCGCACAGGCAAACAGAGCCGGATGCGGTGATAACGTCGTCACCCGACCCCCCCGTTGCGCGCACTTCCCCTACCGGCACACGCATCACGTACGCAGGAGAACGCCCATGCACGAGCTCTTTGACCCAGATCAGGTATTCCGCATCGTCGACATTGCCGCCGTTGTCGCTAACGGCCTGCTCGGCGGTGCCGTGGCGCGCGCCTTCCGATTCGACATCGTGGGCTTCCTGCTGCTCGCGGTCGCCTGCGGCATGGGCGGCGGTATGATCCGTGACATCCTACTGAACTCCGGACTGCCCGTGGCACTCACTGACGGCGGCTACTGGGTGGGTGCTATCGGCTCCTCGATTCTGGCGTACAGCATCGACTTGAGTGCCCGCTGGGCGACCCGAACCATGCTCATCATTGACTTCATCGGTATGGGTGCGTGGGCGGCAACCGGCACCATTAAGTCCCTGAACTTGGGCCTGCACTGGCTGCCCGCTATCGCGCTGGGTGTGACCACCGCGGTCGGTGGCGGCGTTATCCGTGACATTATGGTCAACCGCATTCCGGCGATCTTTGGCGGTAACTCCCTGTACGCAACGGTCGCGTTTGTGGGTGCTTCTGAAACCGCTCTGGTAACCGGCTTGTTCCACCGCCCTAACCTGGCGATGGCACTGTCTATTTTCTTGTGTCTGGTGTTTGGTGTGCTCTCCCATATGAAGAATTGGCAGCTGCCGACTACCCCGGCTGAGCTGCGTGTGCCTCGCCCGCGTCTCTTCACTTTTGGTAAGCAGGAGGACCGTGCCGTTGCTAATGAGGGCTGGGCCCCTGGTGCTCCGCTCACTGAGCAGCTTGAGGTGATTAATGCTGAGCAGCTGGAGGAGTACCGCCGCTCTAAGGGGCTTTCGGAGTAAAAACTATATATGTTGAATATAGAATATGGGCTGGTTTCCGCACGTCAGATGATTATCTGACCGGCAGAAACCAGCCCATATTCGCTATGTACAGTACGGCTAAATCGTGTACTCGGTGCTGTCGTACACGGTCAAGAACTTACGGATACGCTCATCATCCGAAGCAAAGAAACCGGTCGGCTCCCCGTTATAACGCAGGGTACCGTTCTCCAGGAACACGATACGATCCGCAACCTTCTTCGCAAACGCCATATTGTGCGTCACGATGACCAGGGAGCGGCCCTCCTTCGCCAGCTGCATGAGCACGCGGATCACCTCCGCCTCCAGCTCGGGATCCAGCGCACTCGTCGGCTCATCAAAGAGCAGGTAGGAGGGTTCCAACGCCAAGGCGCGGGCAATCGCCACACGCTGCTGCTGACCACCAGAGAGAGCGTCCGGGTAGGAATCTACCTTGTCGGCAAGACCCACCTTCGCCAGCAGCTCGCGGGCACGCTCCTGCGCCTGCTGAGCGCTCAGGGTGCCGTTGAGGGTCGGGGCGAGCGCCACGTTCTTCAGCGCCGTGTAGTTCGGGAACAGGTTGAACTGCTGGAATACCATCGCCGACCGGGAACGAATATCACGCACCTGCGCGTCGGTGAGCTTCTGGCTGTAATCCACCTGCGCGTCGTCAATGGTGAGCGTGCCGGACTGCGGGGTTTCCAGCAGGTTCAGGCAGCGTAGCAGAGTGGACTTACCGCTACCGGACGGGCCCAGAATCACCGTGGTCTCACCGTCGGGGATGTCCAGGCTAATGTTCTTGAGCACCTGCGTATCGCCGAAGCTCTTCGACAGGGAATCAACGCTAAGCATTGTTGCTCCTCACGTAACGGTTGCTGTACTTCTCCAGCGCCGACTGTGCGGCGGTCAGCAGAGTGAAAATCACCAGGTAAATGATGGCGACCTCGGAGTACATTGCCAGCGGCTCGAAAGTACGCGACGCGATCTGCTTACCGGTCTGGAACAGGTCAACCATTGAAATGACCGACACCAGCGAGGTGCCCTTAATCAGGTCGATGAAGTTGTTGCCCAGGTTCGGCAGAGCAATACGCACCGCCTGCGGAATGACCACGTGGCGCAGGGTCTGCATGCGGGTGAAGTTCAGGGTTGCCGCCGCCTCAAACTGGCCGCGCGGAATAGCCGCCACCGCCGAGCGGAAGGTTTCCGCCACGTACGCGCCGGTGTGCAGGCTCATCGTGATGATCGCGGCGCTCCACACGTCCAGGGCAATACCGACCTTCGGCAGGCCGTAGAAGACGATGAACAGCTGCACCAGCAGCGGGGTGCCGCGGAAGACCCAGATATACAGCCAGGCCAGCCAGTTCACCGGGGCGAAGCGGCTCGTGCGCGCGCCGGCGGAGATGATGCCCACCAGCAGTGCCACCGCGAAAGAAATCAGCGACAGCGGAATAGTCACTGCCAGGGTCGAGCCCAGCAGCTGAGGCAGGGACTCAGCCCAAAGATTCAGGTAGCGTTCCATGAACGGAACTCAGCTCCTTTAATTAGTTCTTCGGGGAGAGGTCTTCGCCCACGTACTTCTCGTAAATCGCCTTGATGTCACCGTTCTCCAGGTGCTTCTTCAGCGACTCGTCGATAGCGTTACGCAGGGCGTCCTGGCCCTTAGGCAGCAGGATGGAGGAGTTGCTGCCGGTGCCCAGGTCACCGGAGAGCAGGCGCAGGTTAGCGTCCGGGTGCTCCTTGAAGTACTCAGCGAAGGACACGGAGTCGTTCGCGGTCATCTCTGCACGGCCCGAGAGGACCTGCTCGATAGCCTCATCGAAACCGGAAACAACCACGATCGAGGCGCCCTTCGCCTCCACCATCTTGCGGAAGTTCGAGGTCTCAGACTGCGCCGAGGAGTGACCGGAAATCTCGCTCACGTTCTGCAGGGAGGAGTCCTTCTTCACGGCGACCTTCGGCTCGGAGTACAGGTAGGGTACGGAGAAGTCGTACTTCTGCTTACGCTCGTCGGTTGCAGAAACGTTGTTGATGACGATGTCGTAGCGGTCAGCATCCACGCCGGCGATCAGCGAATCCCAGGGGGTTTCGGTGAACTCTGCGGTCACACCCAGGTCCTTAGCGACCAGATCGATGATTTCCTTCTCGAAACCGACCAGGGTGCCGTTCGAGTCGTGGAAGGAGAAGGGGCGGTAGGTGCCCTCCAAGCCCACACGGATCTTGCCGGCAGACTTGATAGCCTCCAGCTTGTTGGTGCTGGATGCGGTGCTGCTGCTGGACGAACCGCACGCTGCGAGCAGTGCAGCCAGGCCGGTGAATGCGGAGCCTGCGAGGACGGTGCGGCGGTTAATCATTGCGGACATAGTGTTCTTCTTTCGTGTGGTGGTTGATGCTCTTGTAGTTGCGGGTTGTCACCCTGCGGTAACCCGGGGCATCGTGCGGTGTGCCCCTCTCTGCGGGTGCAACGCTGGCTATCGTACAGCTATTCCCGACGGGAAAGAATCCAACGTAACATTCCGTCATATTCTCTCATCGGTGCAGGATAAGCCACGGAGACATCAACCACGACGCAATTTCAGAAGTCCTGGCGGGTGAGCCCTTTCCGGGCCCCTTCCGAGCCTTTCACGAAAGCTTAGGAGGCGGGGCTCAAGTCCTCGCTCACATGCTTCTCGAAAATTGCTTTGAAGTCGCCGTTGCCCAGGTGCTTCTTGATGGAGGCGTCAATCGCATCCTTCAGCGCGGTCTGGTTCTTGGGCAGCAGAACGGCGACGTTGGTGCCGGGGCCGACCTCACCCTCCAGCAGGCGCAGGTTGGCGTCCGGGTGCTCCTTGAAGTACTCGGCGAAGGACACGGAGTCGTTGGCGGTCAGCTCGGCGCGGCCGGTGAGCACCTGCTCGATGGCCTCGTCGAAGCCGGTGACTTCGATGATGGTGGCGCCGCGTTCCTCCACGAGCTTGCGGTAGTTGCTGGTGGCGCTCTGGGCGGCGCTATGGCCGGAGATTTCGGAGGCGTTCTTCAGGCTCGAGTCCTTCTTCACACCCACGCGAGCACGGGAGTGCGCGTAGGGCACGGAGAAATCGTACTTCTTCTTACGTTCCTCGGTGGGTGCCACGTTATTGAGCACGATGTCGTAGCGGCCCGCGTCCACGCCAGCAATCAGCGAGTCCCAGGGGGTTTCGATGTACTCGGCGGTCACGCCCAGGTCCTTGGCGAGGGTCTCGGCGATGTCGTACTCGAAGCCGGCGAGCTTACCGGAGGCGTCGTGGTAGGTGTAGGGGCGGTAGGTACCCTCCACGCCGATGCGGATTTTGCCCGCGGACTTGATGGACTCCAGCAGGTTGGAGGAGCTCTGTGCGGAGCCTGCGCTGGAGCCGTTACCGCCGGAGCAGGCGGCGAGCAGGCCGGTGGTTCCGGCGAGGGTCGCGCCCAGTAGCAGGGAGCGTCGGTTCAGCACGGCGGAGGTGTTGAGAATGGTCATTCTTGGTTCCTTAATCTACGTTGATGTGTGGTGTGAAAGTTGAAATCTGCGGTATGGACCGGCGAGGTTCGCCAGCAGTATGAACCGGCGGCACGAACCTAGCCGGCGAAGGCGGCCTTCAGACCAATCTCCAGGGCGGCGGTGAGGTCCTGAACATCCTCAATGCCGATTGCCAGGCGCACAAGGCGGTCATCCACGCCGAACTCATCGCGGTGCTCCTGGGCGTAGGCGCCGTGCGTGGTGTGCGCGGGCAGACTCACAAGGGACTCGATACCGCCCAAGCTCACGGCGTTCACGAAAATGGGCAGGGCGCGGGCGAAGGCCTGTGCATCCCCTCCCTCCGCAAGTAGCAGCGAGAATACGGAACCAATACCGCGGGCTTGGCGTGACTGCACCTCCGCCTGTTCCTCGGAAGAGCTACCGGGGTAGAAAATCTGCTCAACCTCGGGGCGGGCGGATAGAAAATCGATAAGCTCGCGGGCATTCTGCTGCTGGCGCTCCAGGCGCAGAGCCAGGGTTTTCACATCCTGCAGCAGACGGTAGGAGTCAATCGGGGGCAGTAGGGCTCCGCTGACAAGCTGGCCGCGGTGCAGCTGAACCGCAAAATCGGAATCGTTCGTGGCGGCCACACCGGCGAGTAGATCCGCATGACCGGCAAGGAACTTAGTGGCCGACTGCACGGTGATGTCCGCGCCAAGCTCCAGGGGGCGCTGCAGGTACGGAGTCATAAAGGTGTTATCTACGATGAGCAACGCCCCGTGGCGGTGCGCCAGCTCCGCAATAGCGGCAATGTCGGTGACCTGCAGGGTGGGGTTCGTGGGGGTCTCCAAGAAGACGGCCTTCACGTCCGGGGTGAAGTCATCATCGGAAAGAACCGAAAAATCGCTGATGAAGCGGGTCTTCACGGCGCGCTTGGGCAGCTCAGTCGTAGCAAAACGGTAGGTTCCGCCGTAGGAGGGCATGCCCAGCAGCAGGGTATCGCCCGCCTCCAGGATGCCGAGGGCCGCCGCGGTGGCCGCCATGCCGGAGGGGTACGCGTAAGCGTGCTCCGCACCCTCGAGGGCGGCGAGGGTCGCTTGCAGGTCGTCACGTGTGGGGTTGGCGCCACGCTGGTACATGTAGGTGGTGTCCTCGCCGGCGGTACCGAAGGTGCTCGCCAGGTAGACCGGCGGCACGGACGCATCGTAGCGGGCATCGTGCACGGCGTGGATGGTGCGGGTCGTGAAACCGGTCGGTTCGAGCTGGTTCTGCTGGCTCATGGTGGTTCTCTTCCGTTCGGGCTACCCCGAACGCGGGCGTAGCTGGTATTCGTCGTGTATCCGAGATTTACCCTACCCGCATTTTTTATGCCGTTCTAACTAAACTTCACGGGGGTTAATATGTTCACGCAACGTCATATAAAAATGCGGTAAGGGTGCACAAAATACCCGAATCAAAAACATTCTTTTACATTGAAAGAAATACGTTAATCCGGGTATTTTGAGTAATTATTATGGGTGACATTACACCGCGTATTTGGGGCACCTCGAATCACGCGATACGGTCGTGCGGTGCCTCATGTTCAGGGACTATGCCTGATGCGCCAGGGCTGCGGTCAGGCCGCGCTCCAAATCCTCGATAATGTCCTCAATCTCCTCGATGCCGATGGCCAGGCGGATGAGGTTGTCGCTCACGCCGTATTCGTCGCGGTGCGCCTGCGTGTAGGCGGCCTGCACCATGAGCGCGGGACGAACCACCAACGACTCGATACCGCCCAGGCTCACTGCGTGGGTGAAAATCTTCAGGGCTTCGAGGAAGGCGGGCAGGTCTGCGCCGTCCACCAGCTCCATGGAGATGAGCGCGCCCAGGCCGTTCGCCTGGCGGGCGTGCACCTGCGCCTCATACTCGCTGTGCGAACCTGCGTAGAGCACGCGCTTCACGGCGGGGTGCGCCTCCAGGTAGTTGATGACCTCGATGGTGTTCTTCTGCTGCTGGGTCAGGCGCAGTTTGAGGGTCTTGACCTCCTGCAGCAGGCGGTAGGAGTCGGTGGGCGAAAGCATTGCGCCGGTAATCATCTGCAGGTGCCAGAGGCGCTCGGCGAGCGCGTCATCGTTGGTTGCGGCGACGCCTCCGAGTAGGTCGGCGTGGCCGCCCAGGTACTTGGTGGCGGACTGCACGCTGATGTCTGCGCCCAGGTCGAGGGGCTTCTGCAGCAGCGGGGTCATGAAGGTGTTGTCGACGACCACGATTGCGCCGTTGCGGTGTGCGATTTCGGCGATGGCGGCGATGTCGCTCACGCGCAGTAGCGGGTTGGAGGGGCTCTCCAGGAACACCATAGTCACGTTGTCGGCGAAGTCCTCGTCGGTGAGGGCCGTGAAGTCGCCGATGAAGCGGGTCTTGACGCCGCGAGCGGGCAGCTCGATAGTCGCGAAGCGGTAGGTGCCGCCGTAGGAGGGCATGCCCAGCAGCAGGGTTTCGCCTTCCTTCAGGATTCCGAGGGCGGCTGCGGTGGCGCCCATTCCGGAAGGGTAGGCGAAGGCGTGCTTGGCGCCTTCGAGGGTTGCGAGCGTGGTTTCGAGGGCCGCGCGGGTGGGGTTACCGCCGCGCTGGTAATCGTAGGGGCCTTCGGTGCCGTCACAGGGCTGGGCGTAGGTGGTGGTCGTGTAGATCGGAGGCAGGATGGAGCCGTACGGGTTGTCGCGGTCCGTAGTGTGAATTGCCTTCGTCGTGAATCCGGTCATGCTGTCCTCGGCTAAGGTTGGGCATAAAATGCGGGGATAAATACACTGCTAGCTTAGGGCTCTTTTGGGGTACTGACTAGTTTTTTCTTTTCTGTGACCGAGTGACTTTTTATGACCGAAAAACGGCGTTATATTTCGACATTTTAGACATATATTTCGTCATATTTCGCATGAAAAGGCCCGGCGGTCAGTACGCGTGTGTGCTGAGTACCGGCCGCCGGGCTCCACACTAGGATACCGGTTCAGCACCCCAGAACATAGAGGTAAGGTTTACCTCAAAGCTAAACCGCCCTCCACAAGGGGCGATGCTGCGCCCTCAATCTCGCCTAGAACGCACCGGATGCCCTGCCGGGTACTACACCGGGCATAGAAGGAGAGGGCATACCCGGGAATCACCCCGGGTACGCCCCCCTCTTTCAAACGCTCACAAGTTCAAACGCTCACAAGCGCCTAATTTTTGTAATTACAAGCTACAGCGGCTTATACAGCACAGGCTGCTTACTTCAACAGCACCTGACGCTTCGAAGAAATCACGCCCGTGTTGAAACCAGCCAGGTGCAGGCCACCGTGGAAACGCGCGTGCTCAATCTTCACGCACTTATCCATCACCACGTTCAGGCCCGCAGCCTCACCAATCGCGGCAGCCTCCTCGTTCCAGGAGCCCAGCTGCATCCACACGGTCTTCGCGCCCAGATCCACAGCCTCCTGAACCACGCCCGGCAGGTCCTCATTACGGCGGAAAATCTCCACCAGATCCGGGACCTCCGGCAGGTCCTGCAGCGACGGGTACACCGGCTGACCCAGCACAAGCTTGCCCTTCGCAGCCAGAATCGGGTTCACAAAGTACAGCTTGTACGGCGAAGCCGACTGCAGGTACGTCGCCACAAAGTACGAAGCACGCGAAATCTTATCGCTCATACCCACAATCGCGATCGTGCGGGTGTTGCGCAGAATGTTCAGACGCTCAGGGGCGGAAGGACCCACCCAGGTACGCTTCTCAGTCATTACTTTTCCTCCTGAGTGGTAGTAGGCAGGGAGCAGGATGCGCCAGCAGCAGCCTCAGCGGCGGCAGCGTCCTCGGCGGCCTTAGCGGCGGCAACCGCCTCCTCAGCCTCCACAATCTTGTCTGCGCTGGACTCGCCCACACGCTCACCGGCGTGATTCAGGCCGGTCGCGTAGGTCAGCGCCTGGTCCAGGTCCCAAATGATGTCTTCAACGTCTTCCAGACCCACCGAAATACGGATCAGGTCCTCGCCAACACCACCAGCGGCCAGCTGCTCAGCGGTCAGCTGCTGGTGCGTGGTCGAACCCGGGTGCAGCACCAGGGTACGAGAGTCACCAATGTTCGCCAGGTGACTTGCCAGCTGCAGCGCACCAATGAACTCGCCACCGACCAGGCGGCCGGAAGCCTTCTCGGTGCCCTTGACACCGAAGGAGAACACGGAACCGACACCCAGCGGCAGCAGCTTCTTCGCGCGCTCGTGGTGCGGGTGGTCTTCCAGGCCAGCGTAGTTCACGTAGGCGATACGCTGATCCTCAACCAGCCAGTTCACAACCTGCTTAGCATTCGCCAGGTGCGCGTCCATGCGCTGCGGCAGGGTCTCAACACCCTGCAGCAGGTTGAACGCAGCCTGCGGGCTCAGCGACGGGCCGAAGTCACGCAGCTGCTCAGAACGCAGCTTGGTCAGGAAGCCGTACTCACCGAAGTTACCCCACCAGGACACACCGTTGTAGGAGGGAACCGGCTCGGTCATGGACGGGAAGTTGCCGTTACCCCAGTTGAAACGACCGGACTCAACGACGATACCGCCGAGGGTGGTGCCGTGACCGCCCAGGAACTTGGTGACCGAGTGAATAACGATGTCCGCACCGTGCTCGAGGGGACGGATCAGGTAGGGAGTGGACAGGGTTGCGTCCACGACCAGGGGGATGCCCGCCTCGTGGGCGACCTCTGCGAGGCCTTCCAGGTCGGCAACCTCACCGGAGGGGTTCGCCACAATCTCGGTGTAAATCGCCTTGGTGTTCTCGGTCAGCGCCGCCTTGTAGTCGGCGGGGTCGGTGCCGGGCACGAAGGTGGTCTCAATGCCGAAGCGGCGCAGGGACACGTCCAGCTGGGTGACGGTGCCGCCATACAGCTGCGAAGAAGCAACAATGTGGTCGCCCTGCTGGCACAGAGCCGCGAAGGTGATGAACTCGGCAGCCATGCCGGAGGCGGTCGCTACCGCACCGATACCGCCTTCGAGGGAGGCGATGCGCTCCTCCAGGGCGGCGACGGTGGGGTTGGACAGGCGCGAGTAGATGTTGCCGTACTTCTGCAGGGAGAAGAGGTTCGCGGCGTCGTCAGCGTCTTTGAAGACGAAGGAGGTGGTCTGGTAGATAGGGACCGCGCGGGCACCGTGCTCAGCGTCGGGGGTGCCGCCCGCGTGTAGTGCGCGGGTGCGGAAGCCGAAAGTGTGTTCAGCCATTGGTTTGCTCCTGGTGTATCTGCCCGCCTAAGTGCGGGGAGTCGATAGTGGCTCGACTTTATACTGTGCCACCAGCGGCGGGGCGCACCAAGTGCGGGTACCTATATGTCGTTTATTGCGGATTATGACGGGTCATCATATCAGCCGTCATAGCAGAAGTTGTTATGACGGCTGATATGATGCGCGGTCGATTAGACCGATAGAAATACCCCGTTTTAGCCTGCAATTCCGGCATTTTTAAGGTTCAACGAGTGATGAAGATACCGCATCACATCAACATCATCGCAGGATCATAACAACATCATGACAGAAATTGTTATGATGTTGTTATGACGTTGCTATGACGTTCACCAAGAAGTAGACAACGGGAGCATGCATGGAAACCAACACCGCCGAACTCATCGAAAACCTACGCCGCAGTCAGGCTGAAAACGGACAGGTAGAAGTCAAAGCTGCAGCTGGCGGATTCCCCAAGTCCGTTCTTGAAACCGTTAGCGCCTTCGCCAACGGCGACGGTGGCACCATTCTTCTCGGCCTCACCGACCCGGCAGAAGGCTTACAGCCGGTTGAAGGTTTCAACGCGCAGGCAGTCCATGATGCATCCGTTGAGGCAATCCGTTCCAAGATCACGCCTCGACCCCCGGTAGACATTCACATTGAGGCGGTAGATATTGAGGCGGCAGAGGGCCAGCACCGTATCGTGCGCATCGATGTGCTCCCCGGCGACCCGACGCAGAAGCCCTACTACATCGAAGCACACGGCATGTATAACGGCTCCTACCAGCGTGTTGGAGAGGCCGATATTCGCCTGACTAAGTACGAGATTGACCGCCTCCTAGAGAACCGCAGTCAGCCCCGCTATGATGAGGAGCTGATTAGTGAGGCAAGCTTCAAAGACCTCTCCCCCACCCTTGTGAGTGCCTATGTCGCTCGCCTGCGCGAGGAGCAGCCTCGTGTTTTTGCGGCGCTCTCTGACCGTGAGGTTCTTCTGCAGGCACGCATTCTACGCATCGATTCTGAGGGCCGAGAAGTACCCACTCTTGGGGCGCTTCTCGCGATGGGTTCATACCCGCAGGCGTTCTTCCCGCAGCTGATGATGAGCGTTGTTGTTCTTCCTGGTGAAGAGCTTGGTGAGGTTACTGAAGACGGTCGACGTTTCCTGGACAATCACAGCTGTACCGGGCCTATCCCCTCCATGTTGGATGAAGCTATGGGCGTTTTGGTTCGCAATATGCGCAAAACGTCCACGATGGAGGGCCTCAACAGTAGCGGTATCGGGCGGGTTGAGCGCTACGAGTATCCGCTGGAGGCTATCCGCGAACTCTTGGTCAACGCTCTCATGCACCGCGACTATTCACCGGGTGCGCGCGGCTCACAGGTGCAGGTTGAGCTCTATACTAACCGCCTAGTGGTGCGTAGCCCGGGTGGTATTTACGGTGCTGTAACTATCCGAGATTTCGGTAAGCCCGGTGTTTCTTCAACCCGCAATAGCTACTTGGCAAGCATTCTGACTGACCTTCCCGACCCGGGGACAGGGCGGTTGATTGCAGAGAATAGGGCTTCCGGTATTCCCACGGTTCTGCGCGCGCTGAAGGATGCGGGTCTGCCCGCCCCCCAGTTTACTGACCGTCTACTCTATGTGCAGGTTACTCTGATGCAGCCCCCGCAGGGTGTGTCTTCTAGGGAACAGAAGACCGCGCACGAGGATAAGACTCAGCAAGCAACCCATTCCGAAGGCAAACGTTCAGCCGACACCGCCGAACCGGCGGGGGCCGACGCGTCGCTTGACGGCCTCAGCGAACGCCAGGCCGGCATTGTGCGCGGCCTGCGTGCACAGGGCGAGGCGGTTTCCGCGGCGTTTATCCAGGAGCATTGGGGTCGGGGCGCTTCACGTACTTCCATTACGAATGACCTGCGCGATCTTATGGATGCGAAGCTGATTGTCCCGACGGCTCCGCCGCGTAGTAAGAACCGTAAGTATCGCGCTGTTTAGAAGTGCCCGAATAAAAGGTACATGAAGGGAGGGAAATAGAGCAGATATTCTCTATTCCCCTCCCCTGGTGTGCAGCTAGCCGAGTCAGTATCTAACTGAGGCGGCGTTGAAGGCAACCCCGGCTTAGCGGCAGGGCTTTAGCCGCAGGACCACTCAAAGACGACGTTGGTGAAGTCGCGGGCGGCTAGCGCCTCCGGGGTAATCAGCCAGTTCGCCGAACCGGCATCACCCCACATGATCTCAATCTCCTCGTCTTCGTTCTCCTCATTCTCCGATTCGGAGACGATGGTCAGCAGGTTCACCGTATGGCCACGCAGCTCCTTGAACTCCTCACGCGGGTCATTCTGCACAAAGAACGGGTATCCGCCCACGTGGGAGTATTCTTCCTCCGACTCGAAGGGTTCCGTCAGCTCGTAGAGGGCTTCGCGGCGTGCCTGGTTCTTATACGGGTTCTCGTGCGCTTCGGGCAGCAACTCATCCGGGTAGGTTTCATCCCACTTCGCGCCAAAAACGTCGTAGTAGTCATAGCCGGAGGCAGTCACGCCCTGCTCACGCACCTCAAAGGTCATGCCGTACTCAATTTCGAGCGGGCCGCTCTCACAGTCGAAACCGCCAATGGGCCAGCCGCCCTCGTCCCAGTCCACGTTGGGGAACGGCGCATCCGGGTTCGGCTCACCCAACGTCTCATAGTAGACAACGCGGTGATTCTTCTGCGAGAGCGGGTTCTCGTAGTCAAAGCCCCACAAGCATTCTTCGTCGTTCGGGTCGAGCCAGAACTGCAACAGACCGGTCGCCGGGTAGAAATCGTTCTCGGGCAGCTCAGCGCAGTTAATCTGCGCGATCATGCCCAGCGGCTCACCCTTCTCATTGGTCGGCGCAGACTCCCCGGCAGGCAGGTACGGTCGGCCACCAAACTTGGACGCGGTCTGCGGCAAGGGCTCGGCGGGAACGAAGGGCTTCAGGGCGATAGCCTTCTTACGGGCGCCCTCCTGGTTGAGCAGGTCAATAACGTGCTTCGCCTGCTTCTCAATGTCCTTGAACGGTTTGTTGTCGAGCATCTTAGAATCTCCTCATTGATGATGTGAAAGTAGTACGGTGTCTAGCCGCAGGCCCACTCAAAGACGACCTGCGAGAAGTCGCGGGCGGCAAGCGCCTCCGGAGTAATCAGCCAGTTCGCCGCACCGGCATCACCCCACATCACGTACACGCCCTCCTCGGCGTCCTCGCCCCACTCCGATTCGATGGTCAGCAGGTTCACCGTGTGGCCGCGCAGCTCCTCGAACTCGTCACGCGGGTCCTCCTGCACGAACGAGGGGTAGCCGCCAATATGCGAGTAATCCCTCTCCTCCGATTCAAAGGGCTCCAGCAGGTTGTAGGAGGCGTCATCGCGTGCGTTCGGTTCCTCGGGCAGCTTCTGGTCCGGGTACATCTCGTCCCAGGCGTCAGCGAACCGGTCGTAGATTTCGTAGCCACCATCCAGGAAGCCCTGCTTCCAGGGCTCGAAGGCGAGCGCGTACTCGACGACCTCCTCGGCAGTACCCTTGCCGTCACGGCCAAAGGGCCAGCCGTAGTCGTCCCAGTTCACGGTCGGGAACGGGGCATCGGGGTTCGGCTCACCCAGCTTCTCGTAGTAGACGACGCGGTGATTCTTCTGCGAAAGAGGGTTCTCGTAGTCGTAACCCCACATGCACTCTTCGTCGTTCGGGTTAATCCAGAACTGCAACATACCGGTTGCCGGATAGATGTCGTTCTCGGGCAGGTCGGCACAGTTGATCTGCGCGATCATGCCCAGCGGCTCACCCTTCTCATTGGTCGGCGGCAACTCGCCGGCGGGCAGGTACGGGCGGCCACCAAACTTGGAGGCAGTCTGCGGCAGCGGCGCGTCGGGGCGGGTCACTTTGAGGCGGATTGCTTGCTTACGGGCACCACGCTCGTTGAGTGCGTCGATGACGCGGCGTACCTGCGCCAGGGTCTCTTCGGAGGGCTTATTCTTCGGCATTACATGCTCATTTCGTCGGTGAATTAATCGGTGTGGAAGGTTCGGTGTGTCAGGCGCGGGCAACGGTACCGCTGCGCCTTCTACCCCCATTAGACCCTATTTCGGGCGGGCGCGCACCGAATCCGGTCACGAGTGCATCCGGCGGGCAAAAAGCAGGTGCACAGCGCGCAGAAAGCCCCGCCTCCTCACCCTCATACGGGGTAAGAAGACGGGGCTTCCCGGTGAATCTCTATAAGAGACTATGAAAGGCTTAGAGCGCCTTCTCGATGGTCTCCAGAACGCCAAGCGCGGCAGCCGGGCCGGCGTTCAGGAAGAACATGTCGGCGTCCACGCTGTGCGCGTGCTTCTCGGTAACAGCCTTGAGGGTGCTCCACAGGGCTTCCTTGGTCAGCTTGGACTCGTCGCCACCCTGCACGCCGTAGAACAGGTAGTCGGCGTCCGCCTGGTCGAGCTGCTCGGAGCTCAGGTCCACGGAGGTCTTCTCAACCTGCGCAGCTGCGGGGTGTGCCAGGGACGCATCCGTGCAGATGGAGCCCACAAACGAGGACTTCGCGAAGATGCGGGTGCGGTCAGCGGAAGCGTACAGGAAGGAGAAGGTCTTCTCGCTGCCAGCCTTCTGGCCGACCGACTTCGCCTTGGAGTTGTACTCCTCCATGAGCTTCTCAGCCTTCTCGGTGGTGCCCAGCGCGGCGGCAATCAGCAGGAAGTCCTGCTTCCAGTTGATGCCGGTGCCCTCGGTAACCACGGTCGGCGCGATCTTGGCGAGGGACTCGTACAGCTCGTCCTTCTTGTTGGTGTTGTTGATGAGGATCAGGTCGGGCTTGAGGTTCGCGATAGCCTCAAGGTCCGGGTCGGTGCGCTTGCCGACCTTGGCGATCTTGTCGAGCTCTGCGGACTTATTGGAGAACTTGGTCTTCAGGTAGGCGGGGACCAGGTCGGCGTCACCGGCGGTTGCTGCGCCAACGGGCACGATGCCCAGGGAGAGCACGCCGTCGAGCTGACCGGTAGAGAGAATCACGACCTTGGAGGGGGCGGATTTGATGGTGGTTTCACCGCGGAAGTGCTTGACGGTGCGGGGGAATTCGCCGTCAACGGTGGTGGTGCCCATGCCGGAGGGCAAGGCGGAGGGTGCAACCTTCTTACCGGTCGCCGAAGCGGACGCGGAGGAGGAAGAGCCGGAAGTGTTGGAGGAGCCGCAAGCCGCCAGGGCGAGGGCGCCGAAGGAACCGAGTGCGAGTGCGCCGAAGGAGCGGCGGGTGATCTTGTTTGTCATATTTGCCATTTTATTAGGATAACCTCATATATGCATATGCGATACTTAATAATCATCTATTGATACGTTAAGCATCCTCCGCCCGCTCGGGAGCGCACCGCTCCCCCACCACCTCCAAGGCATATGACCCAACAGACCACCACCTCTTCCGGCCCCGCCGTCAGCGAAGCTTCCCTGGCGAAAATTCGTGCCCTCTCTGCTTCTTCGAACGCCGTATCTGGCGCTTCTTCGGGCGGCCGGGGCGGCAAGTCCATCTCGCGCCTGGCGGTTGCGCTCATCATTGGCGGCGTTCTGCTGGTGCTGCTCTGCGCCCTGTCATTTGCGGTGGGTTCGCGCATGTTCGCCCTGGAGCGCTCGATTGACGGTTTCCTCCACCCGGAGGCAAACACCATCGAGTCGAAGCTGATTTGGGCGAAGCGTGCCCCGCGTACCGCCGCGGCGTTGCTGGTCGGTGCCGCATTGGCGGTGTCGGGTGTGCTCATGCAGGCGTTGAGCCGTAACCCGCTGGCTGAGCCGGGCCTGCTGGGTGTGAACTCGGGTGCTGCCGCCTCCGTGGTGGTGGGTGTGGGCGTTTTTGGGGTGTCGTCCCCGTTCGTTCAGCTGTGGCTGGCGCTACTGGGTTCGGGTCTGGCGGCGGCGCTGGTGTTCGTCATGGGTCTGGTGGATTCTAAGCCGAACCTGGATTCGACGGCGCGTCTGGTGCTCACGGGTGTGGCGGTGAACGCCTGCCTGGGCACGATTACCGGCATTATCACGATGTTTAATTCGAGGGCTTTTGACTCGCACCGTTTCTGGGTGGTGGGTTCGCTCGAGAACCGCACCTTTGAGCAGGTGCTCTCGGCGCTGCCCTTTGTGGCGTTGGGTCTGGTGCTGTCGTTCATGCTGATTGGTCCCCTGCGCGCCCTGGCGCTCGGTGAGGATGCGGCAGCCGGCCTGGGCGTGCCGGTGACGCTGGTGCGTGGCGCGACGATTATTGCGATTATGGCGCTGTGTGGTGCGGCGACCGCAATTGCGGGTCCGATTGGTTTTGTGGGTCTGGTCGTGCCGCATGTGGTGCGTCTGCTGGTGGGTTCCGATATTGCGCGCGTGCTGCCGCTGTCGCTGGTGTACGGCCCGGTGTTGGTGCTTGCCTCCGATATTTTGGGTCGCGTTCTGGTCATGCCCAGTGAGCTTGAGGTGGGTATTGTGACCGCATTTATTGGTGCCCCGGTGCTGATGGTTCTGGTGCTGCGTTTGAGTGCCGGTGCGCGCGGTGCGAAGAAGAGCCGCATGGGTTCGAAGGCGCAGGCGCACGATGAGTCGGGTCCGGCTCATGTGTCGGAGCACGGTCCGCATCGTGCTCAGCGCCCTGTTGCACGTGGTTCGTCTGGTTCGACTGGCGTATCTGGTTTGTAGGCCCCGGTTTCTGAGAGGTTTTATTGTGAGCGTTGTGTCTCGTTCTGTAGCCGGGTCTGTTGTGGCCGATTCTGTGCGTATCCCGGGGCGTTACCGCACCCCTATTCCACGTACCCTGCTGGTGGTGGCGGTGCTTGTGGTGGCGGCGGTCGCCTCCCTGGTGTTTGGTAGTTATCAGATGAGCCCTGATCAGGTGTTTCGCCTGATTTTTCAGGGTGAGGGCACGGAGATTGAGCGTCAGCTGGTGTTGAATCAGCGTCTGCCGCGTATGCTTGCCGCCGTGGTGGTGGGTGCGGCTTTGGGCTTATCGGGCGCTATTTTTCAGTCGGTTTCCCGTAATGCTCTGGGTTCGCCGGATATTATCGGTTTCACGGTCGGTTCGGCGACCGGTGCCCTGTCTGTGGTGCTGATTGGGTCGTTGAGTTCTACCGGCGTGGGTATGGGCCTGGGCGCTATTATTGGCGGTTTTGCGACGGCGGCTGTGGTGATGCTTCTGGCGGGTGTGCGCGGTGGTGCAACGATGGGTCAGAAAATGGTGCTGATTGGTATTGCGGTGAGTGCGATGCTCAGTTCCGTGAATGATTACCTGATTACGCGCGGTGATTTGGAGAAGGCGGAGGCGGCGAAGACCTGGCAGCACGGTTCGCTGAATGCGCTGTCGTGGAATCAGATGTCGGTGCAGGCAGTGCTGCTGCTGGTGGCTATTCCGCTGGTGCTGATGCTGACGCATCGCCTGCGCGTCTTGGAGCTCGGCGACGATTTGGCAGCGGGTTTGGGTCTGCCGGTGAAGAGGACCGTGAACATGCTGGTGGCGGCCGCCGTACTCCTGGTGGCTGTGGCGATTTCTGTTGCCGGCCCGATTGGTTTCTTGGCGCTGGTTGCCCCGCAGATTGCGCGCCGCCTGTGGAACACTCCGGGTATGGCGATGTGGCATTCGGCGTTGCTGGGTTCGGTAATTTTGGTGCTGGCTGATTTTGTGTCGGCTCGTGCGTTGGCGCCGTTCCAGATTCCGGTGGGCCTGGTGACGGGCGCGTTGGGTGGCGTGTATATGCTGTGGTTGCTGTACCGTCAGCGCTAGTTGCGCCGTCTTACTCCGTATGAGTGACCGGGTGTTCCCGACTGTGGGGGCACCCGGTTTTCTCTGTTTCGCTAGGTTTCATGAGCGGTTTCACTGGGTTTCACGGGTGGTTTCAGAATTTTTCAGAATTTTCCCAGTTTTACCCCGGGGTAGATTAAAAACTGCTTATCGTGTCAGGGGTCGCTCATAGAGTGTAGGTGTTGGAAGGGACGATCCTTCCAACCGGGCACGCCGTCTCCTGCGGTGTTGCCGCTAGGTTGATTCAGCATCTACGGAAGGAACGGTCATGGAAAACACCACTCACGAGAGCCAGTACGCAAACGCAGAGATTTCCTGCACCGCCGATGAGCAGCTGTGCCGTGATGCAGAGTTCAACCTGCTGATGCAGGCGGGCACCATCGTCCGTATGGAGCGTTTCAACGTGGAGGAGCTCCGCGGCGTTCTGGAGCAGCTGGTGGCGGATGGTTCGTGCTTCCGCACCGCGCCGGCGTCTTCGACGATGGGCCGCGTGATGCGTCACCTGACTCAGGGTGCTTCCGGTTATGAGGCGAACCTGGCTGAGCTGCGTGCGGCGGCGCAGAACGCTCTGCTGTTCGTGTTCCCCCTGGAGAAGGACCTGGAGATGTGCCTGCGCTTTGAGCGTGTGCAGGGTACCGGCCTGGCGTTGACTCGCCTGGGTGTGAGCCCGGTCAATGGTGACCTGTGGACTCAGCACTGGGCGATGCGAGCGCTGGAGTGCACCGGCGGCGTGTTCGCCGTGGAGTCCGCTCCGGGTGCCTGCAATTTTGAGCTGCGCCGCAAGATGTTCTACGCGATGCTGTCGCTGGTTGAGCTGTCGACTTTGGGTCTGTCGGCTGAGCCGGAGGACTTCTACATGTTTGCCGATTCGGAGGCCATGTGTAAGAAGTTTAAGCGTGAGCGTCGTGATTGCCGCCGCGCAATGCGTGCCCAGTACGACCGCGCCGCATAAGGTATATCGTGTATGCCTTATGCAGCATACGCACATATCAGAGCCATTTGTTCTTCTTGAAGAACCAGTAGAGGAACAGACAGGAACCCACCATGAGTAGCAGCGCGGCGGGGTAGCCGAACTCCCATTTGAGTTCGGGCATGACCTCAAAGTTCATGCCATACACGGAGCCAACGATGGTGGGCACCATGAGCAGCGCCGCGTAGGCGGAGATTTTCTTGGTGTCATCGTTCTGCTGCTGGCCGAGCAGGGTGTCGTGCACTCGCAGGGCGTTTTCGAGGGAGCTGCGAAGGTCCTCGAGGCGTTCTTTTGTGTGCACCACGTGGTCGAGCACGTTGCGGAATTGACGGGCAAGCTCGACCGCTTCTTCGTTCTTTTCTTCTTCGGATACGCCCGGGTAGGGTGAGGGGTCGAGTGCGCCGGTGCGTATGCCTTCGATGATGCGGCCGATCATGGATTCGAGGGGTCGGCAGGCACGCTGGAAGTCGATGACCTGGTTGAGCAGTTCGTAGATGCGCTGGGCGAGGGAGTTGGCCTCTTGCCGCTCGCTGGGGGAGAAGAGGATGTCTTCGATTTCGTCGTTGTCGTTTTCGAGTCCGTCGAGCACGGGTGCGTACCCGTCGACGGTGCTGTCGAGGATGCGGTGCAGCAGTCGGGCGGGGGATGCGTCGGGGGTGGCGTAGAGTAGGTTGAACTGGTCGTTGATGTTGCGGTCACTGCGCTGTTCGTCGCGGACGAGTGCGAGGGTGTAGCGGGGGCCGGTGAAGAGGTGCAGTTCGCTGAGGCGCACTTCTTCTTCTTTGTCGAGGTAGATGGCGGGGCGGATGACGGTGAAGAGGGAGTCGCCGTATCGTTCTAGTTTGGCGCGCTGGTGGCCTCGTCCGGCGTCTTCGATGGCGAGTTCGTGCAGGTTGAAGGTTTCTTGTAGCCTGTGCAGTTCGTGGATGCCGGTGTTGGCGTATCCGAGGGCTACGGCGGTGTTGGGCTGCTGGTAGGCGTTGAGGGTTTCTTCTTCGGGTATGCCTACGCGGATGCGGTCGCCGCTGGGGTAGATGGCTCCGGTAATGTAGGTCATCGTTGTACTCCTCTGAACGCTTCGGCGCCATGTGTGCAAGGCGCTCTTTCCAGCATACGGCACGCGCCCCGCCCGGTCACATGCACCGCGCGCACCCGGCATACAAAAAGCCCCCGGAGGGCACCTATAAGGTAGCCTCCGGGGGCTTTCACGTATTTAGCTATTGAGCTTAGTCTTCGTTGATGAGGTCGCGAACCACAATGGTCTGGTCACGATCGGGACCCACACCAATCGCGGAGATACGGCAGCCGGAAATCTCTTCCAGCTTCAGCACGTACTTGCGGGCGTTCTCGGGCAGCTCATCCAGGCTCTTCGCATCCGAAATGTTCTCAGTCCAGCCGTCGTAGTACTCGAAAATCGGCTTAGCGTGGTGGAACTCAGTCTGGGTCATCGGCATCTCGTCGTGGCGCACACCGTCAACGTCATAAGCCACGCAGACCGGAATCTTATCCAGGTCGGTCAGCACGTCCAGCTTGGTGATGAACAGGTCGGTGAAACCGTTGATGCGCACAGCCTGACGCGCCAGCACGGCGTCATACCAGCCGCAACGACGCGGGCGGCCAGTGTTCACGCCGAACTCGCCGCCGGTGGTGCGCAGGAACTCGCCCATCTCATCGAACAGCTCGGTCGGGAAGGGGCCAGCACCCACGCGGGTGGTGTACGCCTTCTGAATACCGATTACGCGGGAGATACGGGTCGGGCCCACACCCGAACCGACGCATGCGCCGCCGGAGGTCGGGTTGGAGGAGGTCACGAACGGGTAGGTGCCGTGGTCAACGTCCAGGAAGGTTGCCTGGCCGCCCTCCATCAGCAGGGTCTTACCCTCGTCCAGTGCCTTGTTCAGCAGCTGGGTGGTGTCCACAATCATCGGCTTCAGACGCTCAGCGTAAGACATGAAGTACTCGACGATCTCGTCGACCTCAACGTGGCGGCGGTTGTAGACCTTCACCAGCAGTTCGTTCTTCTGGCGCAGTGCGCCTTCAACCTTCTGACGCAGGATCGACTCGTCCAGGATGTCCTGAACACGCACGCCGAGGCGGCCCACCTTATCCATGTAGGCGGGGCCGATACCGCGGCCGGTGGTGCCGATAGCGCGCTTGCCGAGGAAGCGCTCAGTCACCTTGTCCATGGTCTGGTGGTAGGGCGCGACCAGGTGTGCGTTAGCAGAAATCTTCAGACGGGAGGTGTCAGCGCCGCGGGCCTCAAGGCCGTCAATCTCAGCGAACAGAGCCTCAGGGTTAACAACCACGCCGTTACCAATCACAGGGACGGCGTTCTCGCTCAGAATACCCGCGGGCAGCAGCTTCAGCTCAAACTTCTGGCCGTTCACCACCACGGTGTGACCGGCGTTGTTACCGCCGTTGGGCTTGACCACGTAGTCTACGCGGGGGCCGAGCAGGTCGGTTGCCTTACCCTTACCCTCATCGCCCCACTGGGCGCCCACAATCACGACAGCTGACATTTTTGTGCTCCTTGAAAGCCTTGAAGATACGCACCGGATTTCACGGCGCGGCGGCGACCTACCGCCTCATAATCCTGGTAGGCACACCTCTTCTAATGATACCGTGCCCGCCCCTTTAAGTCCCGTGTTACGGGGCGGTAGGCGTGCCGGATCCGGTGCCGGTGAGCCTCACCGGGCACGGTAACGCCCCCATCCAATATCTAGGACGGGGGCGCTACCGGTATGAGCTTACGAAGACTACTTGATGATCTCGATGAAGGTCATCGGGTAGGTGTACTGCTCACCGCGGTTCGCGGCCATAGCAGCCAGGCTGTGGAAGATAACCATCAAGATAGCCACAACCAGCGGGACAACCCACAGGATGATACCCAGGATGCCGAAAGACACTACCATCAGCAGCCAGGAAGCCATGCTGACGAGCCACAGGGAGAAGTTGAAGTTGAACGCGCGGCGGGATGCTTCCTTAGTGAAAGCGTAACCGGGCTTGTCCTTGTAGATGAACCACATGACCAGCGGCGCGAGAATACTTGCGGATGCGAAGGACAGCAGAGACAGAATCGCAGAAGCCAGGTGCGCGAGCATCGCCATGTTCTGGTCGTCCTTGGAGGAGACAACGTAACCGTTGGACTGCTGACCCGGCGCCTGCGAGTAGGAGGGTGCATGCTGGGAGTACTGGTTGTACTGTTCAGGGTTCTGGGACATCGTTCTTTTCCTAATCTATCGATGAGTGGATACAGCTAATCATTGAGGCGCGGCTAATCGTTGAGGTGCGGCAGCAGGCTAACTCACCGTTTTCGGCGGGTGCCCGCCTCGCTCTGCTTGGTCGCAACGCTCGTGATGGTTTCACCCTATCAAGGCAAGGTAAATGGAATATTAACCCTCGCCGGACAGCAGGCGAAGAAACCCGAATATGACAAGAAAAAGACGCCCTGCCCCTCCACACGGTGTTACATGCGTGGAGGGGCAGGGCGTTATACGGTTCTGGGCGGCACGGTTCGGGGTCTAGCCCTGTTTCTTTTGATCGGTGGGCTCTTCCGGTTCATGTTTAGGATGCGCGGCGGGCTTATGTAGCGCGGCAGGCTCGCGCTGTGCTGCAGACTCGCGTAGCTTTGCGCGTTCCTGCTTTTTCAACGCCTCATACTCATCGAAGAAACCATGTTTCTTCGTGTATCCGTTGATGCCCATGTAGTCGTCCGGCAGGCGGTTGTACACCAGGTAGTACCAGAACTCGGCATGCGTCGTCTTTGTTTTCTGGATGAGTTCTCTCAGCCGGTTCTTATGCTTCACCGCCTGAACAATACCCACAATCCACAGGATCGGCACCACAAAAAATGAGCCGAGACCGATAATGATGAAGAAGAACAGCATCGACATGCCGGCGCTATTGTCGAACATGCTCACCAAAGGAACCAGCACAAACGGGTTCAGTATCAGTAGGACAATAAGCACGGTCTTCCAGAAGGTGCGCTGACTCTCGATCTCTTCAATGTTGGAGCCAGCCAACGGATTATTGATGGGTACATAGCCCACCGGTTGCTGCTTGGCCGCCCGCGATACGGGGTTCTCCTCAATCTTGACCGGGTTCAGGTGGACAGCACACGCCTGCATGGGCGCGGAGGATTCAAGCGAGCGGTCCAGCAGGCGCATTTCGATAAGTTCCGAGTCGGGGATGCCGAAGAACGGCTCCGGGATGACTGGCAGAATAGCGCTTGGTTGCAGACCGAGCTGTTCCAGCCGAACGTACTCGCCGTAGGCGTGTGTTGCCTGAGTCTGCATTGCCTGGGCCTGCTCTTGCTGAGCCTGTTCTACGGAGGCGAGCGCTACCGGGTGGTTTGCCTCCTCGTCCTTGCGAGATTCGTGAGTATCTTCTGAGGTGGCTTCTGAGGTGTCTTCCGGCTCGTCGATATTGTCGGTGTCGTGGGAGTCTTCGGGTTCGCCCTCTTCATGCTCAGCGTCTTCATCTTCTAAGTCTTCTAAGTTCTTCCGAGCGGAGTCGTAGCGCTTGGGGGCACCGGGGTAGACGTATTCATAATCGGGGTCGGGGTGTTCTAGCTCTTCGTCGTCGGATTCTTCATATAGCTCAGCGTCTTCTGTCGACGACTGCTGGTCCATGAGTAGCGCCATGTATTCCGGGATGGACTGGTCGGTGTCCCAGAGGGGCTGGTACGCCTCGTCCTTCTTTGCAGTTTCCCTCTTTGCGGCTTCATTCTTTACAGCGGGTCGGTCTGCCATGGTCATCTCCTTTGTTTACCAGACATACTCCTAGTGGCACCACCGTACCAGCGTGCGCTGGGCACTCCCTCGAAACCTACCGAATGAAAGCTGAGAAAAACCCCCGGACAAGCGCTAACACTGATGTGTTAACACTGTCAGGGGTTCAACGTTACCAGGGGTCTACTGGGGGGGCATTTGCGGGAAGCTACTCCGCTGGCGCTGACAATCCCTCGGGCTCCCCCGCTTCGTCCGGGTGGGCACCCTCCTACAGGGCGCGGTCGTACACCGGGTGGTACCAGAACGCACCATATGTCGTTGCCCGCGCCACCGCCTCCCGCCGCTTCTGCGGGAGCTTCACCAGCGAATAAATCATCAGGGCAAGCCAGATAAAGGGCACCGTGAATAACGAATACAGCCAGGCAAAGAAATAGGTGCCAAGAACCGCACCGGCAGCCTGCTCATCCACTATGTACAGCAGGGGTAGCACAAGGAACGGGTTAATCACCTGCAATACTACGCACAGAATCAGCCACCACGCGTACCCGAGGCGAGTTTTAGTCCAATCCACGGTGGCTTCGGGGGTGGTTGCGGGGATGTAGCCAACTACCCTAGCGGTGCCCGTGTCTTCCCCCGGTACAGATTCCCCCGGCACGGATTCACCCGGTGCAGAAAGATTCGCCGCGGTGCCGGGCTCATTCTGCCAACGTACGGAAGCCACCTGTGTAGGTCCAGCATCACTCGATAGCGCACTCAGTAGCTGCATGGGCTGGAGGTGCGGGCCGGGAATACCGTAGATAGGTTCCGTCGCCACAGGCAGGGCGGCATCAACGGTGAAAGAGTCCATACGCCATTGCGGGCTCTGCGCCCACATTTCGTCGGTCATGATGCGCCGCCCATATGTGAGTTCGGCGGCGCAGGGGTGGGAGCAGCCGCCACAGAGGACATCGAAGACGTTGCACCCAGGATTCCCTGCATCTCCTCAGCGTTCTTGGGCAGACGGTTGTACACCAGATAGAACCAGAACTGCCCAAGCGGCATGGCCTCCTGCTTCAATTCCTGGCGCTTCCGATCGAGCCGGTACAGCGCATAAATTAGTGCACTAACCCATAATCCCAGGGGAAGACCAAAAGTCACTACGGTAATCATCATGAAGACGTAGAAGACATACCCACCAGCTTCAGACCCCCCGATGCCAGAAGCCAAGAAGATATAGGTCAGGGGGTTGAGCAGCACACCAATAAAGAAGAGGGCAATGAGCTCAGGCCATGCTTTCCTCCGCAGGTCTGATCTGCTCACCTTGCCCGCAACCGGTGCCGCAGGGATGTACCCGATAGGTCGAGGCGCACCCTCTACTTTCTCGCCCAACCAGGAGGGGAACGCGGACGGCGCCTGCTGGTTTGCAGATGCAGCAGTATCCGTGCCCATGGGGGACATTCGGCGCATCGTGGGGCCCGGGCGACCGTACAGCGGTCGATTCAGCACCGGGTGCCCTGTCGCCGAAGGGAAAAAGTTCGCAGCCTGCGCAGAGGGCGCAGGAGCAGAAACCGACAGAGTGGACGCCGCAGAATCGGACACAGCAGGACTGGGCGCATCAGGAACCACGGGGTGAGCAGCCGCGGATGCAGAACGAGCCTTCTGTATCTCCAGGACCTCCTTCACCGGCTCGGGAATATCCCCGGTCGGCGTGGGAACCGGCGTTCCGTGAAGAAGCAAAGCCGAGTATTCGGGTGCGGGCTGATCTATATCCCACAGGGGCTGATACTCGCTATCGCTCTTCTCGGTTGGGTTCTGAGGGTTCTTCGGTGCTTCGCTATGCTCCACCACGGTGACCTCCTCCAATGCTTGTCTGCTGTTATGTGTCTGTTGTGTTGTCTACATTGTGTGTTCGGTACGCAGGGGCTCAATCCCGTGGCTGTTCTTTGAGTCAGTGGCTCATCTGCTTACGCCTCGTCCGCTTCGTTAAGCCGCACAATGCTCAGAATCCACGCCACAAACCAGATGATGCCGGGAATCCCCATGAGCCCTGCGCTCACCTGATTCACCATCATAAAGAGACCTGCGACGAGTGGCCCCGCCCCGAACAGACCCACAATGGAGAGAATCCCCGCCGCAATATAGGGATTCAGCACGGAAACGGCAAAGAACAGAAGCTTCGCCTCACCCTTCTGAGATGAATCAGACGAACCACCAAAACTCGTCACCGGCTGAGTAATGCCAATACGACGAGGCGAAGCGTGGATCACGGACGGGGTGCAGTCGTACACCAACCGGAACGTGAACCTTTCCTCAGCTCCACGCCTCCAGATGGAATTCACCATCACAGCGAGAAAATTGATAACAGCGCCCAGGGAGAAGACGAGCAGCACCAGCGGAAGAATACCGAAGCTCAGCATCGAAAATCCTAGGGATGCCCCAAAAAGAGACACCAAGGTTTCTTCGCCCAGAATAGGACCTGCCAGTATATAGACGAATGGATTTGCCACGATAGCCAACGCCAGGCATACCATCGCCTCCACCACGCGTCTGCCAGTGTCCGGCTTGTGATCAGGAATCGACAGGGGGCTGTAACCGACCAGCTCGCCGCCATGGTCCTCCGGTAAGTCTCCCTGAGGGAGAGTTCCCTGAACATCATCCGTGTGGATGCACATCAGCTGCGGATTGGGGCGACCGTAATACACCGGGGGCGCAATCTTCAAAACACGCTGATGAGGGGAAACGGGTTGGTCGTCGATGGGCTGGTTGTTATCGGTGGTCATGATTCCTCCTCATGGTGCGATTCAAAGATGCGGTGATACCGCGGGTGAACTAACAGTGGTCGGGGTGCACTCGTACACCAGCCGGAATTGAAAATCCTGCTGAATCTTGTGCTGTCTAACGAGCAGGTGCGTCGATTCGACGGCATCCCCAACAGCATTCAGAAACTTTCCTACGCAGAGGAGCAGCAACCAGATTTCTGCGACGAGGCCGACAAAGCCCACAAGCAAAATCAGCGGAGGGAAATAAAAGAGCGGAATCAAAAAAATGACAAGTATCATCGCCATTTCCTCGCCCACTCCCCTGAAACCCAGGCTGAAAAGTATCGGGCTCATCAGCACGATAAAGAAAGATGACCAGAACACCATCCGAAGCAGCGGCCCCAGCACGTACCAGGTGAAGCCGCTCCAATCAATGAAGAAACTCTTCGCATTGAAGGTTTTGCGAGGCTTCTCCATGGGGGCGTAGCCGACCACCTCGCCAATCTGCCAGGCGGATGAGCTGTACTCGGTGAGGGTGCCCTGCACCTCTCCCCTATGGATGTGTTCTAACCGTGGGCCGGGGCGGCCGTAAATAACCTGGGGGGACATCAGCAGAACAGAATCCTCAGTGGAAATGCGTCTCTTGACCATGGTTCGACCCTCCCTACCCCAGCATTTTTGATAGATGTTCAATAGATGGTTTTACACTAACAACCCAACCTGAAAAGAACCTGAGCCCAAATGCAAATGAAAAACGTGAAAAAGAAAAGGGTCGAACATGTCCACAATTTGATGCATTTAGGAGTAATAAACGCTTCACAAGCCATTTTGAGGTGTATCCTAGTTCACATCTAGTGTGTTCAAGTTCATCTAGAACTCACCAGAAAAAACACACCAGCCTCCCCCAACACTGTGGGAGCCAAGCAAAGGAGCACCGTGCAACACACCGCCTCCCCAACCCCCCGCGGCCGGTCGCATCGACGCCGAATCGGCAGCGGGCTACTCACCCTCAGCATGGCACTGAGCCCCCTCGCAGCCCTGGGCACCACCGCCCACGCCGCGGAAGACCCCGACGCCGTCAAGCAGGTACTCAGCGAAAGCATGAAGAACGCCAGCGGCACCGTCACCGCCTTCGTCCGCTTCAAGGGTAAGGGCGCCTTTGAACAGACCCAGCCCGCAGGCGTACGCGCCGGCGTGCAGGCACCCGTCAACACCAGCTCACAGGTGCAGGCAATCGCCTCCCAGGTGCAGAGCCAGGCACAGCAGGTCAGCAGCCAGTCCGGCGCGCAGGTCCTCTACACCACCCACAACGCAGTACGCGGCGTGGCAGTGCGCGGTGACGCCGAGTCCATCAAGGCACTCGCCAACCGCTCCGACGTAGAGAAGATCTCGCCCATCCTGCCCAAGTACCGCCAGAACGCGGGCGCCGCCATTGACGCAGGCTCCCTCGCCACCTGGACCGGCACCACCAACCCCGCCGGCGCGGGCGGATACACCGGCAAGGGCGTGAAGATCGCCGTCATCGACTCCGGCATCGACTACACCCACACCGACTTCGGCGGTAGCGGCAAGCTCGAAGACTACGAGAAGGCATCCAAGCTCACCGAGCTGCCCTCCGCAGACTCCGGACTCATTAACCGCACCAAGGTTGCTGGCGGCTACGACCTCGTTGGTGACGCCTACGACGGCAGCAACACCGCTGTTCCCGACGGCAACCCGCTCGACTGCACCACCGGCGGCCACGGTACCCACGTGGCGGGCACCGCGGCAGGCTACGGCGTGAACGCCGATGGCACCACCTTCACCGGCGACTACAGCAAGCTCACCGCAGAGCAGCTCAAGACCATGAAGATCGGCCCCGGCGTCGCCCCCGACGCTGAAATCTACGCCTTCCGCGTCTTTGGTTGCAGCGGCAGCACCAACGTCGTTATCGAGGCGCTCGACCGCACTCTTGACCCCAACGGTGACGGCGACTTCTCCGACCGCGTGAACGTGGTCAACATGTCCCTCGGCGGCGAATTCTCCCCGCAGGACGACCCCGAAGCCTACGCCGTTGACGCGCTCACCCGCGCCGGCGTGCTCTCCGTGATCTCCGCGGGTAACGCCAACGACTACAGCCTGCGCGGCGACACCTACTCCAACTCCGGTCACCCCGCCACCGCCTCCAGCGCAATCACCGTAGCGAACGCCTACGGCTCCACCCGCGCCGTCGATGCGGCAGAGCTGACCGACCCCGCCACCGGCACCACCCGCAAGGTACGCGGCGACTACAGCGTCTCCTACCCTTGGGCACAGGCAGGCAGCAAGGAATTCACCGGTGAACTCACCGCAATCTCCGAGAACAACCGCTACGCCTGCAACGCCCTCAGCGCCGACGAAGCGGCAGCTGTAAAGGGCAAGTGGGTGCTCATCGACTGGGCTAAAGACGACGGTGAGCTCGCCTGCGGCTCCAAGGTGCGCTTCGACAACCTGGAGGCGGCAGGCGCCAAGGGCGTGCTGCTTGCAGGCAATGACGAAGAACCCGGCCTGGGTATTGCCGGTAACGATACCCTGCCCGGCTTCCGCCTGGCAGCATCCGCCGCTAAGGACCTGCGTGCACAGATCACCGCAGCAGAAGCGGCAGGTAAGCCCCTGACCGTGCGCCTCGGCAACGAGCTGAAGTCCTCCCTGCGCGTGGACACCGATAAGCTGGATCAGCTGAACCCCATGAGTGCCCGCGGCTTCCACGGCAGCTACGGCTACACCAAGCCCGACATTGCGGCACCCGGCTCGTACATCACCTCCGCGGCGGTAGCGACCGGTAACAACTCTGTGACCTTCAGCGGCACCTCCATGGCGGCACCCTACGTGACCGGCTCCGCCGCCCTGGTCATGCAGAGCCACCCGACCTACACCCCCGCACAGGTCAAGTCCGCCCTCATGAACACCGCAACCCACGATGTGCGCACCGAATCCGGTGCCGCATACGCGGTGGACCGTGTGGGCGCCGGACGAGTCGACACCCTCGCTGCCGTGCAGTCGAAGTCCCTCGTCTACAACATTGACAAGAGCGGTACCGTGTCTCTGAGCTTCGGCGTGCTCGAGTACGCACCGGATGCTGGCGTTCAGACCCTCACCCGCGAGGTGACGGTCGAGAACACCGACTCCGTGGCGCACGCCTACGCCCTGTCCTACGCTGAAAGCACTAATATTCCCGGCGTGGAATACTCCTTCCCCTCCGCGGTCACCCTCGCACCCGGTGAAACTAAGAAGTTCGAAGTCACCGTGCGCATCGACCCGTCCAAGCTGGAGAAGACCCGCGACGCAGCAATGGACACCACCCAGAACGCAACTGACTACTACACCGGCAACGAAACCGTTCCCGAACAGTACCGTCAGTACATTGCCAGCGCATCCGGCCGACTCGTCCTCACCGAAGACGGCACCAAGGCACTGCGCCTGCCCGTTCACGTGGCACCCAAGCCCGTGAGCACCATGCACGCTGCCGAAGACACCGTCACCTTCACCCAGAAGCCCTCCAGCGACGAGGCTCAGAAGGCAGACACCGGCTGGACCAAGTCCCAGATCTCGCTGCGCGGCACCGAGGTCAACCAGGGCGGCTACCGTTCCCTGCTTGGCGCGTTCGAGTACGGTGCGAGCGTGGACCGCGTGGCTCCCACCTCCCTGTCGCTGAACAGCAACGTTAAGGCGAACCTGCAGTACGTCGGTGCTTCCTCGGATGCGCCCGCGCTGAAGGCTGCCGGCGGCAACGCCGATGACGGCACCCTGCGCTTCGGTATCTCCACCTGGGCGAACTGGGATGTTGTCTCCTACGAGAACACCTTCACCGTAGAAATCGACACTGACGGCAACAACCGCGCCGACTACAAGCTGGTCACCGACCGCGCTAAGGGCCTGGACTACCCGCTGGTTCGCCTCTACGGCTACAAGAATGGCAACCTCGTCGAGCTCGGCTACTACCCGCTCAACGGCGCCTGGGGTGATGTGGACACCAACATGATGGACACCAACACCCTCATCATGAGTGCACCCCTCAAGGACCTGGGCCTGACCAGCGCAAACAACCCGGACATCCAGTACCGAGTCAGCGCAACCACCCAGTACGAGTGGGGTAACGTCAGCGAAACCGGATGGATCAAGTACCGCCCCTTCAGCCCCAAGCTGTGGTTCAGCGGCGACTCCTCCGCCGTGGCTGGCCTCCACCCGGATGCCTCCAGCACCACCCTGACGGCGCACCGCTCCGCTGACGCAATCCCCGCGCTCGGCGAATCCGGTACCCCCGCCAAGGCGCTGTTGCTGCACCTGCACAACGGCACCGGCGACCTCTCCGGCACCAACGGCGCCAAGGGCAACCGCGCCGAGGTGCTGAACATCAAGGAGCAGCAGACCGAGTACATCACTCCGTCCCGCTTCACCGATGTGAAGAACGGCGACCAGTTCTACACCGAGATTTCTTGGTTGGCTCAGCGCGGCATCACCACCGGCTACCCGGACGGCACCTACCGCCCGCTGGAGTCCGTGGAACGTGGCGCAATGGCGGCGTTCTTCTACCGCATGCAGGGTTCCCCGCAGTTCACTGCCCCCTCCACTCCGAGCTTCAAGGACGTGCCCACCACGCACCCCTTCTACAAGGAGATTGAGTGGATGAAGGCTCAGGGCATCACCACCGGCTACTCGGACGGCACGTTCCGCCCCTCCGCACCGGTGAACCGTGACGCCATGGCTGCGTTCTTCTACCGTGCAGCGGGTTCCCCGCACGTGGATCTGCCCGCAACCAGCCACTTCAGCGATGTTTCCACCGATAACCAGTTCTACCGTGAAATCACGTGGCTGGCTTCGAAGGGCATCAGCACCGGCTGGCCGGACGGAACCTACCGCCCGGTAACCCCCATTGCCCGCGATGCGATGGCGGCGTTCATCTACCGCTACACCGAGAAGGTTGCTAACCAGGCCGGCCGCTAGACGGTAGTGAACCGTTAGCGAACAGTTCGGGTCCCCTCCCGCCTCCTGCCCCCTCCCACCCCATGCAGGGGGTGGGAGGGACACCCGGAACCGGCAGGCTCCGGGGTCTAAAGACCCCGGGACCTCTCAAGTTTTGGTGGCGGTTTCACCGGCGGACGTACTCACTTATCGTCTGCCGGTGGGGCCGCCTCCGCACATCACCGATATACAACCACAGAGCACACAGCATTACCGAAAAATAGATAATCCGAAGGAGAATTCCATGACAACGCCTCATGCGCCACGCCGCAGAATGAAGGCTGTCGGTGCGACCGGTTTGAGTGCGGCTCTTGCCCTGACTCTCGGCGTTCCCGCCACTTTCTCTGCAGCTCACGCTCAGAGCCCCCAGCAGGTCGAAGGAAATACTGCGAGCGCATCCGGTAACGCTGCTTCGCGTATCAGCCCGGGTCTGCAGAAGGCTGAAGGCCAGATCACCGTGTACGTGCAGTTCAAGGGCAAGGGCGCGTATGAGCAGACCCAGTCCGCGGCTGTTCTGGCACGTAAGGAGGTGCCGGCAAACCGTCAGGCGCAGGTGCAGGCTATTGCAGCCCAGGTGCAGTCGCAGGCTCAGTCTGTGGCGGCCGCTTCTGGTTCGAAGCTGATGTACACCACGCATAATGCGATGCGTGGTGCGGCGATTACTGGTGATGCTGCGCAGATTCGTGCGTTGGCGGAGCGCCCGGATGTGGAGCGTATTTCGCCGATTATCGCGAAGGAGCGCATGAACTCCGGTAGCGAGATTGATACGAAGACTCTTGCTACGTGGACTCGTGAGAATACGGGGTACACGGGTAAGGGCGTGAAGATTGCGATTGTTGACTCCGGTGTTGACTATACGCACGCTGATTTTGGTGGCCCCGGTACGGTGGATTCGTACCTGAAGGCTAAGGCGATGACGGAGCTTCCGTCCGCTGATTCGGGTCTGATTGATCGTAATAAGTTCATTGGCGGCATTGACCTGGTCGGTGATGACTACAATGCGTCGGTACCTGAGAAGTCGACTCCGCAGCCGGATAATAACCCGCTGGACTGCCGTCCGGATGGTTTCGGTTCTGGCGGTCACGGCACGCACGTGGCGGGTACTGCCGCCGGTTATGGTGTGACGGCGAACGGTACGACTTACCGTGGCGATTACAAGAACCTGACGGAGGAGCAGCTGAAGGGCATGTCTATTGGCCCCGGTACTGCTCCTGATGCTCAGATTTTGGCGATTCGCGTGTTCGGTTGCTACGGCAATTCGAGTGTTGTGATGAAGGCGCTTGATACCGTGATGGACCCGAATGGTGACGGTGATTTCTCTGACCGCGCCGACATCGTGAACCTGTCGCTCGGTGGCGAGTTCGCCCCGGCTGACGATCCTGAGTCGTACATGATTAATACGATGGCGCGCCAGGGTGTGTTCACTGTGGCTGCTGCCGGTAACGCCAATAACTACAACGGTGTGGGTGACACCTACTCCGATTCGGGTAGCCCGGCGAATGCGGCTGCGGCGCTGTCGGTGGCGAACGCCTACGGTTCGACTCAGCCGATTGACCGTGCCCGCGTGACCACGAAGACTGGTTTGGAGTGGTTGCAGGGTGATTACTCGGTGAACTTCGATTATTCGAAGGCATCCGCTGATCAGTTGCGCGGCGAGGTTGTTGCCGCACCGAAGCGTAACCGTTACGCTTGCGAGGCTTTCACTGCTGAAGAGGCGAAGGCTTTGAAGGGTAAGTGGGTTTACTTCGAGTGGGATCAGGACGATTTGACGTTCCCGTGCGGTTCGAAGGTGCGTTTCGATAATGTTCAGGCTGCCGGCGGTGTTGGTGTGGTGATGGCCGGTAAGGCTGAGCGCTACACGATCGGCATTGGTGGTAATGCGACCATTCCGGGTCTGCGTCTGACTGCTTCTTCGACGAAGGACCTGGAGAAGGCTCTGGCAGCCGGTCCGGTAACCGTTGAGATGAACCTGGACTACAAGGCTTCGGGCCGCGGTCCTCACTCACACGCTTTTGATTTGAATTCCTCGAGCGCTCGCGGTCAGCACGGTTCTGATGGCTTCATTAAGCCTGACCTTGCGGCACCGGGTACTGAGATTGTCTCTGCCGCTGTGGGCACGGGTAATAAGGGTGTTTCCTTCACCGGTACCTCGATGGCAACCCCGCATGTGACCGGTGTTGCCGCTCTGGTGATGCAGGCGCATCAGGATTACAACCCGCAGATGATTAAGGCTGCGCTGATGAACGGCGCATCCACCCCGATTAAGAATGAGCAGGGTGCGCAGTACGCGGTGGATCGTGTGGGTACGGGCATGGTGAATGCTCGCGCCGCCGTGGACGCGAAGGTCATTGCGTACGATGCGAAGACCCCCGAGCGTGTTTCGACCGCGTTTGGTGTCCTGGAGTACACCCCCGATTCGGGTATTCAGACTGTTCAGCGTGAAATCGTTCTGGACAACACCGATTCGCAGGCTCACACCTACACTCTGAACTACGAGGCAAGCACGACCATCCCGGGTGTGGAGTACTCCTACCCGCAGCAGGTGAGCGTGGGTGCCGGTGAGCGTAAGAACGTAACCGTGACCGTGCGTATTGACCCGTCCAAGCTGGAGAAGACCATGGACCCGGCGATGAGCGCCGACCAGGTCGCTCAGGACTGGACGACCGGTAAGACTCTGGCTGCTGGTAAGCGCCAGTACATTGCGAGCGCTTCTGGTCGCCTGATTTTCTCTGAGAATGGTCGCGAGGCGATCCGCCAGTCGATTCACGTAGCACCGAAGCCCGTCTCGAAGATGCGTGTTGATGCCTCCCGTATTGATTACAAGGGCATTGCCGACAAGGAGTCCACGGTGACTCTGCGCGGTACGACCCTGAACCAGGGCGGTTACCGTTCGCTGCTGGGTGCGTTTGAGCTGGGTGCGGTCAGTGACCGCATTCCGTCCGGTCAGCTGAAGCTGCCGTCGAACCAGGCTGTTGACCTGCAGTATGTGGGTGCCGCTTCGGACGCTCCGGCGTTGAAGGCTGCCGGCAAGAACCCGAACGATGGTTCTCTGTTCTTCGGTATTTCGACCTGGGGCACCTGGGACAGCATGCACTGGGGCCGTCAGGTACAGGTTCAGATTGATACGAACAACGACTCCGCCGCAGATTACGTTCTGGAGGTAACCCGTGAGAAGGGTCTGGACTACCCGCTGGTGAAGGTCTGGTCCATCTCCGGTGAGGCATCCACCGTGGTGGCTCGCTACCCGCTGAACAACGCCTGGGGCGACACCGACACCAACATCATGGACACCAACACCATGATTCTGGGTGTGCCGCTGAAGGACCTGGGTCTGACCGCTGAGAAGGCTCAGAGCATCAAGTACACGGTGCAGACCGACACCTGGTACAACGAGGGTAACTCCTACGTGGACACCACCTCGGCTATCGAGTACTCCCCCTTCAACCCCGGTGTGTGGTTCACCGGTGAGGAGTCGGGCGTGCCCGGCCTGTTCGTGGATCGTGACGGCGGTCAGCTGACCGTTCACCGCAAGAACAACAACAAGGAGCGTCAGGCTCTGTTCCTGCACATGCACAACGCGACCGGTGACCTGAGCGGCCGTAAGACCGCTAACGGTGTTGCCGCTGGCGACCGTGCGCAGGTCGTGAAGGTGGCGCGTACCATCCACGATGCACGCTTCACCGACGTTCCGGCGGATAACCAGTTCTACCGCGAAATCACGTGGATTGCTGCCCGTCAGATTGACCGCGGCTACCAGGATGGCACCTTCCGCCCGCTGAACAATATGGACCGCGCAACCATGGCTGCGTACTTCTACCGTATGAGCGGCTCGCCGCAGTACACCGCGCCGTCCACCCCGAGCTTCTCTGATGTTCCGCTCAACCACCCCTACTACAAGGAGATTGAGTGGATGAAGGCTCAGGGCATCACGACCGGCTGGCCCGATGGTACGTACCGTCCGGAGGGTTCGGTGAACCGTGACGCGATGGCTGCGTTCTTCTACCGTTACGCTGGTTCGCCCGAGTACACTGCCCCCGCGCAGGCTCGTTTCACGGACGTTCCGACCGACAAGCAGTTCTACCGCGAGATTTCGTGGCTGGCTGAGCAGGGCGTGACCACCGGCTGGCCCGATGGTTCGTTCCGCCCCGTGGAGCCGGTGCACCGCGACGCTATGGCGGCGTTCGTGTACCGCTACAGCACGGGTGTGCTGAAGGAAAGCCCTGAAATCTAAAAACCTGAATTCTAGGGTTTCGGAATCTAAGAACCTATAGGTTCTACCGAGAGAGCCGTACCGTTGCAGTTTATCTGCGGCGGTGCGGCTCCCTTTTTCTGTGGTTAGGTGCTTTGTTATTTACGTGTAATGTTCCGTAATACGAGTCTGACTAGGTTATATAAAGAATCGTTGAGACAATAAATGAAGGTTTCTTCACCATCGGCATGAACCTTGACGTTTACGCCGCATGGACACACTGGAGGCGCACTGGAAACACAGTGCAGACGCACCGAAGCACTCTCGGTGCAGAACCCTTGCCGTACAGCTCTCCGAGCAGAACTCTCGGCGCAGAACCTCGGTGCAGAAACCGCTAAGAAACGCACCATCACTAAAAAGGAGCATTCAGTGGCAACCTTCCCTGAAGCTACCCCCGCGCGAGCCGCCCGGCACACACAGCCGGGCCGCCTCAAGCAGCTGGCACGCAGCTGCGGCGCACTCACCCTGGGGCTCACCCTCGGGCTGACCGCCCTGCCGTTCGGTACCGCCGCCTACGCGGCACCGGGCGTAGTACGCGGCGCAGACCGGGACGCACCCCACCAGAACACCGGCACCGGCGAGAACAACAACGAAGTTCTCTCCCCCAGCCTGGACGGCGCCACCGGCGAACGCGCCGTATTCGTCCGATTCAAGGGTCAGGGTGCGTACGCCCAGACCCAGCCGGACGCGGTCCGCTCCCGCGCGCAGGCACCCGTCAACGCGCAAGCACAGGTGCAGGCAATCCGCGCCAGCGTGCAGCAGCAGGGCGCCTCCGCGGCGAAGGAATCCGGCGCGCAGGTCCTGTACACCACCCACAACACGATGCGCGGCGTGGCGCTCTACGGTAACGTCGAGCAGATTCGTGCGCTCGCGAACCGCGACGATGTGGAACGCATCAGCATCATTGAGGATATGGCACCGCAGAACAGCGGCACCCTCATTGATACGGACACGCTCTCCGTGTGGGCGAAGAGCCCGGCGAACCCCGCCTCCACCGGCTACACCGGCAAGGGCGTGAAGATTGTCGTGCTCGATACCGGTATCGACTACACGCACGCCGATTTGGGTGGCCCCGGCACGCAGGAAGCCTTCGATAAGGCGAAGGCTTCCGACACGATTCCCGAGGGCACCTACGATCCGAAGAAGTTCCTTGGCGGCTACGACCTGGTCGGTGACGATTACAACTCCGGTAAGAAGGAAACCTCCACTCCCCACCCGGATAACAACCCGCTCGACTGCGGCGGCCACGGTAGCCACGTGGCGGGCACCGCGGCAGGTTACGGTGTGAACGCGGACGGCAGCACCTTCCACGGCGACTACTCCAAGCTCACCGAAGAGCAGCTCAAGGACATGAAGATCGGCCCCGGCTCCGCGCCGGACGCCCAGCTGATTGGCCTGCGCATTTTCGGTTGTAAGGGCACCACCGCGTTCGTCCCCAAGGGCCTGGACCGTGTGCTCGACCCCAACGACGACGGCGACTTCTCCGACCGCGCCGACATCGCGAACCTGTCGCTCGGCAACGAGTTCGGCGTGTTCGATGAGACCGTGAACTACGCGGTCGGTTCCCTCTACCGCGAGGGTATCCTCTCCGTGGTCGCGGCGGGTAACGCCAACAACTACAACGCCGTGGGCGACACCTACTCCAACTCGGGCGGCCCCGGCACCAGCGCCTACGGCCTGACCGTGGCGAACTCCATCGGCTCGACCCAGCTGGTGGACCGCGTGAAGATTCTCGCCCCCGCGAACGAGGCGGACACCTACGGTGACTACTCGGTGAGCTTCGACTACTCGAAGGCGACCGAGGAGCAGCTACGCGGCACCGTGGTGCGTGCCGCCTCCCGCAACCGTTACGCCTGCGAGGCGTTCACCGAAGAGGAAGCCGCAGCGCTGAAGGGCAAGTGGGCCCTCATTGACTGGGCGGACGCTGACGGCACCGCACCCTGTGGTTCGAAGGTACGCTTCGACAACCTGCAGGCGGCGGGCGCGACCGGCGTGGTGCTCACCTCGAACACTGAGGTCGGTGACACCGCTATCGGCGGTAACTCCTCCATTCCGGGTGTGCGCCTGGCAAAGAGCCAGGTGGAGCGCCTTTCCGCGCAGATTGATTCGGGTGAGCTGACCCTGCAGCTCGGCGAGAACCTGCGTGACTCGATCCGCGTGCCCAACGGCAAGCTGGATCAGGCGAACACCTCCACCGCGCGTGGCCTGCACGGTTCGCACGGCATCACCAAGCCGGACGTTGCGGCACCGGGCACGAACATTTCCTCCATCGAGGTTGGTAGCGGCACCGGCTCGAGCGTGAAGACTGGTACGTCCATGTCCACGCCCTTTGTTGCCGGTGTTGCGGCGCTGATCATGCAGGCGCACCCGGAGTACGGTCCGCGCATGCTTAAGACCGTCATCATGAACACCGCCGACCACCACATGCAGGACGCCTGGGGCAACCCCTACGCGGTGGACCGCGTGGGTACCGGCCGTATCAACACGCGTGCGGCGGTAGCTGACCGCGTCATGCTGTTCAACGCGGCACGCCCCGAACAGGTTTCGGACACTTTCGGCGTGCTCGAGTACACCCCGAACACCGGTGTGCAGACCCTGCAGCACCGCGTGAGCGTTGAGAACACCGACTCGGTGGCGCACACCTACACCCTGAACTATGAGGGTAGCACGAGCATCCCGGGTGTGGAGTTCTCCTACCCGCAGTCCGTGTCTGTGGGTGCCGGCCAGAAGGCAACGTTCACCGTGACGGTGCGCATTGACCCGTCGAAGCTGGAAAAGACCCGCGACCCGTCCATGTACCCGAACCAGGATTCGGTGAACTACTCGACCGGTACGGTCACCATTTCGGGTGCCCGCCAGTACATTGCGAGCGCTTCGGGCCGCCTGATCCTGACCGATACTGACTCCTCGGCTGCGGTGAAGACCCTGCGCATGCCGCTGCACGTGGCACCGAAGCCTGTCTCCGCGATGCGTGTGGCTGGCTCCGATATCGCCTTCGACGCTCAGGGTTCCGGCGCGACCGAGCAGACCCTGACCCTGCAGGGTACCGCGGTAAACCAGGGCGGTTACCGCTCCCTGCTGGGTGCTTTTGAGTTGGGTGCTTCGAGCCCGCGCATCCCGACCGCGAAGCTGGGTGTGGGTTCGGATTCCCGCATGGACCTGCAGTACGTGGGTGCCGCCTCGAACGTGGCGGCGTTGAAGGCTGCCGGTGCGGACACCTCCGAGGCGCGCCTGTCCTTCGGTATTTCCACCTGGGGTAACTGGCAGGAGGTGACCCCGCGCGGCACCTACTACGTGTTCGTTGACACCGACAAGGACGGCACGAGCGACTACCGCCTGCAGACGGTGCGTGAGAAGGGCCTGGACTACCCGCTGGTGAAGGTTTCTAAGCGCAGCAACGGCAAGTGGCAGGCCATTGAGAACGCCCTGTACCCGCTGAACGGCACCTGGGGTGATACGGACACCAACATCATGGATTCGAACACTCTGGTGATGACTGTTCCGCTGAGCGTTCTGGGCCTGGACCCCGAGGCTGAGTCGACCGAGATTTCGTACTCGGTGACCACTTCGAGCGCGTTCTCCGCTACGACTGTGGTTGATACGACTGATTCGGTGGTGTTCAACTATGCGGCACCGAAGCTGTGGTTCAGTGGCGATTCGGCGGGCGTGCCGAACCTGTTCGTGGACGCACCGGAGACTCAGCTGGTGGCGCACCGTAACGGCGACGCGAAGAACGTTTCTGCGCTGTTCTTGCACATGCACAATGCGACCGGCGACCTGTCCGGCGTGAATGGGGCTGCGGGTGAGCGTGCGCAGGTTCTGCGTGTCTCGTCGAACTCTGAGGATACCGCCGCGAGCGCACACTTTACGGATGTTCCGGCGGATTACCCGTTCGTGAATGATATTAACTGGCTGGCTCAGCGTCGTATTACGACCGGCTACCCGGATGGTACGTTCCGCCCGAACGGTTCGGTGGAGCGCGGCGCGATGGCGGCGTTCTTCTACCGTATGGCGGGTTCGCCGCAGTTCACTGCGCCGAGCACTCCGAGCTTTAAGGATGTGCCGCGTGATCACCCGTTCTACAAGGAGATTGAGTGGATGCGTGCCCGCGGTATTACGACCGGTTGGTCGGATGGTACGTTCCGTCCGAATGCTGCGGTGAACCGTGACGCTATGGCGGCGTTCTTCTACCGTTTTGCGGGTTCGCCGGCGTATTCTGCTCCGGTGGCTTCGCCGTTTAGTGACGTGTCGACCGGCAGCCAGTTCTACCGCGAGATTGCGTGGTTGGCCGATCAGCGGATTACGACGGGTTGGCCGGATGGTTCGTTCCGTCCGGTTCAGCCGATTGAGCGTGGCGCGATGGCGGCGTTCTTGCACCGCTATAACGTGCGCGTGCTGAATAACCGCTAGTCGGATGCGGATGTGAGGGCCGTGTCGGGGTGGAGTTTTCTGCCCCGGCACGGCCTTTTCTGTGGGCTGACTTCATCAGTAGATATAGTGCTAAAATTTGTACAAGAAATAGTACAAAGGAAAGATACTATGCTCACCGTTGGATTTTCTGAACTACGTGCCAACCTCACTTCCGTGACTAATCAGGTCATTCAGGAAGGTGAAGAAATCACTGTATTTAAGCGCAATCAGCCTGCTTTCAAGATTGTTCCTCTGGGAGTAGATTCCACTTCTGATAACAAAGAAGCCGTAGCGAAGACTTCTTCTGAAACTATCGATCAGGAGAAGATTTTAGGGGCAGCGACTAGCTTCATTGACCGTTACGAAAGCGTCTTTGAACGTCTGAGCCAGTGATGTCCTCTGCACATATCTCCGTTGATACTGCTTTAGCTATCCACCAGTTGCTTATCAACCGCTTTGGAGGGTCTGCAGGCGTTCGAGACCTTGATATTCTCGAAGGAATTCTTCAGAGCCCTTACCAAACTTTTGGTGGAGAAGAGCTATATCCGCACATTGTAGATAAGGCTGTTCATCTCTGTGTAGAGGTTATTCGTCAACATCCTTTTGTTGATGGCAATAAGCGTGTAGCGGTTGCGCTCCTTGGTGGCCTTCTAGAGTGTCACGGTCTCTATTTAGTAGATGACTCTACTCATCTCTATAACAAAGTCATCGGATTAGTCACTCATGTCTGCAGTATTGAAGAGTTTACTCAATACGTTCATTCGCATCTCACTTCCAGTCTCGAGTGAGCGCATTGCCGCTTCCAGGAGCATGAAAAAACTACCTTTTTAAAAGAAATACCCCCGGTGGATGCTGTACGCATCTGCCGGGGGTATTTGCTTGCCTCGCCCTGCCCGAGGCGGGCTAGTTAGTGGCGGCGGGCTTCTTTACGGTTGAGCTTCTCAATGGCGGCTTCCACCTTTAACTTGCGGTGATTGAGCTTCCAGAGGCTAAAAGACTGCAGCAAGGTACTCTTACCAATCTCCACAAGGGAGGGCAGCCCCTGCTGGATGAGTGCCTCATTGATTTCTTCCGGGGTGGCGCCCTGCTCCTTCATCTGCTCGATGATGATGTTCGCCTCCGCTATTTTCCCGGAGGTGAGCGGGTGGTTTTCGAGGCTGGTTTCGATGTCTACGAGCTCGTCGTAGAGTTCAGTTTTTGTTTTTGCCATGGTGCTGTCTTCACCGTCCTTGGTTGACGTGTTCTGTGGCGTAGCGGGTGTGGGGGCGTTTTCCCTCATCACCGGCTGTTTTGAACGGTATTTGAACCGTATGTTCATGCTAACAGCCGCACGGGTTGTCGCACAGGGTTTTTACCGGTGAGTATGCTGTGTATTTGCGGAACTGGCGGGAGGCTGAAACGATACTGAACCCGCCGCGTGCGCCGCGCTGAACGCACCGTGTGGAACACTACCTCGCCTCCCTCGGTGGTTCACCGCACGGGCTATAAGGTGGAGCGTACACTTAAGTCATGCGTGAATTACAGGCACAGATCATCCGTGAAATGGGCGTCAAGCCCAACATGACCGAAGAGCAGGCACGCGAAGAAGTGGAGCGCCGCATCCAGTTCATCTGCGACTACCTGGAAGCCACCGGAAGCCGCGGCTTGGTACTGGGTATCAGCGGCGGTATCGACTCCACTCTGTCGGGTCGCCTCTGCCAGCTGGCGGTGGACCGCCTCAACGAGCGCGGCCGCACCGCCGAGTTCGTGGCGGTGCGCCTGCCCTACCGTGTGCAACACGACGAAGAGGACGCGCAGGAGGCGCTGCGTTTCATCCAGCCCACCCGCTCCCTGACCTTCAACATTGCGGAGGCTGTCGACGGCTTCGACACCGCCTACACTGCCGCGACCGGCGAGCAGATCAGCGACTTCAACAAGGGTAATGTGAAGGCGCGCGCTCGCATGATCGCCCAGTACGCGATTGCTGGCGGCCCCGGCTACCTGGTGGTCGGTACCGACCACGCGGCGGAGTCCATTACGGGTTTCTTCACGAAGTTCGGTGACGGCGGCGCGGATCTGCTGCCGCTGGCTGGTCTGAATAAGCGCCAGAACCAGCTGCTGCTGCGGGTACTGGGTGCGTCTGAGCGTCTGTGGGCTAAGCCGCCGACGGCTGACCTGCTGGACGGCGTACCCGGCCGCACCGATGAGGATGAGCTGGGTCTGACCTACCCGCAGATTGATGACTACCTGGAGGGTAAGGAAATCGACGAGGCGGCAGCTGCGAAGCTGGAGCAGATTTACCTGCGTAGCCGCCATAAGCGCACTACTCCGGTGACGATTTTTGATTCCTGGTGGAAGAACTAGCGCGGAAGAATCTAGCGTCTTCCGGTTGAGCGCCTCAATCAGCGTAAGAACCACCGTAAAAGCCCCAGGCTCCCAAGCGGGAGTCCGGGGCTTTTACTATGTTTTCGCAGGCTGAGGATTATGCCTTCTGCTCGGGCTGTGCGCCAGAAACCTGGGCAGCCTGAACGCCCGAATCCTCAGAACCTTCAGTCTTAACCTCAGCTTCAGCGGGCGGTACCTTCGCGCCACCCGTGGCGAGGAACAGCACCAGGCCCAGCGCGCAGGCGAGCACCTGGGTGAAAGGGAACGCCCAGGTCAGGCCCTTAAAGCCGAACCACATGTTGCCGAAGTACACGGCGGGGAAGAACAGCAACGCAATACCGATGGTCATCAGCATTGCCGGGCCGCCCTTACCGGACGCCTGGAACCAAGACACAAACACGATGCTGACCGCGTTGAACACGGCGGCGAGCATGAGTGCGATCATGACCTCTTCGCCGGTGTCGATGAGGCTTGCATCGCCAACCACGGCGAGCAGTTCACGGCGGAAAATCAGCACCGGAATGGTGATGATCGCGGAGGTCGCCACGGACAGGATCGTTGCGGTGCGCAGCGCCTCCTTCACACGGGCGCCGTTGCGGGCACCGTACGCGTAGGCGTACAGCGGGATACCGCCCATGCACAGGCCCATACACAGCATTTCGGGCACCATGTTCAGGCGCATTGCCAAGCCGAACGCTGCCACGGTGTCGTCACCGTAGGAGGCGGCGAGGTTGTTCAGCAGCAGGGCGGCGAAGATCAGGTTGAGGCTCTGAATGAGCTCAGCAGCACCGACCGCGACCACGGGCTTGATGATAGCGGGGTCGAGGGAGAAGTCGCGGATGTTCGCGGAGAAGTTCTCGCTCTTGCGCATCAGGAACAGCAGGTAGTACAGCATGGATGCGCCGTTCGCCAGCAGCATCGCCCAACCGGCACCGGCGACGCCCATGCCCATGATGGCGATGAACAGCACGTCGAAGATGCAGGTGACGACGGTGCCGACGATGATGCCGTACATGGACTGCTTGGCGTAGCCTTCGGATCGGACGAGCTGTTCGAGGGTGAACATGCCGATAGCGAGGGGCGCGCCGAGGAACATGAGGTGCACGTAGATGCGGGTCGGTTCGTAGGAGCCCCCGGATGCACCCATGATGCTGGTGATCGGGTCAGCGAGGATGAAGCCGATAGCCGCCGCGACGATACCGGCACCGAGCGCCGAGTAGAGGGCGAAGGAGGTGACGCGGTGAATTTCGTGGGCGGGCTGGCCTTCACCGAGCTTGCGGGAGGCGAGGGTTGAGGAGCCCAGGCCGAACAGGCCTGCGATCGCCATGATGACGCCGAAGACGGGCACGCCGTAGCTGGTGGCGGCGAGGTCTTCGGTGCCGCCGTAGTGGCCGACGAAGTAGGAGTTCACCACGTTGTAGATGCTGGTGATGGCGAGGCCGAGTGCCATGGGCACGCCGAGGGAGAGGAGCGCCTTGAGGATGGGGGCGTCTTTGAGCAGGTAGATGTTCTGCGGGTCTTCGCTTGCGCCGTGCGGGCCGTGCGGGCGGTGTCCTGCGGCGGGTGCGTTGCTGTTGGGTGCGGTGTTGGGTGCGCTATTTTTGGGTGCGTTGTTTTCAGTCTGGTGGGACGTCATAGGTTCCTTGGTCTGTGTGGTCCGGTCACTTGTGTGCGTCAAATAGACGGCTAATGTCCGCGAATGTGCGGGTGCCGGGGCGCCCGAAATGTCTTGCTCGTTCCCTGGGCCGTTGAGGCTTCCGCGTGGGGGTGAGCGCGGGCGTAACTTTCATATTTTACCGATGTTCAGCGCGGGTGGGTAGATGCTCACCGTGAGAAAAACCTGTTGTTGCACGGGGTGCACAGACGCGGCGGCACCATAAAACCGCGAGGCGCCCCTCCCCCGCTGTTCGGGGTGGGGCGCCTCGCCTCATACGTATCGCATGTAGGAGCGTAATCTATTCGAGTTCGAGCGGGCCGAGCACACGCATGACCTCGATGTCCAGGCGTTCCTGGATTTGGTGCAGTACGTTCGTGTCGATTCTGCCTTCGTCACGCAGACGCTTAAGGATGTCACGCTGAACTTCGAGCACGCCCAGGCGCAGTTCCTTTTCCTTTTCGTTCGCTTCGAGCACCTTCAGCACGTTCTCGGGGGTGTCGTCGCCGTGCATGTGCAGGGTGTGCAGGTTGCGGTACATACTCATGTTGAACATGTACTCTTCCGCGATGCGGTCGATGACTTCCTGCGGGGCGTTGATGCGTCCACCAATTTCCTGGATGGAGTCGAAGGACTCAGCAATCATAGTGCGGACCGCTTCGTTCATCTCTTCTTCTTCGCTGTTGTCGACCGGCAGGTTCGCCCAGCGGATCACGGCGGGCAGCAGCATGCCCTGGACGACCATGGAGCACAGCACCACGCCTGACACCACGAAGATCACGAAGTCGCGGTATTCAACACTCGCCGGGATGGACAGCGCCACCGCCAGGGAGACACCGCCGCGCAAACCAGCCATGGTGGAGACGACACGTCCGCGGTGGGTGGTGCGCAGGGTGCGCTGCTTTTCGCTGCGGTCAAGCAGTCGAATCACGAAGATGGACGCCTGCAGGAATACGTAACGAATAGCAACGCAGGCAATCCAGGCGACCAGCACAACGAGCAGGCCGTAGCTCCAGGTGGTGCCGTAGAGGTTGATGGTGACACCCATACGTTCCACGGCGGTGGGCAGCTGCACGCCGACCATGACGAACAATACCGCGTTCATGACGAAGGTGACGAACGCCCAGGTGGGCAGGCCGTAAGTGCGGTTCTGCGGTTTGATGGTGTCCGGGCTGTAGTAAGTGAGGAAGAACGCCGCAATCACGACAGCAACCACGCCGGAGCCCTTCATGTCGGGGAAAGGCTCGATCTTCTCCGCGAGCAGGAACGCGATGAAGGGCACGGTCAGCATGAAGCAGGTGAACCACATCGGGTTGTCGATGTGGGCACGAATCTTGTTGGCTACCCAGCCGACCGCCAGGCCGACCAGAATACCGATGAGGAAGGAGAAGAAGAACATACCGCTGGAGTGGCCGAGGGAGAGTCCCTGCCCGGCGGCTACCTGCAGCGCGAGGGTCAGCAGCACGAGGGTCGTGCCGTCGTTGATGAGCGCCTCCGCTTTGAGGGTGGTGATGGCGGACTTGGGCAGCTTGCCGTTGAGAGTTGCGACGGCGACCGCGTCGGTGGGTGCGAGCGCCACACCGATGAGCAGTGCCGCACCCCAGGCGCTCACGCCGATGAGCTCGTGCAGAATCCCGGCGACACCGAAGGCGGTCACGATGACCAGCAGGGTTCCGGTGAGGATAATGCCGCGGATGCGGTTGCGTGCCTCACGCCATGAGGTGTGGCGGGCTTCCCAGAAGAGCATGATGGGCAGGAAGATTTCGAGGATGACGTGCGGCGGCAGGCCAATACTCTGAACTTCGTGCAGTTCGTGGGCGGGCATAATGCCGATAGCCAGACCAATGAAAATCAGCACAATAGCGGGGGTGATCCGCGTTTTGTGTGCGATTGCGCTGCCTACGAGGACAGCGAGGGATAGTGCGATAACGACTTCGAGCATGCTGTTCCTTTGCTGGGGGTCTCCTGGGTACTTCAGAGGTTAAAGAGTACACCCGCGGTTTTATTTCCTGCGCTCGCCGGTGGTGCTGTCTAATTGATGGGTGCGGGTATGTTTCATGACGTTTTGTGTCGTTCTGACGTGAACTTGGGGTCGTACTGTGTCAGAGAACAGAAATTCCGCCTCCGTGAGTGCGCGCGAACACTCAGAACGTGAGAAGATAAGGTCATGACTGATAACAACACCGTAACCGGCAGCCCGCTTGTTAAGCGCGGCCTGGCCGACATGCTCAAGGGCGGCGTCATCATGGACGTCGTCACCCCCGAACAGGCTAAGATCGCTGAAGATGCTGGCGCTGTTGCCGTCATGGCTCTCGAGCGCGTTCCTGCGGATATTCGTGCGCAGGGCGGCGTGGCTCGTATGTCTGACCCGGACATGATTGAGGGCATCATTGATGCTGTTTCGATCCCGGTCATGGCGAAGGCACGCATCGGCCACTTCGTTGAGGCTCAGATCCTGGAGACCCTGAAGGTCGACTACATTGACGAGTCTGAGGTTCTTTCCCCCGCTGACTACGTGAACCACATTGATAAGCACCAGTTCAAGGTTCCTTTCGTGTGCGGTGCTACCAACCTGGGTGAGGCTCTGCGCCGTATCACCGAGGGTGCCGCTATGATTCGTTCGAAGGGCGAGGCTGGCACCGGTGACGTCTCTGAGGCAACCAAGCACATCCGCACCATTAAGCGTCAGATTGCTGAGCTACAGGGCCTGTACAACACCATGCCCGATGAACTGTACGTGAAGGCTAAGGAACTGGCTGCACCGTACGAGCTGGTTCGTGAGGTTGCTCAGACCGGCAAGCTGCCCGTGGTCATGTTCACCGCTGGTGGTGTGGCTACCCCCGCTGACGCTGCAATGATGATGCAGCTCGGTGCTGACGGCGTGTTCGTTGGTTCTGGTATTTTCAAGTCGGGCGACCCGGTTGCTCGTGCGAAGGCTATTGTGAAGGCTACTGCTTTCTACAATGACCCGGAGAAGGTTGCTGAGGCTTCTCGCGGCCTGGGTGAGGCTATGGTCGGCATTAACGTTGCTGACATTCCGGCACCGCACCGCCTGGCGGAGCGCGGCTGGTAATTCGTGCGCGCACCCCGTATTCGGGGTGAGTGTTTGATGAGGGGGTGGGGTTCGCTGAGGCGGGTCCCACCCTCCTTGTGTTTGTTGTGTTTGTTGTTTTGTGAAGGGAGCGGTGATGGTTGAGAAGGTTCAGCCTACCGGTGTTTTGCCGGGTGAGGGTTTGACGGTTGGTGTTTTGGCGTTGCAGGGCGGCGTGAGTGAGCATGCGCTGATGCTGGAGTCCCTGGGTGCGCAGGTGCGCTGGGTACGTACCGGTGAGCAGCTTGAGGGTCTGGACGCGCTGGTTTTGCCGGGCGGCGAGTCGTCGACGATTGACCGTTTGACCCGTATTTTTGGTGTGCGTGAGCCGCTGATTGAGGCGATTTCTTCGGGCCTGCCGACTCTGGGTACGTGTGCTGGCCTGATTATGCTGTCGAAGCGTATTGATGATCCGGCACCGGGTCAGCAGTCGCTGGGTGTTTTGGATGTTTCGGTGGGTCGTAACGCGTTTGGTTCGCAGGTTGATTCTGCGGAGGTGCGCCTGCCGTGGCTGACTCCTGCCGGTGATGAGGTGGTTATTGATACGGCGTTTATTCGTGCGCCGATTGTGACTGGCACTGGTGAGGGTGTGCAGGTGACGGCTCGTCATGAGGGGAAGATTGTGGGTGTGCGTTCGGGCAACCTGATTGGTATTTCTTTCCACCCGGAGGTTACGGGCGATACGACGGTGCATGAGGAGCTACTGGCTCTGGCACGCGAGGTGAAGGGCAAGTAGCCCCTCCCCTAGCCCTGCTAGGAGGCCGTTTAAAGAGTTGTGGCGGTAACCGTTTCGTTCGGTCACCGCCACAACTGTTTTTGAGCGGGCTTATACGTGAGTGGGTTTATGCGCGGGAGCTGCTGGGGGTTTGGGGCTGGGCCTTCCACTGCTGGTAGGCGCTTGTGGCGAGGAATCGTGCACGGTTGCCGTCGCTGAGCGTCTTGATGTCTGCGGGGGCTGCCTCGTACCACTTTTCGTAAAGCCGGATGATTACCTCGGGGTACCCGGCTTCTTCCAGGTCTGCGCGGTGGGGGATGAATTCGTTGCGGTTCTTGATGTCTCGGTACTCGCTACCGGCGAAGGGGTCGGTGAGTCCGACGCTGGGCTGAGCGTTGTAGGTATCGATGCTTTGGACGTATTCGGGGAGGGCGCTGCGCCCTGCTTTGAGTGCGGCGTGGCAGTTGCTGTCGAGTTCGCTGGGCTCAATAATGTGGGCGCCGTCTGCGAGGATGTTCCGGTATTGGATGTACGCGGGGTATTGTTCATCGGTGCGCGGGACGGGTTTGGTGGCTTCTGCTGAGGCGATAGCTTCGGCGGAGTATGAGGAGCAGCTGACGGTGGGCGTGGTACTTGCCGTTGCTGAGGCGCTCGCCGTGGAGGGTGAGGAGGTGCTGCTTGCCGCGGTGTTTGCACTACCGCAGGCGGCAAGGAACAGGGGCAGGGTTAAGAGAGCGGCGCCGTATCGCAGTGCGTTATAGCGGGGGTTGGGGGTCCTGGATTTCAGGGCCATAATGTCACCTCATTGTGGGCTGGAGCATACTGAGTTGCCCCTCAATATACAGGCAGTTTTGATACATGGTCAAGAGAAAATTATGTTTATTTTTTAAAATCCAACATCTCGGAAGAAAATCGATAAACAAGTTTTTTCAGCGCCTTGACTTGCATAAACATGCAAGCCACCGGGCTCTTGAGGCAAATATGTCACTAAAACACCAGCACTAGATATTGCTATTTGCCCGATAATCGGCAGAAGCCAACATGCCCAGAAGAGTACGGTCAGGGTGTCGATGATGCAACCTCCAGCTCCGTAAAATCCTGCGCCTCAACGGCCCATCGCTACTGCAGGAGGAAATAGATAAGTCCCCTAACGTATTCCCAGAGCAGTACCAAGATGACGCACTGCACAACAAATGCGGCTATAGCTGCGAGGGTTGGTATCCAGTAGCTACGCTTAGAACATGCAATAAAAACTGCTATAAAAATAATGCATGAGACAATATCGGGACCCCAGAGAATGAATGCCTGTAAATCATATGGCCACAATATTCCATGCATATATTCTGTAGGGACTTTACATGAACTTAAGATATTGCCTTTTAAAATTTCATAAGTCCCATACATTTTAAAAACTAAATATAGCGATGCGATCCAAAAAATTCCTATACGAAGCTTTACACCCAGCCACATACTAAAAGTCTGCCACAAGCTAGCTGATACAACTCCCACCACAAAGAAGGGTATATAGTCGAAATATGCACTTTGCCACCTATCACATGGCGATACAAATCTATAGAAATCTGCATACAGGGCAGTTGGGAAAATATAGAAAAATTGCAATACAATGAGAAATAAGATATACAAAATTATTTTCTCATTTACGGCAAACATCTTATATGTAGAATTCATGATGCCATTTCCTTTCAGTAGCATAAAACGCTAGTAGCGGAACACCGAACGCATAGCCTCAATGTTGTTTTTCTTATCCACTAAGCCACAAAGCCAATACTAGGATAGGTAGGCGACCTGCAAAATCTCCGCACTCTTACCCTATCTACCTCATGTTTAAGCAGGTCAGAACTTTAAGACTACTGGGTTGCACATCTTGCGTCTAGAGTGTTGGTTTTAAACTAAGGTGACATTTTCCATTGACCACGTATCAAATATTCGGGTATGTTTAGACGCAATATATCGTTCCATCCCTCTTGTGAGGTGGTCCCATGACCCACACCCCTGTTTTTCTTTCATTCCGTTCCAGCGGTCTACGACGCAGTGCCGCGCTGGTGATTCTTCCTCTACTTCTTGCCTCCTGCGGTAGCTCCACCAGCACGGCATCAAACACTCCCGCACCCTCGAACACAACCGTGACTTCATCCCCGTCAGCTTCAAGCGCCACCGGGTCCGCTTCCTCTTCCGCGGCGAAGAAGAGCTCCACCCCCTGTCTTGAACCTGACGAAGCCGCGAAAGCTCAAACCCTCAAGCAGCAGGAAGCCATCAGCGCCGACCGCGGTACGGCACTGCCCTCCTACGTCTCCGCGCGGCATGTTGTGCGCAACCAGGCGAACTTCCCCACCCGTGCCGAAGCTGAATCAGCAGGAGCCGAGTGCCTGGCGCTGTACGAGAAGAACAAGGCCGATCACGCCTACGCCGCGGCGTGGGTGCGCGCTATCGATGACAATAACGTGGCAAGCGGAAAGGTAGCCTCCGGCCCGCGCACTGACATCCAGAGCGCAGACCCCTACAAGGCAAGCAACTACGTTGATATTCGAGAGGGTAAGGAATACTTCCCGACCCGCCAGGAGCTGCTCGCGGCAAACTACCCCGAGAACTACATTGTTGCTTTTGAGTTGTGGGCGCAGCAGGCGCCAGCCGATGTGAAGCAGAAGAGCGACGCGAACCGTGCGGCTGCTAAGGATACTCGCTGGTCTGAGGTGGTAACCCTGCCCAGCCCCGACAACCCTGTCTAATCGAACCCCGTCTAATCTGAGTCTGTCTCATCTTAAAAATAGTTGTGGCGGTGACCGTTTCATTCGGTCACCGCCACAACTGTTATAGGGTGCAGGTTAGGGTAGGAGCGCCAACCCAAACTCAATAACGATCAGGGCTACAGCACACGCGAAGAGTACCTCACGCGACACATTGAACTTCTGCCAGAGATCATACAGCTGGCTGGGAACCCACCAAATAACGACTGCCCGATAGGCAAGCGTCATCAGGGGGCCACCCCAATGAATAATCATCAGGGCAAGAGCAAGACTCAGGCTGAGCATATCCAGGATGCGCCGGTGCTTTCGCACCTGCTCCCTCTGCTCCTGATAACCCGGGTCCTTTGACGACGTTCGTGGTGCTTTTTTCAACTGACCCACAAGGACCAAAACCGCCAGCGGGATCAGAGAAATATCGAAGAACATGGGAACCGCCTTTCATGTTGGGGTTCGCTCGCTACGCCGGTGACGAGCTGGTGGTGCACCATCATTGGTGAAAACTTCTCAAAAACAAGTAGTGTGCAACACGTGCATAACGTATTGTGGGTTACTTTACAGCACGCATAAACCCTATTCAAGAGGTAAACACCTCCCCCCCCCCGAAAAATTTAAAATTTTTAAAAAATAAGGGCGCCGGGAACCTTACGTTCCCGGCGCCCACTCCCCAGCTGTTCACACCTCAGCGGGATTCAATTTAGAGGCGGAAGAAGCCCTCCACCGCGCGCGTCATGTACGCCATATCGTCCACATGGCACATCTCGCGCATCGAATGCATCGACAGCAAACCAATACCCACATCCACGGTGCGCATACCCAGGCGAGTCGCCGTAATCGGGCCAATCGTCGAACCACACGGCATATTGTTATTCGACACGAACTCCTGATACGGAACACCAGCCTTCGCACACGCCGCAGCAAACACGCCAGCACCCACCGAATCCGTCGCATAACGCTGGTTCGCGTTAATCTTCAGCAACGGACCACCACCGGGCAGCGGCTGCACGGTCGGGTCGTGGTGACCCTGATAGTTCGGGTGCACCAGGTGACCGGCGTCAGCCGACAGGCAGAACGACGCCGCCACCGAACGGCGGTACTCCTCTGTGCTCTCACCGCGCGCAGCGGACAGGCGCACCAAAATATCCTCCAGGAACGGGCCCGCCGCACCACTACGCGACTCCGAACCAAGCTCCTCATGGTCAAACGCCGCAAGCATCACAGTCTCGGTAGCGTGCTCGTCCGCATTATCGGCAACGTAACGCTCCAGGGCGGTCAAACCCGCGTGCACCGAAGACAGGTTATCCAGGCGACCGGAAGCGAACAGCTCCTGATCCGCACCGAAGCGGCGCGGCGGCTGCGAATCAGCGAACAGCAGGTCGTAACCCACGATGCTCTGCGGGTCGACCGGCTCACCGTCAATCACGTGCTTCGCCATGTAGCCGAGCACGTCGTTCTCCGCCGGGTCCACGCCCCACACGGGGTACATGTTGAACTGCTTGTCCAGTACCAGTTCGTTGCGCTTGTGGTCCAGGTGCGGCGCCAGCTGCGGGATGCGCGCAATCGGACCGGTGCGCACCAGGCGGTCCTTCAGCTCCCCGCCCTCAAGGACGGTGAGGCGGCCCGCCACGCACAGCTCACGGTCCAGGAAGGAGTTCAGCAGTGCACCACCATAGTTCTCCACGGCAATCTGGTGCCAGCCCTTCGTGGTGATGGAGGAGGAAGGCTTGACCTTCAGGGAGGGCGAGTCGGTGTGCGCACCCAGAACGCGGTAGCCGCTTGCCTTCTGCGCCTTCGCGCCGCCAGCCCAGGCGATAATCGCGCCGTCACGGACGACGAAGTGGCGGCCGGTTGCAATCTGCGGGTCCCATGCTTCGGTCTCTACAAGCTCGGTGAAGCCCGCTGCTTGCAGGCGGCGCGCTACCGTGCGCGCGGCGAGGTAAGAGACCGGCGACTCCGCCACGAATGCGGCGAGGTCTTCAATATTTTTTACAGCATCAACAGTCATGGTTTAACCCTACCTTTTCTTGGGTGTTGACGGGGTGACCCGGGCTGATAATCCACGCGGTGTGGAGCAATAGCCCTGGTGAGGCTCGAATGGAGCGGGGTGGGCGGGCTGGGGTAGCTGAGCTAGAGCAACCCGCCAAATAGCCTATTTATCAACCTTGAGTGGTTGTGTTTCACGTGAAACCTCGCCGCGGCGAGCGCGTGCGTTGAAGATCAGGCAGGCGAGCACCACGTACACGCCTTCCAGTGCAATACCCTGCAACGCATCCACGGGGGTCACGCCCTCGGAGGCGAACGGATCCAGACCAGCCACCATGGACAGCAGCATCAGGATCACGTTATTTGCCACGTGCAGGCTGATGGAGGCTTCCAGACCGCCGGTATACCAGCAGAGGAAACCCGCGTAAATACCCATCGCGAGAATCGTGCTCTGGCCCCAGGGGTCGTAGGCGTGGGAGAGCATGAACAGCACGGCGGGCAGCACAATCGGCAGCCAGGGGGTGCGGAGCCAGCGGCCAAGCATCTGCATCATGAAGCCGCGGTAGGCGAGCTCTTCGGCGTAGCACTGCACGGGCACCAGGAGCAGCATCATCGCCACATAAACCCAAAATTCAACCTGTGGAGGTTGAAAATAGCGGTATTCGGGCAGGCTCTCACCGCTCAACGCCAGCATCACGGCGTAGTAGATGCCGTAAACCGCGAAGCTCAAACCCAGGTACGGAAGCAGCAGCGAGCGACGCAGGCGGCCCGCCACCGAATGGATCAGACCCCAGGGCTTCGGACCCACGACCAGGCGCGCCAGAAAGAGCGAAGGCACAATGGCGATAAGGGAGAGGAAGGTCAGCGCGAACAGCGCCGGGTGTTCCATAATGACGGCGCGGTTCGTAGCTACATCCTGGAGGGAAAGTCCCGAACCCATAATCGTCGCAGCCAGGGCAACTGAAATGATCAGGTTGAGGCCAATAAATACGGCGACGCCGAGCAGACCTTCCAGCAGGGGTGAGAACCAGCGGGATTTCGGGTCGGCGTGAGAGAGACGGTGGTAGGCAAGACCTGCAACAGGCGCAGGAGCAGCGGGGGTTCCGGCGGCTACCTGCGGGGGTGCGGGAGGCGGTGTAGTGTTCATTCTTTAATCCTAGCCTTCGCGGGGTCGATGGTGACCGGGCATACGGAAACCTTCAAGTACTGATTGATACGGAATGTTCCAAAACCATTGAAAAAGCCGTGAATAAGGCTAAAAACCCACCATTCACGGGGTTCATTTTCTGAACCTATGCCATAATTTGTAGCGATAATACGCTCATATACATAGTCGCTGATGACCGCTCTTCCGGGGTGTTTTTTCAGCACCAGAAAGGCTGCTTTCTTATGGCACTCGTCTTCAATCCGCCGCCCAACTGGCCCGCTCCTCCTGCCGGATGGGCCCCCACTCCTACGTGGCGCCCCGACCCCGCGTGGGGTCCCGTTCCTGAAGGCTGGCAGCTGTGGGTCGAAGAGCCCGAGCCTGAACCCATTCAGGTTGAAGAGGCTACTATTGAGCCGCTGATTCCCGAGGAGCCCGCTGCCGAGGCGGCTCCCGCTGAGCAGGTTGCTGAGCCTGTAGTTGCTGAGCCCGCTGTTGAGGCTGAGCAGCCCGCCGAGGCTGCGGCACCGCTGACCGTTGAGGACGTTGACCTGGAGCAGCTCGCCGCTGAGCTCGAAGGTGAGCAGATCGTCGAGGTTCCGGAAGCTCCCGCGCCCCAGGCTGAGGCGGCCCACGTTGAGGCACAGCAGGTAGAAGCACCCGCAGCTGAGTCCGTTCAGGAGTCCGCTGAGGAATCCTCCGAGCCCAAGCCGATGCGTCACCTGACTCAGGTTCCGCTGACCGGTACCGCTCTGCCCGAGCAGGTTCTCGCATCCCAGTCTTCCGCAGTTGAAGAGACTGCTGCTGAAGAGCCCGCTGTTGAGGCTCCCGTTGCTGAGCAGGTTGCTTCCGAGCAGCCCGTTGAGGCGCACGTTGTTGAGGCGCACGTTGTTGAGGCTCCGATTGCTGAGCCCGCACTGTCTGAGCCCGCTGTTTCCGAGCCTGCCGCTTCTGAGCCGGTCGTTTCCGAGCCTGTTGCAGAGCCCGTTGTTGAGCCCGTCGCCGAGGTTGCCCCCGAGGCACCGGCGGCAGCTGAACCGGTCGCTGAGGCTCCCGCAGCTGAGACTCCCCACACTATTGAGAGCTCCCCGCTCGTTGAGTTCCACACCCCCGAAACCGAGCGCACCGTCAACCTGTCCGAGCGTACCGTGAACCTCTCGGAACAGCCCGGTCAGAACATGCAGCCCGGCCAGAACGCACAGGGCGGCCAGAACGCACAGTTCATCCCGGCGGGTCAGGCACCGAACGGCTTCCAGCCGAACCAGGCTGATGGTTTCCAGGGCCAGAACTTCCAGGGTGGCCAGTACCAGGGCCAGGGTTTCCAGGGTCAGGGCTTCCAGGACGGTCAGAACGTCCAGGGCGGCCAGTACCAGAACAACCCCTACCAGGGTCAGCCGTACAACGCTCAGCAGCCCTACGCAGGTCAGGTGTCCGATCAGGACCAGGCAACCGTGGCACTGAGCAACCCCTACGTCACCGAGCCCGCAGGTCAGGGCGAGGACGACTCCGAGAAGAAGGGTCTGTTCTCCGGTACCAAGATTTGGGGTGTTATCGGTGGTGCGCTGGCTCTGCTGATTGTCATCATCCTGGCGATTGTCATGCTGATTCCGCGTGGCGGCTCGAACCCCGCCTCCAATTCTGCGGCGGCATCGAGCGCGGCAGCTACTTCCGCTGAGGCGTCTTCCGCGGCGGCATCCTCTGAGGCTTCTTCCGCAGCGCCCGCATCTGAGAGCGCGGCAGCAGGTACTTCCGCTTCTTCCGCAGCACCCATCGCTGCTGCTGAAGCGAAGATGCCCGAGGGTGAGTTCAAGGAGTACAAGAAGACCGTCGCCGACAACAAGGACACCATCGACATTGAGAAGATCAAGGGCGATGTGTCCGCAGGCCTGCTCTACTACGAGTTCAAGCCCGCAGACGGTGTGGTCAACGCCTTCATCACCAGCCGTGACGATAAGGGCAACATCGCCTCGGGTGTGAGCGTTATCGACTCCACCCGCGACGGCAAGGAGCTCAAGGGCACCGCGTGGATTGACGCGAGCGGCCACTCCACCCCCACCCGCAAGCTGGAGCTGACCGGTAAGGGCGAGTGGACCATCCGCGTCTACGATGCAGACTCCGCACCCCACTACAAGAAGGGTGAGAAGTTCCAGAGCACCATGAACTTCTACGCTTTCACCTACGAAGGCACCGAGGCAACCATGGAGTTCCAGACCAGCGGCCCGACCACCCGCGGCTTCACCGTTCTGAACGCGACCAAGAACGACCCGTTCTTCTCCTCGACCATTCCGACCGTGAAGAGCAGCATGCAGTGGGTTCAGAGCAACAAGAGCTACATGCAGGTTCGTACCGACTCCAACATTACTTGGAGCATCGGCACTAACTAACAGCGTGACTGACTAGGTCAGTAGGCTGGGCATAAAAGTATCCCCCGCATCCGTGATGGGTGCGGGGGATACTTTTATACCCGGTGAGGCCTGTGCACCTGCTGGAGGCGCTAGCCACCGTGAGCGGGCAGTTTCTTTAGCGGGAGTACCTCGCCTCCGCCAGTTCGGCGCCCGCGGCGCGTGCCGCATTTTCCACCAGCTGACGATTCGCCAGGTACACAAAGAACGTCACCAGAATAAACAGGTACATCAGCTGGTACGGCGTGGTGCCCGCCATCAGGCCCAGGGAGCCTTCCGGCACCATCAGAATCTGATCCGCGTTGAAGTGCGGGGAGAACGCCAGCACAATCCAGAACGGCGAAATGTACATGCCCACCAGCGCCGCAGTCGCCAAGATAACAGCCAGCGTGAAGACGAAGGAACTGACCCGCTGGTATATGAGCGGGAAGATTTCCATGACCACGGCGGCGAGCATCAGCGGGTACCAGGTGTTGTGGTGCGACCAGCTAATCGGCGAAATCTGTAGCATCATGAACGCGGTCAGCGCCAGCTGCGCCATGAGTGCGCGGGCACGAATCAGCGGAACCAACAGAACCGCCGTGACCAGCACAATCAGCAGAGTCAACGCCACCTGCACCACCGACAGGGCGGTAGCCGTCAGGTGATGCTGCAGGCCCGCGTGGGTCAGCGTACCCATAATCGATACGTTATCGAAGTAGCTGAACCAGCCCACACGCGAAGTGTCATGCACCGCATGGAACCAGAACGTCAGCGACTCCTCACGGATCACCAGGAAGCCGATACCCACGGTCGCGGCGAAGCTAGCACCCAGGGTCGCGATGCCCTTCCAGTCCTTACGCATGAGCAGCAGCAGACCGAACGCGAGCGGGGTCAGCTTAATACCCGCCGCAATACCCAGCAGCACACCGCGCGGAACGCGGGTTGCCGGGCGCATAAAATCGGCGAGAATCAGCATCAGAATGATGGCGTTAATCTGCCCAAAATGCGTGGTCAAACGCCACGGGCCGCACATCCAAATCAGCGCCGCAATCAGCGACACCATACCCCAATGACCCAGATGCTTCTGCAACGGCAGACGCCACGAGCGGCTACGGGCGTAGGAGTACAGCAGGTACGCGCACCAGTAGCTGAGCGCACAAATAATGGCGGTAATCAGCAGCATGCTCTGCGGCTCGGTGAGGAACGCGAGCGGGTAAAAGAGCAGCGCCGCAAACGGCGGGTAGGTGAACGGCAGGCCGCGTGTGCGGAAGGTGTAGAGCTGGTAGCCGTCCGGGCCGTCCGCGAGGGAGATAGCGCCCAGGCGGTAGACGTAAATATCGTCAGCCGCTGCGTGCGTCACGTAGTCGAAGGCGTAGAGGGCAACCAGGACGAACAGCAGGTACGCCCAGAGAGCGCCGCTACGCATGCCGGGGATGCGGTCAAAGAAGCTACGACGCGCAGGTTTTGTGGGCTGCTTGGCGGTTTCTTCGGCGACTTCTTCCTTTGCCGCTTTTTCCGCGGTGGCTACAGAGGATGCGGCGGGCCCAGCACTTTCTACAGCGCTTTCAGCAGCCGGTTCCGCAACCGGTGCAGGTTCAGCAGTAGGGCCAGCCGAAGCCCATGGGATTATAGCCGCAGCCGCCTCGGTATTCTCTGCGGTCGTAGCTAAGTTCTTGTCAGCATTCTTCACGAGGGTCTTTTCTAGTTCCTTATCGCGGCTCACGCGGTTGCCTCACGAGAATCAGCGGCACGCACAGACTCGGCACTCTCGGTCACCAGGGCGCGAGCACCCCACCAGCCCAGAGGCGCATCGCTACGCACGGAACCGTAGCGCACGGGCTCAACCTTCGCGCCACGCACCGGCGCGCTCAGGGCGGCAACCGACCAGAGCGTCATCGTCACCCACAGGCAGAACGCGGGAATAGCCGAAACCGCCAACGCGCCCGGAGCCAGCTGCTCCAAACCATCAGCGCTACCGTGGAACCAGGACGCAATCCTAATCGGCGACAGGTACAGGCCCAACACCGCAACCACCGCGAATACGGTCGCCGTCACCCGCAGCCACGCCGGCTGAACCGCAAAATAGGTGGGGAACGCATCCATGATGAACACGGCAGCCAGCAGGGGCAGCAGCACGTTGTGGTGCGACCAGCTAATCGGCGACAGCGCCACCATCAAGGAGGCGGTCACCGCCACCTGCGCCAGCGCGGCACCGCGGCGTTCCAGCTGGTACAGCAGCGCGGCAGTCAGCACAATCGTGACCAGCGCCAGGGCGTAGTAGACCGGCTTCGCAGTGCTCTCAGAGAGACCGAAGTGCAGCAGCCAGCCCTGAATCGAGACGTTATCCACAAAGTTCAGTCCACCCACACGGGAGGGGTTCGTCAGCGCGGAGAACCAGAACTCCGGTGCGTCCTTAGGCATCAGAATGAAGCCCAATGCAATGGTGCCGAAGAACGTCGCGCCCAGGGTCGCAATGCCCTTCCAGTCGCGGCGGACCAGCAAAATCAGGCCAAACACGAGCGGGGTCAGCTTCACGCCGCCCGCAATACCAATCAGCACGCCGCGCGGCACGCGGGTCGCCGGACGCACAAAATCGGCAAGGATCAGCGCCGTAATGAACGGGTTAATCTGAATCAGGTCCAGGGTGCGCTGCCACGGGCCCGCCGCCACCACCAGAATGGTCAGCATCGCAATCGTGCCGGCACGACCAAAGTACTGCTGCAGCGGCAGTTCGCGGCCGCGCGCATTCACGTAGTTGTAAATGATCGTGGAAATCCACCACGCCACCACAGCCGAACCGATGACCATAATGACTTTGCCGACTTCCAGCGGAATAAAAGCGAACGGCAAGAACAGCATCGCCGCGAACGGCGGGTACGTGAACGGCGGCTTGATGACGCCGTGATCGTTCAGGGTCGGGGAGTATAGGTCCTGGGTAAAGCCCTCGTTATCGAAAATGGTCATTGCGCCCAGGCGGTAGATGGAGAAGTCCATACCGCTGAAGGGGTTGGTGAGCATTTTGACGACGTATCCACCGCCAACAATGAGGATGAGTGCCACAATAGCGATTTTTCCCCAGATGGGGGTGGTGGAGTCAGTCCTTGTCACGAGGTGTTTGTCCTTACCTTGGTGCCGGCGGATGCGCGCGTAGGGTGGGCGGGCATCTGATTTTGGAATCCTAATAGTTTATCGCGCGCACCTGTGAAGGATGCATTGGGGAGAAGAATCACAGGGGGAGATTCGCAGGGGAAGAACCGCTCGAGCACACAAGCACAACTATCACGATATGAGCTGCCTTCATATGCACGTCATGTCTTCAAAATTGGTACTATCCGGGCAATATAATGGGCTTATTGGCACCCGCCCCAACGCAGGGGTACCGGGTGCCGACCCGCACACCGACGTCCACGAACAACCAGCAGTGAAAGCAGTGATCACGTGAGTGAACATCTCGGCACCCCACCCGAAGGCGAGAACACGAGCGGCAAGCCCGCAAACGTCTCCGGAGGCGGCTCCTCCGGCCTGAGCATTGGCGCGCGCCCGGCTGATGTGCCCGGCGCAAACCTCACCCCCGAAGAGATTGCACGCCGCGCATCCGGTCGCGGTACGTGGCATCGTCGCGCCTCCAAGCCCGTCTCCCACTGGATGTTTACCCTTGTCGGCGTACTTCTGCTGCACAGGTTTATCCCGAATAGCGGCTGGCTGATGGTGCACATTGTCACCCTCGGCCTGATTACGAACTCGATCCTGATTTGGTCGCAGCACTTCACCGAAGCGCTCATGAAAATCAAGATTCCTGACGAGCACCGCGGAACCCAGGTGCGCCGAATCTTCATTCTGAACGCCGGTATTCTCGTGCTCATGATCGGCATGGTCGGTCAGCTGAGCGTGCCCGGCCTCTACGCCGCCACGGTGGTGGGCGCCCTCATTGTCGGGTCGATGGTCGCCTGGCACGGCATCTACCTGCTGAAGCAGGTGCGTCAGGCTCTGCCGTCGCGGTTCGGTGTGACCATTCGCTTCTACATTGTTGCGGCGCTGCTGCTGCCCCTCGGTGCGGCGTTTGGCGGCATGATTGCCTACCCGAACCTGTCCGGCACCCTGCATTCGCAGTTCCTGCTCGCGCACGAGGCAGTGAACGTGCTCGGCTTCGTCGGTATTACCGCGGTGGGTACGCTGGTGACGTTCTGGCCGACCATGCTGCGCACCAAGATGGTGGATAAGGCGCTCACCCACAGCCTGCGCGCCCTGTACCTGATGTGCGGTGGCTTGGCGTTGACCGTTGTCGGCGCGATTTTAGGGATGCGTCCGCTCGCCGCAGCCGGCCTGGTCGTCTACCTGGTTGCCCTGCTGATTGTCGCCTGGGTGATGGTGCGTACCCTGCGCACCAAGCGCCCGAACGAGTACCCGCCCATGAGCGTGGGTATGGGCTTCCTCTGGCTGATTATTGGCGTAGCGACCACCGCCTACATGGTGGCAACCGTCCCCTTCGCGCAGCTGGATGTACGCGCCGTAACCCCCATCTTCGTGGTCGGCTTCCTGCTGCAGCTGCTGCTCGGCGCGATGAGCTACCTGCTGCCGCAGCGCATGGGTGGCGGCCCGGCGGTGGTGCGCGCCTCCAACAAGGAGTTCAGCCGTTTCGCGGCGGCACGCGTAACCGCCGTGAACCTGGCGCTGCTGATCTTCATGATGCCCAGCTCCATGGTGGGCCAGTCCATTAAGATTGCCGTCGCTATCGTGGGTGCGTTGGCGCTCATGGCGTTCATTCCGCTCATGGTGCGCGGCGTGAAGGCGTCCGTGAATACCCGCAAGGAAATGATGGCAGCACGCGCCCGCGGCGAGAAGCCCGTCTTCAACCAGGAGGCGCTCACCCCGGAGCCCGTCCCGCACGCCAAGCAGAGCTTCCAGGCGGCGTTGGCGGTTGCCATGGCGTTCCTGCTGGGCTTCGCCGTGAACCCGTCCGCGCTGAACCTGCCGTCGTTCTCCTCGGCGGGTTCCGTGGCTGCGACCGGTCAGACCACCACCGTGCAGGTGAAGGCGACCAGCAACTACCGCTTCACCCCCGCCGAGGTAGAGGTCCCCGCAGGTAACCGCCTGGTCGTCGAGGTTACCAACGACGACGAGGGCATGACCCACGACCTGACCTTCGACAACGGCGCAACCACCGGCACCATCAACCCCGGCGAAACGAAAACCGTTGACGCCGGCGTCATTACCGCCGACCAGGAAGGCTACTGCTCCGTGGCGGGTCACCGCTCCCTGGGCATGGTGTTCAAGGTGAAGGCGACCGGCGCCTCCGCAAACCAGGTGGCGCAGGGCGGCCACAACCACGGTTCTACGGGCACCCACAACCACGCCGCGTCGGGTAGCACCCCGACCCTCATGACCGTTGCAAACAGCAGGATTGACATGTCCGCAGCGCCCGGCAGCGGCTACAAGTACCGCGACCCGAACATCCCGGCACCGAACACCGCCACGCAGGTGAACGGCAAGACCGTCCGCAAGGTCACCCTGGAAGTTGAGGAAGTCGACCGCGAGGTGGCGCCCGGCGTAACCGTTCACATGTGGACGTTCAACGGGCAGAACATGGCACCGATTCTGCGCGGCAAGGTCGGCGACATTTTTGAAATTACACTCATCAATAACGGCACGATGGGCCACTCGCTGGACTTCCACGCGGGCATGGTGTCCCCCGATAACACGATGAAGACCATCGCCCCCGGTGAGCGTCTCGTCTACCGTTTTGAGGCGAAGGGTGCCGGTATCTGGCTGTACCACTGCGGCACCGCCCCGCTGAGCCTGCACATGACCCAGGGCATGTACGGCGCGGTCATTATCGACCCGGCGGACCTTGACCCGGTCGATCACGAGTACGTGATGGTTCAGGGCGAGGCGTACCTGCACGACACCGGCAAGACCGCCTCCGACGGTAACAAGCTGGCGGAGAACTCGCCGGAGCTGATCGCGGCGGGCACCCCCACGCTGACCATGTTCAACGGCCACGCAACCCAGTACAAGGCGAAGCCGCTGCAGGTGAAGAAGGGCGAGCGTATCCGTGTTTGGGTAATGGCTGCGGGCCCGAACCACGGCACGAGCTTCCACGTGGTCGGTTCGCAATTCGACACGGTCTACAAGGAGGGCGGCTACCTGATGCGCCGCGGCGCGGATGCGTTCGGTAGCCGTGACGGCCACAGCCAGGCACTCGATTTGGCGCCCGCTCAGGGCGGCTTCGTGGAGATGCAGTTCCTAGAGTCTGGCACGTACACGTTCGTGAATCACTCCTTCTCGGAGATGGAACGCGGTGCCGCCGGCAAGATCGTGGTGACGAACCGTTAGAGGCTCCTGAAGCTCCCCATCATGGATTGGCCCCGCCTAGTACTCCCTGTCAAAGGTGTACCGGGTGGGGTCATCCTTCACGTGCACGGAGTCTGTACCTGCACTTGATGTTGACTCCGGTAAAGACGCGCCAAGAACTCTCTGACTATGGTTTTCACCTCAACGGAGGGGAGTTTTTTCACCATAAACGGCAATGGTGCGCTAGTCTATAGGAATGGCAGATAGCACTTCGGGCGCCCCTTCCGAGCGTAACGCTACGAGCGCCTCCAACCACATTTCCGTTCCGGCGGATCAACAAATTTCTCCTCGGCAGCGTAAAGCTTTCCCGCTTCGCTTTCTCGCCGGGGTTCTTGCGCATTGGCAGATTATTGCCTCTGCGGTTCTTTTGGGTGGCGGTGTTGCCGGTTTGGCAGCCACCTACGACGACTATTGCGGCATGACGGAGCTTTCGTATGCTCCGGCGGCTCTCCGCTCCGATTTTGAGGAGGGCTCTAAGGTGTCGGGTTTCCGTCCCGGCGTGCTGGCGGCGCAGATTGAGACCGAGAGCCACTGGCGTGTGGGCGTTGTGTCCCACCAGGGCGCTAAGGGTATTGCACAGTTCACTGATGATGCGTGGAGCGGCGGCCACTACAGCTTCGGCAATGGCGGTAATGTTCTGAACCCGCACGATGCGATTGCGGCACAGGCACGCTACTTGGCTGAGTTGCGTACTCGTTTGGCGAAGTACGCCTCCAATGAGGATGAGCTACAGGATGTGGTTCTCGCCGGTTATAACGCGGGTCCGGGTTCTGTGGAGAAGTACGGCGGTGTTCCCCCGTATGAGGAGACTCAGAATTATGTGAAGTCGATTCGCGAGCTGGCGAATTCGAAGTATAAGCTGACCTGCTCTCCCGAGTACCAGTTCAAGCAGGCGAAGTTGAGCTTCGTTAATGGTGTGACTCCGGCGATGGCTGGTGTTCATGCGGATGGTACGGCTCTGTCCCCGGAGGAGTCGGCATCAGCTGCGGCGGAGGCTTCTGCTTCTGCGAGTGCTTCGACTCGTGCGTCTGCGAGCGGTTCTGCGGGTTCTTCGGTGAAGCCTTCGGCAACGAGTTCCGGCCGCTAGATTCAGCTTTATTGAGTATTCCACTAGGCTATATAGCCGTCTGGGAATATTCCGCTTTATCTATAGTGAGCGGCTGATACCGGCCGCCACTACCCTACTATTCACTCTTATATTTACTCTTAACAGCGCGAGGCGCCGACCCCTATTCTCGGGGTTCGGCGCCTCGCACTTTTTAGAGCTGGAGCGTGCCTAGTTGAAGATGGCGCGCACGACCGAGTAGCCGGAGACCGGGTACACGGCGTTTACGGTTGCGGGCTTCTCGCTCTCGTCCGCGATCTCAATGGACTCGGTGCCGCGCAGCAGCTCCTCGAGCAGGATGCGCAGTTCCAGGCGTGCCAGGGGCGCGCCGGGGCAGACGTGGATGCCGTCGCCGTACACGAGGTTGCGGGACTGGTCGCGGTGCGGGTTGTAGGTGAGGGCGTCTTCGAAGGCGTCCTCGTCGCGGTTGGCGCTTGCCCAGTTGATGGTCACGCGGGAGCCGGCGGGCAGGGTGCGGCCGCCGAGTTCGGTGTCCTGAGTGGTGATGCGGCGGTTGGTGACGAGGGTGTCTTCGAGTCGCATGATTTCTTCGACGGCGAGGGCGATTTCGCTGCAGTCGTCGAGTGCGTTGCCGTCGGCGAGGGATGCGCGCAGGCGGTCCTGCTCGGCGCGGTTGCGTGCCAGGAAGTTGACGAATACGCCCACGGTTGCGGAGACGGTGGACAGCTCGCCCACGGTCCAGTTGCGGATGAGGCTGACGATTTCTTCGTCGGTCATGGTGCGGGGTTCTTCGCCGGGCAGCTGCACGGTGTCGGTGAGCAGTTCGGCGGTGACGTCCTTGGGGTTGCCGGCTGCGGCGTCCTCGCGGCGTTCGTCGAGCAGCTGGCGGATGTAGCCGTCGAATTCGAGGGCAACCTTAGCGATTTCTTCGCGGTCGCGGCGCAGGGTGGCGACGCGGTTCTTTTCGATCCATTCGGTGAGGGGCTGTTCGAGGCATGCGGGCCAGCCCATGAAGGCGTTCTGCACACGCATTGCGTATGCCTGACCGAAGCCCTGCATGACGTCTACTTCTTCGCCGCGGGGTAGTTCTGCGATGAGGGTCTTCACGGCGTCGCGGATGACGGGTGCGAACTTTTCGAGGCGTTCGGGGGTGAAGTACTTGTCGTTGACCGCGCGGAAGGTGGTGTGTTCGGGTGCGTCCATGCCGTTGGGGACGGCAATGTGGCGGGTGGAAACGACGTTAGAGTAGATTTCGGGGTGGTCGAGTACGTGCTGTACGTCGGCGTTTTTGAAGACGGAGTAGCCCATGAATTCGTCGTGGGCGACGGGGCAACGGCGTCGCATTGCGTCGTAGGCGGCTACCTGGTCCTTCTGGACCTCTTCGCTTCGGAGGTCCCAGTCGTTGTGTACGTTCTCAGTCATTGTTCACCCGTGTTCGTTATAGAGTTGTGGCGTGCTGGATGCGGGCGTCCGGGCGATGCGTATGGGGCAGGGTCGGGCGTGCATTTCAGCACGTGAATCCATTACTTGTTCTTTGACCGTATCACTTATGGATTGGTGGCGCAGGGTAGGGGTTCCTTGCTTCTCATTCAACGAACAGCGCGGTCGGGGCAGCACTACAACCCATCACGCTGACTCACTCTATAGGCCGCGGTAGACTTCTCGCCGATGACCGACCCGGAAAACCTCAACAACAACCGCGCCGTTATCAATGGTGTACAGAATGCGGTAATTCCCTACTCGTGCCCTGTACCCTTCTTCGCCCTGTAGCTTCTTGAATAGAACCTACACAGGAACTATCCTCGGAGCTAACGGACAAACCCCAGAAAGGAACCAGTCATGACTGTCACCACTCACCGGACTCGTTCCAATGTCACGACTCTTAAAGAACTCCGCGACAACCTCGGAACCAAAGTCAACGAGGCAGTGTTCTCCGGCGAACGTCCCCTCATCAGCCGCAATGGTAAGACTGTTGCCGCGCTCATCTCCTACGAAGATTTGAAGCTGCTGGAAGAGTACGAAGAGCTCCTCGACATTGAGGCTCTTCGCAAGGCACGCGCCGAAGATGACGGCTACCGCATCGGCCTCGACGAGTTCCTCACAGAAAACCCTGCAGACTAGTCTTTCAACGCATATTGCAAGGCGGGCGACACCTCCACCGGGGAGGGGCCGCCCGCCTCATTCATACCTAAAACCCGCCGAATCTAGCGCTTGCCTGCGGAGGGGTAGATGCTGCCGTCCATCACGCCGCGCTCCACCTGCTCCAGGCTCACGCCGCGAGTCTCCGGCAGGTTGCGGAACATCAGCAGCGCAATGACCACGTTCACCACGGCAAAGCCGATGAAGGAGCCGGTCAGACCGACCGCACCCAGAATCACGGGGAACGCCAGCGACAGCACACCATTCATCATCCAGCCGCTAAACGCCGAAATGCCCATACCCGCCGCACGCACACGCAGCGGGAACAGCTCACTCATAATCACCCACGTGGACACGTTCAGGCAGGTCTGCATCGCGCCCACAAAGCAGACGATGAGCACCAGCAGAATCCAGGGGCGCGCCGCATTATCAGCGGGCAGCAGCATGGATGCGCCCGCAATCAGCACGTGGAAAAACGCGGTCGAACTATAGCCGGTAATGACCATGACGCGGCGCGGCACACGCTCCATCAGACGCAGCGACAGGATGGAACCGAGCACCGCAATCGTACCCGGCGCAATGTTCGCAATGAGCGCCGCGGATTCGCTGAAACCGGCTTCCTTGAGCACCTTAATGCCGTAGTACATGATTGAGTTGATGCCGGTCAGCTGCTGGCCCGCACCGACCAGAATACCGACGAGCAGGATGCGCACGAACCAACCGCGCACGCCCACGCTTTCCTTACCCGCCGCATTGTTCTGGGTGGTCGCCTCCGCCTGCAGGGTGCGTTCAATGTCGGCGATCTCAGCTTCGGCACGCTCGGTGGAGCGGATGCGCTTCATCACCTCAAGCGCCTGCTCACGCTTGCCGACGCGCAGCAGCCAGCGCGGCGACTCGGGCACTCGCAGCATACCGACGAACAGGCCGATGGCGGGTAGGGTGCAGATGGCGAACATCCAGCGCCACACGCCGTCGTGCTCGCCCCATACGTTGCCGATGAGGGCGTTCACGATGAACGCGGCAAGCTGACCGCCCACGACCATGAGCTCATTGCGGCCGGAGAGGGAGCCTCGAATTTCGTAGGGTGCGAGCTCTGCGAGGAACACGGGCACCACGGCGGAGGCGCCACCGACCGCCAGGCCGAGCAGGGTGCGCCCGATGATGAGCACGGCGACGTTGGGTGCGAAGACGCACGCCAGGGCACCAATGAAGAAGATGGTAGAGAGCCCAATGATGGTGGTTCGGCGGCCGAACCGGTCAGAGATGCGGCCGCATCCGAGTGCGCCGATAGCGGCGGCGAAGGCGAGCGATCCGGTGACCCAGCCTTGGGCGGTGGAGTCCATGCCGAGTTCGCGGCTCATGGGTTCGAGCGCGCCGTTGATCACTCCGGTGTCGTAGCCGAAGAGCAGACCGCCGAAGGTGGCGATGAGTGCAATGATGCCGAGGTATCGACTGTGCTTCCCGGTGCCCAGAGGGGGCAGGGTGGAGGCGGTGCTCTGTGCGCTCATGGTGTCCTTTATGCCGAGGGGTTAGGTGAGATTACACCGACATTGGTGGTTCTTCAGCACTGTCAGTGGGCTAGGTGAGGTGCGTCAGGTTAGACACACCTCACCTAATCCTAGCGAAAACGTTCGGCGGGTGATATTTATTTCTCACCACGGACATTTTTCAGCGTATATTACGGCCGACATATGCGACCGCCTGAGTGCCCCTTTGAGAGGGAGCCGGAGTTAGAACAGCGCGATTTTCTCGGGTGCCGGGAAGATGGCGTCCAGGGCGGCGAGGTCCTCAGCGTCGAAGCGCAGGCATGCCGCCTGTGCGTTGGCGCGCACCTGCTCGGCGCTGGTCGCACCGGCAATGACGGAGGTGACCGGCGACTGCTGTGCGAGCCAGGAGAACGCCGCCTGCACCTCGGTAATGCCGCGTTCGGTGCAGAAGCTGTGGAAGGCTTCGAGCTGGTCCCAGTTGGCGGCGTCGAGCACGTTCTTCTTGGAGTGGGACAGGCGCGAACCGGCGGGAATGTTGTCGCGGCGGTACTTGCCGGTCAGCAGGCCGTTAGCGAGCGGGAAGTACGGCAGCACACCCATGCCGAAGTGCCGTGCGGCGGGCAGGATTTCGAGTTCTGCGCGGCGGTCGAGCAGGTTGTAGTGGTTTTCAGCGACGATGAACCGTTCGGTGCCGAGTTCACGGGCGCAGTGTTCGGCGTGGGCGAGCTGCCAGCCGGAGAAGTTGGAGTGGCCCAGGTAGCGGACCTTACCGTCGCGTACGAGCTGGTCGAGGGCGCTGAGGGTTTCTTCGATGGGGGTGTTGGGGTCGGGGCTGTGGTAGAAGTACAGGTCGATGTAGTCGGTGCCGAGGCGGCGGAGGGACCCTTCGACGGCGCGCATGATGTAGCGGCGGGATCCGCGAGCGTTGCGGTCGTTGCCATTGAGGTCGCCGACGGGCAGACCGAATTTGGTGACGATGGTCAGTTCGTCGCGATCGAGGCCGAGCTGGGTGAGGGCGGTGCCGAACATGGTTTCTGAGAGGCCGGGTTCGGCGCCGTAGAGGTCGGCGATGTCGAAGAAGCTGATGCCGGCGTCGACTGCGGCGGCGATGACTTCGTTGGTGCCTTCCTGGGTGCGGGTGGGGGTGCCGGGGCGGCCGAGGTTGTTGCAGCCGATGCCGACGCTGGGTACGACGAGGCCGGAGTTGCCGAGCCTGCGGTAGACGGGGGATTCAATACGTTCCATGTTTTTAACTCTACGTTGTGCGGGTATGTTGCGTGGTTATTTCCCCTCCAGTTGGGAGGCGAAGAGCTTCCTGAAGCGTGATGTGGGGTCGGTCGTTAGGTCCCGGTAGGTTCCTTGCTCCACCACACACCCACCATCCAACACCACCACAGAATCAACACCACGCAACGTCCACGCACGATGAGACACCAACACCACCAAACGCCCAACAGCAGCCACCTTCAACCGAGCAAAAATCTCCTCCTCAGTCTCAGCATCCACAGCACTGGTCGGCTCATCCAACACCCACACCGGCGCATCCCGAAGAACCACACGCGCCAACGCCAAACGCTGCCACTGACCACCCGAAAGACCAACACCACCAAACGACTCACCCAACTGAGCATCCAAACCACCCTCAAGACCACGCACAAAATCATCAGCACAAGCCACCGACAAAGCCGACCACAAATCAGCATCACCAAGACGCTCAACCGCCTCCTGCGGCAAACCCAGCAGGAGATTTTCACGCACAGTCAGTTCATAACGGCCGTAGTCTTGACTCACCAAACCAACATTTGCCAACAAATCATCAGGTGATATGTCCTGTACCGACTTACCTCCCATGAGGATGTCTCCTTTGGAGGGCTTAAGCATACCCATGAGTGCATTTACTAGGGTTGTCTTTCCCGATCCGCTGGGCCCGACAATACCAATCATCTGCCCGGGACCAAAAGTGAGATTGATGTTTTTAAGAGCTAAAGAATCAGCTTTTGGATACTGGATAGCAAGATTCCTAATGGAAACGCTGGAAATCTCGAGGTAGGTATCGGCAACCGAATTTTTCTGCTTGGGCTGTGCGCTAGAAATAAACTTTCGATATATATCAATTGCGTTTGACCCCGCTGCCATCGAGCTAAGGTCGCTTCCCATCGAGCCAAGCGAGACTATAGCCGAGGTAATACCTATAACAGCTCCAGCAAGAGCACCGGGAGCCGGCACCGAGGCCGCTAGAAAAATAAGGGCTAAAGCTAGCAATGCAGCGCTTATAAAACCAACAATTGTATATATTCTGAGGATGTAACGAGCTAGGCCAATTTCCTCCTCACCGGATTTTTTCCGTTCTTGATTAGCACGATGCGCAAAGAACGACCGAGCATTAAGAATTGCAAGCTCACGAGCAGTAGTTATTTGTGCAATCTGGTTAGTGCTATGCCACGCGTTGTAGCTATATGAATATATTTTTTCCATTGCCTCAGCATTCTTACTCGAATAGAGATGTGACATCAAGGCAACAGGAATCATGCCTGCAAGCATGCAGAGTGAAGCATATACATTGATCTTTCCTACAGAATAGCTAAGAGCTCCCGTCGAAAAAATGATGAATATCAGAGCACCCATAGTGGAAACTTGAGACCCCAGGCTCCCCCCTGTCACAGCTTCATGAGCTGCCCTTGATGAGCGAGCATAATCACCGCTCGCGATTTCCTGAGAGGAACAAGTCGCCAGACGAGAAGATACGTTCTGAATACCCGTACTTGACATTCGAGAATTTAGAATCATACGCAGAGAGTCTGATGCTTGTCCCAGGGCAATGTATCCTGCCAGCACAAAACTAACCCCCAGCGCTAGCGGGAGCACTTCATCCTGGCTCTGGCCCAAATGCTCAACAAGTCTAGTGACAGCCTCCATCTGCAGAGCAGGGAATAGTGATAGGCACACAACAGACACTAGATAGGAAACGGTCCATACGGGGTGATTTTTGAAAGCATAAACCACGGACCAAACAGTATTAGCCATAATCTTACGCATCTTTATAGTCCCTTTCAGCGGAAGTTTTGCGCCCTGCAGAATCTTCAGAGATCTGATTTTTGAAAATTTCCATAAACTTTCCCTCTGCCTTCAGCAGCTCCCGGTAGGTTCCTTGCTCCACCACACACCCACCATCCAACACCACCACAGAATCAACACCACGCAACGTCCACGCACGATGAGACACCAACACCACCAAACGCCCAACAGCAGCCACCTTCAACCGAGCAAAAATCTCCTCCTCAGTCTCAGCATCCACAGCACTGGTCGGCTCATCCAACACCCACACCGGCGCATCCCGAAGAACCACACGCGCCAACGCCAAACGCTGCCACTGACCACCCGAAAGACCAACACCACCAAACGACTCACCCAACTGAGCATCCAAACCACCCTCAAGACCACGCACAAAATCATCAGCACAAGCCACCGACAAAGCCGACCACAAATCAGCATCACCAAGACGCTCAACCGCCTCCTGCGGCAAACCCAGCAGGAGATTTTCACGCACAGTCAGTTCATAACGGCCGTAGTCTTGACTCACCAAACCAACATTTGCCAACATGTTGTATTTACTCTCAGAAGAAGCACCCTTATACGTTATGCTCCCCTGGGCAATTGGTGTAATTCCAAGAATTGCATTTATTAGCGTTGTTTTTCCCGCGCCCGAGGCACCAACTACTGCAATCATTTGATTATTCATCAGCTCAAGATTAATATCTTTAAGCGCAAAAGACGACGCGCCCTCATACTGAACGGACACATCTTTGCATATAATTTTTGAAATATTTTCATGGTTAGGGTTAGAAGTTTTTATCTCAGAAGCATGGTCGTAAGTATCAGAGTCGCATACCCTTCGGAATTGCTGAACAGATAATGCTCCATTAATAATCTGACCAAATGAATATCCCACCTCTTGGGTCGCGTCAACACAGGCAATGATTCCAATCAGCGATCCGGCCACATACGATATATCGGCTCCTGAATCCACAAGGAAGTACAGGGACGCAAAAAGTAAGACAGAGCAGAGTAGCCCTGCAACTACGGAGATGATTCCTCTAACACTTTCAAGGCTCAATTCCCTACCGGCCGCCCGGCGTCGCCAGGACGCTACGCGTTGCGAGAAAAATCGGGAAGCTCTCATGAGGTGAAGTTCTTGGGCGCGACTTTGAGCCATCAGATTGTCTAGATAGTAGTTCTCTACCCGATAGTCCTCGTACATTAGGGTGTATATAGCGTAATCACGTTTAGCGAGGATTACCATTGCAATAGATAGGGGTAGTGAACACAGTGCCGCAAAAATTGCTGCCACAACGCTGACGTTCGCGATATTAAGACAGAGAAGTAACACCATTGCGAAGGCACTCACCAGTGTCATAACTGACATGGTGTGAACCTGCAATTCCTGTTTCGATATTGCCTCTCTAGCAGCACGTATATCTTCCTGTGATTTTGTGCTACCTATATCAGATAACGGAAATGTAGATAACCTGTTATTTAACATGCAGTGAACCCGATAGTTCACCTTTGATTTGAGGATGAGCATGTTACTTATGACCCAGCGTTTAGCAATGATATTAATTCCGACAACAAGGGCAAGAGCAACGATATAAATCCAGGCCGCGCCACCATTTGAACCGCTCAAGGCTGATACTGTATTACCAATCAGCAGGGACTGACTCAAGGGAATGCAGGCAATGACGGCTAGCGATAGGGCGACGCTCACCAGGGTTGTGGGACAGGTTTTCCATGCTAGGCGGAAGGACCAGAGTATAGAAGAAAATAGCTTTTTCATTCTCACCACGCTCACAAAGTCATATTGAACTCATCTTTGAGCCCTGAAACTCCTCGATGAGCGGACATTGAAACACTACCCGTGCCTCACTAGCTACCCTACCCCTCAATGAAATATAAAACACATATATTCGTGCGTGTCCAAGAATATTAAGCAGATATATCTGTGACATCTTCAGGCATTCAGGGGTCAGCCGACAGCCCTACCCGCAACGCCCCCAGCCACCCTTCGTCATAGTCGGTCATATTAAGTTCATATTTCGGTGACTCGTCATCTCTCGACATATTGGGCCATCATTCCCCGAAATTCTTGCGCACCCTCCAAAACGCCCGGTACAGTGAAGGCGTTATCTATCAAGAGCGACCGAGAGATCTGGCTCGTCGACGTCGCAGCAACCTCGCCAGTATCCCCCACCGTCACGGTGCAGGGTGCGGACAAGGTGCTCCCGCCAGAACCGATAGAGAAGAATACCCTTCGGCACCCCTTGATGATGCGCACCCGCAAACCGGTGGCGCGCATCCTGCAGAAGAATTCGCGCACCCTTACGGTGCGTATCTATCGGGTGAACACGAAGGATGGTTATGACGACAGTTCACCCGGCTCTTTCTTTTGAGCTGTTCCCTCCGCGCTCACACGCAAGCTGTGAGTCGCTGATTCGCACCATTGCGGAGCTTGAGGGTACCAACCCCGACTACGTTTCGGTCACCTATTCCGGTGACGCGAAGCGCCGTCAGAAGACGCTGGCGCTGCTCGACTACCTGGTGCACGAAACCTCCCTCACCCCCCTGGCACACCTGATTTGTGCAGGCCACTCGGTGCACGAGCTGGAGCGTGCGGTCCGCCTGATTCTGGGTCTGGGCGTGCGCGGTTTCCTGGCGCTGCGCGGTGACGTGCAGGAAGGTCAGGTTTCTGAGCTTCCCTTCGCCCGCTACCTGGTCGAGCTGATTCGCCGCGTGGAACGTGAAGATTTCGCCCACCTGGCGGCGGGTAAGGTGTCCATCGGTGTGGCGGCGTACCCGCAGAAGCACCCCGAGTCCGCATCCCTGCTGCAGGATATTGAGATTCTGCTGTCGAAGCAGCGTGCCGGCGCGGATTTCGCTATCACCCAGGTGTTCTTCGAGGATGAGCGCTACAGTGCCCTGGTCGACTCGGCTCGCCTGGCGGGTGTGGACATCCCGATTATTCCGGGCATCATGCCGGTGACCTCCCTGAAGCGCTTGCAGAACCTCTGCCAGATGGCGGGCATGTCGGTTCCGGCGGATCTTGCGTACGCCCTGGAGACGGCAACCAGCAGCGCAGAGCTGCACCGCATCGGCGTGGACTACGCACTGAACCAGTGCCGCACCGTGATGGATGCGGGCGCACCGGGCCTGCACTTCTTCACCTTCAACGAGCATGCCGCGGTGCTGGACGTTCTGGATCAGCTGGACCTGCCCCGATACAGCAACCGTTTCTCCCAGCCCCTGAGCGAGCTGGAATTCGCCTAAACGCGACCCGCTCCGCCCGGCGCGGATGCGCCACCCAAGTTTCCCCCAAAGTACCCCGGGAGCGTCCCGCGGACCTAGGCCCCATCGACGGGGCCGGCAGGGCCCGCTGATTCTCCCATTTCTATCCCCAGTAAAGGAATATGCACTATGTCTAACGTTGCTTTCCCCGCCGCAACTATTGTTGGTTACCCCCGCGTGGGCCGCTTCCGTGAGCTGAAGAAGGCTCAGGAGGCTTTCTGGAAGGGCAAGGTCACCCTGCAGGAGCTGCAGGACACCGCCGCTGACGTGCAGCGCACCTACTTTGAGCGCGTGACCGCCGCGGGCCTGAAGGCTGACGACTACTCGATTCCGGCGACCTTCTCCTACTACGACCAGGTGCTCGACGTTGTTCGCCTGTTCACCCTGGTTCCCGAGCGTCTGGCCGAGGCTAAGGATGCACGCGGCCTGCTGGATCTGCCTGGCTACTTCGCCCTGGCGCGCGGTACCGAGACCCTGCCTCCGCTGGAGATGACCAAGTGGTTCGACACCAACTACCACTACCTGGTGCCCGAGATTGGTGCCGACACCGAGATTAAGCTGAACCTTGAGGCTATTGACGAGCAGCTCGAGGTCGCAAAGCAGGCTGGCGTGAAGGTTCGTCCGCAGATTGTTGGCCCGCTGACCCTGCTGCTGGGCGCTAAGGCCGAGCAGGGTTCCGCTGAAGACTTCGCACCCGTCGACCGACTGGACGAGTTCGTTGCAGCGTACGCTCAGGTGCTGGAGCAGCTGGCTGAGCGCGGTGTTGAGTGGGTTCAGTTGGACGAGCCGGGCCTGACCGTGGACCGTGCCGACAACGCGAAGGTTGCCGAGCTTGCTGAGCGCACCTACCGTGCCCTGGCTGCAGGCGAGAAGCGCCCGCAGATTCTGGTGACTAGCCCCTACGGTTCCCTGCGTGAGAACCTGCCGGCGCTGCTGGGTACCGGTATTGAGGCGCTGCACCTTGACCTGGTGCACGGCGTGTACTCGAAGGCTGAGCTTGAGTCTGTTTCTGCCGCCGGCGTGCACCTGGTTGCCGGTGTTGTGAACGGCCGCAACGTGTGGCGTGCCGACGTTCGCGCCGCCCTGAAGACCCTGGAGGCGCTGCCCGGCGCATCCGAGGGTGCCGTGTCGGTGGCTTCTTCGACCTCCCTGCAGCACGTGCCGCACGACCTGGCTCTGGAAGACCCCGCCGAGGTTCCCGTGGACGGCCTGGCCTTCGCCGACCAGAAGGTCGCCGAGATTGCACTGCTGGCTCGTGGCCTGGCCGAGGGTGAAGCCGCTGTTGAGCCCGAGCTGAAGGCTGCTGACGAGGCGCTGGCTCGCTTCGCCGCCGACCCGCGCAAGCACAACGACGAGATTCGTGCCCGCGCCGCAGCTGTGACCGCCGAGGACTTCGACCGTCCGACCATTGACGTTCGCCATGCGGCTCAGGCTGACCTGAACCTGCCGAAGCTGCCGACCACCACCATCGGTTCCTTCCCCCAGACCGCTGAGATTCGCCGCCGCCGTGCGGAGGCTCGTGCGGGCAAGATTTCCGCCGAGGAGCTGAACGGCTTCTTGCGTGACGAGATTGCCTCGGTCATCAAGCTGCAGGAGGAGCTGGGCCTGGACGTGCTGGTTCACGGTGAAGCCGAGCGTAACGATATGGTTCAGTACTTCGCCGAGAACTTCGACGGCTTCGCAACCACCCGCCACGGCTGGGTTCAGTCCTACGGTTCGCGTTGCACCCGCCCCTCGATCCTGTTCGGTGACGTGAAGCGTCACGGCGAGGGCCTGCGCGGTGAGGCGTTCACCGTGCCGTGGAGCTCCCACGCACAGTCGCTGAGCGAGAAGCCGGTCAAGGGTATGCTCACCGGCCCCGTGACGATTCTGGCGTGGTCCTTCGTGCGTGACGACCAGCCGCGCCGCGAGACCGCTAACCAGGTGGCTCTGGCACTGGCCGACGAGATTGCCGACCTGGAGGAGGCGGGCATCCGCATCATTCAGGTGGATGAGCCGGCTCTGCGCGAGCTGCTGCCCCTGCGCCGCGACGAGCAGCCGCAGTACCTGGACTGGTCGGTGAACTCCTTCCGCCTGGCAACCAGCGGCGTGAAGGACTCCACCCAGATTCACACCCACCTGTGCTACTCGGAGTTCAACGAGATTATCGACTCGATTAACGCTCTGAACGCTGACGTGACCAGCATCGAGGCCGCCCGCTCGCACATGGAGCTGCTGGCTGATATTCCGGAGACCTTCGTTTCCGGTCTGGGCCCGGGCGTGTGGGACATCCACTCCCCGCGTGTTCCCTCGCAGGAGGAGATTGAGTCCCTGCTGAAGGCTGCGATTGGCTACGGCACCATTGCCGACCTGTGGGTGAACCCGGACTGCGGTCTGAAGACTCGTGATTACGAGGAGACCAAGCAGTCTCTGCGTCACCTGGTGGACGCCACCAAGGCGATTCGCGCTTCTCTCTAGGTTTCCCACCCGGAGAGCTTTAGGTTCCGCTACCTGCTGCGGGTTGACCGGATGATGGTTTGCTCGCGGTGATTCGCGGTAGGTGGCGGCTGTTCGGTTTCCCGCCGGTATGCGTACCGACTGCACGCCGAACTTTTGGGGATAGATAACGGGTCCGCCCGCACGGTTTCTTCTGCACCGTGCGGGCGGACTTTTGTGTGCTCGGGGGGTGCCCGTTGCAGGTTCGTTTCGGATTTGTCCCGGGTTCGTTTCGCGGCGTCCACGTGGTTTTCCCCGTGGTTTTCGCGGCGGATTTAGGGTATAAATTACCCTAAATTTATGTGTGGTCTGACCATAACATTCTCTTGCCGTTTATTGAAAGCATTTATATTCATCGCGCGCCGCGTGGCCCCGTCTCCCGATAGGTAGATGCGCATCACAGGTATTTTCAGATTCACCGAAATTTCAAGGCAGAAACGGCTTTTAAAGAACGTGCGTTCTGAATATCTGTTCACCGTTGCAAGAATACTATGCACATATGCCCATCAAATTAGCATTTTTATAAGAATCCGTTTTTAGAATTCCAGCATGACTACTACCGCTTCATCAAAGAAGAAGAAGAAGGGTTCTGTACCCCGCTGGCTCGCTATTCCGGCACCCAAGCCTCAGCTGAGTGAGGCTGAAGTTAATGCAAAGTACCCGCGCATGCGTCTGCAGGTCTTCATGGGTATCTTCATCGGTTACGCGACCTTCTACCTGATTCGTAACAACGTCCCGCTGGTCACCCCGATTCTGACCAAGGAACTCGGCTTCAGCAACGCAGCAATTGGTGCACTGTCCACGGCACTGCTGCTGGCTTACGGCTTCAGCAAGTTCTTGACCGCAATGATTTCCGACCGCTCGAACGCGCGTCTGTTCCTGCCCATCGGCCTGGTGCTCTCGGGTATTGCAAACATTCTGCTGGCACTGACCGGCTACATGGGTGAAGGCGCGGGCGCGGCCGGCTACGGTGCCGCTATCGCCTCCATCATGGCAACCATCATGGTCTTCAACGGCATCTTCCAGGGCATGGGCTGGCCTCCCTCGGGCCGCGTGCTCGTGAACTGGTTCTCCACCAGCGAGCGCGGCGCGAAGGTTTCGTGGTGGAACACCGCCCACAACGTCGGTGGTGCGCTGTCCGGCCTGCTGGTGGCCTGGGGCTTCTCCCTGTTCGGTAAGACCTGGGAGGTTGCATTCTGGTTCCCGGCCGTCATCAGCTTCGTTCTGGCGTTCGTGGCGTGGCTGCTGATTCGTGATAACCCCGAGGCTGAGGGTCTGCCCACCGTTGACGTGTACCGCAACGACCCGCACAAGGTTGAGTCCACCGCTGAGGATCGTGCGGAGTCCACTTGGACCACCATCCGTAAGCACGTGCTGACCAACTCGACCATGGTGTACCTGGCTCTGGCAAACGTGTTCGTGTACACCCTGCGTTACGGCGTGCTGGTGTGGGCGCCGAAGTACCTGCACGATGTGCGCCACACCTCCCTTGAGGGCGGTATTGCGGGCTTCTCGATTCTGGAGCTTGCCGGCATTGGTGGCACCGTGCTGTGCGGTTACGTTTCTGACCGCATGTTCAAGGGTCGCCGCTCCCCCGCGGGTATCCTGTTCCTGATTGCGACCGTCGGCGCGATTCTGCTGTACTGGCTGCCCTCTTCGGATGCACCCCTGTGGATTGCGTACGTTGCGTTGGCTCTGATTGGTGGCCTGATTTACGGCCCGGTCATGCTGATTGGCCTGCAGGCTATTGACCTGTCTCCCTCGCACGTTGCGGGTACCGCTGCGGGCTTCACCGGCCTGTTCGGTTACGCGCTGGGTGCAACCCTGGCTTCTGCCGGTATTGGCATTATTGTTGACCACTGGGGTTGGAGCACCGCGTTCGTCTTTATGATTGTGTGCTCGGGTCTGGCTGTGCTGTTCCTCTGGCTGGTTAACGGTGCTGAGAAGCGTCTGATGGCTGAGCGCGCGGAGAAGCTGGCGGCTCAGGCTTAAGCGAATAGTGCTTCTTCTTTCCTGAACTACTTAACAGTTCGGGGGTAGATGTTAACCCGCCTGTACGGTTGTGTGACCGTGCGGGCGGGTTTTCTGCATCCTGAAGGGGCTACCGCCTTCTCTGCCACCCGCGTAGCCCGCTGAGGAGCGGCAAAATGCCCCTGAGAAGCACCTGTACCGGTTGGGCCAGCATCTGGCGGCGTGCCGGTCATCCTGTGGCTTGCGGGCGTATGAACATAGAATGGAACCATGACTACTAACTCTGGAATCACTAAAGAATGGGTGGATGAAACCGTCAAGCCGGGCGACGATTTCTTCCGCCACGTCAACGGTAAGTGGCTGGCTACCCACGAAATCCCGGCGGACCGCCCCAAGGACGGCGGCCTGTACACCCTCCGCGATAACGCAGAGAAGCACGTGCGTGAGCTGGTGGAGAAGATTGCGAAGGAGCAGCCGGAGTCCCGTATTGGTGCGCTCTACAACTCCTTCATGGATGTTGAGAAGATTGAGGCGGACGGCCTGGAGCCGCTGCTGAAGGAGATCGCCCCGATTCTGAACTCGGCAACCCCCTCCCACCTGGCTGTGACCTTGGCGCTGCTGTCTCGTGCGGGTCTGCCGCAGCTGTTCGCCTGGTACACCAGCAACGACCCGAAGGACCCGAAGAACTACACGTTCTTCCTGTACCAGTCGGGTCTGGGCCTGCCGGACGAATCCTACTACCGTGAAGAGAAGCACGAGGCTGCGTGCGCGGCGTACGTTGAGCATATTGCCCGCATGTTCGAGCTGACCGGCCTGGCCGAGGGCTTCGGCCTGACCCCGGAGCAGGCGGCTCAGCTGGTGTTCACTCACGAGTCTGAGCTGGCTCGCCTGCACTGGAACGTCGTGGAGAACCGCGACGCGGAGGCGACCTACAACCCGTACCAGGCGACCGAGCTGGACGAGAAGTTCCCCGGCTTCCCGTTCTCGCAGTGGCTGCTGGCGCTGGGTGCCGACCCGGAGACCCTGGGCCAGGTTATTGTGGGCCAGCCGTCCTTCTTTGAGGGTGCGGCGAAGCTGTTCACCTCCATCCCGCTGATGAGCTGGAAGCTGTGGGCTGTGTGGACTGTTCTGCGTTCGCGTGCGCCGTTCATGTACGACGAGCTGGTTCAGGAGAGCTTCAACTTCTACGGCAAGACCCTTTCCGGTACTCAGCAGATTCGTGAGCGCTGGAAGCGCGGCGTGGGTGCTGTCGAGAAGGCTCTGGGTGAGGAGATTGGCCAAGAGTACGTGGCTGTGCACTTCCCTCCCTCGCATAAGGAGAAGATGCTGGTTCTGGTCGGCAACCTCCTTGAGGCGTACCGCGAGTCTATTGAGTCGCTGGACTGGATGACTGAGGCAACCCGCCAGAAGGCGCTGGAGAAGCTGTCGAAGTTCGTCACCAAGATTGGTTACCCCGATAAGTGGCGTGACTTCTCCGCACTGGAGCTCGTGCCCGGTGACCTGTTCGAGAACCTGCGCCGTACCGGTGCGTTTGATGCTGACTGGCTGATTGCCCGTAAGGGTCAGCCGGTGGATAAGTCGGAGTGGCTGATGACTCCGCAGACCGTGAACGCGTACTACATGCCTCCGGCGAATGAGATTGTGTTCCCGGCAGCTATTCTGCAGCCGCCGTACTTCAACCCGGATGCTGACGACGCGGCGAACTACGGCAATATCGGCATGATTATTGGCCACGAGATTGGCCACGGTTTTGACGATCAGGGTTCCCGCTATGACGGTGACGGCAAGCTGGAGAGCTGGTGGACTGAGGAGGATTACGCGAAGTTCAAGGAGCGCACCTCCGCGCTGGTGGAGCAGTACAACGCGTACGTTCCGGTGGGTCTGGACCCGAAGTTCCATGTGAACGGTGAGCTGACTCTGGGTGAGAACATTGGCGACCTGTCCGGCATGTCGATTGCGTTGAAGGCGTACCGCTTGGCTTTGAAGAAGCAGGGCATTGAGTCGCTGGCTGACGCGCCGGTGATTGACGGTATGACCGGTATTCAGCGTTTCTTCTTCTCGAATGCTCGCGGCTGGTGCACGAAGTCCCGCCCGCAGCATGCTGAGGTGATGATTTCGGTGGATCCGCATTCGCCGGATGAGTTCCGTGTGAACGGTGTGGTGCGCAATATTGATGAGTTCTACGAGGCGTTTGGCGTCTCTGAGGGCGATGCACTGTACTTGGCTCCGGAGGAGCGCGTGCGCATCTGGTAGCATCCCGATAAGGGTATATGCTTTATTGCGCATATAAGAAAGGCGCCCGCCTCGTGGTTTCTAGCCACGGGGCGGGCGTCTTTTAGGTGTAGAAGCTATACGCTTCTAGGCTGAAGCTTTTAGGACGCAGAAGCCGATGCTGAAGCTACTGCAGAAGCCGAGGACGAAGAGGAAGAAGCACGCATACCGGTCAGCTTCCACGCGCCGTTCTCATACACGCCGTGCAGGGTGCGCTCCACCTCGTCCTTACGATCCGATTCAGAGGGAGCTTCCTGCACACGGTCCTTGCTTGCAATGAACTCGCCGGGATCCATAGTCAGGCGGATATTCCAGTTGTAGGTGTCACCCTCACGTTCGGGCTGCGCGGAAAGCATGGTGATGGTGACGGACGCGTCGTGCATCCAGGCTTCACCCTTGACCAGCTTCTCGCCAAGAGTGCCACTTGCCGGCTCAATCATGCTCTTCAGCTCGGACTTGTCGAGCGCGCATTCACGCAGCGACTCGGTCTTACCGGTGCGCATGTAGTATTCCATGGCTGCGCCGAAGAACGCGATGGACTGGTACAGGCCCTCCACGCTGTTCTCGTTAGCGACAGCGGGCTTGGTCGGCACGGGGGCGTTCTTGGACGGCTCGGTACGGGTTGCGGGCTGGTAGTCGGAAGGCTTGGAGGTGTAACCGTCCAGGACTGCAACACCGGAGTAGTCGCTACGTGCGGTCTTAGATGCAGTTGCGGAAGCAGATGCGCTACCGGATGCAGATGCAGAGCCGCTGGCTGCCTGGGGCTGTGCACCGCATGCAGCCAGGAGGGTCGCACCACCGGTTGCCGCGAGCAGGCCGAGTGCGGATCGGCGGGTTACGTTCTTCATGGGTTCTCTCTATCTGTGGTGTATTTTCCGCACCGTGGTGCGGGTGATGCCTGAGCATCAAACGGGAAGACGGCACTACGTGGTGTAGTGCCGTCTTCCAGTATATGTTTTTTGGTTTGGGATTCTTTAGCCGCCGTAATAGTAGTAGTGGCTGTAGGAGCTGCCGTAGTAGTCGCTGATGACGATGCGGCCGCGGCGGCCATAACGGTTGGAGTAGTAGCCGTTGTAGGGGGTGCGGCGCACGGTCGGGCGGTAGGTGGTTGCCTGCGCGGGGGTGAGCAGTGCACCGAGGGCGGTTGCTGCGCCTGCGCCTGCGGCGGCGAGTGCTGCGCGGCGGGTGAGGCGTGCGGGCTTCTTGGTGGCCATGATGTGCCTTTCGGGGTCGGTGTTTCTGTGAAGTGACATGGTGCGTGCACGGCGTGCGGCTGTGCATTGACCATTTCTTATTGTAAGCCTCAACGTTAATGTTTTTGCGTGTAGAGTACACCTTCTAGTTGAGGGTTAGGGTGTGGGTGCTGGTCGGCGTTTTTTCGGCAGAAAAATTGCGGAAATATTGGTTGAGAAACACACCGGGTGCGGGCTAAATACGGGCTAAATACGGACTGAATCGCGGGCTACATGTCTACTTCGGCGAGGCCAGTGATTTCCTTGTCCTTAATGTGCGGGATGGTGGAGCCCCAGTTCATCCACGCCTTAACCTGGGCGGCTTCTTCGGGGTTGTTCATGTCTGGCCAGCGGTCGTATTCCATCTTGAATCGGGTCATTGCGAGGAGGTAGTAACCGTCATCGCCGGGGCTGAAATTCGTAATTGTCTTGCCTGATTTTGTTTTAAAAGTAACGCTGTCTGACTCGTCACTATCAGAGGCCTGGCTGTATGAGACTGCATCGATTGCGTTGAGCGGGTAGAAGACCGTGTCTAGAAATGATTCGCCCCTTTCGATTCCTTCCGGCGAGATTTCGGTGTAATCCTCAACAGGTCCGTAGAAGAAGCAGATAGCCATGCACATGGCGCAGAACGCTGCGATGTCGTAGAAAAGGTGGAATCCCATGTCGCCGAGTAGGTGCGTTAGGAACATTGCGATAGGGAATATGAGAGCTACAAAGCTGGCCAGAATGATGATGCGAAGCTTGCCTCGGATGATGTATATGTTTTCGGCGCGTAGCTTCTTGTCGTGGTGGCGGCTCATTTCATGGGCGATAACGGAGCGGCAGATTTTGTACATCAGCCCAAGGCATAGTACGCCCCATACGGCAGTCATGGTGTAGGTAATTATCATGGCCGTTCACTAACCTTTCTGTTTTATCGGTGCCCCGCAGCCTTCCAGCAACAGCGCAGAGGGTGCGGGCTCGTTCTCAGAGTAGCCGAGGAAATCGGGTGGTTAGGCACGGATTCGGACAATCTGCGAAGTGGTTGCCGAGTCTTCACCCGAGCATTGCGTCGAGTTAACCTCCCGTCCAGATACGGTGCGATAGGCTAAGGATGTGCCCGCCACCACTGGGACGGGAACGATTCACCAACCACCACACAAGGACGTACATACTATGAGCGCTGTTGAAGACGGAGCCCTCGGAGGACTCATCGTCGCCCTAATACCGGGCTACCGTATTAAGCTAGGCAAACCCACGCTGAATAAGAGGCAGAAGAGGCCCATCCTGGCATATATCTTCTTCTGGTTTGTAACTATCCTTGGGTTTGTTGGTATGCCGCTTATTTGGCTGTCTCTTGGCCTCGGGAATGAGCAACCAGGAACAGAAGACTTTACTGTTGCAATTTCTGGTCTCATTTTTAGCATCGTGTCTCTTGGCCTGCTGGGTGCTCTCCCGCTGAATCACTGCTACGCCTTCTACCTCGAGCTGCGCGAGGACCACGTGCGCTGGCGTAACTGGCGGTGGAAGGAACGCACTTTCACCTACCCCTCGATTACGTTTGCCCACGTGGAGAACAACGGCAAGAACGGGTTCCTGCGCATTGGCAGCACTGAGATGGATAAGCGTACTTGCAGCTTCGACCCGTACCAGTTTGATGCGACGATTCTTATGGCGCAGGTTCTGTACCGTGACGATCATGGGCGCTGGGCGGAAGAAGATGGTCTAGATGTGATGAGCGTGGTGGGGATGTACGGCTCTTCGCGCGATATTTATGCCCAGTTCTATGACTTGTGTGAGACGAAGTACGTTGTTGGGCAGACGAAGGGTGAGCGTCAGAAGCGCCGCCGTAGGGCTGCCCGTAATGAGGCGCGTAGGTTGGAGCGTCTGCAGGCGCGTGCGGAGGCACGCCACGAAGCGCAGCAGGCCAAGAAATCCCGGAAGGCTAATGAGGTGAATGATGGAGGCTAATTATCGGCTAGAAAAGATCGAGATTTTGTGACGACCCGCTTTGAAGAAATCACAGAATAATATTTCCAAGAGGCAGATTGAATATAGATTCATCTGGCCTGCTACCACTTCTAAGGTGAGTGTTTAAATATGATTATCATAGATTTTCTAAAAGATTGCATAAAAGGCTTCTCTGAAGGATTCTTCGGTGATAAGCACCCGAGCAATATCATAATCATGACAATCGTCGTAGCATCCCTCCTATATGTTGCCCTATACCTTCCACGTACTTTGGGTAACGACAGTGACGGTATCACAGCCACCTGCACCGTAACCAAGGCATACACAAGGCCTCGAGGCGGCACGATAGGCGAGCTGAATGATACTGCCCCCGTAGGTGTTTTTGAAACAGAAGAATGCGGCACTCTCACGATGATTACCTCTCCGGAAGGTCGGAAGATTCCTGAGTATGTTGCAACAGCTCAGCCTGGCAAAAAATACCTATTCCATGTATTAAATTCGTCCACACAAAAGGAACGGGATTTTGAGACAACCCGCTTTGAAGAAATCAAAGAATAACCAGCTCATGAGCTAAAAATAGAGCCTCGGGTGGTGTGAGTCTTCGAATTGCACCGCCCGGGGCTTTCCATACGACATCTGCAAGCTAGTTTTCGCCCTAGCCCACACCTTCAACGATGCGGGGGCAGGCTCATCCCCAGAGCAGCTCATGAAATCGGGTGGTTAGGCACGGATCCTGGCCCTCTGATGACTGGTCGCTCAGTCTTCATCTGACCCTTGCACACAGTTAACCTTCTGGTCAGATACCGTGCGATAGGCTAAGAATGTGCCGCCACCACCGGGGCAGGCGCGATTCACCAACCACCGCACAAGGACGTACACACCATGAGCACAACCGAAGTAAGCATCGAAGCGCACAAGGCAACGAAAGCCTAGAAACCCAGCACAGAATAACAGCCCGCAGCCCAGAAAGAAGGTGAAGAGCAGTGAAAAAGAACTCCCCGAGGAAAAAGAACGTTTCAAAGAAAAGGAACACCTCAAAGAAAAAGAGTTACCCAGAGGCAAATTACATTACCGAAACTGGGGCTATAAAAAAGACCCGCAAAAAGAGATACACCAAGAAAAAGAAGAATAAAGTCGATTTCAAAGAGTATCTTCGCAAAAAAGCAAAAGATGCATGGGGTGCACGCGACGTCATCATATTCGTGGCAGTCATGCTAGGGTTCCTTGCGTCCTTACATTTTATGACCAACTACAACCCGGGAAATGAATCCGCTATCTGCACTGTTACCTCAGTCGAAATCATTGAGCACGAGGACCCCTACTCAATCTCCGGTGAATTCGACACGGAAGAGTGCGGAATCATCACATCGAGCAAATCCCCTGACGGTATCCCCATCCGCAAATACCTCCAGAACTTTAAGACGGGCAAGAAATACAGGGCATACAAGTCCTTCGATACCCGAAACGATGAATTCGACTTCAGCGTCCTCCGCTTTGAAGAGATCAAAGAGTAACCCCACCCCCGCAGAAAGGAATCCACCGTGAGCTTTATCGGCGACTTTATCATCGGCTTTTTTGGAGAGGCCCTCGCCTCCTCACCGACCCTGCAGCGAGTATGCCTGTGGATTCTTTTCTCTATATCCGTTCTTCTCACGCTCGTCCCCGTCATGACGGGTGAATACGCGTGGAGCATCATCCCCATCTCGATAATGCTGTTTTCCGTCGTGACGATTGACGGCACTCGTGAGCAGTGCGTGAAAAACACCAAGAACGGCGGCGCGTACCATTACTTTCTGCTGACGGTGGGCACGTTCTGCGTTGCTGCGATTGTTCTGCTCGCTGCTCTCTCCCTGGTGGGTGTCCCGCAGGTTGCCTCCACCCCGCAGGTGGACGGCATCAATTTCGCGCCCTGGTATGTGGTGGTGTCCGCGCTGGTTCTGCTGCTGTTCTTCTACAATGCTGCGCAGTCGAGCGAGGAAATCCCTAACCTGCACCGTATGGAGCACATCAACCGGTATGTGCGCACCGTGGTGTTGGGTGTGAGTGCCCTGATGGTGTTCTTCTGCCTGGTTATTCCGGTAGTTTCGTTCGCTACTGCCGGTTATGAGCCTGTGGGTGTTTCGGTGGTGCTGTGCCTGGTGCTGGGTTCTACTGGTTTTGAGGTGTTGGGCGCCCGCGTGGTGGATTCGCGTGTGGCTCGCTTTACTGCGCCTGATCCTTTGGCTGCGCCTGTGGGCGCCGCGTGGGGTGCTGATCCGTTCTCGCTGGTGGGTGGTAATCCGGTTTCTTTGGTGGACCCGTGGGGTTTGTCGCCGGTGTCGGTGGAAGACTTCAATAAACAGAAGGCTGTTGCCGCCTTTGTGAGGGATAGCTTGGAGTACCTGGCTGGCGGCGCAATGGTCGTTGCTGGTGTCTTGATTGGTGCTGTTGCTGCTGGTACTGGCCCCTTGGGAGGTGCTGTTCTTGGTGGTATTTCTGGCGCGCTTATGGGTGCCGGCATGTCGGTAATTGAGCAGAAAGTTAAGGGTGAGCGAGTAGATTGGTCCAAGGCAGGTAAGGAAGCGTTAAAGGGAGCTATTACTGGTGCGGTGACAGGTTTGGTAACCGGCGGTTTGGGCAACTTGAAAAATCTGGCAGATGGAGTAACTAAAGTATCGAAGCTAAATGCGTTAGCTACTAAATTTCCAAAGGCTGTAGAGATGCAGCAGGCTGCTTCTGCTATGGTTTCGAAAATACCTACTGCAATTTCGCGGGCGTCTGCTGCTGTTGCTTCACGGGCGTCTGCTGCAGCTTCGCGAGTATCTACCGCGGCAGCTTCACGGGCGTCTGCTGCAGCTTCGCGAGCAGCTGTTGCTGACTCATGGGCAGTTGCTGCAGCTTCACGGGCGTCTGCTGCAGCTTCGCGAGCATCTGCCGCTGCCGCTTCGCGGGTATCTGTTGCAATTTCGCGGGCGTCTACTACAGCTTCGAATGCGACCGCTTCAGTCAAATCTGCGCTTACCCCCCACGCCACTAAGTTTGGAGGAATGTTAAACAAAGATAAAATCCTTGAAGATGTAACAAAAGACACTATTACGGGCGGCATCAACAATGTGGTTTCATACTACATGGATGATAATGTGAAGGATAAAAACTTGCTTGGTGCTACCGGCATGTTTATCTCTGGTGCTACTGCTTCTGGGCTTAGTGCTGGAATAAGTGGTTTAATGAAGAAGGGTGCTGGTATTGACGGGTATGTGTCACCTAAAAAGAATAGCGCTCTTCCGCCCACAAACTTGATGCTACCCATGAAGCAGGAGACTACTTGGGAGTTCTTCAAGAGGAACTCTTACGAAATTTCTCGTGACTCCGTAATTGATGCTACCGCAGGGGCGGCCAAGACTTCCATACAGTATAGACTTGAGGCAACCATGCAGGGTCGAGAAGTTAAATTAGGAGAATTGGACCAGAAGATAACTGAGAACTGGATTAAGGATTTTGGAAAATCCGCCCTTAAGAATGGCGCAAAAATGAGTGCTGATGAAGCAAGGAATACTCGATATGGCACACTTAATACAACACTAGAGAAGGGATCTAAATTAAAGAACAATATTTCAGATAAAATTGATCGTTCTACCGGTTTTTTCGAAAATGTAAAAGATTTGAATACTATAGACATTGGACGATGGAATCGATTAAATGACAGATAATCCAATAATTAACCTTTCTAATCTAGAGTGAGGGAACAAGTGGAAGTTAATTATAAATTGCGGGAAAGAATTCTAGTAATTGTTTTAACTCTGCTGAGCGCATATATACTTTTTGTCATTCCTCAAAATGCACGCGATGACAGCGATGGTATAACCGCCACCTGCACCGTAACGAAGGCATATGCGCAAGAGCGTCGCGGCACGGATGTTAGTGGAATGACTGACACCGGGTTAAAAGGCGTCTTCGAGACGGAGGAATGCGGCACTCTCACGATGTACGCAGCTCCCGAGGGCTGGAAGATTTCCGAATATGTTAAAACCGCACAGCCTGGAAAAAAGTACCTATTCCACGTATTAAACTTATCCACTAAAAAAGATCGGGATTTTGATACGACCCGCTTTGAAGAAATCAAAGAATAACAACCTCATAAACTAAAAATAAAGCCCCCGCGGCCGAGAGTTCACTCTCTCAGCCGCGGGGGCTTTATCGTATCAGCGTGTCCTCACGCAGCAAGCGCTAGGAGGCGCGGCGGCGAGAACGCAGCACCATCACAGTGCCGGCACCAAGCACCAGAGCGCCACCCACAGCCACAGACACCGCACCAAAACCAGTACGCGCCAGGCCGCCCTGCTGGGAGCTAACGCCACCCGACGCAGCAGACACACCAGACTGACCCAGGGAGCCACCACCGGTACCACCGCCGGAGACACCACCCGGGTACACGCCGCCAGCAGAACCATCAGCCGAGCCCTGCGCGTTCACTCCACCGGCAGCACCAGAAGCACCAGCCTGACCGGAGCCAGCCTGCGCGGCACCAGACTGTGCGGAGCCGGGCTGATTAGCGCCAGCGGTACCGCCCGGAGTTGCCGAATCCACACGGCGCACACCACTAAAGTCATCCGACGCAGCGTTCGGGTCCTTCGGCACGGCAGTCTCAAACGAGCACGCATCCGATGCCTTCTTACCCACAGCAACCGCAAGCTGCTGCACCGGGCTCTTCACCTCAGTACCATCAGCCAAGGTCGCAGAATAGTGCACATCAAACATGTACTGGCCGGGCTCAGAGAACACCCAGTTCGCGTGCGCGTGCGTCGCGTAATCAATGTCGATCGTGGTCTTGCCGGTCGTCGAATCCAGCAGCACATCCGCACCATTCAGCGACTCGGTGAACATGCCGAAGCGTGCACCCTCAGGCATGACCTTCGGAACCACGTGCAGGCGCACAGGGCCGCGCAGCTGCGAGTAGTCAATGTCCTGCGTGTTGTAGCCGGGCCAAGGCAGGCCGCTCTGCTGGGTCTGCGGCAGGCCGTAGAAGGCGGTGCCGACCGGGCCCATGAAGTTCAGCTTCTCATCAGCCATACGTTCGGTGCGTACACGGCGGGCGTTCTCGCTGACAGTCCACACGACCGAATCAAGCGGGCGCACCGTCGAATCAGCGTCAATGATGCCGCTGTCATCACGCAGACCCACGGACAGCTGGCGGTCCTTCAGGGTCGCCTGGATGTCCAGGTGGCCGTGCGAGATCTTGGTGCGGCCGTCAATCTTGCCGGGTACGCACTGGTTGCCGGGGGTTCCCGGGGTGGACGGCTGCGCAGACGGTGCCGGGCTAGTCGGAGCAGGGGCGCTCGGGGTCGGGTTGACCGGTGCGGGGCTAGACGGTGCCGGGCTGGAGGGCGCCGGGCTGGAGGGCGCCGGAGCAGGTGCACTCGGCTCTGCGGAGGCGGTGGGCACTGCGGGCACGGTCGGAACCTCGCTGGGGGATACTGACGGAGCGTTGCTCGGCTCAGCGGTCGGAGCCTCGGAGGGAGCATCGCTCGGCTCAGCAGAAGGCTCGGCAGAGGGCGCGACGGTGGGCTCAGCGGAGGGTGCCGGATCCACCGGGGCAGGCTTGGGTGCATCGCCAATGGGTGCGCTGTCCGGTGCCAGCGCGCCGTGTGCGGTGTACTTGGTGCCCGGCTCGTAGTTCGCCGCAACCTCAGTGGTGGAGGCGGAAGCGTTCATGTCCGGGTGGGTCAGCATCTTCACGCGCAGAGCGGTGCCCTTGTAGAAGGACTCGTCACGGAAGGTAAAGCGAGCCACACCGTCCTCGATGGAGCCTTCCAAATCGAGGTAGGGGTAGACCGGGTCATCCTGGGCGTAGAAGCCGCCGCGCAGGAAGCCGCGCACCTTCGGGTCCTTGAAGCGGACCTCAACGGTGCTGAAGCCGTTGCCGTTCGGGGTGACGGTCACGTCGTAGTCCATGCTGGTCGGCGTGTACTGCTCGGTGCTGAGCACGGTGTTCGCTGCGTCCGGGATTTCTTCGGGCCAGGAGCCGTTACCGTCGTCGCTGTACACGCTCTCAGCCTTGCCGGGCTCGTAGGTGAGCTTGTGCGAGATCCAGCGGGACGCCTCCGCGCTATTCGCGTCGGAGGTGTCGGGGGTGAAGACAGCCTGCAGCTGGGAGCCTTCGCTACCGAGCATTTCAGACCAGGTAGCGGTACCGTTCACGACCGGCAGGTCGGTCAGGAAGTAGCCGTTGTTGTACAGGGTCAGGGTGCCCTTGAGGTTCTTGTTTGCGGCGGTGAAGGTGATGTCGCTGAGCTTGTCGTCAGCGTCCTTGTTCTTTGCCGGGTCGGCATCCAGGCGGTGCGGTGCCACGGAGAGTGCGTACTTCGCAGTGTCCAGGTCACCGACGGGTGCCGCGTTATAGCGGTCAACGGTGGGCACGGCGGTGGGGGTGCCGTCACCGAGCACGGGCTGCATGCCGCCAACCTGCCAGACCAGCTTCGACGGCTTGGAGCTGATGATGCGGCCGTCGGTGGAGCGCGCCACGGTGCGGTAGGTGACCACGTAGCGGCCGGGGCGGGTGAAGGTCGTGGTGTTGTGGGTGTGGCTACCCTTGTCGAGCAGCCAGGAGTGCCAGCCGGTGGAGCTGCTGGAAAGCATGCGGTACACGTCGGCGGGCGCGTCATCCGGGTTGTAGCGGAAGAGCTCCATGCGGCCGGGACCCTCAACGGAGAGGATGTCGGTAGCGAACACACCGTCACGGAAACGCTCGGTGGGCACCTTCGTGGAGGCGCCCAGACCCGCCCAGATGGGGTCCTGGTTGCCGTAGGTCAGGTGCGGTGCCATGTAGAGGGTCTGGCCGGGTTCACCGAGGAACGCCAGGGAGGGCGAGTCGCCCAGGGTCATGGTGTACTGCGACTTACCGTCCCTGGTGCTGTAACCCTTGCCGACCCAGTTGACGGTCTTGTCCAGTTCGTAGGTGTCTGCGCCGGTCTTGTAGGGGTTCGCCTCGTTCATGAGGACGAAGGTGCCGTTCTGCTCGTCCCAGTATGCCTTGGGTGCGTCGACGTGACCCTTGGTGGTGACGATTTTGCCGTCGTCGGGGCCTGCTGCGGCGGGCAGGGAGGGGGCTGCGCCTGCGAGCGCGAGCAGTGCTGCGGCGGAGAGGAATGCGGCGGCGCGGCGGAGGGCGGGCTTACCGCCGGGGATGAAGAGCGTGGGGGTGTGTGTGGTGACCCGACGCTGGGTCTGCTTCTGAGAGCTCATGACAACCTTTCTCATTTTTCTATCCTCTAGGGTAGCTCTTTTGCAAATAATTGTCATTTTGAACCTAAGTGAGTATAGTGATTCTCAGAAATACGTGTGCGCAGAGGCGCGCCCAAAAACGCACACCATACACATCCACAAAGAGAAAAACACGGCAGAGCACACCTCGGACGCAAGGGAGAAACCGGCAACAGGTCGCCGGATCTAACACCGGACCCAGTACTGGGCCCAGCACCGGGCAAACCCCGAAAGCATCGGGCAGTGTGCCAGCCAACGAGCAGTCATCCAAGGAGCCACCATGCAAGGACGCACCAAACCCCTGAGCCTACTCAGCGCAACCACCCTCGGATGCACCCTCGCACTCGGGGCACCCCTCACCCTCCCCCAGGTCGGCACCTTCACCGCCGCACAGGCGCAGGAAAACCAGGTCGGCGCCCAGGCAGGTACCGAGTCGCGCAGCTACGTCAACTACGAAGGCGACTACGTCATCGCGGGCGTACACACCGAAATGCTCAACGCCTTCCTCGACGGCAACCAGTTCACCCTCGCCACCCTCGCAGACACCGGCCCCGGCCAGCAGGGACGATTCAACCCCGCCCGCACCGTCTTCCACCTGCCCGACGTCGAGGACGCACACACCAACGTCGTAGCAGGCTACGACTACATTGCCCCCGAAGGCACCGACATCTTCTACATTCCCTCCACCCGCACCCGCGGCCTGCTCTACCCCGGCCTCGGTGCGGAAGGAATCCGCCCCGGCGCGCTCAAGGACAACATCATCAACCTTGAACTCGTGCGCAGCAGCGTACCCGAAGGCGGCCGCGCCGAAGTCTTCACCGAATCCGGCCGCGACAACCCGCGCGTCTTCAGCACCAACGACAAGCTCGCACCGCACACCATCACCTCTGGCGGTCACGAGCACCTCAGCTGGGCATTCACCCGTGCGGGCATCTACCAGCTGACGTTCCGCGCCACCGCAACCCTTGCCGACGGCACCCCGGTCAGCTCCGAGGCGACCTACACCATCGCTGTGGGCACCGACGCTGAGGAGGGCTTCAAGCTCCTGAACGCGCAGAACGCTGCGAAGGAAGCAGCAAAGGAAAGCACGAGCGAGGCGACTGAAACCCCCGAGGCGAGCGCCACCGCAACCGAGAGTGCCACCGGCACCCCCGGCGCATCTACTTCCGCTTCTGCCTCCGCAAGTGCTGAGGCGAGTGCATCTGCGGAGGCGAGCGCATCCACCGGTATTCGCCGCGTGGATGGATCTGTGAACGGTCAGAACGCCGCGCAGGTGACCGACCCGAACGGCGCGAAGGCGGCGGCGAATGGCGAGCAGGCATCCCAGGGCGGATCCGGTGTTACCGCTATCAGCGGCGCCAACAACACCAATAACGGCTCCGACAAGGGAGAAAACAAGGGCGGCAACCGCAGCGTGAAGGGCTCCAACGCCCAGAACGTCAGCGCACCCAGCAACGGCGGCGGCATTACCGGCAGCGGTGTGCTGTCTTCCGGTCTGCCCGGTAGCCTGAACCAGCAGTGCATCGCCACCGAGGTTCCCGCCGAAGATGCCAAGGATTCCAAGGACGCTCAGAAGGACAACAAGCAGAGCAACCAGGCAGCCCAGGCACCGACCAGCATCCCCACCCTCGCCGTGGTCAACACCGCCGAGCACAGCGGCCGTGAAGAAGTTACCCACGGTCACTTCGACGTGGGCCCGATCCTCAACGGCGGCACTCTCACCAGTAGCGTGAAGGATGACCGCACCAGCCCCGCCCGCCACGTTTCCCCCGGCGCTCTCGAGTTCGTACTCAATGACGCCGCGAAGATCAACCTGCCCGCAGGCATGGAGAACATCGCCCCGGCAGGCACCCCCGTGCACATGATTGGCGCAACCCAGCAGCAGGGCGTGCCCTGGCTCGGCTGGAGCACCCAGGACCCCGAACTGCTCAAGCAGCTCGACGGCCCCGTCACCATGAGCCTCAACGGTTTTGAGGGCCCCGGCACCATGTCCACCTTCCTCTCCGGCAACTTCGGTTCCGCCGGTCAGAAGGTCTTCGATTCGCGTAGCGGCGGTTCCTTCCAGGTGCCCGCAAACACCCACCAGCACAGCAACTGGGTGTTCACCGCTGAGGGACGCTACACCGTGACCATCGGCTGGACTGCACGCCTGAAGAACGGTCAGCAGGTCAGCAGCGAATCGGTTCTGCACTTCACCGTCGGCAACCCCGATAACGCCCCGGCAAGCAACAACGCGCAGGGTGCGGCAGAAACCAAGCAGGACGGTGGCAACGCTAACAGCGCTAACAGCGCCAACAACGGCGGCGAGAAGAGCACCGCAAAGAACCCCGTCAACGGCACCGTAGACGAAGCCACCGGCATCGTCACCAAGCCCGACGGATCCAAGGTGCGCATCGTCGGCAAGACCGCCTCCGGTGAGGATTGCGCCCTGACCAGCCAGGAACTCGCCAACGCCCAGAAGGCAGCCGCGGCAGGTAAGCTGCCGAACACCGGTGTGGTCATCGACCCGTTCATGGTCAGCACCTCCATTCTGGCGCTGGCACTCGGTGCCATGATTCTGCGTTCGGCACGCCGAAAGGGCCGCAGCGGTGACACCGCATAGCGGGCATACCGGCAACCGCGCGCAAGCATATAGTCGGCGTACCGCCCTCACCCTCGCCTCCCGTATTGCGGTGGGTGCGGGGGTGGGGGCTGGTGCCTTCGCACTGAGCGGATGCGCCAGCACCGTGAATGCCTCCTCCGACCGGATGCGCGTGGTCGCCACGACCCCGATTCTGGCGGACTTGGCGCAGCAGATTGCAGGAGAGCGTGCCAGCGTGCACTCCCTGGTGCCCGCCGGTGCTGACCCGCACTCGTATGAGCCGAGCCTGCGCGATATCCGCGATGTCGCCTACGCCCGCTGCGCCCTGACGAACGGTCTGCTGCTGGAGCAGCGTAAGCTCAGCAAAATGGTTGAGGCGAACCTGCCCGCGGGCGTTGTGTCCGTGGCGGTTGCGGAGAAGATTGAGCAGTACGGCGGCAAGCTCGAAGCCATTGTTGAGGATGCCTCCCTGGACTCCATCTGGCTGGGTTTGCGCGTTGAAGAGGGCGGGCAGAACGAGTCTGCACCCGCCGATTCTTCGGATGCAGGCATGCGCTTTGAGGTGCAGAGCGTGCGGGCGCGCACCGCCACCGATTCGTCGAATGCGCAGTTGGCGGCGTTCATTACGCAGACCTTCGGCGCGGTGGAGATGCTGTGCGATTCGCATGCGCGCGGCGTGAACCTCACTCGTGAGGGGGACACCGCGATCCGTACCGGCGACATGGGTTCGCTGGAGCTACCCCTGCAGGCGCATACGCACCTGTCGTGGGCGTTTAGTGATGCCGGTGAGTACGCCATTGAGCTGAGTGCCACCGCGGTCAATGCGCCGGAGTCGGTGCGTTCTTCGCGCGGCACCCTGTACTGCGCGGTCGGTCGTGACCCGCAGGAGCTGGTGGACCGCCTGGCGAAGGAACAGAACGTTTCTGCCGCCGAGATCAAGGTTCTTTCCGCAGGTCACGCCGATATTACGGCACGCACCGGCGACGGCAGGCTCGTGCTTCGCGCGGATTCCCCCCAAGGCGCCGTAGAGTACGAACTGAACCGCACCGTGGTCGCGGTCCCCTCCCGCACCCTGCAGGAGGTGCCCGCCGGCGGTAGCTACCGTTTCCTGCGTTCGGGTGCTTCGGAGCATCGCGGTCAGGTGTATCTGCTGGCGCAGGCCGTTCTGGGCAAGCACGTGCACGGCGAAATCGACCCGCACATTTGGCATTCGGTGCCGAACGCGAAGGCGAGCGTGCAGGTCATTCGTGACGCGCTGATCTCCGCCGATTCGGCGGGTGCGAGCGAGTACGCGGCGCGCACCGAGCAGGTCATGAAGGAGCTTGACGCCCTGGACGCTCAGCTACGTCAGGTGTACGGAGGCCTGCCGGAGTCGGCACGCAACCTGGTCACCACGCACGACGGCTACCGCTACCTGGCGAGCACCTACGGGTTGCACATTGCCGGTTTTGTGAGCGCCAGCGCCAGCGGCGAGCCGAGCATTCAGCAGCGTCAGCGCCTGCGTCGCACGGTCGAGGATTTGAAGGTGCCGGCGATTTACCTGGATAAGTCCACGGCGATGCGTTCACCGGTTCTCACGGAGCTGGCTCGGGAGGCTCAGGTGCGTACCGGGGTGCTCTATTCGGACACCCTGGATGCCCAGGCCCCCCACTACGCGCAGATGATGCTGGCAAATGCTCACACGATTGCGCTGTGCTCGGGGGCTAGTTCCGGGGACGGCTCCGGCGGCGACTCTTCGGGTGCCAGCTGCTCGGAGGCGAGCACCTCGTAACCCGAATTTAAGCTACCCACAAGCTCATATAGCCGTATCAGCATATAGATAATCTTTCACACACCGTTTCGGTCATGATTCTAGGAAGTCCTCATGATGAACTCAACCACCCCCTCCCGTTCCTCACGTAGCCGCGCCCTGCCCGCCCTGGCTCTGGGCGCCAGCCTTATACTCGCACCCCTGGGTGCGGCACACGCAGAGACCACCCCGGCAACCACCGAGAGCGCCTCGGCTCAGCCGAGCGACAGCAACCTCAGCCGCGGCGAGCGCGCCCTCACCCAGACCCTGTCGGCGGAGCAGCCGGTCGCATCCGGCCGCACCGAAATTTCTGCCGGTCACGTGGATATGGGTCCTCGTTTCAACAACGGCAAGTTTGAGCTCATGCTCCACGACGACCACGGCGAGAGCCCCGTCTGGCGCAGCCTGGACGAGGTCATCTACCGCGGTAGCGACCAGGCGATCCTTGAGGTGCCGAACGACCCGCGCTACTCCTTCGTGGGTGCTCCCGCCGGCTCTAAGGTGTACGTCATTCCGCAGACCGAAACTAAGGGCGTGATCTGGCCGGGCTGGAACACTCAGGATCCGCAGCTGGTGTCCAAGCTGAACCGCGGCGTGAACCTGACCCTGGAGCAGGTGAGCGGCCCCGGCACGTTCAGCCTGTACCTGGAGAACGGCAACTTCTCGGCACCGCAGGTGCTGTGGTCCTCGACCAAGAGTGAGCCGCAGAAGCTGTGGGTCGAGAAGAACACTCACACCCACGCGAACTGGGTGTTCACCGCCCCGGGCGAGTACCTGCTGAAGGTCACCGCGAGCGCTGAGCTGTCTGACGGTTCGACCGTGTCTGATACCCGCTACCTGAAGTTTGCGGTGGGTGATTCTGCGAGCGCTGATTCCCTGTACGCGATGGAGGCGCAGGCTCGCGGTTCTGCATCCTCGGGTTCGGCTTCTTCTGCTTCTCAGGCCGCCGGTACCCAGGCGTCCGGTGCACAGGCATCCGGTTCTTCTTCTGCCGCCGCAGCGAGCGACCAGAGCGGTTACAAGGCAGAGTTCACTATCCCCTGGGGTGCTATTGCCGCAGGCGTGGCAGCCGTGATTGCCGTGGGCGCTTTCCTTTCGTTCCGTCGCCGCTCCTCCGCGCAGCGTGAGGCTCTGGATGAAGTGCGCGGTGACCGTTCGTGAGCGCATCGGTAACAGCGGGCACTGAGCCCGTCCTAGAGATTTCAAACCTGTACGCCGGCTACGCGCGCCGTTCCATCCTCAAGGATCTGTCCCTGACCCTGGAGCGCGGCGAGTTCGCGGGTCTGATTGGTGCTAATGGTGCCGGTAAGACCACGCTGTTGCGCACCATTTTGGGTCTGATTCGCCCGGCGTCCGGTCAGGTTCGGGTGCTGGGTGAGTCGCCGCGTGTGGCGCGTGCGCATATTGGTTATGTGCCGCAGAAGCACCAGTTCCAGTGGGATTTTCCGCTGACCGTTAAGGACACGGTGATGACCGGTCGCGTGCGTGAGATTGGGTTCTTCCGCCGCCCGGCGAAGAAGGATTGGGTGCAGGTTTTTTCGGCGATGGAACGCACCGACGTTCTGCACCTGCAGGATGCTTCCATTGCGGAGCTTTCCGGCGGTCAGCGTCAGAGGGTTCTTTTGGCACGCGCTTTGGCGGCGAACCCCTCCCTGCTGCTGCTGGATGAGCCGTTTACGGGTGTGGACGCGCCGACTCAGACCACTCTGACTCGCCTGTACCGTGAGTTGGCGGGCGAGGGCATCACGATTCTGATGTCTACGCACGACATGCTGGCGGCGCGTGAGTCCTGCTCGCGTCTGTGCGGTGTGCGTGGCAATATTCACCTGGATGGTCCGGCGGACTCCTTTAGTCTGGAGCAGCTGCATACGTGGTTGCACGGTCACGATATTGAGGAGGCGCAGGGCCACGCCCGCACGGGCTTCACCTGTGCCGGTGGTGCGTTGGATGAGTACGGCCACGAGCTGCCTGATTCCTGCGCTTCTAATCATTCTCTCTCCCCCGCCCATACTGCTTCTACCGGGGGTGCCCGTTGATTACTCCTATCGATTTTCTTGCCGACCTGTTCAACCCGTCTCTGGCGTTCCTTCCGCGCGCCCTGGCGGCGGTGCTGCTCGCGTCGGTGGTTACCGGTGTGGTGGGCTGCCACGTGCTGATGCGCGGCATGGTCTTCATTGGCGATGCGGTGGCGCACTCGGTGTTCCCGGGTCTTGCGGTGGCGTTCGTGCTGGGCGGCAACCTGGTCATGGGCGGCCTGACTGCGGGCGTGGTGACGGCTATTCTGGTGGCTATTTTTAGCCAGAATCAGCGGCTACGCGAGGATTCCGTGATCGGTATTTTCTTCGCGGCGTCTTTTGCGTTGGGTATTGTGATTATTTCGTTGGCGCCGGGCTATTCGGGGTCGGTGCAGGATTTCTTGTTCGGCTCGATTGTGGGTGTTTCGAATGAGGACATTACCCAGGCCGCGATTATGGGTGCCGTTATTCTGCTGGTGCTGTGGCTGTTCCACCGCCAGATTGTGACGGTCAGCCTGGACCGTGAGAGTGCCCGCGCAATGGGCCTGCCGGTGCTTGCCTTGGATATTGTGCTGTACGTTCTGGTGACCATTTCTGTGGTGCTGGGTTTGCAGACGCTCGGTAATGTGCTGGTGTTGGCGCTTCTGGTGATTCCGGCATCGGCTGCCCGCCTGGCGTGCCGCCGTCTGGGGTCGATGATGGTGTTCTCGCCGGTGTTTGGCGGTATCTGCTCGATTGTTGGCCTGTACCTGTCGTGGGCGTTTAACCTGCCGACTGGTGGCACGATTGTGCTGTCGATGGTGGCGGCTTTTGTGCTGGTGTGGGCGGTGACGGCGGTTCGTTCGCGAGCGCGTGCCCAGCTGAAGAGCTAAGCCCAGCTCAACCCGGGCTCAACCCAACTTTTCTCGGCTAAACGCACGAGTAAACGCACGAGGCGCATCCCTGTTTGGGGGGTGCGCCTCGTGCGTTATTTACAGGTATTAAATACCCAAAGTGAATCATGTTCATGTTTAAAGAACTAAAAGATACACTCCGCGTAATAAAAGCGCATAATTCAACACGTCGGGTTTAATGAAAATACAACCTATCAAATATTTCTTATGGGTTGATACATGTAGTGATAAAGCAGTCACTGCACCCTCATTAGAGCTTCAAAGAAGGAGTCATCATGAAGGCATATGTATACCACGGCCCCGACCAGAAGGGCGCCTGGGAGGAAGTCCCGAACCCCACCATTCTTGAGCCCACGGACGTTATCGCCCGTGTCGACACCACCACCATTTGCGGTACTGACCTGCACATCCTGAAGGGCGACTGCCCCGAGGTGGATCACGGACGCATCCTGGGCCACGAGGCTGTCGGTACCATTACCGAGGTTGGCTCCGCGGTGACTGACCTGAAGGTCGGCGACCGCATCATCATTCCCGCCGTGACTAGCTGCGGTAAGTGCTCCTACTGTAAGGCGAACCAGCCTTCGCACTGCCAGACCGTTGGTGGTGTCGGCTGGATTTTCGGTTACATGATTGACGGCACCCAGGCGGAGTACGTGCGTGTTCCTTACGCTGAGACTTCGGTTCACCTGGTTCCGGAGGGGCTGACCGATGAGGACGTCCTCTTCCTCACCGACGCTCTGCCCACCGGTTTCGAGATCGGTATTCTGAACGGTCACACCAAGCCCGGCGACACCGTCGCTGTTGTGGGTGCGGGCCCTGTGGGTCTGGGCGCTATCATGACCGCTAATCTCTGCGGTGCCGGCCGCGTCATCACCGTCGACTTTGACGATAACCGCATGAACAAGGCGCTGGAGCTGGGCGCAACCGATAAGGTCAACGCGGGCGACCCGGACTTCATCGAGAAGATTAAGGCTCTCTCCCCCGACGGCCTGGGCGTGGACGTGGCAATTGAGGCTGTGGGCGTTCCACAGACCTTCGAGACCTGCACCAAGATTGTTCGCCCCTACGGCAACATCGCGAACGCTGGCGTGCACGGCAAGCCCGTTGAGCTGCCCCTGAACACCATGTGGATTTCTAACGTGAGCATCAACATGGGCCTGGTCAACTGCAACACCGTCGGTAACCTGCTGAACATGGTCCGCTCGGGTCGTCTGAACGCTAAGGCGATGGCAACCCACCGCTTCACCTTCGACCAGTTCGAGGAAGCCTACGACCTGTTCACCCACGCTGCCGAGCACAACGTGGTGAAGGTTGTTATCTCCCGTAACCCCGAGGTTGCGGCATAGACTGCGGTAGGCTCATATACCGCTCATACTGAAACCCCGAACGTGTGAGGGATTTCGGTGGGATGTATTCATGACACTGCGAACATCCCCACGATTCGCCTCCGGGTGGGAGAGGGTAGGTCCCACCCGGAGCGCGAATCGCCCTCCCCTACCCCGAGATGTAGTTATTTTCTGAAGAGACAAGATTTTCTGAAGATTCAAGAGATGCGCCAGCTCGGGGTTTTCTGTTCCCTCAACCCATTCTTTGGTGGGTTTAGGGGCGGTTCCTCAAGCATGATGCACCCTCCACCGGGCGCTCTGCCGACCCGCTCTTGCGGGTTCTTCTGCCAGGCAACCTCTACTGGTGGAGGGGCGCATCATTTGGCTCTTCTTGGTCGGGCGGTACCTCCGATTCTGCTCCTCCTTGAAGGGAAAGGAAAAGGGTCGCACGCTTACGATTCAATGGCGATTCGTAGGCTGCGACCCTTTTCTCATGCCCGGAATGTGGTGCTCCGGAGATTTTCTGCGCTCCGGGCGGCTATTTAGTTTTTGGGTTTCTCATCGTCAGCCTTCTCGCCGATAGCGGCGTTCTGTGTGATGGGGTTGAACACCTCCGTGGGATCATCCTCTCCGAATGCGGCAGATACCCCAGATGCGGCGGACAATTCGGCGGCGCCTCCGATGACGGGTTCGGTGGGCGCATCCTCAACGGGTACTTCAGCCAGATTCTCGGCAGGTACCTCGGCAGGAGCCTCGACGGACACCTCCGCGACGATGGGCTCCTCCGAGGCGGACTCCGCAGAGGCAGGCGCCTCCGGAGCCTTCTGTGCATCCTCCGGCTTATCCTGAGCCGGCGCCTCTACAGGCTGCCCAGAAACACCCTGCTCAGTAGCTACCGGCTCACCGTGCGCGGATTCCTTCTTCGCATCCTTGTGCGCGTCCTTATGTTCGAGCCTGTAGATGATGCGCGGTTCCAGGCGCTCAAAACCAATCTTGGAGCGCACCCAGTTCACGAAGCGGTCGATACGGTCCTCACCCTCGGTGGTTTCCGCAACCCGGTAGTTGCGCGGCAGCATCACGCTGTCGCTGAGCACGCGCGGGTACTCATCAATCTCCTGAATACCCGCCATGTACATGTTCTCGCGGAACTGGTGAGCGAACTCCTGCTGACCGAGGAACAGCTGGTCGGCGTAGGTTTTAGCCGCCAGGCGCTCGCTGTAGGCGTCCTTGGAGTCGCGAGCGCCCTTCTTGGAGCCGTAAATATCCCAGAAGTAAAAGTACACATTGTTCGCGATAATGGCGGAGATAATGCGGTTCTGCAGGTACACGAGGGCACCGACGGCGACCGCACCAACAATCAGGAGCACCACGGCGAGCGGGGAGAGTGCAAAGTCAGACAGATTGCCGCGGTGGTTCGTGAACAGGCCAATCAGGTAGGCGATGGTGACCACGATGATGGGCACGCCGATGAAAATCACGGCCAGCGGAACCCAAATGTACAGCAGGGCACGTAGAATCAGGCGGTAGTAGCTAATCGAGTCGCCAATGGGGATGGGCGTAGGCTTCACGGAAGAGTGCGCACGCTTCATGAGCAGGCTGAAGATACGGTTGCTGTCGATGCCAACTTTACGCAGCTTCGATTCGAGGGACGCACGCTTGAGGAAGACCCGGTAGTTTTCGAGGACGACGCGCTGGTCGGAGGTGAGCTTTTCGGGGTCGGGTAGGGCGTTGAGGTCCAAGCCGGCTTCGGTGAGGAGCTTGCTCCACAGTTCCAGTCGCGCCAGTTCGGAGGGTTTTGCCGCCGCCTGCGCCTGGTAGTTCTTGTAGGAGATGAAGATGGTGCTAGCACCAATGAGTAGCGTAATAAAGGGTGCTATCCAGTCTTTGAGTCCCATGGTGGCGTTCTTCCTTGATTGTGTGGAGCCGCTGGTTCCTCTGCGGTCGGGGCTGATGCCCGCTGTTTTACCGTACCACCGGCACCTGTGCTGAACCTTTAAATGCGCAGGTGGGTGCGTAAAAATAGCCCCGCCTCCCGATGCTTAAGAGCAACGGCAGGCGGGGCTTATCTATGAGGTTTAGTGCGCTGTATTAGTGTTCAGCAGGCTTCATTTCGCGAGGAGCCTTGCGGATCATGAGGTAGCTGATAACAGCCATAACACCCATGAGCACGGCACTGAATGCGGAGCTCAGCACCACGCCGGAGTCAAAGGCGGCGAATGCGGAAGAGAGCAGCTGGTTCGCCTGCTCGCCACCCACCTGGCTTGCGACCGTCACGGCACCGCCGAGGGTTTCGTGGGCGTGGTCGGCGAGAGTCTCATCCAGGCCGTCGGGTACAACCACATTTGCGCGGTAGACGGCGGTGAGCATGCCACCAATGATGACGGTGCCGAGCACCGTACCTGTCTCGTAGGAGGTCTCCGAGATCGCGGATGCCGCACCAGCCTTACGCGGCGGCACGCTGGAGAGCATCAGGTCGTTCGAAATGGTCTGCGCAATACCGATGCCGGTACCGAGCACAATGAAGATCAGGATAATCACCAAGTCGTTGTGCGCACCCAGGAAGGCGAGCACCGCGAACGCGGCAGCGTGGAGCGCCAGACCGAAAGACACCACCTGCGCCGGGTGGAAGTGCACCGCCACGCGCGCAATCACCAGACCGGCGATAATGATCGCCAGGGTACCGGGAATCAGCAGCATACCGGCGTACATGGGCGGCAGACCGGAGACCAACTGCAGGTGCTGGGAGGCGAAGTAGATGAAGCCAACGTCCACCATCATGGAGATGAGGTTTGCGGTAATCGCGCCGGTGAACACGGTGTTGCGGAAGAGGCGCACATCCAGCATGGGCTGAATATCGTTCTTCTCGCGGTTGAGCTGACGCAGCACGAACAGGACAATGAAGCACAGGCCGGCAAGGATGGTGCTGATAGCCACCGCATCGAACCCGGTTTCGGAGGTGTGAGTCAGACCGAAGGTAATGCCGGTCATGCCGGTCATAATCAGCAGGATGCTCAGCGGATCCACCGGGCTGGGGTTCGGGTCCTTCGACTCGGGAACCATAATCGGGGCGAGAATCAGCAGAGGAATCAGAATCGGCACAGCGAGCAGGAACACCGAACCCCAGTCGAAGTGCTCCAGCAGGAAACCACCCACAATCGGGCCCAGCGCCGCACCCGCCGAGAAGCCCGAAGCCCACACGGCAATAGCGATGCGGCGCTCGGTCGCATCCACAAAGATATTGCGAATAATCGACAGGGTTGCCGGCATGAGCATGGCGCCAAAAATGCCAAGCAGGGCGCGGGCAACCACGAGCATCAGCGCGGAGGGCGCGAATGCCGCGAGCGCAGAGATTGCCGCGAAGCCGGTCGAGCCGATGAGCAGCAGCTTGCGGCGACCGATGCGGTCACCGATAGCGCCCATGGGCACGAGCAGGGCGGAGAGCACCAGGGAGTAGGAGTCAACGATCCACAGCTGCTCCGCGGAGGAGGGGCTCAGCGCCTTAGCGATTGCGGGCACCGCGAAGGCAAGCACTGTGTTGTCGATGGAGACCAGGAGCACCGGGAGCATGAGCACACCGAGTGCCGCCCAGCGCTTGGTCTTCTGGTCGGGGGCGTGAATGGGCAGAGCCGTGGTGTGCGGATTGTGATTCGTCATGGGTTGTTTTCGTGCGTCTATAAGGTGTCGGCTGATGCGGCGGACGCGGCGGCATCAGCTCGGCCTGTCTTTTGGGCTAGGTCTTTTAGTGAGGTTTTAGGGGTCCGGACGGGGCCATAAACGAAGATTAACTATACCAACTGGACGGTATAGTTTCAAGCGGTTAGACTGGTACCCATGACCACCCCCAACCACCGCAAACAGCGCGCCAACATCTCCCGCGAACACATCCTCGACACCTACGTCGACCTGCTGATTCGCTCGGGAGAACGCGCCGCGACCCTCGACGCCGTCGCCACCGCCGCCAAGGTCTCCAAGGGCGGGCTACTCTACCACTTCTCATCCAAGAAGGCGCTCCTTGAGGCGCTCGCAGAACGCACCCTCACCCTGGCTAAAGAAGACTTCGCGGCAATGGAGCAGGCACCCGAGGGGGCAAGCGCCTACTACATCAATTCCTCCACGCCGGATAACACCCCGTTCGACCGTGCCCTCATTGCCCTCAGCCGCCTGGCTCAGAACAATAATGAGCTCGCCCAGCAGACCATGAGCCGCGTACAGGATGGCTGGCATGCGCTCGTCCTCGCCGAGCTGGGTGATGAGCAGATTGCCCGCACCGTGCTGCTTTTGGGTGACGGCATGTACTACAACGCGGCGTTCGGAGGCGACTCCGCCAGCCCGCAGAGGGCTGCAGCCATCGCGGCAGACCGTGCGGCACTCGAACGCGCCCTGCAGGTACTCAAGGCGGCGGCAAACTAAAGCCACACAAGCCACCCGACACAGCGGTTAAAGCCACAAGCTAAAACCGTTGCCTCACACCCTATTCTTCAGCGCCGGCGAGCACCCGGGGCTTAAACTGGAAGGGTACGTATCTACTCTTCAACCTAAGGAGTTCCGATGATTTTCATTGCTGTAAAGTTCCCCGTCAAGCCCGAATACGCCGACCAGTGGATTGAGAAGACCCGCGCTTTCACCGAGGCAACCCGCGCCGAGGAAGGCAACAAGTTCTTCGAGTGGTCCCGCAGCATCGAGGACCCGAACGAGTTCGTTCTGCTCGAGGCTTTCAACGACGACGCAGCTGGCCCGCACGTGAACTCTGACCACTTCCAGCAGGCTCTGAAGGACATGCGCCCCATGCTGACCGCAACCCCGAAGATTGTTTCTCGCCTGGTTGACGGCGACGGCTGGGACGCTATGGGCGAGCTACAGATCGACTAGTCTGCACCCCTACTCTGCATCTAAAATTGCATAGTTAGATGTTGCATAAGTAGACGCCAAAGCGCCTCTCCTGCCTGTTCTATTGGACAGGTAGGAGGGGTGCTTTGGCGTGTCCGGTACCTGAACTTTTCCCCTTGATACGACGCGGATGGTACCGGTTTTCGACTCAGCGAGTGCCTTGCGTGCATTTTTACCCTATTAACCCCTTAAAATGGATAGAGTATGCACACCTATCGATACCCATTCGCACAGGAGGCTTGAATGAGCATCGCATCCCAGCCTCTTCCCGGCGCAGTCGCCGCTGAAGAGCACAACGACGTGGACCACACCTCTGTATCCCTCGCCGTATCGACCGTTATTCTGGCACTGCGCCCCAAGGAAAACGAAATCCACCCGACCCTGTGGCTGCCGCTGGTTCGCCGCCTCCGCGAGCCCTATAAGGGCCAGTGGGCGTTGCCCGGCGGTCCGCTCAACCCGAATCTTTCCCTCGAAGAGGCAGCGGCTTCGACCCTGAAGCGCGCAACCAACCTGCAGCCCGGCTACCTGGAGCAGCTCTACGCATTCGGCGACGTTCTGCGCACCCCCGAGGCGCGTGCCGCCCGCGTTGTGGGCGAGCCTGAACCGGCACCCGGTACTGATCACGAGCGCGTGGTTTCCGTGGTGTACTGGGCGTCGATTCCCGCCACCGAGGTCGCGAACACTCGCGTGCACGAGAACATCCGCTGGTTCCCGGTGGATGAGCTGCCCGAGCTCGCCTTCGACCACAACGAAATCATTGAGTACGCGCTCTACCGCCTGCAGAACAAGGTGGAGTACTCGCGTATTGCGCACTCTTTCTTGGGTGAAGAGTTCACCCTGGCGCAGCTGCGTGAGGTGTACGAGGCGATTCTGGGTCGCACCCTGGATCCGGCGAACTTCCGCCGCCAGATTGCGGCGTCGAAGTCGATTATTGACACCGGCCGCCGCGTGGAGGGCACCCGTCACCGCCCGCCGCGCCTGTACCGTTACAACGACGCTCAGGCGTACGCGGATGCGGGCCCGCTGGGTATGTACCGTGAACGCCACGAAGCGTAATAGCGTTTCGCGTGTTGTACGCGCGCAGATTTAATGCTTAAAAGGAGGGGCGGCACCGATTGGTGTCGCCCCTCCTTTTGTGTTCTCTAGTGCTCTCTAGGGGGTATCGGTACTTGTCAGAAGGTTTTGCGGGAGGGTGTTTGACTCAGCACCCGCACGCTCCCTATGCTGGAGTCCTCAGCTCTCTATCCGCGCTACCTCACCGTGGGGGTAACCTGCGAGCTGAACGCATTGTTGAACCGAAGCCACCCAAGGCGCGACCGGGGTGCCCTTCGGAATCTAGGAGGCATCAAAGAAATGACCCACCGAGCATAAGCCCGGATCCAACGACACCAGGTCAATGCGCTTTTATGCGTCCACCCCACTACCCGGGCTTACGTGTACCTACAGACCGCGCTCGGGTTTTTTCATATTCTCATGCCTAACGTGCACTACGATGGCGGGAATCCGAGCACCCATTCGAAGGAACTCGGCCCATGCCACACCACATTACACTCGACCATATTTCGTATGCACATCCGGGTGAGCCCCCACTTTTCACAGACCTTTCCGCGGTATTTTCTGCGCCACTCACCGGGCTTATCGGCGATAACGGCGCCGGAAAAACTACCCTCTTCAGACTTATTCTTGGCGACATAAACCCTAGTCAAGGCATAATCAGCACCCCACCGCACATAGCGTACCTACCGCAAGATTTAGGGTTGAGTGGGCATCAGCATCTTGCCGATATTTTTGGAATTACAAAAATACTGCAGGCGCTTGATGCGCTGGAATCGGGCAAATATTCCCCCAGCCTTTACGACACCATAGGCGACGCCTGGGATATTGAAGAACGCACCCTCGTAGCCCTTGCCGAACATGGTTTTGGTCCTGCCCTCACTACGACCGATACACAGGCCCGTCGCAACCTTCTGATGCGTCCCCTTAGCACCTTTTCAGGTGGTCAGACGGTCACAGCCGCACTCACCGCGCTTCTGTGTTCAGACCCAGAGTTCATTCTGCTCGACGAGCCGACGAACAACCTGGACTCCGCGGCGAAAGCCCAGCTCTTCACGACACTGGAGGCGCTGCCCTGCCCAGCGCTCATCATTAGCCACGACCGCGACCTACTGGAGCGCGTGCACGTGATTGCCGAGCTTCACGCCGACCGCCAGGGACTGGCTCATCTGCGCCTCTTTGAGGGTAACTACAGCACATACCGGCAGGCGCTGGAGACCGAACAGCAGGCAGCTCAGCGTCGCGTGACCGAGGCGAAGAATGAGGCGCGTAAGGCTGTGCGTGAGCGTGCCGAGAACCAGATTAAGCTCGATCGCAACGCCCGCCGAGGTCGCGAATTTGAGCGGTCAAAGCGGAAACCTGGCATGGCTATGGGCCTGGATAAAAACAGTTCAGAGCACTCTGCCGGGAAACTTCACACAGCCCACGAAAGCATGGTGGCGGATGCGCGGGCGGCAGTTGGAGAAGCCCAAAAGAACCTGCGCGTGCAGGAGTGTATCTATCTGGAACTTGTTCAGGATGCGCTCCCACTGGGGCGGAAGGTACTGGAATTACATCGGGTGAAGAACGACTCTTGCGCGTCTACACCGCAGAGCGCCGACCTTAAGAATGCATACACCCAAAACACCGTTTCACGTGAAACACAACCTTATAAAGTTGATTATCTGCTTCAAATCCAAGATTTTCCCGAGGTTCTTATCCTGACCGGACCCGAACACCTGCACATCACGGGCGCAAACGGCAGTGGCAAGACTGTGCTTCTCAATGCGATAGCGCACGCGTATGACCCTGATTACCGTTCCCCAGTGCCGCCTGCATACCAAGTGCTCTACCGCCTGGACAACACCGCATACCTGCCGCAGCGCATCATCCTCGACCCGGAGCTCACCCTCCTTGAAACCGTACAGAGGGCGAATCCCGGTGCGAGCGAACAGCATCTTCGTGATCAGCTGGCGCGGCTGCTCTTCCGTCGCGAAAGCGTACATCAGCGCATTGGGGATTTATCCGGAGGTGAGCGCTTCCGTGCCGCGGTGGCGCAGGTACTTCTGGCAGATCCGGTGCCGCAGCTACTCATATTGGATGAGCCGACGAATAACCTCGATATTTCCTCGGTGGATTGGCTGGTGCAGGCGCTCGAAGCCTACACCGGCGCGCTCATTGTGGTGAGCCATGATGAGGACTTCTGCCGCCGCATCCGCATTGACCGCACACTCAACCTTTCAACAAAAACTCTCGGGAAGGAACCATTCGGGGAATCAGCACGCTGAATCTTCTCCTACATGGGAAGGTGTTTGACTCAGCGCCCAGCCAGTTCCTATGCTGGAGTCCTCAGCTCTCTATCCATGTTGCCCCACCACGGGGGTAGCTGACGGAGCTGAACGTATCGTTTGACCGAAGCCACCCAAGGCGCGACCGGGGTGCCCTTCGGAATCTAGGAGGCATCAAAGAAATGACCCACCGAGCATAAGCCCGGACTCAGAAGAATTTTTCGCGCGCTCACGCAGCAGCTCTACGGACACGTTTCCTACGTGTTCCAATCAGCGCGCACGCACCCGGGCACAAGTACATCCACCGTTACGCTCGGGTTTTTTCGCACCCTTTTTAGGGCGATCCTCTTACCGCCACGCGCTCAGCATAGGCACCCCCAAACCGCCGGCACACTGCTGCAACGCACCACCGTCGGAGTTTGAGAGCACCCGAGCATCCATACCTCAAGGAGCTCGTATGACACACGTACTTCAGCCGCAGGCGACCTTTCCCCGTTCCGCTTCTTCCCACGATGTCCGCTCGCACGCCACTTCCCATGCAGCGGCGCACATTAGTATCGCTCATCTGCACTTTGCGCACCCGAGCCAGCCTCCGCTTTTTGCGGATCTGTCGGCGGTATTTTCGGCACCTCTGACCGGGCTCATTGGTGATAATGGTTGCGGAAAAACAACCCTTATGAGGTTGATTTTGGGTGATTTGACCCCGGATTCCGGTTCTTTGGCGGCGCCGGAACACATGGCGTATCTACCTCAGGATATGGGTCTGAATCGGAATCAAACCCTCGCCGAGCTCTGCGGAATCTCCGAGATTCTGCGGGCGCTGCAGGCAGTGGAATCCGGCGAGTACTCCCCCGAACTCTATGAGATCATCGGGGACAGCTGGGACGTTGAGGAGCGCACCCTCGCGGCTCTTGCGACCTACGGTTTCACCCCGGCGACCGTGGTTGATCGCGACAACTCGGAGGCGGTTCGGGCGCTCTTTGCCCGCAACATGAGCAGCTTCTCCGGTGGCGAGGCGGTCATTGCCGCGCTTGCCTCGCTGATGATTTCTGACCCCGGGTTCATTCTGCTGGATGAGCCGACGAACAATCTGGACTCCTCAGCGAAGGCTCAGCTCTTCGCCGCGTTGGAGGCGCTACCCTGCCCGGCGCTCATCATTAGCCACGACCGTGACCTGCTGGAGCGCATGCACATGATTGCGGAGCTTCACGCCGACCGCCAGGGGCTGGCGCATCTGCGTCTCTTTGAGGGTAACTACAGCACCTACCGCCAGGCGCTGGACACCGAGCAGCAGGCGGCTCAGCGTCGCGTGACCGAGGCGAAGAACCGGGTGCGTTCGGCGCATCGCGAGTGGGTGCAGGCGCAGGAAATTATCTCGAAGAACATGGCGCAGGTCTGGAAGGACGACCAGCCGGACACGATTCTTGCCCTCGCCAAGGACGCCTCACGTCAGGCGGCGGCAAAGCTTCGAGTTCTGCGCGTCGGCAAGCAGGAGCAGGCTCAAGAGGCGTATCAGAACGCTCAGGATCAGGTGCGCATCCAGGAGAAAATCTATGCCGAGCTGAGCCAGCAGCCCCTACCCGCAGGACGTAAGGTGCTGGAGCTGAGCAGGATTGATTCTGCCCAGGTTTCACGTGAAACATTTACCGTTCAGCAACCCACCAAGGTTGATTTTCTGCATTTTTCACCCACCGAGGCTAATAGCGAGAGCCAGCATGGAACCCCGGCGGAGCGCCCCGAACACTTGATTCTCAGCGGCCCCGAGCACCTGCATATTACCGGCGCAAACGGTAGCGGCAAGACCACCCTTTTGAACGCTATCGCCCACGCAGGCGAGGCGGACTACCTCTCCCCCGTGCAGCCCGCCTACCGCGTCGACTATTGCATCGAGGGGGCGTATATTCCGCAGCGCATTACCCTCGACCCGGAGCTGACTCTTCTGCAGAGCGTGCAGCGGGCTAACCCCGGGGTGAGCGAACAGCATCTTCGTGATCAGCTGGCGCGGCTACTTTTCCGTCGTGAGAGCGTGCACCATAAGACCGGTGAGCTCTCCGGTGGTGAGCGTTTCCGTGCCGCGGTGGCGCAGGTTCTTTTGGCGGATCCGGTACCGCAGCTACTCATGCTGGATGAGCCGACGAACAACCTCGATATTTCTTCGGTGGATTGGCTGGTGCAGGCGCTTGAAGCCTATACCGGCGCGCTCATCGTGGTGAGCCATGATGAGGATTTCTGCCGCCGCATCCGCATTGACCGCACGCTGGCACTCTAGGGCTCCCCGTATATCCGGGGCAGGAAATAAGCATCCAGCACCGGCTAGGACAAAGTTACATAGCAATCATGTATGCGCTCCGGTGTGAACTTTACATTTGAGTGACACAATCCGCCAAAGAGTTACATTTTGTCACTCAAAATCTCCATATTTGTAAATTTCACATCCCAGTTGTTACATCATCACGTTTAAAACTGCGGACATACCCCGATTAAGCCGTTAAACGAACGGGTGCCCGGCACCTCCGAATATGGAGGCGCCGGGCACCCGTTTCAGTTATCTCACCGCGGCCACTTCACCGCGCTGACAAAACCTTAGATTAGAGGACCAGGCCCTTGGTCTGGGACACTGCACGCTCGAAGCGAGCCTGAACATCAGCCCAGTTCACAATGTTCCAGAATGCCTTGACATAGTCGCCCTTGACGTTCTGGTAGTCCAGGTAGAATGCGTGCTCCCACATATCCAGCTGCAGAACAGGGATCAGTGCAACGGAGATGTTGCCCTGCTGATCGTATAGCTGCTCGATGATGAGGCGCTTGCCAACGGTGTCCCATGCGAGGATTGCCCAGCCGGAGCCCTGAATGGTCAGTGCAACGTTGGTGAAGTGCTCGCGGAACTTGTCGAAGGAGCCGAAGAACTCGTCGATTGCTGCTGCCAGCTCGCCGGTGGGCTTGTCGCCACCCTCGGGGGACAGGTTGTTCCAGAAGATGGAGTGGTTGGTGTGGCCACCCAAGTTGAATGCCAGGTCCTTGGAGAGCTTGGAGACGTTGCCGTATGCACCGTTCTCGCGTGCCTCTTCGAGCTGCTCGAGAGCTGCGTTAGCGCCTGCAACGTATGCTGCGTGGTGCTTGTCGTGGTGCAGCTCCATGATCTTTGCGGAGATGTGGGGCTCGAGCGCCGCGTAGTCGTAGGGGAGCTCGGGGAGGGTGTACTTTTCAGCCATGATGATGCCTTTCATTAGAATGCTTGGCCTGTATTAAAGATTACCAGCGTAGCGTTTACTTTACTTTTCATGAATTGGGGAGCGTCACATGTGCGCACCAACCCGCTCGAGCCTGTGGATTTTAGACGGAAACTTTTCCCCACACCTGTGGATAACCCTGTGTATCAACAGGCTTTTCAGGCTCGGTACCCTCTTCTGCCTTGAAATAACAGGGTATGCACTCATGTGAATAACAGTGCTGTAAGTTCTCCACACTGTGGATAACTGCTGTGGATAACAGCCGATTTTGGGGATGCGCAGGGGATAAACTACAGAATTTTCGCTCTCATTCGAGGCATTTTTCCTTCTACTAGCCAAAATTTTGGACGCCAACAGGGGTGTCGAGCGGTCTTACACACCTCTTTACGCCGGAGGCGGTGGATTAAGTGCACAGGGTTATCCACAGGTGTGGAAACTCTGGCGTTCCGTGGATTTAAAGGTGAAAAGCTCTTCTGTTTAAGAACTGACCCTCGGTTTTAACGGCTGTGAAAGCCTGTAATTACAAGAATTTTTCTATAGAGCCCTTAAATTGCATCCGTGGAGAGTCTCAGCTCCGCTCCACCAAATCACATGCGTGTAAGTTCTCCACACTGTGGATAACCCCTGTGAATAACGCTCCCGGCACGATACGGCGCAACAATACCGCAGCCCCACAGTGCGGCCATACAACACGACCACACCGTGCAGCTTCACCGTGCAGCCGCGCTGTGTAGCCGTGCTGTGTAGTCACACAGCGCAGGTATTTGCGCCTCCTCGTACGCTTCCCCCGGCTCGTACAGGGCTCGCCGGTGCTGATATGAGGGCAAAGAAAAAGAGCACCCGATCATTGGATGCTCTTAGAGTGAGTTGATAGAAATTTGAGTTAAAAAGATACGGTACGGAATGCAGCCCAACCACGAACTGCACCCGCACCGCACATCCGTCGGTAGAAATACGAGTTACTCGTACACCGACGACAATCACCGATAAATAGAGAGTCGAACCTATCGAAGCGAGCTTCCGGTCTCGCCTCGGAGGCTTCCTTCGACCCCGTTATGTAATTAGTGTACACGGTTTCATTACGGTTGCAAAGCCAAAACCGAGATTTTTTTAAAATTTTTGTTATCGTTTCGTTATTTTTCGACCCCGGGACACTCTTTGCCAACCCGAGAATTTTCTTCCGCCACCCAAAAAACCTTGATATTCCGCAGAAGTTAGCATTATGCACGGAGGTGCTTCTTGGTACGGTCTCGTCTATACTTGTACCAGAAATCTTTTTAAATATGTCGCATGTCACTTGCATACCCCCGGTATTTGCAGTCACTGCGTGCAAAAAGACACCCCTAGCACCCCTCAAAAAATTAGCACCAAAGTGTCAAGCATTACTTGACCGTACCAATTTTGAGTTACCTAGTCAGACCTTTCGCTACAATGGGTGCCAACACACCGCATCTCCCCTTAAAAAGGGAGCTCCATATCCGATAAAAGAGGAACCAATCCCGTGTCCACACCAACCACGCCTGCGCAGCGGTCTGACAATACCGCACACAGCGAATCCATCCAGTGGCTTTCCCCGCAGGAGCGAGAAGGCTGGCTCTTTATCAGCTCCATCATTTTCAGCCTCACCCGCAAGCTGGAAAACCAGCTGCAGACCGAAGCCGGCATTAGCTTCGTTGAATACATGGTGCTCGCAATGCTCTCCGAATCTAAGGATCATTCCCTCACCATGACTGAGCTGGCAATTACCACCAACACCCTACCCGCACGCCTCTCCCGCGTCGTGGCACGCCTTGAGAAGGGCGGATACGTCCGCCGTTCCCTCAGCGCCGAAGACCGCCGAGTCAGCATCTGCCACCTGCTCCCCGCAGGCGAGCAGAAGGTGCAGGAGGTCGCACCCGGCCACGTGAGCGAAGTACGCCGCCAGATTTTCGACCACCTCACGACCGAGCAGGTTGAGCACCTCGCAGAAATCGGCGAGGCAGTCCTGGGCAACACCCCCTCAAACGTCATCTCCATTGATGCACTCCAGCGCGGGGACTACCCCGCACAATAACCTCCTCCACCTCGGGTGAGAGTTGAGAGAATCAGAGATAAGGCACACTCCCCACCGGGAACGTGCCTTATCTCTTTAATAGACTTTCTTTAAACAGCCTCTTGCGGCCGCGAGCGCTACGGCATACGTGAACCCCAAAACTGCCTCAAGTACCCCCAGCCATCGCCACATGCAAAGAATTTTAAAAAAATTTTTACAGCTCGAGGACCACTCAGGAACGCCGGATGAACGGCAGTCGAGCACAAGCCACCTCGTGTAAGTGTGTGGGAGATTGAGGTATCCAGTGCCTCCCTCAACCGCGAAATCTCAAGGGAACACACGCAATACCACTCAATCCAAAGAAAGTATTCAGGGTATCCACACTAAGGGTTGTGGTGACAATATGTCAGGGGTACCTCATCTGCCTCACCGATTAGCCTTTTCTCTCTGTACATGACACACCCCACCCCTTACGATAAATATCAACAGGTTGCACCGCGCCATCCGGCGCCCCAAAGCAACCACCGTATAAGGAGAAACCATATGTCTAAGTCTTTCTACGACCTTCTGAACGAGCAGATCGGCCACGAGTTCGCAGCATCCCACCAGTACCTGTCCATGGCTATCTGGCTTGACGGTGAGGACCTGCCCCAGCTGGCTAAGTTCTTCTACCGCCAGTCCCTCGAAGAGCGCGAGCACGCACTCATGATGGTTCAGTACAAGCTGGACCGCGGCCACAAGGTCGAGATTCCCTCCGTTCCCGCCGTCAAGAACGACTTCGAGAACGTTCAGGAAATCGTTGACATGTCCCTGGCACAGGAGAAGGCCGTCACCGGTCAGATCGAGGCGCTGTTCTCCGCAGCACGCGCTGAGAACTACGCACTGGGCGAGCAGTTCATCCTCTGGTTCCTGAAGGAACAGGTTGAGGAAGTTGCAACCATGGAGACCCTGGTGACCGTCGTAAAGCGCGCAAACGGCAACCTCTTCGACCTGGAGAACTACGTTGCACGCGAGCTGGCAGACGACCACGGCCAGGAGTCCGGCGCACCCGCTATCGCAGGCGCATAATCTCGCATTTGCGCGACTAGAGCACTAGTCGACCACGCAGAATACCTGCAGAAATATTAAAACGTTCCGCCCTCACCGCACCACGCGGCGAGGGCGGAACGTTTATGCATATACGCCATAAAGACACACCGCGGTGCACCGTCCATGAGCTAAAAGCCGCCAGCGGGTACTCGAATACTCATACAGTGCGGAGTAAACTTAAAAGCCTTAGATGCCGCAGAATACCGCGGCAGAAAGAGGAGAGAATGACTCACACCAACCCAGATACCCTCAGCCGCGGCTCGTATAGCAACTCACGCCGCGTAGCCGATATTCTGCGTGCAGAATCAGTCGGCGGTACCGTGCTTCTGATCGCAACGGTGCTGGCAGTAGTACTCGCCAACACCCCCGCCTCCACCCTCTACTTTGGTCTGCGAGACACCGTGGTCGGCCCGGTTATCCCCGGCTTCAACCACCTACAGATGAGCGTCGGTACCTGGGCGGCAGACGGTCTGCTCGTCGTTTTCTTCTTCCTCACCGGTCTGGAGCTGAAGAAAGAATTCGTGATCGGTGACCTCAAGTCGCCGTCCACCGCTATTGTGCCGATTGCGGCTGCCTTCGGCGGCGTTGCGGTGCCCGCAATTATCTACACGGCGCTGAACTTCACCAGCCCCACCGCTCTGCACGGTTGGGCTATCCCCACCGCAACCGATATTGCGTTTGCGGTGTCTGTTCTCGCCGCTGTGGGCACTTTCCTCCCCTCGGCGATGCGTGTCTTCCTGCTGACCCTGGCTGTGGTCGACGACCTGATCGCAATCTGCATTATCGCGATCTTCTACACCAATAACTTCCACGGCGAGTACCTGCTCTTCGCGCTGATTCCTCTCGCCCTTTTCGCGTTCATCGCCTACCGCGGTGAGACCATGCTGCACCTGAAGCCTCTCGCCGCATGGATTCTGCTGCTGCCCCTGGGCATTATCACCTGGGCTCTCTTCCTTGAGTCCGGTATTCACGCGACCATTTCTGGTGTGGTTCTGGGCTTCCTGGTGCCCGTGAAGATGTCCGCTCGCTCTGAGGCGGCGCAGGCTGAACACGGCCTTGCAGAGGCGCTGGAGCACCGATTCCGTCCCCTCTCTACCGGCATCTGCGTGCCGATCTTCGCGTTCTTTAGCGCGGGTGTGGCTGTGGGCGGTTTTGAAGGCCTCGGACGCGCCCTCACCGACTCCGTGGCGGTTGGCATTATGGTTGCGCTGGTTGCCGGTAAGACCCTCGGTATTTTCGGTACTACCTGGCTCGTCACCCGCTTCAAGAACGCTAACCTCGACCCGGATATCGCCTGGATTGACGTGATTGGTCTGGCTGCAACCGGTGGTATTGGTTTCACCGTGTCCCTGCTGGTGGCTGAGCTGTCCTTCCCGCACGGCTCGGCGCACACCGAGGACGCAAAGATTGCGATTCTCGTCGGCTCTGTTCTGGCTGCCATTGTGGGTGCGGCTATCCTGTCTCGCCGCAACAAGCACTACCGTGCCCTGGCTGAGAAGGAAAGCGTGGATGCTGACGACAACGGCATCCCCGACGTCTTCGAAGGCACCTACCGTGACCCGAAGGCTGAAGCCTAGCCAGATCCTCTAAGGTCCAGCACCTTCTCTACACCCCGATTCCCGCTGATCATGATGTCTCACCGCACTACCTCACGTCGCCGTACAGAACGAGCAGGGCAGGCGCCTGCGCCTCCTTCTAGGTATGCAGAGACATCAGCACGCGTGGTCATCGGGGTGTATTCTTTTGCCGCGCTTCTGACCACGTTTGCGTGGATTATCTCTCCTCTGCGGCACGGGCGCGGCTTCACCTGGTGGGAAGTCACCGCTGACCTACTGAATATTCCCTCCACGCATACTCTGCCCAGCGCCATCACGATGATTGTGATGGTGTCCGGGCTGATTGTACGCAAGCGCGCTGCCCTCATTGCGGCCATCATTTTTCAGGTGCTGGGCGCGCTGATCGCGACCCATAGCGCTTTCACGCTGGCGTTCCCCGCGGGGATCATGCCGAAGGACCGTATTTTCTCCTCAACGGTCGATACGCTCTCCATCGTGTTTGCCTGTGCGTTGGTACCTTTCCTTTTCTCGATTCGGTCGGCGTTCCCGGCACGCATTGGTCGCCTCTCGTGGGCGGGTGCGGCTGCTACGGCGGCTGGCGGTATTCTGCTGACCACTGTAGTGCTCTGGTATCTCTGCCGGATCGGTGTGTGGGAGCCGCTGCGTTCCATCACCCCGTGGGAGCTACTCATGCACGGCATGGGTATTGAGCGTACGCATCCCGGTGTTTGGGCTGCTGATGTGGTGGCTTTCTTGGCTTCGTTTGGTTACGGTGCTTCGCTGGTTGCGGCGCTGTACCTGTTGGCTCGCGGTTATCGTGCCCCGAATGAGTGGACTGGCGAGAAGGAGCTGAAGATCCGCGCCCTGCTGCAGCAGTACGGTACCAATGATTCGCTCTCCTATTTTGCAACGCGCCGCGATAAGCAGGTTATTTTCTCTCCCGACCAGAAGGCGGCGATTACGTACCGCTCGGTGGGTTCGGTGTGCTTGGCGTCGAGCGACCCGGTGGGTGACCCTGATTCGTGGGATGCCGCAATTGAGCAGTGGATGCTGCAGGCGCGTAGCTATGGTTGGGTTCCTGCGGCGCTGAGCGTGAGTGAGGCGGGTGCTCGCGCCTATAACCGTGCGGGCTTGTCGATTATTCAGATGGGTGAGGAGGCGGTTCTTGAGGCGGACCGTTTCACGCTCAATGACACGTCGATGCTGCCGGTGCGTCAGGCGGTTCAGCGTGTGCGCCGCGGCGGGTACACGGTGCAGATGCGCCGTTTTTCAGAGCTGGATGAGCAGCAGCGTCAGCAGGTTGCGGAGAATATTTCGGCGTGGCGTCATGGGCGTGTGGAGCGCGGTTTTTCGATGGCTCTGAATCGTGTGAATGATCCGGCGGATTCTTCGTCTGTTTTGGTGTCGGCTCATGATGAGGCAGGCCGGATGGTGGCTCTGCTGTCGTTCGTCCCGTGGGGTTCAACCGGCCTGTCGTTGGATGTTATGCGCCGCTCCCCCGAGGCGCCTAATGGTGTGGTGGAGTTTATGGTGGCGTCGCTGATGGAGCAGGCGGCGTCTTTGGGTGTGCGTCGGGTGTCGCTGAATTTTGCGATGTTCGGCCATATTTTTGAGGCTGCTGATCAGGTGGGTGCATCAGCGTGGAACCGTTTTGCTTCCCGCTCTTTGGGTGTGCTGGATCGTTTTCTGCAATTGCGCCGTCTGTATCGTTTCAATCTGAAGTTTGCCCCGCTGTGGGTTCCTCGTTTTTTGGCGACGGAACCGACGTTGGCGATGGCGAATGTTGTGTTTGCTGCGGGCATGGCGGAGGGTTTCTTGCCGAATCTGTCGGCGCGCCGTTTGCAGGATCAGGAGCAGCTTCTTTCTGCTGATGAGTTGGTGTCTCTTCACCGGATGCAGCTTGCTTCTGTGGAAGAGCTTCCTGAGGTGTCGCGTAGCGATCAGACCCAGCATCGTCTGCGCCATCTGGAGGCGTTGCGTGCAGCGGGTATGGAGCCGTATCCGCTGGGTGGTGAGAAGGGCAGTAATGGCGCCTCTGCGCTGGGTGTCAAGGATGCTCTGCATATATTCTCTTCTGAAAATATTCCAGATTCGGAATTCATGGTTTCGGGCCGTATTCGCGCGCTTCGCAAGCATGGCGGGGTCCTCTTTATTACCCTCATTGAAGGCGCTAAGACCCTGCAGGTCATCATGGAACGCAACCTGGTGGGCGAACGCCTGCTGAACCTCGCCTCCCGCAACCTGGATACCGGTGACATCATCACCGTGCAGGGCAGCTACGGGGCGAGCCGCAATGGCACCCCATCGCTGATTGCCTCCACCTGGCACATGGCATCGAAGAGTCTGCACCCCATCCCCTTCGACTCCTTTACCGACCCGGAGGCGCGTCTGCGTCGCCGTTCCACGGACCTGTTGGTGAATCCGGATCAGATGCGGAACCTGCGTTTGCGCACCGCGGTGATTAAGGCGTTGCGTGCCCGACTGGATGCGGAGGGTTTCCTTGAGGTGGAGACCCCGATTCTGCATACGGTGCACGGTGGCGCGAGCGCGCGTCCGTTCCGCACGTATATCAACGCCTATGGTGAGGATTTGACGCTGCGTATTGCGCCGGAGCTGTACCTGAAGCGTCTGGTGGTGGGCGGTAGCGGTCCGGTGTATGAGCTGGGTCGTGATTTCCGTAATGAGGGTGCTGATGCGACCCATAATCCGGAGTTTACGGTGCTTGAGGCGTATCGTCCGTATGCGGATTATGTGCAGATGCGAGAGTTGACGGAGCGCCTGATTAAGGATGCCGCGCAGGCGGTGTTTGGTTCGGTGTCTTTGCCGCTGGGGCATAAGGCGTCGAGTGAGCGCACGGTGTCTGATGTATCGGGTCCGTGGCGTGTGGTGTCGGTGTGTGATGCCCTGTCGGAGGCGCTGGGTCGCCGAGTGGATGTGCAGACGGATTTTGAGGAGTTGCTGGCTTTGGCGCAGCAGCACGGTGTGCGTGTTCACGAGGGTATGGGTCCGGGTGCCATCGTTGAGGAGCTGTATGGTGAGCTGGTTGAGGCGCATACGGTGGAGCCGACGTTCTATACGGATTTCCCGGCGGAGACGAGTCCGCTTGCGGCGCCGCATCGTAGTGTTCCGGGTTTGGCGGAGCGTTGGGATTTGGTGATTAACGGCATGGAGATGGGCTGTGCTTATTCTGAGCTGGCGGATCCGCTGGTGCAGCGTGAGCGTCTGACGGAGCAGTCGTTGAAGGCGGCTTCGGGTGATCTGGAGGCGATGGAGGTGGATGAGGATTTCCTCTACGCCTTGGAGACAGGTATGCCGCCGACGGGTGGTTTGGGTCTGGGTGTGGACCGTTTGGTGATGCTGTTGGCTCAGACGCAGATTCGTGGGGTGTTGTCGTTCCCGTTTGTGAAGCCTGAGCGTTCGTAGCCCGACTGATACCCCCGCTTCTCCGCTAAGCCCGGTGCGAGGTTTTGTACCTTGTGCCGGGCTTTTTGTGCCCGCCCTGCCGGTGCCGTCAACACCTCCACGGAGTCTATATTTACTCTGCCCATATATTAAGTATTCGTTACATTTTGACTTGGGCCCCTTATTTAAGTTGCCGAGCGGGGGGCGTACCCGACACAATGAGGTGACTAATCATACGGAGCGTATGTGCCTCCGTTACGCGGCTTTGAGTCCGCGCCACCCAGCAATGTAGCCCCCACGCTGTCCGTCTTTCGGGTTTGAGAGTGAGGGCCTTTTTGCTTTCAAGATTGGAGTACCGAGTGGATTTTCTTCTGAATATCATCGGGGACATTAATACGCAGACTGCGGGACTGACTTCCACCGTGGATACTGTGCAGAACTGGATGTGGAGTAATTTCCTCTACTACGCTCTGATTGCGGCTGGTCTGTACATTACGATTCGTACTCGCGGCGTGCAGTGGCGTTCCATTAAGGAAATGGTTCGTGTCCTGGGTGACCCGGTTGCTCGTGAGGCTGACGGCAAGAAGAGTATTTCTTCGTTCCGTGCGTTTACTGTGTCGGCGGCTTCTCGTGTGGGTACCGGTACTGTTGCGGGTGTTGCTTTGGCTATTGCTATGGGCGGCCCGGGTGCTGTGTTCTGGATGTGGGTTATTGCTGCTGTTGGTGCGGCTTCTGCTTTCGCGGAGTCCCTTCTGGGTCAGCTGTACAAGGAGCGCGGTAAGGATTCTTACATTGGTGGTCCAGCGTACTACATGAAGCGCGGTCTGAATGCTCCCTGGATGGGTTACATCTTCGTGGCGTTCATTGTGATCACTTATGCGTTTGTGTTTGTGGCGGTTCAGACGAATGCTGTGGTGGATGCTGCGGCGAACTCGTTCAACATTGATGTTTCGGGTACTAACTCGATGGGCTTCCGCATCACTATTGGTCTGATTATGGTGGCGCTGACTGCGGCTATTATTTTCGGTGGTATTCGCGCGATTTCTTCGGTGACTGAGTGGCTGGTACCGATTATGGCGGTGCTGTATCTACTGCTGGGCCTGCTGGTTGTTCTGCTGAACATCTCTGAGGTTCCGAATATGCTGCTGATGATTTTCCAGGGTGCTTTCGGTATTAAGGAGTTTGTGACCGGTGGCGCGATGGGCGCCGTGATTTGGGGTATGAAGCGTGGCCTGCTGACTAACGAGGCAGGTATGGGTACTGCTCCGAATGCTGGCGCGACCGCTACTATTTCTCACCCTGCTAAGCAGGGTTACGTGCAGACTCTGGGTGTTTACTTTGACACGATGATGGCGTGTACTGTGACCGCGTTTATTGTTCTGCTGTCGAACCCGACCTATGGTGATCGTTCGCGTGGTGCGTCGCTGACTCAGTCGGCTTTGGCTATGCAGCTGGGCGACTGGGCGGTTCACTTCCTGACTATCGCTATTTTCATGTTTGCGTTCTCGACTGTGATTGGTAACTACTACTACGGCGAGTCGAACATGCGTTTCGTGACTGAGCGTAAGCTGCCGATGAATATTTTCCGTGCACTGGTTCTGGTGTTCGTGTTCTTCGGCGCGATTTCTTCGCTGGATCTGGTGTGGACTACCGCGGATATGTTGAATGCCGGCATGGTGATTGTGAACTTGACGGCGGTTCTGTTGATGACTCCGCAGGTTGTTGCGGTGTTGAAGAACTATGAGGCTCAGCGTAAGGCTGGTTTGGAGCCGATTTTCAAGGCTTCGGATATGCCTGAGTTGAAGAATCTTGCGGCGTGGGATGGCACCGATGAGGTGACTACCCGTGAGTTCTGGGCTGAGTATGATGCGAAGACTGCTGAGCGTCGTGCTGCGAAGAAGGCTAAGAAGGTTAGCCGCTAGTTTGTGAGCCTTGTATAGGCTTTCTTGTATAGGCTTTGTGGAGGGTCCGTCCTGCTGTGTGCGGGGCGGGCCCTTTTACGTACCGGGGGTGCCTGTGAGGGGGTTCCTGCAGTCTGTATGTTCTTGCAGGGTCTGTATGCTTAGGGAGGATGTTAGGAGGGCTCATGGATTGGAATGCTGTACTGGAGCTGGTGGTCACGGTTGTGTTTCTGGCTGGTATTGCGTTGGCGCTACTGTGCTTGGTGACGATTCATCGGAATCCGTATTTTTCTGAGGTACAGAAGTTGAAGTGGCTTCTGCTGGTGTTGTGCCTGCCGTATGTGGGTCCGGTGACGTGGTTGCTGCGTGCGCGTTTGGAACGTATTGACCGGGAACAGGCTGAGCACGAGCGTACGGCGCGGGGTTCCGCGGCTACTTACGATGCAGATGCTCCCGGTGCGGCTGCCTCCGGCGGAGTGTCCGATAGTACCTCGGAGGCTTTTCCTGAACCCTCCACCACTCACAAGTAACAAAGGTCACACTCTCTCAATTGGACAGCACTGCATGCAGTCCGTATAGTTTTATGTGTTGCCTGCGGTGATACACCGTAAGACACATGCGCGAGTGGCGGAATAGGCAGACGCGCACGGTTCAGGTCCGTGTGCCCGTGAGGGCGTGGGGGTTCAACTCCCCCCTCGCGCACCAACGATCCCCGGTTCGAAAGAACCGGGGATTTTTTCATATCCATAACCAATTCCCCGCTAAATGACGGGGTTCCAGAGCGATGGCTAGTGCATCACCTAAAATAGAATCGGGTGTGTTCTTTCACAGGGCACACAGCAAACGCACAGACACGCTCGTTAAACTGAGCCTTTCGGATAAAGACCGTTTGCGCGGTCTGTTGCTCGGAATGGTCGTTGAGAAGGAGGCGGCATGAAGTTTTTCGACAAGCTGGGCAAGCTGGAGCAAGGCATCGGTCGCACTGTCGGCCTTTCCAAGGGCTTCGGCACCTTTGCGAAGGCGGATGTTGCTAACCGCGTCCGCATCATGATGGATGACGAGTCCTATGTGGACGGCAGCGGCCGCACTATGGCTCCTAATGTCTATACTCTCCGTTTCGCACCGGTTGATTTCCCTCGCGTACGCGAGTGGGGCAACCCGTTCGCTGTTGAGCTGTGCGATTTGGCGATTTCGCACGCCCGCGCGCAGGGTTACACCCTGATCGGTGCGGTTCGCGTGACGTTCAACGTTCTTGATTCTCTCTCTGAGGGCGAGTTTGAGGTTGTTGCGACCTTCGAGCCGTTCTCTGTGCCGGAGGCTCCGGCGTCCCCGTCGTCTCTGCGTGGTGCCACCAACTATGCGCCGGTGCGTCCGCCGCGTGAGTCTTCTTTGCCGACCCGCATTACGAAGCCTGCAGCTCAGCCGGCTCCGCCCGCCCAGCCCGCGCAGCCTGTTCAACCTGCGCCTCAGCAGGCTCCGGCACCTCGCCTGAACATGCCCGTACCGTCCCCTGCGACGGGCGCTCCCCGTTTCTTCTTGGAGATTGAGGGTCGCATGCACCCGGTGGATCGTCTGCCGTTTGTGTTGGGCCGCGGTTCTGATGCTGATTTTCGTCTGGATGATAAGGGCGTTTCTCGCCGTCACCTGCAGCTTTCGATGCAGGGTGGTGCGGTGGTCGCCTCCGATATGGGTTCTACTAATGGCACGCTGATTAATGGGGTGCCTTTGCGTGCGCCCGTGGTGCTGGCGAACGGTTCGTTGCTTCGCATGGGTAATACCCGCATCATTTTCCATAGTTCGACCGGAGGTGCCCGTTAATGGCGTCCGAACTGACTGTTACTATCCTTCGTTACGCTTTTCTGGCGCTCATCTGGTTCTTTGTTTTCCTGGTGGTTTCGGCTGCTCGCCGTGACCTTGGTTTGGGTAAGAACTATCGTGCGGCGCCGGTCGATGCTGTTCCGGAGGCTACCCATATTGCGCCTCCGCCGACTCGTCCTTCGCAGCTTGTGATTACTGCGGGTGCGCAGGCTGGTGCCATGATGCAGCTGGGTGATCACCCGATTACTATTGGTCGCGCTAATGACATTGAGGTGTCTCTGCAGGATGATTACGCCTCGGGTCGTCATGCGCGCCTGTTCCCTCAGGGTTCCCGTTGGTTCCTGGAGGATTTGAATTCTACTAATGGTACGTTCGTCAATGGCGAGCGTCTGACTCGTGCGACCCCGATTGAGCCCGGTGATGATTTCCGCGTTGGCGGTACCACCATGCAGTTGAGGGGCTAGTGTATGAAGATTGCTTTTCGTTTTGAGGCCCGCTCTGATACGGGTCTGAAACGCTCGAAGAATGATGACTCCGGCTACGGTGGTCGTTTCCTTGCTGTCGTTGCTGACGGCATGGGCGGTCACGTGGGCGGCGATGTCGCGTCGGCTACGACGGTTCTGAATCTGACTCCGCTTGACCACCCTGACTTTGAGGATGGTACCGGTAGCGTTTATCTGGCTGATGAGATTCAGAGTGCGAATCTGATTATTAATGAGCTGGCGGCAAATGATCCGCAGTTGGCGGGTATGGGTACGACCTGTACTGCCCTGCTGATTGATGGTGATTGCATTGAGTTCGCCCATATTGGTGACTCGCGTGCGTATCGTCTGCGTCCGGGCGCTGATGGCGAGTTTGAGCAGATTTCTACTGACCACACGTTTGTGCAGCGTCTGCTCAATGAGGGTCGTATTACCCCGCAGGAGGCGGAGAACCACCCGCATAAGAACGTGATTATGCGTGTTCTGGGTGATGTTGACGCCTCCCCCGAGCTGGAGTTGAAGACTCTGGACGCTGTTCCCGGCGAGCGCTGGGTGCTCTCTTCGGACGGTTTGGATGCTGTGGTGTCCCTGGCGGAGATTGAGCAGGTGATGCGTTCTACCGATGACCTGTCTGAAATTGCTGACACTCTGATTGCGATGACGTTGGAGCGTGGCGCGCCGGATAACGTGACGGTTGTGTCCCTACAGGTGATTGACCGTGAGGTTCTGCCGGTGGATGAGCCGGTGGGTCCTTCGAGCCTGCCTGAGTCTGCTCTGCCTGATTCGATTGTGGCGGAGCAGGAGGTCAGCACGAATACTCAGAAGCTTCCCGAGGTTGCTGCCACGGCTGAGGCTGCTGAGGCTCTTTTGGGTGCGCACCATGATGAGGACTCTGAGGAGTCTCGTCGGTCGTTGCGCCGTTTCCGTCGTGCTCGTGACTTCTCTGGAACCCTGTTGCATAGCGGTTCTGGGGCGGTGCGTCACCATATCGGTACGTACGATAACGCCGTGGATGCAGCTCTTACGAACGCTGCGATTTTGCGTAGCGAGTTGGGTTCCCGCCCGCATCAGCTGGTTGGTGCCGCTTCGGTGGCTACCGAGACCGGCATGATTCCGGCGGTGACTTCGCGTACCCTGGAGCACCGTGCGACGGTGGCTCAGCGTGTGCCGTTGAAGGTTGAGTCTGATGAGGCGGCTCTGCCGGCTGAGTTGGAGGAGCTGATTGCTGAGGATGCTGCGGAGCGTTCGCGTCCGCAGTCGTGGTCGATCCGCCTGTTCGTTACTTTGCTGATTGCCGCTGTTTTGACGCTGGTTGCGTGGACCGGTCTGCGCTATGTGGAGCGTAGCTACTATGTGGGTGAGAGTGACGGCACGGTTGCGGTGTACAACGGTATTCCGCATGCGTTGGGCCCGATTCGCCTTTCTCACGTGGTGGAGAATACTGATATTCAGACGAGTGAGCTGAATGATCATACTCGTTCCCTGCTGCGTAATGCGATTACGGCGAAGGACCTGGATGATGCGCACCAGATTGTGACTCGTTTGAAGACTCAGGCGGATCAGACGCGTGAGAAGGCGGAGCAGGCTGCTGCTTCCGCTTCGGCTTCCGCCTCTGCGTCTGTATCGCCGTCTGCTTCTGCGGTTCCGAGCACCAATCCGGCTTCCGCAACTCCTGTAGCGCCTGAGCAGGCTTCTGAACAGGCTTCCGCACCTGCGGCAGAGGGCGGTGAGAACAATGGCTAAGTTCTCGTTCCGTCGTGAGTCGGATGCGCCTCGTGCACGCCGTTTTACGGAGCTTTTCCTGCTGGTTTTGGCGGTGGGTATCAGCTCCTTCGGTATGTACCTGATTGATCCGGAGCACGCTTTTGATACGTCGAAGAGCCAGTGGTTGCCGTGCACGGTGATGCTGGGTGCCGGTGCTCTTCTGATTCACTTGGTCATGCAGTTCCGCGCCCGTTACGCTGATCCATTTATTCTGCCGCTGGTGGTGGCTCTGAACGGTATTGGTTTGACCATGATTTATCGTCTGGATCCGCAGATTGCGGCTCCGGTGGGTGATGGTCAGCTGATGTGGACCGGCGTGTCTATGGTGCTGTGCGCGATTATCGTGTTTGTGCTCAGGGATTACCGTCTGCTGCGTAAGGTCACGTACACCTCCCTGGTGCTGTCGATGATTCTGCTCATCATGCCGCTGGTTCCGGGTCTGGGTATGGAGCTCAACGGTGCTCGTATTTGGATTCATATCGGTAACCGCACGTTCCAGCCGGGTGAGGTCGCGAAGATTACTTTGGCGATTTTCTTCGCCGGCTATTTGGCGACGCACCGTGACTTGATTCTGGTGGCTGGCCGCCGCATCGGCCCTATCAATCTGCCGCGTCTGCGTGATTTGGCGCCGGTGTTTTTGGCGTGGATTGTGAGCCTGGGTGTTCTGGTGTTCCAGAAGGACCTTGGTTCGGCAATCATGTTCTTTGGCCTGTTCATGGCGATGCTGTACCTTTCGACCGGCAGGGTTTCTTGGCTGGTAGTTGCGGGTGTCGGCATAGCTGTGGGTGGCTATTTTGCGTACCACTATGTCTCGCACGTGCACGCCCGTATTTATGCGTGGGTGCATGCTTTTGAACCGGAGGTGTACCAGGCGTCTCCTGGTGGTTCGGGTCAGATTCTGCAGGGCGTTTTCGGTCTGGCTTACGGCGGTCTTTTTGGCCGCGGTTGGGGTCAGGGCCGCGCAAACCTCGTCCCGTACGCTAACTCGGATATGATCATTTCCTCCTTGGGTGAGGAGCTGGGCCTGGTGGGTCTGGGTGCCATCCTGATGATGTTCATGCTCCTGGTTTCGCGCGGTTACCGTGCGGCGTTGGGTACTCGTGATGGTTTCGGCAAGCTGCTGGCTGCCGGCCTGTCTACGGTGATGGTTCTGCAGCTGTTCGTGGTGATTGGCGGCGTGACTCGTTTGATTCCGCTGACTGGTCTGACGACTCCTTTCATGTCTGCCGGTGGCTCCTCGTTGGTGGCTAACTGGATTATTGTGGCGCTGTGGTTGTCTATTTCTCATAGTGCCCGCGCACCTCACCTGGTGGCTGGTTATGATGCTCCGCAGGGTATTGACCATGCGGACACTAGCTACGAGCCGGAGGGTGCTACTAGCGTTCTGGCGCGCATTACGGCTAAGGATTCTGGAGGTGAGAAGAATGGATAGGGCTATTCGCCGCATGTGGATGTCTGCCGCGTGCGTGTTTGTCCTGCTGATGGGTACCCTCAGCTATATTCAGTTCTTCGATTCGAAGACGCTGATGAATAATCAGTGGAATTCTCGAGCGCTCTACGACAATTACGGTTCGGCACGTGGTTCGATTGTGGTTGACGGTACGGAGATTGCTTCGTCGGTGAAGTCCGATGATGAGTACAACTACCAGCGTGTGTATAACCACCCGCTCAAGTATGCGGCTCTGACGGGTTACTTCTCCACGATTTATGGCGCGACCGGCTTGGAAGCTGCTATGGATAAGGAGCTTGCCGGCACGAGTGATAGCCAGTTCTACGATCGTGTGGCGCAGCTGTTCAGTGGTTCTTCCGCGCAGGGCGCTAGCGTGGAGCTGACGATTAATTCGAAGCTTCAGGATATTGCCTACAACGCGCTACAGGGCCGTAAGGGTGCTGTGGTGGCGATGAACCCGAAGACCGGTGAGATTCTGGCGATGGCTTCTTCGCCGTCCTATGATCCGAATCTTCTGTCGGCTCATACGAGCTCTTCGGTTTTGGCGAATTACCAGGCGCTGACTTCTGATGAGGACAGCCCCCTGTTTAACCGTGCGATTGCCGGTAATACTTATTCGCCGGGTTCGACCTTCAAGATTATTGATGCGGTGGCGGCGCTGGAGTCCGGCAAGTACAACGCATCTTCGGTCATTCCGAACCCCGCTCAGCTGCCGCTGCCGGGCACGAACATTAGCCTGCCGAACTATACCGGCGGTCAGTGTGGAACCCGCACTCAGGCGACGATTGAGTGGGCTTTGGCGCAGTCCTGCAATACGCCTTTTGCGCAGATTGCGATGGATTTGGGTCAGGAGCGTATCGCGAAGACCGCTGAGAATTTTGGTTACGGCCAGGATTTGAAGATTCCGTTGACGGTTTCTAAGTCTTCTTTCCCGTCGAATCTGACGCAGAGCCAGTTGGCTCAGTCGGCGATTGGTCAGTATGACGTGAAGACCACTCCGCTGCAGGTGGCTATGACGTCTGCGGCGATTGCGAATGGCGGTGTGCAGATGAAGCCGAACCTGATTCGTTCGGTGAAGACCAACAACCTGAGCACTTTGCAGGAGTTCTCTCCTGAGAAGCTGCGTACGTCCACTAGTCCTGAAATTGCTAACCAGGTCAAGCAGTGGATGGTCAATTCGGTTGATAATGGTATTGCACGCAATGCTGGTGTCCCCGGTGTGAAGGTGGCGGGTAAGACCGGTACCGCGGAGACCACGGCAGGTTTGAATAATTCTTGGTTTACCGGTTTCGCGCCGGCTGATGATCCTCAGATTGCGATTGCTGTGGTTTATGAGGATATTGATGTGGCGACCGGTGCCCAGTTGGCAACCAGTACTAGTAAGCAACTCTTTGAGGCGGTGTTGAACAAGTGAGGCCTGCGGCTGATATCACTTTGGGCGGGCGCTACACCCTGACCGAACGTATCGCGATTGGCGGTATGGGTGAGGTGTGGAAAGCTCGCGACAAGGTGCTTGGGCGCACCGTTGCGGTCAAGATCCTCAAGGAGGAGTACACCGGTGACCCGGGCTTCTTGGAGCGTTTCCGCGCTGAAGCCCGCAATACGGCGCTGTTGAACCACCCCGGCGTAGCGAATGTTTTCGACTACGGCGAGGAGGACAACTCCGCGTACCTGGTCATGGAGCTGGTGCCGGGCAATCCGCTCTCTAGCATCATTGAGCACGAGACTACCCTGCCTCCGGACCGTGTTCTGAACTTCATTGCTCAGACTGCTCGCGCGTTGGCTGCGGCTCATTCGCAAGGTCTGGTGCATCGTGACGTGAAGCCGGGTAACCTTATCATCACCCCGGATGATCGCGTGAAGGTGACTGATTTCGGTATTGCTCGTTTGGCTAATCAGGTGCCGTTGACGGCTACCGGCCAGGTGATGGGTACCGCCCAGTATTTGGCGCCGGAGCAGGCAACCGGTCAGGCGGCTACCGCGTCTTCGGATATGTACTCGTTGGGCATCATTGGTTATGAGTGCCTGGTGGGTCGTCGTCCGTTTACGGGTGAGTCGCAGATTGCGATTGCTTTGGCTCAGGTGAATGATCCGCCGCCGCCGCTTCCGGAAACTATTCCGGCTGCTACTCGCGCGCTGATTATGTGCTTGCTGGCTAAGGACCCGGCTCAGCGTCCTAAGGATGCGACCGCTCTGGCGTCTGCTGTAGATGCGATTCGTCGCCGCGATCTGAAGGCTGCGGTGAAGGCTGTTCCTTCTTTGGCTCAGTTCTTGGCTGAGGAGAATGCTGACGATGCTACTGTCGCTATGACTGCGATGGATGTGGCGGCGGAGCCGATTAGCGCTTCTACTACTCCGCGTTTTGGTTCTGGTGGTCGTTTTTCGCCGGAGCCGACGACGGCGCCTATTCCTCGTACAGGCGCGCAGACCATGCGTCCGGCTTCGGGTCGTGTGAAGTCTACTCCTGCTCCTGCGGCGAAGCGTGGCCCGAACGTGTGGATGTGGGTTGCGTTGCTGTTGGCGATTGTGCTGATTGCTGGCGGTATTTGGACGGTTCTTTCCTCTAATAGTGGAGGCGCAACTGATTCGGTTCCGAGCACTTCGGCTTCTGCTGTTCCGACGAATACGGGCACTGTTTCTACGGTGGAGCCGACTGAGTCTGCTTCTGCTCGTACTACGAAGCAGAAGGTGACCGTCAATTCGATCAACTATGAGGGTCGCGAGTTGCAGGATGCGGTGAACGAGCTGAAGAACCTTGGCCTGTCCCCCAAGACTGAGGGTGTTGAGTCTACTCAGCCGGAGAACACGGTGATTTCGGTTTCTCCGACGGGTACTTTGGAGCAGGGTAATAGCGTGACTGTTCGCTATTCGACCGGTCCGAAGTCGGTGACTTTGCCGTCGAACCTTGAGGGTAAGAACGTTGATGAGGCGTCGAAGGCTGTTGCCGCTTTGGGTGTGAATGTTTCTCTGCATTATGAGAATTCGGACACTGCGGCCCCCGGTACGGTGCTTCGTACTACTCCCTCATCTGGCACCAAGGTCACGGTTGGTAGTAATGTAGACATGTATGTGGCCTCTTCCAGTTCGGGTAGGGGTTCGAGTGCGAGCGCTTCTGCTGCACCGTCTGCGTCGGCTTCTGCTTCCGCTTCTGCGTCGGCGCGTTAGCCCCTACATTTTGATTTAGTTTTAGTCTTAGTGATCCAGGAGAACTTATGGACCTGTCGGTTCCCGACACGGTTGATAACCGTTACAAGGTACTCGAGGTAATCGGTACCGGTGCAATGGCAACCGTTTATGCTGCTGAGGATACTCGCCTCGGCCGCAAGGTTGCGCTTAAGATTCTGCGCCCGGAGCAGGCCCAGGACGATACGTTCCGCGCACGCTTTAAGCGTGAGGCGGAGGCTGTTGCGTCTCTGAACAATCCTGCGATTGTTGCTGTCTATGACACCGGTTCGTATAACCCCTCGCAGGATGGTGAGGAGTCTTCTTCGGAAGATAGCACCGCTATTCCTTATATTGTGATGGAGTACGTGGAGGGTCATACTCTGCGTTCCATTCTGTCTCGTGGCGGCCACCTGCCGGTCCGTGATGCTTTGGGTTATTCCGAGCAGCTTCTGGGTGCTTTGCAGTACAGCCACTCCATGGGCATTATTCACCGCGATATTAAGCCGGCGAATATTATGGTGCTGGAGCGTACCAGCGAGGACATCGCTAAGGGTCAGCCTGGCCAGATTAAGGTCATGGATTTCGGTATTTCCCGTGCTATTGAGGAAGCCGGCGAGGCGCTGACCAAGGCTAACGTGGTGATGGGTAGCGCACGCTACATGTCCCCGGAGCAGGTGAGCGGCAAGGATATTGACGCCCGTAGTGACCTGTACTCTGCTGCGTGCGTGATTTACGAAATGATTGCTGGTCGTTCTCCGTTCGACGCTGAGTCGAATGTTGATTTGGCGGCTAAGCACCTCTCTGACACTCCTGAGCCTCCGAGTAAGTTCACCCCGCTTGAGGTTCCTGCCGGTCTGGACGAGGTCATTTTGAAGGGTCTGGCAAAGAACCCGGATGAGCGTTATCAGAGTGCTGCTGAGTTCGCTCAGGCTCTGGTGTCGGTTGCCCGCCCGAGTGAAGAGACCGTGGTGCAGGATGCAGCGATGACTACTGCATTTGTGCCTTCGGCGACTACCGCTTCTTTGGGCGATGACTACGCTCCGTACACCACCTCGATTACTGAGGCTTCGGTGGAAGACGGCGGCCTCAATGGCTTCTTTGAGTATGAAGACGATGAGGAGCTGTACGAGGATGAGGAGTATGCGGAGTACGATGAGTCTTCGCCGCGTAAGCGTGCGTGGGTTCGCTTCCTCGTGGGTACTCTGATTGCGGCTCTGCTGGTTTTCAGTGTCGGCTCGGTTCTGTACTACCAGAACAAGCTCAATGAGGTTCCGCAGGTTCCGGTTCCGGCTGTGGTGAATGTTTCCCGTGATGATGCCGATAACCAGCTGCGTAACCGAGGCTTCGTGGTGGAGTACCGCACGGCTTACTCTGACAACATCAAGAAGGGCGACGTTATCAGCGTTGACCCGGGTGTCGGTTCAAAGGTTAATAAGGGTTCGACTGTGACCGTGACTGTTTCTAGCGGTCCGGAGAAGGTCAAGTTGCCGGATAACCTGCAGGGTCAGAGTGAGGCGTATGTTCGTAACGCTCTGAAGGACCTGGGTCTGGTGGATGGTCGCGTCTCCACTGTGGAGAGCGCTTCGGTTCCTGCGGGTATGGTTGTGGAGCTTTCCCCGGAGAAGGGCTCGACCGATGATAAGGGCGTTCAGACCGTTGAGGCTGGTAGCACCGTGAACATCGTCCTGTCCTCCGGTAAGGTGAAGGTCCCCTCGCTGGTGGGTCTGACCAAGGATCAGGCGATTGCTGCTCTGACCGCTCAGGATGTTCTGCTGAACACCAACATTGAGACCGTTCAGACTAACGAGCGTCCTGCGGGCACTGTGCTTTCGCAGAGCTCTGCAGCGGGTACTCTGGTGGCTCAGAACAGCACTGTGACGATCCGTGTGGCTGCTACTCCGACTCAGACGACCGCGCCGACTACTGCGGCTACTCAGCCTGCGGCAGCAACCGGTAACCAGAATTCTGCTGCGACCAATAACCAGCAGCGTTCTACCGCTACCCAGCCGACTACTGCGGCTACTCAGCCTGCGGCAGCGAATAACCAGCAGCGTTCTACCGCTACGGCTACTCCGGCACCGGTTGCGTCCACTACTGCGGGTACCCGTACGCTTCAGGGTACTAACGCGAACGCCAATGCGAACAACGCTAATAACGCTAACGCCCGCTAAGGGGTTCTAGCGGCTAGCAAAAGGGGCGGCGCTCCACACCAAATGGTGTGGGGTGCCGCCCCTTTTTGTGTACCTGGGGTTTCGTATACCTAGGTTTTGTGTACCTGGGTTCCGGTTAGGAAGTGTGCGGGGGTAGAGTTATCGCCTCCAGTTTCCCTATAGCGTGTCTGCTACGAGGCTTCTGGAGGCGATATAAGCCGTTGAGGGCGTCTAAGGCTAAAGGTTACTAAGCCATGAGGGGTGAGAGGCTCTTAGCGCGCTCTGCGGCTCCCTGCAGGCCGGTTTCTTCGAGCCAGTTGCCGAGCATGAGGTATCCGCTTTCCGTCAGGACCGATTCGGGGTGGAACTGCACGCCGTGCATGGGGGCTTCGCGGTGGCGCAGACCCATAATGATGCCGTTGTCGGTGGTGGAGGTGGTTTCCAGGACCTCGGGCATGGTTTCGGGTACGACTGCCAGGGAGTGGTAGCGGGTCGCGGTGAAGGGGCAGGGCACGTCCTTGAAGACGGAGACGTTCTCGTGCACGAGGCGGGAGGTCTTGCCGTGCATGAGTTCGGGGGCGTGGGTAACGGTGCCGCCGAATGCCTCCGCGATGGCCTGGTGGCCGAGGCATACGCCCAGTAGAGGCTTCTTCGCTTCGGCTGCCCAGCGGATGGTGTCGATGATGACGCCTGCTTCTGCGGGGGCGCCGGGGCCTGGGGAGACGAGCACGCCGTCGTGTTCTTCGGCGAGCTTGATGACGGCGTCGAGTTCGTATTCGTCGTTACGGATGACGGTGGTTTCAGCGCCGAGCTGCTGGATGTAGCCGACGAGGGTGAAGACGAAGCTGTCGTAGTTGTCGATGACAAGGATGCGGGTCATGGCAGGTCCTTAGCGCTAATGGTTGATGGTGACGTTCAGGTTGAAGGGGCCGTACTCTGCGAAGTGGGGGAAGACGAATTCCATGAGCAGGTAGACTACGGCGAGTATCAGCACGATGGCGATGATGATGCGAACCCACAGGGGGCCGGGGAGGTGGCGGAAAATCCATGCGTACATCTGCTTTTCCTCTCTGATTTAGGATCCTGCGACGGAGGCGGCAATTTCTGCGGGCGCTCCGGCTGCGGCGGGCCGCCAGGATTCGAGGCGGGCGTGGACAATGTATCGTTCGGTGTCGCCGTAGCGCGGGTGGCAGGTGGTGAGCGTCAGGAGGCGCTCGGTGGGTGCTACACCGGGCTGTCCGGGGACGGGTTCGATGACTTCTACCTGGTCGGGCTGCACGATTTCGTGGCTGTAGACGGTGTAGGTGTAGTAGCCGTCTTTGGTGCGCACGTAGATGTGGTCGCCTTCGGTGAGTAGGTCGATGTCGTTGAGGACTTTACCGCGGGTTTGGCGGTGGCCTGCGAGGGAGAAGTTGCCGACCTGTCCGGGCATGGCGCTTCCTTCGTAGTGGCCGAGTCCGAGGGAATCGAGCACGTCGGAGCTGGTGCCTTGGGTGGCGGGGCGCTGGTAGTCGGATCCGAACTTGGGGATGTAGACGACGCCGAAGACTTCACCGTGGCCGGGTTCGCTCAGACCGGCGGGCGGAGTGTTGGGATCCCAGTCGGGGAGGGGTTCGGCGGGGTTGGAGTCGAATTCCTGGACGAGGGTGCTGACGGCTTGGGATTGGGTGCGGTCGGCGTCGATGTTGGTCCACCAGAGCTGCCATGCGACGAAGAGCAGTAGCAGTAGGCCGATGGTGATAAGGAGTTCGCCTGTAATCTGGATAATCCAGTGCAGCACGGTGCGGGGCCGGCGCTCTGCGGTGGGTGCCGTTCCTTGACTCATGCGTTCTCCTTTGTCCTTTGGGTTGTGTATGTTCTTGGGCGCCGGGTGGCGTTCCTTATCTTTCAACGCGCGGAGAAGGTGAAATCATCCCGTAAGTCTGCAAAGATAGGTGTGAACATAATTTTTAGGTTACCCATACAACAATAAGCGGAGGAAGTATGTCGACCAACTCGGCTAAGGCATCGTCCAAGAAGAAGTCTCAGAAGTCTGCTAAATCTGAGGTGGAGGATGCGAGCGAGCTGCGTCTGCGTGAGATTGCTCGTGAGATGGAGAGCGGCACGCAGCTGAAGGAGCAGACTCCGTTGTGGTACCGCGTGATTATGTTCTCGCTGTTGGCGGTGGGCATTCTGTGGATTATTGTTTTCTACATTACGCAGGGTCTGTTCCCGATTCCTGATTTGGGTATGTGGAATGTGAGTATTGGTGTGGGCGCCATGATGGTGAGCATGCTGATGATGACTCGCTGGCGTTAGAGTTTAGACGTTAAGACTTAGGCGTTAGAGCTTATAGAGAGGCGGTCGTCCCGTGTGGGGTGGCCGCCTCTCTATATTTTTGGGGGTACCGGGGTTAGGGAGCCTCTGCGGTATTTTTTCTGTCCTGAAACGCTGCCCGGAAGATTGCGGTCATGGCGACCATGATGAGCAGTTCGGTGAGGGTTTGGGTGAGTACGGTAGCGCCCATAAGCTTTGCTTCGGGGTTCCCGTTGTGTGCCAGGCGTTGTGCACAGAGCGCTACGACGGGGTAGATGATGAGGGCGTTGCGGGTGACGGCACTGAAGGTTACGGAGATACGTTCTGCTCGGCTCATGGCTCTACTCAGGAACCATGCGGCGACTCCTGCGAGGATGGCGTAGGTGAGGTAGAGCCCGGCGAGTCGGGGAATGAGCTGCGTTTCGTTCAGTACCGCCGGGGTGTAGGCGGAGCACATGAGCGCCAGGAGCAGGCACATGAGGGGAATCATCGCGGTATCGCTCATACTGCGTACGCGTTCGTAGGTTTGTTGGCGCTGCGGTGAGCGGGTTGACCAGCGTTGCACGAGGTAGGCGGCTACTAGAGGCACGATGAGCGGTGTGAGGCTGAGGTAGCTTTCAGCGGGAAGGGGGAATATTTCTCCCACTACCCTCGTATCCAATATTCCTATATATGCATATATACTAGTCCAAACAGGAATAAAAATGAGTTGAGCGCCAAGCAGATAGGGTGTTGCCGCTAGTAAACCTCGATATTCCCCTCCGGCAATACGTGTAAAAACCACAACGTAATCCACGCATGGAGCCAGCAAAACAATCACTGCAGCTAGAGCAACGGGACCACCCTCGGGAATAAAGAGGGAGACCAAGGGCGCAACGAGAATCGGGGTTCCAAAGGTAGCCGTCAGCACGACCGTACAAGCGAGCCTCTTATACTGACCAACACTCATACCGGTTAAAGGCATGAGGGCAAAGTTGGTCCACAGTAGTGCGCCAAGCGCGTAAGGCACGAGTTGTTCAGAAGCGTAACTCCATCCGCTCAAACCCGCGCAGGCAACCCCCACGATCATGGAGCCGAGGTAGAGAGCCACCTGGTGGCGTTCCATAAAGCTCACGGAAGTCGTCCTCTTCTAGTAGATCAGGTCGCCTCGTGCCGCTTCGTGGACGCGGCGGGTTACGGTCTCCATGACGGGCGAGTTGATGTTCCAACGCTGCCAGTAGAGGGGAAATTCTACGGGGGTTGCGGCGAGCTTCACGAGGCGCCCGCTTTCAAGCTCTTCGGCGCATTGCGCCTCGGGAATGAGCCCCCAGGCAATACCGGAGCTGACGGCGCGCGCATAGTCCGGGGATGAGGGAATGTAGATGGTGGGGCTTTGGATGAAGGTTTCTTCAGCCTCCAGACCTACCTCTTTTTCAATGAGGGCTCGCGCTATATCCTGCACAAAGTCTTTACGGTCATATTCGACGACAGGGGCACGATTGAGCTCTTCGTGGCTCATGGTTTTGGGCCAGCCGGGCAGGTATCGCTGCACGTAGTCGGGTGTGGCAACGCACCAGTAGCGTGCCACGCCAAGGGTTTCGACGGAACAGCCGGGGATTTTTTCCGGTTTGGAGGTGATGACTGCCATGACTTCTCCGGATCGGAGCATGGCGGAGGAGTGGAATTCGCCTTCTCGTCGCAGGTCGCAGAAGATGCTGTCTTCGCGGCTGAGGGTTCCTACGGCGTCGAGGAACCAGGTGGCGAGTGAGTCGGCGTTGACGGCAACGGAGACGCTCTGGAAGCCGCCGGCGCCCATGAGTTCACGTTCCATTTCTTGCTGCAGGAATTCACTCTGTCGGGCGATGCGCAGTACGCTTTGTCCGGCGTCGGTAGGGGTGACAGGGTTGCTTCGGCGCAGCAGGACCTTTCCGGCGATCTGTTCCATGGCTTTGATGCGCTGGGAGATGGCGGAGGGGCTCACTCGCAGAATATCTGCTGCCGCGTCGAAGGTGCCGTATTCGATGACGGTGGCGAAGGTGGTGAGCTGGTCGGTACTGAAACGTGTCATAAGAATATCTTACGCAGTGTGAAAATATTTAGATAGATTTAGGGTCCTTTTTCCCGTATTCTCGTCTCTGACACTTCACACTTCAGCTAACGCAGGCTTTATCCCTGCGTCGTATGCTTTTGCCTGGCAAGCTGGTACTAGAATTTGCCTAGCAAGCTGGTATTAGAAGGAGCCACCACCCGTAATATCCGCAAAGCCCGTACCGTTTGATCCACATAGAAAGTTTCACGATGTCCTCCTCCCTGTCCCTGCTGTTTCTGGGTGCTACCACCACGATTTCTTTGGTGGCGGCTATTGGCGCCCAGGGAACTTTTGTGCTGCGTCAGGGTATTTTGGGTCGGCATATTACCCCGATTATTATTTTCTGTATTCTGTCGGATGCCCTGATGATTGGCTTGGGCGTTGTGGGTCTGGGCGCCCTGTTGGATGCGGCGCCGTGGTTTATTGAGGTGTTCCGCTACGTGGGTGCGGCGTTTTTGGCGTGGTTTGGTTTTGAGGCTGGCCGCCGCGTGTTTACTCCGCACTCCATCGTGGTTGATGATGCGGAGGGCGATTCTCAGTCGTTGAAGGCGGCTCTGTTGACCACGGCGGCGGTGACGTATTTGAATCCGCTGGCGTGGTTGGATACGACTATCCTTTTGGGTTCGCTGGCGAATGCTCAGGGCGATCCTGGCCGTTGGTGGTACTACCTGGGTTGCTGCTGCGGTAGCCTAATCTGGTTTTTGATGCTGGGGTATGGTTCACGTCTGTTGCGTCCGCTTTTTGCGCGCCCTTCAGCGTGGCGTGTTTTGGATGGTGCGACGGCTCTTCTGATGGCGTACCTGGTGTTCAACCTGCTGACGATGAACCTGTCGACTCACTAGCTTTTATCCCCCCTGACTTGGCTCTTTATACTTTGTCAGCCTCTTTTTCGGTGCTCTTCTCCTCTTCGAGGGGTATGAGCACTTCGTTTTTGGGCATGGTGAGCAGACCCAGGTAGATATCGCGAATGATCAGGATGTGCTTGATTCGCTCAATCATGGGCTTGAGGAAGCTTCGGGCGTATTTTTCGTCGCTACTGGTGGTTGCGACGAAGCTGAGCCCGGAGAACACGGCAACGATCATGGACACCTTGATGACGACGGCGTTAATGTTGGTGTCCACACCGAGGATTTTGAGGTGTTCGGGTTTGATGCTCATCCAGGATTCGATGGTGGTGTCGCTAATGGCGATGGATGAGAATCCCATGAAGAATCCGAAGACGAGCAGCATGAAGAAGGTCGCCTGAATAATCTGCCCAATCATGGGGATGATGATGAGGTTGCTCCAGGGTGCGACTTTGAGGGGTCGGTGTTCGAGGATTTTCTTCTCTTCGACCCAGTCTTGGGCGGTGTTCCAGATTCCGCCTTCAAGGGCTGCGGCGTGCTCGTAGTCGTTCTCGGTAAAGTGTGCGATGTCATCGCCCCTGTAGCGCCCCAGCAGTCGCGCTGTGCGCTCCAGGGAGGTTGTGACGACGACGAACACGGCGAGTAGCCCCATGAGGCCCAGAACCGCCCAGGTGCGTGGGAAGCTGAGTCCGTTGGCGAGCTTCCAGAGGTCTGCGTTCACGAAGATGAAGAGCACAGACACCATGAGTACGGGCAGTACTTTCGCGATCATAGGCGGTAGGGAGGCAAGCTGGTGGATGGCGTGCTTGAGGGACCAGCCGAGTACGGTATCTACGCCTAGGAAGATGGCGAGGTAGATTCCGATAACGATGAGCGGGAAGGCTTTGCCACCGTCGTAGACGAAGTCGAGGCCGTCGAGGCTGCTGGTTTCGAAGACACCGGCGGTGAAGAGCACGCCGGCAAAAAGTACGGTGAGAATACCCGTGGTGATTTGAACCCACTGCGGGGTGCGAACCATGAGTTTGTGGGCAAGAGTAATGAACACGCCAGAGATGACCGGCATCACGAGGAAAATCCCACCGAGAACGAGCAAGGGTAGCACTTCATCGCTGAGTGCAGTGTTTGTGGTGAGGGCTTTGACGTAGTCCGGGAGGGAGCCTTTCACGTCCTCTACTAGGAAGAGGAGAATGTCGCGCAGGAAGATATAGCAGATGTGCATGATGCCCGCCCACAGGATCCATGGCACGGAGCGTGGGAACGCATCGAGAGCACGTTGACGTGCAGGAATGATGAGGGGCGCACCCTGTTTACGGAACCAGATATTGCTCTGCTTCAGCATGTCAGCCTTGCTGTAGTGCAGGGGTTCTTCTCCCGCTGCAGGGGTCTTCTTGTGAAGGCGCGCCCATCGAAGGCGTTCAGGGCTCTGCTGCGGGATGTTCTGGTCCTGTGTGCTCATGACATACCACTCTACAGGGTTGAGAATCCTCTTTTACCCGCGAGCCTCTATAGTTCTTCTCGCTGGAGTTCAGCTCCAATAAAGCGGCTGTAGGCACCCATGAGTAGCGCAGCTGCTTCTTCCTGTTCCTCGTAGATGCCCAGTTCTTCATCTTCACGACCCGTGTAGGTGCCGCTACTGATTTCGAGCAGGGATAACGGTCCTTCTACAGTCTCCGGGGTGAGAGCGTCTAGGATGAAGCTCAGGCTTTCTTCTGATTCTTCAGATACGCCCAGGAGGCGCCCTAGGCGTGTACCCGGGTAGGGTGCGATAGTGAGGACGTCTTCATTCTCGCATTGGATAATACGTGCCACAGGAATGATGTCCTCGTCTGTGGTCTCTTCGAGCAGTAGCTCTGTGGAGAGGTCGATATGGCTCTCCTCGCTCTGTAGGAGCTGCCTGGGCCACCAGAGGTGAATGTATTCGGTCAGTGCTGCCCAGGCTTCGTGAGGCTCCAGTGTGCTCTCTACGTAGAGGGCTGCCGTTCGTTCTTCACCGTTGTGTTGGTGCTGCTGATCGGCTGGTTCTGGTGCGTGGGAAAACATGGGGTAGTGCATGGTTCTACTCTATCCCAGTGTGTCTGGGGAGAGCATTCTTCCTTGTAGACAATTCCTTGTAGACAAGGCTTCATAGACAGGGGTCTGAGGGCACTAAAAAGGGGCAGACCCGCATGGGTCTGCCCCCTTTTTTTAGCTTTAGCTGTTAAAGCAAAAGAGCCCGCGCAAGCGGGCTCTTTTTATTGCCTATTGGATTATTATCCAAAAACCATACAGTGAACGCAAACAACAAACAACTCTCTTGAAAAGTAAGCCTTCGGCCTATTAGTACCAGTCAACTCCACGAGTCTTCAG
>CAUSUH010000005.1:0-208317 GCA_963534775.1 Rothia mucilaginosa | reverse complement strand
GCTCGGGAGCAGGAGAAGGAGCGTATCCGTCAGGAGGAGGCTCGTCTTCGTCAGGAGGTGGCGCAGGCTCGTGAGGAAGCTGCCCGTGTGAAGGCGGAGCAGAAGGCCGCAGCGCAGAAGCAGAAGGCTGAAGCTCAGAAGCAGAAGACTGAAGCTCAGAAGCAGAAGGCCTCGCAGAAGCCTGTACCGACAAAGGCAGCGCCGAAGAAGGCTTCCGCTCAGCCGCGTACCGGTCAGCAGGCTCGTGTTGCTCAGAAGAGTACTGCCTCTACCCGAGCTGCACAGGGTAAGCCGGCCGAGGCTCGCCCCGCTCAGAAGGTGACAGCTCAGAAGACGACTGTTGCGAAGCCTGTAGGCCAGAAGCCTGTGACTCCGAAGCAAGCGGCGCCGAAGCAGACTGTACAGCAGAGCCCCGCTCAGCCTCGTACCGCTCAGCAGCCCGCCGCGCAGAAGCGAGTGCAGCAGCCTCGCGGTGCCCAGACTCGTGGCGCCCAGCCCCGTAGCGCGCAGCACCGTCCGTCGGGTTCGCTGCCTGCGGGTCTGCAGCCGCTGCATCCTGAGGATCGTCAGCGTCGTGCCCAGCGACAGGGTAATTCTCGACAGGGTGCTCAGCGTCAGGCAACGCCGCGACAGGGCGCTCAGTCAAGGGGTGCTCAGGCAAAGGGCGCCCCGAAGAATGGTGTTCCGAAGAACGGCGCTCAGCAGGCGCAGCGTCCGGCTCAGGGCGTGGCTCGGAACTCGGCTCAGCGCGGCACCCGCAAGCAGGGCTAAACCCCGCGGAACCCGCTCTGTGAAGCCTGCATATCGGGGGCTGACATTCGGGGGAGTGAGCTGCGGTTCGTGCCTCTACCCGTGATGAATATGTGCTGAATATAAGATAAAGCCCTCGCTGTTGAGTTGTAGCTCAATGGCGGGGGCGCTCTTTTGAACAGGTGCGATAGCGTAAAATGATGCTGTACCGATGTGTTGGGAGAAAGACCTATGACGAAGAAGGCGCCCTCTATAGTCTTCGCCGGTGGTGGCACCGCCGGTCATATTAATCCGATGCTCGCGATTGCGCGTGCGGTTCGTGATCTTGAACCGAACGCTAAGATTCTGATGCTGGGCACTGCGGATAAGATGGAAGCCGAGCTGGTTCCGGCAGCTGGTTTCGATATTGAGTTCATCCCTCGTGCAGCGTTCCCTCGTAGCATTAACCGTGCCGCTTTGGCTTTCCCCGCTAAGTTCTTTGGTGGCCTGTCGAAGACCCGCCGCATCCTCAAAGAAGCAGATGCAGACGTGGTTGTTGGCGTGGGTGGCTACGTGTGCCCGCCGGCGTACCTGTCGGCGTTGAGCGCTAAGATTCCCGTGGTGATTCATGAGGCGAATGCGAAGCCCGGTTTGGCGAACCGCCTTGGTGGTACGTTTGCGGAGTTCACCGGTGTGGCGTTCCCTAATACTCCTTTCCCGCGTGCAACCCTGGTGGGTATGCCGATGAAGGATGAGATTGCCTACCTGAACCGTGAGGCGCACCGTTCGAAGGCTCGCCGTAACCTGGGTCTGGACCCGCAGAAGCCGACCGTGATTGTGACCGGTGGTTCGCTGGGTGCTCAGAGCCTGAATAATGCGGTGGCGGCGTGCCGTGATCACTTTGCGGAGTGGGACTTCCAGATCCTGCATATTACCGGTAAGGGTAAGGCTGTTCTGGATGAGAATGGTGAGCCGTTGAGCGCGCCGAATTACCGTCAGATTGAGTTCAGCAACGGCATGCAGGATGTGTATGCTGCCGCTGATCTTCTGCTGGTGCGTTCGGGCGCGGCGACCGTCAGTGAGGTTGCTGCGGTGGGTGTTCCCGCTATTTTTGTGCCGCTTCCTATTGGTAATGGTGAGCAGGCTCTGAATGCTCGTTCTCTGGTGGAGGCGTCTGCGGCTCTGCTGGTGAAGGATGCAGAAGTCACCGGTGAGTGGTTCGCCCGTGAGATTCCGGCTCTTATGGCGAACCCGGAGGAGCTGGAGCGCATGGGCGCTGCGGCGTATGAACTTGGTATCCGTGACGCGGCGCGCGTTATGGCTGAAGCAGTATTGAAGGCAGCTGAGAAGTAATGACTGAATTGATGAATCTTGAGATGGTGTTGCCGGCACCGCTGAACCCGCCGTTCCCTGAGCGTGCGAAGATGGGCGAGTTGGGCCGTGTACACTTCATCGGTATTGGTGGCGCGGGTATGAGCGCTATTGCCGCTCTGATGCTGCAGGCTGGTGTGACGGTGAGCGGTTCTGACCGTGCGGAGTCGGCTACTGTTGAGTCTTTGCGTGCTGCGGGTGCTCGTGTGGGTGTTCCTCAGCAGGCTGAGAACATTGTGGACGTTGATACCGTGGTGATTTCTACTGCGATTCGTGAGGATAACCCGGAGCTTGTTGCCGCTCGTGCGCAGGGTCTGCGTGTGCTGCATCGTTCTGAGGCGCTTGCCGCTGTGATGGGTGAGGCTCAGGTGGTTGCTGTTGCCGGTACTCACGGTAAGAGCACGACTAGCTCCATGATTTCTGTGATGTTTGATCAGCTGGGTGCTGACCCGTCGTTTGCGGTGGGTACTGTGATTGCTGGTCGCGGCACGAACGCTCACCTGGGTGCTCAGGGCCCGGAGTCGATTTTTGTGGCTGAGGCTGATGAGTCGGACGGCTCGTTTGTGCGTTACCGCCCGGCTATTGCTGTGGTGACGAATGTTGAGCCGGACCACCTGGATTTCTATGAGACGGATGAGCGTGTCTTTGAGGCGTTCAACCGTTTTGTAGGTTCGCTGGCACCTAACGGTGTTGTGGTGACTTGCGCTGATGATGCGGGTGCGGCCACTCTTGCGGCTCGTTCTCGTGCGGCGGGTGTGCCCGTGGTGACTTACGGTGAGTCGGCGGATGCTGACCTGCGCATTAGCGAGATTACCAGCGCTGGTTCTTCCTCGTCGTCGCACCTGTCGTGGTCGTTTGAATGCCGTGGCGTGCGTTATGAGGGTGAGCAGGATATTGCTCTGAAGGTGCCCGGTATCCACAACCAGCTGAATGCTTCTGCGGCTTTTGCTTCGGCTCTGATTTCTGGTTACGAGGCTGCTGATATTGCTCGCGCGCTGGCTGATTTCGTGGGTGCTGACCGCCGCTTCACCCTGCGCGGTGAGGTTGCCGGCGTAAAGGTCTTTGACGACTACGCGCACCACCCGACCGAGGTGTTCCGTGCTTTGCAGACTGGTCGTACCGTGGCTGATGGCCATAACCTGTACGTGATTTTCCAGCCGCACCTGTTCTCGCGTACTCGTGAGTTCGCGAAGGAGTTTGCGCAGGCCCTGTCGATGGCTGATCGTGCTCATGTACTGGATATTTACCCGGCTCGTGAGCTGCCGATTGAGGGTGTGACCAGTGAGCTGATTACCGGTGCTGGTTTCTCTGAGGTTCGCTACGCTACCGCTGAGAGTGCAATTGAGGATATTGTGGCGTGCGCTCAGGACGGCGATATTGTGATGACCGTTGGCGCTGGCGATGTGACCGCTTTGGGTGCGCGTCTGCTGGAGTCCCTGGAAATCCGTCACGGTGGCGAGTCGAAGAAGTCGGAGGCTTAGGCTGTGCCGATGAGTTCTGGTCTCTCTTCGGAGGGGCATTCCTCCTCGCGCGCGCCGAAGGCTCCGCGTTCGCGTGCTCGTTTGCGCGCCCAGCAGGTAGCTGAGAACGCGCAGGTTGAGGCTAAGAAATCTGAGTCTGTGCAGGCTAAATCTGCGCAGTCTCAGCTGACTCAGCCGCAGGCCACCCAGCCTCAGGTTGTGAAGAACGCAGAAGCTACTGGGACTGCAAAGCCCTCGGAAGCTATGAAGTCTGCGGACGCCGTGAAGCCTGTCGAGGCTGCATCCTCGGAGGCTTCTGCCCAGTCTGCCGCTACTCAGTCTTCGAGCTCCGTTCGACACATGCCCCGTAAGCCGGTGGTGCATAAGTCGCACAGCCAGAACGATGCTGATTCTTCGGCGTCCAAGAGCGCTGTTGCGGTTCATTCTTCGGCACAGTCTTTGAAGGATTCGGTGCGTTCTGCGCTGATGACCGGTCGTACCGTGTCTGAGGTTGAGCACGCGCCTGAGCTGTTTGATGTTGAGGCGTTTGAGGATTCTTCGTCGAAGACTTCATCTGCCAAGGGTGCCTCTGCTCAGCCTGCATCCTCGCAGTCGGTGAAGAGCGCAGAAAAGGAAGTAGCCGATCAGAAGAATTCTGACAAGAAGTCTTCTGCTGATTCTGCTGAATCTCGCGAAGAGTCTGCCGCTCAGAACGCTGAAGAAAGCGCTGATAAGGCGGGGGAGAAGGCTACTGAAGAGCCTCGCCCCACGAGTCGTTTTGGTCGTTGGCGTGCCGAGCGGGAGCAGCAGCGTGCCGCGGAGATTGAGAAGGAGCGCGAGCGTGCGAGCCGTCAGGCTCACCGTGAGCGTCTGCGTCAGGATCCGGGCCTGGACGGCCTGCGTGCTGAGGAACGCCCCCGTAAGGAGCGTGCGCCTCTGACTCGTGCCCGTAAGTTGCTGTACACCGCCTCGGCGCTGGCTATTATCGCGGTGCTGTATGTGGTGCTGGTCTTCTTCTCGCCCCTGTTGGCGACTCAGAAGATCACGGTGCGCGGCACATCCCTGCTGGAAACCACCCAGGTGGAGCAGAAGCTTGAGCCTCTGCGCGGTGTTCCGCTCACTCGCATCGATGAGAAGAAGGTGCGTGAGCTGCTCGGGCAGGATAATGTGATTCGTAGCGTGCAGGTGGAGAGCCGTCCGCCGCATGAGCTGGTGGTGACTCTGAAGGAGCGTACCGCGGTTGCGGTTGTGAAGCAGGGCGATACGTACCATACTGTTGATAGCGATGGTGTGAGCCTTCTGGAGTCGGCAACTCAGCCCGATACGTCGGTGCCGCTGGTTCGTTTCAGCGGTGATGACCCGCAGACTTCGGCTGAGTTCCGCACTATTTCTACCGCGCTTTCGGCGATGCCCTCTGAGCTTCTAGCTCAGGTTAAGGAAGCCGGCGCTACATCAACCTCAAGTATCACTCTAACCTTGAGGGATAATATTACGGTGCAGTGGGGAACCGCTGAAGAGAGTGAGTTGAAGGCTAAGGTCCTGCTCTCCCTGCGCCAGGCTATTGCTAAGCGTGCCCAGGAGGAGACCTCCTCCGAGGCACAGACGCAGAAGGTGACCGTCTATGACGTGTCTGCCCCGCGCGTACCGGTGACCCGTTAGGGGAACCATTCAGGCGCTTTATCCTCCCTTTTTGTGTGAAATCCGCAAAAAGAGGGGGTAATTGCGCTGTGTGACTAGGAACCGACAAAAACAGTTTGGTATCCTAGCAGATAAAGTCATTCTTTAGAGGAAACCTTCAGGCTTAGATTAAGCTGCGGGTCTTCCGAAGCTGGAACACGGAACAATCGAGGAATACATGGACGCTGGAACTCCCCAGAACTACTTGGCAGTCATCAAGGTCGTTGGTATCGGCGGCGGTGGCGTCAACGCAGTCAACCGCATGATTGAGGTTGGTCTGCGCGGCGTTGAGTTCATTGCTATCAACACTGACGCTCAGGCTCTGCTGATGTCCGATGCAGACGTTAAGCTGGACGTTGGTCGTGAGCTGACCCGCGGTCTTGGCGCGGGCGCAAACCCCGAGGTTGGCCGTCAGGCAGCCGAGGATCACGCGCAGGAAATTGAGGAAGTCCTCAAGGGCGCAGACATGGTCTTCGTGACCGCAGGTGAGGGCGGTGGCACCGGTACCGGTGGCGCACCCGTCGTGGCACGTATTGCCCGCTCCCTCGGCGCTCTGACCATTGGTGTGGTGACCCGCCCCTTCACCTTCGAAGGTCGTCGCCGCTCCAACCAGGCTGAGACCGGTATCGCTGCTCTGCGCGATGAGGTTGATACCCTGATCGTTATTCCGAACGACCGACTGCTGTCGATTTCGGATCGTAACGTCTCCATGCTGGACGCATTCAAGTCCGCTGACCAGGTTCTGCTCTCCGGTGTGCAGGGCATTACCGACCTGATTACCACCCCCGGCCTAATCAACCTTGACTTCGCTGACGTTAAGTCCGTCATGCAGGGTGCAGGTTCGGCTCTGATGGGTATCGGCTCGGCATCCGGTGAGGACCGTGCCGTGAAGGCAGCTGAGCTGGCTATCGCATCGCCGCTGCTGGAAGCATCCATCGACGGCGCACACGGCGTTCTGCTGTCCATTCAGGGTGGCTCCGACCTGGGTCTGTTCGAGATCAACGAGGCTGCACGCCTGGTTCAGGAAGTTGCTCACCCCGACGCAAACATCATCTTCGGTGCGGTTATTGACGACGCACTGGGCGATGAGGCTCGCGTGACCGTGATCGCTGCTGGCTTCGACGCAGTGAACCCGGAGACCAACTCCAACGCTTCCACTGCTGCAGCTACCCAGGCTCAGCGCGCCCAGGCATCCTTCGGCGGTTCCACCGCTGCTCCGGCTGCTAACGGCTACGGCTACAACGCACCCGCTGCTGCTCCGGCTTCCGCCGGCGCTGCTGGCTTCGACGTTGACCTTCCCCCGGTTGTGGAGGAAGCTCCGGCTCGCCGCGACACCCTGGACGTCCCTGACTTCCTGAAGTAGTCTGCCCGGCTGTGAACGCCTAAGCGTTGCACGGCTGAGAGTCTTATGAAGCTATAGGGGAGCTGAGAAACACGCACATTGTGCTGTTCTCGGCTCCCCTTTGCTATACCCGCCGTTATACCCGCTGACGTCTGATAAGGAATAGAAGATGAGCGATAATCCCAAAACTTCGCTACTTGCCTCTGCCGATACCCTCACCCTGGGCCCCTGGCGTGTGCGGGTGGGCTTCACCTCCCGCGCGGCGGGCAACCTGGGCCTGCACGTGGATGATGGGCTTGGCGGCGGTATGGACGCCTCACTGGTACGTACCCTCAACCACCGTGCCGCCCTGGAGGAGGTGCTGGGTACCGACCCGTTCTTCTACCTGAACCAGGTGCACGGTGTGCAGATTGCCTACCCGGAAGACTACACGGTGGAATCCTATGCGCCCGGTGCCCCCGAGGAGCGTACGGTTGAGCGTGCCCGTGCGGTGCTGGAGAACTCCCCGGTTGCCGATGCCGCTATCAGTACTGAGGGCGTGCCCCTGGCGATTATGGTGGCGGACTGCATCCCCGTGGTGCTGGTGGGTGAGCGGGTCGCGAACTGGCAACCGATTCTGGCGGTGGCTCACGCTGGCCGCCGCGGCCTGCTCGACGGCGTACTCCAGCAGACCGTGCAGCGGATGCGTCAGCTCGGTGCGGAGAAAATTACCGCGTGGCTGGGCCCGAGCATTTGCGGTAGCTGCTACGAGGTGCCCGAGGCGATGCGCACCGAGTCCACCGAATTGATTCCGCAGGTGCATTCGGTGACCAGTCAGCAGACCCCCGGCCTGGACCTGCCCGCCGGCGCCCGCACCGTGCTGGAGAAGGCGGGCGTGCAGGTGAGCATGGACTGTGCGCAGTGCACGTTTGAGGAGCCCGAGGTGTATTCGCATCGCGGGTTCACGAACCGCGGTGAGAAGCCGGGCCGTATTGCGGGTCTGGTGTGGATTGAGAAGGCGGCAGAGCCCGCCGCCTAGAGCTGCTAAAGATAGAACCGCTGAAGAAGAGAAGATGTCTGAAATGAACGTAGAAGAGAACCTGCAGTACACTCCCGAACGCGCCGAGCAGCTGCTGCAGAACTACCGCCGCGTGCTGGAGCGTATCCGCGCCGCGGAGCAGGACCATAGCGCCGTGCGTACCGAGGCGAGCGCCCCGGTGCAGCTGGTGACGGTCACGAAGTTCTTCCCCGCCTCCGACGCGGCGGCGCTACTGGATGGGGGAGTGACCCTCTTCGGTGAGAACCGCGACCAGGAGGCGAGCGCGAAGGCTCGTGAGCTTGCCGCCTACTGCGCTCAGCGTGAGGTGCAGCCCCCGCACTGGGCGTTTATCGGTCAGCTGCAGACGAATAAGGCGAAGTCCGTGGTCAAGTACGCCTCCAGCGTGCATTCGGTGGACCGCCCCTCCCTGGCGGATGCGCTGGCGAAGGCGTACGCGAACCAGCTGGCACGCTTCGAGGCGGGGGAGGCGCCCGCACCCGCGGCGGCGGAGCAGGGCGCGCTGACCTGCCTGGTGCAGGTGTCCCTGGCGGAGGTTGCGACGGCTGGGCACGCCGCTGAGGGTGCGCGTGGCGGTACGAGCGCCTCCGAGCTGCTGGAGCTGGTGGAGCGCATCGAGAACCACGAGCACCTGCGTTGCGGTGGCGTGATGGCGGTGGCGCCGCTGGGCATGAACCCGGATGAGGCCTTTGAGAAGCTCTACGGGCTGGCGTCGCTGGTGCGTGAGCAGGTGCCGCATGCGACCGAGATTTCCGCAGGCATGAGCGGGGATTTGGAGGCTGCGGTGCGTTGGGGCTCGACCTGCGTGCGCGTGGGTAGCGACATCATGGGTAAGCGCCCGGCGGCATAATCATTGGTGCCCTTGACCGCCTGCGCGGGGTGGGCGCTGGTAATATATACATGCCGGTGCATGGCGTACCGTTACGCACACACCTTCTGATGACGCACTACGGCAGAACCTGTACACCACCAACGTGAAAGAACAGCGAGAGAATCATGGCGAAACAAAGCCGTCTGGCGGGTTTCCTCGGCCTGGAACGATACCAGGGCGCTGAGACGACGCCGGAAGAATCCCCGCAGGCTGTGCAGGCTGACTCCCGCAAGGAGGCAAACGCCTCCGCAGGGCAGGCTGCTGCAGCACAGAAGACCGACAGCTCTCACAGGCTCTCAGCACTGCCCGGCTCGGAACAGTACAGCGTTGCCGAGTCGCATGCCGGGTCTCAGCGCGAAACCTACCATCTGCAGGACGAACCCGCCTATACTGAACAGGAAGAGTACCTGCAGGCTGATAGCTACGATGACGGTACAGAAACCGAGTATCCGGACGCAGAGGAATCTGCCGACGGACGAGCAACCGTAGATGCAGCGGCGTACGCCACCGCTCATACACCTGAAACCACAGCTGATCTGGCGGACACCGAGCAGACTTGGGACGACGCCAGCGCAGACAATTGGGAGGACACCCCGGTGCCGAATACCGAATACACCGAGCAGTACGCCGAGACGTACTCCAACGACGGCTACTACGACCAGGGCTACGAGCCCGAAGAAACCAACGGATACACCTACGGTTACGAGGAAGAAGAGGACGAATTGCGTCGCATCACCACTATCCACCCCCGCTCCTACAATGACGCAAAGATCATTGGTGAGGCATTCCGCGAGAACATCCCCGTGATTATGAACGTGGAAGAAATGCCTGACGCAGACGCAAAGCGCCTGGTGGACTTCGCATCCGGTCTGGCATTCGCACTGGAGGGCCGCATTGAGCGCGTCACCGCTAAGGTGTTCCTGCTGACCCCCTCCAACCTGGAGGTTCTGGGTGTGGCTAACTCTGAGGTTCCCGCTGGCTTTGAGACCGACGGCGAATTCCCCTTCGACCAGGGCTAAGGACTGATAGATGGGTTATATTTTCGCCCTCATTACGATCGTTGTCTACGTTCTCTACATTGCGATGTTGCTGCGCATGCTCTTTGACTGGGTGCGCATGTTCGCACCGGAATGGCGACCCAAGGGCATTGTGTTGCTCTTCGCCAGCGGCGTGTACGCGGTGACTGACTGGCCGATGAACCAGCTGCGCCGCCTGATCCCGCCGGTTCGTGTGGGTAACGTTGCGTTGGATACCGGCTTCCTGATTCTGATTGTTCTGCTGTCTCTGCTGCTGAGCATCATGATGCGGTTGACCGCGACCTTCTCGTAAGCACCCGCCTCGCTCAGAGACGACAGCTCAAGAGCTAAAAAACGATGGACCCCCGCCTGCCTGACCCGTTCACGGGTTGAGCGCAGAGCGGGGGTTTTCTGTGCCTGCCTTCTTGCCTGCCTTCCGAGCCTAGGTTCTCTCGGGGGTCTGTGCCTGCGTTCTGCCTGCGTATAGTGCCGGGGGTAGCGCCAAAATGCCTTCTCGAAAACTACCTCGAAATGCACCGCAGGGCAGAAAACCTAAGGGCGATAGCGGGGACTAGGGCGGATATTAGACGTGGTGAAGCCCACCCTTGCGCCGAGCGAATATTCTACTGTTCAACCGATGTAAAACCCGGTGCAGAACCCAAAGAATAGTAAAATTGGTGCCAACGACTGCATTGCGGTATAGCCATGCCCTGAACCGTCGGGACCCTGAATTATCGGGGTCACGAGCTATCTGGCTGGTGAATCCGCGGCACCCAACTTCACCACCAAACCCCGTAAGGGATACCTAGAGGAGAAGCCCATGGCAATCACCCCTGAAGACCTGATCACTAAGAGCTTCAAGATCGTGACCGAAGAGTCCGGTTACGACCGCAACGAGGTCGACGACTTCCTGGACGAGCTCGTTGTCGAACTGCGCGCACTCTACTCCGAGCGTGATGCCCTGGAGCGTCAGGTTGAGCAGCTCTCTGCAAACGCACCCGATTCCCCCGCAGCGGCTGTAGCGCCCGCGCAGTCCTCCGCGGCATCGGCTGCACCTCAGGATGCGGCGGCACTGCTCGCCATGGCGCAGAAGGTTCACGACGACTACGTGGCACAGGGCGAGAAGGCTAAGGCTGAACTGATTGAAGAGGCAGAGAAGAAGGCAGACGCTATGGTGAGCGAAGCTCAGCAGCAGCGCGAAGAGGTTCTCTCTCGCCTCACCGACGAGAAGGAAGAGCTGGAGATTGCTGTTGAGGCTCTGCGCGGCTTCGAGAGCCGCTACCGCTCCAAGCTGCTGCAGCACCTGGACGCACAGGTTCAGGAGCTGAAGAACCTCAAGTCCATCGAGGCTTCCGCATAAAACAGCGTGCCTAAATTAAGCTAACGACGCTTTGAGGCGTATGCCGCCCGGATTCTTTCTCTTCCACCGCTATTCACCGGGGAAGATCGAGAGAACCGGGCGGTATTCTCATGTCCGCCCGGCACGACCTCAGAATCCCCAAGAACCCCCAAGAACCCGGTGTACGAAGCGGGGGAGAGCACCGGCAGAATCACCACCGAATACTCGATGCGCTACCCCGATTTGCTAAGCTAGAGGGGCACTATCGAACGCGAGCGGACCCTGCCTCCGTATCATAGGCGCAGCAACCGGCACAGACTAGAGGAGAGCTATGACCAACACCCCCAAGACCGCTGAATCCTCAGTCGAACAGGTTACCGATAACGCCGCCGAAAAAACTACTGGACGCCGCGTGCGCATCCTCTCTGGACGCTCTGCGGGTATTCTCGCGCTCGTGCTCGCCGCCGTCGTGTTCGCTATCGACCAGGGCACCAAATACCTGGTCGTTACCCAGATGCAGTTGGGGGAGCGCATCACCGTCATTGACGGGCTTCTGTGGTGGTACTCGATCCGTAACTCCGGCGCCGCATTCAGCATGGGTGAGAACGTCACCTGGGTCTTCACACTTGTGATGGTCGTTGCCGCCGCCGTGGTGCTCTACCTGCTGCGCCGTACCCGAGCGCTGTCCTGGACCCTCGCGCTGGGCGGTCTGCTCGGCGGTATCTGCGGCAACCTTTTCGACCGTCTCTTCCGTGAGCCCGGCTTCGGTTCCGGTCACGTGGTCGATTTTATTTCCGTACCGAACTTCGCGATTTTCAATATTGCAGACTCCGCGATCTGCGTGTGCATGGCGTTCATCGTGCTGCTGAATTTCAAGGGGCTGAACCTCAATGGCACCCGCGTGCAGGCGCCCGCTGACGAAACCCCGGCAGATGATGCCCCGGCTGGCGACAAGAGCACCAAGTAGCTGCCCTGACGGATCACCCCTGTAGACTTTCACGCACAGACACCCCAGATAACAGCAAACACCACCCGAAGGAGAGCCGCATGAGCGAAACCACCAACGCCGCCGAAGAATCGGCACGCATCCGCGCCGAATTCACCGTTGAAGGCGCGCTTGCCGGTATGCGCCTGGACGCCGCGCTCGCCGGTGCCCTCGACGCGCCGCGCACCCGCACCTCCGGGTGGATTCGTGACGGCCACGTGACCGTGACCAACAACGGCAAGGCCGTGAAAATCGGCAAGTCCTACAAGCTGTCTGCAGGGGACGAGGTCGTCGTGGATGCACCCGCACCGCGCGATTTGGCGGACATCCGCCCCGAGAAGGTGGACGGATTCCGCATCGTGCACCTGGACGAGGACATCGTGGTGGTGGATAAGCCCGCTGGCGTGGCGGCACACCCCTCACCGGGCTGGCACGGCCCCACCGTCATCTCCGCGCTCATGGGCGAGGGCATTTCGGTTGCGACCTCCGGCGCGGCAGAACGCCAGGGCATCGTACACCGCCTGGACGTGGGCACCAGCGGCCTGATGGTCGTAGCCCGCAGCGAACGCGCCTATACCGAACTCAAGCGCGCCTTCAAGGAACGCACCGTGGACAAGGTCTACCACACCCTCGTGCAGGGCCTGCCCGACCCGCTACGCGGCACCATTGACGCACCCATCGGCCGCCACCCCGGCAACGAATGGAAGTTCGCCGTGGTCGAAGACGGACGCAACTCCATCACCCACTACGATGTGCTTGAAGCCTTCGGCCCCGCATCCCTGGTGGAGGTGCACCTGGAAACCGGACGCACCCACCAGATTCGTGTGCACTTCTCCGCGCTGCGCCACCCCTGCTGCGGCGACCTGACCTACGGCGCCGACCCGCGCTTTAGCGCCGAACTGGGTCTGACCCGCCAGTGGCTGCACGCGCACCGCCTGGGCTTCGATCACCCCGGCACCGGCGAGCGCGTGACCTTCACCAGCGAGTACCCGCTCGACCTGTCCTACGCGCTGACCGCTCTGCGCGAGGGTAAGGTTCAGCTCGGCTAAACAGTCGGCTAGCTATAGCCGCCCGCGGGCCGCCGCACACAGCTTCACATTCACCGCCCATCCTCCACCCACACCTCCAGGAGATATCCGTGGCAACCAAAGAATTTACGCACCTGCACGTGCACACCGAGTACTCTATGCTCGACGGTGCCGCGCGCCTGGGTGACCTGTTCACCCACGCTAAAGAACTCGGCATGAAGTCCATGGCGACCAGTGACCACGGCTTCCTCTTTGGTGCCTTCGACTTCTGGCGCCAGGCTAAAGCGCACGACATCAAGCCCATCATTGGTGTGGAGGCGTACCTGACCCCCGGCACGCACCGCACCGACCGTTCGCGTGTGCGCTGGGGCGACGGCTCCCGCGACGACGTCTCCGGTGGTGGCGCGTACACCCACATGACCATGTGGGCTGAAACCACCGAGGGCATGCACAACCTGTTCCGTGCCTCCTCGATTGCGTCGCTGGAAGGTCAGCTGTACAAGCCGCGTATGGACCGTGAGGTGCTGCAGACCTACTCGAAGGGCCTGATTGCGACGACCGGCTGCCCCTCCGGTGAGGTTCAGACGCGCCTGCGCCTGGGCCAGTTCGACGAGGCAGTCAAGGCGGCGAGCGAATTCCGTGATATTTTTGGCAAGGATAACTTCTACTGCGAGGTCATGGACCACGGCCTGGACATTGAACGTAACGTCCAGGAGGATCTGCACCGCCTCGCCAAGAAGCTGAACCTGCCCTTCGTCGCCACCAACGACCTGCACTACACCCGCCAGGAAGACCACACCGCCCACGCGGCGCTGCTGTGCGTGCAGTCCGGCTCGACCCTCACCGACCCCAAGCGCTTCAAATTCGACGCGGATAACTTCTACCTGCGCTCGGCAGAAGAAATGTACGCCCTGTTCGGTGACATTCCCGGCGCGTGTGAGAACACCCTCGAAATCGCTGAACGCTGCAACGTGGAGTTCAACACCAAGGCGAACTACATGCCGAACTTCCCCGTGCCCGAGGGCGAAAACGAGGAATCCTGGTTCGTGAAGGAGGTCGAGAAGGGCCTGCACTACCGCTTCCCGCAGGGTGTTCCCGACGCTGTGCGCAAGCAGGCAGAGTACGAGGTGGGGGTTATTACCTCTATGGGCTTCCCCGGCTACTTCCTCGTGGTCGCCGACTTTATCAACTGGGCTAAGCGCAACGGTATTCGCGTGGGCCCCGGCCGTGGCTCCGGTGCAGGCTCCATGGTCGCGTACGCGATGCGTATTACCGACCTGAACCCGCTCGACCACGACCTGATTTTCGAGCGATTCCTCAACCCCGACCGTGTCTCCATGCCCGACTTCGATGTGGACTTTGACGATCGTCGCCGCGGCGAAGTCATCGACTACGTGACCGAAAAGTACGGTGAAGAGAAGGTCGCCCAGATCGTCACCTTCGGCACCATTAAGGCGAAGCAGGCGCTCAAGGACGCCTCCCGCGTGATGGACCAGCCGTACTCGGTCGGCGAGCGCCTCACCAAGGCGATGCCGCCGGACGTCATGGGTAAGAACATCGCCCTGGCGAACGTGTACAACGAAGAGGATAAGCGTTACGCCGAGGCGGCAGATTTGCGCGCCCTCATTGAGGACCCGGTCGATAAGATTTACGGCCAGGTGTTCGAAACCGCGAAGGGCCTGGAGGGTCTGAAGCGTCAGTGGGGCGTGCACGCTGCGGGCGTGATTATGTCCAGCAAGGACCTCATCGACGTGATCCCCGTGATGCGCCGCGAGGCCGATGGCCAGGTCATCACCCAGTTCGATTACCCCACCTGTGAGGGCCTGGGCCTGATCAAGATGGACTTCTTGGGTCTGCGTAACCTCACCATCATCTCTGATGCGGTAGAGAACATTAAGACTAACCGAGGCATTGACCTGGACCTTGAATCCCTTTCGCTGGATGACCCGGAATCGTACCGTCTGCTGGCGCGCGGCGACACCCTCGGCGTGTTCCAGCTCGATGGCGGCCCGATGCGCTCGCTGCTCAAGCTCATGGAGCCCGAGGAGTTCGAGCACATTTCGGCAGTGTTGGCGCTGTACCGTCCGGGCCCGATGGGTGCGAACTCACATACCAACTACGCTCTGCGTAAGAACGGTAAGCAGGAGATCGAGCCGATTCACCCTGAGCTGGAAGAGCCGCTGAAGGACATTCTGGACACCACCTACGGCCTGATCGTGTATCAGGAGCAGGTGATGGCGATTGCTCAGAAGGTCGCGAACTACACTCTGGGTGAGGCAGACTTGCTACGCCGTGCGATGGGTAAGAAGAAGAAGGCGGAGCTGGATAAGCAGTACGCTACCTTCCACGACGGCATGATTTCTAACGGCTACTCTGAGGGCGCTATTAAGGCGCTCTGGGATATTCTGCTGCCGTTCTCTGACTACGCGTTCAACAAGGCGCACACGGCCGCGTACGGTCTGGTGTCCTACTGGACTGCGTACCTGAAGGCGCACTACCCGCAGGAGTACATGGCTGCGCTGCTGACCAGCGTGGGCGATAACAAGGACAAGCTCGCGCTGTACCTGAACGAGTGCCGCGCCATGGGCATTACCGTGCTCGCACCGGATGTGAACGAGTCTACCCTGACCTTCGCCCCTGTCGGTGACGATATCCGCTTCGGTATGGGCGCGATCCGTAACGTGGGCGCGAACGTGGTCGAAGGCATGATTGCCGCCCGCGAGGAGAAGGGCCGCTACGAGTCCTTCAACGACTTCCTGAAGAAGGTGCCACTGCAGGTGTGCAATAAGCGCACCATCGAGTCGCTCATTAAGGCGGGCGCTTTCGACGACCTGGGCCACACGCGCCGTTCGCTGTCCCTCATTCACGAGGCGGCAGTGGACGCGGCCGTGGCAGTCAAGCGTAAGGAGGCGGCGGGTCAGTTCGACCTCTTCGGCTCCCTCGGCATGGATGACGCCCTGGGCGATGAGCTGACCGTGACCATTCCTGATGTTCCTGAATGGGACCGCCGCGAGAAGCTGAACTTTGAACGTGACATGCTGGGCCTGTACGTTTCGGACCACCCGCTGCGCGGCCTGGAGCGTGCGCTCTCGGACGTTGCAAGCCATTCGGTGCACGACATCATCGGTGAAGACTCGCACGTGCGCGACGGCGAAACCGTCACCATTGCGGGTATGCTCACCGGCGTTTCGCGCCGTATCGCCAAGTCCAGCGGTAACCAGTACGCCTCCGTGGAGCTGGAAGACCCCTCGGGCGCAACCATTACGGTCATGTTCTTCTCCCGCGCCTACGAGACGATGGGCGCCGCCCTGGCGGACGACCTCATCTGCTCGATTCGTGGCCGCGTGCAACGCCGCGACGACGGCAGCGTGAACATGAGCGCGCAGGAACTGCAGATCCTGGAAATCAGCGATGACGGCCGCGCCGCACCCATCACCATCGTGGTACCCGAATACCTGGTGACCGAGGCGAACCTGAAGGAGCTGAAGGAGACCCTGCGCGACCACAAGGGCACCGCGGATGTGCGCATGCTCGTGCGTACCCGCGATAAGGAGCAGCTGGTGCTGCTGGACCCGAGTGTGCGCGTGGAACCGAACCCGAGCCTCTTCGGTGAAATCAAAACGATTTTCGGTCCGAGCTGTATTCGACGCTAACAACGCACGCTAACAACGCCCCCGTGAGGGGAATGACAGGGTGGATTCTGCATAGCAGAGTCCACCCTGAGCGTATATTCACTCACAACATACGGCGTCTGCGCTGTATATCACGGTAGAATAGGTATAAATATTCTTGAGCGCTGTATACGCGGGCGCTAGCGCCCAGCCAAGGAGAAACGAATGTACTGCCCCTATTGCAAGCACACCGACTCGCGCGTGGTGGATTCCCGCACCACCGATGACGGCGCCGCAATTCGCCGCCGCCGCCAGTGCACCTCCTGCGCTCGCCGCTTCACGACCGTTGAAACCACCACCATTTCGGTGATTAAGCGTTCCGGCGTGACCGAGCCCTTCGACCGTTCGAAGATTGCCGCCGGCGTGCGTAAGGCATGCCAGGGCCGCCCCGTGGGTGAGGACGATTTGGCGAAGCTCGCCCAGGAAGTTGAAGAGCTGATTCGTGCCCGCGGTCTGGCGGAGATTAACGCGCACGAGGTGGGTCTGACCATCCTGGAGCCGCTGTCGAAGCTGGACGCGGTCGCCTACCTGCGTTTTGCGAGCGTGTACCAGGCCTTTGAGAACCTTGAAGACTTTGAGGAGGCGATTGCGCGTCTGCGTGAGGACCGCATCGCCCAGTAACTATTTAGCTCAGTAACTTTTTAGCCCAATAGCTAATGAGCTTAGCCGCTGTTACATGAGCAGTGGCATACAGAAAGGGGCTGTTCCCGAGATAACTATCTCGGGAACAGCCCTTTATCTGTAGCTACACTTTACGCTTCGCCGCGGCGCTGACGCGGCCGCGGGTACAGCGGGAAGTAGCTCTTACGCTTCGCCGCGGCGCTGACGCGGCCGCGGGTACAGCGGGAAGTAGCTCTTACGCTTCGCCGCGGCGCTGACGCTCGGGCAACATACCGCCAGCCCACAGTGCCGCACCCACAATACCGGCGTTATTGCGCAGGGCAGCCATGACCATGGGGGTACGAATCTGATCCTCAAAGTAGGGCATGAACTTCTCCGGGTTCTTGGAGATGCCGCCGCCGATGATGAACAGGTCGGGGGAGAAGAGCATCTGAACGTGCTCGAAGTAGCGGTACAGGCGCTTGCCGTACTTCTTCCAGGACAGCTCGTGCACCTCGCGGGCACGAGCGGAAGCCTGAGACTCGGCGTTGTGGCCGTCAAGCTCCAGGTGACCCAGCTCGGTGTTCGGGATCAGCTTACCGTCGTTGATGAGGGCGGAGCCGATGCCGGTGCCCAGGGTGATGACAGCAATCAGGCCGTCACGGTTACGGCCCTGACCGTAGGTTGCCTCAGCCAGGCCTGCTGCGTCAGCGTCGTTGAGGCCGTAGACGGTGCGGCCGTCCAGCGCCTCGCTCATGACCTGCTCCAGGTCGGTGTTAATCCAGGAGTCGTCCACGTTCGCTGCGGAGAAGACCATGCCGTTCTTCACCACTGCGGGGAAGTCGATGCCGACAGCGGATTCGGGGTCCGGTGCCAGGTCGCGGCCCTGCAGCTCGTCGACGACGCGGCGTACAACCTCAGCCACAGCGGCGGGGGTTGCGGGCTTGGGGGTGTCGATGCGGAAGCGGTCGGACACGAGGTTGCCGGTGCGCAGGTCAACGATGCCGCCCTTAATGCCGGTGCCTCCAATGTCTACACCAATCTGCAGGTCCTTGGGGGTGGGTGCGGGCAGCTCGGTGATGACGCTGGGTTCTGCGTAATCGCTCATGGTTTTCTCTCTTTCGCCCCGCCTACTGCCGTGTAACTGGGGGAGCGGGCGGGTTTGTTAGTGGGTGAACTGATATAAAAGTGAGGTGCTGGGCTCGTACCTGCACAAGTTGTATCTGTACAAGCAGGAAACCCAGAGGTCTGCGCTTTAGGGCAGGGTGAGGATGTCCGCGCCGTCAGCGGTCACCACGAGGGTGTGCTCGAACTGTGCGGTGCGCTTGCGGTCGCGGGTGACAACCGTCCAGTCGTCATCCCACAGGTCCCATTCGATGGTGCCGAGGGTCAGCATGGGTTCGATGGTGAAAATCATGCCCTCACGGATCTCGGTGTCGTAGGCGGGCGCCGCATCGTAGTGGGGGATGATGAGGCCCGAGTGGAACTCACGACCCACACCGTGACCGGTGTAGTCGCGAACCACGCCGTAACCGAAACGTGCCGCATACTTCTCAATGACGCGACCGATCACGTTGATCTGGCGGCCCGGCTTCACAGCCTTAATCGCGCGGTATAGGGACTCCTCGGTGCGCTCAACCAGCAGGCGGGACTCTTCGTCCACGTTGCCGATGAGCAGGGTCTTGTTGGTGTCGCCGTGCATGCCGTCCAGGTATGCGGTGACGTCCAGGTTGAGGATGTCGCCGTCCTCCAGCACGGTGGAGTCCGGGATGCCGTGACAGATGACCTCGTTCAGGGAGGTGCACACGGACTTGGGGTAGCCGCGGTAATCCACGGTGGAGGGGTACGCGCCGTGGTCGCAAATGTACTCGTGGACCAGCACGTCAATCTCGTCGGTGGTGGTGCCGGGCACGCAAATCTTGGATGCTTCAACGATGGCGCCTGCCGCGATTTTGCCGGCTGCGCGAACCCGCTCAACTTCCTCGGGGGTGTACATGTTCGAGTCGTTACCCTCGTTGGCGGTGGGCTTACCCACGTACTCGGGGCGAACAATGTGCGAGGGGACCGGGCGCATGGGGGTGACGCGTCCGGGGGTCAGGCAACCGACGGGTGCGCGACCGGGCTCTGCGGGAAGATTATGCGAAGTGTTCGTTTTGGTTGAAGACATAGTTTCATCTTACCGGGCGTGGGCGGGTTGTGTCCCTTGCGGGGGCGCTAAAAAGCGGCGGATACATAAGCCGTACCTTTTTCCCAGATTGTGAATAAAATTTCATGCACGCGAGCGGTAAAAGTGCGCGCAGCGGAAGGCAGAGCGGAACGCAGAGCGGAAGGCAGGGGCGGAAGGCAGGGGCGAAAGACCCTGGAGGGGAGCGCCGTGAGAAGCTCCGCCCGCCTCATTGCCACGAACCTATGCGCGTGAGAAGCTAGAAGCGACACCTCCAACACCGTCAAAGGAGAACCCGTGAGTGAGAAGAAAAACCGCCTGAGCGAAGCCATCGAATCGGCGGTCGAAAAGACCCTGAACTCGGCGACCGAAGCCACCAGCCCGCACCCCGATGAGTACTGGTACAACCTCAAAACCGGCGAGGTTGAGCGCGGCCAGCAGAGCGCTGTCACCTCCCTGTGGGGCCCCTTCAAAACCTACGAGGAGGCGGCACACGCCATGGAGCGTGCCCGCGAACGCAACGAAGCCTGGGACAAGGACAGCGGCTGGCTCTAAAGATTCAACGCTCCCGGCGTTGTTTGAGGCTACCGACGCCACAAAAAGTTTGAGATACAGAAGACCCCCGCACCCGGAAGCACCGGGTACGGGGGTTTTTCTTCATCAAGCTTTTTCTCAGGCTTTCTGCATAAGCCTTTTCTCAGCCTAAAGCCTACTCAAAAGTGTGCTCAGCCGCCGGGAACTCACCCGAACGAACCTGCTCACGGTACGCACGCGCAGCGTCCTCCATGACCTGGCCAACCTGCGCAAACTGCTTCACAAAACGCGGCACGCGACCGGCACGAACACCCATCATGTCCTGCCACACCAGCACCTGACCGGTCGTCACATTCGAGGCACCAATGCCGATAGTCGGCACGGCGCCCACAGCCTCATCCACCAGCTGCGCGGTCTGGGTGGTTACCATCTCCATGAGCACGCAGAACGCACCAGCCTCAGCCAACGCCACCGCATCCTCACGAACACGCTCAGAGGCATCGCCGCGGCCCTGCACACGGAAACCGCCCAGGGCATGCTCCGCCTGCGGGGTGAAACCAACATGCGCCACCACCGGAATACCGGTACGCACCAGGGCACGAACCCACTCGGTCATCGAAGCATCCGCCTCAATCTTGACCGCGTGCGCGCCGCCCTCCTTCATCAGGCGAACAGCGCTCGCCACAGCCTGCTGCGGGGACTGCTCGTAAGAGCCAAACGGCAGATCGGCAACCACCATGGCGCGGGAAGCACCGCGAGAAACCGCCGCAACCATCGGAATCATCTCATCCAGGGTAATGGTCAGGGTCGACTCGTAACCGAGCACCACATTCGCCGCAGAATCGCCAACCAGCAGCATGTCGATGCCCGCGCGATCAAAAATCTGCGCGGTCAGGGCGTCATAGCAGGTCAGCATGGAGAACTTCTGCCCGGTCGCCTTAGCCTGCGCCAGGTGAACGGTACGCACCTTCTTGACGGTGTCCAGGTCAAAAGCCTTCGATGCCGATGCGGATGCAGAAGCAGTCGCGGGAGCATCCGCGGAGGTAGCGGCAGGCTGTGCCGCGTAGGGCGAAGAGATCTCGGAAGAACGCTCAGTAGTCATGCTGACTATTCTAACCCTGCACGGTACCAACCTGGCGTATCGCTCACCACGAGGGAACAACTATGCCTAGTTCCAGATGAGGTTAATGTAGTAGGTCGGGAACGACGCAGCGGCGTTCTTATTCATCAGCTCCGGAATGGCGGACGAAGCATCCTCAAACTCACGCGGCAAATCGCGCTGAATGAGCGCCTGCTGCACCAGTGCATCCCAGTACAGCTGCATGATCGAATAGGTGCAGACTTCCTTCACGACGTCCTCCGCGTAGGACTCCCACGCCGCCTTCGCCGCATCATCAGAGCCGAAGAAACCCTCGTAGCCCTGAGATAGACCGGTATCGCATGCGCTCACCGCGTTCTTCGCGTACTGCAACCAGTAGCTGCGGCTCAACTCATCGGTTGTGTTGAAAGTAAACGCCTCATAGTCTGCCTTCAGCAGGGCGTAAGACGCCTGAATAGAACCGGCAAGCGGGGCGTGCGAAGAGAAGACAATAACGTCCAGAAGAGCAGCAATGTACTCCATCTGCACCTTCTCGTAGGCAATGCCGGAAGGCTGAACCGGACCAGAATGCATCTGTACCAGCGCCTCCACAGCGTTGATGAAACGCTCAACGTCGGCGGTCGCCTTCACCATCAGATTCAGCAGACGCTGAACACACTGATAATCCTCAGAGATCTGCGAGAACACGCCAAAGGACAGGATGCCACGCTCAGAAGCAGCCGTCGCCAGAATCTGGCTCGTCAACCGCTGGCTCTCCGCCTCCGCCTTCGCCACGCTTACCAGCAGGGCACCGCAATACGCCAGGGCGCGGCCATCCACCAGCTGAGGCTGCTGCCGATGCAACGGCAGAAGACGCTCATGAATCTGACGGAAAATCGCGCTCTGCGCCAGAGCCTTCTTGCCCAGCTCCTCAGTCTTCAACAGCACCGTATCCGCCGAGAAATCACGCGGAACAAAACGGCGCGCATCCTCAGCGGTAAACGGCGAATAGGGGCGACCCATCACCGGTTGCAACAGCGACATCGTGGTAAACAGCGAAAAACGAGCCGCCACCGGGTACAGCGAATCCGGGTAATTCGGCGCATCCGGCGCGTTGACACGCTCCGTGCACAGAGTCAGCCAGGTCTGCTCCACCGCCCGATCAGACGTCATGCCAACACCCATGCCCAGGATGCCCTCACCGAACGCCTCCGACGGAAGCTTGCCGGGGTTCATGGCACGCGCCTGCATGAGCGCCACAGCCAACTCCACCGTATAGTTCGTGCGGCGCTTCTTGCCCGCCTCATCAAGGTTCTGGAACGGACGCACACCCGCAATCTTCTGACCGCGCGCCAGATTATGCAGCTCCTTGCTCATTGCGAACTGCTGCGGCTCACGCTGCATCATCTTCGACACCTCGTAGGCGCTCTTACGGTTCAGCTTCTCACGGCGCTGAGCGCCCTCAGCCGACAGAGCATCATACTTGCCGCGCGTCGCGTGTACATACCAGGCACGAATCAGCTGCAGCGGCAGGAAGAAGAACGCGAACTTCCACGACCACGTGAAGAGCAGAATCGGAATGACCGCAATCGACCCCACACGACCCGTATAACCGAGCCAAAGAAGCTCCACAAACGCACCCAGTACAGCAAAGAACGCCACGGTGCGAGTCCTAAACGCCACGCGGGAGGGGCGGTCCAGCAGATAGGTTGTGCCGCCAGACTTGTTGTTCCTCATGACCAGCGGGCCAAATGCCGCAATCGCCATAATGCACGCCAGGTAAACAACGCAGAAAACAACCGGTGCCGCAATGAGTAGCAGCCACTCTAAACCGGTGGGGTCAGCCGCCACGATGCTGGTCGCCAACGGAAGCTGCGCCAATGGAAACTGCTCCGACGGAAACTGCACAGTCGAGGGAAGAATGGAATGTAGCATACTCCCATTATCGCAAGGCGACCCCGCTCCCCGCCCCGAGAACCGTCATATGCTAGGTATCTGAACCTGCTTGGCATCTGAGTAAAACCCACACCGCAGAAAAAGTGGGGGAGCGCCCCTCCTCGCATCGCCCAGAATCTGAGCTACCGCGGCGCAGAAAAAGAGAATTTACACAAACGAAACCTCCCACCCGCCCGCCACACAGCAGAACCCGATAGGCTAGATAACAACAGGACATACGCCGGGGCAAGGAGGCGCCAGCACCGCTGGTACGCAAACCGCCGCAACTCCTTGGAAATCCAAGGGGCATGCAGGGTATTCCGCACCTCGGCAGCAAATTTAGCGCGCCTCCGCCGCCCGCAGACGGGTACCACGCGGATGCGCGCCCGCACCGAGAGGGCAACTCATGGACCGCCAACAGGAATTCGTACTGCGCACCATCGAAGAGCGCGACATCCGCTTCATCCGCCTCTGGTTCACCGACGTGGTCGGCACCCTCAAATCCGTTGCGCTCGCACCGGCTGAAGTAGAAAGCGCCTTCGATGAGGGCCTGGGCTTTGACGGCTCCTCGATTGAGGGTTTCTCCCGCATCTACGAATCTGACATGCTGCTGCAGCCGGACCCCTCCACCTTCCAGATCCTGCCCTGGCGCGGCGAGGAAGACTACACCTCCCGCATGTTCTGTGACGTGCTCACCCCCGACGGTGAGATTAGCGCCTCCGACACCCGCGGCGTGCTCAAGCGCGTGCTCAACAAGGCAGCGGAGATGGGCTTCACCTGCTACACCTCGCCCGAAATTGAGTTCTACCTGCTCGAATCCTCCAAGCTCGGCGCTGATGGATTCCCCGTGCCCGTGGACTACGAATCCTACTTCGACCACACCCCCGGCGGCATCGTGCAGGACTTCCGCCGCAAGGCAGTGACCATGCTCGAAGAAGTTGGCATCTCCGTCGAATTCAGCCACCACGAAACCGGCCCCGGCCAGAATGAAATCGACCTGCGCCACGCCGACGCCCTGCAGACCGCCGACAACGTCATGACCTTCCGCACCGTCATCAAGGAAGTCGCCTACTCGCTGGGCATGTACGCAACCTTCATGCCCAAGCCCTTCACCAAGTACGCCGGCAGCGGCATGCACACCCACTTCTCCCTCTTCGAAGGCGACACCAACGCATTCTTCGAAGCCGGCGCCGAATACCAGCTGTCCAAGACCGCGCGCCACTTCATCGCCGGTGTGCTCAAGCACGCCCCCGAATTCACCGCGGTCACCAACCAGTTCATCAACTCCTACAAGCGACTCTGGGGCGGCGGCGAGGCGCCCTCCTACGTCTCCTGGGGCCACAACAACCGCTCCGCTCTCGTGCGTGTGCCCCTGTACAAGCCGAACAAGATGCAGTCTGCCCGCATCGAATACCGCGGCCTGGACTCGGCATCGAACCCGTACCTCGCCTACGCGGTGATTCTTGCCGCAGGTCTGAAGGGCATCGAAAACGAGTACCCGCTCATGCCCGCCGTGACCGAAGACCTCGCCGCCATGACCAACGCCGAACGCCGCGCCATGGGCTACAACCCGCTGCCCGCGTCCCTGCGTGAAGCCATCAATATCACCGAAGAATCCGAGTTCATGGCGGAGGTTCTGGGCGAGCAGGTATTCGAGCAGTTCCTGCGCAATAAGCGCGCCGACTGGGACCAGTACCAGGCTCAGGTGACCCCGTACGAGCTCAAGCACAACCTCGGAATCCTCTAACGGCTGGATTTTCTCACCTCCTCATAGGATGAGTGAGCGCTGACAGCCTCAGGGCGGTACCCGCTACCGGTAACACGCCGGCGGGTACCGCCCACAGGTCTATCAAATGCACCTATCGGCTGCACCGTTCACCGCCGATTTTTAGCCGCCGATTTTTGCTGGCGAAATTTATACTTTCCACCCCGGATCTACTCTCCACCCACAGTTCTCTAACCCCAGTTCTCTACCCACGGTTCTCACGCTATGACTGACAGCTCCCACTACCCGGCCACCGGGCTCATCCGCATTATCGACCCCGCCAAAGAACCCAAACCGCTCACCGACATCGCCCCCGACGCACTCGACGACGAGCAACGCGCCGAAGCCGAACGCAAAGCCCAGCTACGCCTGCGCACCCGCATGATCGCCACCGGCTTCCACGACCCGTCCAAGGCAGAACGCTGGCTCAACGCACCCGAACTGAAGCACGTCTCGCAGGATGCGCTCTTTGCCGGGCTGCGCCTCGCACCCTCACCGGATATTGCCCTGCCCGCCCTCGTGCGCCTCATCGAGAAGCACCCGGCGGTCGCCGAACGCGCCAACCGCGGCGAAGAAGAATTCGGCATGTACCGCCTGCTCGGCGCATCCCAGGCGATTGGCGATTTTCTCTACCGCCGCCCCGAACACATTGACCCGCTCTTCGACACGCAGGTGTACCCGGCTGAGAGCGCGCTGATTCGCTCCCAGCACCCGGCGTCGATTCTGCCGGAAACCGACGGGGAATTCCTGACCCCCATCGCACCGCTGGACACCCCCTACCGCCGTGACATCCTCACCGCCCTCGGCGCCGACCCCCACGCGGAGCGTCCGCGCGCTGCCGCCGAACAGACCGGCAAAGACGGCTACGTGACCCTGCGCGTCGCCTACCGTGCCGCCCTGGCGCGCATCGCCCTGCTCGACGTATGCTGCGAAGACCCGGTCGAAATGATGCCCACCATCGGTCGTCACCTCGCCGATTTGGCTGCCGCCGCGCTGGAGGGTGCGCTCGCCATTGCGCGCACCGAAGTGGCGGAGGGGCTGGGCCCCGGCCTGGCGGCTCCTCGCCGAGGCGAAGCCGTAGACGCCCTGGACTTGGCGATTATCGGTATGGGTAAGTGCGGTGCCCGCGAGCTGAACTACATCTCTGACGTTGACGTGGTGTACGTGGTTGCGCCCGTGGAACCCGCCGCCACGCCCAACGCCGGGGCCGAGGGGGAGAGCACCCCGATCAAGCTCACCGAGAACGAATGTTCCACCATCGGCACGGAGCTCGTGCACGCCCTCACCCGCGCTATCATGGGCCCCGCACCCGAACCCGCCCTCTGGGAAGTCGACGCGAACCTGCGCCCCGAGGGTAAGGACGGCCCGCTCGTTCGCACCGTCGAATCCTACGTTCAGTACTACAAGCGCTGGGCCGAAAACTGGGAGTTCCAGGCGCTGCTCAAGGCGCGCCCCATCGCCGGTTCGGCACAGCTGGGCGCCCGCTACGCCCGCGCAATCGACCCCTTCGTGTGGGAGTCCGCCGCCCGTGAATCCTTCGTGGAATCCGTGCAGGCGATGCGCGCCCGCGTGACCGACAATATTCCTCCGCACCAGGTGGACCGCCAGATTAAGCTGGGCCCGGGCGGTCTGCGCGATATCGAATTCACCGTGCAGCTACTGCAGCTCGTGCACGGTCGAACCGACCCCGCCGTGCGCACCAAGTCCACCGTGGATTCCCTGACGGCGCTGACCGCCGTCAGCTACATTAGCCGCACCGACGCCGAAGCGTTCAGCCGCGACTACAAGAAGCTGCGCGTGCTGGAGCACCGCATCCAGCTGCAGCAGCTGCGCCGCACCCACCTGATGCCCGAGAAGGACGCCGAACAGCGCGCCCTCGCCCGCTCGATCCTTTCCCCGGAACGCAACGGCACGCTCTCCGCCGAGCAGATGCTCAAGGCTTGGCAGAAAATTAAACGGAACGTCCGTTCACTGCATGAGCGAATCTTCTTCCGCCCGCTACTCGCCGCCGTCTCCACGCTCAGCCGCGACGAAGTGGTACTCAGCGAACAGGCGGCACAGGACCGTCTTGCAGCCCTCGGCTACCGCGACCCGCGCGGCGCCATGCGTCACATCAAGGCGCTCACCACGGGTCTTTCCCGCAGTGCAGACATTCAGCGGCACCTCATGCCCGTGCTGCTGGGCTGGTTCGCCCGCGGCGTGGACGCAGACGCCGGCCTGCTCGGATTCCGCATCGTCTCCGAATCGCTCGGCAGCACCAGCTGGTACCTGCGCATGCTCCGCGACTCACCCGCAGCCGCCGAACGCCTCAGCCAGCTACTCTCCAGCTCGCGCCCCATGACCGACCTGCTCGAGGATGCCTCCGCCTCCATCGCCTGGCTGGACAAAGTCGCCGACCTCAAACCGCTGGGGGAGGAAGCGCTCGCCTCCGAGATTTCCTCCCTGCTGGCACGCCATGCGGACGCCGCCGAGGCGATGCGCGCCGTGCGCTACCTGCGCCGCCGCGAAACCCTGCGCACCGCCATGGGCTGGACCCTGGGCATCGTCGACGTTGAGGACACCTGCGCCGGTCTTGCCGCCATCGACGAGTGCACAATCGGTGCGGCGCTGCAGATTGCCCTGCGTGAACTCCAAACGGCACCGGAAGGCGCCGAACCCGCCGAAGCTGAGGCGACAGCGGGGGAGAAGCTGCTCACCCGCATCGCCGTCATCGGCATGGGCCGCCTCGGCGGCGCCGAGAACGGCTTCGGCTCCGACGCGGACGTCATGTTCGTTCACGAACCCCTCGACGGGGCCGACGAAGACGCCGCACAGGAACAGGCGGCACGCATCGTCAACCGCACCCTGGCGCTCCTCAAACAGCCCGTCAAGCCCGCCATTCGCGCCGAACGGCCCCTCGAAGTGGACGCCGACCTGCGCCCCGAAGGCAAGCAGGGCGCTATCGTGCGCTCGCTGGACTCCTACCGCTCCTACTACGAACGCTGGGCGGAAACCTGGGAGTTCCAGGCGCTCACCCGCGCCCGCCCCATCGCGGGCGACGAGGCGCTCGGACGTGCTTTCGTGGAGCTCATCGACCCGTACCGCTACCCGGCAGCTTTTGAACCCGAACAGGTACAGCAGATTCGCCGCATGAAAGCGCGCGTGGAAAACGAACGCATGCCTCACGGCGCCGACCGCACCCGCCAGCTCAAGCTCGGCCGCGGCGGACTCTCCGACGTGGAATGGCTGGTCCAGCTCGTACAGCTACGCCACGCGCACGCCGTGCCGGGGTTGCGCACCACCTCCACGCTGAAGGCGCTAAACGCCGCGGTTGAGGCGGGGCTGGTCGAGGCCGCGGACGCTGAAATCCTCAGTGGCGCCTGGCTGCTCGCCACGAAGATCCGCGGCGGCAACGTACTGCGCGGCGTGCGCCAATCCGACACCCTACCCTCGGGACGCGCCGACTTGGAAGCAATCGCCCGCTGGTGCGGATACCCGGCCGGCAGCGCACGCGCCCTCGAAGAGGACTACCTGCGCCAAACTCGCAACGCCCGCAAGGTCTACGAACGCCTCTTCTTCGAAGAACTCTAAAAAGATTCCATAAAAATATGAGCCTGGCGTATTTGCCGGTGCGGATTTCATAGGGGAGGGGCGGGGAACCAGGTTCCCCGCCCCTCCTTTTCGTGTCCTTGCGAAAAATTTTGTGGACGTTCTGCAGACATCGTGGCGGACAATGTGTGCCCGCCGCCGCCCTCATGGGAACAGTAACCACCCCAAAACCCCGAAAATGTGACCGGCACCATGAAAATAAATTTTGCTCGCACACCTCAAAAACGAGCCCAAATACCCCGTTCTGCCCCGGAAACACGCGGAACACAAGGTGTTCTGCAAAGGATTTGGCAAACACTCAAAAACCCCGTATAGTATTTACCTGTCAGCACGACGGAGCGAAAAACTCCAACGGAATGATTCAAATTGAATACGCTGATATGCGGTTGTAGCTCAGTTGGTAGAGCACCACCTTGCCAAGGTGGATGTCGCGAGTTCAAGTCTCGTCAACCGCTCGTAAGGACTCCAAGAGTTCGAACGCGTTCCCTCGTGGAGCGTATGCGGTGAGGTGGTCGAGTGGTTAGGCAGCGGCCTGCAAAGCCGTGTACGCGGGTTCGAATCCCGTCCTCACCTCGCAACAAAACAACTGTTTTGTGAGCGCGATTGGCGCAGCGGTAGCGCGCTTCCCTGACACGGAAGAGGTCACTGGTTCGATCCCAGTATCGCGCACAAATAAAGCCCTGATTCTTCGGAATCAGGGCTTTTGTGTTTAACCTTTTGGTTTTCTTGGTTTGCGGAGGGATGGTGTTCCTCCTTGTTCCTACAGGGGACCCGCCCTCGCTTCGCTTCGGGCACCCTGATGTCACGACGGAGGACACCATCCCTCCGCCCCGTAGGTAAAACACTCGAGCCCGGTTCAGTAAGGGCAGGGCTTGTGTGCGCGATACCGGCATAACGAACTTAAGGGGGAGGGGCTGTCGCCTTCTCAAACTTTGCTGGCTCCGCCGAGTCGGCTTTGTCAGCCGAACCCACCTCCGATACCCTAATGGAGGAAATCTACACTCACAGATACACCGCCGTATCGCAAAGGAACACCCGTGAAATCCTCCCTCAAAGGGTTCGGCGTCTTCTTCGCCGTATGCTTCGCCTTCTCCCTCTGGTACGTCATCCTCGGCGTCGTCATCATCGTAGTCATCGTGGGCATTGTCCTGACCATCCGCAAAAACCGGTACTTCGCATCCCCCGAATTCCAGACGCACCGCCAACGCACCGCCACACTCGCCAGCGAATACAACGAAATCGCCAGCTACGTACACGACATCTACACGCACGGAATCTACGAACTCGGCACCTCCACCAACAGCATGTACAGCCACCTCGCCACCGTCGAGGTTCAGCAGCCCAAAACCTGGAAGACGCTGCTGCAGAAGAAACCCGAAGAACGCCACCCTCACGTCTACAAGGCATCCGAACAGGTCGTTCTCGAAGCCGAGCGGGACCCCATCGGCAGCCTCACCAAATACTTCCACATCGAAGCCGACCTGCAAACCCTCAAAGACGTGCAGCGCCTCTCTGACGATATCGCGCGCCTCGAAACCGCCGTCGACAACGTGCGACGCCGCGAAGACGACATGATCGCACACATCAACCCGCCCCAGTTCATCACCAAGATCTACGCCGACGAGTTCTGGAACAAACTCAACGTCTGCCACGTGGGGCTGACCGTGCCGTACCCCATCTACCGCTTCGAATACACCTCACCCGGCGGCAAAGAAAACCGCGCCGTCACCGTCACCCTCGACACCCCAACCCTCGACGCGCTCTCCGAAACCCTCGAACGCAAAATCCGCTGGGCATGGCCCGAAGGTGGCGAACGCACCCTCATGACCGCCCAGCTACGCCAACGCATCAAAGAACGCGACAACTACACCTGCCAAAACCCCGGATGCGGCAACTCCATCATGCGTGAACGAATCCTCATCCTAGAGGTCGTCCACAAGGTCCCGCTATCCGACGGCGGCAATAACGAGCCCGATAATCTGCAGACCCTCTGCTGGCGTTGCGTGCGCGGACGGAACCTGCGGCTCGCATAAAGCCGCACCTTCCGAAAGCGACATCAGGGTGCCCGCCCGGGCGCTCTCCGCAGCGAAGCAAGGAGAAGCGGAGCGTCCGGGCGTGGCGGGTTCCCCTGCAGGAGCGCAGGAAGGGAGCGGCGCGAGATGCCCAAGAGCTCCCATGCTGTGCTCGAGCTAGGGATTTATGTTAAAGCTGAGGTTCAAGGTATGCTTTTCCTCGGCGCAGAGGCACAGACTTTCAGGCTCCCGCTTCCGCACCGCAAACACATCACCCCACCTGAATAAAGGGCATACCATGTCTACTTCCCTGACTCGCCGCAAGCTCGTCGCTGGTGCAGCCTGGGCGGCACCCGTCGTTGCCGCCTCCGCAACCATCCCCTCCTACGCAGCGTCCGTCTCCGCAGACTGCACGCTCGCCGCACACCCGGCGTACAACATCTCCGGCACCGACGAAGGCGCCAAAACCGTGCAGAGCTTCGCCGTCCCCAACAACGTCTACAAGCTCCGCTTTGAACTGGTCGGCGGCGCGGGCGGCACCAACAACCGCATGACCCCCGCCGGCTCCGGCGCGAAGGTCACCGGCATCGTCCCCGTCACTCCCGGCTCCACCGTGCAGATTATCGCCGCGGCAGGTGGCATTGGTGACGGCTCCCTCACCCCCACCGCCGGTGGTGAAGGATACGGCAACGGCGGCTCCGTACCCGCCTACACCATCCCCGCCACCATCACCGCGCAGGTCGACGCCAAGTACGCGGACCCGGCAAACTCCAAGACCCAGGCGTACGCAGCATCCGGCGGCGGCTCCTCCGCGCTGCTCATCGACGGCGTCGTTGTAGCTGTAGCAGGCGGCGGTGGCGGCGCGGGTATGACCACCTCCGGCGTGTCCTACGCAGACCCCTGGTACTCCAACTTCAACGGCCAGATCGATGCCGGTGTGGCGCCCCTCGGTTCGGACGCATCCCCTCAGTTCGACGCGGCGGGTAGCGCCTCCGCGGCGGCAGGCTCCAACGGCACCTCCGGCTACGAAGTCTACAACGCTGAACGCTCTAAGGTCCTGACCTACAACTCCGGTTCCGGCGGCGCAGCGGGCGTAGGCGGTGCAGGTGGCGCGGCAGGCACCCTGCCGGCAAGCGGCCCCATCATCGGCTTTGAAACCACCAACAACCAGGTGCTGTTCAGCCAGTTTGTTGCCGGTAACGCGGGCACGAGCGGCTTCGCGGGCAACGGCGGCGACGGTGCGGGCGCATACTCCTACCAGCTGGATGAGAACCCCGCCAGCGTGCACGAGAAGGGTACCTACGAGGACCGCAGCTGGGACCTGGACATCTACAACGACGAGGGTGCGTACGCGCAGAACTTCAACGGCTACCAGTCCGTGGTGTCCGGTGGTGGCGGTGCAGGCTACGGTGGTGGCGGTTCCGGTGCGGCACAGTCTGTCTCCTCGATTGTGCTGACTCAGAAGTGGCTGAACAGCCCGACTGGCGTGCGTCAGGGTATCGGCTACACGATGCAGGGCGGCGCCGGTGGCGCGGGCGGCTCGTACATTGCACCGTCCGTGAGTGAGGGTGCGATTGTTTCGGCTGAGAACGCGCCGCAGTGGATGCGCGAGCGCGGTAACGGTTCGGTGACAGTAACTTTCTGCGAGGCGGCTGTCTAACCTTCTTGGTTGCTCTTACCAATTCGAGGGTGGAGGTGGCTATGCCTTCCGGAAGCGACATCAGGGTGCCGCCCCGGGCGCTCTCCGCAGCGAAGCAAGGAAGAGCGGAGCGTCCGGGTGTGGCGGGTTCCCCTGCAGGAGCGGAGGAAGTGCATAGCTTGCCGACCCACCGGGTGCAGAAACCCATAGATACGAAAGAGCCCCCACACGAGGTAATCGTGCGGGGGGCTCTTTGCTGTTCACAGCGCAAGCTGAGGTGGGAACCTACCGCGGACAGGCGGTGTCGTCCGTAGCGACATCAGGGTGCCCGAGCTCTGCGAGGGCGGGTGCCCCTGTAGGAGCGAGGACGAACACCACCGTCCGCACAACCTCACAAGCTAGCGCTTGATGGAGTCCAGCGCCTCACGCTGAGCCTTCGCAATGCGCTTCTCAGACACCGTGTAGGCGGTACCAAGTTCCTGGGCGAAGAAGCTAACGCGCAGCTCCTCAATCATCCAGTTCACGCGGCGGAGCGCATCCGGCACGATGGTGCCTGCAGGGAGCGACTTGACCGCGTTATCGTAGGAGTCTTCCAGGTCCTGCACGGTGAGCATGAGCTGGTTGTCGCGGTGCAGGTTCGGTCCGAGCTTCGTCAGGCGCACCTGGGCGGCCTTGAGGTAGCGCGGGATGTGAACCAGCTGGTCGTAGCCGGTTTTCGCCACGAATCCGGGGTAGACGAGGTTCTCCATCTGTGCCTTCACGTCGGAGACGGCGTGCATGGTCGTCAGCGAGGTTGCCTTCTTGATGGCCTTCTTCAGCACGGTGGCTTCGGAGAGGATTTCGGCGACGAGCTTGGTGACGTCGAAGACCGTCTCGATGAGTTCGGCACGCACGTGCTCGTAGAGTTCGCTGTATTCGGCGTGCGTGAAGATGGGGGTGTGCGGCACGAGGTGGTCGAGTGCCGCGACGGTGCAGTCGCGGATGAGTTCGTCGATGGAGCCGTGCGGGTTCTGCGTGAAGACGATTTTCTCCTTGTGGGAGAGGTGTTCGCTCACGTAGCGTACGGGCGAGGGCACCTGCAGTTGGAGCAGGCGGATGATGCCGCGGCGCTGTGCGTGGAGCTGTTCGGCTTCGGTGGGGAAGATTCGCAGGCCTACGCTGGTTTCTTCGTCGACGAGGGCTGGGTAGCCGTTGACTGCCTGGGTGGCGATGATGCGCTGTACCTTGCGGGGGATTTCTCCGTTGGGGAAGAGGTCGGCGGGGAATTCGGTGAGGCCGCTGATTTCGCGTACCTGCGATCCGTGCATATCGGCTACCTGAGCGGTGCCGGCCTGAGCGTTCTTCGCGCTCTTCTTGGCAGAAGCCGCGGAGCTACCCGAGCCGCCCTGCGCGAGCGCCACCATTTTTGCCATGGTGTCGTCGGATGCGCCGAGGGAGTCGGCGAGGGCGCCGCGAATCTCCTTGTGGAGCTGCTGCTGCAGGGCGCGCAGGTCCTTGCCTTCGCCCAGGATTTTGTTGCGTGCGTTGCGCACCTGGAATCCCATTTTCAGGTGTTCGGGCACGGCGTCCCAGTTAAAGGCTTCGGGCTCGACAACGACGCCGCGCAGGCGGCGTAGTACGAGTGCAAGGGAGGGGATGAGCTCGTCGGTGGCGGGGGAGTAGTCCTCCTCCAGTGCGGCGCAGGCGGCGCGTGCTACGTCGGGTGCAGGTACGAAGTTGCGTCGAATCGCCTTGGGGAGCGATTTGATGAGCGCGGTGACGAGTTCGTGGCGCAGGCCGGGGATCTGCCAGCGGAACGGTTCGGGGTTCAGCTGGTTGAGGAACAGGATGGGTACCTGGACTGCTACGCCGTCGCGCTTGGCGGCGTCGGTGCGTGCGCCTCCGATGCCGGCGGTGGGGGCGTATTCGTAGCGCAGGTCGAGGGTCAGTTCGCCGCTGTCGGTGCGCTGCACCCACTGGCGGGGGAACTGGGAGTCGTCGTAGTCGGCGGCTTCCTCGTTGATGAGCTTCTCGGGGTTGAAGTCCAGGTAGTTGTCGTCTTCGAGACGTGCCTGCTTCCACCACTTGTCGAAGGCGCGCACGTCGGTGACGTGGGCGGGGATGCGTGCGTCGTAGAAGGCGAAGAGTACGGAGTCGTCTACGCGCAGGTCGCGGCGGCGCAGGCGTGCTTCGAGTTCTTCGACTTCGGCGAGGGCGCGCTGGTTGCGCAGGTAGAACTTGTGCTGGGTGTGCCATTGGCCTTCGACGAGGGCGGACTGGATGAACAGTTCGCGGGCTGCGGCGGCGTCTACGCGGGCGTACTGCACGGGGCGGTCGGCGTAGATGGTCAGGCCGAAGAGGGTGCCCTTGGCGTAGGCTACTGCCGCACCGGAGCTGAGGGACCAGTGCGGTTCGGAGTATTGCACGCTGATGAGGTGCTTGCCGATTTCTTCGATCCACTGCGGGTCGATGGAGGCGTTGGTGCGCGCCCACAGGCGGGAGGTTTCGACGAGTTCGGCGGAGAGCACCCAGTCGGGGCTCTTTTTGAACAGACCGGAGCCGGGGAAGATTGCGAACTTGGTGCCGCGCGCGCCGAGGTATTCGCGGGGGCCGCGGGTGCGCCCCTTGGAGTCCTTCTCGCGTTCTTCCTTGACGCCCACGTGCGAGAGCAGGCCGGAGAGCAGGCTCTTGTGGATGTCGATTTCGTGGGCGGAGGCGTTGATGTCCCTGCCGCCGCTGGCGTGAATGTTGGCGGTGCGTCCCATTTCGCGCAGCTGGGCGAAGAGGTCCTGCCATTCGCGGATGCGCAGGTAGTTGATGTATTCGCGGTGGCACATTTTGCGTAGCTGCGAGGAGGACAGCGCCGCCTGCTGCTCGTTGATGTAGTCCCAGAGCAGCAGGAAGGAGGAGAAGTCGGAGGTGTCGTCGACGAAGCGGACGTGCATCGCGTCGGCTTCGGCGCGCACGTCGGCGGGGCGTTCGCGCGGGTCCTGGATGGTCAGGGCGGCGGCGAGTACCATCATTTCCTTGGCGCAGTTGCGGCGTCCGCCTTCAATGACCATGCGGGCCAGGCGCGGGTCCACGGGGAATGCCGCCATGGCTCGGCCGATGGCGGTGAGGGTTGCGCTATTGCCGCGGCCCTTGCGGGGCTGGCGGGGGCGTTCGGTGAGCGCGCCGAGTTCGCGGAGCAGGTTCACGCCGTCGTTGATGGCGCGGGATGCGGGCGGTTGCACGAACGGGAAGCGGGAGATGTCGCCGGGTTCGCGGACCACGCCGATTGCGATCATCTGCAGGATGACGGCTGCGAGGTTGGTGCGCAGAATTTCGGGGTCGGTGAACTCGGGGCGCGAGTTGAAGTCTTCCTCGGAGTAGAGGCGGATTGCGATGCCGTCGCTGACGCGGCCGCATCGACCGGAGCGCTGGTTGGCGCTTGCCTGCGAGATGCGTTCGATGGGCAGGCGCTGCACCTTGGTGCGTGCCGAGTAGCGGGAGATGCGTGCGGTGCCGGTGTCGATGACGTACTTGATGCCGGGCACGGTCAGCGAGGTTTCGGCAACGTTCGTGGCGAGCACGATGCGCGGGCGCGATCCGGGGGAGAACACGCGGTGCTGTTCGGCGAGCGAGAGGCGCGCGTACAGGGGCAGTACTTCGTAGGTCAGGCGCGGCGACTTGAGAACCATCGCCTCGATGGCGTCCTTGGCGTCGCGGATTTCGCGTTCGCCGGAGAAGAAGATGAGGATGTCGCCGGGCGCTTCCTTGGAGAGTTCCTTGATGGCGTCGAGGATGCCGTCGGTGGGGTCGTGGTCGTCTTCGATTTCGTCGTCGCTGAGGTAGTCTTCCTCGTCGAGTGGACGGTAGCGGATTTCCACGGGGTAGGTTCGGCCGGACACCTCAATGATGGGCGGCGCGTCGTCGGGCAGAATCGCTTCGGCGATTTCGCGTTCTTCGGCGCTGAGGTTTTCGTCGACGATGCCCTTGCCCGGCACGTAGCTGGGGGAGAAGTGGCGTGCGAAACGCTCCGGGTCGATGGTTGCGGAGGTGATGACGACCTTCAGATCCGGGCGCTGCGGCAGGATGCGCTTGAGGTAGCCGAGGATGAAGTCAATGTTCAGGCTGCGTTCGTGCGCCTCGTCGATGATGAGGGTGGAGTAGCGGCGCAGCAGCTTGTCGTTCTGGATTTCGGCGAGCAGAATGCCGTCGGTCATGAGCTTGATAGCGCTGTGTTCGCCGACTTCGGAGGTGAATCGCACCTGGTAGCCGACGGTTTCGCCGATTTTCTGGCCGAGCTCTTCGGCGATGCGTTCGGCGACGGAGCGTGCGGCGAGGCGGCGCGGCTGGGTGTGGCCGATGAGGCCCTTCTCTCCCAAGCCCAGGTCGAGGCACATTTTGGGGATCTGGGTGGTTTTACCGGAGCCGGTTTCACCCGCGATGATGACGACCTGGTTGTCGCGGATCGCGTTCATGATGTCTTCGCGGCGTTCGCTGACGGGCAGCTCTTCGGGGTAGGTGATGACCTCGGGGATGAGCGGCTCGTAGCGGCGCGGTGCCGGGCGGTTCTGCTGGTTGCTCTTGTTGCCGCCCTGCTGGTTGCCCTGCTTGCGGGCGCGGTTGTTGGCGCCTGCGCGTCGGTTGGAGAGGGAGGCGTTGGAGTTGCGTTCGGAGGCGCCGCGGGAGGAGTTTTTGCGGTCTGCGTTATTCTTCGGGGCGCTGTTCTTCTGCGCACCCTTCTTCGGGGCGCCGTTTTTTACCGCGTTGTTCTCAGTAGTTTTATCTGCGGTCTTGCCCGCGGCTTTTTCGCCGGTTTTTTCGGAGGATCGTACCTTTGCCGCATGGATTGCGGCGGCCATGCTCGCCATGGTGGGGGCGGTGCGGGGGGCCTTAGAAGTATCTGCGTGTTTCTTCGTGGATTTCTGCTCAGACATATCCTATCCAGTGTACTCGCCTTGCCCGCGGTGGGCTTGGGGTGTGCTTTGTTTGTCATATTTGGGTTTGTTCGCGGGAACCCCGGGGTGGGCGGTGGTGGAATACTGACCCCAGGAGAGCAGTTAATATACAATAAATGACATCAAATGCTATCTATAGAATTAATAATTATTCATCTGAATTTTATGCACCGTAGATGCGAATTAACTGCGCTTCTTAACTTTCTTTCGATAGTTTCGTTCAACTGCTACAGTGGTGAATAACACAGTAACGAAGGAGTGACTATGCCATCACCAAAGACGTACCCGGCAACACGTGTTGCAGTGTTGGATTGCTGCGAAGACGGACAGCACGAAGAAATTCACCACCGCTCCGAAGAGCTCTTCCAAGCCCTCGTTCACGCGAGTCTGCGCACCCACTTCGACCGCCTCAGCGCCGAAGAAACCCTCTACCTGGTCACCGGCGACGGCGAGCGCGTACAAATTTCCCCCGAAATGTACGGACCCCTCACCTCCGTAGCGCGCGCATTCGCCGACCGTAAGGACGTCTGCGTGGTACGCCAGGACCGCCTCATGACCACGCAGGAGGCGGCAGACTACCTGGGCGTATCCCGCCCGACCGTTGTTCGCCTGCTGGAGCGCGGAGATATTCCGTTCGAGCGCATTAACACGCACCGTCGCGTTGCTTTTGATGACCTCGAACGCTACCGCCTTGAGCACGAATACGTGAACCGCCGCGTTCGCTAACCTGTCGAACCGCTCGGGCTACACGCCGCGGTTGAACTGAACAGCGCGGTTGAGAAATAGCAGCATTTGCTGAACAATATCGGGGCTAAAACAGCGCGAATCCCCGTGTTCGGCATCCGGAACCAGCACCAAATCGGTAGGCACCTGCCGCGTGCGCAGCGCCTGATACACCCGCACCGATTGCTGGTACGGCACACACGAATCACTAATACCGTGCACAAGCATCAGGGCAGTGGCGCCGCCGCTCGCACCCTGTGCAGAGGCACTTTCGATCTTATTCACTCGTTTCTGGGGGCGTACCGCATCAATAGGATGCGCACGCTCCCAGTTCTTTTGGGCACGCTCGATGCAGACACCCGGAACCGCCCGCTCGCCCTTGGAAGCGTCGATAGCAGACACGTCAGCGGGGACAGGGTGGGTGCTTCCCAGCAGCCGCCATTCGGCGCCGTCATCCTCGGGGTGGTCGAGAGCGTATCCAGCCAGGGGCCGATCGGTGAAGATGGTCCTCAAATCGCTGACCCCGTAAAACGAAGCCGCCGCCGCCACCTGCGAACTATGGGACGGGTAGGCGCTCGCCGCCCTGCCCTCAAAGTATTCGTCGTGCTCGGGCGCGCTCGCAGAATCCCCACCGCTGCCGTCATCGGCGGCGGAATCTCCCGTATGCGCAACCATCATGCTCAGATGCCCGCCGGCGCTTCCGCCCGCTACCGCAATGCGCTGCGGGTCAATACCGAATTCGTGCGCGTTGGCGCGGAAGAAACGCACCGCCTCCTTCACATCGTGTAGGGCACCCGGGAAGAGTGCCTGATGCGAATACCGGTAGTTGATGGACGCGACCGCCCAGCCTGCCTGCTGAAAAGCGGCGCGCATGAGCGCCTGGGTATTGGGCTGCTCCCCGCCAGGGGTGCGCAGGATAGTGTCGCGTAGAGCCTGGTTGGTGCCGAAACGCCAGGCGCCACCGTGAACCCACACCAGCAGCGGCGCGGGGGAAGAGATATCCCCGGTCGCGGGGAAGAAGTCGTAGGCGAACGCCTCGCGAGTTACCGGCGACTGCGCGCCATAGTCGGGTAGCGAGTGGGCATCGTAAAAGCCCGCCTCGCGGTAAAAACCAGAGCGGTAATCGGTATTCTCAACGGTCGGCGCGCTCTCAGAAGTCTGCATGAATCAGCGCCGCGTTAGGGAACCAGTACGATCTTGCCGCGGGTGCGACCCGTCGCCACCAGGGCGTGAGCCTGCGCAGCCTGCGAAAAATCAAGCACCTGATCCACATGCACCTTCAACAGGCCTAAGGACATGAGGCGGGCAATCTCCTGCATCTGCGTGCGGTCCGGGTGAACCGTCAGCCACTGCGCCTCGAAGCCGCGCTCACGCGCAACGTCCAGCGGGTCGGGGCTGGTCAGCGTGACAATGCGGCCGCCGGGAACCAGCACCTCCAGCGAATCGAGGAAGGTCTGCTGGCCGGTGGAATTGAGCACCACATCCATGGTCTGGCCCAGTACGGCGCGGAAATCCTCGGTACGGTAATCAATAGGCTGGGCACCCAGAGAGCGCACAAACTCGTAGTTCGCCGCGGAGGCGGTCGCAAAAACCTGAGCGCCAGCCTGCGCCGCCAACTGAACGGCGAGGTGGCCGACGCCTCCGGCACCGGCGTGAATAAGCACGCGCTCGCCTTCCTTCAACCGCGCCACTTCGAAGAGCGCCTGGTATGCGGTCAGCGCCGCCAGGGGAGCGCCGCCCAATTGAGCGCAGGGAACATCGGCGGGCACCTTCACCAGCTGATGCGCCGGGGCGAGAACATACTCGGCGTACGCACCGGCGGGGGAGGGGAAAGCAACAAGACCAAATACGCCGTCGCCCACCTTAAAACCCGTGTAGTCGCCGGCGGTAGCAACCACGGTGCCGGCAACATCCCAGCCGGGCACGAAGGGCTTGTACGACGGATCTGCCAGCTGAGCGGCGGGACCCAGACCTTTGCGAGTGGTCACATCAATCGGGTTGATACCGGCGGCAACCGTCTTGATGAGCACGTGACCGCGCACCGGCGAGGGGATAGGCACGTTTGCTTCGTGCAGAACGCTTTCGTCGCCCCATTTGGTGAGCTGAATCTGGCGCATGGTGGTCATCGGGTTACCTCCGCTGTTGTGGCTTGAGCCGTGCTGATGTGACGGGTGTGCGCGTTTTCCCATTCTCTCAAGGCTGTTAGCGTTGCCACAATAGGCAGGCGGTAGTGTCCACCCTCTGAGGTTGAAGTCTGAGGTTGAAGAGGGAGTTGGCGGGAACAGTCGCCCGGCGCAGGCTTTATGCATAACAAGGTGAGCGGTTAAATAAAAAGGAGCCGATACCCGAACAATACGCCTCGGATATCGGCTCCCGTGTTCCCTCTCGAATAAGAACATCGTGCCCCTGAAAGGATTCGAACCTTCGACCCCCAGTACCGGAAACTGGTGCTCTAATCCGCTGAGCTACAGAGGCAACCCACCTATGGTATCAGATAAGCACTAGATAAAGGGTCAGGCACCTGCCAAGGCTTGCTAGAATAGTTTGTTATGACTCCTGAAGAACTCTCCGAAGCCATTGCGCTTGCCCTTGAAGAAACCATTTCCTCCGGCCAGCTGACCCTCGTGGAGGGCGCTGAACTGCCTGCCGTCCGAGTGGAGCGCCCCAAGTCCCGTGAACACGGCGACTGGGCAACCAACGTCGCTCTGCAGCTCGCCAAGAAGGTGGGCAAGAACCCTCGCGAGGCAGCAGCTCTTCTGGCAGAGAAGATTGGCGCTATCCCCGGTGTTGCATCCGTAGACATCGCTGGCCCCGGCTTCCTGAACATCACCCTGGACGCCGCAGCTGCTGGTGAGCTTGCCGCCACCATCGTTGAGGCTGGCGAAGCATATGGCCGCAGCGACAAGTTCGCCGGTAAGACCATTAACCTTGAGTTCGTCTCCGCGAACCCCACCGGCCCCATCCACCTGGGTGGTACCCGCTGGGCTGCCGTCGGTGATGCGCTCGCCCGCGTCCTTGAGGCTGAGGGCGCTAACGTCGTGCGTGAATACTACTTCAACGACCACGGTACCCAGATCGACCGTTTCGTGCGTTCCCTGATTGCCGCTGCTCGCGGTGAGGAGACCCCCGAGGACGGCTACGCTGGCGCGTACATTGTTGACATTAAGGACCAGATCCTGGCTCAGCGCCCCGACGCGCTTGAGGCTGAGAACCCCGAAGAGATTTTCCGCGAAATCGGTACTCACCTGATGTTCGATCAGATCAAGGAGTCCCTGGCGGCATTCGGCACCCACTTCGACGTGTTCTTCCACGAGAACTCCGTGTTCGAAGGCGGCAAGGTGGACGCCCTGCTTGAGACTATGCGCGAGAACGGTCAGCTCTTCGAGGCTGACGGCGCATGGTGGATGCGCACCACCGACTACGGCGACGACAAGGACCGCGTGGTCATTAAGTCTGACGGCAACCACGCCTACGTGGCGGGCGATATCGCTTACTACCAGGACAAGATGACCCGTGCAGTAAACCCCGCCGACGTGGCAATCTACATGCTCGGCGCTGACCACAACGGCTACGTGGGCCGTCTGAAGGCTATCGCCCAGATTCTTGGCTACCGCGCCGACCAGATTGAGGTCATGATCGGTCAGCTGGTGAACCTGGTCAAGGACGGCAAGCCTGTCCGCATGTCCAAGCGTGCCGGCACCGTGGTCACCCTCGAGGACCTAGTCGAGGCTGTGGGCGTTGACGCGGCTCGTTACGAGCTGACCCGCTACTCGGTGGACACCCCCATCGACATTGACCTGGGCCTGCTGACTTCCAAGAGCAACGAGAACCCGGTCTACTACGTGCAGTACGCTCACGCACGTACCGCCGCTGTGGCACGTAACGCTGCGGAGGCTGGCGTGAAGGTTGAGGACGGCGTGGACACCTCTCTGCTCGACTCGGCTGCTGACGGCGAGCTGCTGGCTGTACTCGGCCAGTTCCCCGCTGCTGTGCGTGATGCCGCGAAGTTCTACGAGCCGCACCGCGTGAACCGCTACCTGGAGCAGCTCGCTTCGGCGTACCACAGCTGGTACGGTGTCTCCCGCGTCGCCCCCAAGGCGGATGAAGAGGTCACCGACCTGCACCGTACCCGCCTGCTGCTGAACAACGCGGCACAGCAGGTGCTGGCTAACGGCCTGAACCTGCTGGGTGTGAGCGCACCCGAGCGCATGTAATACTCTCGTTTCAACCCCCGACCCGGTGCTACCGGGGCGGGGGTTGAACGCATTGCCCTCAAAGATACTCAACGATAGTTACCGAAAGAGATACGATGAGCGAAGCCCGCGCCCTCTACGCCCCCGAATGGCTCACCTACCCCGAGCATCCCGAGGCACTGTCCCGCACCATCTGGACTGATTCCTTCACCCGCAATGAGCAGGGCGAGCTCTGCATTGACGGCGTGACCGTCAGCGACCTGGTTGCTGAACACGAAACCCCGCAGTACGTCTTCTCCGAGACGACCTTCCGTACCCGCGCCCGCGCCTACCGCACCGCTTTTGAGCAGGCTTTCGCCGCGCACGGCGCGAAGGTGAGCGTCTACTACGCCGGTAAGTCGTTCTTGTCCACAGCCGTGGCGCGCTGGGCGACCGAGGAAGGCCTGTGCCTGGATACCGCCTCCGGTGGTGAGCTGGCGTTGGCTCTGCGCGCGCAGGTGCCGGGTGCGAACATCGCCCTGCACGGTAACAACAAGTCGGAGGCTGAGATTGCCCGCGCGATCCGCAGCGGCCTGGGTCGCGTGGTGGCTGACTCGGTGGACGAGCTCAAGCTCATTGAGCGCGTGTACGCGGAGCTTGCCGCCGAGCGTGTGGCTGAGGGCGAGGAGCCTTACGCCCCGGTTCCGGTGCTGATTCGCATCACCCCCGGCGTGCATGCCTCGACCCACGAATCCATTGCGACCGCGCACGAGGATCAGAAGTTCGGCATGTCCCTGCAGTCGGGCACCGCCGCGCTCGCCGGCCTGGAAGAGGAGGAGCTGGAGCACTGGGGTGTTGAGTCTACCGATTCTTATGCGGCTCTGGCTGCCGCGATTTTGAACGCGACCGATTCCCTGGATTTCCGCGGTATTCACTGCCATATTGGTTCGCAGATTTTTGAGGCGGAGGGCTTCGAGCAGGCGGCTACTACCGCCCTGGAGTTCATGAACCGTCTCAACCGTGACCTGGGCGTGACCCTGCCGGAGCTGGATTTGGGTGGTGGCTACGGCATCGGCTACACCGAGGCGGATCACCCCCGCTCCATTACCGAGGTGACCGAGTCGATTGCCGCTTCCGTCGCGGCAACCTGCGAGCGCCTGGGCATGGCGATTCCGCACATGTCGTTTGAGCCGGGCCGTTCCATTTCCGGTCCTTCGGGTGCGACCCTGTACACGGTGGGCACCATTAAGAACGTGAGCATTGAGGACGAGAACGGCGAGATTCGTGTGCGCCGCTACGTTTCGGTGGACGGCGGTATGAGTGATAATGCCCGTCCGGTGCTGTACGAATCGGATTATTCGGTGACCCTGGCGAATCGTGCCCCGGCGGGGGAGCAGGTGCTCTCTCGCGTGGTGGGTAAGCACTGCGAGTCTGGCGATGTGGTGGTTCGTTACTGTTACCTGCCTGCTGACCTGCAGGCTGGCGATATTCTGGCGGTTCCGGCGACCGGCGCGTACTGCTATGTGCTGGGTTCGAACTATAACTTCTTGACTCGCCCGCCGGTGATTGCGACCGCTGAGGGTAAGCCTTCTCGCGTGATGATTCGTCGTCAGCGCGAGGAGGATATGTTGGCGCTGGATATGGGTTCGGAAATCTAAGAACCCTGTCTGACATCATGAAAAGCCGTGAAGTTCCCGTTTCTGGCAATGGACTCCGTGAGGTGGCGGTTGCGGGCGGGGTCTTCACGATTTTGCGCGTTTACAACATGACAGAAGATAAGGTTCACCTCATCACTGTGAGGGATACCTCATCTCAGAGAGTAAAAGTCGCAGCTTGAGGCTGCTGAGCCGTCCCCGGCTCTTGATAAAGTGGTTGTTGAGTGCGTGCTCTGCGCCGCATCCACGCCGTAGCCCGAAGAGATACCGGGGCGAACCCGGAACAGACCGTAGAAAGAGACTATCGTGGCTGAAAAGATCAAAGTAGCACTGCTTGGTGCCGGTAATGTCGGTTCCCAGGCTGCTCGCATCCTGGTCGAGGATAACGCCGTCCTTGAAAAGCGCATTGGCGCCCCCGTGGAGTTGATCGGTATTGCTGTGCGCGATACTAATGCATCCCGCCACTGGAATGCGGACCCCTCGCTGTACACCACCGACGCTGAATCCCTGATTGATGCGGCGGATGTGGTCATCGAGCTGACCGGCGGTATTGAGCCGGCTCGCACCCGCATTCTGCGTGCCCTGAAGGCGGGCAAGTCCGTGGTCTCCGGCAACAAGGCGCTGCTGGCTAAGCACGGTGTGGAGCTGCAGGCTGCCGCTGATGAGTCCGGTGCTCAGCTCTCTTACGAGGCTGCTGTTGCGGGTGCTATCCCGATTCTGCGCCCCCTGCGTGACTCCCTGGCTGGTGACCGTGTGACCCGCGTTCTGGGCATCATGAACGGCACCACCAACTACATTCTTGATCAGATGGACACCACCGGCGCATCCTTCGCGGACGCACTGGCTGAGGCTCAGAAGCTCGGCTACGCGGAGGCTGACCCGACCGCTGACGTTGAGGGCCACGATGCCGCGTCGAAGGCTGCGATTGTTGCTTCGCTGGCGTTCCACTCTGACTTCACCATCGATGATGTGCACACTGAGGGCATCACCTCCATCACCGCTGATGATGTTGCTGCCGCGGATGCTGATGGTTACGTCATCAAGCTGCTGGCCATTTGTGAGCGCGAGGGTGCGGACGGCGCGAACATTCGCGTGAACCCGACCCTGATTCCTCGTCAGCACCCGCTGGCGGGCGTGCACGGTGCGTTCAACGCTGTGTTCGTTGAGGCGGAGAACGCTGGCGAGCTGATGTTCTACGGTCCCGGTGCGGGTGGCGCACCGACTGCTTCGGCTGTTCTGGGTGACTTCGTGTCTCTGGCTCGTCGCCTGGTGCTGGGCGGTCCCGGTGTTCCGGAGACTTCTCACGCTCAGTTGCACGCAACTAGCCTGGACAACGTGATTTCTCGCTACTCGGTGGGTGTTCTGGTGGAGGACCGTCTGGGCGTTCTGGCGAATATTACCCGTATCCTTGCCGAGCACGGTATTTCGGTGGATTCGCTGCGCCAGTCCACCCCGAAGGAGGGTGCGGCTCAGATTCGTATGGTGACTCACTCGGCGAAGGATTCTGATCTGCGCCGTGCGATTGCTGTGATTGATGCTCTGGACACTGTGCGTGAGGTGAACTCGGTCATCCGCGTGGAGTCCGAGAAGCATTAAGGCTCAAAAGCATTATCTATGTGCGGCACGCGCCGCTCACTAAACGTGCGATGTTCGCTTGCGGGTGCATCGCTCACTAACTAACCCGCGTACCCGCTACCGCGCCGGACCTATGGGAGGTCCGGCGGGCGGGGCGCCAAGATTGAAGGAGAAGCCAATGGCACACGTGTGGCAGGGCGTTATCAATGAGTACCGTGACCGTCTGCCTTTCGCAGACGATGTGAAGGCTGTGACCCTGGGCGAGGGCGGTACCCCGCTGATTCACGCGCCGGCACTGTCTGCTGAGACCGGTAACACCGTTTACCTGAAGTTTGAGGGTATGAACCCGACCGGTTCGTTCAAGGACCGCGGTATGACCAGCGCGATGACTGCCGCTAAGCGTGACGGCGCGAAGGCTGTTGTGTGTGCTTCGACCGGTAACACTTCCGCTTCGGCTGCTGCGTACGCTCTGCAGGCTGGTATGCGCTGTGCAGTGCTGGTTCCGGACGGCAAGATTTCCATGGGTAAGCTGTCTCAGGCTATCGCTCACGGTGCTGACATCATTCAGATTGACGGCAACTTCGATAACTGCCTGGAGATTGCTCGCAAGCTCAGCGAGAACTACCCGGTGTTCCTGGTGAACTCGGTCAACCCTTACCGTATTGAGGGCCAGAAGACCGGTTCGTTTGAGGTTGTTGACACCCTGGGTGACGCTCCCGATTACCACTTGCTGCCGGTTGGCAACGCGGGTAACATCACCGCGTACTGGAAGGGCTACAAGGAATACTCGGAGCCTTACACCAACCGTGACGGTGAGGTTCTGGAGCCTGTTGCGACCAAGCGCCCGATCATGTGGGGCTTCCAGGCTGCTGGTGCTGCACCGATCGTTGCTGGTCACCCGATTGAGGCACCGGAGACCATTGCGACCGCGATCCGTATCGGTAACCCCGCGTCGTGGGAGAAGGCTGAAGCTGCTCGTGACGAGTCCGGCGGCGTGATTGAGGCTGTCACCGATGAGGAGATTCTGGAGGCGCACCGCTGGCTGTCTGCCCGCGAGGGTGTCTTCGTGGAGCCGGCTTCGGCTGCCGGTGTTGCGGGTCTGCTGAAGAAGCACCGCGCCGGTGAAGCTCCCGAGGGTAAGACCATCGTCATCACCGTGACCGGTCACGGTCTGAAGGACCCGCAGTGGGCTCTGCATGCTGTGAACGGCGTGAAGGTTGAGCCGACTAAGGCTCCCTTCGACGTGGTTGCTGTGGCAGATATTCTCGATTTGCACTAGCCTATTCATACTACGTTGTGCACTCCGTCCCGTGTTTGCGGGGCGGGGTGCACCTGCATGACAGCCCTTTTTGTATCTTTCACCTATTCACTCATTACGTCACCGATCGCGAGGTTCTTCTCATGTCTTCCCTGCATATTTCTGATATTCCGGTGGGCGCGTCCGTTAAGGTTCGCGTTCCCGCTACGAGCGCTAACCTGGGTCCCGGCTATGACAGCATGGGTTTGGGTCTTGGCTTCTATGATGAGCTGGTTGTTGAGCGTATTGAGTCCGGTCTGGAGTTTGAGCTCAGTGGTGAGGGTAGCGCGGATGTTCCTCGCGATGAGAGCCACCTGGTTTTGCAGGCGATGAAGGCTGGTTTCGCGGCGGCTGGTTTGGATGAACTGCCCCCGGTGAAGCTGATTGCTGATAATAAGATTCCGCATTCTCGCGGTATGGGTTCTTCGGCGTCGGCTATTGTGGCGGGTGTGGCTGCGGCGAGCGGTCTGCTGCCGGAGGAGCACCGTCTGAGCCGTGAGCAGATGCTGCAGGTCGCCTCCGATATGGAGGGCCACCCGGATAACGTGGCTCCGGCGATTTACGGCAACCTGTCGGTGTCCTGGGGTGAGATGGGCAACTGGAAGACCTTGATTATTCCGGTGCATCCTGATGTTCACCCTGTGGTGGCTGTGCCCGATTATGAGGTGTCGACGAAGCTTGCTCGTTCGCTGATTCCTGAGGAGATGCCCCACGTTGAGGCGGTGGCGAACTCCGCTCGTGCGGCGTTGCTGGTGCGCACTCTCTCTGATGCTCCCGAGTACCTGATGGATGCGACCGTGGATTACCTGCACCAGGGGTACCGCGTGACCGCGATGGAGCCGTCCGCTGTGCTGGTTGCGTACCTGCGCAGTCAGGGTTTTGCTGCGGTGATTTCTGGCGCTGGCCCGACTGTTTTGACCTTTGCGCACGGCGATGAGCAGGTGCAGCAGGTGCAGGAGGCTATTGCCGAGTTCGCGGCGACTCACCCCTGTAGCGCTATTGTGGATTGTCGCCTGGACTGGCGGGTTCTTCCTCTTGAAATTGATACTGAAGGTGTTATAGTTACTCAGTAGGACGTTATTAGTTCGTCCTATGTTGAGGTTCGCCCGTCGTTCAATGTAGACCGTCGATACTATCCTTCGTAACGTACTTCCGTTTCCCCTGATGCCTCAGATGCTTTGTGTATCTGGGCGGGAGCCGGCAGGGTTCGGGGGAGTGCCTTTGGAGTTCACGTCTTTCTTTATTTCTGACGCATAGGGGAAGACTTTTCTGGAGGTTCGGTTTCGCGGCGGGTGCCCTTTCAAAGTGACCATTCCATCCTCTTCATCTCGTGTAGATGGTTCTTAGAGATGATGGTTTGGGCTTGCCCACATTTGTGATAGAGCGCCTTATCTTCCGTGTGTGCCCGCTGTGTCTGAATCAGCGGGTACGGTAAGAGACGCGAACCGCCTCCAGTGCGGTTCGAGGGAGTCGAAGGTGCGGACTGCTGTTTTCTTTCGGCAGTGTCTAAGCCTTTGACCGCGCTATAGCGTTCGCCCGATCTTTATTCTGAAGATTTTCAGGGCTTATAACCAAAGGAATTGTAGTTGGCAAAGAATATTGTTGTCACCGATGAGTACGGTACGGCGGCTGCCGCACCGGAACTTGCAAACTTGAAGGTCGCGCAGCTGCGTGTCCTCGCCCAGCAGCTTGGTATCCGCGGCTATTTGAAGTTGAAGAAGGCTGAGCTGGTTCAGGCTCTTGAGGAGCATCAGCGTGGCGGCGCCGTAGCCGCCCCTGCTGAGCCCAAGGCTGAGACTCCCGCTGAGTCTGCCCAGACTCCCGATGCTGAGAAGGTTGAGGAGTCTAAGCCTCGCCGTACCCGCCGTACTCGCGCCCAGAAGGATGCTGAGGCGAAGGTGGAGAAGGCAGAGAAGACCGAAAACGCGGAGGCTGCTGAGGCTCCCGCCGAGGGCGCTGAGAAGGCTGAAAAGTCTGAGAAGCGTACCCGCTCTTCCCGCCATGAGACTCCCGCTCAGAAGCGTGCGCGCGCTCGCCGCGCCGCTGAGGGCGAGGACGCATCGGCTGAGAAGTCCGAGAAGACTGAGAATAACGAGAAGCCGGAGAAGCGTACCCGCCGCACCCGCACCCGTAAGGAAGAGAAGCCCGCTGAGCTTCCCCCGCTGGATGTGCGTGCTGAGCTGGCTGCTGAGCGTATTGGTGAGCGTTCGGAGCAGGTTGACCTGCCCGGTAACTCGGCTGAGCTGAAGGCTGCTACCGCTGACGGCACCGCGAGCCTGGACAGCCTGAACGCTGCCCTGGACATGACTTTTGGCACCCCTGACGGTGAGAAGAGCTCGAAGCGTACCCGCACCCGTGAGCGTCGCCGCGACCAGGATGGTGAGCGTACTGAGCGTCGTTCCAAGCGTGACCGCCAGGCGGAGCGTGCAGAGCGCAATGCTGAGCGTAGCGAACGTGCCGAGCGTAAGGCTGCTGAGCGTGCAGAACGCGCAGAGCGTGCCGAGCGCACTGAGCGCCGTTCCAAGCGTGACCGCCAGGCTGAGCGTGCTGAGAAGCAGGCTCGCCGCCGCGAGGAGAACGAGCCTCGCCTGAGCGAAGACGATGTGCTGGCACCGATTTCGGGTGTTCTGGACATCCTCGATAACTACGCTTTCGTGCGTACCACCGGCTACCTGCCCGGCACCAATGACGTGTACGTCTCCCTGGCTCAGGTGAAGAAGTACAACCTGCGTAAGGGCGACCACGTGCTCGGCGCGATTCGCGTGCCGCGCGAGGGTGAGTCGAACAACCGCCAGCGTTTCAACGCCCTGGTTCAGGTTGAGGCGATTAACGGTCAGAGCGTTGAGGAAGCAGCGAACCGCCGCGTGTTCTCGAAGCTGACCCCGCTGTACCCCAAGGAGCGTCTGCGCCTGGAGACCACCCCGAAGAAGCTGGGCACCCGCGTGGTTGACCTGGTGTCCCCGATTGGTAAGGGTCAGCGTGGTCTGATTGTGTCCCCGCCGAAGGCGGGTAAGACCCTCATGCTGCAGTCCATCGCGAACGCGATTACTGTGAACAACCCGGACGTGTACCTGATGATGGTCCTGGTGGATGAGCGTCCTGAAGAAGTGACCGATATGCAGCGCACCGTCAAGGGCGAGGTTATTGCCTCGACCTTCGACCGTCCCGCTGAGGATCACACCACTGTGGCTGAGCTGGCTATTGAGCGTGCGAAGCGTATGGTGGAGCTCGGCTACGATGTGGTCGTGCTGCTGGACTCCATGACCCGCCTGGGCCGCGCATACAACCTGGCGGCTCCCGCATCCGGTCGTATCCTGTCCGGTGGTGTGGATTCTGCCGCACTGTACCCGCCGAAGAAGTTCTTCGGCGCTGCCCGCAACATTGAAGAGGGCGGCTCGCTGACCATCCTGGCTACCGCCCTGGTTGAGACCGGCTCGAAGATGGACGAAGTGATCTTCGAAGAGTTCAAGGGCACTGGTAACATGGAGCTGCGCCTGTCCCGTCAGCTGGCGGATAAGCGTATCTTCCCGGCGGTTGATATTAACGCTTCTGGTACTCGCCGCGAGGAGAACCTGCTCTCCCCGGATGAGATCAAGATTATGTGGGGTCTGCGCCGTGCCCTGGCGGGTATGGAGCCTGAGCAGGCTCTGGGTGTTCTGACCAACCAGCTGCGTAAGACTGAAAGCAACGTGGAGTTCCTTCTGACGGTTCAGAAGAACGGTCTGCGTCTGGTCGACTAAGGCTCGTATCTCACGCGCCCCACCTCCTCATGCAGGTGGGGCGCGTGAGCCGTTCGTTTTGTGCATCCCCGTTGTGAGGGGTGTGAGATGTCTAGTGCCTGCCCGTGCGGCGTAAAGTGCGGGAGATGGAAGAGAGAACAGAATGTTTGAATCTATTCAGGTTCTGCTGGATGAGCACGCTGACCTGCAGAATCAGCTGGCTGACCCCGCCGTGCAGGCGAATCAGGGTAAGGCACGCCGTGTGGGCCGCCGCTACGCGGAGCTGACCGGTATTGTGACTGCGTACAACAAGTACACTTCGCTGAAGGATGACCTTGAGGCTGCTCGCGAGATGGCTGATGAGGATCCGGATTTCGCGGCGGAGATTCCCGGTCTGGAGGAGGAGCTGGAGGTTGCTCAGGAGAAGCTGCGCCGCCTGCTGATTCCGCGTGACCCGGATGATGGCCGTAACGTCATTCTTGAGGTGAAGGCTGGTGCCGGTGGTGACGAGGCGGCTCTGTTTGCTGGTGACCTGCTGCGCATGTACATGCGTTACGCCGAGAACAAGGGCTGGAAGACTGAGATTATTTCTTCGACCAGCACCGACGTTGGCGGCTACAAGGACGCCCAGATTGCTATTAAGGGCTCCTCGAATGAGCCTGCTGAGGGCGTGTGGGCGCACCTGAAGTATGAGGGTGGCGTGCACCGTGTGCAGCGTGTTCCGGCGACTGAGTCTCAGGGCCGTATCCACACTTCTGCTGCTGGTGTTCTGGTGTTCCCCGAAGTGGATGAGCCGGAAGAAATCGAGATTAACCAGAATGACCTGAAGATTGACGTGTACCGTTCTTCGGGCCCCGGTGGTCAGTCGGTGAACACCACTGACTCGGCGGTGCGTATTACTCACCTTCCGACCGGTATTGTGGTGGCGATGCAGAATGAGAAGTCTCAGCTGCAGAACCGTGAAGCTGCGATGCGCGTTCTGCGTGCACGCCTGTTGGCTCACCAGCAGGAGCAGATTGATGCTGAGAACGCGGCACACCGTGCTTCGCAGGTGCGTACCATGGACCGTTCGGAGCGTATCCGTACGTACAACTTCCCGGAGAACCGCATTGCGGATCACCGTACCGGCTACAAGGCGTACAACCTGGACGCTGTGCTCAATGGTGACTTGGAGCCTGTGGTTCAGTCCGCTATTGAGATGGATGAGGCGCACCGCCTCGCTCAGGTGGGCCAGGAACAGAAGTAGTTTCTGTATATAGACTCTTGCCGATTCGCTGAATCGACGTGAGATGTTGGTGAGGGGCTCGCCGCTACGGCGGTGGAGCCCCTCAGCCATATACTGTGACAGGTTTTGAGCCGTTGAGAGACGAAGAGGAGAGCTCATGAAGGTGAATGTGCACGACCCGCGCGGGGAAGAACTCGCGCAGGTACTCACGCGCGCCACCGCGGCACTGGCACAGGTGCCCAGCCCCCGCGTCGACGCCGAGCTACTCGCCGCGCACCTGCTCTACGACGGCTCACGCTCGCGCCTCCAGCACGCCGCGCTCATGGAGGAACGGCTCACCCCCGACCAGGTCGCAGAGTACGAGGCACTGGTCGCCCGCCGCGCCAGCCGCGAACCGCTGCAACACATCACCGGCTCCGCTCCCTTCTACCGCCTAGAACTGTCAGTCGGACCGGGCGTGTTCGTACCCCGCCCCGAGACCGAGCTACTCGTCGAAGAAGCCCTCAAAGTGCTCAGCGCACGCACCAAATCAGCAAGCGGCACCGATTCGGCAACCGGTGCGCTGCGCATCGTCGACCTGTGCACCGGCTCCGGGGCTATCGCCGCGGCAATCAAGAGCGAACTGCCGAACGCCCAGGTGTTCGCGGTGGAACTCTCCGAAGATGCCATCCCCTACACCCGTAAAAACCTGGAGCCGCTCGGCGTGCACCTGGTACAGGGGGACGCCCTCACCGCCCTGCCCGAGCTTACCGGAACCTTCGACGCGGTACTCTCGAACCCTCCGTACATTCCGCCGGCGAACGTACCCGCCGACCCGGAAGCCGCCCTGCACGACCCGGACATGGCGCTGTACGGTGGGGGAGAGGACGGCATGCAAATGCCCTCCGCGATTGCCGCCCGCGCCTTCGAGCTTCTTGCCCCCGGCGGCCTGTTCATCATGGAGCACGACGACACCCAGGAAGAAGCCGTCGCCAAGCTGCTAGCACGCGTCGGCTTCGAGCGCTGCTACCCGGTGCGTGACCTGAATAATCGTCCGCGTCATAGCGTCGGTTATAAACCGCGCCCACTAGAGCCTTTAGACTAGTAAATGCACCACCTAGCCCGTGCCGGGCTGCATGAAGGCAACGCGTCCGCCCCAGTAACCAGCCCAGAGCCGGTGAAATATGGCGAACCCCCGGAAGAGCGCTTCCACATGGCGCGTTGTGGGTGCCGGTGTCTCGCCGCATCCAGAAAAACATGAGAGAATAAAACCCGTGACTGCAAAGCTGTACCCCGTAACGACTGAAACTGAGACCCGCGAGGCCATCGAGGCCGCCCGCGAGGCGCTGAAGGCGCACGACACGATTGTGATGCCCACCGATACCGTCTACGGTATTGCCGCCGATGCTTTCTCGCATCAGGGCGTTGCCAAGCTGCTGGCAGATAAGGGCCGCGACCGCACCATGCCGCCGCCCGTGCTGATCTTTGATCTTGCTGCGCTCGCTGGTGTGGTCGACGACGTTCCGGACGATATTTACGACCTGGGTGGCCGCTTCTGGCCCGGCGCGCTGACTATTATTCTTCACGCGTACCCGTCGCTGAGCTGGGATTTGGGTGAGACCCGCGGTACCGTTGCCGTGCGTGTTCCCGATGATGAGTTCGCCCTGAAGCTGCTGACTGAGCACGGTCCGCTGGCGGTTTCGAGCGCGAACAAGACCGGTCAGGAAGCCGCACTGGACGCGCAGACCGCCATGGAGTCCCTGGGCGAGGACGTTGCCGTGATTATTGACGGTGGCGCTCGTCCTAAGCCGCTTGAGTCTGAGCCGAATGAGGATGGCGTGGTTGTGGTGACTGAGCGTGAGCCGGCACCGTCCACGATTCTGGATTGCACCTCCTTCCCCTACGTGGTGGTTCGTGAGGGCGCAATTTCGGTGGAGGAGCTGCGCGAGGTTGTCCCGACTATCCTGACTCGTGCGGAGGCTGACGAGCAGGCGGCTCGTAAGGTTGAGGAAGCTGAGTCTGCTTCTTCCGCGTCGTCTGAGTCGACTCCTTCTGAGCGTGCTCTGGACGATCAGGCTGACCTGGATGAGGCATACGAGCAGTGGGACAGCACCCACACTGTGAGCGGTGAGCCTGCTCGTCGCGCTTCGGCACCGGCTGCCGGCTCTGTCGCTGCGTCCCTGCTGGGCGCTGGTTCGGCTCTGTCTTCTGCTTTCAGCACCAGCGTGGATCAGGAGCGTGCGCGCGGCTACCGTGACAACACTCCGAAGCCGGTTCGTGCGGATGAGCCGCAGACTCTGCCGGTTCCTGCTGATACTGCGCGTGCGCTGGTCTTTGGCGAGTCGAAGATTGAGATTGCCGCTAAGAGTGCCCCCGCTCAGAGCGAGGCTAAGTCGGCAGAAGCTAAGGCTGAAGACGCTAAGGCTGAGGCTGCTGTGACCGAGTCCGAGGCAAAGACTGAGCAGAAGGATGCCCCGGAGGATCACCTCTAAATCTCTGCCCGTTATAGAGCTCAGAGCATAAGATTTCGGGGCATAAAATCTCAGGGCATAAAAACGTATAGGGAACCCCCGATATATCGTTCAGATATATCGGGGGTTCCCTTTCGTTATGAGTCCTCTAGATTCGGCGCCCCTAGGCTACGTGCCTCAGGCTGTGCACCTCTAGGAGAGCACGCGCGCTACCTAGTTCTACACCACCTAGTTCTTGTCGAAGCGGCGGTCCTTCTTCTTACCCAACGCGGTGTGGGCGTTGCGCAGTACTTCACGCACGCGCGGGGTGGGCAGCAGGCCGTTTTCGCGTGCCCAGGAGTCGTCGATGCCCTGGCCGAACCACATGACCTCGACCTTGCGCACGGAACCTGCGAACTTGTCGTTCATCAGCTCGGAGACGGTGTAGCCCGTCTTGACGGCTGCGCGGCAGAGCCATTCGGGCAGGTGCAGCGGCTTGCGGCGGCCTGCATCCAGCGATGCGGAGGCGACGGTTGCGCCTTCCCAGGGCTGCAGTACGATGGTGGGCAGCTCGCCGGGGAAGGTGCCGAGCATGACCACGAATTCTGCGAGGGCGTGCACGCTGGAGACCGGGGACTTGCCGGTGCCTGCACCCGCAACGGAGGCGAAGGGGGAGGAGGCTATCTTGGCGAAGAGTTCGGTGGTGCGTCGGCCGCGGCCCTGCACGCTGGTTGCGCGTAGGATGCACAGTTCGGGTGCGCAGTCGGGGTGCTCTTCGAGGAAGTAGTCCTGCAGGTCGAGCAGTGCTTCTTCGCCGAGCGCCTTGGAGAAGGAGTAGGCGCTGAACGGGTTGGTCTCTTCGGAATCATCCAGCACGAGGCGCGGGCCCTGTACGGCTGCGGAGGAGAGGTGGATGACGCGGCGCACGCCGGTGCGCTGTGCGGCGATTGCGATCACGGCGGGAAGCAGTGCGTTTGCGCCAACGAGCGGGGGCAGATCCTGCATGTTGGGTGCTGCGAGGCCCGCTGCGTTGACGACGACCTGCGCGCCCGCGAAGGCTTCTGCGAGGGAGTCGATGATGCCTTCAAGCTGGTCTGCTTCGTCGATGATGCTGTCTACGTCAAGGGCGCGGGTTGCGAGTCGAGGTGCCTCAATGGGGTCGACGCTGATACCTTCTGCGTTCAGACGCGCGACGATGGAGGAACCAACGAAGCCGCTGGCGCCAATGACTTTCCACTTGGATTCGGACATCTCTTTTACCTCTCACGAGCCCGCGTACGTTGCGGGGAAAAATGGGGTCATTTCAACTTTCCCATATTTGAACAGTTTATGGGGAATTTGTGGGGTTTTATTCGGTCTCTGGTCGTTTTTTCGCACGGGGTGCACAGCGCAAACACAGGCTGTGAAGCTGATAGCTTGAGGGATACCCAAAAGTGGGTGTGCGGGTGCGTCCGCTATGCGGATAAATCAACTGAATTCGGTTGTTTATTTGTCATATAGTGCGTCTTTTGGGGTGGTGGTTCACTCTCTAGTGGAGACCGCGGGTAGAATATTTTCTTTGAGTGATATATCCACACGGTTGAGCACCGAGGGCGCGAGAAACACCAGAAGCGCCCGGCACGGTATGGGTGTATCGCGTACCGGCTGATTCAGGCGCATCGCGCCGCGGAGGGAGAACTTATGGCAGAAAAGTACAGCGACGTGACCGCTTTTGCCCAGCCTTCTTCCGAACAGTCTTCGTCTCACGACTCTTTGAATGAGTATCCCCGCACGGTCGCCGTGGTGGTGACCTATAACCGTGAGGACCTGCTGCCGAAGACCCTCGCTGGTATCGCTTCTGGTGAGCGAGTGCCTGCGGCGGTGGTGATTGTTGATAACGCCTCCACGGACGGTACTGCCGAGTATCTGCGCGCCCTGGACTATGAGCTGCCGGTGGATTGCATCCGCCTGGAGAGCAATATGGGCGGTGCTGGCGGTTTCGCGGTGGGTATTGACCGCGCGCTGGAACGCCATAACCCGGACCTGGTGTGGGTTATGGATGATGACACCGAGCCGACCGAGAACACCCTGTCGGAGGCGGTTGCCGCCTGGCTGAACTATTCGCCGGTGCCTTCGCAGCGCCCCGCGGTGGTGGCATCTCGTGTGGTGTGGACGAACGGCGAGGATCACCCGATGAATACTCCTCGCACCATGTTCGCGGCGGGGGAGCAGCGTCATGCTCGTGCGCAGGCGGTGGGTGCCCGCCCGATTCGTAGCGCCTCGTTCGTGTCGATTCTGATGGATGCGCAGGCTATTCGCCGTAACGGTGGTTTGCCGATTGCTGAGTTCTTCATTTGGAATGATGACTTCGAGTTTTCGACTCGTCTAATTCATCACCGTGACGGCATTGCGGTGCCTTCTTCGGTGGCTAAGCACCACACGAAGACTTTTGGAACGACGAACGCTGACCCGGGTCCGCGTTTCTATAACGATGTGCGTAATAAGCTGTGGGTCTTTACCCGTTCGCGTACCCTGAACCCACTGGAGAAGCTGCTCTATGGTGGCTCGTCGGCGCGCCTGTGGATTTCTACTGTCCTGCGTACTGATGACCGCCGCACCTACCTGGGGTATTTCCTCAATGGTGTGCGTGATGGTTTGCGTGCGCCTCGCCCGAATGCTCAGGTGCTTGAGGGTATTTACCCGCTGACTTTCCCCGGCCGCTACGGCGTGCCGGCTACTGCTAGCGCCGTTGAGGCTGAGAAGGCGCGCGGTTGCGTGAGCTCCGTACCCGATTTTTCGGTGCTGATGAGCGTGTACGCGAAGGAGAATCCCGCCTACTTGGATCAGGCGTTGGAGTCGAATCTTCTGAACCAGACGGTGCGTCCTTCTGAGCTGGTTTTGGTGAAGGACGGCCCGCTGACCCCCGAGCTGGATGCCGTGGTGGACCGCTGGGTTCAGCGCGCTGAGAATCTGGATTGCCCTCCGATTCAGGTGGTGGAGCTGGCTCAGAATGTTGGTTTGGCGGAGGCTCTGAACGCCGGTCTGCAGACGTGCTCCTATGAGCTGGTGGCTCGTGCTGATTCTGATGACCTGTCTGAGCCGACTCGTTTTGCGCGTCTGATTCCTGCCCTGGTGCAGGGCGGCTACACGGTGCTGGGCTCTGCCATGCTTGAGGTGAATGAGAGCAATACTGCGGTGGAGTCGACCCGCGAGGCGATTGTTGATTCTGCGCGTCTGCTCAGCGCGATGGATTCGCGCAACCCGATTTATCACCCGTCTGTGGCGTTCGTGAAGAGTGCCGTGCAGCAGCTGGGCGGTTACGAGTTTGTGCCCGGTGCTGAGGATTGGTGGCTGTGGATGCGTCTGCGCGATGCCGGCTACCGTCTGGGTAATATCCCCGAGGCTCTGGTGCGTTACCGCGTGGGTGCGGGCGCGTACACGAAGCGCGGGGGAGTGGACGCCTGGTTGCAGGACGTGGCGATTCAGCGTCGACTGTACACCGGTCACGGTATTTCTAAGCTTCAGTGGGCTCAGAATATGGCGGTGCGTAGTGTGTACCGTTTTGTTCCTGAGCGAGCGCGCCGTTCGGCGTTTCGTGCGTTGTCGTCTTTGACGGCTCGTGCTTCTTCTCGTTCTTCTGGTACCGCATCTGAAGGAGGCATGTAGTGGCTCAGTTGAAACCTCACGCTCATGTGGTGATGCAGAAGGCTGCTCAGCGCGGCACGATGGTGACGGAGGGTGACTCCGGCACGATGCTGGTGAACCGCCTGTATGAGCGTAAGCCGTGGTGGCTGATTGCGCAGGCTCTGATTGATTCGAGCGCGTGGCTGCTGGCGGTTTTGTTCGCGTATATGCTCCGCTATAGTGTGCTGCTCAGCAACGGCTCGGTGTTCGATATTATTCACCCGGCGTCGTTGACGATGACCGCTACTTTGGCTGTGGTGTTGCATCTGGCTGTCGGTCTGGCGGGCGTGAAGATTTATAACGGCGTGTATTCGTACGGTTCGTTTGACGAGTCATGGCGTGCCGGTGCGGCTGCTTTGAGTGCGGGCGCGGCGTTGACTGCTTTCTCCTTTGTGGATGAGCTGCTGGGTCTGCCGCATATTCCGCATAGTGTGCCTGCGATTGCGGCGGCATTTAGCCTTATTATGATGGCGGGCGCTCGCATGGCGAAGCGTGTGTACACTGAGCGCGGTGCTGTGCGTGAGCTGACCGGTGAGCCGGTGATTGTGTACGGTGCCGGTTTTATTGGCGGCATGGTCATGGATTCGATGCTGCATGATGAGGACGCGAAGCTTCGCCCGGTTGCTGTCTTTGACGATGACCAGCTAAAGGCAGGTACAAAGTTCCACGGCATTTCGGTGATTACGACGTACCGCGAGCTGGAGCAGGTGATTCGTGAGTCGGGTACCCGTAAGATTCTGGTGACGATTTCGGATATGCCGGAGGATTACTTCGAGTCCTTCTGCAACCGCATGCGTAAGCTTAAGGTTGAGGTTCAGCGTATTAGTAGTGCGAATGCTCGCCTGATGGGTGAGCGTCTGATTACCGCGAGCGATAACGACCTGATGCGCGTGATTCGTGGCGAGATTAACTACGATATTGACCGTGATATTCTGCGTTCGTACCTGCACGGTAAGCGTGTGCTGGTCACGGGTGCGGGCGGTTCGATTGGTTCTGAGCTGTGCCGTCAGATTAGCGAGTTTGAACCTGAGACTCTCATGATGCTTGATCATGATGAGACTCTGCTGATGGAGACGAAGGTTTCGATTACTCACGAGTCGAGCCTGGATGATGACCGCATTATTCTGGCTGATATTCGTGAGGGCGATAACCTGCTGGAGATTTTCCGTGACCGTCGCCCCGAGGTGGTGTTCCACGCAGCGGCTTTGAAGCATGTGTCGGCGCTGGAGGCGTACCCGCAGGAGGCGTGGAAGACGAACGCCCTGGGCACTCTGAACGTGTTGCGTGCCGCGGAGGCGGTGGGCGTGAAGACCTTCGTGAATGTTTCGACCGATAAGGCTGCGGACCCGAAGACTGCGCTGGGCCAGTCCAAGCGCGTGGCGGAGCGTCTGACCGCGTACTTTGGTGAGAAGACCGGCAACACCTACGTGTCGGTTCGTTTCGGTAACGTGTTTGGTTCGCGCGGTTCGATTAAGCCGCTCTTTACGAAGCAGATCCTTTCGGGTGGTCCGATTACCCTGACGGATAAGCGCGCGACCCGTTACTTTATGCTGATTACCGATGCCTGCCTGCTGGTGATGCTTGCCGGTGCGATTGGTCGCCCGGGCGAGGTCATGGTGCTGGATATGGGTCAGCCGGTCAAGATTCTGGACGTTGCGAAGGCGATGCGCCAGGCGTATGAGCGGTATGACGTGGAGATCAAGGAGATTGGTCTTCGCAAGGGTGAGAAGCTGGATGAGACTCTCTTCGGTGATACCGAGAAGCTGGTACCTAGCGAGGAGAACCGGTATATTTCCCGGTCGAGTGCCCCGGCACTTGACCCTGATGAGCTCGATTATGAGCTGTGGATTCAGAACTATCGGGAGCACAGTGGCTATGAGCGTCATGGCCTGGAGCGTGCCCCTGATCCGCGTACTCTGGCGGATGCACAGACGTTCTAATCTTTACCGGAATGACACCGGATGCTGCACTTGCGTGGCAGGTGCGGCATCCGGTGCTTTTCTCTTTCTCGGTGTAGAACATTTCAGGACGCAGAATATGCGGAGCGTATGGAGAGATTCTGTAACGTTTAGCCCCGGGCTTCAGAAGAGTTCTATAGAATACGAAGTAAACACACACTACACACATATCGTCCCTTAGCCGCGATTCTGGAGCTTGGTTCCAGCTTCGACGGTGCCAATGCCTTGGAGCTGGTATGACCTCCTTTTCTGAGCTGTTGAGTATTTTTGCTCTTGCTTTTGTTTTGGGTGCCCTTTTGCCGTTTGCGGTGCGCCCGATTTTGCACCGCAACAATATGGTGGATGTTCCTAATGAGCGTTCTTCGCATACTGCTCCGACCTACCGCGGTATGGGTTTGGCGACTGCTGCGGCGACTTTGCTGGCGTTTGTGGCGGCTACTGTGTTTGGCTGGACGTACCGTTCTTCTGAGTCTTTGCAGCTGGCGGTGACGATTGCCGCGGCGATTTTGTGCGCTCTTGCCCTGGGCTGGCTGGAGGACATTCGCGGCGTGAGCATTGTGCGTCGTGCGGGCCTGCAACTGGTCATTGGTCTTTTGGTGAGCGTAAGCTTTGCGACGGTGCAGGGTACGAACATTCTGCTGCTGATTCTGGGCGCAATTTTTATTGCCGGATACATTAATGTGGCGAACTTTATGGACGGCATTAACGGCATTTCTGGTGCTCACGGTCTGGTGGCTGGTCTGGCGTATGCGCTGACCGGCTGGATGGTGAACCTGCCGTGGTTGGCGTTGGCCGGTGTGGCTGTTGCTGGTGCTTTTGCGGCATTCCTGCCGTGGAATGTGCGCCCCGGTAAGAACGTGTTTTTGGGCGATGCGGGTTCTTATGTTTTGGGTGCGGCGCTGGGCACGTTGGCTGTGGGTGCCTGGTTTGCGGATGTTCCGTTCCTGTTGGCTTTTGCTCCGCTGGTGACCTACCTTGCGGATGCTGGTATTACTCTGTTCCGTCGTTTTATGGCGGGGGAGCAGTGGTACAAGCCGCACCGTACTCACACGTATCAGCGTCTGACGGATGTTGGTTTCAGCCACCTTGGTTCGACCGCCGTGGTGACGGGTACGACCATTTTGGTGTGGGTGCTGTTGGCGTTTGCCTCTGACCTGTACACTGCGGGATCTGTGGTGGCGACCGTGGGTGTTGTGCTGGTGGCTCTTGCCGTGTTGGTCGTGTATCTGCGTATGCCGCAGCTCTTTGGCGGCGAGGCTCCTACTTCTGCGATTGATTTGTCGGAGCGTTTTGCCTCGGCTCCTGAGACGGCAGCTCCTGAGGCGAAGAAGACTGTTTCGGAGCCTGCTACCGGTTCGTTGACTTCTGCAACCGGTGTTCCGGCGACTCCTGAGAATGTGGAGCCGACCTCGCTGCATCCGGAGCCGATTATGCCGGATTCTGTGAAAGACCGTGCAGACGGCTCTTCTACTGCTCGCTCCTCTGCTGCTCATTCCTCTATTCAGCCGTCTTCTCATCGAAACCGTGGGGAGAAACACTAATGACTTCTGAACACTCTAAACCTTCGGCTGAGGTTCCTGCTGAGCCTCTCTGGAGGCGCGTGGTGGACGTTCTGTGGTATCCGCCAGCGGAACGTAGGCGGCAGCAGAAACGCCGCCGAGAGCGCGCTCAAGCAGGTTTGAAGGCCTCTTCTTTCGAGAGCCAGGAGCTTTCCTGGAAATTTTTGTTCTACAGGGTATCGGCTTACTCTCTGCTGGCTTGGTTGGGCGGTATGATGAGTGCGTACCTGTTTGCGGGCCCTGTGGGCGCGCTAGGAATAACATTGGGCTTTCTGATAATCTATATATGCTTCACTCTGGGCGTATTAGTTATGTTGGTTGCTCCCATTTTCGACTGGGGTGTACCCAAATCGCTGGTGGTGAGCTACCTCGTGAAGATTGCCCTACTCGGTCTGGTATTGATGTTCGTGCCATTCCCCGAGAATCTGAGGCACGGTTGGACTCTCGCGGGCGCATGTACCGGCGTGATTCTGTGGATTGTTATTGAAACAGTCAGCATCGCACGACTGAGAATTCTATACTTCGACACCGATCTAGAAGACCATGGTCGGTAACGCGATCGGTGTTTGAAAGGAAATACGTTTGGCCGAAGAGAAGAAATGGTGGGACGGAGATAAAAAGCTCCGCACTACCGGAGAATTGGTATCTGACGGAGGTCTCTCCGGCGCAGTCATGTCGATTCTCTATCTGATCATCGGTGTAGCAGTGTGGGGAGGCATCGGTTACCTCGGTGACCTGGCCTTCTCCACCACCTGGCTGGTGTGGGTTGGCGTCTTGATTGGCGCTGTCGGAGGTTTGACCCTCGTCTTTACCCACATGACCAGGCAGAATAAAGACCGCTAGGTCATTGAACGCGGACCGCTAGGTCACACATTCATCCATGTAGTTAGCATGTCAGTCGCTTAGAGGCAGACATGGGCTCTTGATAGCCACTAGTAGCAAGAAAGGACTTGCTTTGATCGAGAACGGGTTGATCCTCGCGGAAGCCTATGTGCCGCCGACCCCCGAAGACATGCATCTGCCCCCCTTCTTCACCATTGGTGATTTCGCTTTCGGTAAGCAGAACGTACTGATTCTGCTGTCCGTGGTGATTATCGCGGTCTTCTTCCTCACCGCAGCACGTAAGCGCGCCATGGTTCCCGGCAAGACTCAGTTCATCGCTGAGTCTGGCTACATGTTTGCTCGTAACTCCCTCGGTAAGGAAACCCTGGGCGTACAGCACTACAAGCCTTTCGTGCCGATTCTGTTCGCCTCCTTCTTCTTTGTTCTGGTGAACAACCTCTTCGGTTCGATTCCGTTTGTTCAGCTGCCCTCCTTCTCCCACCCCGGTAGCGCCTACGCACTGGCTGGCGTAGCGTACCTGACCTGGGTTGGCGTTGGTATCAAGCGTAAGGGCCTGGGCGGCTTCTTCAAGGACATCACCATGCCTTCGGGTCTGCCGGTGTGGATTTACCCCATCCTGATCCCGATCGAGTTCTTCTCGAACCTGCTGATTCGTCCCGCAACTCACGCACTGCGTCTCTTCGCGACTATGTTCGGTGGTCACTTGGCGCTGATGGTTGCATCCAGCATGGTGACCTACATGGTTGAGACTCTGGGCGGTATCGGCTACCTGGCTGCTATTGCTCCCGGTGCTCTGGGCATGTTCCTGTACTTCCTGGAATTCATGATTCAGTGCATCCAGGCTTATGTGTTCGCTCTGCTGCTGGCTGTGTACCTGCAGGGCTCGGTTTCCGAGGGACACTAAACTCTCTAGTTTTTTAGGTTTTCGCGTTCGTCATTGGGCGTGAATAAAGCAACCCACACGTTCACTGTGCGGGCTATTAACTCAAATCAAACTCTGTTCGTTCCGGGTATGTTCCCGGTCGAACACTGTTGAAAGGAAAAATAATGGTTGGTTCCATCACTGCGGTTGGCTACGGTCTGGCAGCTATCGGCGGCGGCATCGGCGTGGGTCTGATCTTCGCGGCATACATGACCAGCGTTGCTCGTCAGCCCGAGTCCCAGAAGACCCTGCAGCCCATGCTGTTCCTGGGCTTCGCACTGGTCGAGGCACTGGCAATTCTGGGCCTGGTTCTCGTCTTCATCAAGTAACCGGCTCTGCCACATCCTAAACGACCCATCCCATAGAACAGGATTCCCTCCATGATTTATCTGGCAAGCGAAGGGGGAGCGGAGGCAACTTCGAACCCCCTGATTCCCGACGTCGGGGAAATTGTCATTACCCTCATCGGATTCCTGATCCTCTACTACATCGTTGCTAAGTACGTTGTCCCGGCGTTCGAGAAGATCTACCAGGACCGTAAGGAAGCAATCGAAGGTGGCCTTGCCAAGGCCGAGAAGGCACAGGCAGAGGCTGCAGCGGCTCGCGATGAGTACACCCAGCAGCTCGAAAGCGCTCGACTGGAGGCTCAGAAGATTCGTGAAGAGGCACGCGCAGAGGGCGAGGCAATCATTGCCGATGCTCGCGAGCGTGCAACCGCTGAGGCTCAGCGCATTAGCGATAATGCAGCAAAGGCTATCGAGGCAGAGCGTGCGGCAGCAGCAGTGTCCCTCCGTTCCGAGGTTGGCACTCTTGCTACGACCCTTGCCGGCAAGATTGTGGGCGAAGCCCTCAACGATGATGAGCGATCGGCCCGTGTGGTAGATCGTTTTCTTGCTGACCTTGAAACCGAGAAGCAGAACGCAGGTGCGGCTCGGTAATGGCAGGAGTATCTACTGAATCACTGAGCAAGGTGGAAGAGGTGCTGGAAGCTCACGCTTCCCTGCAGCCCCTGAACCTGGCGAGCGAGCTTTTCGCTGTGGTTGATGTTCTCGACCACAACGGCACCCTGCGCCGTGCTGTCACCGATTCTTCGCGTGATGCAGCAGCACGTCAGGGTATCGCTAACACCGTCTTCGGCGGCAAGATCTCTTCTCAGGCTATGGCTGTGTTCACCAATGCGGTGGCTCAGCGCTGGTCTGATGATGCTGATCTGGCGAATGCCCTGGAGCGTGCAGCAGTGCTCGCCGTGACCGCATCGGCTCAGTCTCGCGGTGGCGTGGACGCCCTGGACGAGGTACTCAACGAACTACTCACCTTTGTGCGTACCGTTGATTCCAACGCTCAGGCGCAGGAAGCGCTGTCCGACCATCAGGCAAGCAAAGAAGCAAAGAAGAAGCTCGCCGTGGCGCTCGGTGGCCCCGCCACCACCGCCGAAGGTGTGCTTCTGCTCGAACGAGTTGGCTCCAACCCCCGCGGCCGTCACGCTGCACGGGTAGCCGATGAGTTCGCAGAAATCATCGTCACGCGACAGAACCGTTACATTGCGCGAGTAACTAGCGCGATTGCGCTGTCGCAGGCACAGCTTGAACGTCTCGGTCGCGCGCTCAACGCCGTGTACGGCCGTGAGCTGAAGCTCGACGTTTCGGTGGACCCCGCCGTTCTGGGCGGTCTGCGTGTTCAGGTGGGCGACGAGGTGATCGACGGTACCGTCGAGACCCGCATGTCCGACCTGGCTCGTTCCATCGGCTAGCGGCTCAAGCTAGCGACGCTGAACCGTTCGTCGCAACGGTGATTTAGAAGATACCTCGGGTAGCGGGTGCGTGGCAGATGCCTCCTTCGCAGAAGCAGTGGCATTGCCCGCCCGTTCAACCCGAATTGCAAGTTTCGGTTGGTTCCGTTGACGGAATGCAACCACAATGAGAGAGCAGGGACACAAGATGGCCGAACTGACCATCAATGCCGAAGATGTCCGTAATGCGCTGAACGAGTTTGCAGCGTCTTACGAACCCGGCAATGCAGAACGTGTTGAGGTGGGTCGAGTTGTATCGGCCTCCGACGGTATCGCTCGTGTCGAGGGTCTTCCCTCGGTTATGGCGAATGAGCTGCTTCGTTTCGAAGACGGCACCCTCGGCCTCGCACAGAACCTGGATACCCGCAATATTGGTGTGATCGTCCTGGGCGACTTCACCGGTATTGAAGAGGGCCAGGTCGTACACCGCACCGGTGAGGTCCTCTCGGTGCCCGTTGGCGACGCGTACCTCGGTCGCGTTGTTGACCCCCTCGGTAACCCGATCGATGACCTGGGCCCCATTGAGGCTGAAGGTCGCCGCGCACTGGAGCTGCAGGCTCCCGGTGTGACCCAGCGTAAGTCGGTTCACGAGCCGCTGCAGACCGGTCTGAAGGCAATCGACTCGATGATTCCGATTGGTCGCGGTCAGCGTCAGCTGATCATTGGTGACCGCCAGACCGGTAAGACCGCTATTGCGATCGACACCATTCTGAACCAGAAGGACAACTGGGCTTCGGGCGACCCCGAGAAGCAGGTTCGATGCATCTACGTGGCTGTTGGCCAGAAGGCATCCACCATTGCAGCTGTCCGCCACACCCTTGAGACTCGCGGCGCGCTGGAGTACACCACCATCGTGGCATCTCCCGCATCCGACGCAGCAGGCTTCAAGTACCTGGCACCCTACACCGGTTCGGCTATCGGCCAGCACTGGATGTACGGTGGCAAGCACGTCCTCATCATCTTCGACGACCTGTCGAAGCAGGCAGAAGCATACCGCGCTGTGTCCCTGCTGCTGCGCCGCCCGCCGGGACGTGAAGCATACCCCGGTGACGTCTTCTACCTGCACTCCCGCCTGCTGGAGCGTTGCGCTAAGCTCTCCGACGACCTGGGCGCAGGCTCGATGACCGGCTTCCCGATCATTGAGACCAAGGCAAACGACGTTTCCGCCTTCATTCCGACCAACGTCATCTCCATTACTGACGGCCAGATCTTCCTGCAGTCCGACCTGTTCAACGCTAACCAGCGTCCGGCAGTCGACGTCGGTATCTCCGTCTCCCGTGTTGGTGGTGCCGCACAGACCAAGGCTATGAAGAAGGTCTCCGGTACCCTGAAGCTGGAGCTGGCACAGTACCGTGCTATGGAAGCGTTCGCAATGTTCGCATCCGACCTGGACGACGCAACCAAGGCACAGCTGACCCGCGGTTCTCGCCTGACCGAGCTGCTGCGTCAGCCGCAGTACACCCCGTACGCAGTTGAAGAGCAGGTTGTCTCCATTTGGGCTGGTACCTCCGGTCACCTCGACGACATTGAGGTTTCCGACGTGCTGCGCTTCGAGGAAGGCTTCATCGAGTACCTGCGTCACAAGACCTCGGTACTGACCGATATTGCTTCCTCCGGCAAGCTTGAGGATGACACCGTTGCCGCGCTGAAGACCGCAGTTGCTGACTTCAAGCAGGGTTTCAAGTCTGAGGGCAGCAGCCACCTCGTCGACGCAGGTCACGAGGAGCACAAGGCAGCTCGCGATAGCGACATCACTCAGGAAACCATCGGTTAGCGATTAGTCCTCGCCTTCTCCCCGCCTCAGCTATGAGGCTGGGGCGGGGCAGAAAGCAAGGAGAAAGGAAGCTCTATGGGAGCCCAGATTAGGGTTTACCGACAGAAGATTGCTTCGACGTCGTCTATGAAGAAGATCTTCAAGGCGATGGAGATGATCGCGACCTCCCGCATTAACAAGGCTCGTAACGCTGCTCAGGCAGCCGGCCCCTACGCGAACGCTCTGACCCGCGTGGTGACTGCGGTTGCGACTCAGCACGGTATTAAGCACCCGCTGATTCACAAGCCGCACGAGTTCGGAACCTACGAACACCGCCGCTCCGCAATCCTGGTTGTCACCAGCGACCGCGGCCTGGCAGGTTCGTACTCCTCCGCTATCCTGCGTCGTACCGAATCTTTGATTGAGAGGCTGCGCTCTAACGGCCAGGAGGTACAGCTGTACCTGGTCGGTCGTAAGGCAAAGGCTTACTTCGAGTTCCGTGAGCGCCCCTACGCCCGTGCGTGGGAAGGCCACACCGATGCACCTCGCGTTGAAACCGCCGTCGAAATTCGTGACGCGCTGCTCGAAGCCTACGACCTGCCCTTCGAAGAGGGCGGCGTGGACGAACTGCACATCGTGTACACCGAGTTCAAGTCGATGGTTGTTCAGGAACCCAAGATCCTGCGCCTGCTGCCCATCCACGTGGGTGACGCAAAGGCTATGGGCGAGGAAATCGTTCCCGACCAGGAACTGACCAAGGCTGAGTACGAGCAGGCGGCATCCTTCGAGTTCGAGCCCTCCGCTGAGGAAGTGCTCAACGAGCTGCTGCCGCGCTACGTTGCATCCCGTATCTTCTCCTGCCTCCTGCAGGCAGCGGCAAGTGAGCTGGCATCCCGCCAGCGCGCAATGAAGACCGCAGGTGACAACGCTGAGACGCTGATTACCAAGTACACCCGTTTGATGAACAACGCACGTCAGGCGGAAATTACTCAGGAGCTCTCCGAAATCGTGGGCGGCGCAGACGCCCTCGGCTCCTAGTATTGGTACGCCAACGAAGCCATCAACTGTCCAAACTTTCTAAGTAAGTGAGAAATATGACTGCCACCTACAACGAATCGGTCTCCGCACCGACTCAGGGCGCAACGGGTCGTATTGCCCGCGTCATCGGCCCCGTGGTCGACGTCGAGTTCCCCGCCGGTCAGGTCCCCGAGATTTACAACGCTCTGACCACCGAGCTGACCCTCGACGGTCGCACCCGCACCATCACCTTCGAGACCGCACAGCACCTGGGCGACTCGATCGTTCGCGCTATCTCCCTGCAGCAGACTGACGGCCTGGTCCGCGGTCAGGCTGTAGTCGACACCGGCGCACCGATCTCCGTCCCCGTTGGTGACGGCGTGAAGGGCCACATCTTCAACGTTCTCGGTGACGCACTCGACGTGCCGAACTCCGAGATCAAGGCTGACACCTACTGGCCGATCCACCGTGCCGCTCCCGGCTTCGCAGAGCTGGAAGGCTCCACTGAAATGCTGGAGACCGGTATTAAGTCCATCGACCTTCTGACCCCCTACATCAAGGGCGGTAAGATCGGTCTGTTCGGTGGTGCAGGCGTGGGTAAGACCGTGCTGATCCAGGAAATGATTACCCGTGTGGCTCGTAACTTCGGTGGTACCTCCGTGTTCACCGGTGTTGGCGAGCGTACCCGTGAGGGTAATGACCTGTGGGTCGAAATGGAAGAAGCAGGCGTTCTGAAGGACACCGCTCTTGTATTCGGCCAGATGGATGAGCCCCCGGGAACCCGTCTGCGCGTGGCACTGACCGGTCTGACCATGGCGGAGTACTTCCGCGATGTTCAGAACCAGGATGTGCTGCTGTTCATCGACAACATCTTCCGTTTCACTCAGGCAGGTTCTGAGGTTTCCACCCTGCTGGGCCGCATGCCCTCCGCAGTGGGTTACCAGCCGAACCTGGCGGACGAAATGGGTCTGCTGCAGGAGCGTATTACCTCCACCCGCGGTCACTCCATCACCTCCATGCAGGCAATTTACGTGCCTGCGGATGACTACACCGACCCGGCGCCGGCAACCACCTTCGCGCACCTGGATGCGACCACCGAGCTCTCTCGTGAAATCGCATCGCGCGGTCTGTACCCGGCAATTGACCCGCTGTCCTCCACCTCCCGAATTCTGGACGCACAGTACATCGGTCAGGAGCACTACGACACCGCAATTCGCGTGAAGGCTATTCTGCAGGAAAACAAGGAACTGCAGGACATCATCGCGATTCTGGGTGTGGACGAGCTCTCCGAGGAGCAGAAGATTGTCGTGGCACGTGCACGTCGTATCGAGCAGTTCCTCTCCCAGAACACCTACACTGCAAAGCAGTTCACCGGTGTCGAGGGTTCGACCGTTCCGCTGAAGGACACCATCGAGTCCTTCCAGATGATCTGCAACGGCGATGTCGACCACATCCCCGAGCAGGCGTTCTACAACATTGGTGGTATGGACGACGTTATGCGCCGCTACGAGGAAATCAAGGCACAGACTGGAGCTAAGTAATCATGGCTCTGAAAGTTGAAGTTGTTTCCCGCGAACGTGTCGTGTGGACTGGCGAAGCGAACTACGTTCGTGCACGCTCCGTCAGCGGTGACCTCGGCATCCTGCCGGGCATGATCCCCACCTGCACGTTGCTGGCACAGGACGGCGAGTTGCTCATTGAACCTGTTGAGGGTGAGCCCATTAAGACCATCCTCAACGCAGGTTTCTTGACCGTCTCGAACGATCACGTGACCATCGCTGCAAAGCACGCACAGATCTAAAGCCGGTTCCCCGCAGGGGGAATTGACCACTGTGTACACCTCGCCGGTGTTCCTCCCCGAAAGGGGAAGGGCACCGGCGATTGGTGTATCCAGGGTAGGTCATGTGTACAGAAGAGTGCGCGCGCAGAAAGAGAGCGCTCCCAGAAAGAGTACGCGCAGAACGACAGTGTGCATAGAAAGATGATGCGCACAGAAAAGGGCGCCTCCCATGGTTTGGGAGGCGCGCCCCTCAAGCTATGTGTAGCCGCCTAGCTAGAGCCGCCTAGAACAGGTGGTCAGCTAGAACAGGCGGTCGGCCGAGTCGTCCACGCCGCGCATCGCGTCGTAATCCAGGCTCACGCAGCGGATACCGCGGTCCTCAGCCAGGGTGCGAGCCTGCGGCTTAATCGTCTGCGCCGCAAACACGCCGCGCACCGGAGCTAGCAGCGGGTCACGGTTGAGCAGCTCCAGGTAACGGGTCAGCTGCTCCACACCGTCAATATCGCCCACACGCTTGAGCTCAACCGCCACGGAGACGCCGTGCGCATCCTTCGCCATGATGTCTACCGGACCGATAGCGGTCGGGTACTCGCGGCGCACCAGCGAATAGCCCTCACCGAGAGTGTGGATCTGCTCTGCGAGCAGACGCTGCAGATCAGCCTCCACACCGTCCTTGATGAGGCCGGGATCAACACCCAGGTCGGTGGCGTGCTCGTGCTCAATCTTGTAGATGCGAATCATGAGGCGGTCATCGCTCTTAGCTGCCTGAACGGTCCACAGCTGCTGAACATCAGATTCCAGGTCCTCACGGATGCTCTGCGGAACGTCCTCACGCTCAGCCACCAGCAGGGAGCAGGGAGGGCTCATCCAGTTCAGAGGCTTGTAGGAACCGCCGTCGGAGTGAATGAGGACGGAGCCGTCATTCTTGACCATCAGCAGGCGGGTAGCGCGGGGCAGGTGGGCGCGGAGGCGGCCCTCATAATCTACGGAGCATTCAGCAATGACAATACGCATCCGTCTACTCTAGCAGGTACGAGTGCTCGGCTCTAGCAGGTGAGGGTATGAGCTAGGGAACCCGTACTTGGTACAGGTCGCGGTACGGGGCACAGTAGGGGGGGCGGTACAGGGCGGGGGAGTGCCGCCCCAGCGCGAGGAAGGCGCAGAGTGAACAGTGGCAGGGCTGGTAGGTAGAGATAGCTGAGCGGCGCGGTAGAATAGGGCTCATGGCACGTAAGAATCATCCCGGCAGGCGAGTATCCGGCACCACCAGCGATAAGTGGCACCGTCAAGCACCCGCAGGGCGTGATATCAGCAGGATCCTCGACCCTGCACCCCGATTGGAACGTGACCGATACGGTGACTGGCTGGTGCAATACATCCCCGCCGTCAACGCCCAAAAAACCTACACCTGCCCCGAATGCTACCGCCCGATTCCGCCCAGAACAGCGCATCTGGTGGTGTGGCAAGAAAGCCACACGCTGGGCCGTAGCCGCGCGATTGATGAGCGCAGGCACTGGCATCAGCACTGCTGGCGCACCCGCCGCAAATAGGCTGAACACTGCACATAAGGTGCAGCCCAAGACCACATCCTCGAATCCAATTCTTGAAGGAACGCAATGAGCAACACCGCCGACATCACTCGCGAGCAGGAATTCGATCCCGCCCGCTACGTCTTCAGCACCGCCGCTGAACCCACCCCCATTAAGGCACGTACCGTCCTGCCTGCACGCCGCGAGAACTTCACCGTCACCACCGCGGACGGCAAGCGCCTCGTCGGTGAACTCGCCCTGCCCGAAGGTGAAGTCAAGGCAACCCTGGTGACCTTCCACCCGCTGCCCACCCACGGCGGCTACATGGACTCGCACGTGTACAAGAAGGCGTCCTTCCGCCTGCCGACGCTGTCGAACATTGCGGTGCTGCGTTTCAACACTCGCGGTACCTCCTCGATTCGCGGCACCAGCGAAGGCGTCTTTGACGGCGGCTTTGCCGAGAAGAAGGACTTCGACGCAATCCTGAAGTTTGTACGCGAGCGCGCCCTGCCGAACCCCTGGCTGGTCGGCTGGTCCTTCGGCACCGAGCTGGTGCTCAAGTACGCGCCCGAATACGCGAACGAGTTCACCGGCGCTATTCTGCTCTCCCCGCCGCTGCACCGCGTGCACCCGGCTGAGCTGGACGAGTGGAACAAGATCTCGAACCCGCTGTACGCGCTGGTGCCCGAGCACGACGACTACCTGCAGCCTCCGGCGGCGCGTGAGCGTTTCGCGGCTGTACCGCGCACTCAGGTGATTCCCTTTGAGGGATGCAAGCACCTGTGGGTGGGCGAGAAATCCGTGCAGCAGGTTCTGAACACCGTGGTCAGCATCGTGACCGGTGTACCCACCGAACTGCCCACCGAGTACAGCGGCCCGGTGGCAGAAGAAATCACTGAGCTTTAAGGTTCGGCATAAAAATACAGCATAAAAATATTACGGCGGCGGCTTTGGACAGAACATCCAAAGCCGCCGCCTTTTGTCTTAAATGCCTGCTCAGTGGAAGAGCAACGAGCGCGTAGAGAACCTAGAAATGACTGCAGTTGGGAGGTGACTACAGCTGGGAGGTGACTACAGCTGATCTTGGCGAGGAATGAACACCTCACGCACCAGAATCAGCATGGAAGCTGCCACCGGAATAGCAATCAGCGCACCCAGCACGCCCCAGAGCGCGCCACCGGCAGCCACCGAAATAATCGCAACGCCTGCAGGAACCGAGACAGCGCGAGCCATAATACGCGGAGAAATCAGGTACGCCTCCACCTGCAAGTACAGGAAGTACGCCACCGCAAACCACAGTGCCAGACTCCAGCCCTGAGTCAGCAGAATCAGCGAGGTCAAAATTAGCGCAATCACGCCACCAACTAGCGGAATGAACGCCAGAATCATGACGACCAAAGCCAGCAACTGCGGGAAGCTAAAGCCCACAAAAGCCATAATCAAGAACGCCACAAACGCGTTCAGCACGGCAACCAGAGCCTGACCCATCACATAGTTACCCACCGACTCAGTAATCTTGTCGGTAATGTACTTGACACGCACACGCTTAGACGCCGGCGCCAAACGCACACCCCACGCCTTAATCGTGTCCATCGACGTGAGGAAGTACAGGGACAGGAACAGCACAATAATCACGCCGGTCACGCTCTGCGCCAAGGTGGAGCCAGCAGAAACCAGGCTCGACATGAAGCTATTGACCTGCGAAGAGGAGAACGTCGACTCCAAGAACTTCGGGACGTTCTCATTCACCCAGGTGCTGATGTCAAAACGCTGATCAAGCTCGTGATACCAATCAGAATCAATCGTGTTCTGATAAATACCCGGCGCATACTGAACAAACTTAGACGCCTGCTCGCTAATAACCGGGCCAATGGTCATGACCAGACCGGTCACAGCGCCAGCAAAACCAGCAAGCACAGCAATCACGCCGATACCGCGTTTAATGCCCCAAGACTCCAGGCGGCGCACAATCGGGTCTAGACCCAGAGCAATGAAAATAGCGCCGGTCACCCAACCCACCAGAGCACCCACATTGTTGAAAATGTAGTAGGCGAAAAGCGCCAGACCCACGCCCACGGTCATAAGGAAACCAAAAGCGACCGGGTTATGCATCATCGAGGTCTTGCCGTTGCCGACCACCTTAGGTGCGGGAGGCGCGTCCTCAGAAGCGGCAGGGACCACCGGGATGGTATCCGTAGGAGGCATGGAAGCGCGGCGGCGGTTAGAACGCACCTGGCTAATGCTTTCGGTTATCTCGCTGAAGGTCTCCGTCAGCTGGTCGGTGAGGGATTCCTTCTTACGTGTCTCGGAGGACGAGGTCGTCTCTTCGGGAGCTGCTGAGGATTTCTTCTCGCTCATGCTCTTCCTTTCCGGATCATTCCGGGTATTTTTCTCTACTGTGCCATTCTACCGGCTGGTTTACTTTGTTACGGCGTCAACGGTGAACGCTAGAGATAGGGGAGCGCAAGTGGGAGAGGTATCTGCGCGCTGTTCAAGGATTAGCCTATACGCGCTAGTCCCGGCATGAGCTCAGAGCGTAGGCGGCAGGGAACGCGCGCTCGCAACGGCGCGTTGTGGGGATAATAGAGGAAGGAACGCGTGAAGGATTTAGCCCGCACGCAAGAATAGGTACAGAACGTAAAGGAGCCCAGGATGAGCATTATTTTTGATCCGGCAGACCGCGGCGCATCCCAGAACGCGGCACAGGGTAACGTTGCCCAGGGTGGTGCAGCACAGAACGGTGCAGCGCAGGAGATTCCCGCCTCCGTACGCAACGCCATGGAGCTGAACCCCAACGCGGCACAGAACGCAGCGGCACAGTCTGCTGGCGCACAGGGTGGCGAGCAGACCCCCTCCGCTCCCACCTGGCGCTACGAGGTCAACACCCCCGAAGAGTTCCAGAAATTTGTGCAGCTCTCCAGCCAGGGTGCTGTGATTTTTGCGCTCTACGCGCCGCACTCGCCTTCCTCCCTGCAGATGCTTGAAGGCGTGCAGAAGCTCGTCGACTCCGCAGCAGGCACCATGATTTGCGCCGCCGTGGATGTCACCAAGCTCCCCGAAGCTGCCCAGGCGTTCGGCGTGAGCGGCGTGCCCGCGGGCGTTGCCGTTCTGGCGGGCCGCCCGGCACCGATTTACACCGGCCCGGTCAGCGCAGAAGACCTCGGCGATGTGCTCTCCCAGGTTCTGCAGCTCGCGGCACAGTACCAGCTGCCCGGCGGTTTTGACCCGGTCGTTCCCGAAGATGAAAAGCCCCTGCCGCCCCTGCACGCAGAAGCCGTCGCCGCCCTCGACCGCGGCGACCTGGAGGGCGCCCGTGCCGCATACCGCAAGGCAATTGCCGAGAACCCCGGCGATAAGGAAGCGAAGCTCGGCCTGGAACAGGTTGAACTGCTCGCCCGCGTGAAGGACCTGGACATGGCAACCGAACGCGCGGCGGCCGCGGCAGACCCCATGAATATTGACGCCGCATTCAATGTAGCCGACCTGGATCTGGTGGGCGGCCACGTGGAGGATGCATACAACCGTCTGCTGCGCCTGTTCAGTGCGGTAGGCCCCGACGATAAGGGGCGCGTGCGCGAGCGCCTCGTGCAGCTCTTCGACGTGGTGGGTGCATCTGACCCGCGCACCGTGAAAGCGCGCGCGGCACTGACCATGGCGCTGTTCTAAAAGGCGCTGTCTTCCGGGAAGCGTCATGAGCCGGACTAACCGGCTGAAACTTTGAACCTGGAACTTTGAATACAGGCGGGCTATCGTCTACCCACGCACTCGTGCTGTGGGGTAGGCGGTAGCCCGTTCTGTGTGTGCGGTTTTTGGCGGCTTTGAGGTGGGGGAGAGCGGGCGACTCAACCTGTCTGATAGCGCGCCAGGACGCTACGTATAGCACCCCGGAATGTCCATATACTGCATGTCAGATGCGTAATATACGGGTTTTATCGCCTAAGCCTATGGACCTTTCTACAAGGGTGATAGGGTGAGAATATGAACACTAGTCACATTTCCCAGAACCCGAATCCGCAAGAACCAGGTTCGCCGCAGAACCCGGTACAAGAGACCGCACTAGAGGCAACACCCGCCGCGGTAGCACCCCAGGCTGTAGCCCCGGAAGCTACACACCTCGAGCCTGCTGCTCCTGAAGCTGTAGTTCCCGCATCGGTAGCGCCTCAGCTACCCGTCACCCCGCAGACCGCACCGGCAGCTGGCGCTCGCCCCGCCATCGAAATCCGCGGCCTCACCAAGGCATTCGGTCAGAAAGTCGCCGTCGACCGCATCAACCTCGACATCCCCTCCGGATCCTTCTACGGACTGGTCGGCCGCAACGGCGCCGGTAAAACCACCACCATCTCCATGGTCACCGGCATGCTCAAGCCCAACGAAGGCACCGCATACGTGCGCGGCATCGATATGTGGACCGACCCGCTCAAAGCCAAAGCACACCTGGGCGTGCTGCCCGACGGCGTGCACCTCTTCGACAAGCTCACCGGCGAGCAGCTCATCACCTACTCCGGCTACCTGCACGGAATCGATAAGGAAACCGTCGCCTCCCGCGTTAAGGACCTGCTCGCGGCCATGGACCTGACCGACGCTGCAGGCCGTGCCGTTGCCGACTACTCCGCCGGTATGACCAAGAAGATTGCGCTCGCCGCCGCTCTCGTTCACGCGCCCTCCGTGCTGATCCTGGATGAGCCTTTCGAAGCGGTCGACCCGGTTTCTGCCGCCAATATTCAGGACATTCTGCGAGGCTTCGTTGCCTCCGGCGGAACTGTCATTATCTCCTCGCACGTGATGGACCTTGTCCAGCGCCTGTGCGACCACGTAGCCGTCATGGACTCCGGCCGTATTCTCGCCGCCGGAACGGTCGATGAAGTACGCGCCGGCATGAGCCTTGAAGAACGATTCGTGCAGCTGGTCGGCGGCCGCACCTCCTCGGAAGGATTGTCATGGTTGGGCACCTCGTCTCACTAAAGTGGCAGTATGTGCTCGCCGCCTTCCGCCGTAGCATATGGGCGCTCATCGGCCTGATTTTTGCGGCACTCTATGCGGGCGGTATGCTCTTCGGCCTCGGCTCCACATACGTGATTGCCAACTCGAAGGTCCCCGAATACGGTCAGCTCGGAACCCTCCTTGTGGGCACCGTTGTGGCGCTCGCCTGGGCTATCGTCCCTATCTTCTTTAGCGGACTGGACGGCACCCTGGATGAGAGCCGATTCGTGCTCTTCCCCATCAAGCCCTCCACCCTGCAGAAGGGTCAGTTCCTCGGCGGGTTCGTGGGTATTCCCGGTATCGCCAGCATCATTGCCGTGCTGCTGGGTGCTATCGCGTTTATATCGCAGCCGCTCGCGCTGGTCGTGTACCTCATCTGCTGCGTGCTCGGCCTCGCGAACCTCATGGTGTGGGCTCGTCTCGCCAACCGCCTGGGCATGGCGCTGAATGATAACCCGCGCATCGCCAACACCCTGATGATCGTTGCCATGCTACTGATGATGAGCGCCGGCTTTATCTTCGGTGGAACGATAACCTACCTGACCAAGCACTGGGAAGAGGTGCTGCCCTACCTGCCGTGGCTCAGCGTGACGCCCTTCGGGTCGGCATTTGCGGTGCCCTACTTTATGGCGACCGGCAATATGGGCACCGCCCTTGGTTGCCTGGCTCTGACCCTCGTCTACCTGGCTGGCGGATGGTGGCTGTGGGGTAAGAACCTGGCACGCTCCATGGCGAATGTGGGCGGTAGCGCGCACCACGCGAGCGCAGCTGAAGTCGCCGCGGGTGATTTGGGTCTGTTGGCACGGTTCCCCGCAACCCCGCGTGGTGCCGTGGCGGCACGAACCCTGCACTCATTTCTGAAAGACAACCGTCTGCAGCTGCTGACCGCAAGCACCGCCATGCTTTACCTGATACTGACGGTGGCTATGCCCCTGTTCCTGAGCTCTGTAGGCTCCTTCGAAAGTCGGGCCAGTTTTAACGGCGTCAACGCGGCTGAAGCTAACCAGATCATCAATAGCGGCGTGATGCAGCTCTTCGGATTCTGGATGTACTTCTGCACCGTCTTCACCGGCTACTACATGTGCTACCTCGTCTCCTACGACAACACCGCATTCAGCCTGCACGTGCTCTCCCCGCTACGCGGTATTGACGATCGTCTCGGCCGTCTCTGGGGTTACAGCATCCTGATGGTTCCGATCGTGGTGGTGATGGTGTTCGTCGCCTCAGCGGCAAATGGACACCTGGAGCTTTTCCCCATTGTGCTGATGCACCAGCTGGGCGTGTTCGCTGCGGCTGCAGGTATTGGATGCGTACTGGATACCTTCATTAGTCCGCTCGTGGCACCTCCCGGGGCTAACCCGTTCAAGAACCCGAAGAACACTGACGGCTTCGCTAAGCAGCTGCTGCTGATGCTCTCTATAGTTTTGGTGATGCTCAGCGCGCTACCCGGCGGTATCTCGGTTGTTGTGTACATTTTCGTGACCCAAGATCTACTAACCCTCGTCTTCGGTGGCTTGATTCAGCTCCTGATTGGTGCTGCACTGCTCGTGGGCGGCGTGGCATGGGGCGGTCACCGCTACGACAAGGTCAGCTCCAAGATGCTGGAACGCGTGGCACGTTTCCAAGCGAACTAACAAGAGTCGAAGCTCCAGCACATCAGGAATAAACGAGAGGGGTTCCGTGTTAGGTACTACGCCTGGCGCGGAACCCCTTTTCTATGCTTCTATGCCGCCCGAAATTCTAGCCCCGAACTTCTGACGGAAAGAAGCTCACCGCAATACCTAAGAGTCTATGGTTGAGCTGTGGTCTGCCTCCATATTGACCGCCCGGGGGCTCAGCACCTCCCAACTGCTACTAAAATAGAGAAGGCGCCGATCACCCAACCGTGCAGCGGCACCCCTCACCCTATGTATCCCACCTCATCATCAAGGAGAAACATGAGCTCGATCGAAGGCATCGAAGACCCCTTTGGCCCCGGAACCGCAGGCGGCACCGCCCTGCTCGAACGCGAAGAAACCCAGCTTTCTGAGCCCGGCGACCACGAGCGCTTCTCCCACTACGTACGCAAGGAAAAGATCCTCGAATCGGCGCTGACCGGTGAACCCGTGCGCGCCCTCTGCGGCAAAATGTGGGTACCCGGCCGCGACCCGCAGAAGTTCCCCGTCTGCCCCCAGTGCAAGGAAATCTACGAAGGCCTCGCACCCGGCAACGACGGCGACAACGGCTCCGGCGAATAATACACGCCAGACGACACGCCTCAGACAACACAACCTGGGCGATACGCCTGAATAAATACGAATAAATAACACGCCGCAGCAGCAAGACTCAACGGCCCAACACCGCTCATGAGACTTTGCTGACGAGCACCAAATTCTTGCACCACAGCCCGGCCCAACCCGCGGATGTGGTGCTAGAATTTAACCTCGCTGTGCCCGGACCGCCAGAGCATCAGGAACACTAGAGCGCCACCTCCTAACGGGGGAGAGGCACCTGCCCTGAGGCGGCAGAGGGAACCAGCAGAGGCAGACGAGGAAGAAGGAGAGAATGAGCGCACCCGCAGAGGAACCCACACTATTCGACAGTATGGTGAAGCCGAAGCTCTCCCCGGCATACCCCGACCGCGCCCCCTGGGGTACTTCCGTCAGCCTGCGCGCATGGCAGGCAGAAGCCATGCAGAAGTACTTCGAGACGAACCCCCGCGACTTCATGGCGGTCGCAACCCCCGGCGCGGGTAAAACCACCTTCGCGCTGACCCTCGCCAAGGAACTGTTCAACCGCGGTACGGTCCGCCAGCTCATTGTTGTGGCGCCGACCGACCACCTGAAGAAGCAGTGGGCGGATGCCGCCGCGAAGGTTGGCATTCCCATTGACCCGAACTTTAAGAACGCGGACGTGACCATCAGCCGCCACTACAAGGGCGTGGCGCTGACCTACGCGCAGGTGGCGAATAAGCCGCAGCTGCACGCCCGCAACACCGAGGCGACGAAGACCCTCGTGATTTTTGACGAGATTCACCACGCCGGCGATTCCCTCTCCTGGGGCGACGGCCTGCGCGAGGCATTTGACGATGCGACCCGCCGCGTGGCGCTGACCGGTACCCCGTTCCGTTCCGATACCTCCCCGATTCCGTTCGTGACCTACGAGGTCGACAACGAGGGTATCCGCCGCTCCAAGGCTGACTACTCCTACGGCTACGGCCCGGCGCTCAAAGACCACGTGGTGCGCCCGGTCATCTTCATGGCGTACTCGGGCCAAATGCGTTGGCGCACCTCCGCGGGTGAGGAGATGGCGGCAAACCTCGGTGAGGGCTTCACCAAGGATATTACCTCCCAGGCGTGGCGAACCGCCCTCGACCCCAACGGCGAATGGATTCCGACAGTGCTCGCCGCCGCCGACAAGCGCCTGACCGAGGTGCGCCGCACCGTGCCCGACGCCGGTGCGCTCGTCATCGCTACCGACCACGCGGACGCCAAAGCCTACGCCGAACAGCTGCAGAAAATCACCGGCGAATACCCCGCCGTGATCCTCTCGGACGACCGCGAAGCCTCCGCGAAAATCGACGAGTTCCGCGAGGGCATGCAACGCTGGATGGTCGCCGTGCGCATGGTGTCTGAAGGCGTGGACGTGCCTCGCCTCGCCGTGGGCGTGTACGCCACCAGCACCAGTACCCCGCTATTCTTCGCCCAGGCGATTGGCCGTTTCGTGCGTGCCCGCAAGCGCGGTGAGACCGCCTCCGTGTTCCTGCCGTCAGTGCCGCAGTTGATGATGCTGGCCAACGATATGGAGGTCGAGCGCGACCACGCCCTCGACCGCGGCGCACCCCAGGAAATCGACCCCATGGTTGAAGGCCTGGACGACCACCTGATTGAGGAAGCGAACCGCGAGGAGCGCGCCTCCGAGCAGCTGGCCCGCGGCAAGTTCGAGGCGCTCGGCTCCGAGGCGTCCTTCCACGGTGTGCTGTTCGACGGTGCCGAGTTCGCCTCCGGCAACCTTGCCGTGGGTAGCGAGGAGGAGCAGGACTTCCTGGGTATTCCGGGCCTGCTGGATGCCGAACAGGTCGGTACGCTGTTGCGAGCGCATCAGCGTGAACACGCGGCACGCCGCCCGGCGACTGCGGCACCTTCGGTGGTGGATCACCGCCAGTTGAAGGCGCTGCGTAATAAGCTGGCGAAGAATGTGGCGGCGTGGTCGATTCGTTCGGGTCAGCCGCACGGCGTGATTCATAATGAGCTGCGTAAGATTTGTGGTGGCCCGGCGGTTGCGCAGGCTTCTGCTGAGCAGATTCAGGCGCGTATCGATAAGCTGTCGGACTGGTTCGTGGGCCGACGATAGAACGCGGATAGAACGTAGAGAAAAGCCTCGCGAGTGTGTATGCGCTCGCGGAGCTTTTGTGTGCATAAAATGCAAAAATGTTTTGGTCTGAGGCACGATAATCATGGCAGCGCGGAGATGGAACGTGTAGCCTAGTGGGGGTAAGTTCTTTAGAAAACACGGCATGGCCGCCGGGCTCAGGGAACTTTCCATTGATGCGCAGCATGTAGGTCTATGCTGGGTCATCAAAACTCTAAGAAACACCATGCAACCAACCCCAGGACGGCGTGCACCCGGATAGTGTGCACTGGGACGGTTGCACCAACCTTTGAAGGACAGTGATGTCTCATATTTCTCGCCGTAAGGTCATGAAGGGTGCCGCCTGGGCTACGCCCGTTATTGCGGCTTCTTCGGTCGTTCCGGCTTACGCTGCATCTCCTGAATGTACTACTTTTTCAGACACGCCTTTTATCTCTATCAACGGCGATAACACCCGCCGTGTGGAAGAGCAAGAATACGTTCACCGCCGCTACTCAGGTGTAAAGCTACGATTTGAGTTGATTGGCGGCGCTGGAGCCACACTTCACGGAAAGAGCACTCGAGGGGGATCGGGCGCGAAAGTTACCGGAATCATAGACCTTGAGACTCCAGCCATTGTCGAAGTTGTCGCAGGCGGCGGTGGTATGTTTGGGCTTCGTGGTTATGGACACGGCAAAGAGGAGGATTACAGCGAATATCGACTTGATGGTAGTCAAGGTGGGGTAGGTTTCGGAGACGGAGGTAGCGTTCCCAGTGTAAGAATTCCTCAAGATATTATGCGTGAGGTCGAATCCCGCTGGGCAGAGGCTGGGCAGTGGGATAACAGTTACAATCCTCAGCTCCCCATGGACGAACTTCACGGTTGCCCTGGCGGCGGTTCGTCTGCTCTTCTCGTCAATGGGGAGGTCATCGCGGTTGCAGGTGGGGGTGGAGGCGGAGCTTTCATCGCGAAAACATATACCACCCCGCCTAACACGCACCATTTCCCCGGTACTGTAAATGTTCGTATGATTGGTCCGGAAGACCTCACGAGTGGTCCTTCATATAGCGCGGGTGGATCAGCTGAACGAGCACGTGGGGATAATGCCACGGCCGGTCGTATGTACTACGCTCAGGACTCACGTATTCACCTAAACGTTGAAGGCGGTAAGGGTGGAGGCAACGGCATCGGTGGTGCCGGTGGCATCAAGCCCACGGTGTTGAAGGGCACCCCTAACAGGGTCTTTAGCTTTAGTAGCCAGAATAACCAGGTCATTTATAGTTCTTCGACTGCAGGCAATCCTGGTACCGGTGGACTACAAGGCAAAGGTGGAGATGGCGTAGTTTCTATAAGCTACCAGCTTGATAACAACGAACCAGAAGACGGATACCAGAAGAGTAACTTGGAAGTTATTGAAACCCCCGATGGTGACCGATACGAGATTGGGTACGAGGACGTAGCCCCCTACTTTAACGGCGCGCAGATTATTGTGTCTGGCGGTGGGGGTGGTGGCTACGGCGGTGGAGGCTCTGGCGCGGCGCTCTCGCAGTCATCTATCACAATTGCTCAGAAGTGGAATAACAACCCTAAGGGTATTCGACAGAGTGTGGGATATACATTGATAGCTGGTGCTGGAGGTGCAGGAGGGTCCTACCTTGCCCCAAATGTTATAGAAGGGGAAATTTCCAGCGCTAACAACGACCATGATGGACATCAGTTCGCATCTGACGGTAGCGCGGCAGTGTACCTCTGTGATCTTGGCTGGTAGTAATTTAGACGTCTATAACGGGTAGTCTTTGTTTGATGTGAAGCCCCGCGAGTGTGTATGCGCTCGCGGGGCTTTTGCGTGCCCGTAATATTTGGTCGCATAAGCAGAGATGACCCTCAACTAGAGCCTTATACCTGTAGTGTAGAAGAGGAGGTAACATCCGGCGCTGAACACACGGTTCGGTGTAGACTCCTCCCCGCTCTTAGACACCGGCCAGAATGAATAAAAGGGCAGTGCTGAGTGCATGAGCGGTGCACATATAGAGAAACACCAGGTCACCGTTTCCCAACCACGCACACCTGAAGCACCACAATTTCCGCTTCACAGCCGAGGCGGTAGCGTAGCACCTGATGAGCCCCGCCTCCGGGGAAGCATCAGCCCGGCACAGTCTGCCGCCCCGCGCGCGGTAGGGGAGCGAGCACCTGAACTAACCACACCGAAGGACACTGATGTCTACTCATATTTCTCGCCGCAGGGTCGTTGCGGGTGCCGCATGGGCCGCCCCCGTCATCGCCACCTCGGCTGCTGTTCCCGCATTCGCTGCATCCATGGACTGCGTCTTTGCTGACAGTCCCCACAAGTTCTTGAGGGGATATAGTGACTATCGTGTAGAAGAGGAATTCACCGTCCCCGCTAACGTGCATAGGATCCGCTTCGATATTTTTGGTGGCGGCGGAGTCAGCGACACCGGCCACGAAAGCGGCTCGGGTGCCCGCGCGATTGGAATCGTTGAAGTGAAGCCGGGACAGACGGTTCGTATCATTGCGGGCGGCGGTTCTGGGGGAAACTACCACCGCCGGGGCAGGCTTACGACTGACGGGCCCGGACGAGGCGGGCGTGGCTACGGCGACGGCGGCGACGCACCCCGATTCACCATGCCTGCCGAAGTGGTGGCTGAAGTGACCAAACGTTACCCGGGCGCCCTCAACTGGAGGGAACTTAAAAGGGGTCCCAAGGGTACCGTTGAGGTTTATGGACACCCCGGCGGCGGCGCCTCGGCACTGCTAATTGACGGCGAGGTCATCGCTGTTGCAGGCGGTGGCGGTGGTGGCGGTATCACCTACTCCTACACCTCAGCGCCTCATGCTAAGCATTTCCCCGCTGTTCTTGATGCGAGCGTGACGAATTTTTACCACCCGACTAATCCGCCCATTCGCAGCTTTGCGGGTAGCGGTTTGAGCACTCGCGGTGGAGATGCCACCACGGGCACCCAGTTCTACACCCACAGCCTGAACACTAAGGTATCTGTTGACGGCGGTAAGGGTGGAAACAATGGCGCCGGTGGAGCGGGTGGTGCTAAGCCCGAGGTGCCGACTGGTAGCCCCAACCATATCTTTAGCTACGACAGCCAGAATAACCAGGTGCTGTACAGCTCTTCGACCGCAGGTAACGCGGGCGGCTCCGGCTTTAAGGCTAAGGGTGGTAACGGTGCTGTCGCTTATAGCTACCAGCTCGACAATAACGACCCGAAGAACCTTGAAGTGCTGACCCTGCCCGGCGGCGAGCGCATCGAATTCTCTGCTGAGGAGATTGCCGCAGAGTTCAACGGCTACCAGTTCGCAATGTCCGGAGGCGGTGGCGGCGGCTACGGTGGTGGCGGTTCGGGTGCTGCACTGGCGCTGTCTGCTATTACGACCATTCAGAAGTGGAATAACAACCCTGATGGTATTCGCCAGAGCGTGAGCTACCTGCAGTTCTCCGGTGCCGGTGGTGCGGGTGGTTCGTACCTGTCGCCGCGCGTTATTGAGGGTGAAATCTCTAACTCTATGAACGCGATGAGGACCGGCATTAACGTCCATGATGGCGAAGCCAAGGTGTACCTCTGCGAGACAAAGGGTTAGTCTTAGCGCCTTCTGAACGTGAGTGGTAGAAGCCCGCGAGTGTATGCGCTCGCGGGCTTTTTCGCGCCCAGAAATGCCTGGGTGAGCGAGGTCATGGCGAAGGTCCGCTTTAAGTAAGCGGCTCAATCTGCTACATAACCGCAGAGGTTTCATGACCTCGGCTGGTTACAGGCACGCTAGGTTATAGGCACGCTAGGTTATGGGCATGCTAGAGGCGGGGAGCCTGGGATAGTACATCCCAGGCTCCCCGCCTCTGTATATTCAACGTATATTCAACGCTGCTGTGTATTCAAGGTCGAGGTTAGAGAACCTCAACCACCTCAACGCCCTCATCTTCAAGCTCGGCAACCACGTCGTCGAGCTTATCCTCGTGCACGGGCGCGGTCAGGTCAAGCAGCACGCGAGTCTCGTAGCCTGCATCGACCGCATCGCGAGCGGTTGCCGCCACGCAATAATCGGTGGCGATACCAACAACATCGACGAACTCGATGCCGCGCTCATCCAGCCACTCCGACAGGGGAGTCTGCGGGCCGTCCTCGGACGCATCCACACCGGGCTCGTGCTCGCCGGTCGCGACCTCATCCTCGGGCGCCAGAAGACCCTCAAAACCCGAGTACGCTGCCTCGAAGCGGCCCTTACGGAAGTACGCCTCAATGTAGTCGGTGTCCAGGTTCTCGTGAATCTGCGCGCCTTCGCTCTTGGCGACGCAGTGCACCGGCCAGGAGTCAACGTAGTCGGGGGTGTCGGAGAAGTGCGAACCCGGCTCGATGTGCCAGTCCTGGGTGGCAACAATCGCGTCGTAGCGGTGGTGGTTGTTCTCCACATATTCGCTAATCAGCGCGGCAACGTCCGCACCGCGCTCGGTGGCGAGGGCGCCGCCGGCGCAGAAATCGTTCTGCACGTCAACAATAATCAGTGCCTTAGACATGTCTGTCCTTTACAAGTAGGAATGAGTTTTCACTCTGATTCGCCGAGTGAAATTCGCCGAGTGAAAACAGTATCTCAGAAGGGCTACTTAGATGAACTCGGTCGGAATGATCGGCTCACCCTCCGAGAGGCGGCGGGCAGCTTCGGGAAGCTCAGCCAGGGAGGCTGCGTGGCGGGCGGTTGCGCGGCGCACGCCTTCCTCACCGGTGAAGCCGGGGAGCAGTTCGCCGTTGCAGACGAAGTCCACCATGAGCGGGCGGGTGTCTTCGAGCAGGCTCGGGTCCTCGTGGGTGCCCAGAACCTCGGCGGTTGCAATGCCCATACCGTTGAGACGGCGGGCTGCACGCTTGGCGCCACCGATGGACGCCTTGCCAGCCGACGCCTTAGCGACCGGCTGCATTTCACCAGCGGCGTTCTCACGCTCAACAACCTTGTACACCATGGAGGAAGTCGGCGCGCCGGAACCGGTGACCAGCTTGGTGCCCACGCCGTAGGAGTCCACGGGTGCTGCCGCCAAGGATGCGATAGCGTACTCGTCCAGGTCGCTGGTGACGGTGATTTTGGTGTTAGTGTTACCGAGCGAGTCGAGCAGTTCACGCACGCGGGCCGCGGTGGCGACCAGGTCGCCGGAGTCCAGACGCACGCCGCCGAGCTCTTCACCAGCGAGTTCCACGCCGAGGCGGACTGCCTCGTCCACATCATAGGTGTCGACGAGCAGGGTGGTGCGGGCACCGAGGGAACGCAGCTGCGCCTCGAATGCTTCACGTTCGCTGTCGTGCAGCAGGGTGAAGGCGTGGGCGCTGGTACCGATGGTGTGCAGGCCGTAGCGCCGACCAGCCTCCAGGTTGGAGGTGCCCGCGAAGCCCGCGATAACGGCGGCGCGTGCAGCGGAGACGGCGGCGCGTTCGTGGGCGCGGCGAGAACCCATTTCGAGGCAGGGTCGGTTGCCTGCGGCTACGCTCATGCGGGAGGCGGCGCTCGCCACGGCGGAATCAAAGTTCAGGATGGACAGCAGGTAGGTTTCGAGGACGCATGCTTCGGCGAAGGTGCCTTCGACCTGCAGGACGGGGGAGTGGGGGAAGAACGCTTCGCCTTCTGCGTAGCCGCGGATGTTGCCGCTGAAGGTGAAGGATTCGAGGTAGGAGAGGGTTTCTTTGTTGACGATGTTGCGGGAGGAGAGGAAGGAGAGTTCTTCGTCGTTGAAGCGGAAGTCTGCGAGGCCTTCGAGGAATCGGCCGGTGCCTGCGAGGATGCCGTAGCGGCGGCCTGCAGGCAGGCGGCGGGTGAAGACTTCGAAGGTGCACTTACGGTTGGCTGCGCCGGAGGCGAGTGCCGCCTGGAGCATGGTCAGTTCGTAGTGGTCGGTGAGAAGAGAGGTAGTAGCCATATGTTTATTGTAGTGGGGGATTAGGGTATTTTTCCTCTTAAGTCGGCGTGTCAATCACTACATAAAGTATTCTTGACTCTAAGTACTGTAGTATGACAAATTACCAGCACTCTGAGCGGGAACAACGCAGTATAACCACCGCAGCGGCGCAGGACGAACACAGCGGCAACACCGGGGACAACACAGGGGCAACACATACCCGCCCGTATAATCAAAGGGAACCGGCCGCAAAGGAAACCAATGAACACTACCGCCGTGACCCTCTCCACCGGAACCCTCGAGGACACCGACCTCGACACCGCCCTGGAGAACATCCTCGCCACAGACACCCCCTGGAAAGTCATCGTCTGGAACGACCCCGTCAACCTCATGACCTACGTGTCCTACGTCTTCCGCAGTCACTTTGGCTACTCCCGCGCCCGCGCCGAAGAGCTCATGCTGCAGGTGCACAACAACGGCAAGGCAATCGTCTTCACCGGCTCGCGCGAAGACGCCGAAAAACACACCCAGGCAATGCACGCCTGGGGTCTGCTGGCAACCTTCGAGAAAGTAGAAAACTAATGGCGCGACCCTTCCGCCGCACCCCCGGAGGCTACACCGCCTCCTTCGAACCCGCCGAACGCGACCTGATCCGCGAACTCGCCGAAGACGTGCGCGCGCTGCTGCGCCCGGCAGATACCACCGCTGACGGCGGCACCGTCGACCCGCTGGAGGCGCTGGTCGGCATCACCGAAAACCCCACCGTCCCCGCCGATAGCGCCGTAGCACGCCTGCTACCCGCCGCAAGCAGCGACGACGAGGCCGCCACCGAATACCGCCGCTACACCGAACGCGACCTGCGAGAAACCAAACGCGCGAACCTCGCCATGCTCGCCTTCGACATTGAGTCGAGCGACCTGCGCCTGAACGAGGAGCACGCCCGCGCCTGGGCTGCCGCGCTCGGCGATATTCGCCTGGTGCTCGCCGACCGCCTCTACATCGTGGACGAGGACACCGCAGAAGATATTGCGGCGTTCACCGACCCTTCCAAGATTGAGACCCAGGAAGAGTACATGGCTGTGGTGTACAACTTCGTCTCCTGGGTTCAGGACTCGCTCATGCTCGCCATGCTCGACGGACTGGACGATGAAGAAGAGGATATGCCCGGCGGAGTATTTGGCGGGGTAAACTTTGGCGGGGCAAACGAGCAAGAATAGAACGAATTTTTCGAATTACCTCTCAAACTATTGTCATATACAACCACATAATGGTGGTTCTCGACTCATCTAGCCGCTCTATGGAATAAATGGGTAACCTTAGCGAGTTAGCATAGAACGTGGTACCCGACCGATAACGAAGTGTAGGTGAAACATGAGTGACAGTATCGACGCAACCAATCCCTACCGTGCCCGCACCCCCTGGGGTAGCCCCGCGCCCGTAGGCCCCACCGCCGCGGCACCCATCGGCGTCTTCGATTCCGGAGTCGGCGGACTCACCGTGGCACGCGCCATCATGGACCAGCTGCCTCACGAACGCATCATCTACGTCGGCGACACCGCCCACGGCCCCTACGGCCCCCTCAAAATCGCAGAAGTACGCGCCAACGCGCTACGCATCATGGATGAACTCGTCGACTCCGGCGTGAAAATGCTCGTCATCGCCTGCAACACCGCCTCCGCAGCGGTGCTCCGCGACGCCCGCGAACGCTACACCCGCCAGTACGGCATCCCCGTCATTGAGGTGATTCAGCCCGCCGCCCGCCGTGCGCTCGCCGCAACCCGCAACCGCAAGATCGGCGTGATTGCGACGGAGGCGACCGTCACCTCCCGCGCCTACGAGGACACTTTCGCGATTACCCCGAACCTTGAGGTGCACTCGGTGGCGTGCCCGCGCTTCGTGGAGTTCGTGGAGAAGGGCATTACCTCCGGTCCCGAGCTGCTGGAGACCGCCCGCGAGTACCTGCAGCCGCTCAAGGACGCAGGCGTGGACACCCTGGTGCTCGGCTGTACCCACTACCCGCTGCTTGCCGGCGTGATTTCCTACATTATGGGTGAGGATGTCACCCTGGTTTCCTCCGCGGATGAGACCGCCAAGGACGTCTACCGCGAACTGCTCAACCACGCCATTGAAAGCCCGGTCCCCGAGGAAAACCCGCGCCACGAATTCCTCGCCACCGGCGAATCTGAGACGTTCTCGCAGCTGGCGCGCCGCTTCCTCGGCCCCGAGGTCACCAACGTGCGCCACACCAGCTCCGTGGCGGAACGCTACCCGACCGGCTCGCTGGCGGCGCTCACCCCCGAAATGCTTGCGGCACACCGCAACATCAATATCGACGAATCGGCAGATTCTGCAGAGGCGGCACACACCTCCGCGGGCACCGAATTTTCCGGCACCACCCCTAAGGACGACACCTCATGCGTCTAACCGTTATCGGTTGCACGGGCTCCTTTCCCGGCCCCGTCTCACCGGCTAGTTGTTACATGCTCACCGCCACGGACTTTGCGGGTCGCACCTGGCGCATCATCATGGACATGGGCAATGGCTCACTCGGCATGCTCCAGCGCCACATTGACCTGAGCGATATTGACGCGATTCTGATTTCGCACCTGCACCCCGATCACTGCATCGACCTGTCCGGTCTGCACGTGGCGGTCAAGTGGGATCCGCGCGGCTGGCCCAAGGGTCGCATTCCGCTGTACGGTCCCGCCGCGATTAACGAGTACCTTTCGGCGACTCACGGCCTGGACCCGGATCCGGGCATGAGCACCGAGTTCGAGTACCACACCTGGACTGAGGGTGAGCCCGTGCAGATCGGACCCTTCCGCGTGGAGCCGTTCCGCGTGGTTCACCCCTCGAAGGATCCGTACGCTCTGCGCATCACCTGCAACGACCGTGAGGGCCACACCGTGTTCTCGTACTCGGGCGATACCGACCTGTGCGAGGGCCTGGTTAAGGCTGCGCGCGGCGCTGACCTGTTCCTCTGCGAGGCAGCATACCAGGAGGGTCGCGATGACGCCCTGCGCGGTATTCACCTGACCGGCAAGCGTGCCGGCGAGGCAGCCACGGAGGCTGGCGTGCGTAACCTGCTGCTGACCCACCTGCCCGTGTGGAACGACCCGGACATCGCCTACGCGGAGGCGCGTAGTGCCTTCTCCGGCCCGGTCGGCATTGCCGAAATGGCGGCAAGCTACCGCATCTACCCGCGCCCGACGGAGGCTAACCCGGTCACGTCCACCCTGAATGTGGTGGAGGTGCTCGACCCGCCGCTGAACACCGCGATTGCGCTCCCTAAGCCAGAGCTAGATTAGGCGAAGCCTGAGCTGGACTAGGCTAAACATGAGCTGGACTAGGTATAACAACCCCAGCGCACGCCTTTCGCGCCAGCTAACACAGAACCAACAGACAGACACAGACCCCGCAGACAGACCCAAGGAGAACCTATGACTGCAACCCGCGAAGACGGCCGCGCCCTCAACGAACTGCGCCCCATCACCATTACCCGCGGCTGGTCCCGCAACGCTGAGGGTTCCGCCCTCATCGAGTTCGGCAACACCCGCGTGCTGTGCACCGCATCCTTCACCGAGGGCGTGCCGCGCTGGCTCAAGGGCGAAGGTAAGGGCTGGGTGACCGCCGAGTACGCGATGCTGCCGCGCGCAACCAACACCCGTTCTTCTCGCGAGTCGCTGAAGGGCCGCGTGGGCGGCCGCACCCACGAGATTTCTCGCCTGATTGGTCGCTCCCTGCGCGCCGTCATCAACATGGACGAGCTGGGCGAGAACACCATCGTGCTCGACTGCGACGTTCTGCAGGCTGACGGCGGCACCCGCACCGCCTCCATTACCGGCGCGTACGTGGCGCTGGCTGACGCTATTACCTGGGCGAAGGAGCAGAAGATTCTGCCCGCTAAGGCGAACCCGCTGATCGACTCGGTGTCCGCAATTTCGGTGGGCATTATTGACGGCACCCCCATGCTGGATCTGCCCTACACCGAGGATGTGCGCGCAGAGACCGACATGAACGTGGTCGTCACCGGCAGCGGCAAGTTCGTTGAGGTTCAGGGCACCGCAGAGGGCGCGCCCTTCGACCGCGACGAGCTCAACAGCCTGCTCGACCTGGCGCTGGAAGGCACCGCAGAGCTGGCTCAGATTCAGCGTGAAGCACTGGCACACTAACCCGTCCCAGTAACTAGTTCCGTCGACAAGGAGAAACTATGGCAGACGCAAAGATTGTTCTGGCAAGCCACAATAAGGGCAAGCTCAAGGAACTGCGAGAAATTCTGCGCGGACGCATTGGCGGCCTGGACGTTGACACCCAGGTGGTTGACGCCTCCAGCGTGAACGCCCCCGATGTTCCCGAGACCGGCGTGACCTTCGCTGAGAACTCCCTGCTGAAGGCGCGCGCTGTTGCCGAGGCAACCGGCCTGGTTGCTATTGCTGACGATTCCGGCCTGTCGGTGGATGTGCTCAACGGCGCTCCCGGTATTTTCTCGGCGCGTTGGGCGGGTAGCCACGGTGATGACAGCGCGAACCTGAACCTGCTGCTGGCTCAGCTGAGCGATATTCCTACCGAGCACCGCGGCGCGAAGTTCTGCTGCGCGGCGTCGGTTGCCTCCCCGAACGGTTTTGAAGCGGTCGAGTACGGCGAGCTGCCCGGCGAGCTGCTGACTGCACCGGCGGGGGAGGGCGGCTTCGGTTACGACCCGATTCTGCGCCCCGTGGAGCTGAACGGTGAGAACGCCCTGTACGAGGGTCAGTACGCTGGCAAGTCGTGCGCTGAGATTCCCGCCGAGATTAAGAACTCGATTAGCCACCGTGCGCGTGCTTTTGAGGCGCTGATTCCTCAGATTGCTGCCGCGCTGGTCTCCTAAAACCGCTGTCTAAAACCGTCGCTGAGGCGCCAGAGCGTACTCGCTGTGCCGCGCTGTTGGGTGGAAACGCGGGGTTGGGTGCGAATTTTTCACGCATCCCTCTAAAATCCCCCACAGGGATACCAATTAAAGGCACAATAGTGTGAGAAGCTTTACCTCAAGGTTAGTGACACCCAAGAAACTCGTCTGCTGAAGGTACCTTCGGCAGGCGAGTTTTGCTATTGAAGAGCCTTTCAACACTGCATCTGCCCGATGCTTGCTGTCACCGACCGCGGTAGAAAAACCTGCAGCGAAAGAGACACACCGATGCTCATCCTTCTTCTGCTGATGGCACTCGCCCTTGCCGCCGGATGCTGGGCGTACTCCTACGTGTGGCGCGGACTGAACCGCCGCGTCATTGCCGCCGTGAAGGTGGTCGACCCGATGATTACACTCGGCCCGTACGCCATGGCGGCGTGGGTGGCGTTCATGGCTCTGATTGCCACGAATATCTGGGCGACCGGAACCCTGCACACTGTGCTGACAATTATTTTCTGGGTGGTTGCCGCAGGTTGCCTCGGCTGGGCTGGATTCTGGCTGCTCATACACTGCCTGGGCGGGCAGACCCCCGGCAAACGCCCGATGTGGTGGCGCGAGGCGGTTGCCGCGAAGTTCGCCTGGCGTAACCTCTCGCGCATGCCCGCCTACCTGGGCGCTCGCACCAGCATCCTGCCGGTAGAGAACCCGCACCTGACCAAGCCGTATTCCGGGTCGTGGACTCGCCCGCTCGGCGCGACCATGCCCGGGTACAGCTCCAACGGTGAGTTTATTGAGGGCTTTGACGAGTTCGGCCGCAAGATGCCGCGCCTCTACCCGGTGGGCCCCGAACCGACCATCTTTGAGATGGCGCGTTGGGGTAAGTCGGTGAGCTCCGATCAGCTGCTGACGACCTTCCTGCCGACTGCTCCGTTTGAGCGTCTGCGCCTGCCCGGCACTATTACGGGCCCCTTCACCTTTGCGGGGGAGGTGCCGCACGGTGCGGTGACGAAGTGGCCTCGCCGCAGTGGCGCGAACCGTGCCTTCGGCTCCTACGCTCGTCTGGGTGAAATCACCGAACGCAAGGTGGAGCTGCTGGTTGACCACCGCATCATTGCGGCGCTGCAGACCACCCGCGAAAGCTACGAACGCCGCCACAGCTGGATGCTCGCCTTCACCGACATCGCAGACGGCGACTTCACGATGGACGCCGACGAGAACGGCAACCTGCGCATCACCTTCGGCATGATGACCGAGGGCTACGAGACTCCGTGGGTCTTCACCAGCACCCTGAAAGACAGCCCGCGCCTGCGCCGCAAGGTACACCACGCCATGCGTGAGCGTCGCGTGCTTAAGCAGAGTAGCGGTGAGCTGATGGACTGGTACTTCGTGCCGAAGCTCAGCGAGTTTCCGCACGGCCCGGTCACGAATGAGCTGCCCGAAGAGTTCTACTTCAAGTCCAATATCATGGTCACGAACCGTCACGAGAGCTCCTCGCGTGCCACGGGTGAGGCACACTAAGGGAAACTCTGCCATGAGGTGCCCAGTCTGGAAGTGCACAGGTTGGAAAAGCACAGGCTGAATACCTCGAAAGCGCACCCCAAAAATTTAGATACCGCAGATACTTACACGCCGGCTGCTACTCCATGGGGGAGTGGCAGCCGGTGCTTTTCTGCTGTTTCAATCTCTCGACAGAGCCTCATGACGATGCAGGCAGAAGCGGGCAACAAGCCACGATAGAATAGAAACTTAGAGCACTATGAGCGCAAGCCCGGGGCGTTTTCTTCCCTTCGCGAGCTTGCCGTGCTGAGAACATCTGCAGAGTATATTCGCAGAGATCACCCGCAGAAAATACCTGCGGGGAACACCTGCAGAGAACACACAGTCATCACCTGCCGAAAGGATTCCCGTGGCGTCTTCGAACTACACCGCCCGTCACCTCTCCGTGCTGGAAGGTCTGGAAGCTGTACGCAAACGCCCGGGCATGTACATTGGCTCCACCGACTCCCGCGGCCTGATGCACTGCCTCTGGGAGATTATCGACAACTCGGTGGACGAGGCGCTCGCCGGTTTCGGCCAGTCCATTCAGGTCATTCTGTACCGTGACGGTTCGGTTGAGGTGCGTGATGATGGCCGCGGTATCCCCACCGACATTGAGCCGCGCACCGGCCTGTCCGGTGTGGAGGTCGTGTTCACTAAGCTGCACGCCGGCGGTAAGTTTGGCGGTGGCTCCTATAACGCCTCCGGTGGTTTGCACGGTGTGGGTGCTTCCGTGGTGAACGCGCTGTCTTCCCGCCTGGACGTGCAGGTGGACCGTGGCTCGAAGACCTACCAGATGTCCTTCCGCCACGGCATTCCCGGCTTCTTCGAGTCCGGCCGCACCCCCAAGCCCGAAGATCCGTTCACTCCCGCAACCGAGGGCACTGACGCCCTGCAGATTGTGGGTCGCGCTAAGCGCGGCGTGACCGGCACCCGTGTGCGCTATTGGGCTGACCCGCAGATTTTTACCCCCGACGCTAAGTTCAGCTATGAGGACTTGGCTGCTCGTGCGCGCCAGACCGCGTTCCTCATTCCGGGTCTGCGTATTTGCATCCGCGATGAGCGCCGACTGCCCGGCACCCCCGGCGAGTTGGAGCCCCACGAGGAAGTTTTCCAGTATGACGGCGGCATTAGCGAGTTCGTCGAGTTTCTGGCGCACGATGAGCGTATTACCGACACCTGGCGTTTTAGCGGTAGCGGCTCTTTTACTGAGACCGTGCCGGTGTTGGGTGAGGACGGCCGCTCGCAGCTGACCGACGTGGAACGCGAGTGCGAAGTGGACGTTGCGCTGCGCTGGGGCATTGGCTATGAGACGACGGTCCGTAGCTTCGTGAATATTATTGCCACCCCCAAGGGTGGTACTCACACGACCGGTTTTGAGCAGGGCCTGCTGCGCGTGATGCGCAAGCACCTTGCCGATAACGCCCGCAAGTACAAGGTGGGTAACGACAAGATTGAGAAGGACGACGTGCTCGCCGGCTTGACCGCCGTGCTGACCGTGCGTCTTGCCGAGCCGCAGTTTGAGGGGCAGACCAAGGAGATTCTGGGTACCCCTGCGGTTCGCCAGATCGTGTCGAAGGTTGTGGGTGATGCGCTGAAGGCTCGCCTGGAGTCGACCGCCCGTGCGGAGAAGGCTCAGGCGGCCGCTCTGTGCGAGAAGGTTGTCTCTGAGATGAAGACCCGCGTCTCGGCGCGCATCCATAAGGAAACTCAGCGCCGTAAGACCGCGCTGGAGTCTTCGTCCATGCCCACTAAACTGGTGGATTGCCGTTCGACCAATGTTGAGCATTCTGAGCTGTTCATTGTGGAGGGTGACTCGGCGCTGGGTACTGCGCGTCTGGCGCGTTCTTCTTCGTATCAGGCTCTGCTGCCGATTCGCGGTAAGATTCTGAACACTCAGCGTGCTTCGGTTACTGACGTACTCGCGAATGCTGAGTGTGCGGCGCTGATTCAGGTTATCGGTGCAGGCTCGGGTCGTACTTTTGATCTGGACTCTGCTCGCTACGGCAAGGTCATTATGATGACCGATGCGGACGTGGATGGCGCCCACATTCGTACCCTGCTGCTGACCCTGTTCTACCGTTACATGCGTCCGCTGATTGAGGCGGGTCGCGTGTACGCTGCGGTCCCGCCGCTGCATCGCGTGGAGGTGGTGCGCCGCGGTAAGCCGAACGAGATGGTGTACACCTACTCGGAGAAGCAGCTGCATGAGCTTCTGGATTCTTTGCAGGAGCAGGGCGTGTCGTATAAGGAACCCATTCAGCGCTATAAGGGTCTGGGTGAGATGGACGCTGACCAGCTGGCTGAGACCACGATGGATCCGCGTCATCGTATGTTGCGCCGTATTCGCATTGAGGATGCGGAGGCTGCCGAGCGTGCGTTCTCCTTGTTGATGGGTTCTGAGGTGGCTCCGCGTAAGGAGTTCATCATTGCGGGTGCTCATCAGCTGGATGCCGAGAGCATTGATATGTAGAGCATCGATATGTAGCGTGCGGTGCCTTGTGGGGTATTGCGGTGCCTTGCGGTACCTTGCGGGGCAGTGGTGGCTGGCGTGTCATATTCCATGAATTTTGTGTGAGAATAGTCACGCAATTCTCGGAGATTCCGCGTAAATTCCGCATAAAATAGGCAAATTTAAGCTTTGAGCACTACTTGAAGCACCTGTCACAATCACGAAATCTGTCACCAAAATTTTGCAGAAAATATTAAAAACTGCAATATTTCACCGAGGTTCCGAAACTGCTTCTCAACCCCGCAAGGCACCATCGTGTCTCATTCCTCTCACCACCCTTGCATCGAGGGATAACGTCCAAGGTACCTTTAGCGAAACGTCAAACAATAAACGTCCATACTATGCACAGCCTACTCACAGCTTCTTAAAAAAACCCTGTACCTTAGAAGCATGAGAGACAGTGTGTCAGTAACTCTCGTATGCCCTCCATCGACGGGGGACTACCCGAAATCTGGCACAAACACACATTAAGTACACACATAGTAAGGACCTATCAATGGATCCCCTTGATTTTGGTAGGTGGCAGTTCGGTATTACCACCGTCTACCACTTCTTCATGGTTCCGCTGACTCTGGGTCTGGGCCTTGTTGTGACCTACCTGTACATTCGCTACGTTCGTACCAAGAAGGACGAATACAAGCGCATGACGAAGTTCTGGGGCAAGCTGTACCTCATTAACTTCGCTATGGGTGTGGCCACCGGTCTGGTTCAGGAATTCCAGTTCGGCATGGCGTGGAGTGAATACTCCCGCTTCGTCGGCGACGTCTTCGGCGCTCCGCTGGCAATGGAAGGCCTCTTCGCCTTCTTCGTTGAGTCGACCTTCCTCGGTCTGTGGATCTTCGGTTGGGACCGTCTCAAGCCTGCTGTACACGCATTCTCGCTGTTCATGGCAGTTCTCGGCTCCTGGATTTCTGCATTCTTCATTCTGGTTGCAAACTCCTGGATGCAGCACCCCGTTGGTGCAGAAATGATTGATGGTCGTCCCCGTATGACCGACATCGGCGCAGTGCTGATGAACCCCCTCGCATGGGTGACCTTCTCTCACGTCATCACCTCCGCAATTCAGGTTGCAGGTGGCTTCCTGGTTGGTATCGCATGGTACAAGCTGTGGCGTCGCCGCAAGGATGGCATCGATAAGGTCGTTGACGGCAAGGTCGTTGTTGGCGAGTCCGACAAGGGTGCACGCGATAAGACTGACTTCAAGGTCTGGCTGACCTCCCTGCGCCTGGGCGCAGTCGTTGGTCTCCTCGCGTTCGCAGGCATCGGCGCATCCGGTCACCTGCAGGCACAGATGATGATCCACGAGCAGCCCCTCAAGATGGCTGCTGCAGAAGCTGCGTGCCACGACGGCACCGCCTTCTCCGTTCTGACCGTCGGCGAGCTCGGCGCTCAGAGCTGCGATAAGATCCACACCGTCATCGAGGTCCCCGGCGTGCTGTCCTTCCTGGCTCACGACAACTTCGACACCCCGGTGAAGGGTATTCAGACCCTGCTGCCCGAGTACGAAGCTAAGTTCGGCACCAACCTGCCCAACAACCCGCTCTACGGTGAGCGCGCAGGTCAGAAGATTGACTACCTGCCCTCCCTCGAGGTCTCCTACTGGGGCTTCCGCGGCATGATTGGCCTGGGTGCAGTCGTACTGCCCTTCTACCTCTACGCACTGTGGGTAACCCGCAAGAAGGGCGTGGGCACCGTCCCCGAGTCCAAGCTGCTCAAGAACGTTGCTGTCTGGTCTATCCTGGCTCCCTTCTTTGGTATCGCCCTCGGCTGGATCTTCACCGAAATGGGCCGCCAGCCCTTCGTTGTGGCTCCGAACCTTCAGGGTGATCCCTCGATCCACCTGTTCACCGCAGCAGCTATCTCCCCGGGTGTTTCCGGTGAAGAAATCCTCTTCTCCCTGCTCACCCTGGGCCTGCTCTACGGTGTGCTGATGGTGGTTGAGGTTTACCTGCTCATCAAGTACGTCAAGGCCGGTGTTGTGGCAGCAATGCCCGAGCTGGTTCAGTCGCACCACGAGGACGAATCCAACGACAAGTCCAAGCGCGATGTGCTGGAGTTCGCCTACTAGGCGGGTAAGGATTGATTCACCATGAACTTTGATTTCAATATCTTTGCCGGTCAGCCTGGCCTGCCCACCCTCTGGTTTGTCGCCATTGGCGTCTTCCTCATCATGTACCTGATCCTCGACGGCTTCGACCTGGGCGTCGGCATGCTGATGGGTTCCAAGTTCACCAAGAACGAGAAGGAACGTCGTCTGCTGCTGAACATCATCGGCCCCGTCTGGGACGGTAACGAGGTGTGGATTGTGTCCGGCGGTGCTGCTATCTTCGCAGCATTCCCCATCTGGTACGCAGCCCTCTTCTCGGCTCTGTATATCCCCCTGACTCTCGCGCTGGTCTTCCTGATTCTGCGCGTGGTCGCAATTGAATACCGCGGTAAGAAGAACGACGAGAAGTGGATCCGTAACTGGAACATCGCTCTGTCTGTTTCTTCCTTCTTCATCGCGTTGCTCGTCGGTGCTCTGCTGGGCCTGACCTCCATGGGTCTGCCCATCAACGAGAACGGTGACCGCGTTGGCGGCGCCTTCGCATGGGTCTCCCTGCCGGTTCTGCTCGGCGGTCTGGGCTTCGTTGGCTTCGCCCTGGTTCAGGGTCTTGCCTTCATCGCTCTGAAGACCGACGGTGATATCCGTGACCGTGCCCGCAACACCCTGGTACGCTGGGCTCCCGTCCTGCTGCTGCCGATCGTTGCATGGGTTCTGGCACTGGACTTCACCACCGGTAACGGCGTCTCCTGGCTGTGCACCATCCTGGCTGTGGTTGCTGTTCTGATTGCTTGGATCTCCGCAAAGGGTGGCCGTGAGGGTCGCGCTTTCGCTGGTCTGTCCGTGTTCCTCGCATTCGGCGCGCTGGCAATCTTCACCGCAATGTACCCGAACGTTCTGCCCTCCACCCTGGACCCGGCATACTCGCTCACCATTGCGAACGCATCCAGCTCCGAGTACACCCTGGGCGTTATGACCTTCGTGACCTGCCTTGGTCTGCCGGTCGTCTTCGTCTACCAGGCTTGGACCTACTGGGTCTTCCGTAAGCGTCTGCACGTGGATCACATCCCCGAGGCTCACGACGCTACCGAACTGGCTGAACTGCCGACCAAGTAGCATGTAGCTGATTGAAGAATCCCCCGAATTTCTCTTCTGAGAAGTTCGGGGGATTTTTCTATACCCACATTTCTATTCCAGCTAAGGGGTCTGCCCGCAGAGGACTATGTCCGCAGAGGATGTAGCTCGCGGCAGGCGAGTGGGCGCGCAAAAATTTTTGGTGCACACCCCCCCCCGAAATTCGGGCGCGACAGGGAGTAAAAGGTGTAATGTGGTGTACAACTCACTCTTATGAAAGGCGTTCAACGATGAAGTCCCTCACCCGCCGCACCACCGCCCCTCGCGCCGGTTTGAGCCGCCGCCTGCTCACCACGGGCGCCCTGCTCTGCATCGGCATCATGCCTCTGAGCGCGTGCTCGCTCTTCAACCCGCCGCTGGAACGCGACGAAAGCGTCCACGCCATCTTTGACGCGGAACAGGACATCGTGAAGATGCCCCTGGACGATTACTCCCACTACGAGGGGGGCACTCATTACGAATACACGGCCTTTAAGATTGCCATGAAGCAGTGCTACGCCGAACACGGGCAGAGCTACACCGACCCCGACCAAGCTCCCCAATCTGAAAGCGCGCCGAGTGGCGATCCGGGCCGAAAGTACGGTCCCTGGAACGTCGAGTACGCCAAGAAGTACGGATCCCAGAAGCGAGACCCCAACGCCAAAGCTCCCATCTCCGTCACCCCAGGGGCAAGCCTCAGCCCCGAGGAGAGGCTCATCATCGAATGTGAAGACAAGGCCCGCGAGACCCTGGAGGCCGCGGTTCCCGAAGGTAAGAGGCCCGAGAACGACGTGCAGTCCACATACAGTCGTATCTCCACCGAGGCGGGCAATGCTGTTTACGGTAGCAAACTGCACCGCGAGCTCGAAGAGAAGTGGAAGCAGTGCGTCTCAAACCGGGGGCTCACCCCCATTAAGGCAGGGTGGGTAGCCGAGGAATCCCCGCTGGCTGAGCAGCAGAGCAAGAACGGCGGTTACAACGAGCCCGCCTCCGAAGAAGAGATTCGTATCGCCACCATCCAGGCTGAATGTAACCAGCAGGTCGGCATGAGCAAGCAGCTCTACGACCTGGAGGCACAATACCAGATGCCGCTCATCCGCAAGTACCAGTCGCAGCTTGAGCAGGACCGCAAGGCAGAACGTGAGCGTGACGAGAAGTTCAAGCAGTACGTTCTGGAGCACCAGTAACTCGAGACAGCATACTACGGCGTAAAGAACAGAAAGACACCGCCATGACCACTCACACGAAAAACCAAAACAGCGGGCACCGCTTCAGCGAGCGCATCGCCCGACCCCGCGTGCTCCTGCTGCTGGCAATCCTCGCCATCGGTTCGCTCATGCTTTCCTTCTACCTTGGTACCCGCTACGCCGCCACGGGCCCCGACCCGGCCGTGCAGGCGAAAACCGTGATTCCGGTCTGGGCGAAGGTTGAAGAACGAACCGTCAGCGAGGGCCTCGCCATTGCCGGAACCACCAAGGCTGGAGAGACCGCCCCGATTAGCGCGCGCACCAACGGTGAGCCGGTGCTCGTCTACCAGAACCAGAAGCCCGGTAACGTGCTCAAGGCCGGTGACTTCATCGGCATTATCGGTGCCGACCCCGTCTTCGTACTGGAGGGTCCGTTGCCGCTGTACCGCGACCTCAACCTGGGCGATAACGGCGACGACGTGCTCGCCTTCCAGAAGGCACTGAACTCCGCCGGGTACGCCACCGAGCTGAGCGGCACCGTCACCGAAGACACCCTCGACGCCGTCACGCGCCTGCACCGCGCGCACCTGACCGGCGTGCCCAGCGAGGGGGTCACCAGCATTGCCCGCAGCAACTACGCGATTCTGCCCGCCGGTAGCCACACCGTCACCGCAGTTGCGGCGGTCGGCCAGCTCATCAGCGACGGCAACCCCATCGCGAGTGTAGAAACCAGCGAACCCTACGTGGAATCCAGCGTTGAGCTCTCCGTTGCCAATAAGCTCAAGGCCGGCGACCGCGTTAGCCTGCGCACCTCCACCGGCAGCGTGGAGGGCACCATCACCAGCATTGGTGAGCTGCAGAACGACCCCTCCAAGGGTGCAGCAAAGAGCGTGCGATTCAGCGCCGACGACCCGAGCAAGCTCACTCCGGGGCAGAGCGCATCCATCACCAGCAAGGGCAACACCTCAACCACCCTCGCCGTGCCGACTACCGCGGTACGTCAGGATTCCCAGGGCACCTACGTGCTTGTTGAAAAGGGCGGAAGCTCCACCTCGACCAGCAAGGATGCGCCCGCCACCGAACGAGTCAACGTTGAGGTTCTGCGTACCGCCGGCGGATACGCCGCCATCAACGCGAACCTCAGCACGGGACAGAAGGTGCTTGTCTCATGAGCCGCCATCATGGAATCCCCGAGCGAGCCCCCGACGGCATGACAGCCCCGCAGGTCAGGGGAGAAGCTGCCGGGCTCGACACTGTGCCTAACATCGCGCCTAACACCGATCCCAACACCGATCCCAACACCGCGCCCGCCATCGAAATGCGCGGCATTACCCGTATCTTTGAGGGGAGCGACCGACCCGTCCTCGATCGTCTCGACCTGGTGGTCGAACGCGGCGAATTCCTCGCCATCATCGGCCCCTCCGGATCCGGTAAATCCACCCTGCTCAACGCCATTGGCCTGCTCGACACTCCCACCAGCGGAACGTACAGCCTCTTCGGCAAAAACACGGAAGGACTCAGCGACAGAGAACGCGACGAAATGCGCCGAGACCACCTCGGCTTCATCTTCCAATCCTCAAACATGCTGCTGGACGAAACCAGCACAACCAACGCCTCCATGGGCCTGCGCGTGCAGGGTGTGCCCTACAGCGAGCGCCTGCAACGCACCGAAGAAACCCTAGAATTTCTGGGGTTGAGCGACCGCGCCAGCATCCGCACCCGGTACCTCTCCGGCGGCGAAAAGCAACGTTGCGCCATTGCACGCGCCCTCGCCACGCGCCCGCCGCTGATTCTTGCCGACGAGCCCACCGGCAACCTGGACAGCCACAATAGCGCCAAGGTCATTGAGATTCTGCAGCGCATTAACGCGACCGGCTGCACCGTGCTGGTGATTACCCACGACCCGGAGGTTGCCGCCGCTGCCCGCCGCGTGATTCGCATTGAGGATGGGCGGCTACACGAGCAGAGCCGTGCCGATTCGGCTACGGTGCCGCTCACTGAGGTTGTGTCGGCTGCAACGGATACCCCGGTTGATGCTCCCGCCAGCCTCGCACCGGGGGAGAAGCCCGCTACGCACCGCCGCGGAAGCTTCCTCACCGACGACAGCATCGAGGCAATCTCTGCGCTCACCTCACGACCGCTACGCACCCTGCTGCTGGGCCTGTCCTTCGCGCTGGGCGTGGGCGGACTCATCAGCGCCTCCGGCATGAGCGAATCCGCCAGCTACCAGGTGAACCAGCGACTGCTCGGCTCCGAACAATCCACGCTCTACATCAGCGACCGGGACAATGACCAGAACATGCTCGGAACCTACCGGCAGGGCGAATCCGCACAGAATGTAGCCGACCGCATTAGCGCGCTGGACTACGTGAAGAACACCGGATTCGTCAGCAGTGTGGCACCCGCCGACGTGCGAATCACCCGGTTCAGCCCCTACGAGGACGAACCCAAAACGGCGATTGGACTCACTTCCACCTCGAAGACCAGGCTCGAGCAAATCGGTGCCCGCATGAACCCCGAAACTCTGCGTGCGCTCGAACAGATGAACGCGACCCTCACCCAGGAGAACGTTGCCGACCGTCAACGTGCCGAGCAGCTCTCGGGCGCTATCGTTTCGGTTTCTGCTGCCCGTGCCCTCGGCATTATTCCCGAAGATAAGGCGGCAGATAACGCCACAACCGAGCCCCGCCCCGGCGAGCTGCCCGCCGTTGAGTACGGCATTAAACTCGGTGGGCTGCCGCAGGTGGCACCCGGTGTGAGCATCTGGGTGGACGGCCAGCTGATGCCGGTCATCGGCCTCTTTGACCCCGGCAATAGCGGCTACGAATTCAGGAACTCGGTCATTGTCTCGCCGGGCACACTTCAGCGCACCGGACGCGGCCAGGTGACCTACATTGCCGAAACCGAACGAGGCTACGGCAAGGCGGTCGCCAAGGCCATTCCGCTGGCCCTCAAACCCGCTGAACCCAGCCAGATCAACGTGGAAACCCCCTCCGACCTGCAGAGCCTACGCGCGTCCATCGCCTCGGATTTGGGTCTGTACGTGGGTGTGCTCTCCGGGATTCTGCTGGTGCTCGCCTCCCTCTCGGCGGCAACCGCCATGTACCTGTCCGTGCAATCGCGCACCGCAGAAATTGCACTGCGCCGCGCCATCGGATCGAGTAAATGGCTGATTGCCCGCATCTTCCTCATGGAGGGCGTCATGCTCGGTGTGCTCGGCGGCTCCATTGGCGCCTGCTCCGGCATGATTGCGACGATTATTCTTTCGCTCGTGCAGGGCTGGCAGGCGGTTCTCTCACCCGGATTCGTGGTGCTCGGCGTGGGCGTTGGCGCCCTTACCGGTCTGGTGTCTTCGGCGTACCCGGCGTGGGTGGCGTCCCGCAAGAGCCCCGCCGACGCGATGCGCGGCTAGAACTAGCGCAGGGTGAGGACCAGCCAATTATCCGAAACTTGACTGGTCAAATAGGTATTAGATAGCCCAAGCCTTAAACTGATGGGAGGTAAAAACAGCAGAAGACTAAGGACAACACGTGAGTCGAACGCACACACCGCGTCATGCTGACAAACATCAGAACACCGAGGCACCAGAGGTGACCGAAGGAAAGCGCAATGACCGCGCTGACCGTCGCCCGCCCCTGGGTCCTGACGCCCGTAAAACCCTCAGCACGTTCGGCGTCATCACCGCCGTGCACACCCTCGCAACGGTGCTTTTCAGTGCCGCCCTGGCAGTCATTATTGCCCGGGCGGCACACGCCGGTTTCGCCGCTGTCGTCGCCGAGCACGCGCGCCTCAAAGAGACCAGCGCCCCGGACGTATACCGCGCCTACATTGAGTTCTCGGGTTCCGCGCAGGCGCAGCTGGAGGCGCACGGCGGCTGGCTGCTCGGCCTCGGTGGCATCTTCGGTGACGCAGACACCATCACTCCGGGCCTGATTGCGGTCGCCGTGGCTGCCCTGCTCGTCCGCTCGGGTACCGACTACCTGCTGGCTGTGAGCGCGCAGCGTGCCGCCTCCGGAGCGAAGTCTCAGATTCGTTCTTCGCTGCTCAAGCGTGTGCTCGCCACCGGTGGCGCAGACACTCCCGAGGGTACCGGCGCGACCGCTGTGCTACTTTCTCGCGGCCTGAATGCCCTGGATGACTACTACACCAAGACGCTGACCGCGTTCGTTTCCACTGCGGTTGTGCCGTTCATGCTCTGGGTCGTTGTGGCGTCCCTGGACTGGATGAGCGCCATGGTGCTGGCGTGCACCCTGCCGCTCATTCCGGTGTTCATGATCCTGATTGGTAAGAACACCCGCGACGAAACCGTGGAAGCGCAGGCTGAACTGCACCGCCTCTCCGACCATATTCTGGAGCTGGTGCGCGGTCTGCCCGTCATTATCGGTCTGGGCCGTGAGCGTGCACAGACCCGCGCCATGAACGCGCTCGGCCAGCGTTACCGCGAACGCACCATGCAGACCCTGCGTAGCGCCTTCATGTCTTCGCTCGCCCTGGAGCTCATCACCACCATTTCGGTGGCGCTGATTGCTGTGCTGATTGGTGTGCGCCTGGTCAACGGCACCCTGGGCCTGGACACCGCAATTCTTGTGCTGCTGCTGGCTCCCGAGTGCTACCAGCCGCTGCGTGATGTGGGTGCCGCCTACCACCAGTCTGAGGATGGCGTTGCCGCCCTGCGTAGCGCCCAGAAGATTATTGATGCGCCTCTGCCCGCCGCCGCTGCGGACTCGGCTGCACAGGACTCGGCAGCTCAGAAGGCTCAGCCTTCCACCATCGCTGTTGAGGACCTGTCGGTGAGCTACCCGGCGCGTCCTGCCGTGCTGACTAACCTGTCCCTGAACCTGGATCGTCGCGTTGCCACCGGTAACGATGAGCGCGGTGCGGTTATCGGCGTGATGGGTGAGTCCGGTTGCGGTAAGTCCACCCTGCTGAACGTGTTCTCCGGTGCCGTGCGCGAGGGTCTGGTGCCCACCGGTTCGGAGGATCCCGTGCACCTGACCGGTAGCGTGACCGGTCTGGGAACCACCCTGGTTATTCCGCAGTCGCCGGTCTTCACCGCGCCGACCGTGCAGACCGAAATGGCGCTCTACGCACTCAGCGCTACCGAGGCGGAGCGTGAGCGAGCATCCGCTCTGCTCGGTGAAGCGATGGATTCCAAGAAGCTGTCCGTCACCGATGCCGAGTCTGCGTTGCTGGTTGGCCCGCTGGCTCAGCTGGGCATGCAGAAGCTGACCGCCCTTGAACCCGGTGCCCTCAGCGCAGGTCAGGCGCGCCGCCTCGCCGTGGCACGTACCCTGGCTCGTGCCGAGGCTATCTACCGTGCCGGCGGTGAGCAGGCCGTGCTGACCGTCCTGGTGGATGAGCCGACCGCGCACCTGGACGCCTACTCGGCATACCTGGTGACCCGCGCCCTGCACCGCCTGGCGGAACTTGGCGCAACTGTGCTGATCGTGACCCACGAGCAGGAGCTCGCCGCTGGCTGCGACACCCTCGTTCGTGCCGTGCAGACCGCCCAGGGCTACACCTGGACCGCCGAGGCGAACACCGCCCGCGTTGCGGTTCCCGCGCAAGCCCCCGCGCACCTGCTCAAGGACAGGGAAGAGTACGAGGCTGAAAGCACCGCCCCGGCGGGTGCCTCCGCAGCTGCCGAGGTCAAAGAAGCCGAGCCTGCCGGCCTATTCGCAAGCCTGCGCACCCTGAAGGAACTGACCGGTATCGGTGTTCGCGCCGCAACCGGCCCGGTGATCATGGCTGCGATTACTTCCCTGATGGCTGCGGCACTGACCGCGCTGTCCGGCTGGCTGATTGTTCGCGCCGCCGAGGGCCCGGCAATGATGTACCTGATGGTCGCCATTGTGGGCGTGCGTTTCTTCGGCCTGGGTCGTGCCTGCGCCCGCTACGCTGAGCGTCTGATGACCCACTCGAAGGTTCTTGCCGCCGCAAATATTCTGCGTCTGCGCGCCTGGGTTGGCGCATGGCAGAGCGTGAGCAGCGTGCGTGCCCTGCTGCGTGGTGACGCGCTGCTCGAACGCCTCGTGGGCGGTATCGATGAGCTGCGTGACGGCGTGCCGCGCGTTATTATTCCGCCGGCTGCGCACCTGCTGGTCATGATCGCGGCGCTGATTACGACCGCGTGCATTCTACCGCAGGCTCTGATTCCGGTTCTGCTTGCCGTGCTGGTCAGCACTTTTGTGGCTCCGTGGATTGTGCTTCGCGCCGATGCCCGTGCGGAGGCGCTGGCTCGCCGCTCCACCGCGCAGATGCTGCGCCTGGGTACCGGCATGCTCTCGGCGGCTGAGGACCTGCGCGCTAACGGCGTGGCAACCACCGCTGAGAAGGCTAACGGCGCCCTGGACGCCGAGAACCTGTCCGCCCTGCAGAAGGGCTCGACCGCTCAGGGCGTGGGCCGTACCCTCGTGACCCTGAGCTGGTTCGGTGCGGCTCTGGCGAGCGCAGTCATTGCGTACCCGCTGGCTGTTGACGGCACCGTGCGTGCCCCCGAAGCGGCGATTGTGGTACTGCTGTGCACCGGCATGCTGGAAAGCTCCCTGGGCCATGTTGAGGCGGTCCGCTCCTGGCCCGCGTTCAGCCGCCTGCTCGCGACGATTGCCCCGAGCGTGCGTGACGTATCTCTGGAGGGGGTTGTTGCGACTTCGACCCTGAAGCGTTCCGTGCCGACCGAGGCTGAGGTGGATACCCACGTTCTGCCGCGTCGTGTTGAGCGTCTGCGTGCCCGCGCGGAGGCCGAGATGGAGGAGCTGCTGGAGGCCGACCGTCAGCGTGCTCACCGCTTTGACCGCCCCGAATCTGCGGCTGGTTCTAAGAGCGATACCCCGCGCCCGCCGAAGCCCGGCAAACCCAAGCTGGTTAGCTGCGGCACCCCGCAGGAGCTTGGCGTGAAGGTCACCGACCCCGCCCTGAGCCTGCAGGACGCTGCCGCCCGCTGGCCCGGCATGGATCACCCGGTCTTCACCGACCTGAACATGAACGCCCGTGCAGGCTCCTGGACTGCGGTGACCGGCCCCTCCGGTTCCGGTAAGTCTACGGTGCTTGCAACCGTTCTAGGCTTCTTGCCGCTAGAGTCCGGCCGTGTGCTGGCTTCCGGTGAGGTCCTGGAGGGTGAGCAGCTGCGCGGCTACGCGGCGTGGTGCCCGCAGGCGGCTCACATTTTCGAGTCGACCCTTGAGGGTAACCTGATGCTGGCTCGTGACCGTTCGGATCGCCCGAGCGAGGAAGAGCTGATTGAGGTTCTGCGCCGTGTGGGTCTGGGCGAGTGGTTTGACGCTCTGCCTCAGGGCCTGCGCACCCCGGTGGGTGCTGGCGGTTCCTTCCTGTCGGGTGGTCAGCGTCAGCGTCTGGCGGTGGCTCGTGCCCTGCTGGTGAACTCGCCGGTGCTGCTGCTGGATGAGCCGACCGCGCACCTGGATGCTGAGTCTGCCCGCGCGCTGATGGCTGACTTGGATTCGGCGACCCGCTCCAGCTCCGTGGCTACGGTTCTGGTGTCGCACCGTCCTGAGGATATTGCCCGCTGCGATGAGGTGGTTCGCCTCTAAACGCAGCTGAGCGTAGCCGCCACGGGCGAGATTGAACGCAAGAAACTGCGAGGAATGCCCCGGTACTTCGTGAAAGTACCGGGGCATTTCTTTGTGCGCAGATAGTTCTGAGTGTTTATATCTCCGCGCGAATAGGTTCGGGTGAGGGTGGGGAGGAGGGAGCTAAACCCAGCCGAGTATCTGCGCGCTCAATCGCAGCAGCATGAGGGTCATAACGATAACGAGCACGTGGCGAATGAATCGTTCACCCAGGTGAATTGCGGTGCGGGCACCAACCCAGCTTCCCGCCATGTTGGCCCATCCCATGGCAATTCCGAGGAACCAGTGAATCGAGCCTAGCGGAATGAAATAGAGGAGCGCGCCGAGGTTGGTGGCGGTGTTGAGAACCTTGGCGGCTGCGGTTGCGTGGAGCATATCGTAGCCCATGGCTATCTGCAGGGCGACGAGCATCATCGCGCCGGTGCCAGCCCCGAGGATGCCGTCGTAGCCGCCCAGAATCAGACCCAGCGCAAAGCCGCGCACTAGGAACGATGAGGTTGCGAGCACGCGAGGCTGCCCGCGAGGTATGCGCGGTTGTAGCACTGAGAAGACGAGGATAGCGGCTAGAACCACCACAATGGCAGGGCGGAAAATATGTGCTGGCAGGATCGTGGCGCAGTACGCGCCGGCGGCGGAGGCGCAGAACGCCACGAACGCTACGGGGAGCAGGATTTTCCACGGGATTTTGAGCGAGCGAATATAGGTTGAGGCGCTCGTCAAAGTGCCCATGGAACTGGCAACTTTATTGGTGCTCAGGGCGGCGACGGGGGAGAATCCGGGCGCCATGAGTAGGGCGGGGAGCTGGATCATGCCGCCTCCGCCCACGACAGAGTCAATGCATCCCGCGCAGAAGGCAGCGAGCAGGAGCACGATAAATAACTCTGGTGTGACGGACAGTAAATCAAGCACGACAAATCCTCTAAGAACAATGCGTCAATAAATGTGTGCTGTGTTACTTAAGGTACACCACATAAAAGCCGGGGGTGAAGACACACACAACGTGTCTTCACCCCCGGCTTCGTTAGCAACATGAGGTCGAAAGGCCGTGAACGGCGCACCTAGAAGAGCTTTTCACCCTCCGGGCTAACCGCCATCGCAGCAGAAACAGCCGCATAGTTCGGGCCCACAATGCCGATGCTCTGAGTGAGCATCACACCGGAACCGTCACGGGCACCGTGCTCGGTCGGCAGGGAACGAGCCACACCGCCGGAGGACGCCGCCTTCGCCGGGCCCACACCCACCCACCCCAGAGCCAGCTGGCTCTCACCGGTGAGGAAGCGGTGCGCACGCACACCGCCGGTCGCGCGGCCCTTCTGCGGGTACTCGCTCAGCGCGGTGACCTTGGCGCTCGCCAGGCCGTCCTTGCCGTTGGTGACGGTCACGACCTCCGCCGCGTCGCCGGGCGCGGTCGCACCCAGGGCGATGAGGCGGTCGCCGTCGGTAAGCTTGATGCCTGCGATGCCGCCTCCGGTGCGTCCCTGCGGGCGGACCTTTGCTGCGTCGAAGGTCAGTAGCTTCGCGTCGCGGGTGACGAAGGTGAGTACCGCATCGTCGGTGGGGCAGGGGGCGGCGGCTACGATTTCGTCGCCGTCCTTGAGCTTCATGATGTCCCACTCGGTCTGGTTCAGCGGGTAATCCGGGTTCAGGCGCTTAATCACGCCGCCCGCAGTTGCCAGCGCCAGCACCGTGTTCAGCGGTACGAGGGCGACCAGCTTCTCACCCTTGGCGAGCTGAACCAGCTCGGTTGCCTTCACAGCAGACGCCATGGAGGGGGTGCCACCGTTCTCGTTCAGCACCGCAATGTCCATGACGGACAGGCGCACCATGCGTCCTGCGGAGGTCACGGCACCAATCTCGCCGCGCGCGGTGGTCGGCACAATCGAGGTGAACACGTCGTGCTTGAAACGCTTGCCGGGATCCACGAGCGCCTCGCGGATGGGCTTGCCGGGGGTACGTCCCATCATGCCGGATGCCGAAAGCAGCGCCCAGCAGGGATCGTCCGCGATTTCGAGGGCGAGGCCCAGACTCTTCTTCGCCTTGGACTGCGCGGTGACCGCCTCAATGGCGACCTGCATCTCGTCCTTGGTCTTGAGCTGGGTGCGACGGTCGGTGCCGTAGCGTTCGGCGACCTCTGCGAGCTCCTCGGAGACCAGTTCGCGCAGCGCCGCATCGGAGCCGAGGATACGCTGCAGCTCCGCGATTTCCTGCTGCAGGGTGTCACGTTCTGCTTCGAGTTCCAGGCGGGAGTACTTGGTGAGCTGGCGCAGGCGCAACTCCAGAATGTGGTTCGCCTGGGTGTCGGTCAGGTCGAAGACGACCTTCAGCTTTTCGCGTGCCTGAGCGGTCTCATCAGACTCACGGATGATCTGGATGACCTCGTCAATGTCGAGGATTGCCACGAGCAGGCCCTCCACCAAGTGCAGGCGGTCGGTGCGCTTGCCCAGGCGGAATTCGGTGCGGCGGCGGACCACGTTCAGGCGGTGGTCAATGTACACGCGCATCAGGTCGAGCAGGCCGAGGGTCTGCGGCTGACCGTCCACGAGCGCCACGTTGTTGATACCGAAGGAATCCTCAAGCGGAGTGTGCTTGTAGAGGGCGGCGAGCACCGCCTCCGGGTTGAAGCCGTTCTTGATTTCGATGACGAGGCGCAGACCGTTGGTGCGGTCGGTCAGGTCGACCACGTCGGAGATGCCGGTGAGTTTCTTGGAGTTGACGCCGTCCTTGATCTTTTCGATGACCTTTTCGGGGCCGACCATGTACGGCAGTTCGGTGACGACAATGCCCTGCTTGCGGGGGCTGACCTGCTCGATGGAGACCTTCGCACGGGTCTTGAAGGTGCCGCGGCCGGTTTCGTAGGCGTCACGGATGCCTCTTAGGCCCACGATGGTGCCGCCGGTGGGCAGGTCGGGGCCGGGGATGAACTTCATGATGTCTTTGAGGGTCGCCTCGGGGTGAGCGATGAGGTGGCGGGTACCGGCGATGACCTCGCGTAGGTTGTGCGGCGCCATGTTGGTCGCCATGCCGACCGCGATGCCGGTGGTGCCGTTGACAAGCAGGTTTGGGAACGCGGCGGGCAGCACGGAGGGCTGCATGAACTGGTTGTCGTAGTTCGGTACGAAGTCAACCACGTCTTCTTCGAGGTCCGCGGTGAGTGCCTGCGCGGCGGGTGCCATGCGTGCTTCGGTGTATCGGGCGGCTGCCGGGCCGTCGTCGAGGGAGCCGAAGTTACCGTGACCGTCAACGAGGGGTAGGCGTAGCGCGAAGGGCTGGGCGAGGCGCACCATCGCATCGTAGATGGCGGCGTCGCCGTGCGGGTGGAGCTTACCCATGACCTCGCCGGTCACGCGGGCGCTCTTGACGTGGCCCTTATCGGGGCGCAGGCCCATCTGTTGCATCATGTAGAGGATGCGGCGCTGCACGGGCTTGAGGCCGTCGCGGGCGTCGGGGAGGGCGCGCGAATAAATCACCGAGTAGGAGTATTCCAGGAAGCTGGATTCCATCTCGGCAGATACGTCGATGTCGACGATATTCTCTACCACATCCACCGGGTAGTCGCTGACGGCGGATTTGGATCGGCGAGCCATATATCTCCTCGTGTCGGTGTGTTTTCGCTCCTCCTATTTTAGCGGGTGGTAGCGGATGAGACGGGCTGGTTGGTCGGCGTCATCTGTGGGGTGCGCCAAGCCGGTTGCGGGGCAGTAACCGAAGCGTACCGGGGGAGCGCACGCCGTCATATGAGCCTGTATTAGCGTGGTCAAGTAGCACAGCCTGGCTGGAACCCTCTAAGGTAGAGGGTAGTAATACCTAACCGCCTTCATCGTGTGCGCCGACCGACGTCGCCTCATGAGGGCACCGCACGAAAGAGGTACGATGTACGCCACCACCCCCGAACGCGAGCAACTGGTCGCAGACATTAAGCATGCCGGTTTCTACCCCGACCTCGTGCTGGAAGTGGTGGATGACGCGCTAGCGGGCATGAACCCGGACGCGCACTTCGTACAGCATGAAACCCACTTCTCCCGCGATGATTTTCACCGCCACATCACCGTGATGGTGCTCTGCGGCGAGCACGTCATCTTTGCGCACCTGGACGACCAGCACCTTGAAGGTGACGCGCAGGGCACCGTGGCGCACGTGAGCGTGGAGGCGGTGCACCTGAGCGCCCTGAACGCGGTCACCATCAGCTACGGTTTCAGCCAGCCGCAGGCGTACAACGCCGGTAGCACCGCCCCGACTGAGATTTCCTTCCAGATTGCTTGGACCGGTTCGCTGCACATGGAGCTGGCTCCTGCCGGTTGCCAGGATCCGCAGTGCAACGCCGACCACGGCTTCACCGGCGATGCGCGCCGCGAGGACATTGCGGTGCGTGTTTCTGCGACCGCTGACGGCCCGGAATCGGTTCAGCGTGCGCAGCATTTTGCGCGTGCTCTGCACCGTGCCCGCATGTACGCAACCCGCCGATAAGCACCGGCGGTAGCGCTCGCCGCACAATAACAGCCCGCGCGGTGCCCCGTACTTTCACACACCCGCCACACCCCTGAGAGGACCTTATGACGGTACAGACCACCCTGCACGATGTTCTGGGCGCGCCGTTGCCTCCCGCGCCCGCCTACGGCAGCAATAGCATCGCCGATGTGCTGGAGTCCGCCTCCTCTCTGGTGGCTCAGCGAAGCTTGGCGCGCCCCGCGCACGCCCTGGATTCCGAGCCGGCGTTCCACGCTGTTGCCGACCCGCTGAACCTTGCCGGCCGCCTTGAGGAGCAGGATGTTGATCCGGCGTCGTTCCGCCACGCCTGCGTGATCATGGTGGACGGCCTGGGTGAGCAGCTGCTCAATAGCTACGGCGGCTACGCGCCCGCCCTGCGCAAGACCCTGAACCTGGGCCCACTGGACGCCGCGTTCCCCACCACGACCGCCGCCTCCCTGACCTCGCTGGGCACCGGCACGGCACCCGGCGCGCACGGCATTGCCGGCTACGAGGTGCGCAACCCGGCAGGTAATGGGGGAGCGGGCTCGGTCATGAACCACCTGTCCGGCTGGGATCAGACGGTGGACCCGCACGCCTGGCAGCCGCTGCCGACCGTGCTGGAACGCCACCATACGAACCGCCGCGTGCTCACCATTTCGCTGGGTAAGTACCGCGGTACCGGTCTGACGGAGGCGGCGCTGCGCGGCGGCGACTTCGTGGACGCCGTCGGCTACAACGCCCGCGTCACCTACGCCCTGGAGGCGCTCTCCAGCCGCACCCCGACCACCGTGTACCTGTACTGGGGCGAGATTGACGCGGCGGGCCACCGCTACGGTGTGGGCAGCGACGAATGGCTGCAGCAGCTAGAGGAACTGAACTCGGCGCTGAAGCGTCTGGCGGAGCGCGCCCCGGCGTGGGCGGCACTCTTCGTGACCGCCGATCACGGCATGGTGAACGTGCCCGAGCACCAGCGCATCGACTACTCTGGCGTGGAGGAGCTGACCCGCAATATCGCAATGACCGCCGGTGAACCGCGCGCCGTGCACCTGTATCTGGAAGACACCTCGGAGGCGGCACGTACCGCCACCGCTCAGCGTTGGGCGCAGTACTGGGGCGAGCGCGCCTGGGTGATTGACTCTCGCGAGCTGATGCGTGCCGGCTACTTCGGACCGGTCATCACGGATGCGGCGCGCGGCCGCATTGGCGACCTGATGGTGTGCGCTCGCGACGATTGGGCGCTGTACGATATGCGCCACTATCAGGAGCGTGCCCTGCACATGGTTGGTCAGCACGGTTCGCTGACGGACGCTGAGCGTTTGGTGCCGTTGCGCATGCTCAAGACTTTCTAAAACGCTGGAGGATAAACGAAAACCGCTGGTTATTCGGGTAAATAACCAGCGGTTTTCGTATGTCTAGAGCCCTCGACTAAAGCCCTCGTCTAGATGCCCTTTATCGGGCGGCGCGAGGGTGCTCGCTTATTTGCGGCTACCGAAGATGATGTCATCCCATGCCGGAACGCTCACGCGCTGCTTCTTCGAGGAGGAAGGCTTGGGCTTCTCTTCGGAAGCGGGCTCAGCCTGTGCTTCAGCTACGGGTGCCTCAACAGCGGGTGCCTGAGCTGCATCTGCGGGCGCCTCAGCTGCGGGTGCGTCCTCGATGGGCGCCGGCAGGGCGAAGGACTCGACCGGAACGGATTCAACGGGTGCTTCCGAATCCACAGCCAGCGGGTCGGTGGTTTCTACGCTGGTTTCTGCGGTGGGCTCGGGTGCAGCAGGAGCCGCAGGTTCTACCGGCGCAGACACACCAGATGCAACAGGTGCCGCGGGCGCAGCCGGTGCTACAGGCTCAGTGGGCTGGGCGGGCTCGCGGTGCACGAACACCTCGGGCTCCTCAACCTGTGCCGGGCGCACCGAGCGGGCGCGCTCCAGAAGCTCCTTGAGCTTACGCTCATCAGCGCTCTCAGAGGAAGTAAGGGGTGCCGGTGCGGGCTCGGGTGCCTTCGGCAGGCGGGCGGGAGGAACCTCTACGGGAGCCTTCTTCGCGGCGGCGGCAACAGCATCCTCACTATTGCCCATCAGGAAGTACGCCGCCTCATTCGAAGCGTACAGGCCCTGGTTCGCCGGGTTGTACACCCAACGTGCGGGGAAGACGACCTGCGCGGGCAGGTTCTGACGCACCGAGTCCTTCAGCGCAATATCAACCTCAACGCGCCACTGGCCATTCTCCTGCTGGCGGGTGGTCCAGTCCTGGGTTGCCTCCTCAAAACCGTAACGCTCGGAGACTTCCTCAATGCGGGCGCTCAGGGTCACTGGAATCTGTGCGGTACCCGAAGCGGAGCTGCGGCGACCAATCTTCACGCTCTGAGCGGCACGAATAATGTGAGCACGCTCAGCAACAATCGGCCATTCGTAGCGGCGCACACGCTCCGGCTCCCAACCGGACTCTTCAGCGATTTCCTCAACGGAGGCACCCTGACGGAAACGGGTCTGAATATCGCGCGGACCGTAGGTGCCCTTAGCGCCCAGACCGCGGGCGGGCTGAATACGGCGAGCCTTGGTGATGCTCGTGCGCAGGTTCGCGTCAATCGGCAGCAAAAAGCGGGTGCCGTCAGCAGACTCAAGCACCAGATTTTCGCCGTCATCGTGAACGCCAATCAGACGCAGTTCAAGCATGAGAACCTCCATAGGTGAACCGGACGCGTTCGTGAATGTGTTGCACGGAACGCAAGCTACCTACCAGGGTACCGTGAAAGCGCGGTAAATCAGTAGCGGAGGCGGGATTTTCACCAAAAAAAGATGTACTTTTCGCACCGAAAAAGCTAGAATGTGACGCCTAAACAGTCCAAAGCCTACCCAGGATTAGACAAATAGGGTGCCAATGGTGAACAATACCTGGCATGCCGTCGGGGTTAAATACACACCAGCGGCACCTAGAGCACTCATTAAACCAGCGTGGCCTAGTCCAACACACAGCCACAGAACCAACGGAGCGTGAAAGTTTGGCAACTGATTACGATGCACCTCGCAAGCAGGACGAAGAGCAGAACGAAGAGTCCTACGAGGAGCTGAACGCCCGCCGTTCCGAGATGCAGTCCGGTGCGGTGGACGAAGACGAAAACAGCGCAGCAGAAAGCTTCGAGCTGCCCGGTGCTGACCTCTCCAACGAGGAGCTGAACGTTGTTGTTCTGCCCGCTCAGGACGACGAGTTCACCTGCGCATCCTGCTTCCTGGTGCGCCACCGCTCGCAGATTGCACGCGAAGAGGGCGGCCTGTCCTACTGCATCGAGTGCGAGGGCTAAAACTTTAGGGAAGGGCTAACACCCACCCGACATACACCTCATGACGGGGCGAGTGCCGAGTGCACCCGCCCCGTTGAGTATGTGAAAGCCGCGCACGCAAGAACAGCGCCGCGTCGCACCCAACACGGCACGCCGCCGCACGTGCTGAACGCGAACACGCAACGAAAACACCCCGCAGTAGAGTCTCAACACAGCGCGAGGTGATGGCACAGACACCCGCGAAAGGTTAGAGTATTGACCATGATGACCCCCGTAAACGTCCACATTAAGCTGCTCGACCCCGAGCTACCCGCACCCGCCTACGCAAAGCCCGGCGATGCCGGCGCTGACCTGCGCTCCCGCATCGACTTCGAACTGGAACCGGGCGAACGCGCCCTCGTCCCCACCGGCGTGGCGATCGCCCTGCCCGAAGGTTACGTTGGTCTGGTGCACCCGCGCTCCGGCCTGGCAACCAAGAACGGTATCACCATCGTGAACGCACCCGGCACCGTTGATTCCGGCTACCGCGGCGAGCTGATGGTAACCCTGCTCAACACTGACAAGACCAAGTCCTTCCACGTGCAGCGCGGCGACCGCATCGCCCAGCTGGTCATTCAGAAGTACGAGCACGCAACCTTTACCGTGGTGGATGAACTGGAACAGACCGAACGCGGCTCCAGCGGCTTCGGCTCCAGCGGAATCCACTAGTCTGCTCTCACCGCGATTACCGCACGAGAGAAGAGAAGAAAACCCCGCACCCTGCGTGCGGTGAAAGTAGGAATACCATGTTCGGATTTGGTAAGAAGAAGCGCGCCGAGGAGGCTGAAAAGGCCGCCATCGACAAGGCTGTCGCCGAAGAGATTGAGGAAACCAACGTCGAGGTTGAGGAGCTGAAGGAAGAGGAGAACTCTCCCGAGGTCATCAAGTACGACCGCGTCAACGGCCCTCACGACATTGAAGAAGTCACCGCCGAAGACCTCGAAGACTACGTCAACCTGGGTGCGCTGCGCATCAAGCTGCTCGACGGCATGAACCTGCGCCTCGAAACTGACGACGCAACCGGCGCAGTGATCGCCGCAACCATCACCCGCGACGGCGCAACCCTGCAGGTGCAGGCATTCGCCGCACCGCGCACCACCGGCATCTGGGACGACATCCGTCACGACCTGACCGAATCCGTCAAATCCCAGGGCGGCGTTGTCGAAATCTACGCTGGCGTCTTCGGCGCCGAGATGCTCACCCGCCTGCCCGCCGTCACCCCGGACGGCCAGCCCGGCGAGCGCATCGCCCGCTTCGTGGGTGTGGACGGCCCCCGCTGGTTCCTGCGCGGCGTCATCTCCGGCGCGGCTGTGCTCGGCGACGACAAGGCTGCCGCCTCCGTAGAGGAAGTATTCCGCACCGTCGTGGTGGACCGTGGCGACGACCCGCGCCCGCCGCGTGAACTGCTGCCCATGACTCTGCCCGCCGACCTGGTCGCTGCGGCTGAGGAAGAGCCTGCTGTTGAGGAAGAAACCGAGAACGAGCACAGCAAGCTGCGCCCGATGCCTCGCCGCGGCCCTGAGATTACCGAGATTGGCTAATGCCTGAGTTCTCGAACTACCCGAGTGCGCTCGCGGTTCCTGAGGAGCAGATCCTTGCTCCCGGGTACCCCGAGCGCTTTCGCGTACGCCTTGCCGGACGCGTGGAGCAGGTGTGGTTGCCGACCGCCCAGGATAAGCCGATGTACCGTGCCGAGCTGGTGGTGGCTAAGTCGAAGCCTCTGCAGTGGTCGAGCCCGCTGGCGCTGATTGGTATGCCGATTGTGGAGCCGCCCGGTGAAGATTTCGAGGAGGAATCCGAGGACCCGAAGAAGCAGCACCACCTGAACACGGCGTCTTTGGCGACCGTGGCGGTGCAGGAGCCGCACGAGGTGTCTTTCCCGCCATATGCGCCGTTCAATCCGGGGGATAGGGTCATGCTCAAGTGGCAGGGCCAGCAGATGGTGCCCGGCGTGCATGCCGGTGCGTTGCTGCGCTGTTCCGGGGTGGTGTCTGTGAGGGCGCATCAGCCGGTGATTTATAACCCGCGCTATGAGATTGTGCCGCAATTCTTTGTGGAGAAGGGAAACTATGAGCGCTGAGCAGTCTTCGACCCAGCCCGATCCGAACGCTAACCCCGCACCTAGCACCGCAGATGCCCCGGCGCAGGATGAGAATCAGCTGGCGCAGAGCCTGAGCGCCTCCATGGGTGCGAATATGCGCCGCACCGCTAACGGTGACGTGGATATTCTGCACGCTATCGGCGGCTGGCGCGGCCTGGTGGAATCCTCCCTGCCCGCGGTGGCGTTCCTGGTGCTGTTCACCGTGACGAAGGAGCTGAACCTGTCCCTGATTGCGGCGTTGGCTGCGGCGGGCGTGTTCACCCTGATTCGCCTGGTGCAGGGCTCTAAGCTGGTGAGTGCGCTGACCGGTCTGGTGGGCGTGGCGATTTGTGCGTTTGCCGCGTACCGTACCGGTAATGCGAGCGACTACTTTGTGGTCGGTTTCTGGACGAACGGCGTGTACATCCTGGCGTATCTGCTGTCGATGCTGGTGCGTTGGCCGCTGATGGGTCTGATTTTCGCGGTCATTCGTGGTGAGGCGCTGAGCTGGCGCCAGAACCCGGTGCGTTTGCGCCAGTACATGCTTGCCACCTGGATTATTACCGTGCTGATGATGCTACGCCTTGCCGTTCAGGTGCCCCTGTACTTCGCGAATAATGTGGAGGCGCTGGGTGCGACCCGCCTAATCATGGGCCTGCCGCTGTACGCTTTGGGTGTGTGGCTGGCGTGGCGTGTGTCGGCTCCCGAAGAGGCGCTGGTCAGCGAGGACGCTGAGGAAGCTGAGGCGACCGAATCTGCTGAGATCACTGATAGCGCTGAGGGCACTGAAAGCTCTGCGAACCGCTAAAGCACGCCCCGCAACTTCACGAAATAGTTTCATAAAAGTAGGCGAAAGCCCTGGTACCCGTATGGGTAACCAGGGCTTTCGCCTCCTCAAATCTGGGGGAGAGCCGCGCTTCAAATCTAGGGGAGAACCACGCCTCGCAACGCTTATGCGAACAGTGCTACGCAAACAGCGTTATGCGAACAGCGCGCGAATCTGGTCCTCACCGGCAATGGTCGTGATGAAGAACAGCTCGTCGCCGCCCTCAATCGCCACATCCGCGCTGGGCGGGATCGGCGCCCCATCACGCAGGATGGCGGTGAGCACCGTGTCGACGGGCCACTGCACGTGGTCCACGCGGTAACCAATGACGGGGTGGCCGTCCGGCACCGTGTACTCGGCAAGGGTCGCGCCGCCAGCCTGCAGGGTCAGCAGGCGCACCACGTCGCCGACTTCCACGGCTTCCTCGACGAGGGCGGTCATCAGGCGCGGGGTGGACACGGCAACGTCCACGCCCCAGGAGTCATCAAAAAGCCACTCATTACGCGGGTTGTTCACACGCGCCACGGTGCGGGGCACACCAAACTCACTACGAGCCAGCAGGGACGTCATCAGGTTTGCCTTGTCGTCACCGGTTGCGGCAACGACCACGTCCGCCTTGTTCGGGTGCACCTGGCGCAGCACGGACAGCTCGCAGGCGTCACCAATATGCCAGCGCACGCCGGGCAGATCGGCGCGCTTCTTGGCTTCGGGCTTGGAGTCGATGATGGTCACGTCGTGGCCGTTCATCATGAGCTCTTTAGCGATGGAGGCGCCCACGGAACCGGCACCAACAATGAGGACCTTCACTTACTTCTCACCTTTCGAGTGGTCACGATGGCGGCCGATGAGTTCGAGGGGGTCGGGTAGCTCCGGGGGAGTGTCACCGAGGTGGAATTCGTGCTCGATGACGGGGCCGTCGTTGTGCTTCTGCTCGGCGGGTTTCTTCGGGCCGTGGGGATGCTTGCGGTGCGGATGCTTGCGGTGGCCCGAGGCGGGGGCGTAGTCCCCCTCAGCCTCCGCTTCTTCGTCTTCAACGCGCGGCGGGCGGGAGAGGATGCGGGTTACGTCCGCAACGTCGTCGGTGCGCATCATCACGTGCACGCTATCGCCCTGCTGGTAGGCGCTGTCCGGGCGGGGGAGCATGCCCTCGCCGAAGCGGGTGATGTAGGCAATGCGCACCCCGGCGGCACTTTCGATGCTGGTCAGGGCGTGGCCTGCCCAACCGTCGTCGAGCGGAATTTCGGTGAGCATGAGGCGGCCCGAGGGTTCACGGAAATCACCCTTGAGCGCCTGCTCGGGCAGCAGGCGGCGCAACACCTGGTCGGTGGACCAGCGCACCGAAGCGACCGTGGGAATGCCCATGCGCTGGAAGAACTCGGCGCGGTTCGGGTCGTACACACGCGCCACAACGTTCTTCACCTTGAACATTTCGCGTGCCACACGGGCGGCAATAATATTCGAGTTATCGCCCGAAGAGACGGCGGCAAAAGCGTACGCCTCGGTAATGCCGGCACGCTTGAGGGTGTCCTCATCGAAGCCAACACCGGTCACCAGACGGCCCTCAAAGCCCTTACGCAAAGGCTGGAAAGCGCGTTCGTCCTGGTCAATGACGGCGACCGTATGCCCCGAAGCTTCCAGAGTGCGCGCCAACATGACGCCCACGCGTCCGGCACCCATAATGACGAAGTGAGGCATACAACCCTCCGAATGTGTTGATGTTTTGTGTCGATAAGGCGTTACCGCCTACCTCTACCAGTGTAATGGGCGGGTGAGGTTCCGCGCCGAGGCTCCGTGATATTCCGCTCGCAATGCCCACTATTCGGCTGAATAAAATTGAGCTTTGAAGCCGCGACCGATAGCCTTAACAGCGTGAGGAATCGTTGGGATAAGATGCGCATCGCCCTGACCGGTCAGCCGGTCAGCACGCGAAATCTTTCGGCAGTCGCGCTGCCGAAACGCTACGCCCTGCCTCTTTTCGGTGCCGACGGTATCTCCTCGGTCGCCTACGCCGCCGACCAGATGATTCTGACCCTTGCCGCCGCGGGTGCCTCTGCGCTCGCTTTTTCGCCCTGGATTGGTTTGGGTGTGGCGATGGTGGGTCTGCTGGTGATTGGCACCTACCGCTACAACATTAATCAGATTGCCTCCGAGGGCGATATTCAGCTGGTGCACCGCAAGCTGGGTGCGTTGCCCTCGATCGTGATGGGTGCATCCTCGCTGATGGACTACATACTCACGGTAGCGGTTTCGATGTCTTCGGCGTCCTCGTTTTTGGTGGCGCTGTACCCGCAGATTCAGGATTGGCGCACCCTCATTGCGGTGCTGCTCATTGTTGCCCTGACGTTGTTTGCGTTGCGCGGCGTGCAGCTGCTGGGAAAGATTGCGTACTGGCCGCTGTACGTTTTCTTGGCGCTGTTGGGGGTCACCCTCATTGTGGGTTGGATTCGTGCCGCTACGGGTACTCTGCCGCTGGCTGAATCGGCAACCTACGTGATTGCCCCCGAATATCAGGATCATGCCATGGAAGGCTTGGCGCTGGTTCTGCTTCTGGCACGTTCTTTCTCCGCCGGGTTGGTGGCGTTCTCGGGTGTTTCTACGATCTCTAATTCGGTGAAGTATTTCCGCCGCCCGAAGAAATATAATGCGGCGGTCACCATGATGATGATGGGCCTGATTACTTCGGTCCTGCTGGTGAGCCTGCTCGGTTTTGCGGCGGCAACCCGCGTGCACATGGTGCACGATACGACCCGTTTCTTGTTCATTGACGGGCACACGCCGGGGGAGTACTTCCACCAGAAGCCGGCGCTGTACCAGGTGGCTTTGGCGATTTATCAGGGTGTTCCGTTCTTCGCGCAGCTGCTGGTGTTTGCGACGGTGGGCGTGCTGATTATTGCCTCGCTGACTGCGTTTACGGGCTTCCCGGTGATTGCCTCGTCGCTGGCTGATTACCAGTACCTGCCGGTGTTCTTCCGCAGCGTGGAATCGCGCGGCCTGTACGCGAACGGTGTGCTGGCGCTGTCGGCATTCTCAATTTTCCTCACCACCGTTTTCGGTTCGGATGTGTACTCGCTGATTCAGCTGTACATTGTGGGCATGTGCCTGTCCATGGTGCTGGTGCAGCTGGCGGTGGTGCGCTACCGCATGCGTCTGCTGCGTATTACCCTCGCGCAGATGCCGCGCCGCGCCCTGATTCGTGATATCGCTGTCTCCGCGGTGGGTGTGGTCGTGACCGCCGCGGTGCTGGTCATTGTTGTGGTGACGAAGTTCGCCGCCGGTGCGTGGCTCTCCCTTGGAATGATTGCCCTGATGGTTGGAGGTATGGTTGTGACTCGCCGCCACTACGATGCGGTGGATGCCGCCCTGGACATCCCCCTGAACGCCGAATCCGTTGCGGATGTTGCGGCCCTGCCTTCGCGTGTGCACGCCATCGTGTACGTGGAGCGTGTGCGCCGCCCGGCGGTTCGTGCCCTCTCCTATGCGCGTGCCGGTCGCCCCTCCACCATTGAGGCGCTGACGGTCAACAACGACCGCGCCGCCCTGGAGATCGTGAAGAAGCGCTGGTACGCCCTCGGTATTCCGGTGCCGCTGTCGGTCATTGATTCGCCGTACCGTGACACCGTGAATGCCGTCGTCTCGTATATTCGCCGCCGCCGCAAGAAGTCACCCCGCGATATTTTGGTGGTGTACCTGCCGGAATTCGTGGTGAAGCACTGGTGGCAGCGCCTTCTGCACCGCCGCACGGTGCGCCGCCTCAAGCGGGCGCTTCTGCACGAGCCGGGCGTCATGACGGCAACCGTGCCCTGGGCGATGCACGAGGATGAGGTGTATGATGAGATTTTTGATCAGCGTTTACACAGCGAAGAATCAACGGTAGAAGCAGAGGACCCAATGGCAGCTGTCGCCCCGAAGATTACTCGTTCTGCCGGTGGCGGCCGTGAACTGATTCAGAGCAACCGCCACGCGGTGTACCGCGGCCGCCTGCACGAGGCGGACGCTACGGCACAGGGTCGGAACAGCGGGCAGAAGCGTACCGAGCGGTAGGTTTCTGCTCCGACCGACGTTGCGCAACTCGCCCAAGTAACCCCCGATAGGGGCTGGACTTTGTCCTTTATGCCCTGTTCGGCAGGGTTTGCGGGGGCGTCGGAACCGGAGTAAAGGTACAATCCGGTGTAAAATAGTTCACATTAAGTGATTCTTTAGGAGACAATGCTGTGACCCACACTGCTACCACGCCTGCCGCCTCCAACAACGTAGACGGATACAGCGTCGGGCAGACCCTCACCGTCACCTGTGAGGCACCCGCGCACGGCGGCGCCTTCGTAGCGCGCACCGAACAGGGCGTCATCTTTGTGCGTCACGGCATCGTCGGCGAGCAGGCAGAAGTGCGCATCACCGCAATCGGCCCCAAGCGCCGCTTCTACTTCGCAGATGTCATCTCCGTACCCGTACCCTCCCTGGCGCGCCGCCCCCACCCCTGGATCCAGGCGGATGCGCTCGCCACCGAAGAGGAACGCGCCGCGGCAACCGGCGTACCCGAACTGCTCGGCGGCATGGAATACGGTCATATCAGCCTGGCTGAGCAGCGACGATACAAGACCGATATCGTCCGCACCCAAATCAATCGACTGGGCGGCCTGCCCCTCGAATCGCCCCTGCTGACCAACCTCATCGTTGAAGAGCTGCCCCTGCGCGACAACAACGAAGGCCTGTCCTGGCGTACCCGCGTGCGCTATAACGTGACCAAGGTCCGCACCCAGCCCGACGATAAGCCAGGCAGCCAGAAGAACAGCGCCAAGGAGAGCCCCACCGTCACTTGGCGCATCGGCATGCACCCATACCGCGCCTCCCACCCCGTACCGGTCGTCGACTTTCCCCTTGCCGCCACCGAGCTACGCAACCTGCAGCTTGAGAAGCTGAACCTGCGCGGCGTACGTGAGGTTGAGGCGACCGTCTCCTCCCGCGGCAGGGTCCTGCTGCAGTTCATTGTTGACCCGCGCTTCTCCATCGAAGAGGTCGCCAAGGACATCGAACAGCAGGCATCCGACGCCTGGGGTCTGCTCGCCAAGCGCAAGATCTCCCTCTTCTTCACCCCGCAGTCCACCTCCAACGGCAAGCCCAAGCGCCGCCGCCCCGGCTCCGCCCACACCCCCTACCGCCGCGTACCCGAAGGCGACCAGCTGCTCGGCGCGGGCCTGCGCTCCGTCACCGAAGAAGTTACCTTCGGCTCCCGCCGATTCAGCTACCAGGTGTCTGCCGGCGGTTTCTGGCAGATTCACCGCGCCGCCCCCTCCACCATGGTCGGAACCATGCTCACCATGCTCCGCCCGCAAGAAGGCGAATGTACCCTCGACCTGTACGCCGGCGCGGGCCTGTTCACCGCCGCACTCGCGGATGCCGTGGGCGCAACCGGTACCGTCGTCAGCATTGAGGGCTCCCCGGTGACCCATAAGGATGCCCGCTCGAACTTCGCGCCGGATGGTTGCTCCCGCACCGAGAACTCTGCGGACACCCGCATTGAGGTGATTCGTGGCGACGTGGCGCGCCACCTGGTGGATCTGAAGACCGCCCTTGAATTTGGTGAAATCCCCGCCATTGATGCGGTGGTCCTTGACCCGTCCCGTGAGGGCGCGAACCGAACCACCCTGGAACGCCTGGATGCGCTGGACCCCAAGCGTATTCTGTACGTGGCGTGCGACCCTGCATCCCTGGGTCGTGACACCGGTATTTTGCGTGAGCTGGGTTGGGACATGGTGCAGCTTCGGGCATTTGATATGTACCCGAATACGCATCACGTGGAGTCGGTGGCGCTTTTTGAGCGTGCCCCCGCGAAGCCTCGTCCGCGCCGCCGCCGCACCAAGTAGCGCGTAGCTAGTAGCCGTAACAAAGAAGCAAATAATCGCCGTGTTGGGCGGGTTGGGCTGTTCACCAGCCTGCCCACTAGGGGTTATTTCAGGCCGTTTTCACTCAACCCGGTGCGTCTTGCTCTGCGGGCGCATAAATCTGCTTTTTGGCACCGTAAACGGTAGAATCATTGAAGAACCAACGCACGGAATGAGCCGTGCCCCGACCTTGAGGAGTGTGGGTGTATGTCCGCTGAAAACGCATTGCCGCAGGAGGAGAGCCCGAATAGCGCCGCCGGTGGCGCACCCACCGCCGACTACAGCATTGGTGATGGTGCCACTGCCAAGTTGCTCCCGGGTATTCAGTCCCCGGCGGATCTGCAGAACCTCAGCTACGAGCAGCTGGAGGAGCTCTCTAAGGAAATCCGCCAGTTCATCGTGACGAACGTGTCGGCGACCGGCGGTCACCTGGGCCCGAACCTGGGCGTTGTGGAGCTGACCCTCGGCATTCACCGCGTTTTTGAATCTCCCAAGGACAACATTCTTTTCGACACCGGCCACCAGTCCTATGTGCATAAGCTGGTGACTGGTCGTCACGCGTTTAAGACTCTACGTCAGAAGGGTGGCCTGTCGGGTTACCCGGATCGTGGCGAGTCTGAGCACGACATTATCGCGTCTTCGCACGCCTCTAGCTCGATTTCGTGGGCTGACGGTATTTCTCGCGCGCACAAGCTCAACGGTGAAGATGACCGCTACACCGTGGTCCTCATTGGTGACGGCGCGCTGACCGGCGGCATGGCGTGGGAGGCTGTAAACAATATTGCTGCCGACCGCACCCGCAAGGTCGTGATTGTGGTCAACGATAACGGCCGCTCCTACGCGCCGACCATTGGTGGTTTCGCGAACCAGCTCTCTGAACTCAAGCACGGTGTGCAACAGCAGGTGGATCGTGTGCGCCTCGATCACCGCTACGACCACGCGCTGGATGCGGTGCGCATCGGTCTGCAGCGTGGCGGCCCGGTCGGTCAGATGGTGTACCGCGGCCTGCACGGCATGAAGGCGGGCATTAAGGACGTCGTCGTACCCAAGGGCATTTTTGAAGACCTGGGTATGAAGTACGTGGGCCCCATTGACGGCCACGACCAGCAAGCTGTGGAGAACGCACTGACCGCGGCAAAGAACTACGCCGGCCCGGTGATTGTGCACGCCATTACCGAGAAGGGCCACGGCTACGCACCCGCCCGCGCTAATGAGGACGACCAGTTCCACGCGGTGGGCCAGATTGACCCGCTGACCGGTGAGGATGTTTCGACCAGCACCTCCGAGTCGTGGACCGGCGTCTTTGGCCGCGAAATTGCAGATATTGCGGATGAGCAGGAGAACGTCGTCGGTATTACCGGCGCGATGCTCATTCCCGTGGGTCTGCGCGAATTCCAGAAGCGCCACCCCGAGCGCGTTATTGACGTAGGTATTGCTGAGCAGCACGCCGTGGCGATGAGTGCCGGCCTGGCGTACGGCGGCATGCACCCGGTGGTTGCCCTCTACGCAACCTTCCTGAACCGCGGCTTTGACCAGCTGCTCATGGACGTTGCCCTGCACAAGGCGGGCGTGACCGTGGTGCTGGACCGCTCCGGCATTACCGGTCCGGACGGTGCAAGCCACCACGGCATGTGGGATTTGGCGATGCTGCAGTTCATTCCGGGTCTGCACCTGGCGGCTCCGCGTGATGGCGCGACCCTGCGCGAAGAGCTGCGTGAGGCTGTAGCTATTAACGACGCACCGACCGTGATTCGCTACCCGAAGGGCTCCGTTGGTGAGGACATTCCCGCCCTGGAGCGCCGCAGCGATGGCGTGGACGTGCTGGCACGCACCGGCGAACCCCACCCGGAGACCGGTCAGCGTGATGTGCTGTTCGTTGCCGTGGGCGCTATGGCTCGCGTGGCTCTGGAAGCCTCCAAGGTGCTTGCCGCCGAGGGTATCCAGTCCACCGTGGTTGACCCGCGCTGGGTGATGCCGGTGCCGTCTTCAGTCATTGAGCTGGCTCGTGATCACCGCATCGTGGTGACCATTGAGGACGGCGTGCGTTCCGGTGGTGTGGGTTCGCGCATCCGCCAGGAAATGCGTGCGGCTGGCGTGGATACCGCGCTGAGCGAGCTGGGTCTTCCGGCGGAGTTCATTCCGCACGCTTCCCGCGAGCAGATTCTGGAAGAGGTCGGTCTGACCGCGGAAACCATCATCGCGGACCTGCGTGCGCAGCTGGCTGGCGATAAGGTGCCGTTCGCTCGTGAAGAGGGCCAGAAGCCGCGCCACACCCGCTAAACGGTCGTACCTGAAATGTGCCGCCTGAGCACGCCGCAATAGTAGGCATCAGTAGCGGGTACCATAAGACAGCACAAAGCCCCACCCATCGTTTGTGATGGGCGGGGCTTTGTTGCACGTATTCTGAACTACCGGTTTTAGGATTTCTCAGTGGTGCCGCTGATGAAAATCTTGCCGCCCTTCACCTGCACCGGGTAGCTGGTCAGGGGCGCATCCGCGGGGCCGTGCACGACCGAGCCGTCAGCTACGGCGTACTCGGAGCCGTGGCAGGGGCACACGATGCGGTTGGAGTCCTGCACCTGCACCTGGCAGCCCTGGTGGGTGCAGACGGTGCTGAACGCCTTGTACTCGCCCGAAGACGGCTGGGACACGATAACGGTCGTGGAGCCGTGGGTCAGCTTAGCGGCCTTGCCCACGCCCACTGCGGAGGCGGCGCCCATCTCTACGCTGCCTTCGGGCACGGTGACGTTGGAGTCACCTTCAGCGCAGGAGGCGAGCAACGCACCGGATGCGACGGCACCGGTGATGAGGGTTGCGCGGCGGGAGAAGACGCGAGCAGAAGAATCAGCTGCTGCGGTAGCGGCTGCGGTGCCGACGGCATTAGATTCGACTGCGGCAGATTCGGTAGCGGCAGATGGAGTGGGGGAGGCGCATGCCTTCTGAGAGCGGCAGCATCCGTTGGGTGCGGGCATGGTGGTTCCTTTCGTGTACTCTCTCCACCCTATGCCGGTTTGGGATAAAAATCGAATGAGAGCAGGCTAAGCTTGGTTCGCATTTGCACCGGAGACAAACTGCTGAGACAAACTAGTGAAGCAAACTACCGAGACAAACTGCTGTGTCAAACTCCCGAGGCACACAAAATGCCGGTCGGGCGGTCGCATCAGCAACACACCCAACCGGCACACACGTCTATTCAGCGTTAGTGAAAGCTACCCCAGGTGGCGGGCAAAAATCGGCGCAATCACGGGGGCAACCAGACCCGTCTGCCACGAACGCGCACCGTACTCGGTGAGCGCATCCCGCAGGGTCTGCTCGTCAAAACGAGCCGGCGGCTCCCAGCAGAGGCGGCGAACATAATCGGTCGTGATCAGGTTCTGCGCCGGAATGGTCAGCTTCTCCGAGAGCTCATCAATTGCCTGACGAACCTCGGTGAACAGCGCCAAGTTCTCGGGGCGCTTAGACTCCCACGCCTTCAACGGCGGCGGGGCAGTTGACGGCAAAGTGAACGGTACGGCGTTCTCACCGCGTGCCGCCGCGGCAATAGCACGCACCCAACGCGGGCCCTCACGACGCAAACCACGCGTCTGAAAACCAGGAATCGACATAATAGCGGGCACGTTACGCGGCATGGTGCGTGCCGCCTCCACAATCGCGGAGTCGGGCAGCAGACGCTTCGCGTCTACGTCCTTCTTACGCGCCAGCGAGTCACGCTCAAGCCACAGATTACGCAGCGCAGTCAGCTGCTTGACCGAACGCAACAACGTGCGGCCCTTCGTCTTACGCCAACGCTCCGGCTGATCCGTAGGATCCTTCACCGGGGTCTTGCACAGGTACTCAAACTCCTCCAGGGCGTACTGCAGCTTACCCTGCTGGCGGAGCAGCTCCTCCAAAGCGTCACGCAAATCAATGAGCACGTCAACGTCCAGCAGCGCATAGTTCAGCCAGGACTCCGGCAGGGGGCGGCGCGACCAGTCTTCCTTCGAGTGCTTCTTCGCCAGCTTATAGCCGAGCAGCTCCTCAACGGTCGCACCCAGGTTCACGCGCTCCAGACCGGCAAGACGCGCACCAAGCTCCGTATCAAACAGACGGTTCGGGCGCATACCGAGCATGTCCAGGCTCGGGAAGTCCTGAATCGCGGCGTGAATAACCCACTCAGCATCGGCCAGAGCATCGTTAATAATGCGCAGATCCTTGAACGCCTCAGGGTCAATCAGGTACAGCTGATCTTCACGCTTAAGCTGCACCAAAAAAGCACGCGAACCGTAGCGGATGCCCTGGGCACGCTCCGTATCAACAGCCACCGGGCCGGACGCCGCCGCCAACTGCTCAGCGGCACGACGCAGGCCGCTCTCAGTGGTGATGAGAGTCGGAATCGGTGCGGAAGGGGCCTCCAGAGGAACAACGTCCGGAACTTCGATACCGTTAAGGGTCAGCTGAGGGGTGCCTGCGGCATTCTGTTCAGCTGCGGTACTCATGCACTCAATCCTTTTCCTCTGTCTGGTTCGACGCGCCCATACGATGCGCCAGATGCCCGGGTAGGCGCACGCCCGAGCAAACACGAGCCTGGGCGGGGTGACGTGCCCGCGAAGGCACTACGCCATTCTACCCGCCCGAGCTTAAAGCCTCGAATTTAGAGAGACTCACAATAAGGGGTTCACCGGTGTGCCCGCGAGGGGGTTGCCGGGCTTTATTCGGCGGATTCCGCCTCGTCAACCGGAGTATCACCAGGCTGTGCTTCATCAGTCGGCGCTTCACCTGCCGGGGCCAGCGTCAGACACACCGAATTAATGCAATACCGCAAATCCGTGGGAGTCGGGTAGCCCTCACCCTCAAACACGTGACCCAGATGCGAATCGCAGGCGGCGCAACGCACCTCCACACGGCGCATACCGAACGTCGTGTCCTCCAGGTAACGCACACGGTCCTCAGCCAGCGGCGCGAAAAACGACGGCCAACCACAATGCGAATCGAACTTCTGATCAGAACGGAACAGCTCCGTACCGCAGGCACGGCACGAATACACACCCTCAGTGTGAGTGTTCCAGTACTCGCCCGTGAACGCGCGCTCGGTGCCGCCCTCACGCAGAACAGCGTACTCTTCAGGCTTGAGTACTTCACGCCAGTTCTTGGCGATAGCACCCACGCCGGGTAGCGAATTGCCCATCATGACTCCTTCAGTTTGCTCTCATGCCCAGGCTCTTACGGCATATGTAACGCCGCGGCCGGGTGGATTATTCCCGCTGAGCGCGGACTAAGCGCGGATGTCAGCGTACTTGCCGTTGGTGAGCTTCAGCAGGTTGTCCGGGGCGAGCTCAACATCCAGGCCGCGCTTACCGCCAGAGACCATGATCGTGTCAAAAAGCTGCGCAGACTCATCCAGCAGGGTGGGGGAGGGGGTCTTCTGACCCAGCGGAGAAATACCGCCCACCACGTAGCCGGTGCGGCGCTCAGCGATCTTCGGGTCGCACATGGAGGCGCTCTTCCAACCTAGGGTAGCGGCGGCGGCCTTAATGTTCAGCTTGCCAGACACCGGCACGATTGCGACCGCGAAATCCTTCTCGTGCACAATCAGCAGGGTCTTGAACACCTGCTCCTCGGAGGCGCCGAGGTTCTTCGCGGCCTCTTCACCGAAAGAGGTGACGCCCTCAACATGCTCGTATTCGCGCATCTGGAAGGGGGTGTTCGTCTCGGTCAGCAGTGCCACGGCGGCGGTTGCTGCGCCGCTCTTCTTACCTTTAGTTTTCTTAGCCATAGACACCATTTTACGGAAGTCACCATGCGCCGATACACATGTGGCTTCTCAATGGTTATGGGGTTATTTCAGTAGCCCTTTTTCCTTCAGCTGCTCTTGAGAAAGCGAGCCAACGACAGTCCAAAATCCATCTGAATATTGGAGAATGTAAGCGCCGCTATCGTCCCCTTCGGCAGTATTTTTGTCTTCGGTATATGACCCGTCGGGTTCAACATACATTACGAATTCCAAAATGTGTTCCAGCATGAGAATGTATTCTTTAGTTTTTTCATCATAGATAAAACGCCAAAAATGACGTTTGTCTACGTTCTGAGGTAGCCTTTAGACTCCCTTTTTCTTAGTAAATACCGATGAGTAATTGCATGCCAAGACTAGTCAGGATGATAGCAATCCAGCAAAGGGCTCCAAGAAGAATGGATTTTCCACTGGATTTGATCATAGCAATGAGGTTGGTTTTGAGACCAATAGCACTCATAGCCATGATGATGAGGAATTTGGAAAGTTGTTTGAGAGGTGAAAAGAAGCTATTGCCGACACCGAAAGATGTGAGAAGAGTAGTTAGCAGAGAAGCTAGGATAAAGTAGAGAATGAAAACGGGGAAGATTTTTTTAAGCTTCACTCCTTGGTTGTTGCCTTGTTGACGACTTTGCCAATAGGAGAGGAAGAGAGTGATAGGGATAATAGCTAGAGTACGGGTCAGTTTGACAATAGTAGCAGATTCGAGAGTATTGCTTTGGTATAGACTATCCCAGGCGCTAGCTGTGGCTGTTACAGAGGAAGTATCGTTGACCGCAGTACCCGCAAAGAGAGCAAAACCTTCGTTGGAAAGATGGAGCCAAGAACCTAGAGTTGGAAAGATAAGAGCTGCCAAGACATTGAAGAAAAAGATAACAGAAATGGCTTGGGCTACTTCTTTTTCCTTGGCGTGAATAACAGGAGCAGTCGCTGCAATGGCAGAACCGCCACAGATAGAAGATCCAACTCCAATCAAGGTAGCTAGCTTTGTATCAAGGTTAAAAAAGCGTTGGAAAAAGAAGGCTATAATCAATGCAATTGAAATAGTTGAAAGGATAATAGGAAGGGAAGATGTTCCAACTGCGAAAACTTGTGAGATACTGAGTCCAAACCCAAGCAAAATAACAGCATACTGAAGCAGTTTTTTGGAGCTATAAGTCAAACCGGCATCCAGTTGTGTATAGGAAGTGAGAAAGGGATGGAGAATCATTCCGATAAAAATGGCGAAAACAGGTGCTCCCACAACAGGCAGGAATCCTCCTAAAACCCAAGAGGTGATAGAAATGATCAGACAGACTGACAGTCCTGCCCAATTTTTTGATAGAAATGACATAAAAACCCCCGAAAATAAATAGTCCTTATTATTATTATCTTATTTGTCAGAAAAGTAAAATAGAAAGTAGGAATACAGACCCAGCCCGGGGTGCACACGACCTCAGCCTCCGCACCCGAACGCCCATGCCCTCGCATTCCCGCCCTACCCCCTCCTCATGCCCGTAATGTGGCGGGCAACTCATGCCGCTCACGCGGGGTGTTAGACAGTACTACACTTAAAGCGGAAGTCACATCGCCGTCACTGAAGAAAAGAGTTTTTGTGCCCACCACGACCGTACACTTGACCGACCGCATCCCTCGCGTTTCTGCTGATGAGTTGCTGGCGGGTTTCCGTCCCTCTGAGCGTTTTGGTGAAGTGTCTTTTGATAGCTACATTCCTGATCCGAATCAGCCGTCGCAGGCTGAGGCTGTGCAGAAGCTGAAGGATTTTGGCGACAAGATTAATGGTGGCGGCGCTGGTGCCGGTTTCTTTGGTCGCCTGTTTGGTGGCAAGAAGAAGGACTCGACGAAGGCTGGCCTGTACCTTGACGGCGGTTTTGGTGTGGGTAAGACTCACCTGTTGGCGTCGTTGTGGCATTATGTGGATGGCCCGAAGGCGTTCGGTACTTTTGTGGAGTACACGAACCTGGTGGGTGCGTTGACGTTCCGTAAGACGGTTGAGGCGTTGAGTAGCTACAAGCTGGTGTGTATTGACGAGTTTGAGCTGGATGATCCGGGTGATACTGTGCTCATGTCTCGTCTGATGCGTGAGCTGGCGGATGCTGGCGTGAAGCTTGTTGCGACCTCGAATACGCTGCCTGGTGCGCTGGGTGAGGGCCGTTTCGCGGCTGAGGATTTTAAGCGGGAGATTCAGGTGCTTGCTTCGCAGTTTGAGGTGCACCGTGTGGATGGTGAGGATTTCCGTCACCGTGGCCTGCCTGCTGCGCCGGAGCCTGTTGCTGATGATGCGTTTGATGCGAAGGTTGAGGAAGTGTTCGGCGGCCAGACTGTTGGCGTTGATAACTTCGCTGACCTGGTGGAGCATCTGGCGAAGGTGCACCCGTCGCGTTACCGTCAGCTGATTGATGGCCTGGACGGTATTGCGTGGCGTGATGTTCACCCGATTACTGAGCAGTCGGTGGCGTTGCGTTTTGTGGTGTTGGCTGACCGCCTGTATGACAAGGACTTGCCGATTGTTTCTTCGGGTGTGCCTTTTGACAAGGTGTTTACCGAGGAGATGCTGGCTGGTGGTTATCAGAAGAAGTATTTCCGTGCGGTGTCTCGTTTGACTGCGTTGGCTCGTGAGGGCATGCTCGGTGAGGAGGCGGAGCGCTAGTTCCGCTGTTCGCCGGGGCCGAGCTTTGGCCGGCTCGGGTTTTGATGCGCTGTTCTTTCTAGTCCCGTGAGACTCGAAGCTCGCCCGGTTTGCATGGTTAGCTTGGTTAGTCTGGTTTACCTGAACCGCGCCAACCCCTCTCATACGTGAAGACCCTCGCCGGGTCGCTTAGGAAGCACCCGGCGGGGGTCTTTGTGTGAGCGAGAACCTGGTACGTGACGGGAACATGGCGTGTCGCTCGCATGGTTTCTTCCCTTGCCAGGGAGTTATGCGGGGGTAGATGTGGTTGGAGTGTATAATTTTGCGTGTAGTCTCCGCGAGGTTCTCGCGAAGCACCCGTTTCTGCCGCATGGTTGCGGGCTATTTTCGGGTAGCTATTTCCCTTCCTTTTCGGAGGGACTTTCATTGAGGGGCAACTCGTCTGCTGACAGACGAAACTCGCTGTGGCTATTTCCCTTCCTTTTCGGAGGGACTTTCATTGAGGGAACAGCTTGAGGACTTCCTCGTTCGTCTCGATGAGCATTTCCCTTCCTTTTCGGAGGGACTTTCATTGAGGGTTCAACAACTAGTGATGATGAGCGTTACAAGGCATGATTTCCCTTCCTTTTCGGAGGGACTTTCATTGAGGGCCACATTGGAGACGTTGTAGAGTGCGGTGAGCTGCATTTCCCTTCCTTTTCGGAGGGACTTTCATTGAGGGGCTGAGTCTCATTCATGATTCAACCTCCAAAAAATAGATTTCCCTTCCTTTTCGGAGGGACTTTCATTGAGGGGGTCAGCGCATCCGGTGTTGACCAATGGAAAATCATTTCCCTTCCTTTTCGGAGGGACTTTCATTGAGGGAAATGGCATTCCAGCACGGGGTGTGAAGGGAAGGCATTTCCCTTCCTTTTCGGAGGGACTTTCATTGAGGGGATTCTTGGAATCCGACGTGAAGGATTGGATGAAATGATTTCCCTTCCTTTTCGGAGGGACTTTCATTGAGGGTCCACGACAAAGACATTACCGACGCCGCCTGGCTCCAACATTTCCCTTCCTTTTCGGAGGGACTTTCATTGAGGGGAGAAATATCTGTGGGCTTCGGAGAAAATTCTCGCCGATTTCCCTTCCTTTTCGGAGGGACTTTCATTGAGGGTTGACGTTTGGTCGCACTGAGGGGCTGCGAGAAGGAATTTCCCTTCCTTTTCGGAGGGACTTTCATTGAGGGACGTCATCAGCGACGCTAGAGGCCGCTCACGCATCAGATTTCCCTTCCTTTTCGGAGGGACTTTCATTGAGGGCCCCGGCGAACCTGTCACTGTGTCTGTGGATGCATATTTCCCTTCCTTTTCGGAGGGACTTTCATTGAGGGTCATGAGCACCAGTGCACGAGACTTCGACGCCAAGAGATTTCCCTTCCTTTTCGGAGGGACTTTCATTGAGGGGAAGCATCGCAGGGGCACCAAGCCTTCATCGTCGGGATTTCCCTTCCTTTTCGGAGGGACTTTCATTGAGGGGCCGGTGCAGGCACTATATGGCAGAGGGACATCTCTCATTTCCCTTCCTTTTCGGAGGGACTTTCATTGAGGGTAGCGCCGTATGGGTCGTAACCACCACCAGCCACAGCAATTTCCCTTCCTTTTCGGAGGGACTTTCATTGAGGGGCTCTCAAGCGGGATTACGGCACCGCTAAGCTTGTTATTTCCCTTCCTTTTCGGAGGGACTTTCATTGAGGGATCTGGTGGGTGGACATCATGGAAGCGGAATATGAATTTCCCTTCCTTTTCGGAGGGACTTTCATTGAGGGCTGCGGGGATGGTGATGGTTTCACGTGTTGCGATATTTCCCTTCCTTTTCGGAGGGACTTTCATTGAGGGCATCCACCACGTCACGCTTATTTGAGGTGACCAGCATTTCCCTTCCTTTTCGGAGGGACTTTCATTGAGGGGGTATTAGCCTAAATGATGCCGCTCTAACCGCTAAATTTCCCTTCCTTTTCGGAGGGACTTTCATTGAGGGAAGGTGACCGGATCTGTGCTGTATAAGGTGGAATGGGATTTCCCTTCCTTTTCGGAGGGACTTTCATTGAGGGGGTTGAGGAAGCTGCCGTATGGATGGGACAAGAACCGGATTTCCCTTCCTTTTCGGAGGGACTTTCATTGAGGGGGCCGCAGCATCGACGCCACCAACCCCGAATGGGCCATTTCCCTTCCTTTTTGGAGGGACTTTCATTGAGGGGCGAATACGGCGCACAGCCCAGCGAGTCTAGCGCATTTCCCTTCCTTTTCGGAGGGACTTTCATTGAGGGAGGCATTGGGAGAGCTTGGGTTGGTGGAGTCTGAGAAATTTCCCTTCCTTTTCGGAGGGACTTTCATTGAGGGTCTGCGAACTTGGCGCGTTCACGGCGGAGGCGGTCAATTTCCCTTCCTTTTGGGAGGGACTTTCATTGAGGGCCCTTTGAAAGTACGGAGGACGCAAACTGCTGGAATTTCCCTTCCTTTTCGGAGGGACTTTCATTGAGGGCGATAGGTGTATCGTGAGCTGACCACCCCCGCCCCCGATTTCCCTTCCTTTTCGGAGGGACTTTCATTGAGGGTCAGATTCGCCGAGCATGCCCTCACGAGCCAACGCATATTTCCCTTCCTTTTCGGAAGGGCTTTCATTGAGGCCTACAGCGTGATTGGTGGCTCTCTTTTGCTCTCGTATTTCCCTTCCTTATGGGAAGGGCTTTCATTGAGGCTCAATCTCACCGAGCGCACACAGTAGCCCCGCCTCGGATTTCCCTTCCTTATGGGAAGGGCTTTCATTGAGGCCCTTTTCGACGGTGACGAGGTTACCTTTACGCTTGATTTCCCTTCCTTATGGGAAGGGCTTTCATTGAGGCAGGGTGAAGTGTGAAAGCTAGGGGGTTTTGGGGTGGCTATTTCCCTTCCTTATGGGAAGGGCTTTCATTGAGGCTATTGACACCCTGAACACTACCGGAAAGGCGGCGTAATTTCCCTTCCTTATGGGAAGGGCTTTCATTGAGGCTTGAAGAATCCTCGACCCCACACATCGTTAGGGTCGTTGATTTCCCTTCCTTATGGGAAGGGCTTTCATTGAGGCAAAAACCTGCGCCCGATGCACCTTGGTCTCACTCCGTGGATTTCCCTTCCTTTTTGGAAGGGCTTTCATTGAGGCGTATGGCCCGACGGTGCAGGTGGGCCACACAGGCCAGATTTCCCTTCCTTTTTGGAAGGGCTTTCATTGAGGCGATCCAGAACGCCACGCCGAGGACCTGGGCATCCGCATTTCCCTTCCTTTTTGGAAGGGCTTTCATTGAGGCAAAGGCAACTCCCTCCAATCCCAAATCCCCGACAACATTTCCCTTCCTTTTTGGGAGGGCTTTATTGAGGCACATGGGTGAGGTCCTTTCCGATGGTGTTTGCGATTTTCCCTTCCTTCTTGGAGGGGCTTTCATTGAGGCGGCAATTGGAGGATCCCGCAGCGTGCCGGTATTGGCAGGATTTCCCTTCCTTTTGGGAGGGACTTTCATTGAGGCGCGTCAGCGAGCGCGGGCCAGGTGCCGTTGTGGGTATTTCCCTTCCTTTTCGGAGGGACTTTCAATAAGACAGGTCAATATCTCTTCAAGATGACCGCGGGACCGCTTGTTCTGTACCTTGAGGTGTAGACTTTCATTGAGGCGTGGACATTAACACGATTACGGGTGAGCTGGCTATGATTTCCCTACAGTTTTTGTAGGGACTTTCCTTGAGGCGTGGCGTGGAAGTTGAATGAGCAGGCCGGGGCATCTGATTTCCCTTCCTTTTTGGAGGGGCTTTCATTGAGGCCTTGTGGAGCAGTCCACCCGCGTGATTGTCACCGACACCATTTCCCTTCCTTATGAGAAGGGCTTTCATTGAGGCGCCGTTAGCGCTGGACACGATGCGCACGTCACCGATTTCCCTTCCTTTTCGGAAGGGCTTTCATTGAGGCCGCGCCGCAGGCTCCAGAGCCACAGAGACAACTCAAATTTCCCTACAGTTTTGTAGGGACTTTCAATAAGACAGATCAATATCCCTTCAAGATGACCGTGGGACCGCTTGTTCCGTACCTTGAGGTGTAGACTTTCATTGAGGTCCGGCAAGGTCGTCGGGGGTGAATCCGTAGCTAAATTTCTCCGTTTGTCAATGGGGACTTTCATCGAGGCTGGGTCGGTCGCTTCACCGGCGTAGGCTCAGCCCATAATTTCCCTTCCTTTCCGGAAGAGCTTTCATTGAGGTCTTTCTGCTGCACTCTACTGGCTGGGTATTTCTTCGCTTTCTAGCGGAGACTTTTATTGAGGCACTGAGATCAGTGATTCTTGGGGTGCTTACGGCTCTTTCCCTTCCTTTTGGGAAGGGCTTTCATTGAGGCGGCGGTTCCGGAATTGGAGAGGCAGGACATGTCATATTTCTCCGTTTCTCAACGGAGACTTTCATTGAGGCAAGTTCGTGGGTTCCACTGGTTTGACCTTCTTCCTGAGATTTCCCTATATTTTCGGAGGGGCTTTTATTGAGGTCCGGGTGCTGACGGTCGTACCCGTAGCTTCTTCTCTATTTCCCTTCCTTCTTGGAGGGGCTTTCATTGAGGCTCGACGGTGTTGCCGTCATGGTCGCTCCCTGAAGCTATTTCCCTTCCTTTTCGGAGGGGCTTTCATTGAGGCCGACCCGGTCAGTCGGTCGGTCAGTCAGTCGGTCATTTCCCTTTCCTTTTCGGAAGGGCTTTCATTGAGGCCAAATCTGCGGAGACTCATTCAGGCTCTTCGAGGCCAATTTCCCTGCTTTTTCGTAGGGACTTTCATTGAGGCTACGGAGAGACACTGGCAACGACCGCCGTCATTACGATTTCCCTTCCTTTTCTTCGGAAGAGCTTTCATTGAGGCCGCGGAGAAAATCTGCGGTACATTCAAAGTGCTAAATTTCCCTTCCTCTTCGGAGGGGCTTTCAATAAGACAGATCAATATCCCCTCCGGGTGACCACGGGACCATTTGTTCTGTACCTTGAGGTGTAGACTTTCATTGAGGCCCTGCTGCTCAGGGGCAATCGGTGCGGGTCACCTCCATCTCCCTTCCTTTTTGGAGGGGCTTTCATTGAGGCGCCGCATTTATGAGGCATAAGCGTGCCGGTGAGGAGATTTCCCTTCCTTCTGGGAAGAGCTTTCATTGAGGCATCGACGGGGCCGGTCAGCCTCAAATGCACCTGCATTTCTCTGCCTTCGGGTGGGGATTTTCATTGAGGCCGCCGCCAGGGATATCGTTGGTAGGGTCGTGGGTGAATTTCCCTTCCTTTTTGGAGGGGCTTTCATTGAGGCTACGGATTTGAAGCTGCTTTCATCTCCTTATTCCTCGATTTCCCTTCCTTTTTGGAAGGGCTTTCATTGAGGCTTCACCCCGCTAAGCGACGGCTCCTATGTCCTGCTATTTCCCTTCCTTTTGGGAACGGCTTTCATTGAGGTATGGGGATGCCGCGGTCTGCAACCTGGGCGAGGACAATTTCCCTTTCCTTTTTGGAGGGGCTTTCATTGAGGCATGACGCGCAACATGCATTCACGCTCACCCACAGCATTTCCCTTCCTTATGGGAAGGGCTTTCATTGAGGCGCGTCTTGGACCTGCAGTGCGAAAGACTTCGTGCTGTATTTCCCTACAGTTTTGTGGGGACTTTCATTGAGGCACTGGCGAGTGGAACTATCTAGTTATTGATGCCTGCGATCTCCCTTCCTTTTTGGAGGGACTTTCATTGAGGCTTTACTAAAGATTCTCCAGCTTGCAACCTGGCGAGGATTTCCCTTCCTTTTCGAGGGAATTTCAGTAAGGACTCACCGAGATGTTCGCCCCGAAATCTGAAAAAACTATTCCCAGCTGCTTGTGGGGACTTTCAACAAGACAGATCAATATCCCCCGGATGACCATGGGACCGTTTGTCCTGCACCTTGAGGTGTAGACTTTCATTGAGGCATATATTTCCTAAACAGGTTTTTCTCCTGCATGGATTTCCCTTCTTTTTCGGAGGGACTTTCATTGAGGCCCCAAGACCGTTAGCGTCACTGCTGAGCCTGCCGGCGAATTTTCCCTTCTTCTTGGAGGGGCTTTCATTGAGGCTCGATTGGGTTGCCGTTATCGTCCGTCAGCGGCGCGATTTCCCTTCCTTTTAGGAAGGGCTTTCATTGAGGCGGGCTAGTGGGCACGGATACGAATGCGTGGGTTCAATTTCTCCACCTTCGGGTGGCGACTTTCATTGAGGCTATGGTGAGACGCTGGCGACCACAGCGGTTATCACATTTCCCTTCCTTTTTGGAGGGGCTTTCATTGAGGCTACATTCCGGTCACGGGGTTCGGTGCTTCGGCGTATCATTTCCCTTCCTTTTTGGAGGGGCTTTCATTGAGGCTATGGTGAGACGCTGGCGACCACAGCGGTTATCACATTTCCCTTCCTTTTCGGAGGGGCTTTCATTGAGGCGAAGAGGCCGCAGAGATTATCTTTGGCTAAGCGCCCATTTCCCTACCTTTTTCGTAGGGACCTTCATTGAGGCGGGTGGCTCATCCCAGCTTGCGCGGGAAACACCTCAACCTTCCCTACAGTTTTGTAGGGACTTTCCCTAACCTATTCCTGCTCCGTTCGTGGACCCATCACAGCCCAGGAACGGAGCTTTTCCTTTTTGGCTGAGCAGGAAGCAGCCAGACCAAAACCCCAGCCGCAAGCCCCACCCACCAGCTGCTACCCGCCTCCTCCACACCTCCAAGCAGAAAATTCAACACGCCGGAATAGCGTCATAAACTCGCTGATAAGCCAAAACACCACACCGTGGTGCTACCCTCAAAACCAAGCAGCCAAAGCAGACTGCCCACCATATTCGCTCACACCAAGGAGACACCGATGTCTACCCCCTACAGTGCAGGCGACGAACTTCCTATTTCACTCGTCATGCACACCGTGTACTGCCCCCGCCGCGCATGGATCGAATCCAATGGCGAAAAGACCGACACCTCGCAAATGCAAGAAGGGCAATCCGCCCACAAACGAGTCGACGACCCCAAAACATCCCGCGGCACACAACAGCGCGCAGTCACCATCTCATCAACACGCCTCGGACTCACCGGACGGTGCGACGCCATCGAACCGCAAGAAGACGGTTCTACCCGCATCATCGAATACAAAGCAACCCCCGTACGCCGCAACGCATCCGTCACGCCCGCCCACAGGGTGCAGCTTGCCCTTCAGAAAATCTGCCTCGAAGAAGCTGGCGAAACCGTCAGTGAATGCGCGGTGCACTTCACCAACCACAACAAAACCGTGCCCGTTGACATCTCAGATGAAGACATCCGCACCGCAGAAGAATACGTACACACCACCCGCGCACTCATCGACAACCCGACAGCACCGCAACCTTTCGAAGACTCACCCCGCTGCAGCTGGTGCTCCCACATCTCCGTGTGCCTACCCGACGAATCCCACAGAAAAGAAAACATTACACGCGTCGTCGCCAGCAATCCCGACAGCCAAGTAGCGCACCTCACCACGCAAGGATCAAGAGCGACCGTCCAGCAAGGACGCCTCATCGTGCAACACCTCGGTGAAACAATCAGCAGCGTACCCCTCGAACGTGTGCACAGCCTCGTGGTCCACGGAAACATCGACGTTTCCTCCGCGCTCCTGCGGGAACTCATGTGGCGCAACTGCACCATCATCTGGTGCTCCAGCACCGGCCGAGTCTACGGCTGGTCGCAACCCGGCACCGGACCGAATGGACTGGCCCGAGTGCAACAGCATGTCCTCTCAGCGCAGGGGCACCTGCCCATAGCGGCCGCCATGATTGCCAGCAAAATCGCAAACCAAGCGACCCTGCTACGCCGCAACGGCCACGCCGCAGACGCATGCCGCACCATGCGAGACATTCAGAAGCACACGCCGCAGGCTACCTCAATCCCGGAGCTGCTCGGCATCGAAGGTGAAGCCGCTTCGCTCTATTTCGGCAACTTTGCGACCATGCTCAAAGAAGACGTGCTCACCGAACTCGGCTGGACCTGGGCCGGGCGGCAGGGGAGAGGCGCCAACGACCCCATCAACATTCTGCTGAACTACGCCTACGGGCTGCTCAGCTCAGAATGTATCCGGGCAATCCTCACCTGTGGGCTCGACCCTCACGCCGGGTTCCTGCACAGCAGCTCTCGCAATAAGCCGGCGCTCGCTCTTGACCTCATGGAAGAGTTCCGTGCAGTCATCGCGGATTCCGTGGTGGTTTCTCTTATTAATAGGAAGCAGGTCAAAGCGGCGCACTTCACCGCAGTTGGTGGCAGCTACCGTCTCACGCCCGAAGGACGGAAGACTGTCATCGCCGCGTTCGAGAAGCGAATGGCCACGGAGATTACCCACCCCACCTACGGGTACTCGGTGACGTGGCGCCGCGCTATTGAGGTGCAAGCCCGCATGCTCCTGGGCGTTATCAACGGAACCACCCGCGAGTACACGGGGGTGACCGTACGATAATGCGTGACGACGCCCGACGAACACTCATCGCTTACGACGTGCCTAGCGATCGGCGGCGCGCCAAGCTGGCCAAGCTCATTCTCAGTTATGGGGACCGTATTCAATACAGCGTCTTTATTGTGGATGCGGCCCCCGCCAAGGTGCGACGCATCAAAGACGAAGTTCAGGAACTCATCGATCCAGACGAGGACTCAGTGCTCTTCTGCGACCTGGGGCTGCTGGCCCGTCTTGATGAGCCGACCTTCAGCTACATTGGCCGGGCGCGCGAGGTGACCGAATCGGATGCGCTCATTCTCTAGCCGCGGGCTGCTCATTCGCTAGCGACGCGCGGCAGGGGAGCGGAGGAATGACGAGTTCGATTGCGGACTGGTCGAGGGGGTGGGATAATGGAGGAGGTTGCAAAACCCTCGAAGTATGCGCTTCCTATCTGTCCCTCGCGCCCGTAGTGGTGAGAGTATTCATTGAGGACTCCAATAATACTTTCAAGGGGCAACCTTTCTTACGCATCTCTCAAAGTGAAGCTGTTCAGGCCCTTTGAGAGCTTTCGATGTGTCCCCCCTTCGGAAAAATTCTGGAAGGGGGGCTCGGAATGTATACCTCCAATAATTTTTTCAGGGAGCACGAGGGTTTTCGTGATTTTGACTATTTGAGGGGGGTGTGGTACGTTTGAGCGACTGAGGCTGATGATGTCGCTTGAACCTCAGTCCGACTCCTGGGAAATCTGGTGCAGTTGGTCGACATAAAGCGGCGGTAAGGAAGTTGGCGGTAATGCTGACTACTGGAATTGATCCCATCTCGCAGGCTACGTCGATGACCACGGGGGTGATCGTGAATCTTATTGCATTTGTGCTGATTGAGATGGTATTTAAGCCTATCCTGGCTCGTGTGGGACACCTGCCTGAGATGGGTATTCCTCAAAAGGCACATTCTGAAGAAATGCTGAGCGATGGGGGTGCTGCAAGCGCTCCGTCTCTGAGCATTGGAGAGGAATCCGCGCATATTCATGTCTCGGTTGTGAGCCACGGTGGAACGGTGATTACCGTTCTCACCCCTCATAATCATGTAACCGTGCACGTGTCAGCGGATGTGCAAAAGCCGCCTACCACGACGGAGTCGCAGTAGGCGGCTTTGAAGTACCTTGATACCGCAATAAGCGGAAGTCATGTTTTGCTGTAACAAAACACGACTTGAATCAGTATATCGGCGACGCAGAGTGGATTTCCAATCCGTGCCGAGTACTGACCGTTTGTGCGGCATCCTGCTAAATCCTCCTCCAGCTACGCCAATCTCATTTGAACAATGAAGCAAGCACAGTATGAGTAGGAGAATCGACCCCCTGAATTTGTGCTGAATAATGCCTAAAGTATGGCTGTTACAGTGCAGATTCAGGGGGGTATTACCGTCCTTGAAATAGCGGCGTGACGAAAACGCGCGCACCTTTTGAAAAAGCAGAGTAGCTTAAAGCTATACAAGTAAACGTGCACGTCCAACGCATCGAAGCAAACGTGCACCCAACATATAAGGAGACAACCATGTCCCAGAACACCATCACCCTCGCCGATCTCCTCGATAACCTCGAGCTCGGCGGCGGCTCCGTCATCACCTCCATCACCGAACTCGAACCCGCCGCAGGCCCCCACGCATCCGTGGCACCCGCCAAGTTCGTTGACGGCTCGAAGTCCGTCTTCGCCTACGAAACCCGCTACATCGTAGAGAAGCTTGAAGGCCAGGACGAACCCAAGAAGGAAGAAGATTCCAAGGACGCCGAAAAGGCCGTCAAGGGCAAGCCTCAGAAGGTAGTCCTCATCGACAGCAAGCAGTCCGAACTCAACCGCGCAGAAGCCGCCATCGAACAGGGCCGCCAGTACCAGTACAGCAACGAAGCAGTCGTCAAGATTCCCCGCGCCGTCGTCACCTACAAGACTGAAAATGGCCCCGTAGAATACAGCGACATGGAGCTCTCCCACCGCATCTTCGACGGCCACTTCCGTGCCGGTCGTGTCGACGGTAAGCCCATCACCGAAAACGACCAGTACCGCGCACTGCGCAACTGCACCCCCGCAGACATGAGCGCACTGCTCAACACCGCCCCTGCAGCGCTCCTCTTCGGCGCATGGGACTCCACCCGCAAGAGCAACCAGGTCCGCCTGCGCAGCGCCCTCGTCGGTGAAATCATCGGCGTCCTCGCAGACCAGGATCCTGGCGCTGAACACCGACAGGCACGCCGTGGCGGCGCCCGCGTCGACGCCGTCGCTGCTAGTGTGCAGCTTACCCCTAAGGACATGGAGTCCCTGGTTAATGACCAGGAAGCTGAACTGAGCCCGGTCAACGTTGGAGCTCGTCGCAACGAAATTAAGAAGGCCAAGGCCGATGCCCGTATCTCCGCTTCCCCCCTCGGCCTGGGTAGCATCCCGCCTGTACTCGAAGAAACCGGCGCCGTCGCATGCTGCCGTATCATCCGTTCCTGGGTTCTGAGCCTCGCCACCCTGCGCCAGTTGCGCTTCGGCACCGACGAAAAAAAGAACGTTGCTGCGCGTGCACTCCTTGCCGCACTCGGCCTCAACGCCATTGCCCGTGCGGAGCGTGAACTCTACATCCGTGCCAACTGCGACCTGATCGAATCCGCCGCACCCGTCGTTACCCTCGACCAGCGTTTCGGTGAGAAGAAGACCTTCGCACCCTTGACCGTTAAGCAGGCCGACCAGCTTCTCCTCGAAGCTATCGAGTACGCCAAGGAGGAAGGTGTGGCTGACTGGAACGGCCAGACTTTCAACGTCGAGGGCAACCCCAGCATCATCGCGAACGCCACCGCGGAGGACGCTGAATAATATGACGAACCTCGGAATTCTCGCGAGGTTCCCGCTCGGCGTATACCAGGGCCATAAGGCGGACGGAAGCCCCGACGCCTTCCCCGACCCTGCCCGCTTGCAGGCCGCGCTCCTCAGCGCGGCCGCGCAGGGACCTCACGCAATTATCGAAAACGGGCAGCTCGCCCCCTCGGAAGAATCTCTCAAAGCCCTCAAATGGCTTGAAGAGAACCCCCCGACCGGGCTACAGCTTCCCGACATGTGCCCCGTGTACCGCTCACCCAACAAGATGAGCCGATTCATGTACCGAGAAGTGGTATATTCAGAGAAGGATGGGCGGCAGACCGAGCGTCGCGCCGTATCCGACGGCTGGGCTGTATCCGACACCATCGGCTGGCAGTACGATAAGGTGCCCGCGGACATCGCGGAAACCATCACCCAGCTCTGCGGCGAAGTACCTTCCCTCGGAGAAGCCAGCAGCTTCATCGCCCTCTACACCGGAGACGTGGAACCCACCCACACCATCGACACTAAGTCGGGTCCGTTCGAAGTAGGCGGCATGCCCGTCCGTGTGCCCGTACCCGGTCGAATCAACGCGCTCATGCGTGCTCATGCAGAAGCGTACCCCGCCAAGGTTCCCACCAAGGCAGGCGACAAGACCGCAGCGAGCGACACGATGCGCCCTTCCCCGGTACCCACCGCAGCCCTGGGATCCATCAAGTACCAGCCTGTGGAGGCTGAAACCTCCAACAGCCCCTGGGAATACTTGTGGCTCCTCGAAGTAGATGGTGAAGAGCTGAAGCCCGAACAGTACGTCAAGGCATGCTCCCTGCTGCACAAGGCTCTCGTAGCTGCCGCAGGATTCGGCGCGCCCAGCCTCATCACCGGCAGGTACCCCAAGGACCACAAGCCTGCCAACAGCCTGGCGCTGCAGTACCTGCCTGCCCGCTACTTGCCCGACTACCTGCGTCGTGAGGTGAAGTCCAAGGGCGTTCTGCTCGTCTTGGTCCCGGCAAGTGCCCCGACCGATGAAGCAGTAGAACTCGGTATCGCACTCAGGAGCGTAGAAACCCTCTACGCTCAGGACTTCCCCCGACTGACCGTGAAGCTTCGCCAGAAGCGCCTGCCCGCGCATGGTTTCTGGGATGCTCCCAAGACCGGGTACAAGCGTCTGTGGCGTACCCTCAGCGCGGCCGTTCCCGAATCGCGCGTTTTCAACCGCCCGAAGAAGGTTGAGACGAAGGCCTGGACGTTCGCTGACGCCGCTCTGCTTTCCATGGCTTACGTGTGGCGTGACAGCTTCGAGGCGCCCGAAGCTGAAACCGCACGTGAACGAATTCGTAGCTTGAGGGACCAGGTCGCTAAAAAGGCTGAGGCCAAGGTCCTGGAAGCCCACCGTGTAACCCAGAACCCCGCCGCCTACGCCTACAAGCTGCCCCGCACTCTGCCCGCAGAACCGTGGCGCGGCGTCGTAGACCTCGGCAACCTGGCAACGGACACGACCCTCGTAGCCATCGGCCAGTCCCGCCACATGGGAGGCGGCCTGCTGGTTCCATTCGACGTGCCCACCGAAGAGTATGACCGCCGCAAGAAGGAGGAAGAGCATGACTAGCCCCGCTACTAAGCTACCCTCTATTACTCGTGATGAGTTCGGTGCCTTCTTTGCCGCGCTTGATGCCGCGCTTGACGCCGCACATAACAGCGCACCTAACGAAGCACCCAAGGAAAAGCAAAAGCGCTACCCCTTCAGCTGGCAAGAAGAAGTGCTCGACCACATTTGCGAGCACGGCGTATGGCCGGAACGTATTAACGCGCCGACCGGCTCCGGTAAGTCCTCCGTGGTGGATATCCACCTCTTCGCGAATGCGCTCGCCGCGGTTGGCGCCGCGCCGCGCGTTCCCCGTCGCCTCTGCGTGACCGTGGGACGCCGCGCGCTGGTCGACAGCCAGGCAGACCGCGCCCGCGAGATTCTCAAATGTATGGAGGACGCGCTCGCTGATGGATCCGGTGAGCCCGATATTCTGCGTAGGGTTGCTGAAGCTCTCCAAAGCTTCCAGACCCGCAACGACGAGAAGGGGAGCAAACCCTTCGAGACTGGTCACATCCGTGGCGAACTCTCGAACCGCAACTTGCCGGTCTCCGACATTTCGGCCTGCGCAATCATCGCCGCAACCCCCGACATGTACGGCTCGCGAGCGCTCTTCCTCGGCTACGGCAGCACCAAGGCTGCCCGCCCGCGTGAGACCGCTCTGCTGGCTATGGACACCGTCATGGTGCTCGATGAAGCCCACATGAACCGTCAGCTGCTGCACACCACTCAGCGTATTGCGCAGTTGCAGAAGTACGAGGCTGACCTGGGCGTTCCCACCCTGCAGGTGGTCGAGACGACCGCTACCCCCTCCACTGAGGACAGCGATTCGACCACGCTGGGCGTTGACATTGAGGCTCTCGATAAGCCGAATGATAAAGAGCTGCACAAACGTGTCTACTCGCACAAGGAACTGATGCTCCACCCCATTGATAAGTGGGATGGTAAGCCCGGTAATGCTGCGACCGTGAAGGCCGCTGTGGACGCTATTAAGGATTTCCTTGCCCACCGTGAGGTGGGTAAAGGTTCGGAAGTAGCCCACACTGTCGGTTGTATTGTCAACCATGTGCGGACGGCTATCTCCATCAAGGAGGAACTCGCTAAGGATCTGGCAGAGGATGAGGTCCAGCTTCTCGTAGGACGCAAGCGCCCGTACGACCTGAAAAAGTTGCAGAAGAAGCACAGCAAGCTCTTCACTACCGAAGGCGATAAGTCCGTGAAGGTTGTTGTTGCCACCCAGACTCTCGAAGTCGGTATCGATGTTGACTTTGCTGACCTGGTGACCGAGCTAGCGCCGGCTTCCTCCTTGGCACAGCGCTTCGGACGTGTTAACCGTCTGGGCCACCGTACAGATTCCAAGGTCGTCGTTATTGAGCCCGCGAGCGGTGACTTGGTGAAGAAGGACGCGCCTCCCTACAAGGCGGTCGATCTGAGCAATGCGTATGGTTGGCTCGAAGCGCTCAACGGTGCTGAGAACCCGTCGGTGAACCCCGCCGCAATGGTGAAGAACCCGCCGGTGCAGTCCTCCCCGGAGCGTCTGCTCTACCAGCGCCCGGAATGGCCTGATTTGCTGGAATTCTCGCGTACCGACGAGAACCCCTATGATGAGCCGGACCTTGACCTGTGGTTGCACGACTCCCTGGACGCAGAAACCGCAATGGGTGGTGTTATCGTGCGCGATAACCTGCCGAGCAACACGTCTGCCGCCATGGAGATTCTCAAGACCAGCTACTTCGCTCCGAGCGACGAGGAAACCTTCCCCGCGAATCTGAAGATTCTCCAGGAGATTCTGGACTACCAGGATGAGCACGGTGTGAAGCCGCGTAAGTTCCTTTACCGTCAGGGTGAAATTTCCCTGTGGCAGGATGCTGACCATGGGGAAGAGAGCCGTCAGTCGTTGGCTCCCGGTGACGTTCTGCTTCTTGACACGGGCAGTGTTCCGTTCACGAACCAGGGCATTGCCGTGACTCAGCGTGAGTTGCCTTTTAAGAAGGACGAGCTGGAGGCTGTGCCCTTCCCCAAGGGCATCAAGCTCTACGTGTACGAGAAGTGCGCGGACCGTGAGAAAGACTTCGGGGAATACCTGGGCCTCTCGCCCGAAGAGGTAGCGGAGCTGCTCGATACTCAGAGCACGGACGGTAAGAAGAAGATGATTGTTTCTGAACTTACTACCGAGGCTGAGGACGGTCAGGAAGTTATCGCCTGGTACGCCGACGTGACCGACGACGAAGAGTCTGTTGAAGGTTCCGATATCGCTCAGGAGTTGGTGCTGGCTGGTCCCGTTCTTCTGGACGACCACCAGAACGATGTTGCTGAGCGTACCCGCCAGCTTGCCGAGAACCTCGGCCTGGCACCGGAATTCTCGGAGGCACTGGAACTGGCTGCAAAGTACCACGACGAAGGCAAACGCGACCTGCGCTTCCAGCAGATGCTAGGTGCAGATGCGGAGACGGAGGCGCTCGCCAAGAGCGGCCGCCGTTCCGTGGCAGAGGCGTACCGCGCCCGTAGCCGTAGCGCCCTGCCGAGGGGCTGGCGTCACGAGCAGCTGTCTGCGCTCATGGTTGCGGCCTCGCCCGAAAAGGTGGGGGCGCATCGCGACCTGGTGTTGCGCATCATTGGCTGCAGTCACGGTCACGGTCGGTTCTCCTTCGCTCATGACGCAGGCTTCCTGCTCAAGGAAGGCTACTTGCCCGAGGGAACTGACTACGAAGCGCTCAAGGAACAGGCAACCCGACTCTTCAACGTCGGTTACTGGGACAACCTCATGGAGCAGACGAGCCGCACCTACGGCCCGTACGCTACCGCCTACCTTGAAGCCGTTGAACGCGCAGCAGATGCCCAGATTTCACGGGAGGGACACTAATGGCAACGCTGACTATTGCCGGTGACTACACCTCGGCATTGACCCATTTTGCCCTCTATGGGCTGTCCCTGATGGTTGAGCAGAAGCACCCCGGAACCGTCACTGTCGGTTGGTCTCAGGAAGGTCAGCCGCGTGCCCAGATGCATGCTGAAGGCGTGTCAGAAGAAGAAATTGCCGAGTGCGTGCACTCCTACGTTTCTTCTCTGGCCGCTGAAGACAGCTGGGTGAACGTCGACCAGTCCTACGGTGCGGGTAAGGAAGCTACTGTTTTCTCCCCGTTCTCCCCGCGTATTCGAGGAATCGACGCGGAGAAGTATCCGAACGACTGGGCTTCTCACCAGAAGACCCGACAGGCTCATCTGGACGCGCTGATGGAACGTGATGACCTGCTGTCTCTGCTCTGGATCTCCGGCCTGGGTGAACCTTCCTACTGGCGTTTTGAATCCAAGGCACCTCGCCCGGATCACGGTGCATCCCGCTGGGAGATGAAGACCCGCAACAAGGGCCAGGAATTCGTCAAGGACCGCCTGCGCCTGATGTGCGCGGATCTGGCAACCTGGGAACCTTCTGCGATGCTCAGCGGTATTACCGGACAGACCCTGCACGACTCGCTGGATAAGAAGCCGGATTCTCGAACCGGAACCGGTTTTACTGTCCCGCAGCCGACCGATACCGCGCTCGCCTTCTGTGCGCTGGTGGGTATTGCGAATTTCCCGGTGATTCACCAGATCCACCGGATTGGCGTGACCCCCGGTGCGTACCCGTACAACGCTTTGCACCCGCGGCTCATGGTGCTTCCGGTATCCTCCGGAAGGGTTACGCCCGCCCGGTTGCGAACCGTGCTGCGTAGCCACCCCTACCGTAGGGTGGTTGACGAGGTCGGTAAGGCGATGGAAGGTGGTTCTTTGAGCGCTGACATTTTCGTGTCCGAATTGGCGGATGAGAAGGCGATTCTTCGTGAGAAGGGCGTTCAGGCGTTTGTTGCTTTCCCCATTGTGAAGGTGGGTAGCGATTCGGCTCCTGAGCGTCAGGTTCTGAAGGGTAGCGCGATTCCGCTGGGCTAACCTAGCCGCTTATCGAAGCCGGCAAATATGCCCACAAAATGCAGGGGAGGGGCCCTCCGGTCGTATTACCGGAGGGCCCCTCCCTTTTGTGCATCGTTCAGCGGATATTCGGTGGCTAGCTCTCTAGCGCACTAGCGTACCCGGGGGAGCACCCCTACGCCGCCGCCGCTACAGTCACCTTGGCTGAGGTGCCATTTCGGGTCCACAGCAGGAGCGCCGCCACGCTGTTGATGATGTAGAAGATGTACTTGCCGACGTTCGCGAAGTTGCCCTGGGTCAGCGCCTTGATGCACTGCACGGTGTTGTACACGAACCAGAATTGCCACTGCATCGTGAGCTTGAGCGCGTTCAGAATGTTCGCTGACAGGGACAGACCGAACACTACGGTCGTGATCCAGAACAGGAACGAGGTCTTGCCGCCGTAACCGACATAGTTCGCAATCAGGGAGAACGCGAACGAACCCGCCACAATACCGCCAATAAGTAGCTGGCCCTTCGTGCCGGTCGGCGGTTCCATCGCCTTGCCGCGTTCGGAGTTCTGCCACCTACGAATCGCGAAGGTGTACACGATAAAGGTCACCGGGTAGGTGATGATTGCTGCCTTGTTGCCCAGAATGTAGTCGATCGCTCCGGATAGCGCCGTGTTAATAATGCCGAGCACGTTGCCAACGTTTGAGAGGCGGCCGGTCAGGCGGGTAGACATCATTGAAATACCCACGTTAATCACGGAAATCACGCCGAGGGGGATGAAGCTCGTAATCGGGCCCCAGTCAACGTACTTGGCGAGGTTGGTGCTCAGGTATCCTGAGGCGATTGCGATGGCGATAACCAGTGCCACGCCGAAGAGGTCAGCGTACTTGGACTTGGCGAAAAAGAGGAGGGCCTTCTCAGAGAATTCCTTGGCCTCCATGGGTAACTCCTTTGTTAGGATATAGAAACAGTGATAGGGTACCAATAACTATAACTCTTTGAAAAGGGCTCGAAACGGCGTGTCGCACATAAAACCTCAGAACCCCACATATTCCATATCCCGGAACACCTCGGCGTAGAGCAATTCAAAGCCGCCCCATCAAGAACCCATGCCAACTTCCGGCAAACGTTGCCAGATAACGCCCCTACTTCGTTGAATACCGAAAATGGGCGTAAAATCACCGCCGTTTCGTCTTCGCTTTAAACGGGACCTTAAGGTACGCTATATGACTGGGTCAGGGAACTCGTGCCGGTCTCACTCACCGCACATCCGCCCGACAGACACCCGCACCCCGCACGCTGCGTCTCACTCACGCACACAGGGGAGGGAACCACCGTATCGGCCTCACTCACCGTTTACGCCGCTGTCCGCGCGTCCTGCCACCCGTAACTCACTCAACTCAAACAAGAACTGAATAGGACAATCATGCCCTTGCTTAACCATCGACTCTCACGACGATTCTTCGTAAAGGGTGCTTCCGCCGCCGCAGCTGCAGGCGCACTGGCCCTGCAGGCACAGGCCGCTCATGCAGACGAAGCTCCCGCAAACCTTGCCCCGGCAACCGAGGAAACTAAAGGCCCGCGCCTCGTTATTCAGCGCGCCACCATCACTGAAACCGGTATGACCGTCAACTACACTGCACACGGTCTGCGCGAATTCCTCACCGAAGGCACCACCCTGACCGTACGCCACGGCTACGTTCGTAACGACTCTTTCGAAACTCTGCGCTCCTGGCCGCTCACCCCCGAATTTGACGGTGACGCTGACAGCTTCAGCGGTAGCGACCAGTTTCCCATCGAGCTTATGCAGGGTGAGGGTGTTGATCACGCCCTGCAGCTGGATATTTGCTCCGACCCGTGGGGTCAGGAGATCACCCGCCAGATTGCTGCGCGCATCCCCGTGGCTGAGACCAAGATTCTGAAGACTTCTTTCGAGGATGTTCCGGATAACCACCCGTTCGCTGAGGATATCCGCATGGCGAACCAGAAGAAGTGGCTGATGCCGAACCCGCAGACTGGCGCGTTTGAGCCGGACCGCCCTGTGACCCGCGAGGAGCTTATTGCTCTGCTGAACCACGCTGCAGGTCACGCTGGCGTGAGTGAAAACTCGGATGTTGCACCCTTCGCGGATGCGGCAGGCCGCCCGACCGCGAACGCGTTGCACTGGGCTCGTGACCGCAAAATCACCGAGCCGCTCACTGGTGGCGACAAGATTGACCCGACCGCACCGGTTTCTCACGAGGAGCTGGCGGCTGTGCTGTTCCAGTACAACGCGGAGGTTCAGCTGACCGAAATGAAGGAGGGCGCTGGTTCTCGTTTCCGCGACGTGCTCGGTGCGGGTACTCTGCACCGTTACGTTGCGTGGGCTGGCGCGAACGACATCGTGCTGGATGCTTCGGGTGTGTTTAACCCGACCGCGCCGACTACTCGCGCGGAGCTGGCTCGTTTCATTCGCCGCTACAAGCTGCAGAACCTGCTGTTCACTGACTTCTCGTATGTCTCCTAATTTTTAGTCACCCCGGCACCGTGTCACTTCGGCACTGTGTATTGGGGTGTGTGGAACCCCCGTCTTCTGGCTTTGCTGGAGGCGGGGGTTTTGCTGTGCCTAGTCGTGCCTCGCTGCTATATTGCCGCACCTCGGGGAGTTTTAGTGACAGGCTGTGCCTGGCATATGAAATTTTGCGTCATATATACCTGAAATCTTGAAAAATCCTGTGCGCTAAGTAAGTATTACCTAGAAGGTAAGTTAATGGTTGCCTTACTAAATACTGTGTGAAGACTAGTTTCCTTTCTCGTGGGCCCACGAAACCCACATCAGAGAGCAGGAAAAACGCGGTACCTCACCACCCATCGGTAGGGGAGAGAAGCACCTCCACACACCACCCACGAAAAAGGACATACATATGAACCTCGCTTCGAGCAAGGCATTCAAGGGCCTCGCCGTTGGATCGCTGGCACTGGCAATTTCCGGCGTTGCCGCCATCCCCGCATCGTTCGCGGCAGACTCCACCCCGGCAGCAAGCCAGAGCAGCGAAGCTCGCACCATCACCGACAAGGCGATGGCAAAGATCACCCAGGGCCTGCCCGGCCAGTTCCAGGTCGCATACTCCAAGAAGACCAACAAGATTTGGGTTGCTGGCACCGCTGACCGCGACGAGCACGTTTCTACGATTGCTCGCATTGACGCAAACTCCCTGAAGATTGAGGCAGTCGCCGAGCTGCCCATCGTCAAGAACGACAAGGGCTACTCCTACGAGGGTGCGTACGGTATCACCGTCGATGACGAGGAAGGTACCGTGTGGGTGACCAGCACCCGCGATAACTCCGTTGCCGTGTACGATCAGGCGACCATGAAGCAGCTGTGGACCAATGCGGGTCTGAGCAAGGACGACCCGAACTGGATCGAGCACCCCCGCGAGGTGCGTGTCGATCACGAGTCGGGTAAGGCTTTCGTGACCGGTCGCTTCTTTGTCTCGGCTATCGATCTGAAGACCAAGAAGGTCGAGAAGATTCAGCTTGAGGGCGCACCCGATGGCGGTACCCGCTACATCAGCATGAACATTCTGGTGGACGGCGGTAAGCTGTACGTGCCCGAACGCACCGGCGGCAAACTCTTCGTGATCGACACCAAGACCTTCAAGGTCGAGAAGACCATCTCTGTGAAGGGCGATAAGGACGGCGAGGTTCGCCCCTCCGACGTGGCTATTGACCACTCGCAGAACGAAATTTACGTCTCTTCGCAGGGCGTGAAGGGCGAGAACTCCGGTGTATCCGTGTACGATGCGACCACCCACGAGTTCAAGAAGTTCATCCCCTTCGGCACCCAGGCGCTCTCGCTCGATAACGATGAGGCCAACGACCTGGTGTACGTGACCGACTTCGGCACCGGCAAGGTCGGCGTGATTGACGGTGGCGCAGCGGACAAGCTGATTGCCGAGGTCGCCATGAACGGCGGCAAGGCAAACGACCTGGTCGTACTGCCCAACGGCTCCGTAATCGCTGTGGACAAGCAGGCTGGCGCAACCGCAACCGTGCCCTACGTCCTCGACGGCACCACCGGCACCGTCAGCACCTCAGATAAGGTCACCAGCAAGCCTTCTAAGGACAAGCAGGGCAACGACGTACCCGCAAAGACCACCGATATCCAGGCGAACTCCATCCTGAAGTTCAAGGTCACCGCAACCGCAGGCGACAACTCCGAGGTCAAGCAGGTCACCCCCGAAACCCGCGAGTTCCAGGGCTACCCGGCAACCGCCACCAAGACCAAGGCAGCCGACTCTACCGCCCCCTCCACCGAGGCACACCGCACCGTGGATGCATCCGGTAGCGTTGCAAACATCATTCAGGGTCTGCCCGGCCAGTTCCAGGTTGGCTACTCCAAGAAGAACCACAAGCTCTTCGTGCCCACCGTGGGTGCGCGCGGCAATCTTGCTTCCTCCCTGGCGCGCGTGGATGCAGACACCCTGCAGACCGAGGCATTCGCCGAGCTGCCTGTGAAGAAGAACGACAAGGGCCAGTACGGTTACACCTCCGCGTACGGCGTGACCGTTGATGACGTGGACGGCACCGTCTGGGTTACCAACACCACCGACAACTCCGTGGCAGTGTACGACCAGCAGACCCTCAAGCTCATCTGGACCAACGAGGGTGTGAAGAAGGACGACCCGAACTGGATTGAGCACCCCCGCTCCGTTCTGGTTGACCACGAGTCCGGTAAGGCGTTCGTGACCGGCCGCTTCTTCGTCTCCGCTATCGATCTGAAGACCAAGCAGGTTGAGAAGATTCAGCTCGAAGGCGCACCCGACGGCGGCACCCGCTACGTGAGCATGAACCTGTTCCTCGACGGCGGCAAGCTGTACGTGCCCGAGCGCACCGGCGGCAAGCTCTTCGTCGTGGACACCAAGACCTTCAAGGTTGAGAAGACCATCCAGACTCAGGGTGAGGATTCCACCGTTGAGGTTCGCCCCTCCGACGTTGCTGTGGACCACTCGCTGAATGAGATTTACGTTTCTTCTCAGGGTGTGAAGGGCGTCAACTCCGGTATCTCCGTGTACGACCTGACCACCGGCGAATTCAAGAAGTTCGTCAAGTTCGGCACTCAGGCGCTCGCTCTGGAGCACGATGAGGACCGCGACCTGGTGTACGTAACCGACTTCGGTACCGGTAAGGTGGCTGTCTTCGACGGCCGCGCTGACGAGGTCATCGGCGAGGTTGAGATGAACGGCGCAGCCGCGAACGACGTGACCTTGCTCAAGGACGGCTCCGTACTGGTCCTCGACAAGAAGGACCGCGACGAGAAGGTGACCCTGCCCTACGTGCTCAACGGCACCACCGGCGAAATCACCACCGCCAGCGAGTACACCACCCTGCCCACCAAGGACCGCCAGGGTAACGACGTTCCCGCATCGGTTCAGCAGCTGAAGGCTAACTCGATTCTGAAGTTCAAGGTTGGCCTGAAGGACACCGACGCGAGCGCAGCTCCGGTGGGTATCACCCCGACTTCGCTTCAGTTTGCGGGTTACCCGACGGTGACCGGTGTGAAGGCTGAGGAGTCGAAGCCTGCTGACCCGAAGGCTGAGGACAAGAAGCCTGCAGATCCGAAGCCTGCTGACCCGAAGCCTGCAGATCCGAAGCCTGCTGACCCGAAGCCTGCTGACCCGAAGCCTGCTGACCCGAAGCCTGAGGATAAGAAGTCTGACGCTAAGTCTGAGAACACCGCAGAGGCTAAGGATCAGACCTCCAAGGATCAGGCATCTCAGTCTGACTCCAAGTCTGACGCTAAGACCGGTGCACAGGACTCCAAGTCTGCTCCGGATGCTGTGAAGGCTGATAAGTCCGGTTCGGCTGTGAAGAACGGTGGCTCCTCTGCAGGTGGCTCCGATAATTTGGGCGGTGGCTCCTCGGTAGCTAAGAGCGACGCAGGTTCCTCGCAGACTGGCTCTTCGCGTGGCGCTCTGGCGAACACCGGTGCTAACGCTGTGATGCCGCTGGTTGCTTTCGCTTCTGTGGCTCTGATTGCGGGTGCTGCTCTGGTGGTGCGCCGCCGCAAGGCATAGCGTGTAACGTTTAGCTCTCGGGCTTAAAAGCTCGATATAACGCGTGAAAAGGCGGGTATTTTCTCTTTCGGATTCTTCGAATCTGGGGGAGGGGTACCCGCCTTTTGTGTGCCCGCTTGGGCTAATGCTGGGTAGGTGGTTTTAGTACATATTTATATATGTGCACTTGCCTGTAAAAATATAGGTTTTGAATGTCGAGAAAATGTTTAACCCGTGGTGAATCTCGCTGGCGCGCCTCACCTAAACATTTACATTAATGTGTAAATATAAAAGCATCACAATACCCCTCGTGACCTGGGTTTTTGCCCGCAAGAGCAAGGAAAAACCCGGGGGAGCACATCAACCTTCACGTGATACTGAAGGTGAATTTGGGGGTCACTCATAAAAACACAAAACACACCCACGTCGCTGCTTGTATTTTACGAGGAAAACACTGAGGATTAGAAGGTAAGTAAATTTATGCGTTACCTACACTTCTGCTTTTCGTGCCGTCGAATATGTCACCGCATATTCACGGGTGTCTCGTTAGCATTCGCATGCGGCATGTGAGCACTTCCGTTACACATTTGAAGGACACACATTGAACCTCACTCCCTCCTCGGGCAAAGCACTGAAGGGGCTCGCCGTCGGCTCCCTCGCGCTCGCAATCTCCGGCGCAGCCATGATTCCTGCCTCCTTCGCAGCACCGAATACCGCACATCAGACCGCTTCCCCCAGCGCCTCGGTTCCTTCTACCGCATCGCTGAGCCGCGTTGTTGACACCTCCGCGTCCGTTGCGCAGATTACCCAGGGTCTGCCCGGCCAGTACCAGGTTGCCTACTCTAAGGCGACCAACAAGATTTGGATGGTCGGCGTGGGTGCCCGCGGCGACCTCGCCTCCACCATTGCTCGTGTCAACGCAGACACTCTTCAGATTGAAGAAGTGGCGGCGCTTCCCTTCGAGCTGGATAAGAACGGCGAATTTGGCTACATTTCCGCGTACGGCATCACTGTTGATGATGTGTCCGGTACCGTGTGGGTTACTAACACCACCGACAACTCCCTGTCTGTGTTCGACCAGAGCACCATGGAGCAGATTTGGACTAACCACGGTATCTCCGAGAGTGACCCGAACTGGATTGAGCACCCCCGCTCTGTGCTGGTGGACCACAACTCCGGCAAGGTGTTCGTGACCGGCCGCTACTATGTGTCCGCAATCGACATGAAGACCTTCCAGGTCACTAAGCTGCAGCTGGAAGGCGCCCCCAATGGTGGTACCCGCTACATTGGCATGAACATGACCATTGACGGCGACAAGCTGTATGTGCCCGAGCGCACCGGCGGCAAGGTCTTCGTAATCAACACTCATACGTTCAAGACTGAGCAGGTTATTCAGACCCGCGGCGAGAATTCCTCCGTTGAAGTTCGCCCCTCTGACGTCACTATTGACCACTCCGAGAACGAGCTTTACGTCTCCTCCCAGGGTGTGGACGGCGTGAACTCCGGTATCTCTGTCTATGATCTGACCACCGGTGCGTTCAAGAAGTTCGTTAAGTTCGGTACCCAGGCGCTGTCCATGGAGAACGATGAGGGCCGCGATCTGGTGTACGTTACCGATTTCGGTACCGGCAAGATTGCTATCTTTGACGCTAAGACCGACCGCGTGATCGGTGAGGTTGAGATGAACGGCGGTAAGGCTAACGACCTGACCGTCACCGAGGATGGCTCCGTTGTTGCAGTGGACAAGCAGGATATCGCTAACACCACTGCGGCTGTGCCCTACGTGCTGAACTCGAAGACCGGCGACGGCACCATGACCGACACCTACACTTCCAAGGCGACCGTGGATCGCAACGGCAAGGCTGTTCCTTCCTCGCAGCAGAAGCTGGTTCCGAACTCCATCGTGAAGTTCTACGCTGAGGTTTCTGAGGGTGAGTTCACCTCCACTGCGACCATCAACCCCGCTAAGGTTCCCTTCCAGGGCTACCCGAAGCAGGCTACCGCAGTGCTGATTGACCCCACCCTGAACTTTGCTGAGGGTACCGTCGACATTACCCGCCCCTACACCTTCCACGTGTCCGGCTACGACTTTGAGAAGCCCCCAGCAGAAGGTATTCGCCTGTTCCTCGTCAAGGAAGGCGAATGGTCGATGGGTTACGACAAGCTGACCGATAGCGAACTGGCGAATATTCAGAAGGTCTCCACCGTCGTTCCGGCGAGCGCGTTCGTCTACAACGCACGCACCGGCAAGTACTCCTTCGACGCAACTCTGCGTGTTCCCGCGAACACCATGCAGTACAGCCAGGGCTATATGCTCGGTACTGTCACCGCTGGTTCCGACGTGGCTACCAACCGTAATTACGATTCGGCTGTTTCGCTGATTGTTAATGATGCGAAGGACGCCGGCAATGCGGATAACCGCGATGAGGCTGAGGAGCCGGCATTCCCGACCAATGCTTCGGCATCGCCTTCCGCATCTGCTGCTGTAGCAGAAAAGAAGCCGGCAGCTGAGCAGCCTAAGGGCGAACAGTCGAAGGCTGAGGAAGCTAACGACCAGCTGGGAACCACCGCGAAGACCGCGCCGCTGAAGAACTCTTCTTCGGTGAAGTCTGAGGATCAGTCTAAGGGCTCCGGTTCGGATTCTCAGGTGAGCGCTTCGGCAACCAAATCTGCGCCTCAGAGCAAGGGCTCGCTGGCTAAGACCGGTGCTCAGAATGTTCTGAGCCTGGCTGCTGTTGGTGCGTTTGTGCTGATTGCTGGTGCCGCTGTGATGGTGCTTCGCCGCCGTAAGGCATAGTTTCTTGCTCTAGTTTGAGCGGATGCGCCCCGTACATTGTGCGGGGCGCATTTTTGTGCCTTGATGCCGTGGTGTTGTGGTGCCGTGGCGCCTGAACGAGGCAGGCGCGGGCACGGAGGCGGGCGCTGCGGAGGTGCCGGATGGCTGTCGGGGGGGGTCTGCACAGCTGGGGGAGGAGTCTGTTTTTAGGCCTTGCACTCAGTGTAAAATATGTGACTCATTTCACCGCTTTTCGATTTGGTTGTTTCTGGGAACCTCTGTATAGTTATATGTGTTGCCAGGGAGACCTGGTAAAAGAGATGTAAATCTCACGGCCCCATCGTATAGCGGCCTAGTACTCCGCCCTCTCACGGCGGCAACACCGGTTCAAATCCGGTTGGGGTCACACTAGGAAAAAAGCCTTGATTCTTCGGAATCAAGGCTTTTTTGTTTATATCTGTCTTTTTCAAGAAAGATTAAAAGCGAGAAGCCACATGTGTTTGAAACACATGTGGCTTCTCAGCGGTATATGGGACCCGGAATCTACTGTGCCGACGCCTCAGCAGAAGCAGTAGTAGCCTCAGCGGAACCTGCAGCGGTCGCCTCCGCAGACGCAGTACCCTCAGCGGAAGCGCTCGGGCTCAGCGACGGAACCGGCGAGGCAGACGCAGTACCCGGAGCACGACGCACCATACGCCAAGTGCCGTCCTGGTAGTGTGCCACAATCTGGCCAGCCACCGGCTTACCCGGGTACTTGAATACCTCGGTCAGCGGCTGCACACGATCATTGGTCTTGCTGTACACGCCAGCACCCTCAGCACCATCAATTACCATCTCGGTTGCCCAAGTGTAGTAGCCGGTGCGGGTGTCCTTAGTCGGGCGGTCAGCAGTCAGCGACAGAATCATCGGACGCTCGGAACCAATCACCCAGCCGCTCTCCGAAGCGTACATGCTCTGGAAGAACTCAGCCACAGTCGAGTAGTCGCCGGTGTGGTCAATGTTTGTGAAGCGTACACCGTCACCGGTCAGCAGCAGGTAGTTCAGGGTAGCCTGCCAGTACGCAATGAACGCGTGCAGACCCTCAACACTGTTCTCACGCAGCTTCGCCGGCTCCACGGGAATCGCGACGTTCACTGCCTTGTGCTCCTTGGTGCCGGGCTCAAAAGTGCCGGTGGAGGAGTAGTCGGCAAGAACGACCTCACCCTTCATGCTGGGGCCGGGTTCAATGGTGGTGGTTACCTCCGCGGTGGGGGAGACGGATGCGGTAGCGCTCGCGGATGCCGAAGACTCGGGTGCGGATGCGCTCGCGGTTGCTGAAGATTCGGAGGACTTTGAGGAACATGCGGCAAGAAGTGCAGCGGTGCCCAGGCCCAGTGCGGTCAGGGCGGTGCGGCGGGTATACATGGTAGACATGGGGCTCTTTCTGAGGTGAATAAAGTATGTGCCGGTATTGAACTAATTCCAGAATATCGCAGGGGAGCGGCCAGCCCAATGTTGTGTGCGCCTCCAACGCCGTAAAAGCGGCGGTAGATGACGAAAAACACGGGACCCAGAGATTCTCGCACGACTACGATATGGCCGGGGTTCTAAACGGGGGCGCCGGAGCTGCTCGCGCTTGAGTTGGGTGAGCTTGTTGTAAGTTTGACTGGTTCATTCCGAACCGTCCAGGCGCCATCCTGATACTCCAAGATAAAGAAGAACTCATAATCACCGGGGCCGCTACTCAATGAGGCCATGGTGAGTTCCCTGCCATCTGTGTAGTGAATCTTTGCTTCCTTGTTATATCGGCCAACACCCAGCCAGCGGTACTGTTGTTCGTCAACCTTCTGCGGAGCGTCCTCGGTCAGTTCTGCTGAGAACGGCGCATCAGTACCGTACACCCAGCCAGTGTTCTTCTCATAAAATTCGACGAAAGGTTCGGCCTTGTAGATATCGTTTCGGTTTATATCCACAGCCTTAAAGGGCTCAATGTTGCCGGTAATCATAAGGTAATTGAAAGAAGCCAACCAGTAGTTTATGGCGGCGTACATGCCCTCCGTCGTTTTGGCTTTCATCTCTGCAGGAGGGACAGGCTTGGGCGGATTCTCCGCCTTTTTCGAGCTGGTTGCGGGAATGTAGGTGCCGCGTGATTCGTAGCCGTTGAACTTTAGCTCGCCCTTGTAGGAGCGCTGTGTACCGGGCGTGCTCTGGTCGCTGAGCGGGCGAATATCACTGGCGCAGGCAGTCAAGGAGGCGAGCGCGGCGGTGGCGGCGATGCCAAGGGCGGCGCGTCGGGTCACGAAGGTAGACATAAGGTACCCTTCAATAGATTATCGGTGTATCTATTTCAGAGTACCTTAGTGTATTTGGATATGTTTATGATTTCTTGGGTATCAAACCTGGGAAAATACTACAAAAACTGCGTTAGCTAACGAAAAGTGCTGTTTGTTAGGCGTACGTGGTGTCGGTGTCTATGCCACTGCATCCTAAACGTTGAGGCCAGAATTGCTTCCGCCCGAGGAGTCGGGGGTAGCTGTCGAAGAGCTTTTCGTCTCAATGGTGACCATCCACGTATTGTTCCGATAATTCAACACAAAAGTGACCTCATCATTAGCAGAGCTGCCGCTCGTATCTGCAATGTGAATATCCCTGTCCTCCGGTACGTAATGGAGAACGGCGGCCTTATGGTTACGGCCAATGCCCTTCCAACGGTACTGCTCATCGTCAACCTTCTGTGGAGTCTCTTCGATCAGCTCAGCCAAGAGCGGCGTATCGGTGCCGTACATCCACCCCTCATCCTTCGCGTACAAGTCTACGTATATCTTCATCTTCTGTACGTAGATACCGTCTAGGTCCACGTCCTTGAACGGGGCAGCGTCGCCGGTAACCGTCAGATAGTTCAGGGCTGCGAGCCAGTAGCCCAGCGCCGCATACATGCCCGAAATCGTCTTCGACTTTATGTTCTCGGGAGGAACGGGCATGGGCGGGTTCTCCGCCTTCTTCGTGGTGCTTGCGGGGCGGTAGGTTCCGGTGGACTTGTAGCTATTGAATTTTAAGTCACCCTTGTAGGGGCGCATCGGGTCAACTACGCTCGGGTCCTCCAATGGGCGAATATCACTTGCGCAGGCAGTCAGGGAGGCGAGCGCGGCAGCGGTAGCAACGCCCAGGGCGGTGCGGCGAGTAACGAAAGTAGGCATGAGAACCCCTAAACGGTTTGTCAGTGTACTTTTAAGCGTACCCGAAGGAACTGACGCATGTTCAAAGTCCGCTCATGAACGCATAAGGGAACATCGCCACCGCACGTAGGTAAAGAGGAAGCCCCCGCATGCAATCTCAACTGCATACGGGAGCTTCCCTCACTTTTAGAACCAGCCGCTTAGAGGCGGGTTTTAGGCGCTAGCGCTGCTCTTCTCGGAAGAGGATGCATCAGCATCCTCATCACTGAGCATGTACCACGCACCGTCCTTGTAGTCCGTCGCGAAGTTGGTTGCCTCGCTCTTAGTGGATCCATCGACTAGGGGAGCGGGGTCCTGACCCTCAATGTGGATCTTCGCGTTGGGGTCATAGATGATGCGTCCGAGCCAATCGTAGCGGTTGGGTCCGCCCGCGACCTTCTTCGGGGCGTCGGTCAGAAGCTGAACGGTAACCGGCGCATCCGTGTCGTATACCCAGCCCCTGCCGGAAGAGTAGATGATAACAGCATTGCTGCCCTCGTTCGCATAGCGGCCTTCAGGGTCAGCCTTCTTAAGCGGCTCGTAATCGCCCGTCATAAACATGTAATTGAAGCTCGCCAGCCAGTAGCTGAGGAACTGGTACATGCCTTCAACGGTTGCCTCGTTCATCTTCTCCGGAACAACAGGCTTCGGCACGTTCTGTGCCTTCTTTTCAGCCGTGGCAGGAACGTACTCGCCGTTCTTCTCGTACTTGTCGAGCTTCACCGTGCCCTTATACGACTTCTTGCCGGAATCAGCGGCAGACGCTGAAGCGGATGCGCTCGCAGATTCAGAAGCACTTGCCGAAGGTGAAGCCTCACCGGAAGGAGAAGAAGAGCTATCAGCCAGCGGGCGGATATCGCTAGCGCAGGCAGTCAGCGCTACAGCCGCACCGGCACCGGTAGCAGCCGCTAGTGCGGCACGTCGAGAAAGAAAAGTTGCCATGAAAAATCCTTAAGTAGTGCGTAGGGTCATGGGCCTAAGCCCTAAATCTTATGCGCCTGTAAGCGAGGTGAATCCCCGCCCCTAAGACGGACTCAGCAAAGATGCTCTAGGCATTCTTAGCGTTAGCCTCATCGGATGCTTTGGTGCTCGGGCTCGCAGAGCCTTGTCCATGTACCTTGGTGGGGTAAGTGAACCACTTGCCGTCCTGATACGACAATTTCAGGTCGGAAAGCTCAGGCTCCATGGAAGTGTTCTGGTACATAGGCCTGTTTCCCTTACCCTCAACATGCATCATCGCCTTAGAATCTTTGGACAGCGTGATACGCCAGTAGTAGAGGGAGTCGCTACCCGATACCTTCTCAGGTTGCGGGGTCATAATCTCAGCCTGAAGCGCATGCTCCGAACCGTAAAACCACCCCTCATTGGACTCATAAAAAGTCACATAATCATGGAAAGACTTCACATCCCTGCCGGAGGGGTCAGCCTGCTTCAACGGCTCATCGTCACCGGTGAGCACCAGATAGTTGACGCTGGCAAGCCAAAAACTAAAGGCAGAGTATGCGCCATCAATGGTTTTCTCATGCATATTCGCCGGAGGGAGGGGCTTGGGCACATTCTGCGCCTTGTGCGTCTCATCCGCGGGGACGTACTCACCCTTCTTCTCATAGTTATCGAACTTTACCGGCCCCAGATAAGACTTCTCAGAAGAACCATCCGCAGAGGATGAGCTAGCAGAAGCGGAGGGGCTAGCAGAGGCGCTAGAACTTGCTGAAGAGGAAGCCTCTCCAGAAGCAGACGGGGAGCTATCAGCCAACGGACGAATATCGCTGGAGCAGGCACTCAGCATCGTAATAGCGCCCGCACCGGCAGCTAGTAGGACTGCACGCCGAGAAAGGAAAGTCGTCATCAGAAATCCTTAAGTAGTGAGTATCAGAAGGAGCGGAATTTAACTGTTATTGTCCAAGAGCATGCGCCACATGCCCTCTTTGTACTCCATGATGAACTTCGTCGTGCGAGGAATCGTCTTTTCCTCCTCAACGATAGTCGCATCAGGCTCACCCTCAATGTGGTACTTAGCGGCAGGATCATAAGCAACAGTCACAAGCCATTCATAACGGTCCTGCTTATTAGCAACCGGCTGAAGTTCATTCTCCGCAATCTCAATCTTGTACGGCTGATCCGAACCGTAAATCCAACCCAGACCCGACTCGTAGAGCTTAATCATGGTCCTAGAGTTCCTCAAAAAAGCCTTCGCAGGATCCGCCTTCATCAGCGGCTCAACATCGCCGGTCAGAATCAGATAATTCTGGGAAGCAAGCCAATAACCCATCAGAGCGTAAGCACCCTCGGGGCTGTTCTCCTTCATCTTCTCCGGGATAAGAGGCTTCGGCACGTTCTGCGCCGGCGCCTCCGCACTCGCCGGAATGTAGGTGCCGCTCCGCTCGTAGTTATTGAACTTAATCGGACCCACGTATGAGCCGGGCGTGTGATCATCGGTAGGAGAAGGTGACGCCGAGGCGCTCACAGAAGAGGAAGCCGCGCCAGAAGTAGCGCCAGAAGCAGCATTAGAAGCTGAACCAGAGGAACCACCCGAGCCCTGCGACAGCGGACGAATATCAGTAGCGCACGCAGTCAGCGCTGCAAGAATACCGGTCGCACCCACGCCCAGGAGAGTACGTCGAGTGAAAAAGGTAGTCATCGGAAGCCCTTCGTTGGAACCAATACAGAACAGATAAAAACACCGTGCGCCAGAGCAGGCGTAGACGCACTGTAAAGACCTATCAGTACGTCAATGTATACACCTTTAAGGTTACCCGAGAGCCACCACATAGCCCCGTGACCACTTCGAATGTTCAGAAAATTAAGACCCCACATCCAGCGTTTTACCAGGTGCGGGGTCTTCCATCATGAGAAGTCAGCATGCGAGGGAACCTTCAGCAATACGGCAACTATGCGGCGCTAGACAACTCCCACTTGCCGTCCTTGTAATCCAGTCGGAACCTCGCCACCCTCTTCTTCGACTCATCAGCACTCGTCGCCTTCTCAGGCTGATTCCTATAATGCCGTATCATCTTGGGGTCCATATAGGAAAAGCCTTCCCAAATAAAGCGAGTATTGTCGCTGCCTGGCACCTCACGTGGAGCATCAGTCAGTAGCTCAACAATATACGGAGTTTCCGTACCGTACACCCAACCAGCACCCGACGCATACAGCTTCAACGTGCCAGGATACTTCTCCAAGGCGTAGCCCTCATAGTAAGCAAGCTCAATCGGGCCCGGGTCACCCGTAATCATCAAATGGTTCAAGCTCGCCAGCCAGAAACTCAAGAAAGCGTACGCACCATCAACGCTGTGCTCCTTGAAGTTCTCAGGAGGCGCAGGCTTCGGCACGTTCTCAGCCGGATGCGTAGCGGTCGCCGCAACATATTTGCCGTTCTCCACATAATTCTCGAAAGTGATGATGCCCTTATACTTCCTGCCCGAAGATCGAAGACCCGAAGCGGCAGAAGCACTCGCAGAAGCACTCTCAGACGCCGAAGGAGAAGCGCTCGCAGACGCTGCGGCGGAAGCAGTTTCGGAGGCGGTCGCCGCCTCCGACGGAGAAGCCGAGCCGGTACTGTCGGCCAGCGGGCGAATATCGCTAGCGCACGCAGTCAACGCAGAAAGCGCGCCAGCAACGGCAACACCCAGGGCAGTACGTCGAGTGAAGAAAGTAGTCATCGGAAGTCCTTCGTTGGATCCTTCACCCCCAAAGCCGTCAGCACGAAGCTCACAACCTGCAGGTAAAGACCACATGTAGTACGTCAATGTATATACGTTAAGCGTACCCGAGCGCCCCTCCTCCGACCCCGAACATCCGCTGGGTTTTCCCCTGGGTGTTCCCTGGGTTTCCTACCCTGGGGTTCCGCAGAGTTACGGCAGAATTTTCGCAGAGTTTCGGCACAAAGAAACCCCGCCCACGGTGCATTACCGCAGGCGGGGGAGAAGCCTACCTCAAACCGTTAGACCGGAACCGATATGGTGGGGCCTAGACAGAAGAAGAGCTAGAGGAAGAAGCGGAAGCCGACGAAGAAGAGCCTTCATCGCCGGTGAGCATAATCCACTTACCGTCCTTGTATTCCACGGCAACCTTCGCCAGCTTGCCATTCGGGCTAGAAGCGGTCTTAAAGGGCTGGTCAGACTTGCCCTCAATGTGAATCTTCGCATCGGCGCTGTAGTTCATGTATGCCGGCCAGTCGTAACGGGTACCCTTACCGGACGCCTTCTTCGGTGAACCACTAGTCAGCTCAAGAGTAACCGGGGTATCCGTACCGTACATCCAGCCCAGATCGTTCTCGTACATGATCGTAAGTTCCTGCAGACCATTCACATACACATCTGCAGGGTCAGCCTTCTTCATCGGCTCAGTATCACCGGTCATTAGCGCATAGTTAAAGCTTGCCAGCCAGTAGCCAATGAACGCATACATGCCATCAACGTTATCTTCGTTCATGTTCGCCGGGGCGAGGGGCTTGGGCACATTCTGCGCCTTCTTCTCGGCAGTGGCAGGAACGTATTCGCCGTTCTTCTCGAAGTTATCGAACTTCACAAAGCCCTTATAGGACTTGTCCGAAGAAGCAGATGCGGAAGCAGCGGCCGAGGCGCTTTCAGAAGCGGAGCTAGACGCCGAACCTTCAGCCGTCGGGCGAATATCGCTAGCGCACGCAGTCAATGCAGCCAGCACACCGGCACCGGTCGCGCCCAGCGCCACGCGGCGGGACATACCAGCAGAAATGGGGGAAGGGCTCGTCATAATCAGCCTTTCATAGGAAGTCAACAAAGGAAATTGAGTGAGTTGACAACCCCATCATACCGGCAAATACACAGATGCCCATCAGCGGTCGTCATTTAGCGCCGATGACAAAGCAACCTAATACCACTGCAAAGCATCACCAAGTCTTGACATAAAGAACCCCCGCCCACGGTGCATTACCGCAGGCGGGGGAGAAGTCTATCTTAAGCCGTTAGACCTTACCTATAGGGTAGGTGCTTAGACAGAAGAAGACTCGCCGGCAGAGTCAGTCGCAGAAGAGCCATCCTCACTGCTGACCATAATCCACTTACCGTCCTTGTACTCCACACTAACCTTCGTCAGTTCCCGCGAACTATCCTCCATGAAAGGTTCATCAGGGCTGCCTTCAATGTGAATCTTCATATCGGCGCTGTAGTTCATGTACGCCAACCAGTCATAACGAGTTCTGCTACCGGAAATTTTCTGTGGTGAATCAGAAAGCAACTCAAGAGTCATAGGGCTATCCACACCGTAGAGCCAGCCCGCATTATTTTCATAGGCAACCGTCAAATTCTGGTAATTCTGCAGTGAATCCGCAGATTCAACCTTCTGCAGCGGCTCAGTATCGCCGGTCATCAGCAGATAGTTGGAACTCGCCAACCAATAACCAACGAACGCGTAAATACCGTCAACGTTCTGCTCGTTCATGTTCGCCGGAACGAGAGGCTTCGGCACATTCTGCGCCTTATGAGTGGCGGTTGCCGGAACGTACTCGCCGTTCTTCTCGAAGTTATCGAACTTCACGAGGCCCTTATAATGCTTGCCGGAAGAAGCAGAAGGCGAAGCGCTAGCCGAGGCACTAGCTGAAGCGCTCGCGGATGCACTAGCAGAACCGGAAGTAGAGTTAGACGCCGAGCCATCAGCCAGTGGGCGAATATCGCTAGCGCACGCAGTCAATGCCGCCAGTACGCCGGCACCGGTTGCACCCAGCGCCACGCGGCGGCTCACACGGGTAGATATGGGGGAAGGGCTCGTCATTATCAGCCTTTCAAAAGAAGTCAACAAAGGAAATAGAGTGAGTTGACACCCATATCATACCGTAAACACGCATATAGATATCAAATGTTACTACTTATATCCTTTTGCGAAGAAAGGTCTAAAAAGCTGCAATTAGCGCACTAGGAAGCCGAAGTGCTCGCAGAACCCGAGCTCTTACCAGCATCCTTATCCTTCTGGGTACTCATAAACCAAGCACCCTCCTTATACTCCACAACAATCCTCATCGCCTGACCCTGAGAATCTTCTGCCCTAGCCAGCGACTTATCGCGGTTATCACCCTCCGTCAGATGCCTCTTCGCATTCTGATCAACCAGGGAACGAGCACGCCAGAAATAACGAATACGGTCGCCCTCAACCTGCGTGGGAGTATCCGTCAACAGGTACACAGACATCGGCTCACTCGTATCGTAAAGCCAGCCGCGACCCGTCTCATAGAGCTTAACCATCGGCTCAAGCTCCTTATAGTATTCGCTACTCGGGTCCGTCTTCTTCAACGGCTCAATATCACCCGTCAACGCCAAATAATTAAAGCTAGAAATCCAATAGCCAATCAGCGCATAAATACCGTCAATGCTCAGCTCCTGCACCTTCTCCGGCATAATCGGTTTGGGCACATTCTGCGCCTTCTTCTCAGCCGTGGCAGGCACATACTCGCCGTTCTTCTCAAAGTTATCGAACGTGACCTTACCCTGATACGACTTATTCGCAGACGGCAACGCCGGCGAAGCAGAGGGGCTCACGCTCGCTGACTCAGAGGCGGCAGTATCAACTGGCGGATGCACCGTACGCGCACACGCAGACAACACAGCGGCAAGACCAACACCGCCCGCACCCAACACGGCGCGGCGGCTCAAAGCGACGGGCTTAGAAGAGGGGCTAGTCATCAGCAGTCTTTCGAAGAGGTCAACGGACGAGGGGGGGGAATGAGTCGACACCCCCATCATACCGGGCGCACCTTATAGCAACCGTAAAGCACAGGAGAACAACAAATAGCCGGGCGCATACGAAGACACCCCGTAGCTGCCACACAACAAAAGACAGCTACGGGGTGAACAACGTAATACGCCTCGACTGAACCGGACGCACCGACTAACGGAGCAGATGCGCAAAATTACGGCGTGCCTGAGCCACCTTCGGGCTTACCACAAACGCACAATAACCCTGCGCCGGATTCAACGCGTAATAGTTCTGGTGATAATCCTCAGCCTCATAGAACACGCCCAGGGGCTTAATCTCCGTAACAATGGGGGAGGGGTACAGCTGCTGAGCACGCGCCACCGCACGCTCAAACGCCTCACGCTGCTGCTCATCCGCGTAGAAAAGCACCGAACGGTACTGCGAACCGGTATCCGCACCCTGACGATCCCAGCTGGTCGGATCGTGGCTCGTGAAGAAAATATCCAGCACCGTATCCAGGTCAATGACCTGCGGGTCAAAGCTGAGCTTCAGCGCCTCCTGGTACCCGGTCGTACCCGAACATACCGAACGATAATCAGGGTCGGGAGTCTCGCCGCCCGTGTAGCCGCAGACGCTCGCCTCAACCCCGCGGAACTGGCGGTACACCGCATCCAGGCACCAGAAACAGCCGCCGGCAAGAACAACATCAGTCATGATTCCTCCTTGAACTATAAAACCACACTACTTGAAGAACACCGCAGGGCCGCACAATATTCCTGTGCTACCGCGGGCTTTGGCGTAAACCGCCACCTGCCCTGCCGCGCCACCTGCCACAATAGAGGTATGACTGAAAAACTAGAAACCCCCACCCTCGCAGAAGTCGTCGATGCCTTCCACACGCTCTTCCCGCCGCAGCTTGCCGCCGGATGGGATGCCTCCGGCCTCGTCGCCGGACGTGGCGCCGCTAAAGTGAGCACCGTCCTCTTCGCAGTAGACGCCCTCACCGCCACCGCCGAAGAAGCCGTAGCCGAAGGCGCGCAGCTGCTCATCACCCATCACCCGCTGCTGCTCCGCGGCGCAAAGTTCATCCCCGACAGCGACTACAAGGGCAATGTACTGCACACCCTTATCGAAGGCGGATGCGGCCTGCTCGGCGCGCACACCAACGCCGATGCCGCCGTCGAAGGTGTGAACGAAGCGCTCTGCGACGCTATCGGCCTGATTGACCGCGAACCGCTCACCGAAGCGCAAACCCAGGTGCTCGACGAGCAGGAACACGCGGTAGGCACCGGTCGCCTCGGCACCCTACCCGAAGAAATCACCCTCAAGGAGCTAGCAGAACGCCTCGCAGCGGCACTGCCCGCAACTGCCGGTGGCCTGCGCATCGCCGGACGCGCCGACCAGCCGATCCGCCGCGTCGCCCTCTGCGGTGGTGCCGGCGACTCCCTCTTCGACGCAGTACGCGCGACCGACGCACAGGTGTACATTACCGCCGACCTGCGCCACCACCCCGCCAGCGAATTCCGCGAAACCGCACGAATCGACGGCAGCAACATCGCCCTGATTGACTGCTCCCACGCCGCCAGCGAATCGCTGTGGTTGCGTTCGGCGGCAAACCGCCTGTGTGCCCTGCTCGCTGAGCGCGGTTTCACCATCGAAACGAAGCTGTCTGCACTCAACAGTGACCCGTGGGACTTCACCGTCTCCACCGGCGTGGCAACCGGTCAGGAGGCGCACTCGGCAAGCACCGCCGCAGCCCCCGCGTGGGAACTCTAGGGCGAGAATTCTAGGGGCGAGAACTCTAGAAGAATCCGCGCGGATTCCCTCAGCGCGTAAGAGCCCGGGCACCCCGTCTGTTGTGACGAGGTACCCGGGCTAGAACCGGCCCGGCCTACTTAGTTACCTGGCCTACTTAGTTAGCAATGCGATACAGGCCGGTAGTGATAGGGTTCAGCACACGATGCCGGTAATAAAACAACATCCACTCCAACTCAATGCGGGTCACAGCATGATTCGGTTCAAACATGCCGGTCTCGGGAGTAATAACATTCTGCTGGGTAGCCCACAGAATCTCACGGTAGAACGCGGAATCCGGCGTAACATCCGGGAAGGACGAAACACCTGATACTTCCGGTGAACCAGACGCACGGTAAATCATTGCGGCAACGGTTGCATTCGTGAGACCGTCCTCCGCGTGAAACTTTCCGTCAGGTCCGCCGAAGGTAACACCCTTTTCACGAGCCCAAATGTAGGCGGCGTAGTTCGGATCGTCCGTCTTCACATCCGGCCACGGGGAGACTTCAGGAAGGTCCACCTTGGGGCTGCCCTTCATCTCATAAAGGGCGGAAACCAGCTCACCGCGGGTGGCGGGCTGATTCCGTTCCTCGTCGTTCAGCGATGTCGAAAAGTACATACGTTCCTCTACGGGTACGTAAGCATTCGTGAACCGCTGGACACCCTCAAACTTCAAATCCTGGTGCGCCAAAAGAACTCCGCGGTGCTCCGGGGCAAAACCCACCATCGGGGTGATGAGAGTCTTATCCGTCTTGCTGGGGTAACCGTAGTCGCTCCACGCCTCAATGACGTACTGCTTGGACGGATCCAGCGTGTTCGCGGGAATCTTGAGATTGACGAAAGCGAAGCCTCCCTCCAGGCCCGTCTCGTATTCATCATCACCGTGGACGTAACGCTTCATCTCGCTCATAACCAGGACGGGGGAACCCGTGCCCTTCTCGCGAATGACGTACATCATGCCCTCAACGCCGGGGATGTCAGTCCCTACGAAGCCCTGACCCTGAATCAGCAGCTCCTGATCCTTCGTGGTGTCCTTCAAAGCGTCGTATTTCAACTTAGGTGCGAAGGTGTCGAAGTGATAATCATTGGTGCTCAGACCGTGATGCGTCACAACGTTCTTGCGAGCCCAGATATCCTGAACGGTTGACTGCGGCTGGCCCTCGGGCTCGGCAAGGATGCCAACCTCGTAACGCACCTTGTCCAGAGTCATATCCGGGAAATACTCCGTGAGGGTGTAGTAACTCGGCAAAGTATTAGCCTCAACATTCAGAGGGGCGACAAAGGTGCCGTCATCGTCAATGGTGAAGTCCTTGCCCTCTTCAAACCGCAAGAGGGTATCGGTCACCTGATGGGCGTTGTAGGGGACGTTCTCCTCGGGTGCGATGTAGATGACTACCTTGCCGTGCTGCTTGCGCCACTCCTTGGTGAAGCCGGTGCCCAGAACCGTAATTTTACTGTCCTCACCGGTGTACAGGCCGTCGCCCTCTTGCTTGAAGACGTCACGGCCGTCCTGGTAGTAGTAATCCTCATAGACAACGGTGAAAGACGGCTCATCCGCGACATCCTGAGTTGCAGGGGCGGGGGTATTGGCAGTCGGCGCATTAGCAACGGGCACGTTTGCGGCGGGGGTTGCATCCTGGGCCAGCGCCGGGGTCATCGGCAGGACCATCGCGCTCGCCAGTACGAGCGCGCTACAGTTGCGGGCCGCGTGTAAGAATGAAGACTTAGAGTTCGGAAGCGAGGACATGAGACATCCTTAGGGTCATTTCTCCGGGGCTGCGCAAGCTTACCGGCAGGCTGAGAATCTACCGTCGAATCTGCGCACGCCCTATGAGAAAAGTGGTTGAAAATCCCCCTCGGTTTCGGGGATATCCTCACCCTATCAAAGCGTTGAACGATTGTCAGGAAACACTCAAGGGATACTTTAAGGTTTCGAGAAATCTCACACAGCGGTAGCTGTTAAAAGGTGAACCCCGTGCTCCCGAACAGAAAACCATTCGGGAGCACGGGGAATCAGAGAGCTGTCCGATGTGCCATGCCGCATGCGCCCTCAAGGTAAAACCCGAGGGGCGCAGGCTGTCTAAACGACCTTACTTAGCGCGAGCCTGGAACGCCTCAATCAGAGTCTCCAGCTCACCATGAGTCACCATGTGCTGAGCATCGAAAGCGCCGCTAGCGTTCAGCACCACCTTGTTCTGCTGAGCCCACAGAATCTCACGGTAGAACGCCGAACCGGGAGCAACATCGCTGTAGGGGGAGTCGCCCTGAACCGCGGGCGAACCAGCCGCACGGTAGGCGAACGCCGCAACGGTAGCGTTCGAGATGCCGGCATCCGCGTGGAACTTACCGTCCGACCAGCCGAAAGTAATACCCTTCTGACGAGCCCACACGTAAGCGGGGAAGTTCGGGTCGGTGGTCTTCACATCCGGCCAGGGGGAGGTCTCGGGCAGCTTCACCTCGGGGGTACCCGCCTGAATGTACAGGGCAGCAGCGAGCTCACCGCGGGTTGCAGGGGTCTTCAGCTTCTCATCGGACGGAGCAGGCTTCTGATTGTCATCCTTCTTGGGGTCCTGAGCGTTGGGCAGGTTTGCATCCCTGTAACCGTTCGTGCCGTTCAGATCCAGGTCCTGCCACGCGAGCAGGGTGCCGCGGCCCTCAGTGGGCTTGCCCACGACCGGTGCGAGCAGCTCGCCCTTCTCGCTGTAACCGTCATTAGCCCAGACCTCAATCACGTACTTCTTCGAAGCATCCAGAGTGTTTGCCGGAACATGTACTTTACCGTACAGGTTGCCGTCACGGTACGCCGAGTACATGGTGGGGTGGTCAAACTCGATAATGTCGCTGGTTGCCAGAACCGGGGTGTTCGAGCCCTTCTCACGGATGGCGAGGTGAACACCCTTGACGGAGTTGATATTGCCGGTAAAGCCCTGACCGCCCACATTCAGTTCCTGCGCCTGCGCGGGATCACCCACAGCGTTGTATGCCAAGCTAGGATCGAACGGCTCTGCCCTCTTGCCCAGAGTGTTCAAAACCTGGGTGCTCACCACGTTCTTGCTGGTCCACAGTTCCTGAGCGGTCAGCGGCTTCTGACCCTTCTGCTCAGCAACCACGTGAATCTCGTAGCGGACATCGTACTTAGTGCCGCCGGTCGGATCTTGGGCGTAATCGTCATCGACGAAGTAGTAGGCGGCAAGCTTGTACGCCTCAACCTTCAGGTCAGCTTCAAAAGTGCCGTCATCGGCAATGGTGAAGTCCTGACCCTCCACAAAGCGCAGCATCTTCGAAGTCGGAATCTCGTAGCCGGAGGGCGCGTAGTTCGCGGGAGCAATGTACAGCGCTACGGTGCCGTGCTGGGCGCGCCACTCCTTCGTGTAGCCCGCGCCCTTCACATGGACGGTACCGCCCTCGGTCGTTACGAGGAAGATGTTTACGCCGTCGTAGTTGTAACCATTGGGGAGAGACACATCCAGGGTCGGGGTAGCCGCAGCGACCTGGTGAGCAGCCTGCGGGGTAGCGGCAACAACGGCGGCATCAGCGGCAGGAGCCGCATTCTGAGCCACCGCCGGGGCCATCGGCAGAACCATAGCACCAGCCAACGCCAGCGCGCCGCAACCCTGAGCTGCGCGGAGGAAAGAAGACTTAGAGTTCGGAAGCGAGGACATAACACATCCTTAAAATCGTTTCTCGCAGGAATCTGCGGGCTCAACGGCGGGTATAGAATTCGCCGTTGAATCTGCACACACCCTATGAGAAAAGTGGTTGGAAGCCCCGTCGGTTTCGGGGACATTTTCACCCTATCAAACCCTCAGGTAGATATCAGGGAACACTCAAGAGAGGCTTGAAGGTTTTGAGGTATTTCACAGGTTGATCAGCCAATAAAAGCTGAACCCCGCGCACCCGGTGAGAGGAGGACTTCTCAGGGTGCACGGGGTATTCAGATTGGAACTAGTCCGCCTTACTTAGCGCGGTTCTGAAAATTGAACAGCATCTGCTCCAGCTGACCACGATTCACCAGGTCCGTCGCATTAAAAGTGCCGAAATCCGGAGTAATGACATACTGCTGAGTGGACCACAGAATCTCACGGTAGAAGGCGGAACTCGGATTAACATCCGTGAACGAAGAAACACCAGAAACAGCTGGGGAACCCGCTGCACGGTAGGTGAACGCCGCAACAGTAGCGCGTGAAATACCTGCATCCGCATGGAACTTACCATCAGACCAGCCGAAGCTGATGCCCTTCTCACGAACCCAAATGTACGCAGCGTAGTTCGGGTCGGTGGTCTTCACATCCGGCCACGGGGAGACTGCCGGGAGGTTCACCTTGGGGCTGCCAGCCTGAGCGTACAGCGCCGCAGTCAACTCGCCGCGAGTAGCGCGCTGCTTCTGCTCCTGGTAGGTGAGCTTCGAGGTCAGGGTCTTGTATTCTCGCTGGGGCGCAGTAGCATCCGTGAAGTCCAGAACACCCTCAAACTTCAGATCCTGATGAGCCATAAGAACACCGCGGTGCTCCGGCGCGTAACCCACAATCGGGGTGATGAGGGGCCTGTCCTTCTTGGTGAGGTCGTAGTCGTAGTCGCTCCACACCTCAATGACGTACTGCTTAGACGGATCCAGGGTGTTTGCAGGGATCTTGATGGTGCGGTAAAGAGTGCCTCCCTCCAGGCGGGTTACACCATCGGGGCTTTCATAGTAGGACTTCATGTCGCTCATCGCCAGGACGGGGGTGCCGGTGCCCTTCTCGCGAATCACGTACATGGCACCCTCACGGCCAGGCAGCTCCTCCCCAACGAAACCCTCACCCTGGACCAGCAGCTCCTGATCCTTCGTGGTGTCCTTCAGCGCATCGTACTTCAACTTAGGTGCCATGACCTGCGGATGGTAAGCGCGGGTGTACATCGGATTGTGAGCGATAACGTTCTTACGACCCCAAATATCCTCAATGCTCGACTGCGGCTGACCCTTAGCCTCGGTCAAAATACCCGTCTCGTAACGCACCTCGTCCAGGGTGATACCCGGGAAATAATCGATGGGAGTGTAGAAACTCTCCAGGGCCTTAGCCTTGATGGTCAGCTTAGCCTCAAAAGTGCCGTCATCGGCAATGGTGAAGTCCTTCCCCTCTTCAAAGCGGAGCATCGACGTTGAAGGCTCAGCGTTACCGGGGCGGTCCTTCGTAGCGGCAATGTAGAAGACAACGGTGCCGTGCTGCTCACGCCACTGCTTAGTGAAACCGGCACCCTTCAGAGTCACGGTGCCGCCCTCGCCGGTGTACAGAATACCGTCATAATCAGCGGAGTACGTCGGCTGCGCCGCTGCGTCTTGAGCAGCCGGCTTGGGGGTTACAGCATTCGCCGCCGGTGCATCAGCAACAGGTGCCGCATTCTGAGCCAGCGCCGGGGTCATCGGCAGAACCATAGCACCAGCCAACGCCAGCGCGCCGCACCCCTGCGTCGCACGGAGGAAAGAAGACTTAGAGTTCGGAAGCGAGGACATACATCATCCTAACGGGTCGTACCCACCGGGATGATGCAGGTTCATAGGGTTCCTGGGGTGAGAAATCTCCGTCGAATCTGCGCCAACCCAGTGAGAAAGTGGTCGATTATCCCCGTCGGTTTCGGGGACATTTTCACCCTAGCAAACCCTCAGGTAGATGTCAGGGAACACTCAAGAGAGGCTTGAGAGTTCTGAGGTTTTTCACAGGTTGACCAGCCACTAAAAATTGAGCTCGGCAAGCTAAACTCAGCAAGCTAAACCCCGAGAACAGAACCCAAAAATAGAACCCCGTGCACCCGAACAGAAAACCTGCTCGGGAACACGGGGTTCTTCAGGTAACTAGTCGATAAGCAGAGCCAGCTTAGCGAGACTGGAAAGCAGTCAGAACAGTCTCCAAATGGCCGCGAGTCAGCAGTTGCTTAGGAATGAAATACTGACCACCGTACACGGTAGGCAAATTCTGGCTAGCCCACAGAATCTCACGATAGAACGGAGCGCCAGGCTTAACATCCACATAGGGAGAATCACCCTTCACCGCAGGAGAACCCGCCGCACGGTAAGTGAACGCCGCAACGGTAGCATTCGAAATGCCAGCGTCCGCATGGAACTTGCCGTCCGACCAGCCGTAGCTGATGCCCTTCTCACGAACCCAAATGTACGCAGCGTAGTTCGGGTCGTCAGTCTTCACATCCGGCCACGGGGAGACTGCAGGAAGGTTCACCTTGGGCGCGCCAGCCTGAAGGTACAGAGCCACCGCCAGCTCGCCGCGGGTAGCGCGTTCCTTGCGCTGCTCATCGGTCAAGCTAGGCTTCTTATCCTCCACAGCGTCAGAACCCTTAAAATTCAGGTCCTGAGAAGCCAACAGCTCACCGCGACCCTCAGGCGCCTTACCCACAACGGGGGCAAGGAACTCGCCGCTCTCGCTGTAGCCGTCATTAGCCCAGACCTCCACCACGTACTTCTTCGAAGCATCCAACGTGTTAGCCGGAACCTTCACGGTGCCGTTCACTACACCGTTTACATACTCAAAAGCGCGGTCGTGGTGGTTGTACTCAATGATGTCGCTAGTCGCCAGAACAGGGGTGTTCGAACCCTTCTCACGGATTACATACTGAACACCCTTGACGGAGTGAATCTCACCGTAGAAACCGGTACCCGAGAAATAAATGTCCTGATCAGCGGCAGTGTTACCCAGAGCCTTGTATTCCACCTTGGGAGCAAACGGGCTGGGACGGAACACCTGAGTTTGCACCGCAATACGGCGAATCACGTTCTTACCAGCCCACAGATCCTCAAGGGTCAGCTGGGTCTGACCCTGTTGCTCAGCAACCAAGTCAACCTCGTAACGCACCTCGTAACGCGGGATACCGGGGAAGTAATCGCGAGGCTCATAGTAGCGCTGAAGCACGTCCGGCTTGACCGTCAGCTCAGCGTCCAGGGTGCCGTCCTCAGCAATGGTGAAGTCCTTACCCTCCTCAAAACGTAGCGGCGTATCATCAGCGGGCAGAAGGCTACCATCGGGAACACCCTGAGAAGCGGCCAGGTAAACCGCCACCTTGCCGTGCTTCTCACGCCACTCCTTGGTGAAACCCGAACCCTTCACGTGGACGGTACCGCCCTCGAAGGTGTACAGCAGCTGAGCCTTGCCATCGTACAGAACCTCGAACGTCGGGGTATCCTCCTGGGTTGCCTTAGCGCCCGGAACATCCGCAGCCTGCGAACCGTCAGAACCATTGAAGTTCAGCGCCTGAGAAGCGAGCAGAGTACCGCGACCCTCGGGTGCCTTGCCGACAACTGGGGTAATGAACTCGCCGTCCTCATAGCCGTTGCTGCCCCAAACCTCAACGGTGTACTGCTTCGTAGTATCCAGGGTGTTAGCAGGAATCTTAACGTTACCGTTGAGGAGCCCATGCTGGTACTGGGACGAATACTCGGGGTCGTTGTACTCGATGATGTCGCTGGTTGCCAGAACCGGTGCCCTCAGGGTCTTCTCACGCACAACAATCTGAACACCCTTCGGGGAGTTAATATCACCGTTAAAACCCCAACCAGAGAAATTCAGAACCTGATCGTTAGCGGTATCCTTCAAAGCGTTGTAGCGCCAGTGAGGAGCGAAAGCCTCAGCCTCAGCCTTCTGGGCGACAGCAGCCTTCGGAGCAGGGTCAGCCGGCAGAGAACCAGCCGCTGCAGCTACAGGAGCGTCCGCAGCAGCATTCTGGGCAAGTGCCGGAGCCATCGGTAGGACCATCACGCCAGCCAACGCCAGTGCACCGCAACCCCGTGCTGCACGGAAGAAGGACGAAGCCTTGAAATTCGGAAGAGCGGACATAACCATTCCTTATCGGTCGGACCCATCGCGCCGATGCAGTTTCTAAAAGGTGGTGAGGAATCTTCGTCGAATCTGCGCCAACCCAATGAGAAGTGGTCGAATATCCCCGTCGATCCAGGGGATACTTTCACCCTAGCAAAGGGTTGAACAGATATCAGGAACACTCAAGAGAGACTTGAAGGTTCTGAGAGAACTCACAGGTTGACCAGCCACTAAAAAAATGAACCCAGCAGGCTAAAACCTGAAAAACAGAAGCTCAAAAACAGAACCCCGCACTCCCAAACAGGAGTGCGGGGCAGACAAACACGCTAAAGCAAAGCGCTAAAACGAAGCACAGAAACGAAGCACGAAAATTAGGAAGTGCGGAAATACAGGTACATCATCATCGCAACACGTCCACGAGACGTCTGCGCCGTCGGCTCAAAAGCATTACCCTCAGACACCGTCGACACACCATGGCGAGACGCCCATACAATCTGACGGTAGAACGGAGTCGCAGACGACACATCGCTAAACGGGGAAGAACCCGACATCTGAATCTTCTGTGCACCATCAGCACGGTACAGAAGAGCCACCGCAGAAGCATTCGACAGGCGCGCCTCCGCATGGAACTTACCATCAACCCAACCGGAAGTAATACGCTCCTGACGCGCCCACAGGTACGCATCATAGTTCGGGTCAGACTCATCAACATCCGCATACGGCGAATGCTCCGGACGGGTCACCGCAGGCGAACCCGCCAGCCTATAGAACATGGTGATCAACTCGCCACGAGTCACCGGATCCTCAGCACCAAAATGGTCCTCAGAAACCGGCTCCATCGTCTGAGTACGAACAGCCCAACGGATACCCGCATAGTACGCAGAATCCTCGGGAGCATCAACAAAAATAGTGTTCGCATCCGGCGCCGTCACGGACGGACGCAGAATCTTCGGGCCCTGAGTCGAAGAAATCGACACCACGGTAGAAGCAGAAGTAGCCGAAGCGGTCGCTGGCACAGCAGTATCCGCCGACGAAAGACGCGCCTCCGACGAATCATAGAAAGAGAAAAGAGGGGAGAAAGGCAGATACAAAACACCCGCCAGCGCCACAGCGCCAACAGCCAGTTCAATGCGGCTGCGCCTATGCTTCTTCGAATCAGCCTGGGAAGAAGCCTCGGGGGTGTCCTCCGGTGCCAGCAGAGGTGCAGAAGAATTATGGGCAGTATCAGAGGACTGCTTAAAATCCTGGGACATAAATCCTCAATGTGGTTGATGTATCGGTGTGTGATAGGCTCCCTCTAGTTCCGCGCACCCAGCCGGATAAGGGTGCGCGCTCAAGGGTGCGACAGTCATAAGCATAAACTACAGCTTGAAAAATATTAATTTACACTCCACAGAACAATCTTTAAAAAGGGGAGCGGAACACCCAGAAAAACGCCCAATAGCGGGTACCGCATGAGGTGTGCCCCACATGCGGTACAGCCCACACTAGCGTGTTAATCGGCAAAAATACCCCGAAAAACTGCGGGCCAGCAGCGGACAACAGCCCCACTCACACCCCTCGAGGCGTCCTATAAGTACCGTGTAACCGCCCTGAAGGAGGCGCAGAAAAGCCGGGCCAGCGGGATAAAACCAACGTCTCATCACCGCCAGCCCGGCATAATCTTTAGACCCTAGAGACTAGCCCTAGCAGACCCTATAGAGCTCTAGCGGACCTTGTAGTTCATCAAGAAACCAGCCAGCTCACCACGGCTCACCAGCGCAGTCGGGTGGTACTCAGAACCCGGGAACACCTGCAGCTTCTGCTGCTTAGCCCACGTAATCTCACGGTAGAACGCAGAACCGACCTTCACATCGGTGTACGGCGCCTCAGTTACAGCAACCGGCTTCTTACCATCAAAACGGTACAGGAACGCCGCAACAGTAGCATTCGAAATGCCGGCATCCGCGTGGAACTTACCATCAGACCAGCCGAAAGTAATGCCCTTCTGACGAGCCCAAATGTACGCAGCGTAGTTCGGGTCATCAGTCTTCACATCCGGGTACGGGCTAGTAGCCGGCAGATCAACCTTCGGGGAACCAGCCAGACGGTACAGAGCAACAGTCAGCTCACCGCGGGTCGCATCATCATTAACGCCGAACCAGTCCTTCTCACGAGAATCAATCAGATTCTGATCAGCAGCCCACAGAACAGCCTTGTGGTTCGCGTGAGCAGCCGGAACATCAGCGAAACGCTCACGAGCCTTCTTGTTAGCAGACTCACCAGTCAGAGTCAGGTAATCAGCCGCGATGCGCTCGCTACCACCATCAGCGTAGTTCACGGTCACGAAAATAGCGTAGTGGCTCTCAGCATCCAGCTTGGTACCGTCAACATTAACGGTCGTCTCAAACGCGCCGGTCGCCACACGGTCAGCGTTCAGAGTGATGCTCTCCAGAGCCTCACCGGTCGGGTTGCCGTCAGCCTCAGCAGCCGAGAACAGCACGTTCACGGTAGCGCCAGCCGGGACGTTGAAATCCTTACCCTTCACACGGATAGTGGTCGAAGAGCTCAAATCCACCTTGTCAGTGCTCAAAGAAACCGAAGGAGACGCCTTCTTAACGTTCTCGCCGTTCACCGGAACAAACGCCTGAGTGCTCAGCGCCTGGCTGTTCGCCTCATCGTTATCTTCCGGAACGTTGAACTCGAAAGTCTGCACAACATAGGAGCTACCAGACTTCAGGGTGCCCGCCGGGATGTCCAGAACAGTCGAGAAACGGCCGTTAGTGTAACCCATGTACTGGCCAAAGAAAGCAGAGTAGGAGGTGAACTTAGCCTCCGACTGAGCCAGTGCGGGGCCGGTCGCCTTACCGGTCGCCGGATCAACCGCACGAACCGCAACAATCAGCGACTCGCTACCGTTGTATGAAATGTTCTGGAAACCGGCACCGTTCACGGTGACCTTAGTGTTCTCAGAAGCATTCACCGACGAAGCGCCGTACGACAGGGTCGGGGAATCAACGGTGGGAACATCCGCAACCTTCAGCTCGGTACGAACCTCATCCGCGGGAATCCAGCCGTCTTCAGCGTCATCACGGTAACCGAGCACAACATCGAAGGACGAGCCATTGGCCTCCAGATAGTTAGCGCCGATAGAAGCAGTCAGATTCACGGAACCGTCAGCCGCAAAAGCGGAGGCGGGAACATCCTGAACATAGAAGGGGTAATCACGCGGGCGGTGCGGCGGGAAAGCGACGCTTTCACCCTTCGGAACAACGTACAGGCGGAACGACTTGCCCTTAACGAAGTCCTTGGAGAAACCGGAGCCGCTAACGGTCACGTTGCCGCCCTTGAGAATATCAAAAGTGCCGGAGGTAACCTGCAGACGCTGAGCACCCTGAACCTCACCCTGTGCAACAGCCTGGGCTGCTACCGGAGTAGCAGCAGGAGCCGCAAACGCGGGGGAGAGGGGCAAGAGCATGGCGCCCGCCAAAGTGAGGGCGCAGCCGCTCTTAGCCATGTTTTTGGGTAGCGCAAAGCGCATGTGGTTGGGAAGTGAGGACATTGTTATCCAATCAGTTTTATCGGTGTCACGCATCGAGTGTGGTGCGCATAAACACCGTAGCAAATAGTTAAGACGTGCCGGAACCTGAAAGGTCATCAGCGCGAAAAATGACTGTGTGTTTTATCGCATGTCTTAAGGTGAAGTATAGCTTTAAAAAGTATGTGCATGACATGGAAAATATGCCTAAATATTGTGCTGATAAGCACAAACACTGGTCACTGTACAAAAAAGAAAGCACAAAAAACCCACCGCATTCGAAAAATTCGCACCTATGCAACCTCTGCAGGTTGAGAATATTCACAATGCGGTGGGCAAGGCAACATAAAAGTCACCCACAATAAAAATGGCACATACACAGAGCCATAAAGTCGCCTATTTGACGAACGCCAACCAAAATGGCTAACACCACGGTGAGGCGCTACCTGAGACGGCTGCCGCCGTGCTCCATGCGGTACAGCATGACCGCCAAGTCGTAGGTGGTCGTTTGCGGCCAGGTAAAGTCCTCGCGTCGCCAATCCTCGGCGTAGCCCCAAATGTGTTGCTGCACAGCCCACCGAGATTCACGCCAAAAAGCGCTACCCTCGCTTAAGTCCGTAGCCCAATACTTAGTGCTCAGCTCAGAATCCTTCGACCCCGGCAAGCTGCCGTTACGAGGCTGAGGTGCGGCAGTCGGCAAGATGGGCGACACCTTACCGCGCGAACGCTGATACCTGTACAGGAACGCAACGATAGAGCGAGTAGAAAGCTGTGCATCCGGGTGGAAACTACCATCAACCCAACCGGACGTAATGCTCTGCTGACGAGCCCACACAATCGCGGCATAGTCCGGGTCATCAGGCTGAACATCCGGATACGGACTGGTCGCCGGAAGCTCAACCTTCGGGGAACCCGCCAACCTATAGAGAGCCGCCGTCACATCACGGCGCGTCAAATTCTCAGAAGAATAGGACTCTGACTTAGGAAGCTGCTGAGTCTTGTACCACCTCTTCGCGGCTTCACGCTCCTCAAACGCGTTCACCACCAAATTGAGATCAGGAGAAACAACCTGCTGCACAGAATCCGCGGCACCACCCCGACCGGGAAGAACCTTCTCCACCACCAGCTTGTAACCGCCCTGATAATTCAGTGCCTCACCGGGAATAGTGAGCGTAACCTCCGTGTAACCGCTCTGGATACGGTCAGCCGCAATGTCCTGCACCAATGCCTTCTGGCCGGTCAGATTGCCAGATTTATCCGTAGCCTGCATCGAGAAACGGTAATGGCCCTCAGTGAGCTTCGGCAGATTCACGGCACTCACCTGCAACGCATTCTTCTCCCAATAGGGGCTCACCTGCGGTGAGTCAGAACGATATTGGCTCATTTGCGGCGACTCAACACGCAGCACCGGGGCGGCATCCTTCACCTCAGCGTTCGAGTTGGGCGAGCGCACCGGAATAAACGGGGCAACATCCGTCAAAAGGCTACCGGGTACCTTCTCCTCATCCGGATTCGGGAAGAGGCCGCTGTAGACGCCAATCATGTACGCCTTACCCGGTCGCAGAGTACCCGCAGGAATTGTTACATCCGCAGAGAAATAGTTGTTCAGGAAACTCCAACAATAGTATTCACCGCAATCCGTATAACGAACTTTATGGGTGAAAACAGGCTTGCCCACCATCTTTCCCGTTGCAGGGTCAACCTCATACAGCATCAGATATGCCGGGGCACTCCCCGGCTCAACAAGCTGCTTAGAGAGAATATGGTAGCCCTCAATCGTCAGCTGCGTATCAACCCAGGGATTATCAATCGCCGGCATACTGTACACGTAAGTAGTACGATCCGGCTCAGGGTCCTGAGTCAGGCTCAGAGGAGTGCGGGCAGTAAGACGGAGGTCCTCATACTCCTCGGCGTTCGGCTCGCGCTCGCCCGCCGGGTAGTAGGTCAGCACCACGTCAAGGGCATGCGAAGGGGTGGCCCGGATGGTCTGCTTCTTGACCTCAAAGGTGAAGGTGAGGCTCCCGTCCGGGTTGTCGCGGACAATACCGTCATCTCGAAGATGATCAACCCTGCCGCGGTGCAGAGGATATTGGGTTGCCTCGCCGGTACGGGACCACTCGTAACCGGTACCACGATTCACGAGGCCGAACTGGAAGAGCTTGTACTTCTTACGGAACTCGGGGCTCAACGGGGAAGTCGTCACGGACACCGTGCCGCCCTGAGAAATATTGAGAGTGCCGGTGGTGACCTTCAAATCAATCTTGTCAGCATCGCTCACGCCAGCGGCTGCGGCATCGGGGGTGGCAGCTACGGGGGTTGCCTGCAACGATGCAGCGGGGGAGGCAGGGCTCGCCGAATCCGCTTGAGTGGGCTCCACCTGTGCAGGCTGGTTCGGCGCCGCATCAGCATGTACAGCAGGGGTGACCGCCAGCGCTGGGGTCATGCCCAGCAACAGGGAGAGGCTGATTGCCTTTTTACTCTGGGCATTTTGAATGCGGATTTTCTGGGCAGGCGTCTTAGCGCCCTGAACTGTGGTTGGTCGGAAGAAAGAAGACACGGTTATCCCATCTAATGTTCTGCACTGTGCTTTCTATACCGCGGCTTTACACGGTGGTTTTTGCAGGGTGGTTTTCTGCACAGTGGCATTCTGTACGGTGATTGAAGTGAGCGAGGGAAAACGTTGAGTGGAAGGAGAGAAAAGAACGGTGAAAATGAACGAAAAGTTGAGTAAAAAAGGGATGCACCAGGGGCCTCAGCGAAAGTGCTGGCGGGCTGAAAAGTCGGGCGAATTAGCCCGAAATTTTCAGCCCGCCACCACCGATTGTAAAGCAACACAGCATCAGGCTGCGTGGCCGCAGGGGACGACTCTCAAATAACTACTTCAGGGCAACTACTTGAGGCGGCTGCCGCCGTGCGTCATGCGGTAGAGCATCAGTGAGAACTCCCAAGAGGAAACAGTATCCAAGCTGAAATTCTCACCGTGGCCTCGATAATATTCTGCGTATCCCCAGATAATCTGCTGGGTAGCCCACAGCGATTCCCTCCAGAACGCAGTGTCCATACGCTCATACTCGGGCCAGTGCACCCGCGAACGTGAATCCCGTGTGGGAGACTCCTCCGGTACATTACTGCTATCTGACGTATCGCTCTTCGGTACAGACGAAGACGGCAAACTGCTCGACTCCGGCGAAGACGCAGGGGTTAGCGCTCGTTGGTACCTGTACAGGAATGCCACCGTCGAGGCAATCGAAAGGTTCGCTTCCGGGTGGAACTTACCATCGACCCAACCGAAGGTAATACCCTTCTGACGAGCCCAAATGTACGCGGCGTAGTCCGGATCGTCCGGGGTTACATCCGCGTAAGGACTGGTTGCAGGTAGCTCAACATGAGGCGCGCCCGCCAAGCGGTACAGCGCCACCGTGACATCGCGGCGACTCAGCACAGCATTATGCTCATCCAGAAGAGCCTGCTGCTTAACCCACTCAACAGCCGCTTCCCGCTCCGCAGTGTAGCTTACAAAGAGCTCAAGGTCCTCAGAAGTGACCTGCTCGACCGTATCTGCGGCACCGTTCTTGCCGGGGATTACCTTCTCCAGAACAACCCTGTAAGACCCCTCATAATTCAGAGAGCTACCGGGAATATTCAGCTTCTCATCCGTAGAACCACTCAGAAGGTGCTCAGCAGGAATGACCTGTTCCAGGACCTTCTCGCCGGTCGGTTCGCCGGAATCATCCGTCGCCTGAACCGAGAAACGGTAATAGCCCTCGGTAAGCTTCGGAAGATTCGAGACTCGTGCGGTGAGGGTATTCATCTCCTGGTACGGGCTGATGCGCTTATTCAGAATGTACAAGTCCGGACGCGCTACAGGCTGGTCAGGGTTAGGCTGCGTAGACCGCACGGGAAGGAACTCAGCGACACTGGTCAGCAGGCTACCGCTGTACTCCTCCTCGCCAGGACGAGGCAGATTAGAACCGTAGATGCCAATCATGTAGAGCCTGCCCGGCTTCAACGTACCCGCCGGAATTGTCATCTCCGTGCTGAAGTAACGATTATGGAATCCGCCGCAAAGTTGTCCGCACTCTGTCAGCGGAATGATATCGGAGAAAACAGGGCGTCCCATAATCTTTCCGGTGGCCGGGTCAGCCTCGTAGAGGGTGAGGTATGCAACCGATTCATGACCGCCTACCGCATGAGGACTGAGGATATGATAACCCTCAACCGTCAGAGTCGTATCCTGCCACGGCTTGTCAATTGCCGAGAGACTGTAACGGTACGTCGGCTGAACCGGCTCAGGGTCACGCACTACCGGCAGAGAAGCTCGTGCTGTAAGACGGCGGTCTGTCGACTCCCAACGCAAATCCGGCTCAGCTTCATCAGACGGGTAGAACGTCAACACGACATCGAAGAGCGTGCCCTCGGGGACGTCAAAGATTTGCTTGCGAACATCAAAGATAAACGTAACGCTTCCATCAGGGTTTTCATGAACCTTCCCCTGATCTCGAAGGGTAGCAACTCTCTTACCGTACTGGGCTTCAGGTAGCTTACTGCCGTAGCTTGACCATTCGTAGTTCTTCCCTCGCTCCACAATGCCGAACTCGAAGAACGTGTACTTCTTGCGGAACTCAGCACTCAGCGGTGCAGTCGTCACAGAGACAGTACCGCCCTCAGAAATATTGAGGGTGCCCGAGGTGACACTCAAACGCACTTCATCAGATGCGGGAGGATTTATCGGGGTCGGAGGAGCAGCCAGCTGCACGGGCGCAGCGACCGTAAAAATGTGACTTCCCTTCATATAAAGAGAATCTGAGAAAGTTACCCTCAGCTCTGCCTCAGAACCAAGGTACACATTCTGCAGATTCTTGATGATTTCAGAGTCAATTTCAAGTTCTACGGTGCGGGTACCGTCAGGGTTACGGACAACAATAATGTCATGATCAAAGTAAGGAATGTCAGTAATTTCGACGATAGTCTTTCGAGTGGTTTTACTATAAATGTCGACGGACTTGACGTAATACCCCAAATCAACTTCCGGGGAAATGTTAGAAATAGTAACTTTATATTTCCCTGCATGGTACGGGTCAACGGTCTGAGGAGACAGTGAAACCTTCGGAAGAGTATTGCGGTACGTATTGCTTTGGTAAGGCATTTTCGCGGGGTTCTTACCCACAGGAATGAAGGGGAAATCGCGCGATATAGCGTTAATACCGAAGGGAGAAGAATCAACCCCAGAGGGATAAGATCCAACCACGCTCAGATAGTACCCCTTACCAGGCTTTAAAAAACCGGCAGGAATCGTAATCTTACGCTGAAAATGACCGTTAGTAATCAGACCATGAAAAACCCGCTTCAAGTACGGAGAATCTGCAGGAACTAAATCCTCGAAATCTAAATAACGATGATGACTTTCAGGATTATTCGGGTCGATTTCCACAAGAGTAAAACTTAACTTATTCATCCCGTCAAAACCCGAACCCGTCATATTGATTTCAATCGGTTTTCCGGAATTGATCTGCTCCTCAGAAATAGAATCCACATCATAGGTAATAGAAGGCAAAGCAGACTGCGGGAAATTACTCGTCACGGCGAGTGCCGTGCGAATACGATCCTCAGTGTTCCACGCATAGGGGTGCGCATCATCTACGGGGCGGTAGGTCAGAATAACTTCGTACTCCATGCCCGCAGGTATACCGTTGGAAGATACTTCCAAGTCAGCGCTGAAAGTTCCGTCTGCTGAAAGACTCGGAACATCAAAGCGTGGCCCTTGATACGCCGGTTCATGGTAAGGACCGACATAGGTCGAGGAACCCTTGGGTGCAATAATGAGGCTACGCAGCTCATGATGCGCCAAGAACTCGGGAGTGAAGCCGGTGCCTTCAACATGCACCGTGCCGCCAGTCTCAATTTTTAACGTGCCACTGGTGACGCGCAAAGTCGGTAGCGAACTGGTCTGCTCGCCCTGAGCTGCAGGAATCTGCTGGTTTTCTGCCTGGCGCTGGTTCAAAGCTGCAGCGGGAGAGGCGGGGGTCGCCTGTGCTGGTTGCGCCGGGTGTTCGGGAGCCGCCTGTGCCGGCGTTGCGAGCGCCGCCGGGGTGACGCCGGCAAGCGGGCTCAACCCCAGCAGCAGGGACAGGCTGAGTGCACGGGCGCTCGCCGGGTGGTGCGGGGCGCCTCGTGGTGTGAAGAATGAAGACATCGTTATCCCATCTAAAAAACTGTACGGTGAGTGAAGCGAGCGAGTAGATGAAGCAAGTGAAGAAGTTGAGCGGATAAAACGTGAAAAGACCCCCCCATAAAAACAGGGGAGAAGAAGCCCCGTAAAGCCTGGTGCCGGGCAAAAGAACTCGCAGGGGCAGGGGAAGAAAAACCGGGGTGGCACCGGCGGGCTGAAAAGCCGAACTAATCCGAACATTCCAGCCCACCGGTCACCCTTCACCACGACCGGGTGCTACCTGAGGTGGCTACCGCCGTGCTCCATGCGGTAGAGCATCAACGCCAAGTCATAGACAGACGTTGTCTCCATGAAAAAGCGTTCGTGTTCCCAATCCCTGGTGTAGCCCCAAATGCGTTGCTGAACAGCCCACCGAGATTCACGCCAGAAAGCGCTACCCTCCTCCAAATCCAGAACCCATGGGTTAGCGCTCACCTCAGATTCATCCGACCCCGGCAGGCTACCGTTACGAGACTGCGGTGCGGCAGTCGGCAAGCCGGGAGACACCATACCGCGCGAACGCTGATACCTATACAGGAACGCCGCCGTCGAATAATTGTGCATGTTCATCTCCGGGTGGAAATTCCCATCCGCCCAACCGAACGTAATGCCCTTCTGACGAGCCCAAATGTACGCCGCGTAGTCCGGATCATCCGGAGCGATATCTCCATAAGGGCTCGTCGCCGGAAGCTCAACCTTCGGGGAACCCGCCAGACGGTACAACGCCACCGTCACATCGCGGCGCGTCATATCGCGTCCCTCACTCAAAGAAGAAAACTCAGGAAGAACCTGACGGTGCTTAAACCATGCCCAGGCGGCGTTGACCTCCTTATTCTTCGTAAACTGCAGCTGCAGATCCTTCGAAGTAAGCTGCTCAACCGACTCAACCGTACCGTCCTTGCCGGCAGTCACCTTTTCCAAGAAGAGCCTGTACGAGCCGTCATAATTCAGCGGCGCACCGGGGACGGTCAGCTTCTCATCCACCGTGCCGTCATGGATGTTCTCAGCAGCAATCTCCTGCACCAGCGTTTTCTGACCGGCCAGAAGTCCCTGTTCATCAACATGTTGTACCGAGAAACGGTAAGAGACCCCAGGCTGCTTCTTCAAGCCGACGGCACGTACCTGAAGGATATTTTCCTCATCATAAGGGCTCACCGTCGTAGCCTTCAGAAACATCTCAGGGCTAGCTGATTCCTTATTCGGTGAACGTACCGGAATGAAATCTGCAACATCATTCAGCAACTCACCGGGGTAATTCTCATCCTCCGGACGGTCTTTACCGTAGAAACCAATCTTATAGACCTTACCCGGCTTAAGCGTTCCCCCAGGAATCGTAATAGACGTCTTAAAATGCCAATTCAGGAAATAAACGCGCTCTCCACTAAGAGAAGCCGGGTACGGAATCCGAGTGGTGAATTCTGGTTCGCCTACAATCTTTCCGGTCTTCGGGTCGACTTCATAAAAAGCCAGAAGCGCGGGGCCATCCTTGCCCTCTCGACTACCGCTCGTAAGGATATGGAACCCCTCAATCGTCAGAGTCGTATCCTTCCACGGGTCATCAATTGCGGGCACACTGAAAATGTACGTCGTCTCGGTAGGCTTAGGGTCCTGCATAACATTAATAGGTGCACGCGCCACAAAACGGAATTCGGACGGCCAAAAATCCTTCCGGTGGCCCTTCTTGTGGTACGTCAGAATGACGTCGAAAAGAGTGCCTTCTTTAGCCTCAATAATGTACGGCCCAATATTGAGGAAGAAGGTGTAGCTCCCGTCTGGGTTTTCTACCATCTGCTTCGGGTTGGGCTCACGGTCAAAGAGGTAGCCAAAGTAGGCGTATCCGTCAATGCGGGCATGCGCGGCTTTGAAGTACGAAGAACCGCGATCAACCAGAGAAAATTCGTAGAATTCGTAATTCTGACGGAATTCAGCACTGAGCGGAGGCGTCGTCAGCGTTACGGTGCCGCCTCGAGAAATGTTGAGAGTCTCAGGAGAGACTTTAAACCCTTCCATTTCAGGATGGCGAGAATCATTCACTTCAGGATAGCGAGAATCATCCGCCTCCGGAAGCGAAGACGTGGATTCGTCAGCCTCTTCTTGAGCTGCGGCGGGGGAAGCGGGGGTCGCCTGTGGCGGTTGTGCCTGCTGCTCAGGTGCTGCCTGGGTCGGTGTTGCGAGTGCCGCCGGAGTGATACCGGCAAGCGGGCTTAAACCCAGCAGCAGTGACAGGCTGAGCGCACGGGCACTCGCGGGGCGGCGCGGGGCATCAGAGCGGCGCGGGGCGCCTCGTGGTGTGAAGAATGAAGACATCATTATCCCTTCTACAAAAACTGTACGGTGAGTGAAGCGAATGAACAGGTGAAGCGTGAATAGGTGAAGTGAGCGAAAAAGTTGAGCAAATCAAGGGCCGGGAAACCGGGGCGCTGCTCACGGGAAGACTCCCACCAGGTAACGCTCCCGATTGCCCTCACCGATGCCTGTAAAAGATGCTAGGGGCAGGGCTGGTCTAGCTGTTGAGCCTGCAGGCACAACGACTCGAAGAACACAGCCCACTAGCCACTTTACGCACCGAAACTACTTGAGACGGCTGCCGCCGTGCTCCATACGGTACAGCATGACCGCCAACTCCGAAGAAGAAACAGTATCCGAACTGAAATCCTCAGCGTAACGGCGAGAATAATCCTTATAACCCCAGATGAACTGCTGAGTAGCCCACAGCGACTCCCGCCAGAACGCAGTATCCGTACGCTCATAATCGGACCAATGCGAACGCGAAACCCGGACCGGAGAATCACCCGGCACGCTACTGTTCTTGGGCACCGACGAAGACGGTAAACTGCTCGACTCCGGCACAGGAGCCGGCGCGACCATCCGCTGGTACCTGTACAGGAACGCCAACGTAGAACGCGCCGAAAGGTTCGCCTCCGGGTGGAACTTACCATCGACCCAACCGAACGTAATACCCTTCTGACGAGCCCAAATGTACGCCGCGTAGTCCGGGTCGCTTGTCGCCACATCCGCGTAAGGGCTGGTTGCAGGCAGCTCAACATGAGGTGCGCCCGTCAGGCGGTACAGCGCCACCGTGACGTCGCGGCGACTCAAAACGCTCTTACTTTCGTCCAGAAGAGCCTGCTACTTAACCCACTCAACAGCCGCCTTCTGCTCCTCCGTAGTATTCGCCAAGAGGTCAAGATTCTCAGAAGCCACCGGCTCGACCGCATCTGCGGCGCCATCCTTGCCGGGGATTACCTTCTCCAGAACAACCCTGTAAGACCCCTCATAATTCAGCGTGCTACCGGGGACATTCAACGTCTCCTCCGCGGCACCATTGTGGATGCGCTCAGCGGGAATCACCTGCTCCAAAGCCTTCTCACCGGTCAGCTCGCCAAAAATATCCGTCGCCTGAACCGAGAAACGGTAATAGCCCTCGGTAAGTTTCGGAAGATTAGAGACTCGGGCGGCGAGGGTATTCATCTCCTGATACGGGTTGATGCGCTTATACGGAATGTACAAATCCGGACGCGCCAACTGCTGGTCAGGATTCGGCTGGTTATCGCTCGGTTGCCCAGACCGCACCGGAAGGAACTGCGCAACACTGGTCAGCAAGCTGCCGTTATAGTCTTCCTCGCCCGGGTGAGGAAGATTAGAACCGTAGATGCCAATCATGTAGAGCCTGCCCGGCTTCAACGTACCTGCCGGAATCGTCATCTTCGTACCGAAATAGTTATTGCGGAAACCCGTACAGTGATGCAAGCAGTTGCCCGTCAACGGAACAACATGGGAGAAAACAGGGCGTCCCATAATCTTTCCCGTAGCCGGGTCTGCCTCATACAGAGTGACGTACGCCTGGCTGTCGTACCCGCCTACGATGTTCGGGGGAAGAATATGGTAGCCCTCAACCGTCAGAGTTGTATCCTGCCACGGCTTATCAATCGCAGAAATGCTGTAGCGGTACGTCGGCTGATTAGGCTCAGGGTCGCGCACCGTGGGCAAAGGAATTCGCGCCGTGCTACGAGGATCTTCATACGGATAGTCGCGCGGGTCAGGCTTACCGGACGGGTAATAGGTCAACACCACATCGAAGAGGGTGCCCTCCGGAACCAGCATCCACTGCTTCGGGATATCAAGAGTGAACGTGACGCTCCCATCAGGATTATCGTGTGCCTTACCCTCAGCACGGAGGTCGGCAACCTTGCTGCCGTACTGCGCTTCAGGGAGGGGATCGCCGTAAAGTGACTGAAGGTAATTCTTACCGCGCTCCACAATGCCAAACTCATACAACGTGTACTTCGCACGGAACTCGGCACTCAGTGGTGCAGTGGTCACGGAGATAGTGCCGCCCTCAGAAATATTGAGGGTGCCCGAGGTGAGCTTCATGCCAACTGGATTGTCAGGTTTCTTCTGCTCGTCTGCAGGGGAGGCGGGGGCTGCCTGTGCTGGCTGCGCCTGCTGGTCAGGTGCCGCCTGAGCCGGTGCTGCGAGTGCCGCCGGAGTAACACCGGCAAGCGGGCTCAAACCCAGCAGCAGTGACAGGCTGAGCGCACGGGCGCTCGCCGGGTGGCGCGGGGCATCAGAGCGGCGCGGGGCGCCTCGTGGTGTGAAGAATGAAGACATCATTATCCCATCTACAAAAAACTGTACGGTGAGTGAAGCGAGCGAGTAGATGAAGCAAGTGAAGAAGTCGAGCGGATAAAGCGTGAAAAGAAAACCCCAAAAAGACAGGGGAGAAGCAGCCCCGTAAAGCCTGGTGTAGGGCACAAGAACTCGCAGAGGCAGGAAGAAAAATAGAAGCGGCACCGGCGGGCTGAAAAGCCGAACTATGTCGAGCATCCCAGCCCACCGGTTACTACGACCGGGTGCTACTTGAGGTGGCTACCGCCGTGCTCCAAACGGTACAGCATCAACGCCAAATCATGAGAGGAAACGAAAGACTTATCAAAGTCCTCATAGATGTATTCCTCTTCAACGTGGTAACCCCACATGCGGTGGTCAACAGCCCACTGAGCTTCACGCCAGAAAGCGCTACCCTTACGAACCTTATGCTGCCAGCCGCTAGCACTTCGGGGCGCGTCATTATTGCCCGGCAGGCTACTGTTCTTCGGCAACGAGGCAGAGGTCGGCGCCTTCGGCGTGACCTGACCCATTGCCTTCTGGTACCTGTACAGGAACGCTACCGTCGACGGGGTGGAAATCTTCGCCTCCGGGTGGAACTTGCCGTCCGCCCAGCCGAACGTAATGCCCTTCTGACGAGCCCAAATGTACGCGGCGTAGTCCGGGTCGCTCGTCGCTACATCCGCGTAAGGACTGGTTGCAGGCAGCTCAACCTTCGGGGAACCCGCCAAGCGGTACAGTGACACCGTCACATCGTGGCGCGTTACACCGCTATGCCAGGACATCGGCGAAGGATTAGGCAAAATATCACGATCAGCAAACCACTGCTTAGCCGCCTGCAACTCATCCTCACGCGTCAGCTTCAGATGAATATCCTCGACAGCAAGCTGCTCCACCGACTCGCCAGCACCATCCTTACCGGGGGTGACCTTCTCCAAGACCAGACGATAAGCGCCTGAATAGCTCAACTGCTGAGCGATCGTCAGGTCCATCTCCACCCTGCCATCCTGGATGCGATCGGCGGGAATCGCCTGCTGGAGCACCGTCTGACCGGTCAGACGCCCCTGCTCATCAACATGCTGCACTGAGAGGCGGTACGACCCTTCACCCGGTGCAGAGAGCCCGGTAATGCGTGCCGTAAACGAGTTCGTCTTTGCGTACGGGTTCAAGCCCTCTGACCCAAGGTGCAGCGCGGGCCCCGTGGACTCCTGCTCGGGAGAATGCACCGGAAGGAACTCAGCAACATCATTCAGCATAGAACCCGGAGACTCCTCCATGCCGGGGTAAGGCAACCCGCCCCCATACATGCCAATAAAGTAGAGCTTGCCCGGCTTCAACGTACCCGCAGGGATCTTCAGCTCCGCACTGAAATAGTTATTGCGGAACCAGCTGGAGGTAACCCCGGAGTACGTGTAGTCCACCTGCTGAGTGAACACGGGCTCACCCATCATCTTTCCCGTTGCAGGGTCAGCCTCATAGATAGCGATGACCGGCGAATCATTAGGAATCAGTTCCCTAGCCTGCACGAGGACATGGCGTCCCTCAACCCGCAGCGTCGTATCCTTCCACGGGTTATCGATAGCGGATTGGCTGAAGGTGTAGGTCCCACGGGTCGGCTGCGCCTCCTGAACCACATCAATATGGGCGCGGGCATACAAACGGTTCGACCTACTCGAAGGTTCCGGCTCAGTTTCATCAGACGGGTAGTACGTCATCACCACATCGAAGAGCTCACCGTCGGCAGCCTCAATGTACTGCGGGGGAACCTTAAACGTGTAGGTGAGGCTCCCATCCGGGTTCTCCCGTACCTGATGCGCCAAATCCTTGAGCATTCCGCCGTACTCGTCGAGGGGCTCATAAATATTGTGCTCCGAATACACGTACACCGATCCGCGCTGCACCAGAGCCAGCTCGTGGAAAGTGTACTTCTTACGGAACTCGGCGCTCAACGGGGAAGTGGTCACCGACACCGTGCCGCCCTGAGAAATATTGAGGGTGCCCGAATCGACCTTCAACTTAACATTCGCCGGGTTCTCCCAATCAACAGCATCAGCGGCAGGAGGCGCCATCGGAAGCTGAGTGCTCACCGTGAACTTATGGCTACCGTACGAATACTTAGAGTCCGAGAACACCGCACGCACTTCAGCCATTGAACCGCGAGAAGAAGGCCTATAGGAGGAATCACCGTGAACCTTATACTCAACCTCCACGGTCAGAGTGCCGTCAGCGTTGCGGGTTACCAGCTTATCCTGCTTATCGTATTGGCCCGCTACATCATTCCTCGCAAAAGGTGCCTGCTCACCAGAGGTAGCGTTATAAATCGACACAGAATCAAGGTAGTACCCCAGGTCAACCTCGGGTGAAATATTAGAAATAGTCACCTTATAGACACGGTCCTGACCGGAATCAAAATTCTGCGCAGCAACAGATACCTTCGGCAGGGTATTCCTGAACGAATTATCCTGATACGCCATGCGCGCAGGATTATTACCCACAGGAACGAAGGGGAACTTACGCGTCAGCTTAGACCACCCGTGGGTTTCTACACCGGAAACACCCAGAGAATACCCCTTACCGGACTTCAGAACTCCCGCAGGGATAGTGACCTTCTTCTGGAAATAGCCGTTCGGAATCAGACCCTCGAAAATGCGCTGATTCTCTTCCGTATCCGGTGCCTTCAGCTCACCAAGCGAAGCCACATTATCGTTCGTGACCTTTCCCTGCTCATCATGCTCGGACAGGGTGAACTTCACGGAGCTGACATCCTGAAAACCGGTACCCGTCAGCGTCACCTCGACCGGCTGGCCGGAGGCAATCTGCTCCTCAGAAATAGCCGAAACATCATAGGTGATGGAGGGAAGGACAGCCTTCGGGAGGTTGAACTCCACCGGCAACGCCGTACGGACGCGGTCCTCAGTGTTCCACGCATAGGGGTGCGCATCATCGACAGGGCGGTAGGTCAGAATAACCTCGTACTCCAGGTTTGCCGGCAGGCTATTCGCCGGAACCGTCAGGTCAGCGCTGAAACTGCCGTCAGCAGCCGGTTTCGGAGCCTCAAAGATGAGGCCGCGGTGATCGACCTTCTGGTAGGGGTTAGCGTAGGTCGAAGAGCCCTTCGGAGCAATCGTGAGGCTACGCAGCTCATGATGCGCCAAGAACTCGGGGCTCAGCCCGGTACCCTCCACGTGCACGGTACCGCCGTGAAGAATGTCGAGGGAACCGCTGGACACGCGCAGAGTCGGCAGGGAAGCATCCTGCTTATCACCCTGCGCAGGTTTGTTCTGAGCGGGTTCGTTCTGCTGCACGGGCGCGTTCTGTGCGGGTGCTGCTTGAAGTGCTGCCTGCTGCCTGCCTGCCTGCTGGGAGGGGGAGGCGGGCGCCGGCTGGTCAGGTGCCGCCAGCGCCGCAGGAGTAATACCCGCAAGCGGACTCAAACCCAGCAGCAGCGACAGGCTGAGCACGCGTGCGCTCGCCGGGTGGCGCGGGGTCTCAGAATGGTGCGGGGCACCTCGTGGGGCGAAGAATGAAGACATCATAATCCCATCTACAAAATTTATACGGTGATTGAAATGAGTGAGTAGATGAAGTGAGTGAAGAAGTTGAGCGGATAGAACCTGAAAGCCAGACTAGGGGAGAAGACGCCCCGTAAAGCCTGGCGCCAGGCAAGAGAAGTCGCTGGAGAGGGGAAACCGAGGCGGCACCGGCGGGCTGAAAAGCCGAACTAATCCGAACATTCCAGCCCACCGGTCACCCCTCACCACGACCGGGCGTTACCTGAGGCGGCTGCCGCCGTGCTCCATACGGTACAGCATCACAGCCACCTGACGGTACGACATCTTGAAGCCGCCAAAGCTCTCATAGAAGTATCCTTGATCAGGAGCGTAACCCCAGATACGTTGCTCAATAGCCCAGCGAGACTCACGTGAAAAAGCAGTCTCCGGGCTGATCCAGAGCCGCCAATGAGAGCTAAGCGGGAAATGCGTCTGTTTCTTCGGGTTAGAGTCCGGCAGTGAAGGAGACGTCGGTAAGCTTGGCGACGTCTCCCCCTGGGATTGCTGATACCTGTAGAGGAACGCAGCCGTGGAACGATCCGAAAGCGGCTCATTCGGGTGGAAGCGACCATCAACCCAGCCGAACGTAATACCTTGCTGACGAGCCCAAATAATAGCGGTATAGTCAGGGTCGTCCGGCGTAATATCCGTGTAAGGGCTGGTTGCCGGAAGCTCAACCTGCGGCGAACCCGCTAGTCGGTACAATGCCACCGTCACAGAACGGCGATTCACTGATTTCCAATCGTAATCAGTGGGGTAGTCCGGCAGAATTTGACGGTTCACAATCCACTTCCTGGCAGCCTCCATCTCCCGTTCCTGACTGATATCCGAGTCCAGGTCTTTGGAAGCAATCTGCTCAACCGAATCGACATCATCACCCTGATTCGGGGTTACCTTCTCCACAAAGAGCCTATAGGCCACATCAAAATTCAGGGCATAGCCAGGGAGAGAAAGCGTCTGCTCCGTACGACCCTTCTGAATGCTCTCGGCAGGAATCACTTTCTCCCAGGACTTCTGCCCGGTCGGACGGCCATGATTATCAATCGGCTGCAAGGAGAAGCGGTAGTAGCCCTTGGTCTGCGGCGGCAACCCCAAAACAGTCACCTTCAAAGTATTATTCTCGCGATAAGGGCTCACCTTATCTCCTGAGACGTAGATGCTGGTGGGAGCTGCATCTTGCTCCGGGGTACCTACCGGGATGAAGTCTGCTACATCGGTCATCCACGCCCCAGGGTATTCCTCCGAAGTCGGGTCAGGAAGACCACCGCCGTAGAAACCAATCCTGTACTGCCTGCCCGCTTTGAGGGTACCCCCGGGAATCGTGATAGCCGTACTGAAATGGTCGTTCAAGAAAGTATCACAGTACTGATCGCACCTGGTGTAATTCAGGTTCTGAGTAAACACAGGCGAACCAATACCCTGTCCAGTCACCGGATCAACCTCATAGAGGGTCAGGACCGCCGGGCCTTCAGGACCCCAAAAGGTGCTTTTCGAGAGGATATGGAAACCCTCAACCGTCAGGGTTGTATCCTCTTCCGGATGCTCGATAGAAGGTGAACTGAAGAGGTAGGTGGTCTTCGTAGGTTTCGCGTCCTGCACCACATCGGTAGGAGTACGGGTTATCCGGCGATTCGACCACGTCAACGGATCCGGCGCAAACTCATTCGACGGGTAGTACGTCAGTACCGTATCGAAGAGAGTCCCCTCTTGAGCCTCAACAACATGGGCGGGAACAACGAGCGTGAAGGTGAGGCTACCATCCGGGTTCTCTCGCACATTACCCTGCTGCTTGAGGTCCCTAACCATCCCACCGTACTGAGTGAGAGGAACATAATTATGATGCCCGACATGGACGTACGTGGAACCACGCTCCACCAACGCGAGCTCGTGGAACGTGTACTTCTGACGGAATTCAGCACTCAACGGAGAGGTCGTCACCGACACGATACCGCCCTGAGAAATGTTGAGGGGGCCTGTCGTGACCTTCAAATCAACCTTCTCCAGTTCAGAGGCGGGATCGTCACCCTGCACTTGAGGCACCTGACGGGTCGGTGTTTCTTGAGTAGTTGCCTGCTGCGCGGGGGAGGCGGGCGCCGGCTGCGCCCCCACCGGCGTCAAAGCCAGCAGCGGAGACAAACCCAACGCCAGGGAAGCACCCGCAACCCTTCGGTGCGTGCCACGAGCAGGTTTAAAGAAAGAGGACATCATTATCCAACCTGAATTTTCTGCATGAAAGAGGGCGAATGAGAAAAGAAGTTGAGAGGATCAATGAGTGACAGTCCATCGCACCGAACCCGCACCGAATCCACATAGTAGAGGACCCGTAGCGGCGGCATGCTGAAGTACAATTTCAGCCTACCAACCCGCGTCTTAGACATTCAATGAAAACACGAGAAAAACATTCCAATAAGAGTTATAAGACAAAAAATTCGAAAATTACGCCCCGGTTTTATACAAAGCCCGACCCCCAAAAGACCACACCAAAAAAGGGGCGGTGAGAGAAAAACTCTCACCGCCCCTTCTATAGCCGCTATCTTCAGCTGCTGTTCTCAGAAGTCAACCCACGCTAAAACGTGTAGGGTCAGCCGTCCGGTTCACAGCACCTGCCAAATCTTAAGCATCGATATAAGGGCTATTGGGGATGTCAGTCATGCCCAGCATTGACAGGACACGAGCCAGCTCCTCACGGGTAGCAATCTTAGTCGGACGGAAATCCTTGCTCTTAAAGATAAAGCTCGTATCAATATTCACCGACGAGTGTAGCCACGAGCACTCCACGAAGAACGGGGAACCAGGCTTCATATCGGCAGGGGTGGTCGGATTGTACCAGCGGGTACCGGTAGAGGAGGGAAGATGCTTGTAACGGTAGAAGAACGCAGCCATCGTAGCGCGGCTAGCCACCGCCTCCGGGTGCATCTTACCGTCAGACCAGCCGGAAGTCAGACCATTCTGATACGCCCAAATGTACGCCGCGTAACGCTCATCCTTCGGAGACAAATCCGGGAAGGGAGAACGCGCAGGAAGCTTCACCTTCGGCGAGCGGGCGCTTCGGTAGATAGCATCCATCAGGTCGCCGCGGGTCACCGCACGCTGGGGGTGGAAACAACGGTCCTTATCGAGCAGCAGAACCTTCGCCTTACATGACCTGTAGATATCGGGAGCGTACTCGCCATCCATATCAATGTCCACAATGAACGGTGCCCACGCGAACTCAGTGTCAATCGTGGGGCGAACTTCAAGAGTGCGCAGAATGGTGTACTGCTCACGGCGCGGACGAAGAGACAGGCGAATACCATAGTTTGCATTCGGGCCGCCGGTGATATCACGATTAATGATGTGGTGCCTAATGTAGACATCATTCTCGATGCGCTTCTTCGGTTCAAGAGCGAAGAAGTAGAACTGCTTGAAGCCCTTCTCCTTGGTGTAGTAGCCGGCCTCGATGTACGGGGTGTACAGGCCGGTATCAAGCACAGCCTGCAGACCGGTAATCTCGTAGCTGAGGTTGAAGCCGCTAATATCAAATGACGCCTCAGTAATCTTAAACGTCAGCGGAGTGGTCTTAACGTCCAAGGTGGCAGCCTGAGCGCTCTGCTCACCGGCGTGGTGCGCACCCAAAGCGCCAGCGACTGTTAGTGCTGCCGCGCCCTTAAAAAGGGCGCGACGAGAGGAAAAAATAGACATGATATTGTCCCATCGACGTGTTTCTGAGTGTTCACTTCTACGCTAGCAAACTAATAACCGTTGGTTAAGCCTCTGAGAGTTTGCTGCACGTAGATGGCATGTCGTGTTTCATGTGTGCTGAGTTGGGAATATGAGTGTTTGTGAGTGAAATACCCGCCACCAATGGCGAGCCGTTTAACACTATAAACATTTTTACTCGCAAAAAGAAGGCGGATAGTTGGACACTAACCGCCTTCTCCGCTCATTGAAGGCAACCCCTGAAATGTGGGGAAATGTGGTTTTACAGGGGACAATACAGGCTTAAGCCCCTAGAAAAATAGTTAAAAAATTTTCAATATGATGCAAAAAATAGGCGAAAACAAATAGTTGGGCGACCTACTGCTCATGCACCAGTAGTGTCAAAACGCCCGCCTTACGCGCCGCCGGCAGGGTACACTCCACCGACCAGTCCTCGCTCACCGCCTCCAAAAATTCGGCAATACCCGCCGTAGAGCCGTCAATAGGACGAGCCGCCAAACCCGACTGAATCAGGTAGCGCGCAAACAGGCCGCGGTAATGCTTCGCCATGTGCGAGACGACCTTGTGCGACCCATCAGCCGCCACACGCTCCACACGAACCGCCAGAGTCTGCGCCGGAGGAGTCACCCACGACTTCGCGTACGCGGCAGAACGGCAATCCAGAATCAGCTGGTCCTTCGCGGTCGCCTCCAGGGCGGTACCCAACGCACCCTTCCAGAAGGAGGCGAGCGCACCCACCGAACCCAGCTTCACACCCATCGACAGGCGGTAGGCGGGGATCGCGTCCTCGGGGCGCAGAATACCCCATAGCGCCGAAGAAATCAGTAGCGACCAGTGCGCGGCATCGCGTTCGGCGGGGGAGAAACTCGCATAGTCCAGCGCCTCGAACAGCACGCCAGTGTAGGTGTGGATTGCGGGCTGCGCCGGTTCGGTGAGCAGGCGCGTGTTGCGTTCCACCTCTGCTTCGAGGGATGCACCCACCTTGAGCTCCGCCAGGGCGTCGGGTCCCGAGCTGACAGCCGCCAGCTCCTCCAGGACGCTCTCACGCTCAGCCGTCAGTTCGGGGAACGAGAGGTCAGCAAAGCAGACGGGTGCGTTGCCTGCGGGGGCGGGAGTTTTACCTTCAGAGGGGGGAAGAAGAATCAGCATCTCTCCAGTGTACCCGCGAGGCCCAGAGTAGCTGTGAGGCGCAGTGCAGCTGCGAGGCGCCAGAATGCCCTTGGAGTGTCCCTGCATGCCTCAGTACGCCCCTGCGCACCCGTGAGAGAACCCGGGAAATAGCCAACGCCGGGGGTGTGCGTATAATGGGTTGGGTGAAACGGGCCGTCCGGGCAATCGCGAGGCACACGTGCTTCGAGGAAAGTCCGGGCTCCACAGCACAGGATGGTGGATAACATCCACTCGGGGTAACCCGCAGGCCAGTGCCACAGAAAGTAAACCGCCGCGGTTCGCCGCGGTAAGGGTGAAAGGGTGGTGTAAGAGACCACCAGCGGGCGCGGTGACGCGCCCGGCTAGGTAAACCCCATCCGGAGCAAGGTCAAACAGAATACGCCATGGTAGGGTAGTGCGCCCGATCCCCGTTAGCTTCCTTCACGGAGGTGGGGTGCGTATTCGGGTAGGCTGCTTGAGACGTGCGGCAACGTACGTTCTAGATAGATGATTGCCTCGAAACGCCCCTTCGGGCGGCGTTTTAGACAGAACCCGGCTCATAGGATGACCCGTTTCACGCTACCGTCGGCTGATGAAAAACATTATTGGCTGATGGAAAACGAAGACCGCGAATGCGCTTGAGAGTGCATTCGCGGTCTTCGTTTTAAACTTCTCGAAAGGTCGTCTGACCTTCAGAAGAGCTCGTGATTAGTGGCCGAACGGATCCGGGTCCACGCCGGGCATCCACGAGTTACCGTCGACGGTCCAGCCTTCCTTCTTCACGACCTTCTTCATTTTGCTGGTCCACTTCTTGTTCAGGCGGTTCACGTACAGCTTGCCGTCCAGGTGGTCGGTTTCGTGCTGCATGCAGCGTGCGAACCAGCCGGTCGCCTCAAACTGGACGGGGTTGCCGTGCTCGTCAAGACCGTTCACGGTTACCCACTCGGCGCGCTTGAGGGGGAAGCCGTAACCGGGGAAGGATAGGCAGCCCTCTTCCTCCTCGTAGGGGTCCGGGTCGGCGGTAGAAATCTTGCCCAGGGTCAGTACCGGGTTGATGATGCAGCCGCGCGGGGGAACGCCGTCCTCATTCTCCATCTTGTAGGTGAAGACGCGCAGGCCCACACCAATCTGCGGTGCCGCCAGGCCCACACCGTTGGATGCGTCCATGGTCTCGTACATGTCAGCCACGAGCTCCTTGAGCTCATCATTAAACTCGGTGACGGGTGCCGCGGGGCGGTGCAGAACGGGGTTGCCGTGAATAACGATGGGGCGAATAGCCACGGAATTATCCTTTGCTTGTGTTGAACGGGAACTGTTGAGTGGGAACTTGCCGGGTACACCGTGTGTGGGTGAACCGGATTGAGGGTAAGCGAAAGGGCCGTTACGGATAACCATAACGACCCTTTCCATCGGGGTGATCGACGGGGGTTGAACCCGCGACCTCCTGGACCACAACCAGGCGCTCTGCCAACTGAGCTACGACCACCATGTGCTTCGCTTGGTTTCCCTTGCGATATGCAACGGATACTACTGTACAGGAGATTCAGAAACCTGCCAAGTTGAAAAGCTATGATGCTCGTTACATTCTGCGCTTACGCCTTGGATGCCTCAGCCGCCTCGCGTGCAGCACGCTCAGCCTCCACCTCACGCGCAATCTGCGCCGAAGCAATCGCATCCGGGCCCTGCGGCACAAAAATGGCGCGACGGTAATACTTCAACTCATCAATCGAGTCCTTGATATCACCCAGTGCGCGGTGGTTACCGGTCTTCGCCGGGGCACTATGACGAGCCGCCGGGTACCAGCGCGACGCTAGCTCCTTAATGGTCGACACATCAATCACACGGTAGTGAAGGTGCGCCATGACCTCGGGCATGTAGCGCTCCAAGAAGCGCTTATCCATGCCCACCGAGTTGCCGCCCAGCTGCGCCTTGCCCGCCACCGGAACATACTTCTTGATGTAGCGAAGCACCTGCTCCTGCGCGTAATCCATCGACACACCGTGCTCAATATCGGGCAGTAGACCCGACGCCTCATGCATCGAACGCACAAAGTCATTCATGTTCTCCAGCGCACCGGCAGGAGACTCATCACCGGGCTTAATGACGAACTCAACGCCAGAACCCAGAATGTTCAAATCGGCATCCGTGACCAGAACGCCCACCTCGACGAGAGCGTCGTTCTCCACGTCCAGGCCGGTCATCTCGCAGTCAATCCATACAATACGTTCACTAGAAATACTCACTCTCCCACTCTACCCCCAAACGCTGCCGGCCTGGCGGGTAGCACGTCACAAAAGGGGTACAAGAGGGCGCAAGAAAGGTACGAGCGGATGCGCAAACGGCGGCAGCGGGGGAGAACTGCGCCACTCTGCGTGCCCTTGAGGCGTGTCCACAAGCGTCTTCGCAACAGTGATTCTCGCAAGTGCATCCAAGGGCTCCGGTATGATAAAAACCAGAACGACGATGCAGACAGAAAGGGAGTTATGCGCGCACCAAAGGAGCTAGCACACCGGCTCACCACCCCCGGTGCACACGACGCACCTCTCTCACCCAAACTCTTGGACTACGTCAATAATCACCGTCTGCGCACGCTGATTATCGGCACCATCGGCTCCATCATGGTCACCCTCGGCTCCTACGCCGTCGGCTGGCTCGCCGACAGCTCCAGCTTCTGGCGCTACGACATTATTCGAGCCATCCGATTCGAAGCAGCATGGGTCATCACCGGCATTATTCTGCTCGCCCTCGGCGCTATGATCATGTGCCGTGAATGGCTGCGCATCTACCAGAAAATGGGCGACTGGAACGAACCCAACGCCATGCGGTGGATGATTGCCGTCACCGCCAGCTGGTCCCTGCCGCAGATTTTCGCGTTCACCATCTACAGCCGCGACATGTTCTCCTACTACGGTCAGGGCATGGTCATGGCGCACGGCCTCAACCCGTACAAGCACGGTGTCTCCGAAATCTCGAACTTCATGCAGAACGGTGCGGACCCCATGTGGGCGGAATCCCCGCCCCCGTACGGACCTGTCTCCCTCAAGCTCGAAGAGTGGATTGTGCGCCTGGCGGGGGAGAACATCGACCTCTCCCTCTTCTACTTCCGCCTGCTCTCCGTGTTCGCGGTCATCGGCATTCTCTTCTACGTGGCAAAACTCGCCCAGGCGCACGGCTTCAACCAGGTCCGCGCTCTCTGGCAGATTGGCCCGAACCCGCTGTTCATCGCATCGTTCATCGCCAGCGGCCACAACGACTCGCTCATGACTATGTTCATGCTCGGGGGTCTCTACTACGCCAAGCGCTACCGTGACACCTGGTGGGGCGGCCCGCTCGGCGTGACCTTCGTAGCCCTTGGCGTTGCCGTCAAGCCGCTCGCCCTCGTGGTGCTACCCTTCGTGGGTCTGCTCTGGGCGGGTAAGAACGCCTCCTGGCCGCGTAAGTTCATCTTCTGGGCGCTCTCCGGCGTGCTGTTGCTCGCCGAAATGGCGCTCATGGGCTGGGCAACCGGACTGGAATTCGGCTGGATCAAGGCACTGTCCACCACCGGCGGCCAGTACATCTGGTACACCCCCTTCGGCCTGGTCATCGGTGCCGCCTCCCTGTTCGTTCAGGGCGACGCCTTCGAGGTCATCCGCAAGCTCATCGAAACCGTCGGCAAGGGCATCGGTATGCTCGGCGCGGTAGCAATGGCATTCGTTGGACGCGACCGCAACATCGTGCGCCACGCCGGCCTCGCAATCCTGTTCATGCTCCTGTGTAGCCCCATGATTCAGCCCTGGTACCTGCTCTGGGCAATCCCGATGCTCGCCGCAACCGGCCTGCGCTCGCACTTCCAGCTCATGTGGTACTTCATCACCACGCTGTTCTTCATGGCGTACGGTGTGAGCGACCAGCTGAACGTGTCGCCCTACCTGCGCGATTTCAACCAGGACATGGGCCGACTCATCGCGACCGTCATCTGCCTGGGCTACATCATCTACCTGGTCGCCCTCGACCCGGCAACCCGCCGCCTGGTGTACGTGAGCCTGCACCCCACGCAGATTCGCCGCACCACCATCCGTCTGTGGTGGCAGCTGTTCCCCGGCGCATCAAGCCGCCGTGCACGCCGCCGCGAGGTGAAGAAAGCAGAACGGGAAGCCGCCAAGGTAGGTTCCTAGCACGAACTCCTAGTTCGTCAGCTTGGCTTAGCCCAGTGGAGCATCCTCCGCCTGCAGAGGCGCGGTGCATGAGAAGCACGAATTCTCATGTACCCTAGAGGAAGGCCTCAGTAGCTCAGAGGATAGAGCAGGAGCCTTCTAATCTCTTGGTCGGGGGTTCGATTCCCTCCTGGGGCGCCACATGCAAAAACCGCCCCGCACCCTGAACTCAGGGTGCGGGGCGGTTTTCTTTATGCTTTTTGCGTGCGTGCCGGGAAGCTACTTCTTGGTCGGGGCTACTTCTTAGTGGGGTTCGTGTCCTTGCAAGAGTTGAGGACGCGCTCCATAACCTTCTTCTCATCCGCGGTCACCCACAGCTTGTACTTCGCCTTCACGTGTACCTGGCGTGCCACGTAGGTGCAGCGGTAGGCGGTGTTGCTCGGCAGCCAGTCGGCGGCGTCCGCATCGGACTTCTGCTGGTTCGCCGGGCCGTCTGCAGCGAGCAGGTTCTCCGGGTCGTTCGCCAGCTGGCGGCGCTGCTCTGCAGTCAGATCCTGCGCGCCGGTCTGCCATGCGTTCGAAAGAGCCACCACGTGGTCAATCTGCACCGCCGAGGAGGTCTTCTTGCCGCGCTTGAACTCGATGGTTTTGCCGGTGTACGGGTCGTTCAGAGTGCCGCTGATGACGGTGCATGCGTGGGTCCTGACCTTGAAACGAACATTGGTCAGGTCACGGCGTAGAATGTCGTCACGAGTGTTGCACTTGTTGCCGTCAACGTCATCCCAGGCGGGTCCGAACTGATCACGAGAGTAGCCGGCCTTCGATGCGCGTTCCTTCACCTGCAGGGACGCCAGCTCGCTCTTCGCGGTTGCCAAATCCGGTGCGAGCGCGGTCGCGGGATCAACCGCCTTGTACGGGTTCTTGACCTCGGCGAGGGTTTCGGTCTGAACGTTGGTCTCTTCGTCATCGGTGGTAGAAGAGGTGCTCTTATCGGTGCCGAGCAGCCCGTCCACACCGTTCTTACTCACGTAGACCAGACCAATAATCAGCACGATCACGGCAAACACAGCGAGCAGACCGTAAATGAGGCGCTTCTTCTGCGGGTCCATCGAATCGGGCAGCTTGGGCAGGTTGCGCTGCAGCTGCTGAAGTTCCTGCAGGGAGGGCAGGTTGTTGTTCGCGGGCTTTTTGCTCACGGGTTCTCCAAGGCGGGTAGGCGGGATGCGGCTGAGTGCACCGCATCATCAAGGATAGAGCGCGCGGGGCTGAAATAGTGAACTTGAGGGCAAAAATAGCCGCCCCGACGCTGAGATACCTATCACGATGTCGGATGGGGTGTGGCCGTCATATTTCTGCAGGAAGCGTGATGCCCGCGGGTGATTTTTGAAAAAACGGGGTGAAAAGTTCAAAAACTCTATCCACAGGCGGTGCTCAAAACCGCAAAACGCGCGGTTATCCACAGAACCGGTAACTGCCGGGTGCAGGGTCGGCTCAGCCCTGGCAAGGTGAAGGAACCCACCCACTAGTTTCTAAGGAGAAACCATGAGCGACACCATCCTGATCCGCGGATTCACCGCCTCCGACCCGGCACTGAGCACCCTACCCAACGGGGTGCCCGTCGTGAACTTTCGCCTCGCCAGTACCCCGCGCTGGCAGGACGCCACCGGCACCTGGAAAGAAGGCACCACCAACTGGTACACCGTGAAAGCCTACCGCCGCCTCGCCCAGAACATTGCCACCTCCATTGAGAAGGGGCAGCCGCTGGTCGTGAGTGGCCGCCAGCGCATTAGCCGCTGGAACCGCGAAGACGGCACGCAGGGCACTACCGTAGAGGTGGATGCCCTCGGCATCGGTCACGACCTGAACTACGGTACGAGCACCTTCGCCCGCACCGTGGAGAAGCGCACGGTCAACGAGGGTTCCCTGCAGGGTGCACCCCAGCAGGGCGCACCTCAGCAGGGTATGCCGCACTCGGGTGCGCCGTTGCAGGAGGCGCCTCAGTACGCACCCCAGCAGAACCCGGAGGCGCCGGGCATGACCGCTCCGGGTGCTCCGGCGCAGAGCGGTGCATCCCAGAACGACGCATCCCAGGGCGGGGGAGCGCAGAGTGACGAACCCCCCTTCTAAAAGTTCTCCCCGGATGCTTGCATAAACGCGGGTGCATTGGGATAATGGAGCATTGTGTTGACATCGGGCACGCCCCTGCCGCAGGGGGAAGAGCGACCAACGATGTCAACCTTCGGGCACCAATCCTGTCCGAAGCATGAAGTTTTCTGTCCCGCAGTGGGGCAGAGCAATCTGAGTCTATTTGACCTGCGGCAGATGACTCTGGAGATCTACAACTATGCAGACTCTTGACTTCCTCGACAAGAAGTCCCTCCGTGACGACGTCCCCGCATTCGGCCCCGGTGACACCCTGAACGTTCACGTTAAGATTGTTGAAGGTAAGAACCACCGTATCCAGGTCTTCAAGGGCTTCGTCGTTGGCCGCCAGGGTGCAGGCGTTCGCGAGACCTTCACCGTCCGCAAGGTTTCCTTCGGCGTTGGTGTTGAGCGTACCTTCCCGGTTCACTCTCCCTCCATCGAGAAGATTGAGCTGGTGACCCGCGGTGACGTCCGTCGTGCAAAGCTGTACTACATGCGCGACCGCCACGGTAAGGCTGCTCGTATCCGCGAGAAGCGCGAGTTCTAATCTTTATAGATACAGAATTCTGTTGCAAACCGCTCCCCAACCGCATTCGCGGGCAAGGAGCGGTTTTTGCATATTCTGAGACCCCGCTTTCTGAGAACCTTGCCGCTCTCAGGAAATAAAAGCCCAAGAGCGCAAGCACTCTCGATACAATAGCTAGGTACCGTTTCACCCGAGCTAGGTATCTCTCAAACGAAAGGCTCACTCCAGCATGGCAGACGACAAGAACACTGCGAACACCAGCCCCTTCCCTGAGGGATACCAGCCTCAAAGCCGCCGCGAGCGCCGCGAAATGGAAGAATACTTCGCGCGCCTCGCCGCAGAAAAGGCGGCAGATGAGAAGGCTGCTACCAAGCAGAGCGCCGTAGCGAAGAATACCGAGCGCGAAGAATCCACCGAAGAGGAGACTGCCGTAGACGTGGAAACCACCAAGGACTTCTCCGAAATGACCCCCAAGGAACGCCGCAAGGCAAAGCGCGCCGAACAGGCGGAGCTGACCTACTCCCAGGCGCAGGAAGAAGGCCGCCTCGGCGAATGGTTCTGGGTGCAGGCACGCGAGGGCGGCACCGTCATCCTCTACGCGCTGGTCATCGCATTCCTGGTCAAGACCTTCCTGCTGCGCGGCTTCTACATTCCTTCCGGCTCCATGGAGCAGACCCTGCAGGTCAACGACCGCGTGTTTATTAACGTGGCGGGCTCCTACTTTAGCGAGCCCAAGCGCGGCGACGTCATCGTCTTCAAGGACTCTCAGGGCTGGATTCCCTCCACTCAGAAGACCAGCAGCCCGCTCAAAGACGCCCTGTCCTTCGCGGGTATTCTGCCGGATACCTCCTCGAACTTCCTGGTCAAGCGCGTTATCGGTACTCCCGGTGACGTGGTCGAAAGTGACGGCAACGGCAAGATCAAGGTCAACGGCGTAGAGATTACCGAACCGTACCTGTACCCGGGCAACAACCCCTCGGAGGTCCCCTTCAAGGTGACCGTGCCCGCTGGCAAGTACTTCGTGATGGGCGACCACCGCAGCAACTCCGCCGACTCCCGCTACCACATTAGCGACGGCACCGCGTTCATCTCCAAGGACGACGTGCAGGGTAACGTGTTCGTGGTGGCGTGGCCGCTGAACCACTTCGGTCTGCTGCAGGATCAGAGCTCGGTGTTCTCCTCGATTCCCGCACCGACCTCCACCCCGAGCGAATAAGCGAGCGTGGCAATGATGGTGAGCGCCCAGAAGAGCGCAACGAAACCCGCTCAAGCTAAGCCCGCGAAGACACCCCCGCCAGCAGCCGACCTGGAGTACGAGCAGCAGCTCTTCGCCTCCGGTGCCCGCACGGTTGCCGGAATCGACGAGGTAGGCCGCGGCTCCATGGCGGGCCCGGTTACCGTGGGCGTCGCAATTCTCACCCCGGACGCTACCCTCGAGGTGGGCGGGCTGATCGACTCCAAGGCGCTCTCACCGGCACGCCGCGAATCCATGGTTCCCGAAATCCGCCAGTGGTGCGCCGTGGCGGTTGGGCATGTGGAACCGGCAGATATTGACCGGCTCGGCATGACCCTCTCGCTGAGGCTTGCCGCCCAGCGTGCGCTCGCCGAGCTGGCGCGCCGCGGATACCGTGCCGACGCCGCCCTGCTGGACGGTAAGCACGACTGGTTCACCCCTCCGCAGGAGGACCTGTTCAGCGCGCTGGCGCCGGACCCGGCGCAGGCACACTACAACGCACTGCTCGCCCAAGCGTGGGAAGGCGCAGGCGGTGCAGGTGAGTCAGCGCAGATGCCGGTGACCATGGTCATTAAGGGTGACTACAAGTGCGCCTCCATCGCCGCCGCATCGGTGGTTGCGAAGGTGGAACGTGACGAACTGATGGTTCAGCTGGATACCCGCTACCCGGGGTACGGCTGGGCAAAGAACAAGGGCTACGGATCTGCCGCTCATCGCGAGGCGATTAGCGTGCAGGGCCCCAGCCCGCAGCATCGACTCTCATGGTCGCTTCCGGCGACCGCCGAGCAGATTGAGGCTGCTGCGGCACAGCGCGGCTAGAGTGCGTGATGTTCCTGAAAACCGCGCCTTAGAAGCCTGCGAAAGCCTAACGTGCCACCGCTGAATCAGTACTACAAAAGTCCAGGAAAGGAAGAGTAGTGAGCGCAGAAGACCTCGAAAACTACGAGACCGACGCCCAAATGGCACTCTACCGCGAATACAAAGACGTCATGTCGCTCTTTAGCTACGCGGTAGAAACCGACCGACGCTTCTACCTGGCGAACCAGGTGGACGTCACCCCGCA
>CAUSUH010000004.1:0-211537 GCA_963534775.1 Rothia mucilaginosa | reverse complement strand
CTGAAGACTCGTGGAGTTGACTGGTACTAATAGGCCGAAGGCTTACTTTTCAAGAAGTTGTTTGTGTGTTTGCGTTCACTGTATGGTTTTTGGATAATAACCCTGGGCTTCCTTCGGGAAGTTGAGGCTTTTTATTCGGAAATTTTGAATAACGAAGTTATTCGCTAGATTTTCCGTGGTTATAGCAAGAGGGAAACGCCTGGTTCCATTCCGAACCCAGAAGCTAAGACTCTTCGCGCCGATGGTACTGCACTTTTGTGGGTGTGGGAGAGTAGGTCGCCGCGGGTTTTTTATTCAAGAGGGGAAGACCTTATAGGTCTTCCCCTCTTTTTGTGTACCCAAAAACTCTTAGAATGAAAACTCCTGGACGAAAGAAACCTAACTCATCAGAGATGCAGAGGTTTAGAGACTCAGCTGAGAAGCAGAGGAACAGGGGACGCAACCTAGACAGCCTGCCAGCCTTGATGCAGGGGCGACGAGATGGGGAGTTCACAGATCCGTCTGAATGACGAAGCAGAGGGCACGGTGGAGAAACTCTTGGTACCTTAACAACAAGAGCAATCCACATCTCTACCCGAGCGAATAGAGAACACGCAAAGGAGCATCATCATGGCTGATGAGAAGAGCATCTACGAACGCTGGAGCGAAGAACGCCTCGACCCGCCCTTCCCCAAAGAATGGGGGCTGGATGAAGAAGACGAAGCCGAGTTGCTCTGGCCCATCTGGCCCCTGCTGTTCATGGGTGAATCTGATACTGAGCAGTACGTAGAAACCATTACCGATTATGTGATGGACGTACTCGGTCTGGAATACGATGGGGAGAACGAAGACAGCAAGCTCTGGGAGAAGCGCGTAGAGGACTACGTGGAAGAGCTCATCAAGCGTCGTCGTGCCTTTGCTGCTGAGCTGGGCATTACCCCCGAAATGCAGAAGAACTCCAACCTCAACCGTGCCTTCGCAGCCCTGGAAGAAGAAGGCGTCATTGCACGACAGAACTTCACCTGCTGCGGTACCTGCGCATCCGCAGAGATCTGGGATGAGATTGATGACAGCCGTGAATGGAAGGGATACATCTACTTCCACCAGCAGGACACTGAAAGCCTTGCTGAGAGCGGCGGCACCTACGTCGGCTTTGGTTCCTTCCTCGCCTACCCCAGGGACGAAAATGAATGGAACGCGCTGAGCGATGCGCAGAAGGAAGAGATTAGTGCCCTTCACGAGAAGCTCTCCGTACAGTTGCTGCGAGAGACGGTTATTCCCGTACTGGAGAAGCACGGTCTGAGCGTGAAGTGGAACGGCAATTACAACACCCGCCCCTATATCGACGGGGTAGAGGTCTATAACATTCCCTAAAGAGACAGGACCGAATGCAGAGCTGAACCGGGTGGGTGCCTCGGAATAGCTTGTGGCAGGGGAGAGGCGCCTCCCAATGCTACGAAAGTTTACGAGGAAAATAAGCTGAGAGCGTGAGAACAGACATCACAATATCTCAGTCAGAGTATTAACTAGCCGATAAGGCACCCATTCGGTAGGCTAGACGGGTAGCGCGGTACGTCCACACTAGAGAAAAGACAGAACCTATCCACGTGATAGGAACTAATCGACATAGCTTTCAGCTGCTATATACGGCAGAAGCTGAGCTCTAGAACACCCTATAGGGGATAAGAACAACCCCGGGCCGGAAGAGTCAGGTCGTTTGAGCTTTGTTCGGATGGACGCTCACTCCAACCGGAGTAGGCTAGAAGAAGTGGACGAACCGCCACCCATATTCCCAACCAAAGGAGCAGGCATGTCGACCGACGCTCGCGAAAAAGCCCGCCAGATTGCGGCCCAGCAGGCCAAGAAGAGCCCCAGCCAGGCAAGCCGCCGCTGGCTCCAGTTCGGCGTACTCGCCGTGGTCCTCATCATCGTAGGTATCATCGGCTTCGTCGTAGTCAACGGCAACAAGAACACCAAGGTAGCAGAAAGCGGCCCGGTGCCCTCCAGCGCCAACGAATACGGTGGCATTGTGCTGACCAAGGACGGCATCGTCCAGAACTCCTCCACCCAGGAGACCCGCGACTTCAAGCAGCTCGCAACCTCGACCTCCTCCGTGACCCCCATGGTCAACGGAACCGCAGCAGCAGTCAACACCCTGCCCCCGGGCGTGCAGACCGCTGAAGAGGCATCCAAGAACGGCCAGCCCGTACGCGTGACCATCTTCCAGGACTACAACTGCGTGCACTGTGCAGAGTTCGAGAAGAAGTACGGTGAAGAAATCCAGAAGCTCGTCGAGGACGGCACCATCACCCTGGAAATCCGCAACCTGACCTTCCTGGACCGCTCCTCGCCCACCGCTTACTCCGCACGTAACGCGGCAGCAGCATATTCCGTGGCAAACCAGGTCAGCACCAGCGACTTCCTGAACTACCAGCGTGAGATCTTTACTCACCAGGGCCGCGGCGACATGAACAACCAGCAGATCGCCGACATTGCTTCGAAGTACCACGCTTCCATCGGCTCCGATATGAACGATGGCAAGTGGCGCCCCTTCGTGGACGTGGTCAACGCTGAATCCGCAAAGAACGGTATTAAGGGTACCCCCACCGTCTTCGTTGATGGCGACCAGTACACCAGCAACGACTTCAGCACCTTCCTGAAGGAAAAGATCGAAGCTAAGAAGAAGTAACCTCTTCGATACGAAAACCCGGTAACCTCCGCGTGAGGCTACCGGGTTTTCCATACACGGTGATGAGTACGAGGGGTGGGTGAGCAGCATACAGAGGTGGTGCTCATAAGGGGTAAAACGAAGGAAACGAACATGCCATCACCCCATAATTTAGAAGTATTCTCAACCAAACCCTAAAAGAACAACTAAGCAGACTCAACCAAGAGAATAAGGTACACTGGACAGGTTGCCTCCTTAGCTCAGTTGGCCAGAGCATCTGTCTTGTAAACAGAGGGTCACCGGTTCGAATCCGGTAGGGGGCTCAGAAAAATCCTGGTTCGCACCAGCCTCATAGCAGAGGTGCGGATCAGGATTTTATTGTACGAGTGTCCTGTAGTGTCTAAGGGACCCGCACCAACACATCGTCTACCCGCCCTGAGGAACCAAGTATGTCTGAAACCTCCGGAACCCCGCAGGCCCCCGCCTCGCAGGGCACCCGTACCGCGGCGCTGCGCACCGTCAAAGCACGCGAAACCAACGACTACCCCCTCGAAGAATTCATCGAATCGCGAGGATTCCGCCCCGAAATCCAGGGCCTGCGAGCCTTCGCCGTGCTCCTCGTGGTGCTCTACCATGTCTGGGTCGGCAAAGTCTCCGGCGGTGTGGACGTCTTCCTCTTCATCTCCGCCTTCCTGCTCTCGCTCTCCTTCATGCGCAAGATCAACGAAGGCAAACCCCTCAATCTCTTCAGCTACTGGATGCACGTCTTCCAGCGACTGCTACCCGTAGCCACCGTGGTTATCGCGGGTACCACCATTGCGTCCTTCTTCGTGCTCGCGCCCAGTCGCTGGTCGCAAACCGTAACCGACGCAAGGAGCTCCCTGTTCTACTTCCAGAACTGGAACCTCGCGTTCAGCTCCGTAGACTACTACGCCCAAAACGCCTCCGTGAAGTCACCCTTCCAGCACTTCTGGTCGCTCTCCATCCAGGGACAGATCTTCATCATCTGGCCCCTGCTCTTCGCCGCAGTAGCCTACGTCGTGCACCGATTCCGCGGGAACCTCTTCACCACCGCGGTATTCATCTTCAACACGGTGTTCGTCGCATCCCTGACCTTCTCCATCGTCGAAACCGACACCAACCAGGGATTCGCCTACTTCGACACCCGCACCCGCCTGTGGGAATTCGCCATCGGCACCCTGCTGGCAATGCTCACCCTCAAGTGGAAGGCACCCGAGAAGGCTCGAGTAATTATGGGCTGGGTCGGCATTATTGGTCTGGTCACCTGCGGCGCAATCCTGCCCGTCGAACGAGCATTCCCCGGCTACCTGGCGCTCTGGCCCGTGATTTCCGGTGCGCTCGTCATCATGGCAGGCCGCACCAACAGCCGCTGGGGCATCGACCGACTGCTGGTCTCCGCACCCCTGCAGAACCTCGGCAACATCTCCTACGCCCTGTACCTGGTGCACTGGCCCATCCTCATTCTCTACAGCAGCGCCGTCGGTACCTCCCGCGTGAACTTCATCGAAGGCGCTGTCATCATCCTTGCCTCCATCGGCTTGGCATGGCTGCTCATCCGCTTCGTCGAGAAGCCGCTGCGCTACCGCAAGGACCCCTTCGTACCCTGGCTCATGATGAAGATGCGCTTCAAGACCGTCTTCTCCGTCAAGACCTGGGCAGACCAGCTCGCCTTCATCCTCGCGATCTTCCTGGTCGCCGGCGTACCCCTGGTAGCCGCACAGACCTGGGTCGGCTACCGCAACACCCAGTCCGAGCAGAATGCCGAACTGAAGGTACAGACCGCCAGCGAAAACTACCCCGGCGCCCGTGCTATCGGCGGCGCCCAGCAGGGACTCATTGACAACCCCATCCCCTCCGGTGGTGACGTCAAAACCCAGTTCGACGGACTGAGTGACCCCTGCGTTGGCGGCTTTGCACCCTCCGACCCGGCACTCGCCAAGTACTGCAACGTGCAGAAGTACGGCCCCGAGGACGCACCGCTGACCATGGTCATCGGTAACTCCCACGCCGAACAGGCGCTGAGCATCTTCAAGCCCATCGCAGAACAGACCAAAACCAACCTGCAGACCTACCTGCTCGGTGGCTGCCAGTACCCGGTCCGCGCCGTCAACGCCAGCAACGAATGCTCGGAATTCAACACCAAGATGACCGAGGAAATTCTCAAGCGTAAGCCGCAGACCGTGGTGCTCATCGCCACCGTTGCCCAGGCACGATCGAACGACGAACGAGTCGACCCGAGCCTCGACGAGACGGTCCGCCGCCTCACCGAGGCAGGAATCCAGGTCATCGGCCTGCGCGATAACCCGCGCTTCGAGTACAACATCTACGAGTGCGCTCAGAAGGCCGGCGACGACAAGAGCTCCTGCGCACGACCCGCAAGTGACAAGTACGCCGCCGAAAACCCTGCAAAGGAAATCTTCGATAAGTACCGCAACCAGGGTGCCGTCATGGTGGACCTGAAGGACGTGTACTGCCCGGACGGCATGTGCAGCCCCGTGGTTGGAAACATCTACGTCTACCTCGACGACAACCATGTCTCCAAGACCTATGGCCGCACCATGGCTCAGGAAGTCTTCCAGCGTGCAGCGGAAGGCGGCTGGCTCGTCAACGGAAAAGTGAACTTCTAAAGTTTGCCAATATAGCGGATCCCCCGTGCTGTTCTACAGAAGTATGAACAGTGCGGGGGATCCGCTATTTTCTGACCCGAAATTAGGATAGGCTAAGTTAGGAGGCTTCTGGGAAAAGCCTTAGAGAAGAAAGGACGCCATGAAAGAAATCACCGAACGCACCCTCAAAGTTGAGAACGTCAGCCTCGGCTACGGCGAAACCACCATCGTCAAAGACCTCTCCCTCGAATTCCCCAAGGGCAAAATCACCGCCATCATCGGCCCCAACGGCTGCGGTAAATCCACCCTGCTACGCGGTGTCTCCCGACTACTCAAGCCGCTCAACGGCGACTTCACCCTTGACGGCAAATCCACCCACGAATACTCCATGAAGGGCTTCGCCCGCATGGTTGGGCTCATGCCCCAGCATCCCATCGCCCCCGAAGGCATTACCGTAGCCGACCTGGTCTCCCGAGGACGCTACCCCTACCAGGGCCTCTTCAAACGCAATAGCGCTGAAGACGACGAGGCGGTTGCTTGGGCGCTAGAAGCCACCGATACTATGTCCCTCGCCGAACGACAGGTCACCGAACTCTCCGGCGGCCAACGTCAGCGTGTCTGGATTGCCATGGCGCTCGCCCAGGAAACTGACATCCTACTGCTGGACGAGCCGACCACCTACCTCGACCTGGCACATCAGGTGGAGCTACTCGACCTGCTCTCGGAACTCAACGAACAGCGCGGCACCACCATGATCATGGTGCTGCACGAACTGAACCTCGCCGCCCGAGTCGCTGATTACCTCGTCGCTATGAAGGACGGCTCCATCGTCGCCCAAGGCGAAGCACACGACGTGCTCACCCGCGAGAACCTGCACACCATCTTTAGCCTGAAGGCCGAGGTTGCGGACCCGTTTAACGACGGTAGCGTGGTGGTTGTTCCCCATCCGCGGAGGGCATCCGCAGCTACCGGGTCAGCTGTCGCATCCTAAGAAACCTCCGCTCATATCTGAAGAAGAACCCTCAACAGTGGGATACTGGAAAGCAGGACGCACCGAAAGCTAAGCGAAGAAGCCGGTACACCGCGTGGGTGTGCCGGCTTCTTCCATAGAAGGGTCATTCTCTATAGAGGCCCGGAAAGAAGAACACAATGACGACCCCGCTCCTAGACTCCAACGGCAAGCTCAACGGCGAATCAGTACGCTATGTAGCAATCGGCGACTCCTTCACCGAAGGCGTGGGCGACGTTGACCGCCGCCGCCCCAACAGCCTGCGCGGCTGGGCAGACCGCGTTGCCGAAGGCCTCGGTGCAGTAGACCCGCAGGCGCAGTACGCAAACCTCGCTATCCGCGGCCGCCTGCTCATTCCCATCCTCGAAGAGCAGCTGCCGGCAGCCCTGGCGCTGAAGCCCAACCTGGTCACCTTCTACGGCGGCGGCAACGACATCATGCGACCCAACGTGGATATTGACCAGCTCATGACCCACGTCGACGAGGCCTTCGCCACCCTGCGCGGCGAAGGAATCGAGGTGCTTACCGTAACCGGCCTGGATGTACAGGGCCAGGGCCCCTTCGCCCGTACCCGCGGCCGTACCGCCACCTACAACGAGCTACTGCGTGGTATCGCTGAGGACCACGGCGTGCACATTATCGACTACTGGCGCTGGAATGACTTCCTCGACTGGCGTCTGTGGGCTGACGATCGCCTGCACATGAACGACCTCGGCCACGAACGCTTCGCATCCCGCGTGCTGGCGCAGCTCGGCCTGCCCGGTGTGGTCACTGAATCGGTACTGCCCCCGGAGGTGCAGCTGACCGCTCGCGAGAAGGTTGAGCAGGAGGCACGCTGGGTCCGCGAGTTTGCCCTGCCGTGGATTGGCCGCCGTCTGAAGGGTACGAGCTCCGGGGACGGTGTGAGCCCCAAGTACCCGGAGTGGGTCCCCGCGGCAAGCCTTAAAAACTAACGCCCTTAAGAACTAATGCTGAGGGGCGCACGTTACGGCGTAAAACTGTATGCCGGGGGAGCGCCCTGTGCTGTATCTGTACCGTATTTGTTCCCGCATTTACGCCGTAACGGGAACGGTAAATCCGCCGTTACCCGTACCGTTGCAAACCCTTAAACCGCCCTTTAAAACCTGGGCGGAAGCGTTAAAACGAGAGTTAAAAGCTCTTTAAACGCGTGTTTAAGCCTGTTTAACAGCCCTGCGCACACCGCAAGAATCGGTGGCGCGGGGCTGTTTAAGGCTTAAAATCCGGCTTAAGCTGTTAATCTCACAACATGAATTTCACCGGTGTAATTTATCCCCGGTCACATAAAGAACGCCCGTTCTTAAAACCGCGAATTAATGCCTGACTAGGGGCATTAAAGAATCCCTTAAAAACATCTGGACTTGCAAAAATACCCATTTTTGGTAGAATGGATAGGTATGTTTGCCGCTCGAGGGTAGGCGTGCATCCGTGAATCGAGCTCTTCGCTTAAACGAGGTGCAATCGGCTCAGAACACCGAGATTCCGCGGATTTTTAAGGCAAAATCCGGCGTGCAGGCTTGCACGAACCCCCGTATTTACCTAGAATTTAACGCTGTTCGTAGTGGTGGAAACGCCTCTCGACACTAATAAGCTTCACCGTTTTTCCCGCGGCGGGGATCGATGCGTGGCCTCTCACCCACGTGACGATCTCAAACACTCTAGCCCGGCGAATAACCCGGTGCTTCTACATTGGTGGCGGGACGCTTACGAGTAACATCGACTGCGTACCGTCATAAAAGTCAATCAATAAAGGAGTGAAACATGGCAGCAGTCTGCCAGGTGACCGGAGCTGTTCCCGGCTTTGGACACAGCATTTCGCACTCGCATCGCCGCAACAAGCGTCGATTCGACCCGAACGTTCAGAAGAAGACCTACTGGGTTCCTTCGCTGCGTCGTAAGGTAACCCTGAACGTGTCCGCTAAGGGCATCAAGGTTATCGATGCTCGTGGCATCGATGCCGTTGTTGCAGAAATCATCGCACGCGGGGAGAAGATCTAGTAAATGGCATCCAAGGCTAAGGACCTCCGTCCTATCATCAAGCTCAAGTCCACTGCTGGCACCGGTTACACCTACGTGACCCGTAAGAACCGCCGCAACAACCCCGACCGCATGGTGCTGAAGAAGTACGACCCCGTCGTCCGCAAGCACGTTGACTTCCGAGAGGAGCGCTAAGAATGGCTAAGAAGTCCAAGATCGCTCGCAACGAGCAGCGCAAGGTCATCGTCGCTCGCTACAACGAGAAGCGTATCGCGCTGAAGAAGACCCTGATCGACGAGAACGCTACCCCCGAGGAGCGCGAAGCAGCACGCGTGGCACTGCAGAAGCTGCCCCGCAACGCTTCCCCCGTTCGCGTGCGTAACCGCGACCAGATCGACGGCCGCCCCCGCGGTACCTTCCAGAAGTTCGGTATCTCCCGCGTGCGCTTCCGCGAGATGGCACACCGCGGCGAGCTGCCCGGTATCACCAAGTCCAGCTGGTAAATCTGGTATTTTAGTTCCTAAACGGTTTTCCGTCGTCACCGACGGTCACTCGCTTTAGACTCAAACCTTAAGTCTCTGGAAGGGGCACCCTAATGGCTAAGAACCGTACCGAACTCGTTGCAGAGGTTGCAGAGAAGTCTGGCAAGAGCCAGGCAACCGTAAACGCAGTCCTCGACGCAGTGTTCCAGGTTTTCGAGTCTTCCGTCTCCAAGGGCGAGAAGATCACCATCCCCGGTTGGATGGCAATCGAGCGCACCGACCGTGCAGCTCGTACCGGCCGTAACCCGCAGACCGGCGAAACCATTCAGATTCCCGCCGGTCACGGCGTGAAGCTGACCGCAGGCTCCAAGCTGAAGGCAGCAGTCGCTAAGAAGAAGTAATTCTTGAGACTTTGAATCTGATAAAAGACCCCCACCCTCACGGTGGGGGTCTTTTATTATGCCTGCCCAGGGGAAAACAGTGGAGGAACCCCGGCTGAAGAAGACCCAAGTAGCGGAAGCGCCCCGAGATAGGCGGGGTGGAGCCCTAGAATCGCTGATCAGTTGTGTCTCTACGACCTTAATGTTGTGGTTGAGCTAAAAACACAGAAACTATCCCTACTTCATAGAAGAAGCTAGGGTGGACTACAGAAAAAATAAAGAAAATTTATTCATTTGAGCATAAAGCTATGCATGAGCTGAGTGAAAAATCGGGATTATCAAACCCCGCTGGGAAAAATACTTATACATTGCCGTCTGGACACAGCTTAAACACAGCAAACTAAAGCTCAATCTTAGACTCACACCCTAAGCTGGAATCACCGGCGAAGGAAAAGCCACACACCATACACAACGGCCCCATCCAACCGGAAAATCAACCATACAAACCCCGGACGATTGACCCTCCGGGACGCACAAGGAGAACCACCTCATGGCACGCCCCGCCCAGAACACTTCCGCACAGACCACCAACCGTCGCTTTCGCACTGGCGCGGCAGCACTGTCACTGGCAGCAATCGCAGCACTCGGCCTGAGCGCCTGCGGTGCGCAGAACACCTCCGCTTCCGCCCCGGCACCCACCGCAACCGCAACCGCAACCGCCAAGGCATCCTCCACCGCCGACGCGGCAGTCAACGCGGGCAACGGCAAGGTCACCGTCAAGGCAAGCGACGCAGCCTCCCCGAGCGCTACCGCAAGCAGCTCGCAGGGTACCGTCACCGTCACCGAAGGCGGCGTAACCGTCAGCGGTGCTGATGGCACCGGGGTCACCGCAGACGCTAACGGTAATGTAACCGTCAACGGCGCCAACGGTACCGGCGTGACTGCAGACGCTAGCGGCAACGCAACCGTCAACGGCGGCTCTGCATCGAACAACTCCGGTTCCTCCGCAAAGGTCGACGAGAAGGCAGGCGAGACCTCCGCCAAGAGCGGCTCGAATGGCTCCGTGACCGTCGACAGCGGAACCGTCAGCGCAGCCAACGGCTACACCCTCATCGAAATCAAGGCCGACGGCGGCTGGTCCTACCACGCACCCAACGGCGACATCATTGAGGTACGAGCTGACGGCTCCTGGGAGCGCGTCGGTAACGGCGTCGTTGAGGTCGATGCTGACGGCTCCTGGGAACAGACCGGTGAGAACGGCGTCATTGAAGTAGAAGCTAACGGCACCTGGGAACAGACCGGCGGCAGCGGCACCATTAAGGTACCGACCGTTCCCGCCAAGCCCGCTGGCGCTACTGTTAACCCCGTCAAGCCCGCCACTCCCCGTAACTAACTGAAGTGGCCAGCCGATAAGCCGGACGGAAACGTGGGATATCCCACCCGCTAGAATGCGGATAAACGCCCGCCGGCTCGGATAAAAGCCCCCAAACTCGATAGAATTAACGCGGTTGGTTACACCGATAATCGTTATGGAATCCCACAAGGATTCTGCGCACGACGCGAATACGTCGTCAACTAGCCGCACCATACTAACAACCACAAGGAGAAACAATGGCAATCGCCCCCGCAATGAAGAAGACCACCGCGGTTCTGTCCATCGCTTTCGCAGGCGCACTGGGCCTGAGCGCATGTGGCTCCCAGTCCTCTTCCACCACCGCCACTGCATCCGCATCCGCTTCCGCTTCGGCAACTGCATCTGCAAGCGCATCGGCTAAGGCATCCTCGGCGGCAACCACCTCTGCAGCTTCCGCTTCTGCTACAGCAGATGTGAAGGTTGACAAGGACGGCAACGTCACCGTCAAGGCTAACGACGGCGAAGGCAACTCCGCAGACGTGAAGGTCGGCGCAGACGGCAAGGCATCCGTAGACGCTAAGGACTCCGAGGGTAACTCCTCCAAGGTAGAGTCCGACGAAAAGGGCACCAAGGCTGAGTCCAAGGACTCCGAGGGCAACGCAGCATCCTCCTCCACCGTTGAGGGCGACGTTATCGTTTCCGAGGACGGCGGCTGGTCCATTCAGGGCGACGAAGGTCAGGTAGCTGTACAGGCTGACGGCTCCTGGAGCCGCCAGGACGCAAACGGCCAGGTTGCAGTCAAGGCTGACGGCTCCTGGAGCATCCAGGCTAACAGCGGCCTGCAGGCAACCGTGGACGCATCCGGTGAAGTAACCTCCATCGTTGGCGGCGAGAAGGCAGACCTGAAGGCTCCGAAGGTTCCCGCAAAGCCCGCACAGGCTAAGGTCGCCCCCGTCAAGCCCGCACAGCCCAAGTAAGCTGTAAAGAGCTAACAGCGGCTTGTGACGCTACCAGAGCGTAACAGCCCCTGATCTAGAAGACGCCTCGTGCGTATCCGACCGTGATGCGTGCGGGGCGTCTTTGTGTTCTAGAGAGCTTGAACCACAAAGGGCTGTGAGAGTAGCGGGGGAGGGGTCCACCTGCGGCGCGGCAACCCAGGGAGTTTTCAGGTCGCGGTGCTAGCATGAGGGCGTACACCGGGGACATACCCGCCTGTACCCCAACCACACTACGCACTGCGCCGTTGCAGAGCGACGTATGACGGAAAGAGAAATCTGCCGTGAAGAAGTCTATTGCTGTTCTGTCCCTGACCATTGCCGGTGCCCTCGGCCTCGCAGCCTGCGGCGGCAACTCCGGCGCCAACTCCAACTCCTCCGCATCGGCAAGCGCGTCCGCTTCTGCAACCGCTTCCGCAACTGCCTCGGCACCCGCAAGCACCTCCGCCGCGGCAACCAGCGCAAGCACCACCTCCGTAGCAGCTGAAACCACCAAGGCAGAAACCAAGACCACCCAGGGCACCATCAGCGCCCCCAGCGCTCTGCCCAGCGAAGCAAGCGAAGCACTTAAGAAGAGCGAGGAATCCAACCAGCAGGCAACCTCCGCACTGTACCGCGCCAGCAAGGAATCCCTGAACGAGTTCAAGGAAGATCCCAGCGTCAAGAAGGTGCAGACCAGCGACGGCACCGTCTACTACAACGATGAAGTCGCTGCATTCGAATCCAAGGACGGCGCTATTGTCATCATCAAAAATACCGGTGCGTGGAGTAACTTTGACTCCAACGGTGGAACCATCGTCGTGGATGAGGACGGCTCCTGGATCAAAACCAACCCCGAGGACAGCCTCTACACCGCCGTTAGGGCAGACGGCGCCGCTGCCGTGCTGAACACTAAGACCTTAGAGCAAGCGACCGACCTCTCCACCATCGATATCCCGAAGGCCCCTGGCCCCGTCGACGGCTTCCGCGGCACCGCTAAGACCCCGGCCAAGCCCACCAAGGTTGCTGACTTTTCTGAGATTACAGGCCTCAAGTAAACACGAGCTCCTGCCCCCTGGGCCGAATAGCCCGACAGAACAGGGACACCAACGCCCCGTGCGCATCCGAACGTGATGCGTGCGGGGCGTTTTTGCGTCTTCAAGCCGCGCTGAGAAGACCAGTAGAGCTGAGAAGACCCATGAAAAGCGGGGGAAGGGAAGCACCGCAACATCTCAGGGAGCTTTCAGGTCACGGTGCTAGCATGAAGGCGTACTCCGGGCACACTGGAGTACAGGTCAACCACACCATGCACTGCGCCGTTGCAGAGCGGCGCATACAGAAAAGAGAAATTCAGTGAAGAAGTCAATTGCTGTACTGTCCCTGACCATTGCCGGTGCCCTCGGCCTCGCAGCCTGCGGCGGCAACTCCGGCGCCAACTCCAACTCCTCCGCATCGGCAAGCGCGTCCGCTTCTGCAACCGCTTCCGCAACTGCCTCGGCACCCGCAAGCACCTCCGCAGCAGCAACCACCAAGAGCACCGCCTCCGCAGCAGCTGAAACCACCAAGGCAGAAACTAAGACCACCCAGGGCACCATCAGCACTCCCACCGACCTGCCCAGCGAAGCAACCGAAGCACTCAAGAAGGGTCAGGAATCCGCCAATCAGGTAGCCTCCGCAGGCTACACCGCCAGCAAGAAAGCCCTGGAACAGCTCAAGGAGCAGTCCGGCGTGAAGAAGGTGCAGACCAGCGATGGCACCGTCTACTACACCGATGAACTCGCTGCATTCGAATCCAAGGACGGCGCTATCATCAGCATCCAGAATAACGGTGTGTGGACCAGCATGGACTCCAACGGTACAACCATCGTCGTGAAAGAGGACGGCTCCTGGATCAAGACCAACCCCAAGGACAACCTCTACACCGTTGTCAATGCAGATGGCACCGCATCCGTGCTGAACACCAAGACCTTTGAGCAGGCGACTGACGTCTCCACCATCGAAACCCCGAAGGCACCCGGCCGTATCGACGGCTTCAGCGGCACCGCTAAGACCCCGGTCAAGCCCACCAAGATTGGTGACCTCTCCGAGGTTGCAGGCGCCAAGTAAAAACTAGCTCCTGCCCACTGGGCAGAACAGCCCACCACACTAGGGATACCAACGCCCCGCGCGCATCTATACGTGATGCGTGCGGGGCGCTTTCGCATTCAGCGGGAAGATTCGGGCTCAGGCTCTTCCCAGACAGCGGTGCTAGGATGTGGGCATGCCCGAAGCTGGGCATTACCAACCACATCCATACACAGCGTTGTGATGATGTCGCGACGCATGACGGAAAGAGAAATCCGCCGTGAAGAAGTCTATTGCTGTACTGTCTCTAAGCTTGGCAAGCCTGCTCGGCCTAGCCGCCTGCGCCCCCTCCGTAAAAGCACCCGTAGCCTCTGGCGGGTCCGCATCGGCAAGCGCTTCCGCTTCACCCTCTGCCTCGCCCTCTGCAAGTAGTGAGAGCTCATCTCGACCCTCTTATAAACCTACTTCGAGCGCCTCTGCTCGGGAGACCGCTAGCAGCAGCTCAACGGAGGGATCATCCTCATTGGTAGGGGCTGACGAGATGAAGTACAACGCTAGGAAACTCTACGAAACGTACCACCAAGAGATTACCGACTCTGAGAAAGACCCCGCCGTCGTGAAGGGCGAAAATGCCGATGGCAAAACTTACATTGTGGACAAAGGCGAAGCTGCTTTCGTCGGGGGGAAGAACAACGAGTACATCATCCTCATTGAGAATGACGGCAGTTGGACCCGTGCGAGGGCTGATGGCGAAGTAGACCTGATGGACACCGATGGTTCCTGGGTTACGGTCAAGCCCGACGGCGAACGTATCTCAGTCAAAGCAAACGGTACCACCAACATTACCTACCATCAGGGCGATGTGCCCGATGACATCATTACCTCGCTGCAAACCCCCAAGGTTCCCGCCCGCGTGGAAGGTTTCGCGAGCATCCCCCAAAAACCTGTAAAGCCGAAGAAGCTCGGTACGATTGTGGGCACGAAGTAAAAGCCCTCGAGCACCTCGATCCGTGTGCATCTGTTTCGGATGCGCACGGACCGATTTTTAATATCTGCCTGCGCGTCTCTACTCGGGACGGGGCTACTCCTTTGGGACAAATTGCAAGCGGTCAGCTGTGAACTCGATGCCAGGTTTCTAAAGAGCCGCGCAACTCTTAGCAACAGGGAATATGACTTAATATGACAGGTCGTTAAGGCCCCAAGTCACAAAGCTCAACTCCCAGCGAACCACCCCCACCACGCTGGCATAATGGGGACAGCAAACCAACGCGCCCACACACGGCGCACCCAACAGGAGAGAGAACCATGAGCGAGAACACCACCCGCAACGTACGCGTGCGCGCCAGCGAACTCGAAGGCCGAGCCTGGCTCAACACCGGCGACAAAAACCTCACCCTGCAGGACCTTCGCGGCAAAATCGTTATTCTCGACTTCTGGACCCTCTGCTGCATCAACTGCCTGCACGTCCTCGACGAACTACGCCCCCTCGAAGAAGAATTCTCCGACGTACTCGTCACCGTCGGCGTACACAGCCCCAAATTCGAACACGAAGCAGACCCCGTAGCGCTCGCCGCAGCCGTCGACCGCTACCACATCACCCACCCCGTACTCGATGACCCCGAACTGACTACCTGGCAGGCATACACCGCCCGCGCATGGCCCACTCTCGTCGTCGTCGACCCCGAAGGCTACATCGTCGCCCACCTCTCCGGCGAAGGCCACGTACAGGGCCTCACCTCCCTCGTACGCGAACTCGTCGCCGAGCACGAAGCGAAGGGCACCCTACACCGCGGTGACGGCCCCTACGTACCCCGCCCCAAGGCAGCCGGCACCTACGCCTTCCCCGGCAAAGCCATCGAACTGCCCGCCGAATTCGGCCCCGCAAACCTCTTCGGCAACCGCGAACGCACCTACCTCGTCGCAGACAGCGCACGCCACCGCATCCTGCAGGTAGCAGCCGACCTCAACACCGTCATCAACACCTACGGCGGCGGCAACGACCCCATCAACCACCCCGTCAAGGGCCACGTCGACGGCACCGGCACCGAAGCACGCTTCAACGAGCCCGCCGGCCTCGCCCTCGTACCCGAAAACCTGCGCGAACAGCTCGGCTACGACGTGCTCGTCGCCGACACCGTCAACCACCGCCTGCGCTCCCTCAACCTGAGCACCGGCGAAGTACGCACCCTCGCAGGCAACGGCGTGCAGCGCGTCATCGATGGCGACAACGCCATCACCGGCGACCCCAACCACATCCCCGCCGGTGTACCCGCCACCGAGATTGCGCTCTCCTCGCCCTGGGATGCCGTCTACTCCCGCGAAGCCGGCCAGTTCATCATCGCCATGGCAGGCACCCACCAGCTCTTCGGCTACGAACCCGTCACCGGCACCGTCAGCATCTTCGCAGGCTCCGGCGTCGAAGGCCTCGCCGACGGCCCTGCCGCCGACGCATGGTTCGCCCAGCCCTCCGGCATCATCGAAGCACGCGACGGTAGCCTCTGGGTCGCATGCTCCGAAACCAGCGGCCTGCGCCACATCACCTTCACCGAAGACGGCGTACAGGTCACCTCCGCCGTCGGCAAGGGCCTGTTCGACTTCGGCTTCGTCGACGGCGACTCCGACACCGCCCGCATGCAGCACCCCCTCGGCCTGACCGAACTGCCCGACGGATCTATCGCAGTCGCCGACACCTACAACGGCGCCATCCGCCGCTGGGACCCGGTTACCGGCACCCTCGGCACCCTCGAACGCGGCCTCGACGAGCCCTCCGACCTGCTCGTCGAAGAAGTACCCGGCGAAGAACCGCGCCTCATCATCGTCGAAACCAACGCCCACCAGCTTGTACGCGCCTCCATCCCCGCCAAGGCACAGCACGTCGACGAAGGCGCCATCACCACCGCACGCCCCTCCACCAAGCTCACCGGCGGCACCCTCGAATTCACCTCACGATTCACCGTGCCCACCGGCCAGAAGCTCGACACCCGCTGGGGCGACCCCACCCAGCTGAAGATCTCATCCACCCCCGAGAACTTCATCCTGGAAGGCGCCGGCACCTCCACCGGACTGACCCGCACCCTCGTACTCAACCCCGAAATCACCGAGGCAGTCCTGCACATCACCGCACGCGCCGCCGCCTGCGACGGCACCCCCGGCGGTGACATCCCCGAGCATGCAGCATGCCACCTCTACCAGCAGGACTGGGGTATTCCCGTCGTCGTGACCGGTGACGAAGCAGACGAAAGCGAACTCGTCCTGGACCTTCGCGGTATCAACTAGGGATCTATAAAAGAATCAAGGGTCAGTATTATCCTCGCTCCTACAGGGGCACCCGTCCTCGCTTCGCTCGGACACCCTGATGTCGCTACGGATAATACTGACCCTTTTCTGCTGTGCCGCCCTGATACCGCTACGGATAGCGCCGGTTCCCTTTGTGCTTTTTAGGATTGTGGGACTCGAAAGGGCCGGGTCATCCTCGCTCCTACAGGGGCACCCGTCCTCGCTTCGCTTCGGACACCCTGATGTCGCTACGGATAACACCGGCCCTTTCTCAACCCGTATAAGCCACGAGCCAGTATGCTCTTCGCTCCTACAGGGGAACCCGCCCTCGCTTCGCTCGGGCACCCTGATGTCGCTTCAGAGCATACTGGCTCTCGTCGTTCGTTCTTAGAAGGAGACTCGGACCGCCTTCGCATCCGCCTCCACCGACGCCTTCAACGTAAACGGAATCTCCTTCTGCACCTGCGAACGCTCACCCGTATACAAATCCAACTGAGTAAACGACACCTTCGCCGTACCCGACATCGGCTTCAACGACCACACACCCGCCGAACTTACACTCACCTGCGGATCCGCAACCTTCACCACAGACCACTTCACCTCAGAATCCACACGACCCGTAAACGCATACTCAAAAGGGCACCCACCCGGATAAAGAGTGCTCTGCTGCGTACACTTCTTCAAATGATCCTGCACCTGCTCCTTCACCGACGACAACGCATTATCACTCGGCTTCAACTCCATACGCACCGCATGATTCGCATCCTGCGCAGTCACCACCTCATTCACCTTCTGCGCCGTATAAACCGTCGAATCATACGACACCGCATACACACCCGGATAAAACACCGGGAATGACGCCGCACCATCATCCACCGCAACCTTACGGTTATTAATCGTCGCAGCCTCCACACCCTGAATATTCACCTTCACCGACGGCAAAGACGCCTCATCAATAGCCCACTTATCAAAAAAGCCCCAATGCGTGCCCGAACGGTGCAAACGAAAATCCGTATGCTGCTGCGAACCCTCCAACGTATAGGACGCACGCACCGTCGCATGCTCCCCATCCTCGCTGGTCTCCACCACCTCATACGACACCTCACCCAACGAAGACACCGAACGCCTCAAAGCATCCCCATCCAATAAAGAGGCGTCACCCTCAGGAATCTGCGCACCCAACAGGCCACGCGCATACGAACCATTACCCGTACGCAACGCATGAAAATACTCCCGCACCTGACCCGTCGGACCATACACCAGCTTATTCGTCATAACCAGCGCCGCAGCAGCCACAGAAACCGCCACCACAACACCGACCATCCACATTGCCAGAACCCGCTCCACGGGAGAAAAATTACGCATAGAACCAGAGTAACGCAGGTAGTCCGCTAGGTTTCACGCACCGCACACACTAAAGTTGTGTATATGGCAGAACGCGCTCACGAAGTCCCCGCCAAATACGGCGAAGTCAACGAACTATTCCACCCCCGCATGCGCTCCTACGGCAGGCGCATCGAAGCGGCACTCCCCGGCACCATCGTGCTCCTCGCCGCGCTCGCCTTCATCCTCTACAAGCGACCCGCCCTGCCGTACACCATCCTCGTACTGCTCATCGGCACCATCGCAGGCGTAAACCTCTACTCAGTCCTCAAACCCACCATCATCGTCATCACCAAAACCCACGTGCTCCGCGCACGCACCTTCGGCTGGTTCGCCGTACCCCTCGAAAATATCGACCACACTATCTACGCCGAAAAGCTCTACCCCAAAAAAGCCTACGGCCAGAAACTCAAAACCGTCGCCGGCCGCCTACGCTACCGCAGCTTCCCCGCCATGTGGGCCGTCGACAAAGACGGCAAACAGCTCATGCGCATCGACGGCCGCGTCTGGGACGGCAAAACCATGCGAGAAGTCTCCTCCAAACTCTCCGCCCAAACCACCATCTACAAACAGATTAACGTGGTCAACATGGACAAAGAACACAAGGGACTCATCACCTTCAACGAGCTGCACCCCGGCTGGCGCTCCAGCCTTATGACCGCACTCGCCGTCATCATCGTGGCAATCCTCTTCGCCGCATCCTTCATGCCCGAAGAACTCGCACGCACCATCTACCTCATCCACTAGAACACCCGTTCTTCAACGGTGCTTCTTTTCGGATGCGCATCTTCAGGACGCGCAAAGGCCCGGCACCCACCCCACACGGGGTAGGCGCCGGGCCATTTGTATGCCTAACTCAAGACGCACTGCACGCTAGCTCAAAACGCACTGCGCCCAGTTTTAGATGCGAGCCTAGTTCGCCGGGCGCGACAGCACCGCCACCAAAAACTCCGAAGAACCCTCCACAAACGGGTGCATCTGCCATGAAGAGTAGGTGTTATCCACGTTCAGGCCAACCTCGCGGGCATCCGCCAAAAACTGCTCAAACGCATAATCACGGCCCGGACCCGAACCATAACCCACGACAGCGCGGCCACCCGGCGCCAACACGCGACGGAAATTCTCCACCACCGGCTTACGAGTCGAACGAGCCAAGAAACCCATCACATTACCCGCACACACCAGCAGCTCAAAACCATTCTCCGCCGTAGCCTCACCCTCAATGCCCAGCACCTCCGGCAAATCCACCAAATCGGCAGTAATCCACGTAGCATCCGGGCAGACGCGGCGCGCCTCCTCAATCAGCTCAGGATCAATATCCACACCCGTCACACGGTGACCCAACGCGTGTAGCTGCTTACCCACACGACCGGGACCCGAACCCGCATCAAGAATCTTCGCACCGCGAGAAGCCATAGCGTTCAACAGACGAGACTCACCCGCCATATCATTACCCTCAGCCTCCATCGCCTTAAAACGGTCAATGTACCACTGAGAATGATTCGGGTTGCTCTCCTTGCGGACCAGCCACAAGGACTTCTCACGCTCGCCCGGAGCGTTGAAACTCATCATTGCCATAAAAACTCCTTAGACAGGGTTGAGGATGCGCCAACCGCCACCAGGCAAGGTGACCGCGGCATATAAGCGGTGTGTGCGCTACGTTCTAGCATAGCCCCACCCGGCACCTGCGGGTAAGGGCAGTAAGAGCCGGATGGGGCTATCGGGACAGTACGAAAAGCAGAGAAGCTACAGGGGACGGTTAGAGGTGGTCGCCGCCAGTATTCGACGTATCCTCAGCAAGCGCCTTACGCATCTGCTCTTCACGCTCCTCCTCAGCCAAACGAGCAGCCTCAGCGAACTGCTCCTCAATATCAGTCAGCAGCGCCTCAACCTGCTCATTACCAGCCACCGGGCCGCCAGCAATCAGACCATCAGCACCCAAAACCACAGCCAATGGCACACCATTACCAAAATTCGCGCGCGAACCCGCCTCACGGTCAATCAACGGAGTCAAACCCTCCGGCAACGTACCCGCATTACGCGAGGTCTGCAACGACTCCAGGCTCGAATACACCGGATGCAACGCCACCTGCGGCAGACGCTCCTGCCACGAAGCCATCGTCTTCAAAAACTTCACACAACCAGCGCAGGTCGCCGACACAAACACCAGCACACGCGCCTGATTCTTAGCCAACGCACGCATATTCGTGTGACGGCCATTCTCCAGGTACAGCGCCGCATGCGGAATCGGCATGCGAACATACTGCTCCTCACCGTTCTCGTCATACACCGGCTCCGGCAAAATCACCTCAGCCTGCGGCTCCGGCTGCGCAAGAGCATCACCGCGGCGAACAGCCTCCAACGTCACAGCAATCAGCGCCGCACCAAAAACCCAAGTCCAGCCGCTATTACCCAGACCCAGCAGAGTCGACACAACGCCCGTGCCGCCCCTCAACGCGCTCGCATGCGCACCAGCCGCCGCCAACAGCAGCGCAATATTACGGACCAGCGTGTAACGGCTCACCGGCGCATTCGACTCAGAACCGAAACAATTACAACCCGCAGTACGACCCGTCGCCAGCGCGCGCGCAATCACCACCGTATAGAACAGCATCAGAATCAGCGCCAAACCTGAAGCAATCACCGCAGGCAAACGCACCGGCGACAGCAGCAGAACGGCGGCTAGGGCGATCTCGAACCACGGCAAAATCAGCGACACCGCACGGGTCGGCGCGATCTTCTCCAAACCAAGATTCTGAATACCGGTCACGGTACTCTGCGGGTCCTTCGCCTTAGCAATACCGCTAATCAACAAAGTCAACGCAACAAGTGCCGTACACAAAACAAGCGGCACAGTAGAGACGGTGAGCATAAAACTCCTAGAGTGAGTGTGCGAAAACAGGAGGCGGCAGCGGCAGTTTTTAGGCAGAACAAACCGCGCGACGAGCCGCCGTGTTATACACGATTTTACGCCCTGCACATGGGGAAACCATCTCTACAGTGCCGTGAGGCGCACCCCGTACTCGCCCGCCAGCTCCGCGTACGCCTGCACAAAGCGCTGCGCTCGCGCACCCGAGGCACAGAAAACACCCACGCGCTGATCACGCACCGACTCAAACAGGCTCAGCAGCTCCGCGGGCACGTCGGTTGCCGGCAACAGCGACCCCGCCGCATCGCTCAGGTGCGACAGAGGCACATGCAACGAACCCTCATGCTTCACCGACTCCTCACGCTCGGGCACCTCACGCACATCCAGCAGAACCTGCGGAACCTCATGCGCCGACAAATCCACCGGCACCACACGCGCCGGATCCGGCACCGCCCCAAACGACGTACACGTACCCGACAAGGCATCATAGGTCAGCAAACTACCCGCCGCCGTCGGCAAGCCACTCACATACTTGAGCACCTCCGTCGCCATCAGCGAACCAACCACCGCCGTCGTCGCACCCAACACCCCGGCAAGCGCACACGACTCCACCGTCTGCGGAATCGTCGGAAAAATATCACGCAAATGCGCGCCATCCGGCTCAAAAAGACTCACCGACCCGCCAAAACGCAAAACCGTACCCCACACCAGCGGCAAACCCGCAACCTGCGCGGCATCCGCAATCAGATACTTCGACGCAAACGTATCTGTACAATCCACCACACAATCCGGTGCCGACGCGGCAAAAAGATCCAAAATCCAGGACGCATCCACATGCCGAATCGATGTCTCAACCGTCAACGACGGGCACAAATCCAGGGCACGGCGCGCCGCAACCTCCGCCTTCGGCTCACCCACATCAGGCACACCAAAAAGCGGCTGACGCTGAATATTCGACAGCTCCACCGAATCAGAATCCACAATATGCAGATACCCCACACCAGCCGCCGCCAACGCCTGCACCACCGGACAACCCAAACCACCAGCACCAATCACCAGCACACGCGCCGCCGCGACCGCGTCCTGATCGAAACCGGGGAGGCGACGCTGACGGTCCGTGCGCTCGCGATCCAGACGCGCATGCTCCGGATTCACCGGGGTAGGGGAGAGGTTTACATCCACGAGACAAAACCCTCCGACGGCGACGACGCCTTCGCGTGCTCACGCACCGGAATGCGGCCAGCCTCACGCGCCAACGCGCCCGCCTGCACCGCAAACTTCATCGCCTGAGCCATCGCCACCGGATCCTCAGCACGATTCACCGCCGACGCCAACAACACCGCATCACAACCCAGCTCCATCGCCAGCGCCGCGTCGGAGGCGGTACCCACGCCAGCATCCAGAACCACCGGAACCTGCGCGCGAGAAGCAATCAGCTCAATATTGTGCGGGTTCAAAATGCCCAGACCGGTACCAATCGGCGCGCCCAACGGCATAACTGCCGCAACGCCCGCATCCTCCAGGCGAGCGGCAGCCACCGGATCGTCAGAAGTATATGCGAGTACCGTGAAATCCTCGGCGACCAGCTGCTCGCAAGCATTCAACAGCTCCACGGTGTCCGGCAGCAGGGTGTCTTCGTCGTGGATGATCTCGACCTTTACCCAGGAAGTACCCAGCGCCTCACGGGCGAGCATCGCGGTCATCACCGCATCGGCTGCGGTGCGGCACCCAGCGGTATTGGGCAGCGGCGCAATATTGAGCTTCTGCAGAAGCGGAAAAATGGGGGTGCCTGCGGCGTGACGGCGCATGGCAACGGTCGTCATTTCGGTGCCGGAGGCGATGAGCGCCTGCTCGAGCAGGTCCATGCTGGTTGCGCCTCCGGAACCCATGATAAGGCGGGAGTTGAAGGTGCGGTCGCCGATGGTGAGCGGTGTGAGGCTCATGGTGTTCTCCTCTGTGGGAACGTCTAGATAACGGGGTTTGCTGGTTGGTGCGGCTGGTTGGTGCGGGGCGCTACGGTGCGCCCGGTTTAGGGAACAAAAACCGAGAATATCTGTTCTTTTTGCCGGTGGGTATGAGCCGGCGGGAATCTCGCCGGTTCAGGCTGGAAGATTAGCCGCCCTGAACGGCGGTGAGGGCATCCACCCTATCGCCCTCGTTCAGCGGCACATCCAGCCACGTGGAACGCGGCACGATACTGCGGTTGAGCGCCACAGCCACACCATTTTCGGTACCGAACTGGTCCATGACAAGGTCAAATACGGTGCGGGCATTCGTGGTTAGCGGCTCGCCGTTGTAGGTGATAATCATGCGAAATCCTTTCGTGAGGGTGCCGGGTGCATCCGGCGGGGACTGTGTTTAGTGGGTGAATCGTGCCGGGTCGCACGCCTGCATGATGGGCGGAATCTCAGCCCCGCAGGCGACCTCCGCGCCGACCTTGCCGGCGAGCGCGGCAAGCAGAATACCGTGGCGGAAATAGCCCGTGGACACGAGCTGGCGGGTGCCGTCGGCGCGAGTGCGGTGCCCGAAGATAGGCAGGTCGTCCGGGGTTCCGGGGCGGGCGCCGACGTTCGCCTCCAGAAGCTCGCACTCTTCAACCGCGGGCACCAGGCGGATTGCGTCACGTAGCAGCTGGTGTACGCCGTCAATGGCGGGTAGTGTGCGGTGGTCTTCGCGGCTGGTCGCGCCGATGCACAGCTCCCCGTCAGGGCGGGGGATGAGGTAGACGGGGCGGGAGTTCACGTAGCCGCGCACTACATGCTTGAGGATGGGCCGCGGGGTGCGCAGACGCAGAATGTCTCCGTAGACGGGGCGTAGCGGGTAGTTCCCGTGCAGCGTTGCCCCTAGTCCAGCGCAGATAATGTCGCCCGCGTCCGGGTCGGTGACCCGTTCGGTGCTGAAGGTGACGCCGCGGCGGGTGAGGGCGTCTTTGAGGGCGCGCCTCATGAGCCGCGGGTGCAGCTGATGGTCACTGGGGATGCTCACAGCGCCGGCGATACGCGGGGCCAGGAGCGGTTCGAGGGTGCGCGCCTGCGTGGGGGTGACGGGGTCTGCGGGGCGGTTCATGTCCCGGTAGTAGGCGCGGGTGCGTTGCAGGTGCTCGGCGTCGGCGCGGTCGGCTGCGATGATGAGCGTGCCGGTGGTGTCGTAGCCGGTGGGCAGGTCGGTGGCGCGGCTGAGCCTGCCCATGAGGGAGGGGTAGGCGTCGGCGCTGGCGGTCATGAGCGGGAAGAGCGCATCCTGCTGGAATTGCACTTCTGCGATGGGCGCGAGCATACCGCCGGCGTAGTGGCTGGCGGCGGGGTAGAGCGCGGTGCCGTCGGCGGCGGTGCCGTAGTCGCTGGTTTCGGCGTCGATGAGGTGCACGTTCTCGCCGCGTTCGGTGAGCTCAAACGCGGTAGTGAGGCCAATGATTCCGCCGCCAATAATCGTGATGGTCATGGTTATGCCTGCAGCGCGGGGTTGTCGACGAAGGCGCGGACCATGGCGATTCCGGCGACTCCGGTGGTGCGGATGGCGGGGCAGTCTTCGGGGGTGATGTCACCGATAGCTACGGTCGGTACGGCGGACAGCTCGGCAAGTTCGCGGAGCCCATCAATGCCGAGGGGCGGGCGGTTGGACTGCTTGGTGGGGCTGGGGCGGAACGGCCCGGTGCCAATGTAGTCGATCAGGTGCGCGATTTTGTTGGACTCTTCAACGAGCTGCCGGGTGCCGGTGGTCAGACCGATGACCGCGTCGGCGCCGAGGAGGGCGCGGGCGTCGGCTACGGGCAAATCATCTTGACCGATGTGCACGCCGTCAACGCGCACGCCGCGGGCACGCAACGCGAGGGCGACATCAACACGGTCGTCGACGAGGAGCGTCTGGTGCGGCTGGATGATGCCGGCGATAGCTTCGGTGAGCTGGTAGAGCTCGCGCGCACTGATGGGTTTGGACCTGACTTGGATGCAGGTGGCGTGTTTGGCTGCCCGGACGGTTTCGAGGGGGTTGTCGCCTGTGACGAGGTAGAGGTTCAGGTCGAGGGGGCGTGCGGGGGTGGTGTAGGGGTGCGTTTCGCGGGTCATGCGGGTCTACGATTCCTCGTCGAGTAGATGTTTTTTAGAAATTCTCTCATTGAATTTCTGTGGTTAGGTTAGCACAACTGTGTGGTGAGTTGAACATCCTTCAAGCGTTTTGAGGTGTGTGTGCTTGGCTCGCTATACACTTCCTTCGCTCCTACAGGGGCACCCGCCCTCGCAGAGCTCGAGCACCCTGATGTCGCTTCAGGAAGGTATAGCTGTGCTGCGCGCTCGTATGGGGCTACAACAAGCCCTGTCTCGATGAGCCCTCGGGAAGGCGCCCTGACCTCCCATACGGAGTCACCGCAATGCCCTGAACCCAACATTCATTCCCGGCGAGCTGCCTGCGGTACCTAACCCCAGTATTCCCCCTCCCCGCCTCCGCGCACACTCTTCCCAAGCCGAGCGCCCGTGGTTCGTTCCACACCGCGCATCCGCACCCACTACTCCACCTGCCCGGAGAAGGGGAGAGAGTTAGTAGGGGAGAGGCCGGTATGTTCCGTCGCGACATCAGGGTGTCCGACGCGAAGCGAGGACGGGTTCCCTGCAGGAGCAAAGAACATACCGCCTCGACCCGTCCAACCGCGCCCAACCACCGCATCCAACCTAAAAAATAAAAGCCCCAAACCATAAGGTCCGGGGCTTTTGGAGCGGCTGACGGGAATCGAACCCGCGTATCAGGCTTGGGAAGCGTGCGCTCTACCATTGAGCTACAGCCGCATCTTTTTCAGTGTATCGCGCCTGCTTGTCGGGAGTGAAATGTGTTGCGGTTGTTTGTGCGCGGGGTGGCGGGGTTGAAATGTGATGTAGGCCTGTGTGCTGGGGCTGGTGGATGCCTGCACGTGGGTGGTGTTTGCCAGGTATCCTTTAAGCGTGCTTATTTCAGATCGCGATATTCGTCAAGAGATTGCTGATGGGCGCATCGTTCTTGATCCGTTCGATGAGTCGATGATTCAGCCTGCAAGTGTGGACGTGAGGATTGATCGTTTCTTCCGTCTGTTCGATAACCATAAGTACCCGCATATTGATCCTGCTCAGCCGCAGGAGGATTTGACGCGCCTGGTGGAGGTGGCTCCTGATGAGCCGTTTATTCTGCATCCGGGTGAGTTTGTGTTGGGTTCTACGTATGAGAAGGTGACCCTGCCTGATGATGTGGCTGCCCGTTTGGAGGGTAAGTCGTCGTTGGGTCGTCTGGGTCTTCTGACTCACTCTACGGCTGGTTTTATTGATCCTGGTTTTTCGGGGCATGTGACGCTTGAGTTGTCGAATATGGCGACTTTGCCGATTATGTTGTGGCCGGGTTCTAAGGTTGGTCAGTTGTGTTTCTTCCGTTTGAGTAGCCCGACTGAGCATCCGTATGGTTCTGGTGCGTATGGTAACCGTTACCAGGGTCAGCGTGGCCCGACTGCTTCGCGTAGTTATTTGAATTTTCATCAGACGATGATTCCTGCGGATGGTTCTGTGGAGTCTTAGTCTTTCCCGCTTTGGGGTGCGGGCGTGCAGGCTGTGTGTTTGTGCGCCCGCGTTGGGCGGTTTTTCGCCTGTTGTGCTCGTGCGTTCACTCGCGTGCGGGTTTTTATCTCTCACTCTCTAAGGATTTTTGATGAATCTGAAGCCTGTTGTTCTGCGTGTTGCTGGCGCGGAAGTTTCTTTGTATCTGATTGATATGTCGGACTCTTTTGTGGAGCGTTTTAAGAAGGCGTGGGAGCCTCTTGCTCCGGAGTTTTTTGATACTCCTGATGAGGCGTATGCTTCGTTGTCTCGTTTTGATCAGGTGATGTTGGTTCATGCGCCGACTGATGAGTCGGTGATGGATTTGGCGAATCCGCTGATGGGTTCGTTTGATAAGGTTTCGACGTTGCGTGTGGCTGATGATGATTCGGGTATGCAGGATCTGACGAGCCGTATTACGTTGGCGATGATTGAGCAGCTGGTTGGTCGCGGTGTGATGCTGCATGCGGCTGTTATTGGTGACCCTGAGTCGAAGCGCGCTGTTGCGCTGGTGGGTGTTTCTGGTAGCGGTAAGACGACTGCGTCGCGTTTCTTGGGTTCGAAGTTTGCGTACCTGACTGATGAGACTGCGGTTATTTCGGATGAGGGTGTTGTGTCGCCGTATCCGAAGCCGCTGTCTGTGATTGTTGACCCGAATGCGCCGAAGGATCAGCAGAACCCGGTGGATTTGGGCCTGAACGTGGTTGATCGTAATGACCTCAGCTATGAGCTGTCGCGTATTGTGTTCATTTCTCGTGATGAGTCGGCTTCTGAGCCGTATTTTGAGCGTGTTCCGCTGCATGAGGCTCTGGTGTTCTTGAGTGAGCAGAGCTCGGGTCTGGCGCGTCACCCTGAGGGTGTTGTGTCGCTGGCTAAGCTGGTGGAGCGTTGCGGTGGCGTGTGGCGCCTGGTGTACTCGGAGATTGAGGATACTCTGCCGCTGGTTCAGGATCTGCTGAATGGTGATGAGCTGCCGAACGCTGATGAGGTTGAGAAGCTGGAGAAGTACACGGCTGAGGATCACCTGCCGGGTGTGTTCTTGAACGGTACGATTGCGGTTTCTCGTATGCCGGGTACTTCGGGTGTGCGTGTGGGTGAGGACGGCCCGTTCTTGCTGCTGTGTGACACTGAGCTGAATGAGCTGTCTGATTTTGCGGCTGAGTGCTGGCTGCAGGCTGAGGGCGACATTTCGTACAATGACTTGTTTGCGCGTTTGGCTGAGATTTTTGAGGGTCTGCCTGCGGAGGCGTATGACGAGAATCTGAGCGCTTTGGCGGCTGGTTCGATGCTGTGGGTTCGCGTGATTGATGATCCGCTGATTGATGATGCGACCTGGGCTCAGCTGACTAGCGATGAGGTTTTGGATGAGGAGGAGCAGCAGATTGCGCTGGATTCCTCTGAGGACGCTGCCTCTGACGATGAAGATGACGTGGTGGAGGACTAGCCACTGCGGTTCTCTGGTATAGCTCTCTGGCGCGGCTTACTGAGCTCCGCTTGATAAGCACTGCTTAAGCACAAAGGAGGGGCGGGTAGAAGATCATTCTTCTACCCGCCCCTCCCTTTGCGTTTACGGGTTTGCGCGGGGGTTCGCAAGGGCGGTTTGCAGGACGCTTAGCCCCGCATGCTTTACTGGGTTGCCTTACTGGGCAGCCTTGTCGCGGCGCTTCTGCTCGCGGCGAGCCGCACGCACACGCAACGGACCGGGTGCCTTCACCGGCAGCAGCAGAAGCAGACCCGCCACCACAACGATCAAAATACCGAGCACACCCCAAATCTGCGCGCCCATGATGCTCACGCACAGGCCGAACAGCATCGGCGCCAGGAAGCTGGTCGCACGGCCGGTGGTCGAGTACAGGCCGAACAGCTCACCCTCAGTACCGGGATCAGCCAGGCGAGCCAAGAAGGTGCGGGACGCCGACTGTGCCGGGCCCACGAACAGGCACAGCAGCAGGGCGCATACCCAGAACACGCCCCGTTCGGGGAAGAACAGCAACGGGGTAGCCGCCAAGATAATGCCGACCAGCGAGATAACAATAATCGCCTTCGGGCCCAGGTAGTCATCCAGGTAGCCGCCCAGGATCGCGCCAGCCGCCGCGACAGCGCTACCGGCAATACCGAACAGGATCACCTCGGAAGTGCTGAAACCGAACGTGCCCGCCGCAAGAATACCGCCGAACGTAAAAATACCGGACAGACCATCACGGAACACCGCCGAAGCAATCAGGAACCACAGGGTCTGCGGGGACGTCATCTTCAGCCGCTTAATGGTGCGCCACAGCGCCTTGTAGGAGGCGAGCAGACCGCCCTGACGAGCCGGGGAGAGACGCTCCATACCGAGCTCCAGGAAACGCAGTTCGCGGGTGGGCAGCACCTCCGGCAGGAAGCGCTCGCGGGTGCGCATACGCACCAGCAGCGGCAGGCAGAAGATCAAACACCAGGCGGCGGCAAACAGTGCGACCGCACGGATATTCAGGGCGTTATCGGTGGTCAGGCCGAGTACTTCGGGGGTAAGCACAAAACCCCACAGCACCACAGCCAGCGCCAGGATGCCGCCAATGTAGCCGGCGGCCCATCCTGCGCCCGAAATCTTACCGATATTCTCCGGGTGGGAGATGCGCGGCAGTACGGCGTTATAGTTCACGTACGCGAACTCGCTGAACACGCTTGCCGCAGAAATCAGGGTGACACCCAGCCACAGGTACTGCGGGGTGGGGCCCACGAAGAAGCACGCCGCCATCGAACCGACTAGTAGCATGGTGTTCACACCGAGCCAGAAGATGCCTCTGCCGGACTTATCGTTACGCTGACCGGTGACCGGTGCCAGAATCGCAATGAGGAAACCGGCAACGGTCAGACCCAGCGACAGTGCCGACGAAGTCTCTTCGGGCGTGCCGAAGTAGCTGCTGGTCAGGTACACGGTGAAGATGAAGGTCGTCATAATCGAGTCGAAGCTCGACGAACCAACATCCCACATGACCCAGGACGCGACCGAACGGCGGCTGTTCGCGTGGTCAACGACCCTACGCTGAGCCTTCGTCTTACGGCGGGGAGAAGAAATAGTCATAGTTGTGCTTTCGGATGCCGAGGTGGCGCTTCAGCCCAGCGGCGGCATGAAACCGGCTGAAGTAAGCGGGCGTGCTGAAGAGGGAACACCAGGCGGTACGTACCGAGCGAAGATACGTACCGCCTAGTTCATGAACTTTCGCGCGGAAGGCGCAAAGTCTTAGTTGAAGAAACGACGCTGCAGGCGAGCAATACCGAAGCTCACCACAGCACCCACGACGGAGGTCAGAACGGTCCAGAGGATGACCTGACGCAGGGTATCTTCAGACTCGTGGGAAATGGCGGGAGGCTGGTTACCGGTAGCCTTGGTCCAGGCTGCGCCCAGGCCCTTACCAACCAGGGCAGCAGCGCCCATGTTGATACCCGCAAGAGCAAGCTTAGCGACGGGGTTCATATGTATCTCCTTAGCTGTATACGATGCGGCGTCCTGCCCGTGAACCCCTTCGGGGTTGGGTGAGAAAAGAGCGCCACTCCCTAGCGTATAGGGTTTAAGGCGTTCGTGCCGCCTTGGAGCCTCTCCGTCCCAAAATTGTACACCGTGCAATTCTGTAATGTGGGCAGAAGAACGAAACAAAAAGCGGCAAATTGGCACGAACAGCCAGACAAGCCTACAATCGAACCTGGGTTCCCACCCGCACCACAACGGTACGGACAAGGAACCCCACACGACAGGGGAGCGCCACCGAGGCGCTGAGAGTGCTAAGCAGACCCTCGAACCTGATCCGGTTAGTACCGGCGTAGGGAGTCGAATTTCTTCTCAATGCCCTCGTCCAATCAGAGGGCGAGGACATTCCCCTTCCAACGACGGAAGGACCACCAATGTCACAGAACGCAACCCCCGCCTCCCAGGCATCTACCCAGGCACCCGCACAGGCAGAAGCGAAGAAGCCGAACCTGCGCTGGCGAGTCAACGAAATCGTCATCGCCGCAGTTATCGCAGTAGCCTGCGCCGTCATCTTCTGGATCTGGGACATCGCAGTTTCCCCCGCCACCAAAACCGCACTCGTAGCAGCACCCGAATTCCGCCCCATCGTCGCCGGCGCATGGCTGCTCGGCGGTACCCTCGGCGGCCTGCTCATCCGCAAGCCCGGTGCCGCGCTCTTCGGCGAAATCGTCGCAGCGTTCATCTCCGTACTCTTCACCGGCGGCGCGTGGAGCGGCGAAATCCTGATCGCAGGCTTCTTCCAGGGCGTCGGCGCTGAAATCGCCTTCGCAATCTTCCGCTACCGCCGCTGGAACGCAACTATCGCCATCTTCGCCGGTGCGCTCAGCGGCCTGTTCATGGGTGTTAACGAAATCTTCATCTACTACCCCGACATGGAACCGCTCAAGGCAATCATCTACGTAGCGTGCGCCGTCATCTCCGGTGCAGTTATCGCAGGTTTCCTCGCGTGGATTCTCGTGCAGAACCTCGCCAAGACCGGTGTGCTCTCCTCGCTGGCATCCGGCAAGACCCGCCGCTAACCACCAGCAACTAGCCACTCACCACTCGGCACACTACAGCAGCCACACAAAAGGCTAAGGAACCATCATGGAAGCAACACCGCGCGGGGCGCGCATCGAGCTCAACAACTTCAGCTGGCACCACCCCGGACGCCCAGAACCCGTCATCAGCGGACTCAACCTCACCATCAACCCCGGTGAAAAAGTCCTGCTACTGGGCACCTCCGGCGCCGGCAAATCGACGCTCCTGCACGCCATCGCCGGTGTGCTCCACGATGACGACGGCGAATCCGCCGGCGGCACCATCACCATCAACGGGCAAGCCCCCGCCGAAGCGCGCGGCACCGCAGGCATGATGCAGCAGGACCCCGAATCCTCCATCGTCATGGCAACCGTCGGCAACGACGTAGCCTTCGGCCCCGAAAACCTGCGCGTACCCCGCGAAGAAATCTGGGGACGCGTCACCGAAGCCCTCACCGCCGTAGGGCTCAACCACCTTGCCCTCGACCACCCCAGCAGTGCGCTGTCCGGCGGTCAGAAGCAGCGCCTCGGCCTGGCGGGCATCCTCTCGATGCACCCCGGCGCCATGATTCTCGACGAACCCACCGCCAACCTCGACCCCTCCGGCGTGCAGGAAGTACGCGACAGCATCCTCACCGCTACGGAGGCGACCGGTGCAACCCTGCTCGTCGTAGAACACCGCGTGAGCATCTGGGCGCCGCACATGGACCGCATTATCGTACTCGGCGAAGGCGGCACCATCACCCACGACGGCGCACCCGACACCGTACTCACCGAAGCCCGCCAAGACCTCATCGACGCGGGCGTGTGGGTACCCAACTACGTGCCGCGTGCACCGCAGAGTGACAGCGATAGCGAACACGGCGAAGCGCTACTGCGCGCCGAAAACCTCAGCATCACCCGCGCACAACCCACCCCCAAACAACGACGCGCACGCCGACGCACCATCAAACGCCTCGGCGACACCCCCGCACCCGCACCCACCGACCTGCCCGTCCTGCGCGGCGGCATCAACCTCACCCTGCACGCCGGCGAACACCTCAGCGTGCTCGGCCCCAACGGCGCCGGCAAATCAACCCTAGCCCTCACCCTCGCAGGGCTCCTCACCGCGCCCGACGGCACCCTCACCGCCACCGACGCGCTCCGTAATTACGACGGTAACCACGGCGGCGAGCGCGCCCACTGGGATATCCCCACCTGGACCCCCGCCCAAATGCTCAGCCGCATCGGCTACGTCTTCCAAGAACCCGAATACCAATTCATCCGCGGAACCGTACGCGAAGAACTCGAACTCGGCCCCCGCCGACTCGCCGCACTCACCCGCAACCCCCTCAACGAAGACGACCTCACCGCACGCACCAACGAGCTCGCAACCCGCCTACGCCTCACCCACCTACTCGACGCCAACCCCTTCACCCTCTCCGGCGGCGAAAAACGACGACTCTCCGTAGCCTCCGCACTCGCCACCGCACCCAAAATCCTCATCCTCGACGAACCCACCTTCGGCCAAGATGCACGAACCTGGGCAGAACTCGTCGACCTCATCCGCGAACTACTCGCAGGCGGTACCGCCATCATCTCCATCACCCACGACGAAGACTACACCGCCGCACTCGGCGGCAACCACATCACCCTCGAAGCCCTAGACACCTCCGAAGCCCTCGCAACCCCCGGAAAGGAGAACGCATGAACACCGACTTCTTCGGCACCATCGACCGAACCAGCTACTTCAGCAACCTCAACGCCGGCGTAAAACTCATCGTCTCCTTCGCCCTCATCATCGCCGCACTCATCGTGCGCGACCCCCTCACCTCCGGAATCCTCTTCGCCCTCGAACTGCTCGGATTCATCCTCGTCGGATTCCGACCCGTCAATGTCCTCGCCCGCTTCTGGCCCATCCTCATCGCCGTCATCACCACCGGCTGGTCCGTCGCCATGCTCAGCGCCAAAAGCGGCACCACCATCCTCGACCTCGGCTTCAACAGCATCACCACCGACTCCGCCGCCGTCGGCGCAGCCATGATGATCCGTTCCCTCGCCATGGTCCTACCCACCCTCGCATTCGTACTCACCACCGACCCGACCGACCTGGGCGACTCCCTCGCACAAACCTTCAAACTACCCTCCCGGTTCGTGCTCGCCACCGTCGCCGCCCTGCGCCTCGTCGGTATCCTCTTCGCCGAATGGAACGCCCTCGGCCAGGCACGACGCGCCCGCGGACTCGGTGCAGGCCAATCCCTCATTGGGCGTGCACAAACCTTTGGCGGGCAAAGCTTCGCTCTGCTCGTGCAGGCTATCCGCCGCGGCTCACGCCTCGCTATCACCATGGAGGCGCGCGGCTTCGGCGCAGGCGAACGCACCTGGGCTCGTGTACCCTCCTATTCGCCCCGTGACGTGCACGTGAGCATTGCTGCCGCCGTCATTATCGCTGTTGCGTACGGTGCATCTATTGCGGCGGGTACGATCCAGTTCCTCTGGGCCTAGTTCTTTCCGACAGTAGCTTGCGGTTCTGTTTTCGTGGTTCCGCTGGGGAGGCGGTATTCGCCCTCGTTCCTACAGAGCTTCTCCAGATATACGAAAAGGGACGGCATCATCCTCGCTCCTACAGGGGGAGGCGGGGTGCCGCATATTTCCTCCGCGCCTACGCAGGGGCACCCGTCACCCGGACGCTCCGCTTCCTCCTTGCTTCGCTGCGGAGAGCGTCCGGGCTGACACCCTGAGGGCGCTTCCGGAAAATGCGGCTACACCCGCTACTACCGAACAGGAAGGTACGGCACCTCCTGTCCTTGACCATAGACAGCGCAAAGGGACGGCATTATCCTCGCTCGGATAATGCCGTCCCTTTTTATATGCGTTTAGCTCTGCTGCGCCAGGTAGTTCAGCAGGGTCGCGGTTAGCTCCGGGTCATGCGCTAGCGCCGTGCCGTTCAGGTGGGTCACCGGCGCAATCAGACGCACCGACGACGCCAACCACACGCCATCCGACTCAAACAAATCCTGCGGGTAGAGCGGACCGAAACCAAGCTCCCAACCGGCCTGGCGTGCCGCTTCGAACACCGCGCCCTGAGTGGTGCCGGGGAGGATGCCGTGGCTCGGCTCAGGCGTGTACAGCACCTTCTTGCCGTCCTCAATCTTGGCGACCAGCACCGAGGAGGTGGCACCCTCCAGCACACGACGCTCATCGGTAATGAAGATAGCGTCATCCGCGCCGCGCTCCTGCACGTACCGCAGGACTGCCATGTTCACCGCGTAGGAGAGGGTCTTCGCACCCGCCAGCAGCCACGGGTAGGCGCTGTTGTCCATCGGCTCGTGGCCGCGCGGCAGCAGCATTGCCTTCACACCCTCGGTGCGGCGCTTCACGATGGAGGCGGGCACCGGCGACGCCATAATCAGCGTGTACGGGCCCGGCTGCATGGAGGTCACCGCCTGGGTGGGGCCGCGCGAAATAATAATCTTCACGATGTGCTCTTCGCCCAGCGCAGTCTCGGCACCGGCGGTCGCCTCACGCATGAGGCGCTCCACCGCCGAACGCAGAATCTCGGGTTCCGGGTCGGGCAGGTCCAGCATGCGCGCCGAGGATTCGAGGCGGGACAGGTGCATGCCGAGCTTACGCACGCGACGGTTGACGGACAGCATGGTCTCGAAGACGCCGTCGCCGCGGGTGAAGCCCTGATCATCAACGCTGATGAGGGGCACGGACGGGTCAACGAAGATGCCCTGCGGGTTCTGCTCGTTCAGAAGAATAACGGTACTAGACATAGTCTTATTGTACGTTCGCGTCGCTAACCGGCGAGGGAAGACGGTATCGCCCGTAGTGACATCAGGGTGCCCGAAGCGAAGCGAGGGCGGGTGCCCCTGTAGGAACGAGGGCGAATACTGTCTCCCAAGCAGAGCTAAACACATACAAAAGGGACTGCCGCATATTTCCTCCGCGCCTACGCAGGGGCACCCGTCACCCGGACGCTCCGCCCTCTCCTTGCTCCGCTGCGGAGAGCGTCCGGGCTGACACCCTGAGGGCGCATCCGGAAAACGCGGCAGCCCCTACGCTTCATGTACGAGCACAGCAAAGCCCCGGACGCGCACCCCTTAGAGGGTCGCCCATCCGGGGCTTTAGCTACACAAAAGTCAACAACAGGCTAGTGGCCCGCCGCCGGGGCACCGTGACCTTCACCAGCGCCGTGGCTCAAACCGTCAGCCGAGTAGTCCGAATCCTTACGCGGCGTAGTCCACAGCACCAGCGCCGTCAGGACCGCGAAACCAAAAATGGAGAAGCCCATCGGCAGGTACTCATGCTCACCAGCAAACGACACCAGCGGCGCCGCCAACGCACCCAGCATCGCCTGAACCGTACCCATCACCGCCGACGCACTACCCGCCATGTGGCGCGCCTCGTTCAACGCCAACGCCGAAGCATTACCAAAAATCAGGCCGCACGAGCTGGTTAGCAAGAACAGCAGAATCAGCGTCGGCACCAGCGAAATACCGACAAGGAAGCTAACCACCAGCAGCGAAGACACCACCAGCAGGCTCACCACGCCGACATTCACAATGCGGCGCTGCGCCACACGACCCACCAGCTTCGTCGCAATCGCACTGAACAGCACAATGCCAAGCGAGTTCACACCGAACACGATCGTGAACTCAGTCTCGGACAACCCCAGAATCTTCTGCAGCACAAACGTCGAACCGGAAATATACGAGAACAGCGCACCAAACGCGAAGCACATGGTCAGCATGAAACCCATGTAGCGGCGCACCTTAAACACCTGCGGTAGCTCCGAGTACACGCTCAGGGCAGTGCCCTGGTAGCGTTCCTCCACGGGCAGAGTCTCCTTCACCACGAAGACCACGCCAAGCATCATGATCGCGGTGACCACGCCAAGCACGTGGAAAATATCGCGCCAGCTACCCCACGACAGCACCCAACCACCAAACAGCGGCGCAAGCACCGGCGCGAAGCCGTTAATCATCATCATGATGCCCATGAGCTTAGCGGTCGCCAGACCCTCAGTCGTATCAGCCACGATAGAACGCGCCAACACCGCACCAATCGAACCGGTGAAGCCCATCATGAAACGCGCAAAAATCAGCAGCTCAATATTCGGCGCGAAACCACACGCCACCGTCGCAATAAAACAGATGACCGCACCGATCAGCAGCGGCTTACGGCGGCCCGTCTTATCCGACAGCGGACCCACAACCAGCTGTCCGAGCGCCATACCGACCATGAACCCGCTCAACGTCAGCGATGCGTTCGTGCTGGTGGTGTTCAGATTCTCAGCGACTGCGGGCAGCGCCGCCAGGTACATGTCCGTAGCCAGCGGCGCGATAGCAGTCAGCAGCGCCAAAACAACAATGAAAAGGGGCGATAGCCCCAAAGAGGTCTTAATCGACTTCGAAGACATTAGCCTTAGTTTTTCTTTCTGCGTGATGCGCGTGCAACGGCGCCTGCGGCTCTACAAGATATGGATGCGGTGGTACCGCCCCTGGGGATGAGCTTGCGCAGGCTAGAAGCACAACTTTTCCACGGTAGCAGAATCGGGCGTGGCTTCGTAAGTTAAATGTTTGACATTTTTTCGGTGCGGGAGGGACGCTCCGCTTAGTTCCTTTGTGCTTGGTTGGCTTGCTGGTCGGCTTGGAAGGCGGCGCTCGCCCTCGTTCCTACAGAGGTAAGGGGGGTGCGCCACATATTTCCTCCGCGCCTACGCAGGGGCACCCGTCGCACAGACGCTCCGCCTCTCCTTGCTTCGCTACGGAGAGCGTCTGTACGACACCCTGAGGGCGCTTCCGGAAAACGTGGCTACACCCTACGCATACTGGAGCAAAAGGGCGGTGTTATCCACGCTCCGTCGGAGAGATAACACCGCCCCTTAGCGGCTTGGCTTAGCCTGCCGCTCAGCCCTCGGCGCTGAAGAAATATTTGAGAAATATTCTTGAGAAGCATTGCTCGGCCCAACGGCATAACTTACGTTGGTCATACCACGCGATACGACCGGAGGGCCCCTCAGATGCGCAACCACTATTACAAATATTTGCTATGCATCCTGCTGCTCATAGCTTGCGTCTTGCTCGTAATCCTCGCTGTGCTTTCTAACAACAACCCGGGTAACGGCAAAGACGGCACTGCCTCCACGCACGCGCCGAGCAGTACCTCAACCTACTGGGATAAAGACCGCATGGAATCCGCTAGCCCGGCTTCCATGCCTGAATAAAACAGCGCCTCAATAAAACAGCCTCTGAATAGCTGTAGGGCCCAATGCTTCGAGATACACCAAGCATTGGGCCCTACTGTCTTGTAGGCGGCTGCTACTGCGCCGCGCTGTCGTAGATGAAGTCCACGGTCGCGTAGTCCTCCGGGATTTCGGCGAGCAGCGCCTCCTCCTGCGCCGCCCAGCGTTCCCAGTGCGGGCGGAACGTGTCACCGTCACGAGCCATAGCGCGTTCGTAACGCACCTCGTCCGGGGCGGTGGCGAGAATACGCACCTCGCAGGCACCAGCAATCGCGCCGACACCCTCACAGATGATGACCTGCGTAGCCGCCGGGTCGACGGTGCGCACCTCACCGGGGGCGCCCGCCTCCCAATCCCACGGGGTGTAGGTCCCGGCAATGCCTTCGGTCAGCTGCGCGGATAGCGCGTCCCACGCCTCCACGCCGTCGAAGAGGCCGTCCCAGCCGGGGTAGAAGTCGTCCAGGTGCAGCACGTGCACGCTGTGCCCTGCGGCGGTGAGTGCCTGCTCAAGCTGCGCGGCGAGGCGGGTTTTGCCGGTGCCGCTGCGGCCATCAATGCCGATAATCAGCGGGATCTGCGCGAAGTCGGCGAGGAACTGGGCACGGAATTCGGTGAATTCGGCGGTGTCCATGTCGAAGTCGTTGCCGATGCCGTGCTCCAGGCACAGCATATCTTTGCAGAGTTCCAGGATTTCGGCGGTGCCGGTGACGCGGCGGTTCTGATTCAGGGGAATACGCTGAGTCACTGCGCGTCACCTTCCTGCTTGAGGTGGTTGACGAGGCCGCGTGCGGCGGCGTCAATGAGGTCGGTGGTGTACACGAAGTCGCGTTCGCTACCGTACCAGGGGTCGTAGATGCCGAGCTGGTCCAGGTGGGTGGTGGTGACCTTCGGGTCGAAGCTGCGCATCATACGGATTTTGGCCTTGTCGTCCTCGTTGCGGGCGAGGGATTTGAGGCGCAGGTAGTGGGGTGCGTCCATGGCGAGGATGAGGTCGTTGCGGTCGAAGTCCTCGACGGTGAAGACGCTGGCGCGGTGCGCGGACGGGTCGATACCGCGGGTGGTGAGCTGCGCGGCGGCGCGCGGGTCGATGCGGTTGCCTTCTTCTTCGTTGCTGATGCCGCTGGAGGTGACGGTGACGGGCACGCCGGCTTCTTGGGCGTGCTGGCGGATGAGGTATTCGCCGACGGGGGAGCGGCAGATGTTGCCGGTGCAGACAGTCATGATTCGGTACATGGTTCTAGTGTATCGGTGGGGTGGCGGATGGTTGGGCGCGGTGGGTGCTCGGGGTGGCTTTGCGGGTGGTTCTATGATGGGCGGATGCGCTCGCCGCCGGGTGCTGCCGCAACCGGCCCCGGGCGCGAAAAGGCCCCGCCGGCGAGAGGCCGGCGGGGCCTTGAACAACCTTCTGTGTGCCCATCTAGCTATTGTGCAGGAGAGCTCATATCGAGGTAATTATTTTCTTCTTTACTCCACGAATCAGGGGCAAAAATCCTTGTTCCCATTGGAATTTCGTAACCATCTTCATAATCATTATTTTTGAATGAGGTGCTACCGAGAGAGATATCAAAAGTGCTTGTTGGCGATACCAAAAAATTATGTTCCTTAGAAGCGACTTTATGTGAGAATAAGGCAGATACATACAAGCAATTATTGGGGTACGCATTCGGTATATGCGTGTGTTTGATAAAGATTGGCTTCTGTGAAAATTCCGCATCTTCGAAGCGAGCCCTTCCTTCAAAGAGTGAGGAAGTGAAATTCGCTGTTTCAGCAAACTCTGCGCCTATAAAAAGAGCATCATTTTTAAAAATGGCTGGCTGAAAAGAGGTGTTTCCCTTAAACTTTGCCCAAGAAAAACTCACACCATCAAAAAACAAAGTGTCATTAAATTCTACAGGCCCGTAGAATATTGCATCTGTAAAATCAGTCTTCCCGAAGAAATGTGAATTACTGAAGGTTGTTTGGCCGTAGAATTTGGCGGCATGGAATGATGTGTTTGTGTAGGTGTAGTATTGAAGGAAATAGAATATAGGGGCAGCAAAGAAATCAAAAGTAAATTTACTCCAGGTGCCAACTATTTCCCTGCTATTTATATTGTTTTCATCTATCTTGATTGTGATCCTTTTATTTATTTCATCAAATATGGATTTACGTATATTGGCTTCTTCAAGGAATTCTGCTCGATCCTCCGCAAAATTTCCCTCGTAGTCATTAGGCGGAATATCTGGTTCGAGGATATCTCGTTTTTCTGCAAGGTGAAAAGGTGAACGAATGTAGGCGCAAAGAGTGTTGATGATAATTTGTCCCTCTTTTTGTTGTTCGTCAGGTTCGAGAGAATTATCTGTAAGCCACTCATCAACAAGACCCACAAGGGTGTAGATACCTCCTAAGCAGATTGTAGCTTTCTCATCAGCAAGTTGCTCAATAGCTTTGGTGTAGCGGCTACGGCGTTCCGAATGGACCTGGCGGATATGGTCCCGGTCATTCTTATTTTTTTCTTGAGTGTTCTTGCGATGAGTTTCCCAAAGCGTGAGCATCGTAAGGGCTCCTGCAAATACTGCAAGAATCGCTTTGCGTATAGAATCAATAGAATCACCTCCATCCGCAGATTTAAGGATTAGCGGAGGTAGAATAAAAGCACAGAAAACTCCAGTAAGAGCTACTAGGATAAGGGTTATATAAAACCAATTTTCCTTGCAATGGGTTTTAAATTTTTCCCATCGAGAAGGGGGCGTGCTTGTTGAATCTGTATCGTCGGTATATGATTTTTCCATAGTTCTATTTTCTCCTGTCTCCGTTGGGGAATCAATTAACTTTATTAAATTTTATAGACCGTCTAATGTAATCTCCTAACACTCGTAAATTAAAAGATTTCCTGCCACGCTTTGGGTGCTCCGCTCTCCTTATAGAAGGTAAGAGCGAGGCACCCAAAGTATATTTGTCTGCAAATTTTAGTTATTTTCTGTTTTTTTGTAGTATGCCTCAATGTTATTTTTTATATATTCCTTAACGTTAGGGATGAAAAGTAAGCTTCCTTCGGGGATAGTAAATATCTTATCGCCCGGGGGGCTAACTTCCTCGGTTTTAATATTATGGGGACTATGAGAAGATACGGCGAACATGTAATTCTCCGGTTCTACCTTAAGTGAAAATTGTGCAGGTAGTGTTGACTTGGCAGCAAAAAGTGGTGATTCGTGAGTAAATACTGATTCGCTAAAATCTACAGATTTTTCAAAAATGGCTCCAATAAAAGATGTCGATCCAGTGAAGAAGGAGTTTCCGAAATATGCAAAACCACTAAAGATAGTAGAGTTAAAATCTACATTCTCCAGGAAATGTGTTAATTCAAAAGATACATCTTTAAATCTGGATGATCTGAAGTCTACGTCAGCCCCAATGGATGCTTTGCGGAAAGACGTGATGTCTTTAAAATTAGCCTGGCTAAAATCTACTGATTTATCAAAGGTATTATTTTCAAAGTTTGCCATTTCTTCAAAAGTCGCACTACTGAAGTATGACGAAGATAGGAAGATGGCGTTCTCGAAATTTGCAAATTTTAAGAAGGTTGCCTCGTTAAAAAAAGCAGGACTATTAAACTTAGTATTACTGAAGTCCGCAAATCCTTCGAAAATAGCATTGTCGAAGAATGCAGAACGGATGAAGGCGGTATCACTGAAATCTGTAGAGTCTTTAAAAATTGCATTGCTGAAATAAATATTTCCGATTATAACAGCGTCATATAGATCAACAGGGTAAAAGAAAGTAGCATGAGAAAAGTTATAGGTAAAATCTGACCATAAGCCGTCACTCAGGACCGTCTCCCCGTTAGTATCCTTTTCGCCGCTATCACCGAGTCGATATTTAATTTGAGTCAAAATAGTTTGACGTAAATCTTGTTCTTCGCGAAGCCTTGCTTTATCAGATATGAGGTTTCCTTCATATTTTTTAATTTCCTGCTCCGTCAAATTTTTATTTTCTAAAAGCTCTTTCTTCTCAGCAAGAGGAAAGGGAGAACGAATATAGGCGCACAGGTTATCAATGATGACCTGTCCTTCAACCTTTCGCTCGCCAGCATCGAAGGAATCATCGAGTAACCATTCGTCGGCAAGCCTCAGAAGGGTGTAGGCGCTACCCATGCGAATTGTTGCCTTATCGTGAGCAAGATTTTCAATAGCATTGGAATAACGGCTAAGACGTTCTGCACGAACATTATCAAGTCGAATTTGTTCGTTAGTTGCAGAATCTTGTTGATTCTTCTTGATGTATTCCTTAGTTTTGAGGTCGGTAAGTTGGTTTTTCCAGTAGAGCTGGAAAATAGCTAGGATGGCGATAATACCACTTGTGATACATAGAATATGAAAGCGTAGCTGACCTACATCGTCGGGGCTCATATTCCATATCCACCACAGTAGTAGGGGGATGAGCAAAGCTGCCGTGCCTCCTGCGACAGTAGTCGCGATGAGAACTTTAGTAAACTCATCAACATACCAGGGGCTCTTAGGGTCTTTTGCATCTTCCAAACTCTCTTGTTCGGACAAAGTACCTTCAGTAGGCATTGGATTCTCCTATATCTACACTGAAAAAGGACTGACTCATCTAGCATACTGTACTCTGTTCTCTCTTCGATAGTGACGATTAGGCGGTATATCTGGGGTTACAAGTTGTTCGCATGAATGAGTGGGGAAATAGCAGGGATGAGGGGCATAGCAAATAGTTTCCTGCTGGGAGATATCCACGGACGCCGCGTAGTTGCTTCTCCCATCTGCATTGATGACGGCTTGTAACTAGCAGGGGCACGACCATCCTGAGGTGATTAGGTTGTATAAGACCCCAATACACGGGACCTGCTACGGGGCCTTCGGGATATTACTGCGCAGGCTCACTGACGCGGGTGTACTCCTGTTTCTCTTCGTCCCAGGAATCCGGGTCGTACAGCACAGCGCCGATAGGGAGAACGAACGTTCTATTAAGAAGCTCTGCTGTACCCAGCGGAATAGGCTGGCGGCCCTCGTACACTGCAAAGTTATGCGCCTCCTGATTGGCTGGCTCCGAACCGGTAGGCAGCGCAGCGAACCGAGCCCGGTACACCTCACCCGACTCAACATCTTCAGCCGCGAAGAGCGGCGGGCTCTTCACAAAAGACGAATCGCAGAAATCTGCAGTCTGCACAAAAGACGCACCGTAGAACTCCGCGCCCGCCTTAAAAGTCACATCACGGAACCCAGCGAGCCCCTCAAACGTAGCCCGGCTAAAGTGCGCATCCCCGTAGAAGGTTGCCGCGTTAAACCCGGCATGCCCCTCAAAGACCGCCTCACGGAACTCCGCAACTCCCGCAAAATCTGTCCTGAAGAAGCTTGCATTACCGCCAAAAGACGACCTAAAGAACCCAGCGTTCCCTTCAAAGGAAGCACCGCTAAAGCCCGCATCCGCCGTAAATGCAGCATCGCGGAAGTCAGCGTGCCCTCCAAAAGAAGCCTCGCGAAAGTCGGCATTAGCGTTGAAAGACACCCAGCGGAAGAACGCATCACCAGCAAAGCGCGCGTTACTAAAGTCCGCCGTTCCCATGAAAGTTACGTCGCTAAAACGCGCATCCTGGTCAAAGACCGCCCGGGTAAATTTCGCATCGCTCACAAAAGCTGACCCGCTGAAATCTGAACCGTTGCAGAACCTCGCCACAGAGAAGTCGGCGTTCTCAAGAGTCAGACCGTCGAGAGGATAGAAGACGACCGCCCGGCTGAAATCGAACTCAAAGCCGCTCCATGCGCCGGGGATAACAGCTACCTCGCCCTTCTCATTTTCGGTCAGGGTGCTGCTGCGCTTGCTCATCTCAACGAAGACGCTGCGGCGAACATCCTGCTCACCACGAAAAGCCGCCAGATCCGTAGCGAAATCACCCGCATAGTTAGCGGGCGGTGCATCGGATTCAAAAGTTTCTGCCTTGAACGCCCGCGCGAACGGCGAACGCACATAAGCGCAGAGGGCATTGACGATGACCTGCCCCTCCTTCTGCCGTGCCTCAACGCTGAGCTGCTCGTCAGCGAGCCACTCATCAACCAGACCCGCAAGCGTGCTGATGGCGCTCGCACGGACTGCCGGGTTCGGATACGCCAGCTGCTCAACTGCCTTGCTGTAACGGGTACGGCGCTCGGCATGCACCCGCTGGGGGTGTTCCAGCTTTTTCTGGGCGTTCATTCGGTGGAACTCCCCAAGAAAGAGAACACCCAGCAGGGTGCCGGTGATGAAGAAGATGAACGGCTGAACCTCAAAATTGGCGATGTCAGTGTCAAAGGTGAAAGGTATGAAACCCGCCGTGACGATGCCCAAGAGAGCAATAGCCCAAACCCAGGTGCGGAAGCTCGACAGCTTCCCCTTGAGATTGCCGAACTGCGCGGCGAGCGGGAAAAGCAGAATGACGACTGCGCAAGCTATCAGCCAAACCCACGCGGTGCTGGGTGCCAGATGCATGTGGTTCTCCTGTCATCGTTGAAAGGAACGGGTCATACTCAGCATAAGGTAAAGCTGCTGGGCTTGGGCGGTTGCGGGTCAAAAGCAATAACCCCGCCAGCGCTGGATGCACGGGCGGGGTCTGTGGGAGCTTCCCCGACGGTAGGGGAGAGCTAGGTTTTACTGTGCTGGCTCACTCAGGCGCGTGTACTCCTGCTTCTCTTCGTCCCAGGAATCCGGGTCGTACAGCACCGCGCCGAGAGGCAGAACGAACGTTCTATTAAGAAGCTCCGTCTCGCCGCAGCTGAAGCCGTGCGGGCTCTCCGAGCGCGTCTCAAACAGGTAATCTTGCGGATCCGCCTGCGCAGAGAACCGTGCCCTCTGCAGCCGCCTATCCAAAGCCTCAAAGGACGGCTTAACATACATGAAGCTAGTCTGCCTGAAATCCGCGCCCTGACCGAACGTCGCATCCGCGAAGTAGGCGCCCTCAAAGTTCGCCCCGTTGAAGCTCACCGCCCGCGCGAACGTCGCCTTGTAGAAGCCGACATGCGCCGTGAACGTCGCCTGACTAAAGTCGGCATCCCGCGCGAAGGCCGCGTTACCGAAGTTCGCGTGCTGCGGGAAGTCCATCTCATAGCGCGTCCTCGGAAGCGCAATAAAAGATGACCGGCTGAACGTGGCGTCGCCGTCGAACCGCGCCCCACCAAAATCCTCGTACTGCGTGAAGGACGCCCCGCTAAAGTCCGCCGCGCCCGTAAAGCGTACGTTGCTGAACATTGCGGACTGCTTGGTCACTATACCGGCAAAGCGCGCGGCCGCACCGAACAGCGACTTGGAGAACACCGCCGGGCGGTTGAATACCGACGCGGCGAAGTGCGCTTCATCGTGGAACGTGGAGGCGGTGAATACTGCCTTTCCGCCGAAGGTGACCGCCGCGAAGCTGGCTATGCCTGCGGTGTTCAAGCGTGAGAAGTTGGCGTCGGACTCGAAGGAGGCTACCGCGAAGTCAGCCGCAGCCGAGAAGACCGCGTCTGAGAAGTCAGCCTCGCCGGTGAAGGTTACGGTTGCGAAGCTTGCCGCGTCCGCAAAGCGCGCCCCGCTGAACTCTGCCGCGCCTGCGAAGTGTGCGGCGCTGAAGCCCACCCAGTCGTTGAAGTTCGCGCCGTGGAAGGATGCGTCAGCCGTGAACTGCGCTGCGGAAAAGCTGGTGTCACCGTGGAAGGTTGCGCCGAAGAAATCCGCCGGGCCGTAGAAGGTTGCGGAGGCGAAATCGGCGTTCTGAAAGTGCAGCTGCTGTAGCGGATAGAAGATGGGTGCACCGCCAAAGTCGAAGCGCAGATCAGCCCACATGGGCGATATTGGCGGTACAGCGTGCTGACTCTTCTTATGGCCTGCCTTGCTGCTTTCGGAGACTGCAACGAGGCGGCGGCTGAACTCCATGAAGACTGTGCGGCGTACCAGCTGCTCTTCGCGTAGCGCCTCCTGATCGCGTGTAAAGTCGCCTTCGTAGCCTTCGGGGGCCTCCTCTGCTTCTAGAACCTGCCGTTTCTGCGCGAGGGGGTAGGGCGTGCGGATGCACTCGGTCAGCGCGTCGATGATGGTCTGGGCTTCTTCGCGGCGTACTTGCTCGGGGAGGGATGCGTCGGCGAGCCATTCGTCTGCGAGGTTTACGAGTGTGTACACCGCGCCGAGGCGTACGGCGGGCTGCCCGTCGAGGAATTGTTCGAGGGCGTGCGTGTAGCGTTCGTGCCGCCCGGCCTGCTGGATGCGCGCCGGGGTATTTTTACGTTGCCGTAGCGCAGTGAGGAGTTTGTTGAGGTTCATGGTGGTGTGCCCTTCCTGCTCCGGTGCTGGCTTATATCCAGCATAGGGGAGAGCCTAACCCTTGTGCGCTCGCGCTGAGCAAAAGAAGAGGCCCCGCCTGCACGAGAGGTGCAGACGGGACTATTTCTAATAGGATTTATCCGGAGGTCTTTTCCCGTTTTCCTTCAGAATTTCCTATTCACTTTGCACGCTTACTTATACAGCCTGAATCGGGATCGAAAAGTACGGCCCCGAGGGGGATTATCAATGGTTTGCCGTCGAGCGTAGCTATTCCAGGAACGATAGGCCAGCTACCCTGCTTGACTGAGAAGAAAACGTAGTCCTTCTGACCCACCTGTGCAGAGAACTGAGCAAATTTGTTGACATCTGCAAATATGGGTGGATACCGTTTGAAATCTGCGTGTTTGAAGCTTGTGGGGCCGGTGAACGTCGCCTCCAGGAAGTTTGCATATCCGGTGAACGTCGTCTCCAGAAAGTTTGCCTTTCCGGTGAACTCCGTGAGCTCGAAGTGTGCGTTTCTGGTGAACTCCGTACGCAAGAAGTTTGCGTCTCCGGCAAACACCGCGCCCCCGAAGTGTGCGTTTCCGATGAACTTCGTACTCCAGAAGTGTGCGTCTCCGGTGAAATCCGTGCCCATGAAGCTTGCGTTTCCGGTGAACTCCGCGTCCTCGAAGTATGTGTTTCCGGTGAAATCCGTGCCCATGAAGTTTGCATATCCGGTGAACTCCGCGTCCTCGAAGTATGTGTTTCCGATGAACGCCGTATCCTGGAAGTTTGCTCCACCGTAGAATTGGGCAGAGCTGAATTGAGCTTGTTCAATGGCGAGGTTATTCAAAGGGTAGAAAATTGGAGCCCGGGTGAAATCAAAATTGAATTTACTCCAGGTGTTGGAAACGGCGGCTACACTGCCTTTCTTGCGCTTTGCGGCGCTGCAACGTTTACTCATTTCAATAAAAATAGCTCGGCGTATATCCTGTTCTTCACGAAGCTTTGCCTTGTCCTTGTTTAGATTTCCGGAATAAACATAAGGGCTTGTGACTGCTTCGATAGTCTCTCGTTTTTCTGCAAGGATAAACGGGGAACGGACGTAGGAGCAGAGGTTATTGACAATAACCTGCCCCTCCTTGAGTCGAGTTTCTTCATCGATGTTATCGTCATCTAGCCATTCATCGATGAGGCCGAAGAGCGCGTATACTCCACCAAGGCGAACAGATGCCTGCTTGCTAGATAGTTTATCGACTGCTTCGATATAGCGGTCGCGGCGAGCTGCATGAACTTGACGAATATGATCCTGACTATTCTTGCGATTTGTTTCGATTAGACCAAGAATAGCAATAATGCCACCTGTGATGTACAGAAGGTGAAGTCTTAAATCGGAAGTAGATTTTTGCTCTACCTCTGCAGCCTTATTGCCGGTAGGCGAGGGTGTAGAAGTGGGAGTTTCCTGCACCTTTTCTGAGTTATCTCTGGTGCTATCTTGCTGCGAGCTCGTATGTCCGGGCTCCCTAAACAAATTTGTGTAGCTCGGTACTAGCAGCGCTGACGATGCACCAAGAATCGCGAGCGTTGCTAGAGTAAACATAAAATACCTATTAGTTAAACTAGATATACCTTTTTGTGAGCATGTAACAATGCCTTTGACAAATAGCATAGAGAATGCAACTATAATAGCTAATGATATTGAAATTCCCAATGGTATATTATCTGAAAATAAGTATTTAAATATCGGATATACTCCATTTAATATATCTCTCCAGTGGCTTGTGGTTATCCAGGATGCGATGAAGACCATGGATGATGCACCCATTGCTATTCCTAGTTTCTTGAGCATATCTTTGAATTTATCTTTAGTAATCTTTTTGCGTAACTTTAAGCATATCTTTTTGCTGGCGTTAGAATGTAAATCCCTCAGCCGGTTTGTGATTCTGGATTTTGAAAGAGGGCTTTTAATTTCTTTATTTTTTACTTCTTGAGATTGTTCAGCCTTCCCGTGGGATTCTTTGATTTCTTTCTGATTATCTTTGTGTGATTCTTTAGTTTCAGTATTTTTATTTTTTGAGAATAGGGAAATGGTAAATGCTGCCCCTGCTATGAATAGTACGATATTTTCTATAAGTTTTGATAATGAAAATCTTTTCTCTGGGGTTGATGGTGACTTGGGGGAGTTTGCGCTTATCTCCGGTGAATTGTCTTGCTCAGACATGGGGTCTCCTGTCTACTTTGAGAGGATATGGTCGTAACCAGGATACGGTAGACGGGTAGCCTCAAGCCGCAGGTGAAGGTTAGAGAATTACGGGTCGGACAAGTGGAGATGCCTCCATAAAGTGAGCGATGGAGCTTGCAAACGTGTCCTCTATATATAAGAGGAGTGAATCTCTGAGATCTCCGGTGGGTGCCTGTAGTTAAGGTGCCTGCACGAAGCGTACCTCTAGCGACGCTGCTAGAGGTCTAGCCCCCAGACCTAAAAGTTGTGCCTAAAAATCGCCCCGCGCACCCTATATAAGGTGCCCTCAGACCGCCTTCCGACCCCTCTCGCACCCCAATTTTTGGGTTTTTTGCCCCTTGTTTTAAAAATTTTTAAAAATTTTTTCGCCCTGAGCACCCGGCACCGTCCGCCGTGCGCTGAATCGCCTCGCTGCACCCTCGCCGCACCCAAAAACCCTGGAATTCCGCGGCAAAACCGCCCATCCGCGCCTCGCCGCCGCCTCAAAATTCCCCGCAAAACGCCCCTCCAGCGTCCCGAAAAACCCACCCCTCACACAATCTCGCGAAAAAAAGTTGAGTTAAATACGCTCAAGTCTATTGACAGCCCTTCCGAGAGGGTGCATACTTGAGTACATGAGGCTCAAGGAAGCCGCGCAGGCCACCCCGCACGGAGCGGCACGCGCAGCATCTGCCGCCTCCAAAACTTTCAAACTAACCCGCCTCGCATTAGAAGAAGCGGGGCACTAACACCTAAGGAGTGAATAAACATATGGCACGTGCAGTAGGTATTGACCTCGGTACCACCAACTCGGTCGTAGCAGCACTGGAAGGTGGCGACCCGGTCGTCATCGCTAACGCAGAGGGCACCCGCACCACCCCCTCCGTCGTCGCATTCTCCAAGGACGGCGAGGTTCTGGTCGGTAGCGTCGCAAAGCGTCAGGCAGTGACCAACGTCGACCGCACCATCTCCTCCGTCAAGCGCCACATGGGCACCGACTGGACCACCGAGATTGACGGCAAGAAGTACACCCCGCAGGAAATCTCCGCTCGTATCCTCATGAAGCTGAAGGGCGACGCAGAGGCATTCCTGAACGACACCGTCACCGACGCTGTCATCACCGTCCCGGCATACTTCAACGACGCTGAGCGTCAGGCAACCAAGGAAGCCGGCGAGATTGCAGGTCTGAACGTCCTGCGTATCGTCAACGAGCCCACCGCCGCAGCACTGGCATACGGCCTGGACAAGGGTAAGGAAGACGAGCTCATCCTGGTCTTCGACCTCGGTGGCGGTACCTTCGACGTCTCCCTGCTGGAAGTTGGCAAGGACGACGACGGCTTCTCCACCATTCAGGTTCGCGCAACCAGCGGTGACAACCGCCTCGGTGGCGACGACTGGGACCAGCGCATCGTCGAGTGGCTGCTCGCACAGGTGAAGGCAAACACCGGCGCTGACCTGTCCAAGGACAAGATTGCTCTGCAGCGTCTGCAGGAGGCAGCTGAGCAGGCTAAGAAGGAGCTGTCCAGCGCTTCTAGCACTAACATCTCCCTGCAGTACCTGTCCGTGACCCCCGAAGGCCCCATCCACCTGGATGAGAAGCTGACCCGCGCAAAGTTCGAGGAACTGACCCGCGACCTGCTCGAGCGCACCAAGAAGCCCGTGCTCGACGTCATCAAGGAAGCCGGCGTGACCATCTCCGAGATTTCTGAGGTCATCCTGGTCGGTGGCTCCACCCGTATGCCCGCTGTTGCTGAGCTCGTCAAGGAGCTCACCGGTCGCGAGCCCAACAAGGGCGTGAACCCCGACGAGGTCGTGGCAATGGGTGCAGCACTGCAGGCAGGCGTGCTGAAGGGCGACCGTAAGGACGTTCTGCTGATCGACGTCACCCCCCTCTCCCTCGGTATCGAGACCAAGGGCGGCGTGATGACCAAGCTGATCGAGCGCAACACCGCAATCCCGACCAAGCGTTCCGAGACCTTCACCACCGCAGAGGACAACCAGCCCTCCGTGACCATTCAGGTCTTCCAGGGTGAGCGTGAGTTCACTCGCGACAACAAGAACCTGGGTACCTTCGAGCTGACCGGCATCGCCCCCGCACCCCGTGGCGTGCCCCAGATTGAGGTCACCTTCGACATCGACGCAAACGGCATCGTCCACGTCTCCGCAAAGGACAAGGGCACCGGTGTTGAGCAGTCCATGACCATCACCGGCGGTACCTCCCTCTCCAAGGACGACATCGACCGCATGGTCAAGGACGCAGAAGCACACGCAGAGCAGGACAAGGCACGCCGCGAGGCTGCTGACACCCGCAACGCAGCTGAGTCCGTCGCATACTCCGTCGAGAAGCTCCTGAAGGAGAACGGAGACAAGCTGCCCGAGGACGTCAAGACCGAGGTTCAGGGCGACGTTGATGAGCTGAAGAAGGCACTCGAGGGCGAAGACGACGCAGCAGTGAAGTCCGCACTCGAGAAGCTGCAGGCATCCCAGTCCAAGCTGGGCGAGGCACTCTACGCAGCAGCGCAGGCTGAGGCATCCGAGTCCAAGCCCGCCGCTGATGAGGACGTTGTCGACGCCGAGGTTATCGACGAAGACGAGAAGAAGTAATCATGGCTGAGCAGGAAAACACCACCCCCGACCCGCTGGAGGAGGCATTCAACGCCCCCGCAGCGGAAGGCCACCCCGAAGCTGAATCGGTCGAAAGCCCCGAGGAAGCTGCGGAAGCCGTCGAGGCTGAGCTCCAGGACGCCGTAGAAGCAGAATCTGCGGATGCGGCACTCGCCGCGGAGCGCCTGGACTCCCTGCTTCGCCTGCAGGCAGAGTTCACTAACTTCAAGAACCGCACCGCTCGCGAAAAGGAGCAGCTGCGAGGCTTCGTAACCAGTGAACTGGTGACCGCGCTGCTGCCGGTGCTCGACGATATCGACGCCGCACGCAAGCACGGCGACCTGCAGGAAGGCCCCTTCGCCTCCATCGCTACCAAGCTCGAAGAGCTGCTCGGCAAGCAGGGCGTGGAGCGCTTCGGTGAAGTAGGCGACGCCTTCGACCCGAACATCCACGAAGCTGTACTGCAGCAGCCCACCGACGAGGTGGCTGAGGATCATGTCTCCATGGTTCTGCGTTACGGCTACCGCGTGAACGACCGCGTGGTTCGTACCGCTCAGGTGGCTGTGGCTGTCGCACCGTAAGGTGGTCGGCTAAGGCATTGGCAGAATAACTAACGACGGGCGGGTGCTCTCCCTGGTGGGGGAGTGCCCGCCCTGTTGTTTGCCTGGTGTACCTGTTTTGCCCGGACTGCTAGACCCGGTGCGTTAGCGCGGGCTGTGGCGGCGGTTAAAGGCTTGTAGGGGTGCTATTTTTTGGGCTCAGCCCTTTCAAAATTGAGTCAAGTAGACTAAACTTTTATATAGAGTATTAAGACAAGCACGCGGTGCCCCTGCAAGCCGTCCCGTAACCGAGGAGGGCGGCGCATCACCGCAGAAGGAGAAACACAACATGGCAAGTGAAAACTGGCTGACCGACGACTTTTATAAGGCACTGGGCGTTAGCGAAGACGCAAGCGAAAGCGACATCAAGAAGGCGTACCGCAAGCTCTCCCGCAAGTACCACCCGGACCTGAACCCCGGCGACGCCGCAGCAGAGAAGAAGTTCAAGGAAATCTCGGAAGCATACGACGTGCTCTCCGACAAGAAGCAGCGCGAAGAGTACGACCAGATCCGCCGCTACGGCGCATCAGGCATGGGCGGATTCGGTGGCGGCGGCTTCGGTGGTGGTAGCTACACTGGCTACCCCGGCGCGGACGCATTCGGCGGCGCAGGCATCAACATTGACGACCTACTCGGCGGCCTCTTCGGCGGTAGCGCCGGCGGCTCCCGACGCTCCGCAGGCTTCACCAGCGCCGACTTCGGCGGCATGGGCGGCGGCTTCGGCGGCGCACAGCATGCGGCACCCGAAGAAAGCACCACCAGCACCCGCATCAGCCTCGCCCAGGCATACACCGGCGCGACCGTGACCGTGTTCCTGCCGGACGGCTCCCACACCGAGGCGCGCATCCCCGCAGGTATCAAGGACGGTCAGAAGGTCCGCCTGCGCGGCAAGGGCCTGCGTGGCGGCGACCTGAAGGTCACCGTGCGCGTCTCCGATGACTCCGTGTACTCCCGCGAGGGCAACAACCTGGTTATGCGCGCACCCGTCACCCTCGCCGAGGCCGTTGACGGCGCAGTGATTGAGGTGCCCCTGCCCGACGCATCCACCGTGAAGCTGCGCCTGGCACCCGGCCAGGTCGGCCGCCGACTGCGCGCTAAGGGCCGCGGCTTCAAGGCTAAGGGCGGCGACGGCGACCTGCTGGTCATCCCCGAAATCGTACTGCCCACCAAGCTGAGCGCAGAGGCAAAGGAAGCATTCGATAAGTTCGTAAAACTGGCTCCGCAGGAGAACCCGCGTAAGGATCTGTTGAAGAAAGCGAAGTAAACCATGGCATCTCGAGAATCATCATCTAAGTCCCGTCGTAGCGAGCCGCTGCACAGCGTGGACCGCCCGGTTTTCGTGATTTCTGTGGCGGCTGAGCTGGCGGGCATGCACCCGCAGACCCTGCGCCAGTACGACCGTATCGGCCTGGTTCAGCCTTCGCGTGCGCCCGGTAAGGCGCGCCGCTATTCGCAGCGTGACGTGAACCGTCTGCAGCAAATTCAGCAGCTCTCGCAGGAGGGCGTCTCCCTGGAGGGTATTCGCCGCATCATTGAGCTGCAGTCCCTCGTGGAGGAGCAGCAGGAGCAGATCGCGGAGTTGCAGCGTCAGGTTGAGGACGCGAAGGTGAAGATGGGCATGTCGGAGCGCGTGTTCGCCGCCGGTACCAGTGGCGATGTGGTGCATATTGCCCGCGGTACCCGCCCGGCGCCTCGTCAGCGTTCTTCGGCGGTGGTGCTCTACCGCAAGTCGCGCTAACCGGCTACGGCGGATGGTACGAAATCGCCGCGCTAAACCGGTTAAACCCGCTACACTGGGATAAACGGTTCGGCTGTTCTGGCTCATCTGCGCTAGTCAGCCACTGATATAGGCTTGTGCGTCTTAGCGTTGCGCGAGCGAGGTAGGGTAGACCCCCGCCCGCATGCACCTGGATTCACATACAAAAAGGTGAGGCTCCCCGAATGACCGGGGAGCCTCACCTGCTTTAACCTATATGCACTTTGCGCGTTAGCGGGAAATCACCTGGCGGTAACTGGCGCTACCCCGCTTACTTGCGGCTTACTTGCGGCGGTAGGTCAGATCGTGCGCGCGGCGGCCCGCCTCCTGAGCCTTACGCTCAAAGCTGGTGAGGGTACGACCCTCCCAACGCGGAGCCCAACCACCCAGCGGATCCTCCTCGGTCGCACCGGCGCCGGGGTGAACGTTCTCAAAGTCGGGGTGCGCCTCCAGAACCTCGCGCATGACCAGGGCGTACTCCTCCCAGTCAGTCGCCAGACGCCAAATGCCGCCGGGCTTGAGCACGCGCGCAACCTTATCAGCGAACGCCGGGGACACCAGGCGGCGCTTGTGGTGGCGGGACTTATGCCAGGGGTCCGGGAAGAACACCCACAGCTCGTCCACGGAGTTCTCCTCAAGCATGTTGTCGAGCAGTTCGGGTGCGTTCGCCTGAGCCACACGCACGTTCTCCACGCCTGCGTTGCCCATCTTCAGCAGCAGATCCGCAATGCCGGGGGTGTACACCTCAACAGCGAGGAAGTTCGCCTCGGGCATCTCAGCTGCGCGGTGCACAATCGCCTCACCCAGACCGGAACCGATCTCGACGACCTGGTACGCCTCACGGCCGTAAATTGTGACCGGGTCGAAGGTCGCCTCGGGCGCGACGGAGGTGTCAGTGCGCAGGCGCGGAATGTCCAGCACGTGGGTGGGGGAGTAGGTGTCCCACGCCTTCTGGCGGCGCGCGGTGAGGCGGTCGCCGCGGCGGACGAAGGAGTAGGGCTGGCGGAAGAATTCCTCGGGAACCGGCTTCTTGGCCTTTTCTTCGGTAGATTCGGGTGCCTGGCTAGGCTGCGTGTTCTCAGTAGACATACCTAAAAGAATAGCGTAGCGCCGCTACACCGTGCGGTTTCGCGGTGCGCGGGGCTGGCGTGAGACTGAACTAGCCGGGCGACTAACCGGGCGCAGGGTAGGTGCGATGCGCGTCCGGCGGGCGTAGAAATCCGGCGGGCATAGAAGGTCAGCGCGCATACAAAAGTGCGGCGGGAACGAATACTGTTCCCGCCGCACTTTCGTGAGGTTGTTTGAGTGAGTTAGCGTGTGGGGCTTACTTCTTGGAGCCCAGCAGTGCCAGGCCCGCGCCGAGCAGCACGATGTTGTTTGCGAGCTGCTGGCCGTCCTGGGTGGTGCGGAGCGTGCTTGGGTGAAACATCAAGGCATTCCATAGGTGTGCCCCGTCTCAAAAATCTGCCCCTGTTGGATTCATTGCGCTCATGTGGGTATTAAGGGGTAAAATTTGAAATTATGCATTCCCTGCATAATTCTTGATCAGTGATGCAAGAAGTCGGAGACCCCGCGAAATCGGAGTCCACAAGCTCAAGCGCACCGCGCGGGCTGAGGAAACGCGAGGCTCCCCTCCTTCTTGCCACCAAGAAATATGCACGAATACCAACCACTCGGAACCTCCCAAACCATACTTAGGTGAACCGCCGCAGGAAAGAGAAATACGTGACACAGCAGCTACCGCCGCACAACTCCGTCACCGGCCTAGACTCCGAAGCGGAGCACTCCAAGCTCCAGCGCGGACTCAGCTACCGACACATCCAGCTGATCGCAATTGGCGGTGCCATCGGTACCGGCCTCTTCCTCGGCTCGGCGAAGACCATTGCCCTGACCGGCCCCTCCATCGTCTTCGTCTACGCAATTATCGGTAGCGTCATCTACTTCGTGCTGCGCGCCATGGGTGAGATTCTGCTTTCGAACCCCAAGTACAAGTCCTTCACCGACTTCATTACCGACATTCTTGGTCTTCGCGCCGGGTTTTTCGTCGGCTGGTCGTACTGGTTCTTCTGGGTTGTCACCGGTATTGCGGACGTCATCGCAATCACCGGCTACGTGCAGTACTGGCTACCTGACGTGCCCAAGTTCATTCCGGCGCTGACCGTTATCGTGGCTCTGCTACTGCTGAACCTGCCCTCGGTGAAGAACTTCGGCGAAATCGAGTTCTGGTTCGCCGTCATTAAAATCGTCGCCATTGTGCTGCTCATTGTGGTGGGTGCGCTCATGGTCGCCTTTAGCTTCACCTCGCCCGACGGTACTGTCGCCTCCGTAACGAACCTCTGGGAGCACCCCGGCCCCTCCGGTAGCGGCATCTTCACTCAGGGTCTGACCGGCTTCCTGGGCGCCTTCCAGATTGCGCTTTTCGCTTTCGTGGGCGCTGAGCTGGTCGGTGCCGCCGTTGCGGAAACCGAGCACCCCGAACGCACCCTGCCCAAGGCAATTAACGCGGTGCCCTTCCGCATTGGCCTCTTCTACGCTATGCCGCTGCTGACCATCCTCGCCGTCACCCCCTGGGACAAGCTGGATAAGTCCATGAGCCCCTTCGTGGGCATGTTCTCCCTGGCTGGTATTGGTATTGCCGCGTCGCTGGTGAACTTCGTGGTGCTGACCTCCGCGGCGTCCTCGGCGAACTCCGGTATTTTCTCGACCTCCCGCATGGTCTACGGTCTGGCGCACGACGGTGCCGCACCCTCCGCGCTGGGCAAGCTCACCAAGAACGGTGTGCCCGCCAACGCCCTGTACCTGACCACCGTGATGCTGCTGTTCAGCCTGGTCATGCTCTATGCCGGTAGCGGCATTATGGAGGCGTTCACCGTGGTGACCTCGGTGGCGTCGATGATGGGTATCTTCACCTGGAGCATGATCCTGATTGCGTACCTGGTGTACCGCAAGAAGTTCCCGGAGCGCCACGAGGCATCCCAGTACAAGATGCCCTGGGGTATTGGCATGAGCTGGTTCGGCCTGGTCTTCTTCGCTGTCATGGTTTACGCCCTGAGCCTGTACCCGGATACCGCGGTTGGTCTGGCTCTGACCCCCGTCTGGTTCATTGCCCTGGCCATTGGCTACGAGATCCTGACTCGCCGTCACGCTACCAAGCGTGCGCGTGCGGTGGCTTCTGAAAACACTGTTGAAGAGGCTGGTCAGAAGTAGTTTCTGCTCTTTCTTCGGCACGTGTTGGTGTGGCGTTCAAGCCCCGTTTTTGCATTCTTTTGGATGCGGAAGCGGGGCTTTCTTGCGTCCCTTGGTCGGGTGCTAGGCGGCATTTCTGCATCTCTTGATGTGATTTCAATAATAGAGATAAGTCACTTTTTTCGTGTCAAAACCTGTTTTTGCACCCTGAACACCTGTAGAATAACTATCCAAGTAGCTGCGAGAGCTCCCAGAAAAACTTCGCGTTAGTCGATAGCGTGACACTTCCGAGTACCGCGCGGTAACTGGCATGGAGCCCCAGCCGCGCCCCGAAATCCGGGGACACCCCGCAAAGCAACGGCCGCATATTCATGCACTAGCTATACCTCCTGAATTTTAATGATTCTCATTATAGGCAAGGGGTACATGCGGTACGGGGTACAACCGCTGAAAAGAGGACGTCGTGACTGAACAGAACAACGTCAGCCTGAATCCTAAAGCTCCTGAGCAGGGAGAGCGACTACACCGCGGTCTAAGCAACCGCCACATCCAGCTCATCGCCATTGGCGGTGCCATCGGCACGGGCCTGTTCATGGGCTCCGGCCGCGCCATCTCCCTGGCAGGGCCTTCCGTCATCTTCGTGTACATGCTCATCGGCGCCTTCATCTTCCTGGTGCTGCGAGCTATGGGTGAGATCCTGCTCTCCAACCTGAGGTACAAGTCCTTCTCCGACTTCACCACCGATCTGGTCGGCCCCATGGCTGGGTTCTTCCTCGGCTGGTCCTACTGGTTCATGTGGGTGGTTACCGCCGTCGCGGATATCATCGCAATTGTTGGCTACCTGCGTCTGTGGTGGCCCGACCTGCAGGCATGGATTCCGGCGCTCGGCGTCATCACCGTTCTGCTGACCCTGAACTTGGTGTCCGTGAAGAACTTTGGCGAAATCGAATTCTGGTTCTCCATGATTAAGATTGTCGCCATCGTTGCCCTGATTATTGTTGGTGGCGCCATGGTCGCTATCGGCTTCACCTCACCCAGTGGCGCGCAGGCGTCCGTCGCAAACCTCTGGAACGACGGCGGTATGTTCCCGAACCACTTCATCGGCTTCCTCGGCGCGTTCCAGATTGCCGTCTTTGCGTTCATGGGCTCCGAGCTGGTCGGTACCACCGCGGCAGAAACCAAGGACCCCGAAAAGACCCTGCCCAGGGCAATCAACGCCGTACCGGTACGTATTATGGTCTTCTACGTGGGTGCGCTCGTCACCATCCTGATGGTTACCCCCTGGCGCCTCGTCAGCCCCGATAAGAGCCCCTTCGTCGCCATGTTCACCCTGGCGGGCCTGGGTATCGCCGCGCACATCATCAACTTTGTGGTGATTACCAGCGCAACCTCCTCGGCGAACTCCGGTATTTTCTCCACCTCGCGCATGGCATTCGGTCTGGCGCGCGAGCGCAGCGCCCCGCAGTTCCTGGGCAAGATCTCTAAGAACGGTGTGCCGCGTAACGCGCTGTTCCTCTCCGCCGTGATGATGCTGTCCTCCATCGTGCTGCTCTACGCGGGTGACTCGATTTCTAGCGCGTTCAACCTGGTCACCACCGTGGCTGCGGTACTCGTGATTTTCGCGTGGGCGATGATCATGATCAGCTACCTGATGTACCGCAAGAAGTTCCCGTCACGTCACGAGAAGTCGAAGTTCCGCCTGCCCGGCGGCCGTTTCTCCGCCTGGCTGTCGCTGGTATTCTTCGCCTTCACCATCGGTGTGCTGACCATGGATGAAGAAACCCTCAGGGGTCTGCTCGCGATGCCCGTCTGGTTCGCGATTCTCGGTATCGGCTGGTTCTTCAAGCGCCGCGCGGATGCACGCCGCCACGAGGCGATTTCGACCCGCACCGCGCAGATTGCGATTGTGGAGGCGTCCGAAATCTTCTCGGCACGCTAAGCCGCATCTACTATCTGCGCCGGCTATCGGTACCGGCTGCCACAGCTGGTTTCCCGCGCATGCGTAAAGCCCGCGTCACCTGCTCCTCTCAGGGAGCGGGGACGCGGGCTTTCGCTGTCTCCAGGGATGAACCCGACGAGAGGCTCGCGGGAGTGCTTGCTTAGACGGAAGCCATCTCAGCCTCTTCGGCAAGCGGGTCGTTGTCGTCATCGGTGCGGTAGAAATCCCAGCGTTCACAACCGCAACCCGAACGCATCGCCTCGATGACGGCGGCAGCTGCCTCCAGCGGGTCGAGCGCGTGCAGATTCCACAGCGCATGCACCGGTACCGGGTGCCTCCAGCCGTGCTCCTGCAGGAACTCCGGGTCGAAGGCGGGCAGCGCCTCGGCGGTAGGTTCGAGCTCGCAGAGGAAGCCTGTGGGGGAGCGGAAGACCGTCACCACGGGGGTCGGGTCGGCGTCTTCCAGGCAGGCGCCGTCGAAGAAGTAGTAGGTACTCAGGCGGCGGTTCCAGGCAAGCTGCGCGAGGCGTTCGCCGAAGACATCCACCGTCTGCTCCCACTGGGTGCGGTGGTACGCCGCCAGGTCGGTGTGGGCGGTCTGCACCACGCCGATGCCCTGCTCGGTGAGCTCGCGGGCGCTCAGACGCGCGGGCTCTGTGGGTTCTGCCGGCTCTGCGGGAGCGTCCGCGGGGGAATTGTCGGGGGTATCCAGCTCTGCTAGTTCTGCCTCGGTGAGCTCTGCGTTAGTCAGCTCAGCATCGAGGAGCTCAAGCTCCTCAGTGGCACTCGATTCAGCAGCGCTCGCCTCAGCGGCACCCGACTCCACGGCAGCTACGTTGGCTTCGTTTTTCGTCCACAGGCGCAACTCGCGGGCAATCTGCGTGCGTCCGCGATGCAGGGCCGTCTGCCAGGAACCGAACTTGGCGCGCACTGCACCCAGGGGCGGCACCTCACCAATCAGAGTCTGAATGGTCGACCAGTAGCCGTACATGAGAGCCGTCGGGTCGCGGTCGTAGCGGGCACAATAGCTCAAAAAGAGGCTCAGGGTCTTCGACGCAAAATCCTCGGGTACCGCGGCGGCGTCAATGTACCACTCGTTTTCGAGCGCCTCCGCCGGGTAGATGCCGGTGCGGAGCATGCCCAGACCCCAGTCGCCGTCACCGAGGTAATCGTTCGCGGTCTGAACCGGCGCCGGCCACGCCGATTCGCCCTCCATGCTGGAGGCAAGCAGGGTGTAGAGGCTACCGCCCTCGGTGCCGATTTCTTCCATGCCGCGCAGCCGGATGTCCTCGAGGGTCTGCGCGTACACCTCTTCCTCCAGCTGGGAGTAAGGGTGCGCGGCAAGGTACTTGAGCGTTGCGCCAATCTTCGCCAGGATGCCGGCGATGTCTTCGCTATTGAAGTGGCGCGCCTCCAGCGCGGGCGGCAGGTCGTGAATAATGTCGCAATCAAGAATCAGCGCCGTGTACTCGGGCTCCGGGGGCAGATCGTAGGCTTCCGCGAAAACATACCAGAGGCCGCAGGCGAGCACCGTGTAGCTCGGGGCCTCTGCCGTGACCGGACCAAACTGCCAGATGCCGGAGTTCAGCGCATAGTTCAGATGCTTCTTATTGATGTGCGGGTACAGAAAGTTGAGGCGGCGGAGAACCTGGCTAGGGGTGAACCCCAGCGCGGCGAGTTCGGCGATAAGTTCCGCGTACTCGTCGTGAAAATCTAAGTAGCCCTCCGGAGCGTTTGATAGCGCGGCTTGTTCGCGCATGGGTCCCTCTTTCATCTGCGGGATGTGGCAGCACCTTGTCGTACCGTGCCGCCGAAACCCTGAACGTGTGCACGCAGACAAGGGTGTTTGCGTGGTGTGATGCCACCCCTTATCTGCACGAATAAGAGATATTTTTTCAAAAAAATATGCTCTTTTATCTAAATTTATCGCTGAAACTTACCACTATTCAAATACGTGCACCCTCAACACGGTTTCTTACGGAAAGATGACAGCGTTTAGCGAACCCACAGGGCAAAATGTGCACAAAGACTCGTAATCTGCACTAGAAGATGCGGCGGAAAAATACGCTCACCCGCACCCGCACAGACGAGCACAATACGCCCCGCGCTGACTCTACCCTCAGCCTCACCGGCCAACCCGTGAGCCGCGGCGAAATATGCGAAACTGGAAGGATGAGCGAACACCCCCTCCCAAGCAGCATCCGCCCGCGCGCAGATCGAGCTACAGACCCCGCGCCCGGTAGCGCCGCAGGCAATGAAACCGGCGGCAAGACTGAGCAGCCCGCTGAGCACCTCATCAACGCGCTCGCCGTAGAAACCGGCATCGCCCCGCATCGCATCCGCGCCGCCGTGGCACTGCTCGACGCCGACAACTCCGTACCCTTCATCGCCCGCTACCGCAAAGAAGCAACGGGCGCACTCACCGACACCCAGCTGCGCACCATCCAGTCGCGACTGAGCCAGCTCCGCGCCCTCGAAGAGCGCCGCAACCGCGTGCTCGAAGCGCTCACCGAACGCGCCGACGAAGGCCTCATCGACCCGCTCACCCTGCTGCAGCTGCGTTCCTCGCTCATGAACGCCGCCACTATCGCAGACGTGAACGCCATCTACGCCCCGTACCGCAGCGAGCGCGTGACCCGCGCCCAGATGGCGCGTGCCGCCGGGCTTGATTCCCTCGTCGAAGACCTGCTGGAGGTGCCCCTCGCCGAGGCGCACGCCATTGCCGCCGCGTACATTACCGACGGCACCGAAGACGACGAGGACGACGAGGATGAGGGTATTGAGGCTGCCGAGGCAGACGAGGCCCTGCAGATTCACAGCGCCGAAGAGGCCCTCGACGGTGCCCGCGCGATCCTGATTGACCGCGCCCTCACCGACCCGGTACTGAGCGAAAAGCTCCTCAAGCGCCTGCGTGAGAGCGGCGTGATTGAGTCCCGCGTGATTGCCGGTCAGGAAAGCATCGGCGCGAAGTTCTCCGACTATTTCGCCTTCTCGGACCGTATTCGTTCCATTCCGCCGCACCGCGTGCTGGCGCTACACCGCGCCAAGGACGCCGGTGTGGTGCGCCTCAAGGTGGATGTGGCACCCGCCCCCGTGTCGCTCAGCCGCCTGCGCGGTGCTGCCCGCGCCGAGGCTGAGGCCGCCGCCGAAAATTACGAGAACGTCCGTTCTGCATACGAGCGTGAAGTCGCCGCCGCGCTACGCATCCCCGTGCAGGTGCTCAACACCGTCGACGACGAAGACCGCGTACTCGGCTGGCTCGCCGCCACCGTCCGCACCGCATGGCGCAGCCACCTGCGCCCGCGCCTCGCCGAACGCATCCGCCACCAGCTACTCGACGCCGCCGCACAGCACGCCACCGAGGTGTTCGCCTCCAACCTGCGCGATATTCTGCTCGCCGCACCCGCCGGACACAAGACCACCCTCGGCCTGGACCCGGGCCTGCGCCACGGCGTGAAATACGCCGTGGTTGACGGCACCGGTGAGCCGTTGCGCGTGGGTACCGTCTACCCGCACGCCCCGCGCAACCAGTGGGCAGAAGCACTGCGCGAGCTCGCTGCCGCCTGCCGCGAGCACGGCGTGGAACTCATCGCCATTGGCAACGGCACCGCAAGCCGCGAAACCGACAAGCTCGCCAGCGAACTGATTCGCACCCTGCGCGAGGAAGGCGCAGAAGCACCCCAGAAGGTGACCGTCTCGGAGGCGGGCGCCTCCGTCTACTCCGCCTCCGCCCTCGCCGCCGCCGAGCTGCCCGACTACGACGTGACCGTACGCGGCGCCGTCTCCATCGCCCGCCGCCTGCAGGACCCGCTCGCCGAGCTCGTCAAAATCGACCCGCAGTCCATTGGCGTGGGCCAGTACCAGCACGACGTGCCGCCCGCCGCCCTGCGCCGCGCCCTCAACGACACCGTCGAAGACTGCGTGAACGCCGTGGGCGTGAACCTCAACAGCGCCTCCGTGCAGCTGCTAGCGCACGTGGCGGGCGTGGGCACCGCAACTGCCGAACGCATCGTCGCTTACCGCACCGAACACGGTCCCTTCACGAACCGTCAGCAGCTGCTGAACGTGCCGCGACTGGGTGCGAAAACCTTCCGCCAGGCGGCAGGATTCATTCGCATCCGCGGCGGTGAGGAGCCGCTGGATGCCTCCGCAGTGCACCCGGAAGCCTACCCGCTCGCGCGCCGCATTATTGCCGACGCGCAGGCACGCAACGGCGCCCACTGGGTTGCCGGAGCCCTGGGTACCTCGGACGGAACCGACCCGCTCGCCGGGCTGAACCCCGCCGACTACGTGCAGGATGATCACGTGACGGACAGCCACGTGCTGGAGAGTGCGGAAGAAGGTACCGCCGGCGTGTACACGGTCGAAGACATCTTCACCGAGCTGCGCCGCCCCGGCCTGGACCCGCGCGGTAGCTTCCGCACCGCCCGCTTCTCCGAATCCGTCTCGCACTTCGAGGACGTACGCCCCGGCATGGTGCTCGAGGGTACCGTCTCGAACGTGGCGGCATTCGGCGCGTTCGTGGATATTGGTGTGCACCAGGACGGCCTCGTGCACATCTCGCAGATGAGCCGCGGCTACGTGGCGAACCCGCACGATATTGTGCGCAGCGGCGACATCGTGCAGGTGCGCGTGGTGGAGGTTGACCCGGCGCGACGCCGTATCTCCCTTTCCCTGCTGGTGGAGGACGAGAACTAGCGGGTGAAAGCCAGCCGCGCAGCGCTCGCTGGGTTGGGCGAAGAAAAGCCACCCAATCCAAGAACGAGCGTTCGCTAAAAACTCAGCTTTGAGAACATCAGCCCTGAGAGCGCAATAAAGCCCCGACAAGCACTATCTGTGCCTGTCGGGGATTTGCTCTGCCTAGCTTCAAGTCCCTAGAGGCGGGACTCTACGCTCCAGCTTAGAAATCAATGTTCGCCGGGTCATGGCCAATACGACCCTCGGGGCTAGAAAGCGCATCCACAGCCGCGATGTCCTCGGCGGTCAGCTTCACGTTCACCGACGCCAGGTTCTCCTCAATGCGGGAGGGGGTCACAGACTTCGGGATAGCCACGGTGCCCTTAGCCAGGTGCCACGCCAGCACGACCTGCGCGGGGGTTGCGCCGTGGCGCTCCGCGATCTCAGCCAGTACGGGGTTCTGCAGCAGGTCGCTACCGTTGCCCAGCGGGCTCCATGCCTGAGTCGCGATGCCGTACTCGGCGTGAACGGCGCGCAGCGCCTCCTGCGAGAAGTAGGGGTGCAGCTCAATCTGGTGGATGACCGGAACTACGCCGGTCTCCTCGATAATCTCGCGCAGCTGCTCCTCGGGGAAGTTCGAAACACCAATCGAACGAACCTTACCCTGCTTCTGCAATTCAATCAGCGCACGCCAGGAATCCAGGTACAGGCCCTGCTGCGGCTTAGCCCAGTGAATCAGGTACAGGTCAACGTAGTCGGTGCCCAGCTTCTCCAGGGACGCCTCAAACGCCTCAAAAGCGCTCTCGTAGCCCTGGTCGGAGTTCCACAGCTTGGTGGTGAGGAAGATATCCTCACGAGCCACGTTGGAGTTAGCGATAGCGCGGCCTACGCCCGCCTCGTTGCCGTAAATAGCGGCGGTGTCGATGTGGCGGTAGCCGATCTCCAGGGCGGTGGCCACGACCTTCTCGGCAACCTCGTCCTCAACCTGCCACACGCCGTAGCCCAGCTGCGGAATGGATCGACCGTCGTTGAACTTTACGTTGGGTACGTTGTAGCTCATGATGCTCCTTTGGAATCTATGGGGAGGCGGAGCCTCCGTAAGCAGTCATTCAAGGCTACGCCTCAGAGCCCCCGTTGAGAAGAGCCGGGCCAGAATTGGGCGTGAATCTAGCCTGAGGCGTAACCAAATGACAAAAAATGACGGGTGCCAGACACCTCCTCAGACTCGAGGGGTACCGCTCAGGCTGGAGGGCGGCTATCGCTCGACAGCCGGCGCAAAGAGCTCGCGCACATCCTCAGCTGTCACCGCCGCGGAGGCGAACTCGCCCTCACCGACCACCGCATCGAAGAGCGCCGCCTTAGACTCCTTGAGCTGCATGACCTTCTCCTCAATCGTGCCCTCGGCGACCAGACGGTAGACGTGCACCTCCTTGTCCTGGCCGATGCGGTGAATACGGTCCACCGCCTGCTGCTCGGCGGCGGGGTTCCACCACGGATCCATGATGAACACGTGATCCGCCTCGGTCAGGTTCAGACCGAAACCGCCAGCCTTGAGCGAAATGAGGAACACCGGCTCCTGACCGCTCGTGAACGCCTCGATGACCTCGGCGCGGTTGCGGGTCGAACCGTCCAGGTACAGGTGGCCGATGCCCTCCTCGCTCAGGCGCGCGGAGATGCTCTTCAGGTAGCCGGTGAACTGGCTGAACACCAGCACGCGGTGGCCCTTCTCGAGCAGGTCGGGCAGCTGCTGAACCAGGTAGTCACGCTTGACCGACGACACCCCGGCGTAGGCTTCCGGGTCAATCAGCGCGGCATCAAGCGCCAGACGGCGCAACAGGGTCAGCGACTGGAAGATCGTGAAGCGGTTCTTGTCCATATCCTCCAGCAGACCCAGCACCTTCTGACGTTCACGCTGCAGATGCGTGTCATAGATGCGGCGGTGACCCGGAGCCAGCGGCAGGTTCACGCGCGTATCGTTCTTCGCCGGAAGCTCCACCGCCACCAGCTCCTTGGTACGGCGCAACATGAGCGGGCGGATGCGCCTGCGCAGACGAGCAGCCGTCGCCGCGGCGTGTGCCGGGTCTTCACCGGATTCCGCGGGGCGGGCGTACAGGTCACGGAACGCGCGGGCGGAGGGGAACAGACCGTCCGCCACAATCGCCAGTAGCGCCCACAGCTCCATGAGGTTGTTCTCGATGGGCGTGCCGGTCATCGCGATCTTGGTGCGGGCTGGCATTGCGCGGGCGATGGACCAGGCGCGGGTGCCGGTGTTTTTGACGAATTGCGCCTCGTCCAGCAGAAGCGCGCCCCAACCTTCGGGGGCGGATAATTTGCCCGTGAGGTCATCCACAGTACGGCCCAGCGTGCGGGCGTAGCCAGTGTAAGCGTCCTCGTCCATGCGCAGCAGCGTGTAGCTGGTCAGCACCAGGTGCGCCCCGGCGACCCGCTCGGCAAGCGGGGTCTTACCGGCGGTGGTTTCGGTGATGGTCACGACCTTCGCCTCGGGCAGGAAGCGTTCGGCCTCCGCCGCCCAGTTCGAGATGACGGAGGTCGGCGCAACCACGAGGAAGGGCGCGAACGGCTCGACGCTCTCACCGCGCCCGGCAGTATGTTCGGAGGCGGCACGCTCGGAGGCGGCACGGTGCTCCTCGATTGCGTGGGCGAGCAGAGCGAGAGCCTGCACCGTCTTACCCAGACCCATATCATCGGCGAGAATGCCGCCCAGACGCTGCTCGTACAGGAACGACAGCCACTGGAAACCCTCCACCTGGTAGGGGCGCAGGGCCGCCTGCAGACCGGCGGGTACCGGGCAGCTCGGAATAATCTGGCGGGAAGTCTTCTTGCGAGAGGTCTTCTGGAGTGCGGGGGAATCCTGAATATCCTTGTCAGATGCTTTTTCGGCACCCTTTTCGGAGTTCTCTTTGGCGCTCTCTTCGGCATCATCCAGGCCCTCAACCAGCTCCAGCAGTGAACGCACCTGAGCATCCCACCGCGCGGTCGTATGCACGCTCGCCGCCAGCGACTCCAGCTCAGAGAACAGCCCCGCCTGGTGACGGTTAATGCGCAGCTCACCGCCCGCATCGTCGAGTTCGCGAGCCTCCGCGATGAGGGTGCGCAGGGTCTTAAACTCGGGTCGACGCAGCGAGAAATAGGTGCCGTTACCGAGCAGAATACGGTCCGCCCCGCGGTCGAGCGCCTCAAAAATCTGTGCGAACGGCACGGTCCAATTATTGACCTTCACCGCAATGCCCAGGCCGAACCAGTCACGAGAATTGCCCTCGCTCACGGTGATTTCAATCAGCGCGTCGGTTGCCTCCACGAACTCCGGCGGAGTGCCGATAAAACGCACCTGAACAGCGGAAACACGGCGAAGCTTCGGCAGAATCGCGCTGAGCAGCTCGCGGGTCTCCCAGCCTTCGATGCGGCGCTCCTCCAGCCCGGAAAGCGCCGGGTGAGCGGCAAGAATGGCGCGCACCGAACGCAGTACGCGCGCCTCAAAACGCTCATCACGAATCTCGCCGCCCTCTTCACCGGGGTAACCGAAAACGGGCAGGGAGTACACATCGGAGGCACCCGCAGAATCCTGTGCGCTCGCCTCCTCTGCGCTGTCCTCCGCGAAGGGGTTCAGCGGGTACTCCCAACGCCAGCTCAGCTGCGCGTCGTGGCGTACCTGCTCGTCAAAGCTGATTACAAGCACCAGATGCGGCGGCTTCACGCGAGGTAGCGCCAGCGCCGGATCGGGGGTCAGCGAGGGAATGGAACGGCTGAGCGCGGGCAGATACTCCTTCTGGAACGTGGCGCGTTCCGCGGCGGGAATGTGTACGGTTCCGGCATTAATGAGCGATTCGGAGGCGGCATCGAGCGGCTCAACCAGGGGGATGAGCGCCAGCTCCACGCCCTCGGGCAGTTCGGGCACGGCGGGGGAGTAGCGCACCCGTTCACCCTGTCCTCGTTCACCCTGCGCCGGGTTGATGGTCGGGGTAGAGGGCTCAGCAGGTACCTCCCGTGCGTCCTTTTGGGCAGTCTTGTGCACGAAAGATTCGCGGCCTACTTCATCCAGCGCGCCGGGGCGCACGGTTTTCCAGTGCACCGCTTTTGCCGCCTGCTCGTACTCCTGCTGAGCGAGCCCGCCCAGAGCAAAGAATCCGGTGCGCGGGGTGCCGATGGGGTGGCAGTGCGCGGCGGGCAGCCAGAGCTGGCGCAGTAATTCGCCTTCGCGTCCTTCCCAGCTGAGCGCGGTTTGAAGCTGCAGGCCGGCGCCTTCTCCGGGTGTATCTTCTGCGGCGGCGGCGTGCAGGCGCACCTGTGCGGGGCTCAGCACAGCGTAGTTCACCTCGCGACCGTTGACGAGCAGAGGCAGGCCAATATCCTCCGCGCGGGCGAGTACATCCCAGAGCAGAGTGGAGGCAGATGCGCTAATCGAAATCCAGTCGCGGTGCGAGGAATACATGTTCTGCCAGGGGCGGGCAATCGAGTAGAGTTCGGCGAAGAATCGTTCGTGTTCGGGGTAGATTTCGTGCCGCCCGACGGGTCCGCCCACGCTGGAGGCGAAGTTTTCCCAGCTGAGTCCGCCCTTGATCCAGCGTCCGGTTTTGGACGCCATGAGCGGGCGGGCGAGCAGGTTAATGCTGGGGGTTGCTCCGGGCATATTGCGGCCGCGCGCGTAGGAGCCGGAGACGCTCAGCGAGAAATCCAGGGCACCGCTCACGCGCATCGAATCAATGCCCGCAAGGTCCTGACGTGCGGAAAGAACGGAGGAGAGGTCGCGCCGCCAGGCAGAAATTTTGGAGGCGGCACCATCGAGCGCTGTGGGGTCGAGCACGGTGGGGGAGGAGCCTAGTTCGTTGAGCGCAAAGCGTCCCTGCGGGTTTTCGGGCTCGGCAATCTCCGCATCGGGCGCGGGCAGTTTCGCCGCGGTGGTGAGTGCACCGGAGGCGCGCAGCGCCGCGAGCGGGTCGGCGGACTTCTTCGCCTCCGCAACATCCGCGCTCTTTGAACCTGCGGATCCCTTTGCCTCTGCCGCACCCTTCACTGCGGCAGAGGCGGCAGAGGGTACGCCGACCGGTCCGGGGTGTTCGCTGAGTGCCTTTTTCGCTACGGAGGCGCGGTCGAGCGCGGTGAGCATGAGCGCTACGGCGTGCTTGCAATCGGTGAGCACGGGGCAGGTGCAGCGGGCGGTGAAGGTTGCGGAGCCGCTGACGGCGGGGAAGAAGCGAATGGTCACTTCGTAGGGGATGATGGTGCTTCCGTTGACGAGCCCGGTGAGGGTTCGCTCGTCTTCGTCGTAGCTGTAGCGGATGACTTCGCGGTTGCGCTGGTAGGCGACACCGCGCTGGTAGGTGCGGTGCCCGGCCTGGCGAATGATCTGCGGTACGGTGACGGGAATTTCGGGGAAGGGGTTGTTGGCGCTCACCAGCTCATTATCGCGTATCGTGCGGGTTTGCGCCTTGTCGCCGGTCATTTGCTGGCGGTTGCTGGGCTGGCAGTCGGGCTGGCTGCTGGGGCGACTATTGAGCGGTGGTTTGGAGCGTATTTCGTATTTTGGGTGGGGGAGTTTTTAACGTATAAAAACACCGGTATTCACATAAGATATTCCGCGCAGTATCAAAAATTCACGCCACTTAAAAACGTTTTCACAAGCCAAAACGCTAATAATCTAAATCTCTTTCAAAAAACGCTTTACTTAACTTGAGAAAATGCTGTAAGCTAAACCCAGCTTCAAGAGTTTCGACTGATAAGCTCCGACTATGGTCGAACGCCAACCCCATGTTCACGGGTGGCTCGGATGACGAAGCGGTTTGTATTCACCACCGGAATAACCGGTGGTAATTGGTACAGACAAGAGCAACGCGAAAGGATCGCGCCACTCAGGCGCAGGTTGTCACATGTACAACGGCTCTGCAACCGAAGCAGCAATCTCTCTGAACCCCTCCCGCTCCTACCAGGAAAGCCTGCGTGCCGTAGCTGTCCCCGCGCGAGGTGGATACACCGCAGTCAGCATTGACGATTACTCCCGCATTTCTTCTAAGCGTGACGAGTTCCTGAACTTCCTTCTTCTGCCCAACCCCGAGGGCATCCCCGCTATTGAGTACGCCGGTCTGCGCGTAGCGTAGCATTAGGGGTATGAATTTCTCCGGTATGCTCCTGGACTCCGACGTTCTTGCGGAGATCCGTAAGGCGGATCCAGACCCCGCCGTGGTCGCTTTTCTGCGCCGCCGCTCGTTCCGACACATGTACATTTCTGTGCTGAGTATTGGTGAGCTGAAGGGCCTGTACCCCTACCCGGAAACTGATCGCTGGATTACCGAACTTCTTGAGCGCTTTGGCGATCACGTTATTAATGTGGATGCGCGCGTGAGCCTCGAGTGGGCTGGCCGTCAGGCGCCGCGCGGCGTGCATACCGTGGGCCGTGACGATGCCGGTCCGCTGCCTACCGCCGCCCTGGAGGGTCTGATGGCGGCGAGCGCGAGTGCCTATGATTTGGAGCTGATTTCTTCTAAGGCGCAGGTGTACCGCGCCTGGGGTGTTCAGGCTTCCAACCCGTGGACTGAGGATTAAAACTTTGCCGGATGCGCCTCCTCGCGTGCGTCCCTGTGTGAATAGTTGTGAGAACCCGCTTTCGAGTGTTAATCGGAGGCGGGTTTCGTCGTTAATTCGTGGCATGATTGAAGGACGATGAAAAGCACCTCACCTATCTCTCGTTATTCCATGCCCATGCCTCTGTGGCTTCAGGGTGTTGTTGAGCTAATTGTTACTGCCCTGTTCTCTGCTATTGCAGTGTTTGCGGCGATGTCTGCTGTGTGGGCGACCAAGGGCTTTGGCGACATGGAGTTCTCCTCCGTGGCCGCCATGTCGGCGCACCTGTGGCTCCTGATTCACGGTGTTCCCCTGGATCTTGCGGCTGCTTTTGGTGCTTCTGCCGGCACGATGACGCTGGTGCCGCTGGGTTTGAGTATTCTGCCTCTGCTGCTCTGTTATCGTTCGGGCCGTCGCCTGGCGCGCGCCTCGTATGAGGGGGAGTTTTTGATTCCGGTGCTGTCCGGTTCGGTGACCTATGCGCTGATTAGTTCGGCGATGTACGGTTGGGCGAGCCCGCATCCGCAGCCTCTTCAGGCGTTGAATGCTGCCCTGGTGCCTTTGGGTATTGTGGTGGCTGGTCTGATGTGGGGTGGCTACCGTGAAGCGCGTTCGCTCTCGCGCATGGTGGGTGTTGATACTGCGGAGCAGATTTCGCAGATGAGTCAGTATTCGCGTTGGGCGGGTTCGTATGCCTGGGCGGTGGTGCGTGCTGCGGTGGTTGCTTTTGTGGCGCTGATTGGTCTGGGTGCGGTGCTTTTGGGTATCGGTATTTTGGCGGGTTGGTCGCAGATTGTTGCCACCTACCAGGAGCTGCACGCGGGCGCTGTGGGTGATACTGCGGTGACTCTGCTGCAGCTGGGTTTCTTGCCGAACTTGGTGATTTATGCGATTGCGTGGTCGACCGGTGCCGGTTTCTCCTTTGGTGCGGGTACCTCGGTTGGTTTGACCAGTAGCGATGTTGGTACTTTGCCGATGCTTCCGATTCTGGGTGCTGTGCCCGAGTCGATGGGCACGTTCGGTCTGGTGGGTCTGCTGGTGCCGCTGGGTGCCGGTGCGATTGCTGGCTGGTGGTTCTTGCGTGAGGGCGAGGATCACCTGGATGAGTGGGTTGCCTTGAAGGTTCCGTTCCGCCCGCTGTCTGCGCTGATTTCTGCCGTGGTGCTGGGCGTGGTGACCGGTATTCTGACGTCGTTTGGTGCCCTGTGGCTGGGCTGGATTTCGTACGGTTCTCTGGGTATTGGTCGTTTTACGGAGGTTGGTGCTGAGCCGCTGACTTTTGCGGCGCATACCGCGTTGACGGTGGGTGCCGGCGTGACGTTCGGTATGCTGCTGAGCCGCGCCCTGGTGCCGGATAGCAGCCGTGAGCTGCCTCGTTTTGCGGATGAGCGCCCGAACCTGGGTGAGCGTCTGATGAGTTTTACTGCCGCGACCCGTGAGCGTTTTGCGCAGAGCCGCGAGCGTTTTGCACAGCGTCGTGAGGAGCGTGCCCAGGAACGGGCAGAGCGTGCGGAGCGTGAGGCTGAGGAAGCTGCGGCACGTGAGGCGGCTGAGCGTGAGGCCGAGGAAGCTGCAGAGCGTGAGGCGGCAGAGCGTGAAGCTGAGGAGGCGGCACGCGCGCAGGATTCCGAGAACGTTGTTGAGGCCGACCAGTCCGTGGCGTCTGAGCAGTCTGTTGTGTCTGAGGTGGCGACCGGTCATGTCCCGGTGCATCCGCAGGAGCCTGTGGTTGCCGTCCCGGTGGAGGTGACCGAGCAGCTGGCGCAGCGTGCGGCGGCGGACGCTTTCGCTGAGATTGTTGCAGAGCGCGAAGTGTCGGTTGAAGAGCCTGTAGTAGCGGAACCCGCTGTGGACGCTGCTCAGGAGCCGGCTTCCGAAGAGGCTGTTGCTGAAGAGAGCCCTGTTGAAGAGAGCTCTGCTGAGGAGTACGAGCCGATTGAGGCCGTTCAGCAGGTCGATTACCTGCACTCCACCTCTGCGCAGGTTGAGGATGTTGCCGAGCCTGCCTCCAACGAGTACACTGCTGACGAACACGGCACCTATAACCCCGCCGTGTACGCTCATGACCCCTCCGACGAGGAGACCCGCGAGCTGATTCAGGAGCCCGTCTACGAGGCTACTGAACCTGTGGCAGCTGAGCGCGCTGTCGAAGAGCCCGCAGAGCAGGCACCGCGTTCGAAGGGCCGAGCGAGCCGCATCATGGCGTACTTCGGCTTTGGCCTTGAGCAGCCCGCCGCAGTACAGGGTGACTCAGAGCAGGATGACGCAGCGCAGGATGGCTCAGCCGATTCCGACCACGCTGAATCTGCCGCGCAGGATTCCGCACAGAGCCGTGCCAGCGACCGTACCAGCGACCGCGCGCATGAGCGTGAGCAGAAGCGCGAGGCGAAGCGGGCGGCTAGGGCGGCACGTAAGAAGCAGAAGAAGGATTCAGAGCGCGACTTTGTGGACCGCGAGCTGGATGTTCTCTCCGCTGATCAGGCGATGAAGCGCATCTTTGAGGTTCGTAGCCAGACCGGCATCCTTCCGCTGGTGACCGATGAGGCGTCTACCGTGGAGCTACCCCCGCTGGATGTCAGCTCCTCGAAGCCCCATGGTTCTAGCGCGCGCACGAAGAACTAACGCGCGGAAGAAGAGCTAGAGCTGGATGCGCCGGTGAGCTTGTCCATCGTGCCCTGGAACTTCTGGTCGCAGGTGTACATGTCGGTCTGAGTCAGCGCGGCGGCGCGGCACTCACGGTACTCCTGCGCGCCGGGCATGAAGGCAAGACCGATGCCGCCGAGCAGGGTCATAGCGCCGTAGATAATGCTGACGCCCGCGGCAATGTAGAAGAACCAGGGGCCGCGGTAGACTGCGGTGCGCACGATCGCAATAATGCTCAGGGCGATGCCGGCGAGCGCGAAGAGGAAGAGCGCCAAGAAAAGCGGCATCGTGGAGAGCACGAAGGAAGACGCCGCAAAAATGACCAGTGCGGCAACGATCAGCATGAGCGAGGTGCGAATATTCGCTTTCTGCTGTTCGATGGGGTCGATGGGCTTGCGCGGCTTCTTGCCCTGAGGTCCTCGAGGCTGCGGCATCATGTTCTGCGGTGCCTGCTGCGGCGCTCGGGGCGGAACCTGCTGGTTCTGCGGTGTGCCGTTGTTCGGGGTGGGCTGCTGCGGGGTATCGTTCGGTGCGTTGTTCGGGTTGTTCTGCGGGGGAGTAGACATACCTATAAGGGTACCGCCCCCTCTGCCTGCGACCTATTGAGCTCGCGACCTGTTGAGTTTACTGCCTGTCGAGTTTGCGCCCAGTGAACCCTGGTGTACCCTGGCTAACTCCAGCTAACCCCGGCGAGGATTTCTTCTGCCGGGGTTTCTTTATGCTCGCCTTTGGGCTTGAGGTGTGTTGTGAGCCTCTGACCCCTTTGGATAAGGGTGTGAGACGGGTTATACTAGTCGGGTGCGAATTGTGGTTATGGTATCCGGCTCCGGAACGAATCTTCAGTCCATCCTCGACGCTGTAGCAGCGGGCGAGCTTCCCCTCGACATTGCGGCAGTGGGCGCCGACAAGCCCTGTCTGGGCATTGAGCGTGCCCAGGCGGCGGGTGTACCCACCTTCCTGGTGCAGCCCGGCGACTACGCCGACCGCCCCTCCTGGAACCGCGCGCTGGAAGAAAAGATCGCTTCCTACGACCCCGATTACATTGTGTTCGCCGGCTTTATGCGCATTGTTGACGCGCAGCTGGTCGAGCGTTTCAGCAACCGCATTATTAACACCCACCCCGCCCTGCTGCCCTCCTTCCCGGGTGCGCACGGCGTGCGTGACGCCCTGGCGCACGGTGTGAAGATTACCGGCCTGACCGTCCACTTTGTGGATGCGGGCGTTGACACCGGCCCCATCCTCGCCCAGGCGGCAGTGCCCGTTCTGGATGACGACACCGAAGAAACCCTGCACGAACGCATTAAGGTGCAGGAGCGCCGCCTGCTCGTGCAGACCATCGCATCTCTCGCTGAATCCCGCGGCACTGCATCTGACAGCTAATTCCGCCCACTAAATTTTTCGCGGCGGAATGAGCCGAGCTCAAACCCCGCCGCCCACACACGTTCCGTTGTGCCCATTCGACGCGCTCACCTTAGCGTCACGCACAGCGGCGGGGAATACCCCCACACATATCCTGTCTATCCGGGCAGGCTACGTCCATCCACCAGCTGTGCCGCCGAGAACCGGCGCACGTCTAAAGCATCGGAGTATTTGTGTCTCTCATTGAGCTCGATCGCGTGCCCCTGCGCCGCGCCCTCATTTCCGTCTACGACAAGACCGGTCTGGAGGAGTTCGCCCGCGGCCTGCACGAGGCTGGCGTCGCGCTGGTCTCCACCGGCTCCACCGCATCAACCATCGCGGCAGCAGGCGTACCCGTCACCGAGGTCACCGAAGTGACCGGTTTCCCCGAGTGCCTCGAAGGCCGCGTGAAGACCCTGCACCCGCGCATCCACGCCGGTATTCTGGCTGACCGCCGCAAGCAGGAGCACATCGACACCCTCGAAGAGCTGGACATTGAGGCGTTCGACCTGGTGGTTGTGAACCTGTACCCCTTCGTTGAGACCGTTGCATCCGGTGCCGATCAGGACGCCATCATCGAGAAGATTGACATTGGTGGCCCCTCCATGGTTCGCGCTGCCGCGAAGAACCACGACGCCGTCGCTATTGTGGTAGACCCCGCCGACTACGCACGCACCGTTGAGGCCGCTAAGAACGGTGGCTTCTCCCTGGATGAGCGCCGCCGCCTTGCCGCTGGCGCATTCGCTCACACCGCCGCATACGATACCGCTGTAGCCACCTGGACTGCGGCTCAGTTCCTGCAGGATGAGGACGCTAACTTCTGGCCCCCGTACGCTGGTCTGGGCTTCGAGCGCAGCGAGACCCTGCGTTACGGCGAGAACCCGCACCAGCGTGCCGCCCTGTACGTTGACCCCGCCGCTGCCCCCGGTATTGCTCAGGCGGAGCAGGTGCACGGTAAGGCGATGAGCTACAACAACTACGTTGACGCTGACGCTGCTCTGCGTGCCGCTTACGACTTCGACGAGCCGGCTGTTGCCGTTATCAAGCACAACAACCCCTGCGGTATTGCTGTGGCAACCCCCGGTGCGGCTGACCCGATTGCGGACGCTCACGCGAAGGCGCACGCATGCGACCCGCTGTCCGCATACGGTGGCGTGATTGCCGCTAACCGCCCGGTGACCGCCGCTATGGCTCAGACCGTCAAGGGCATCTTCACCGAGGTTGTCGTGGCTCCCGGCTTCGAGCCCGAGGCGCTGGAGATCCTGCGCGAGAAGAAGAACCTGCGCCTGCTGGTTCTGCCCGAGAACTTCGCCCGTGAGGCTATCGAGTACCGCCCCATTTCCGGTGGCGCACTCTTCCAGGAGGCTGACCGCCTGCAGGCTGAGGGTGACGACCCGAAGAACTGGACCCTGGTCGCCGGTGAGGCAGCTGACGAGGCAACCCTGCGCGACCTCGAGTTCGCCTGGCGTGCACTGCGTTCGCCCAAGTCCAACGCTATTCTGCTTGCCGATAACGGTGCCGCAGTGGGCATCGGCATGGGCCAGGTGAACCGCGTGGACTCCTGCAAGCTCTCGGTGGAGCGCGCGAACACCCTCGGCGGTGAAGGTAACGAGCGTGCCCGCGGTGCGGTTGCCGCATCCGACGCGTTCTTCCCCTTCGCTGACGGCCTGCAGGTTCTGCTGGACGCCGGCGTGCGTGCCGTCGTGCACCCGGGCGGTTCGATCCGCGACGAGGAAGTTATCGAGGCGGCTAAGGCTGCTGGCGTGACCATGTACCTGACCGGTACCCGCCACTTCTTCCACTAAACATGTGTAGCGGGCTCAGTACGCGCTGAGCTACCTGCTGTGAGCGGGGCATCCTGGGGTAAACCCGGGGTGCCCTGCTTTTATACCGGGTGCCCGTGCATCCGTATTGTGGGCACTCATATTTATAGAATTTTTGCTCTATTTTGCGCCGAATTTGCGCACGAGGGCGCGTCAACGGCGACCGGGATGCGCACGGATGGGCTAAAAGTTCGCTAGGATTAGGATGTGCCTAAAGTCAGCGAAGAATACAAAAAGAACAGGCGTTCTCAGATTGTAGAGACCGCCCGCGAATGCTTCATCAAGCACGGTTATCAGAAGGCTTCGATGAGCGACATTATTGCGGCCACCGGCCTGTCCGCTGGAGCGATCTATAACCACTTCTCTTCCAAGGATGAGATTATTCTGGCGGCAGCCCGCATGGACATGGCGCCTTTCGACCGCATCCGCGCCGAACAGCCCTGGGACTACGTGTTCGGGTGCCTGAAGGTGCTGGACACCCCCAAGATTCGCCGTCACCTGCTCGTCACCTGGGGCGAGGCCGTGGCAATGCCGCAGCTGGCGACCGTGGTGTCTGAACAGCTGAGCTACCTGCGCGATCAGTCCCTGGAGCGCTACCGCGCCTGGGGTGCCGCTGAGCTGGACTTCACCGAAGAGGAGCTTGAAGAGTGGCTGACCGTTATCGGTGCCGCGGTGCTGTCGGTGCTGACCGGTTACGTGGTGCAGACCCAGCTGGTCGCTGGCGGTAAGAAGGAGAGCGCTCGCGAGGCGTACCTGGAGTATGCTTCCGCTATCCTGCGTCAGGCGTAGGGTTTGTAGACCCGCTTGGATGCCGCCGATAAGCCTAAAGGGCGGTTTATATGCCCTGCGGTGGCGGTGTAAAACTTCATCGTGATGCTTTGTAAAGCCCGTTTTCCTTCTCGAAGGAAAGCGGGCTTTACGGTATTATGAGGTGTAGCTCATATTTTTTCATTCAGGGTTTTCAGCTGGAGGCGCGCGCCGCCTCCTAAAGACCGCCCGGCGCACGCCGCGGCAACCCCGATGATGAGCGACCGAAGATAACGCAAAAACACTCCCAGGAGCGTAATGTCCGAGCAGAAGATCCTCGAGATGCCCCTCGCCGACCTCGACCCCGAGGTTGCAGAAGCCATTGAGCTGGAGCGCAAGCGCCAGCAGAACACCCTCGAGATGATTGCATCCGAGAACTTCGTCCCCCGTGCCGTCCTCGAAAGCCAGGGCTCGGTACTGACCAACAAGTACGCTGAGGGTTACCCCGGCCGCCGCTACTACGGCGGCTGCGAATTCGTTGACATCGTTGAGTCCCTCGCTATTTCCCGCGTGAAGGAACTCTTCGGCGCTGAGCACGCCAACGTTCAGCCCCACTCCGGTGCGCAGGCGAACAACGCCGTCATGCACGCGCTGCTGAACCCCGGCGACACCATCATGGGTCTGTCCCTGGCACACGGTGGCCACCTGACCCACGGCATGAAGCTGAACGTCTCCGGCAAGCTGTACAACGTTGTGGCGTACAGCGTGGACGAGTCTGGCCGCGTTGACATGGAGCAGGTGCGTGAACTGGCTCTTGCCGAGCGCCCCAAGCTGATTATTGCCGGCTGGTCCGCGTACCCCCGTCAGCTGGACTTCGCTGCGTTCCGCGCGATTGCTGACGAAATCGGCGCATACCTGTGGGTGGACATGGCTCACTTCGCGGGCCTGGTGGCTGCGGGTCTGCACCCGAACCCCGTTCCGCACGCACACGTGGTCTCCTCCACCGTGCACAAGACTCTGGGCGGTCCCCGTTCCGGCTTCATCCTCTGCACCGAGGAGCTGAAGAAGAAGATTGACTCCGCAGTGTTCCCCGGCCAGCAGGGCGGCCCGCTCATGCACGTGATCGCTGCGAAGGCTACCGCGTTCAAGGTTGCCGCATCTGAGGCGTTCAAGGACCGTCAGAAGCGCACCGTTGAGGGTGCACAGATCCTGGCGAACCGCCTGCTGCAGCAGGACGTGAAGGACGCCGGCGTTGCGATTGCCTCGGGCGGTACCGACGTTCACCTGGTGCTCGTTGACCTGCGCGACCACGCCCTCAACGGCAAGGAAGCAGAGGACCTGCTGCACGATGCCGGTATTACCGTCAACCGTAACGCTGTGCCGAACGATCCGCGCCCGCCGATGGTGACCTCCGGTCTGCGTATCGGTACCCCCGCGCTGGCAACCCGCGGCTTCGACGCTGAGGGCTTCACCGAGGTAGCCGACATTATCGCTTCCGTACTGCTGCCGAACCCGGACATCGCTGCGCTGCGTGCCCGCGTTGAGGCGCTGTGCGCCAAGTACCCCCTCTACCAGGGTAGCGAGAACTGGTAGACCCATGAATGACCCCGTTCGCTCACCATCCCCTCGCGGGTGCTGAGCGGGCGGGGTTATTTCGCCCTGATACTTGTACCGCCCTGCCCGCTACATCCGTCGAGGGATGTCGCGGGGGAGCGGTACCTGCTAGGCACACACCCTAGAACTCAACACACAGACCGTCCGTTTCGGCGAACCCCGCCGCAACCTATGGAAGGAAAAACAATGCCCCAGATTCTAGACGGTAACGCAACCGCCGCAGCCATCAAGGAAGAGCTGAAGGAGCGCGTCGAGGCGCTCAAGGCTAAGGGTATTACCCCCGGCCTGGGTACCGTCCTGGTCGGTGACGACCCCGCATCCCGCTCGTACGTGGGCGCTAAGCACCGCGACTGTGCAGAGATTGGTATTAACTCCATTCGCGTGGACCTGCCCGGTGACATCACTCAGGAAGAGCTCGACGCAGAGATCGACAAGCTGAACAACGACCCGGCGTGCACCAGCTACATTGTGCAGCTGCCCCTGCCCAAGCACCTGGACACCAACCGCGTGCTGGAGCGCATCGCCCCCGAAAAGGACGCTGACGGCCTGCACCCGACCAACCTCGGCAAGCTCGTGCTGAACGTTTCTGAGCCGCTGGATTCCCCGCTGCCCTGCACCCCCAACGGTGTCATTGAGCTGGTCAAGCGCCACGGCATCGACTGGAACGGTAAGAACGTTGTGGTGCTCGGCCGCGGCATTACCGTGGGTCGCCCGCTGGGTCTGCTGCTGACTCGCCGCGAGGTGAACGCGACTGCAACCCTGGCGCACACCGGTACCGAGAACCTGGACGAGGTGCTGCGCGAGGCTGACGTCATTGTTGCCGCTGTGGGTGTTCCGCACGTGCTGAAGGCTCACCAGGTCAAGGACGGCGCAATCCTGCTGGATGTTGGTGTTTCCCGTGCTGAGGACCCGGAGACCGGCAAGAAGAAGCTCTTCGGCGACGTCTCCCCGGAGGCTGCGCAGAAGGCGTCCTGGGTCTCCCCGAACCCCGGCGGTGTGGGCCCGATGACCCGCGCGGAGCTGCTGGTGAACGTGGTTGAGACTGCGGAGCGTCAGGCGGCATAAGGCTCGCAGCGTTTCAGAGCTGAAATATTTCAGAGTCGATAACTCAAAAGGGCGGTGCCCCGGTAGAACAATCTACCGGGGCACCGCCCTTCACACTGTCATCACAAGAGAAAAGGCAGGTGCTAGAGAATCATCTCGTAGAAGTAGGCATCGGCAAGGTACAGGGTCTCTGAGTACTCGACGGGGCTACCTTCTTCGGTGTAACCGGTCGCGCAGACCTTGAACGCCGCCTCACCCACGGGAACCTGGTGGTTGAACGCCTCGGCGTCGGCGTCGGTGAAGAGCGCTGCGCTGGTGCGTACGCGGGCGTGCTTAATGGCGTTGGGGGTGTCGGCAAGCTGGTCGAAGGAGCTCGAAGCGCCGGACATTTCCGCCATCATGGCGTCCAGGATGCTGCTTGCAGCGGCCTTCACAAAGTAGGAACGCTCAAAGCCAATGACTTCCTGGTCGGCAAGACGCAGACGGCGCACGAACAGCACCTGCTCGCCCACCGGTACGGACAGGTGGGTGGAGATCTCTTCGGTGGCGTCCATCCAGCGGGTCGCAATCATGCGGGTGGAGCCCTCAAAGCCGCGGCGGCGCATATCGTCAACGAAGGTGTCCACGCGCGGAATGTAGGTGGCGTCGGTGCGCTCGGCAACATAGGTGCCGGAGCCCTGCACGTTGTAGAGCAGGCCGCGTTCAATCAGAACCTTCAGGGCGCTACGAACCGTCTGGCGGCTCACCCCAAAGTTCTGCTGAATCATGCGCTCGGTGGGTAGCTTATCGCCGGGCTTGCCGGGAATAATGTAGCGCTGCTCAATGTAGTGGATAACCTGCTCGTACTTCGGGCCGGGAATCGGGGGTAGCTCGTAGCGGCTCTCAGCGTTGTGAGCGGTACTTTCGGATGCGGTGGTGCCCGCAGAATGTGAGGGGGCACCGTGGTCGGTGGTCTGTGAGGAGTGTGAATTCATCACCCAATAGTTTACCGTTCAGCCAGAGAAAAAACGCGCACGAGTGAAAATTTCTCTTCCCTCAAACTGGCATAATTAAGACTATGCATTTTTCTAACACCCCTGCACCGCGCCCGAGCGGTCTGCTTCGCGTGGCGAGCGTGAATGTGAACGGTATCCGAGCCGCCTACAAGAAGGATATGGCGGAGTGGTTGGCGAGCCGTGACATCGACATTCTCTGCCTGCAGGAGGTGCGCGCCCCCGACGCTATCGTGCGTGAGCTGCTGGACGAATCCCAGTGGCATATTCTGCACGCGGAGGCTGCCGCGAAGGGCCGCGCCGGCGTGCTGGTGGCGACCCGCCGCACCCCGAACTCAGCCGGTGAAGTCCTGGAGAACCAGCCGGTGGCGACCCGCTCGAATATTGGCGAAGAGTACTTTGACGATTCGGGCCGCTGGGTTGAAGCAGACTACGTTCTGCCCAACGGTAAGACCCTGACCGTGGTCAGCGCCTACGTTCACTCCGGTGAGGTCGGCACCCAGAAGCAGGACGATAAGTACCGCTTCCTGGAGCGCATGCTGGTGCGCATGCCTGAGCTGGCAAAGCACTCGGATCACGTGCTCATTGTGGGCGATTTGAATGTGGGCCACACCGAGCTGGACATTAAGAACTGGAAGGCTAACCAGAAGCGTGCCGGCTTCCTGCCGGAGGAACGCGCCTACTTTGACCGCTTCTTCGGCGATATCGGCTACCGCGATGTGGCTCGTGAGCTGGCGGGTCAGGTGCCCGGCCCCTACACCTGGTGGTCCTACCGCGGTAAGGCGTTCGATAATGACGCAGGCTGGCGTATCGACTACCACATGGCGACCCCGGCGCTCGCCGAAAGCGCCGTGGAGGCGGTCGTGGACCGCGCGGAAAGCTACGATGAGCGTTTCAGCGATCACGCGCCGCTCGTGGTTGACTACCGCATCGGTGAGTAAGACGCGGACTGCGCGTACAGATAAGTTTTTGAAGATGTGCTGCACTGTCCGCAGCACCGCACAGGAAGAACTGCACAGGAAATAACTATGGCAGACGAAAAGAAGCAGGATAAGTCCCTCATCCCTAACGCCTCTCAGCAGAAGGCACGTATCTACTCGGGTGCGCAGCCGTCGGCTGATTCGATGCACCTGGGTAACTACATTGGTGCTGTGAACAACTGGGTGGCGTTGCAGGACGACCCGAATAACGAATGTCTGTTCTTTATCCCGGATATGCACGCCATCACCGTTCCTCAGGACCCCGAGGAGCTGCGTGAGCGTACCCGCCTGACCGCGGCGCAGTACATCGCCTCCGGCATTGACCCGACCCGCACCCCGCTGTTCGTGCAGTCGCACGTGCCCGAGCACGCCCAGCTGGCGTGGGTTCTGAACTGCTTCACCGGCTTTGGTGAGGCGTCCCGTATGACCCAGTTCAAGGACAAGTCCCAGAAGCAGGGCGCTGAGAACGCCTCCGTGGGTCTGTTCACCTACCCGATTCTGATGGCTGCCGACATCCTGCTCTACCAGGTGGACGGCGTACCCGTGGGCGAGGATCAGCGTCAGCACCTGGAACTGACCCGTAACCTGGCTCAGCGCTTCAACTCCCGTTTCGGTGAGACCTTCGTGGTGCCCGAGCCGGTGATTCTGAAGGAAACCGCTAAGATTTACGACCTGCAGGACCCGACCTCGAAGATGTCCAAGTCTGCAGCCACCGACAAGGGCCTGATCAAGCTTCTGGACACCCCCAAGGCAACCCAGAAGAAGATTAAGTCCGCCGTGACCGATGACGGCTCCGTCATCGCCTACGACCGCGAGGCTAAGCCCGGCGTCTCCAACCTGCTCTCCATCTACTCGGCAATGACCGGCGAGAGCATTGATGAGATTGTGGCACGCTACGAGGGCAAGATGTACGGCCACCTGAAGGTTGACCTTGCCGATATCGTGGTGGAGCGCCTCACCCCGGTGCGTGAGCGTACCCTCGAGCTGATGGACGACCCCGCCGAGCTGGACCGCCTGCTGGCTGTGGGCGTATCCGCTGCCCGCGAGATCGCTACGGTCACCATTGAGAACGTGTACAAGAAGGTTGGCTTCCTGCCTGCCGCCGCAATCTAGCGCGCTGTTCAGCCAGTTCGGCTGAGGCGCCGCATGACCTGCACGATTGAGATGACAGCACAAGAGAACTCTTCGAGCCCCACGACGGCTCCTGTATCCCCGACCCTGAAACCTGGCCGCCGCTACCTGAGCGTTATTGCGCACGTGAGCGGTGAGAATGTTCAGCGCCTAGAAGAGTGGAAGCGCGCGGTAGCCGGTGGTGCGGTGGCGCCTATCAGCACCCACGTGACCGTGTACCTGACGGAGCTGACCGAGTCTCTCCTGGCTGCGGTGCAGTCCCCCCAGTTCCGCGAGGCGCTGGACACGCCGCGTTTTGAGGCACGCTGGGGTTCGGTACACTCCTTCCGCCCGGTCACCGAGGTGGAGTACCTGAACCTGGAGGTGGGCAAGACCGAGTTCGAGCAGATTCACCAGAAGCTGGTTGAGCTATTCGGCACCGGTGCGGCGTCCTTCCCCTATGTGCCGCACGTGACCTTGGGCCAGGGGCTCACGCAGGAGCAGGTTGATCACGCCCGTGAGGTGTTTGACGCTCTGCCCGCCGAGCAGCGTACCTTCACCGTGGATCACCTGCACTGCTACTCCTACGACGGGCAGGACTGGGAAGAAATTCGGGTTCTGCCGCTGCGGTAGTAGCCGGCGTACAAACCTGGAATATAGCAAGAGAGATGCGACCGATAAGTTATCGGTCGCATCTCTCTTTGTGTTTTCGCTAGGTTTATCCCAGAGAGAGTTATCTCAGCGTGAGAGTTCTAGTGGGAGTGGCCCTCGTGAGCCTCGCCGGACTCGTGCGCGTCAGCCGAAGCCGAGGAGGAAGCAGAGCCGTGTGCCTCAGAACCGTGCGCCTCAGCCTCAACCGGCGCAGCGTTCGAGGAAGAGACACCCAGAATCTCGTTCGGGGTCTTCGGAAGCTCCACGCTCATCAGCTCCTTCGGCGCTGCCGGGTTCGACAGGGACACCGCAATGAGCTTCTTGGTCGCCGGGTCGGTCACGTAGGCGGTCTTACCGTCCACCCACAGCGCCGGACGCTCGTCCTGCCACGTCTCAGACTCGGTCCACGCCTCCATGAGCTGTACGGAGCCCAGCTCGGCGCCGGTTGCCGGATCGAAGACGCGCAGCTTGCCGTCGGTGGTCAGCAGCAGGGCCTCACCCTGGGGGCCGCGAGCCAGCGAACGGAAGGTGTAGCTCACGCCAGAAGGCAGGGAGTAGACGGTGCGGGTTGCCGCAACGGTGTCGATAATGGAGAACTTCTCGGGGCGTTCCAGCTTGGCGTCCTTGTCGGTCTTGTAGTCCGCCAGAACGTACTGGGAGTCAGCCTTGCCGGCTTGGTTACCGGAACGCGAGTACGGGTCCTCGGGGTTGGTGATCTTGGTGAACTTGCCGTCCTTGTAAATCAGCGCGCCGTCGGTGCAACCGATCGAGAATGCGCCGTCCTTGGCGATAGCTTCACCGTGAACGCCGGGGCAGGCGGGGCTCTCGGTGACGGCCTTGCCTTGCGCGTCCACAACAGCGGCACCGGTGCGGGTCTTCGAGTCGCCGACCGCAACCAGGTACTGGTCATTGGGCAGCGGGATTGCGAAGCCGTGGTGTGGCTTGGGCAGGGTGACGGTGGTGGTCTCCAGGGAGGAAACGGTGCGCTTATCGTGGGTCAGCTTCGCCGGGTCGTACACGGCGAAGGAGCCGGTACCGTCAGCGAATGCCGCAACCTTGCCGTTGTCCTTGATGACGTGACCGGTGTGGTCAGCGGCAAGAGACAGCGAGGATAGGGACGGTGCGGTGGTGTAGTAGTGCGAGTGGTCGCCGTGCGCTACGGACCATACGCCGGTGTCCAGGAAGGTGTAGCTGTTGCCGTCTGCGACGACGAGGTGGCGGTTATCGCCAGCGTCGGAGAGGCGCAGGAAGCCTTCCTTGGGGATATCTGCCAGTAGCTTCATGTCCTTGGCGTCGTAGACGAGCACGCCGCCGTCGTAGGTGATGGTGACGCGGCTTGCCGGACCCTTACCTTCGGTGATGGGTGCGGGGGTTGCGCTCGCGGAGGTGGAGGCGCTGGGGCTGGTCTGGGTATTCTGGCTGGTCTGTGCGTTCTGGGCGCCGCATGCGGTCAGGGCGAGGGCGGCTACTGCGCCGAGTGCGCTGGCGCGGGTGAGGAAAAACTTACGAGTCATGTGCATCTACTAAGGCTAACATGAGAATGGTTCTCTATAAGGGGTGGTTCTCGGTTTGTATCAGACTCTGGAAGTGCACTCTACACGGGGTGAGTAAGGCGTGCCATCCCCTGCTTGGCCGCAGGAAACAATCTTCCACGCTCCCACTAGGCAAAAGCCTTGAATCTGCCCGCGAAATGACCCATCGGAGCATAAACATCGGGACATAAGAAAACCGGCTCCCTTCTGGAAAGAAGAGAGCCGGTCTCTAGAGGTATCTTTTGCTCGAGTAAGGCTCATGTGCCTACTCAGGGCTAAAAATTTAGAGGAGGTTGTTCAAGCCTCGCGCCTTGATCTCACCCACGGCATCCTTGACAGCCTGTGCCTTGGAGCGCGGAGCGACCAACAGGGCATCGGGGGTATCCACCACAACGATGTCGTCGAGGCCAATGATAGAGATCTTGCGGTCAGTGTTCGCGACAATAATGCCGGAGCAACCGTGGTTGATGACGTTATCCTTCTCGCCGAGAATGGTCAGCTCTTCGCCACTCTTCTCGGTGTTCAGGCGTGCTACAGCGTCAAAGTCTCCAACATCGTCCCAGCTGAAGGAACCGGGAACCATTGCGACGTCGCCTGCTGCCGCTGCGGGCTCGGCCACAGCGTAGTCGATAGCGGTCTTCGGCAGGGTCTCCCAGACGCGGTCCATGACCGCCTCACGCTCGGGGGTGTCCCAGGCGTTAGCAATCTCCATGATGCCCGCGTACAGCTCGGGCTCGTTCGCCTCGAGGTGCTTGAGCATCAGGGCCGCAGGTGCCACGAACATACCAGCGTTCCAGGTGTACTCACCGGAATCCAGGTACTTCTGTGCGGTAGCGGTATCGGGCTTCTCCACGAAGGTGTCCACAGCCTGAGCGTTGGGTGCACCCTCGATGCCCAGGGGCTCGCTGGCGTGAATGTAGCCAAACGCGCTGGAGGGCTCGGTGGGGGTAATGCCGATGGTGACAATCTTGCCGGTTGCCGCGGTGACGACAGCTTCGGTTACAACACGGTGGAATTCATCCACGGGGCTGATCACATGGTCAGCTGCAAAGGAGCCGATGATGGCGTCCGGTTCGCGGCGGTGGATGATAGCGCAAGCCAGGCCGATAGCTGCAGCCGAATCCTTGGGGGAGGGCTCCAGCACCAGATCAGCGGCACGCAGTTCAGGAATCTGCTGGGTAACCGCATTGGCGTGCGAAGTGCCGGTAACCACCATGACGGAACCGTTGCTGAGGTCGATGAGACGGTCGTAGGTGTCACGCAGCAGAGAATTGCCCGACGAGGTGAGGTCGAGCAGGAATTTCGGGGCGTGCGCGCGGGACAGGGGCCACAAACGCGAGCCAACACCGCCGGCGGGAATGAGCGGGCGGAATCGAGTGAGTGCAGTATTCATCGCTTCAAGAATAGCGGGTGAATTTGTCATATATCGAATTCTTTTAGGTTTTAACAAAAAAGTGTCAGGTGACTCTCATTTAGGCGTTGTTTGAGGTTAGGTTAAGGTAAGTTCCGCATAAACACAGGGGAGTAGGCGATATCGCAATAAAAACATGCTCTAATTCCCTTTTAGAACCTGTAAAAAAACCCTAAACAGGGTGTCAGTAAGCTGTGAATTTACCTGATATCTTGGAAGTAACAGACGAACAAAAAGCAGTCGGTGAGCACACAGCTGTGCCTGGAAGATGGGGCCTAAAAATGTGGTACCAGAACCCAGACGCTCGCCGTCGCAGCAGGAGGTTATTCAGTGTTGAATGGTTCTAAAGGAACCCTTTACCGCGGCCGCTGGGGCATGTGGTCCTGGGTTGCTCATCGCATTACCGGTATCGCGATTTTCTTCTTCCTTCTTGTACACATCCTGGATACTGCCGTCGTGCGTATCTCCCCGGAGGCTTACAACGGCGTACTGAGCCTGTACAAGAACCCCATCATGGGTCTGGGTGAGACCGCGCTTGTCGCCGCCATCGTCTACCACGCGTTCAACGGTATTCGCATTATCCTCATCGACTTCTGGGGTAAGGCAACCAACTCGCACGTGGAGCACATTCAGGCGAAGAACAAGGACGGCAACGTCGAAATTAGCCAGAAGGCAACCTACACGCACATCAAGATTCTTTGGGTTGTGCTTTTCCTCTGGGCAATCACCGTTGCTGGCTTCGCCGCACGTCACCTGCCGATCGTTTTCTCGCACATGGGAGGTCACTAAACAATGGCTACTCCGCTCAAGCCCCGCACCTATGTACCCCGTCTGCGCGATAACCGCATTGACGGCGTAAAGTACAACCGCTCCTCCTCCAAGCGCAACAACTTTGAGATGTTCGCTTGGCTCGGTATGCGCCTGTCCGGCGTCGTACTCGTCGTGCTGATCTTCGGCCACCTCTTCTCCAACCTCATGGTCGGCGACGGCATCCACGCTATCGACTTCGGCTTCGTGGGAGGCAAGTGGGCGAACCCCTTCTGGCAGGTCTGGGATCTGCTGCTGCTCTGGCTGGCTATGCTGCACGGTGCTAACGGTATCCGCGTCATCATTGACGACTACGCTGAGAAGGACCGCCTGCGCGTTTGGCTGAAGGTTATCCTCTTCGCAGCATGCGCATTCGTCCTGCTGATTGGTACCCTCACCATCTTCGCATTCGACCCCTGCCCCTCCGGCGCAGCGGCTGAACTGCTTCCCAGCTTCTGCTCGGCACGCTAACGGCGACGTATCCGAGACAAACGAAAACATCTAAAACACAGAAAGAACATCATGCAGGTACATAAGTACGATGTAGTGATCGTCGGTGCCGGCGGCGCAGGTATGCGTGCCGCTATTGAGGCCGGCCAGCGAGTTCGCACCGCGGTACTGACCAAGCTATACCCCACCCGCTCCCACACCGGCGCAGCACAGGGTGGCATGTGCGCCGCTCTGGCTAACGTTGAAGAGGACAACTGGGAGTGGCACACCTTTGACACCGTCAAGGGTGGCGACTACCTGGTTGACCAGGACGCAGCAGAAATCATGGCTAAGGAAGCTATTGACGCTGTGCTCGACCTGGAAAAGATGGGTCTTCCCTTCAACCGAACCCCCGAAGGCCGCATTGACCAGCGCCGCTTCGGCGGTCACACCCGTGACCACGGTAAGGCTGCTGTGCGCCGCGCATGCTACGCAGCTGACCGTACCGGCCACATGATTCTGCAGACCCTCTACCAGAACTGCGTTCGCCACAATGTGGAGTTCTACAACGAGTTCTACGTTCTCGACCTGATTCTGGTCAAGGACGAAGAGGGCAAGCCCCGCCCCGCCGGCGTCGTCTCCTACGACCTGGCAACCGGCGAGGTCCACGTCTTCCAGGCTAAGTCCGTGATTTTCGCATCCGGCGGCTGTGGCAAGATCTTCAAGACCACCTCCAACGCACACACCCTCACCGGTGACGGCATGGCTATCGCACTGCGTGCAGGCCTGCCCCTGGAGGACATGGAATTCGTTCAGTTCCACCCGACCGGCCTGGCTGGCCTGGGCATTCTCGTCACCGAGGGTGCTCGTGGTGAAGGCGGTATTCTCCGTAACGCTGACGGTGAGCGCTTCATGGAGCGCTACGCACCCACCATTAAGGACCTCGCACCCCGCGATATCGTGGCACGTGCAATGGCAAACGAGGTGCGCGAAGGCCGCGGCTGCGGTCCCCACAAGGACTACGTGCTGCTGGACCTGACCCACCTGGAGCCCTCGCACATTGACGAGAAGCTGCCGGACATCACCGAGTTCGCTCGTACCTACCTGGCAGTGGAACCGCACCACCAGCCCATCCCGGTGTTCCCCACCGCGCACTACGCAATGGGCGGTATCCCCACCAACAACGAGACCGAGGTCTACCACAACAGCAAGGAGACCATCCCCGGCCTCTACGCAGCTGGTGAGGTTGCTTGCGTGTCCGTCCACGGTGCAAACCGTCTGGGCACCAACTCCCTGCTGGACATCAACGTGTTCGGTAAGCGTGCAGGCCGCAAGGCAGCAGAGTACGCAGCAACCGCTGAGTTCGTACCGGTTCCGGACGACGCAGCAGATCGCGTTCTCAACATGCTCAACGGCATCCTCGAGGGCAAGGGCACCGAGAAGGTCGGCGCTATCCGCGCAGACCTGCAGAAGGCTATGGAAGCTGACATGCAGGTGTTCCGTACCGACGAAACCATCCGTGCAGCACTGGCAACCATCGCTGAGCTGGAAGAGCGTTACAAGAACATCTCCATCCAGGACAAGGGCAAGCGCTTCAACCTCGACCTGCTTGAGGCTGTTGAGCTCGGCTTCCTGATTGAGCTGGCAAAGGTCATGTCCGTTGGTGCACTGCACCGTAAGGAATCCCGTGGTGGTCACTACCGCGAGGACTTCCCCAAGCGTGACGATGTCAACTTCATGGAGCACTCGATGGTCTACCTCGACCCCGAATCTGAGTTTGAGGGTGTGAAGGGCCTGCGATTCGAAACCAAGCCCGTTGTCTACACCCGCTACGAGCCGAAGGAGCGTAAGTACTAAAATGGCTGAAAACGAACTCCCCGAACCGGAATCCGTCAAGCTGTTTGAGGGTATGACCGGCGGCGACTCCGACTCCATCCCCACCTACGATGTGGTCATCAAGATTCGTCGCTACAACCCGGAAGTTTCCTCCGAGGCATACTGGGATGAATTCCCGCTGACCATGTACCGCACCGACCGCGTGCTGGATGCTCTGCACAAGATCAAGTGGGAAGTAGACGGTTCCGTTTCCTTCCGCCGCTCCTGTGCACACGGCATCTGTGGCTCGGACGCAATGCGCATCAACGGCCGTAACCGCCTGGCTTGCAAGACCCTGCTGAAGGACCTTGACCTGTCCAAGCCGATTACCGTTGAGCCCATCAAGGGTCTGCCCTGCGAAAAGGACCTCATCGTTGACATGGAGCCCTTCTTCCAGGCATACCGCGAAATCATGCCGTTCTTCATCAACGACTCGAACGAGCCTGAGCGTGAGCGCCTGCAGACCATCGAGGACCGTGCACGTTTCGATGACACCACCAAGTGCATCCTCTGTGCAGCATGTACCTCGTCCTGCCCGGTCTTCTGGACCGACGGTCAGTACTTCGGCCCCTCCGCTATTGTGAACGCACACCGCTTCATCTTCGACTCGCGCGATGATGCAGGCGACCTGCGTCTGGAGATCCTCAACGACAAGGAAGGCGTATGGCGTTGCCGTACCACCTTCAACTGCACCGAGGCTTGCCCCCGTGGCATCCAGATTACCAAGGCTATCGCCGAGGTGAAGCAGGCAATCCTGAGCCGCTCGCTCTAATCGGAGCACGCGGTATCAGCTGATACAGCATTGACGATTCAAGCCGTCACCCACACCGGGTGGCGGCTTGAATCGCTTTAACAGGAAAAGGACCGGCTTCAAATCATGGGGCAGCGCATTGAACGGGGCTTCTGCGGCGGGAGTACTCTTCACAATCTGTCATAAAGTCATAGATATTCTCGAGGGCCGTCAGAAAGGGGGAGTAGGTAGGTAAACCTCGGTGTGCGGCGTTATTCTACTGTGTATGGTTTTCGCTAATTCTCGCTACGATTTGTCCACCCCCGTCTTCGACGACTGGGTGGAGCGCATGATGGGTACCCTCGTGCAGTTCCGCCGCGAAGTGCACGCCAACCCGGAACTTTCCTTCCGCGAGATCGCAACCACTGAGCGTCTCATGAACCGACTGCGAGAAGCCGGCATGAACCCCGTCGCCTGCGAAGGCACCGGCTGCTACGTCGATATTGGAAGCGGCCCCTTCGCCGTGGCTCTGCGTGCCGATATTGATGCTCTGCCCATTGTTGAGCAGACCGGTCTGCCCTACGCCTCCACCGTGCCCGGCGTGATGCACGCCTGCGGCCACGACATTCACCAGACCGTCATGCTCGGTGTGGCGCTGGCGCTGCACGAACTGAACGAGAAAACCCCGCTGGGTCGTAGCGTCCGTATTCTCTTCCAGCCCGCTGAGGAGCAGCTTCCCGGCGGCGCCGTACAGATGATTGCTCAGGGTCTGCTCAAGGACATTCCGCGTGCTTTTGCTCTGCACTGCGATCCGAAGGTGGATCTGGGTCAGATTGGTACCCGCATCGGTGCGATTACTAGTGCATCCGACACCATCAAGATTCACCTGAGCGGCCACGGCGGCCACACTTCCCGCCCGCACCTGACCGAGGACCTCATCTACGCCATGAGCCAGATTGCTGTGCAGGTTCCCGCCGTGCTGACCCGCCGTACCGACGTGCGTTCGGGCGTGCTGGTCGCCTGGGGCCAGGTCAGCGCCGGCGTTGCACCCAACGCTATTCCCGCCGAGGGCTACCTGGCGGGCACCATGCGTTGCCTGGACGTTGAGGTTTGGCGTCAGGCAGGCAACCTGCTGGATGAAGTCATCGAGCAGGTCGCTGTGCCCTTCGGCGTGAAGGCGCGTGTGGAACACATCCGCGGTGTGCCCCCGGTCGTCAACACCGACCTGGAAACCACCATGTTGGAGAACGCGGCTCGCGCCGAGTTGGGCGAAGACTCGATCGTGCTGGTTGAGCAGTCCATGGGCGGTGAAGACTTCGCCTGGATGCTGCAGGAAGTTCCCGGCTCCATGTTCCGTCTGGGTACCCGCGCCCCCGGCGATCCTACCTACGATCTGCATCAGGGCGATTACGCCCCGAGCGAGCAGGCGATTGGTATTGGTATTCGCGTCATGGCGGCAACCGCCCTGCGCGCTGTCCGTTTTGAGTTGGCAAAGGCCGCGAAGGCGGCGAACCCCATCCGCGATGAGGCACGCTAAAGAGCTTCTCGAAAGCTTATTCTGCAGTCTTGAAAGCGCAACGCTATAGCCGCGTTAAGCCTTGAAAACTGTACAAGTTTCACCCCGTTACCTCTCACCGAGTAGCGGGGTGAAACTCTATGCACGCGATAGAATTAAAAGGATTATGAGGACATTTGCGTCATGTTCTGGACCCCGTGCCCACACACCTGCGGGGGATGAAGGAGATGGCGCATCATCACACGGCGCACGCCGGAGGAGGACACCCAATGAGCTTCTTTGGAATCGGCAAGAAGAAGTTGGATGAACAGTCGCGCGAAGAACAGAGCGCCGAAACTGCTAAGGTCCAGAAGGAACAGGCAGGCAAAGACGCCCCCAAGAGCGCACGACTGAGCGAAAAGATTATGGAACAGCAGCAGTGGGAGGATTCCCTGCGCCGCTTCGTGAAGTCTGAAAGCGCACGCCAGCAGAACAACGACGAAGAGCAGAACGAAGAGCACCGCGCTGTTGAGGACCTCAAGCGTGCCCTCCTGAACGGCGATGAGAAAGTTGAAGAATCTTCCGCTGCTGATGAGCTGACTGAGGAACAGGTTGAGGAGCAGGAGCGTCGTAGCCTGCTGGCTGCGCTTGGTGCTTTCCCCCAGGGATCTGAGGAACCTGTTGAGGTTGAGCAGGTAGCTGAGGGCCAGGACATTGAAGAAGATGCCGCCCCGGTTGCTGAGGCGCCCAAGCCCGCTACCCCCGCGTTCCTGCGCGATGACGAAGAGACTGAAGCTGAGGACGCATCTGTCGAGGCGCAGGAAGCCCCGGCTGATGTTGAGGAGCCGAAGGACGCTGCAGAGGATGCACGTTCCCACTTTGAGCAGCACCTGCGTGCTCTGCGTGCCCAGAATACCGAAGATACTGCCGCTGAGGATGCTGAGGTCGCTGAGGCTGTTGAGGAGACTGCAGACGAGGCAGAGGGTGGCGAAGAGCATGAGGCTGTCGACGCTGTTGTAGAAGCTACCGAGAACAACTCCGAGAACGCTCATTCTGAATCTGAGGATGCATCCGCAGGTGCTGAGGACTCCCTGACTGTGGAAGACATGAAGGCTGCCGGTACCGGCGCCGCTGTCACCGAGGCGCAGAACGCCGGTTTGGATGATTTGGCTGCCGCCTACGCTGCTCGACTGGGCATCACCCTCGACAGCGAAGAGGAGACTTTCGGCGAGGTCGCTTCCGATGAGGTAATCGCTGAAGAAGCTACTGCTGATGAGGTAGCTGCTGAGGTAGCAGACTCCGCTGAAGCTACCGAAGATGCCGAGGCTACTGAGCCTACCGAGGTTTCCGATACCGAAGCACCCGAAATTTTTGAGGCCGCTGAAGCTGAAGAAACCGTTGACCTCACCGCTGTTGTAGCAGAAGCCGCTGAGCCTGCTGCCGCTGTTGAGGAAGAGCCGATTGAGGCTGTCGTTGAGGCGCCCGAGCTGCTGGCATCTGAACTTACTGAGGAAGAAAGCGCGGTCTCTGATGAGACCGAGCTGCTCTCCGCTGTATCCGTTGAGGAGAATCACGAAGTGTCCGTCTCTGAGTCGCTCGAGGCTGAGGACTTCGACGCTGAAGAGGAGAACACCGCCGAGCTGATCTTCGATGACTCTGCCGCGGAAGAGCCTGCTACGGAAGAAAATGCTGTCGAAGAAAGCGCTGAGGTCGAAGCCGAAGAGGAGACCCCCGCACCGGTAGCAACCGCTACCGGGGTTGAGGACTCTGAAGTTGAGAACCTCGTGGCTGAAGGCACTGCTTCTGAGGAAGACGAGCCCGCCAAGAGCGCCTCTGTAGCCCCTGCGCTTGCCGCTGCTGCCGCCCCCGTAGCTGCTGCAGCTGCCGTTGCCTCCGCCGCAAAGGCTGAGGAGAAGACCGAAAAGGGCACCTCGCAGGGCATCGCGCTGACCGCAGAGGGCATCGATAAGAAGGAAGCAGAGAAGCACGAATCTGCTACTCGTGAAGAATCTGCTGAGGCACCCGTTGCTGAGCTAAAGGACACTGAGCAGAAGCTCAGCGAAGACGAGGCTGAACTGGTCGCCGAATCCATCATCCTGAGTGAACCCGTTGAGGGTGCGGCAACCCTGCCCGTTCTCCCCGAGCAGCGTGCTCTCCACGGCCTTGCGGAGCTCATGCGCACCCGCGGTTCGGGCACCATGAGCCTGGAACTGCGCCAGGTTGATGAGGATATGCACTACCGTCTGCTGCACCGCGGCCGTGAGGTTGAAACCGGCATTGTCGTGCCCGGTGTTGACTGGTTCGCGCCCGTTGCGGCACTGTACACCGAGGCTCAGCAGGCCGGTGCGACCTGGAACCGTGCGGCTGTCTCCCTGAAGCCGCGCCTGGGTGACGGCCTGGAGGTTCACGCATCCTACCTGGGAGCTGTGGACGGTCAGACTACCGGTGAGAGCTTCCTGCTGGGAGGCTCCGCTGTTGAGGCTAAGCCCGTGGCGACCGCTGAGGCCGCTGAGGCTACCTTGCAGGATGAGCCTCAGGAAGCCGCTGTTCAGAGCGTTGACTCGGCTGAGGCTGAACGTGAAGCTATTGAGCGTGAGCTTGAGGCGGAACTCGCCGAGAAGCAGGCTGCGAACGAGGCTGCGGCTACTGCCGAAGCCGCTGAAGAGCCTGTAGTTGAGAGCGCTGAAGAGGGTACCTCTTCGGGTCTGCTGGCCGCTACGGGTCTTGCCGCTGCCGGTACCGCTGTGGCTGGTTCTGCTGCTGCCGCGCAGGAGAAGGAAGACGTCGAAGAGGCTGTTGAAGCTTCTGACGAGCCTGCTCAGAATGAGTTCGCGCCGGTTGAAGCTGAGTTCGAGCACGACTACGAGAATGACCCTGTCTTCGGTGTAGCTACCGTAGAGCCCGAAACTGAGCAGGCTGAAGAGCTCACCGCTGAAGCATCTGAGGCTTCCGAGACCCCTGCCCAGGCCTCTGATGAATCTGGCGAAGATATGGAAGCCGCCCTGGCTGCCATCGTTGCCAACGCTCAGAAGAAGCTGGACACTGAGGAAGCAGACGTTGAGGAAGCACCCGCTGAGGACGTTCCGGCCGTCGAGGACCAGAAGGCAACCGCCCCCGTGGTTGCAGAGTCCTTCACCCTGGATCGTACCCAGCCCGTTGAAGATGCTGCAGAAGAACCGGCCGCAGAGCAGGCTGAAGAGCCCACCCTGCCCGCGTTCCTGGACGACTCTGAACTGCTGCCGGAGCACGAGGCCTCTGCTGCATCCGCTGAAGCGCACGCTGAGGAACCTGCCCTCGAAGACGTTGAGCCTGCCGCTGAGAGCGCATCTGTGGCTCCCGGCCTGGCTGGTGCTCTTGCCGCAGCTGTCGCAGTGGGCGCCGCCGGCGCCGCCGCGAAGGCTACCGAGGCAAAGGTATCTGAGGTAAAGGCGTCCGAGGCGAAGGCTATCGGTGCTCAGGAAGAGCCCGCTGAGAAGGTCGCCGAGCTTAAGACCGTTGAGGTGACCCCCGCAACCAAGATTGCTGAGGCTCCCGCAGTAGAGACGGCACCCGCTGCTTTGCCGGAGACCGCACCCGCGGGCCTTTCCTCCAGCATCTCGGCATCCGCGCTGAGCGAGCTCAACCAGCTGCCCACCATCGTGGCTGAGCCGGACACCCCCTCCGCGGCGGTGCAGAGCCCGCTGGTTCCCTCGGAGACTCAGCTGGCAACCGGTAACCTGGTGCTGACTGAGGCTCAGGTCGCCCAGCGCCTGGCACCGGTCGTCGAGCACCTCTTCGGCGAGAACGGCACCGCAAAGGACGCAACCACCGTGCTGATCCGTGTACGCGCCCTCGGCTCCTACTACGACGCCCTGACCCACGTGCGCCGCAACGGATTCTGGGAACAGGTCCGCACCTTCGAGCTGATCCCCGAAACCCTGCTGGACATCCCGGCTCTGAAGACCGACTCGTACAGTGAGGGCGAGGGCTCGCCGCTGGCTATGAGCCTGACCTTCACCCCGGGCGTGCCGGTCCAGGCAGCATTTGATTATGCGAATGAGCAGGCGTTTGTCACCTACCCGCGTCCGCTGGATGCTGAGCGTTACGTTGAGGAGCTGCGCATGTTCCCGCGTCTGGGTTCGAAGATTCCGGCTCATATGACGAGCGCGCTTTCGCACTGGAACCTCTAAACCTTTGTGAGGTGCGCCGCGCCGGCTCCCGTGTGGGGGTCGGCGCGGTGCGCTATGTTTGTCATTTTTTTCGATGAGGAAGATTGTTATGACTGATACCCCTAATACTCCTGAGGCTTCTGCGGCGCAGAACGTTCAGGATACTGCCGCCCGTGCGGCTGAGGCCTTCGGTACCCTGGTAGAAACTATGGCGCTGTTGCGCGCACCGGGTGGTTGCCCGTGGGATGCTGAGCAGACTCACGCCTCCCTGATCCGCTACCTGGTGGAGGAAGCCTACGAGGTTGTTGAGGCGGTAGAGACCGGTGGCGAGCCGAATATGCCGCTGCTGCGCGAGGAGCTGGGCGACGTGCTGTTGCAGGTGGTGTTCCACTCCGATATTGCTGCGGCAAACCCGCAGGGCTTCGACATTGTGCAGGTGGTTGAGGGCCTGGTGCAGAAGCTTCGTTCGCGCCACCCCGATGTGTTCGCGGCTGAGTCTGAGGGCTCTTCGGAGGCGCCCCGCACCGCAGCTGAGCAGCAGGCGGCGTGGGATGAGCTGAAGAAGAAGGAGAAGAGCGACCGCGGTGCACTGGACGGTATTCCGCCGCATCTGCCGGCGCTCGCTATGGCTGAGAAGACTGCTGTGAAGGCACGTAAGGCGGGTATTATCCTGCCGCCGGAGCCTACGAGCATGGAGGATGACCTGCGCTATATGCACACTGAGGAGGAGTTCGGCGAGCTGCTCTTTGCGTTGGTGAGCCGTGCACAGCGTAACGGCCTGGATGCTGAGCGCGCCCTGCGTTCGTACACTCGCCGCTACATTGCTCAGCACACGCATGATGAGCCGAGCTATTAGACACGCTGGTTGAGTTCTTCTGTGAGGCGCTTTGAAACCTAGTCTCTGAGGGGATGAGAGGTTTCAAAGCGCCTTCCGTTTGTTTGGGGTCGTGTTGGATGGCCGCGAGGATGCCCGTGGTGCATACCCCGGCGCTTGGGCTCATGTTGTGCTTTGGCTGAGTACCCACACCCTCCCAATGTGGGGGAGTGTGGGTCTTGTTCCGCTTTGTAGCGCCTGACTAAGGGTTATCGAGACCTTCATTAAGGCAATAAAAAAGCGGTGGCAACTAGTGTGTTTGTGTGGGAGTTTTGCTAGAATTTAGGGGACGCGACTTGTCCACTACCGGGTGAGCCGTTCACATCCTTGACATCTCATAAGGAGAACAATTCATGGCTGTTATTACCGCAGTTCACGCACGCCAGATCCTGGATTCCCGTGGCAACCCGACCGTTGAGGTTGAGGTTCTGCTCGAAGACGGTGCTTTCGCACGCGCAGCTGTGCCCTCGGGCGCATCCACCGGTGAGTGGGAAGCTGTTGAGCGCCGCGATGGCGACAAGTCCGTATACCTGGGCAAGGGCGTTCTGGGTGCAGTGAAGTCTGTTATCGAAGAAATCGCTGAAGAGGTCATCGGCATTGAGGCTTCCGACCAGCGCGCTGTTGACGCAGCCATGATTGCTCTGGATGCAACTAACAACAAGGGCAAGCTGGGCGCAAACGCAATTCTGGGTGTCTCCCTGGCTGTTGCTAAGGCTGCTGCTGAGTCCGCTGACCTGCCCCTGTACAAGTACCTCGGCGGCCCGAACGCTCACGTTCTGCCCGTCCCCATGATGAACATCCTCAACGGTGGTTCTCACGCAGACTCCAACGTTGACATCCAGGAGTTCATGATTGCTCCCATCGGCTTCGACAACTACTCTGACGCTCTGCGCGCAGGTGTTGAGGTTTACCACTCCCTGAAGTCCGTGCTGCACGACCGCGGCCTGGCAACCGGCCTGGGCGACGAGGGTGGCTTCGCACCTAACCTGGAGTCCAACGCAGCTGCACTGGACCTGATCGTTGAGGCAATCGAGAAGGCTGGCTACAAGCCGGGCGAGCAGGTTGCACTGGCACTGGACGTTGCATCCTCCGAGTTCTACAACGACGGTGCATACGAGTTCGAGGGCCAGAAGAAGTCCGCAGCTGAGATGAGCGCATACTACGCTGACCTCGTTGCAAAGTACCCCCTGGTTTCCATCGAGGATCCCCTGGACGAGAACGACTGGGAGGGCTACAAGACCCTGACCGAGCAGATCGGTGACAAGGTCCAGATCGTCGGTGACGACCTGTTCGTGACCAACCCCGAGCGTCTGGCTCGCGGTATCGAAGAGGGCGCAGCTAACGCTCTGCTCGTGAAGGTGAACCAGATTGGTTCGCTGACCGAGACCCTCGACGCAATGGAGCTGGCACAGCGCCACGAGTACCGTTGCATGGTTTCTCACCGTTCCGGTGAGACCGAGGACGTCACCATCGCTGACCTGGCTGTTGCAACCAACGCTGGCCAGATCAAGACCGGTGCTCCCGCACGTTCCGAGCGCGTTGCTAAGTACAACCAGCTGCTGCGCATTGAGGAAGAGCTGGGCGAGGCAGCTGTCTACGCTGGCAAGTCCGCATTCCCCCGCTTCAAGGCATAAGTTACTGAAGCATCCGACCGCGTGAGCGGTTAGACGTCAAGGAGGCGGTGCTACCCCGTAGGGGAGTGGCACCGCCTCCTGCTCTGTGTGCGGTCTATCAGCTCAGGTATGCCGTGGCAGGGTAGAATGTATCGCTTGCAACATAGAGCTGGGGAAGCCCTCTGAACCCGGTAGAATATGAAGGAAGCGTTTAGCGGTACAGAACGGAACGAGGGATAGGGCAATGAGCCAGCGAGCAAACCAGCAGACCCGGTCGCACTCTAAGAGTTCCACTGCACCCGCTCAGGGTGCTACCGCCTCCGAAGAATCGCGAGGCGCCGCAAAGGAAGCCCGCACTTCCCTGATGAAAAAGGCAAGTGCCCTTTTCTTCGGCGTGGGCTTGAACCAGCGCCACCCTGAGCGTGAACGTCAGGCGCAGGCTCGCCGTGAGGAGCGTGCCCGCCGCCGCGCCGCTGCCCAGCAGGGCCGTGAGGAGGGCGGATACGACGCCCCCGTGGCGGCTCACATGTTCTCCGGCCGTAGCTTCCTGACCGCTGTTGTGGTGGGCGTGATTGCGCTCGGTACCGCATACCCGGTGGTCACCTACTTTGACCAGGACCGGGAAATCAAGCGAATTAACACGCACATTTCTCAGCTGCAGCAGGAGAACGCCCAGCTGAAAGCGGAGCAGACCTGGTGGAATGACGACAACTATGTTCGCCAGCAGGCACGTAGCCGCCTCTACTATGTGAACCCCGGCGACACTCCCTACGTGGTCACCGGCATTACCGAGGACTCTACGAAGGCGGACGGTACTTCTGCGAATGCGAAGAACGCCCCCGAGGAAGCCTGGACTACCAAGGTTTGGAATTCTCTCGAGAAGAACTAGCCCCAGCTGCCGGCAGCAACCCTGCACGTGCAGACACCCGGCACAAGTGGACGAGGCGACCCCTCGTTCCAGAAACTTAGGATTATGAGCACCGAAAACACCATTGAAGAGCTGAAGGCACGCACCCCCGGCGGCTTCGGCGTAACTGTTGAAACCCTGACCCCCACCGAACAGGACATCCGTGTTCTCTCCGCGCAGCTGGGCCGTAAGGTCCGCGACGTGATTGAGATTCCGGCACGCTGCGTGTGTGGTAACCCGCTCGTGGCTGCTACCGCGCCGCGCCTGAGCAACGGCACCCCCTTCCCGACCGTTTTCTACCTGGCGCATCCGGTGATTACCGCTGCGGCTTCCCGTCTGGAGGCGGGCGGTCTGATGTACGAGATGACCGACTCGCTCGCTGAGGATGCGGACCTGGCGGCACAGTACGCTGCCGCGCACGAGAACTACCTGGCTGAGCGTGAGCGCATCCGCCTGATCAGCGGCACCGAAGAGGTCCCGGAGATTGACGGTATCTCTGCCGGCGGCATGCCGACCCGCGTGAAGTGCCTGCACGCCGTTATCGGTCACACCCTGTCGGTGGGTCGCGGCGTGAACCCGATGGGTGACCGCGGCCTGGACGCTATCGCCGAGTGGTGGACCCCCGAGGTCTGCTCCTGCGACCCCGCGTGGCGTGAAGAAGCCTAAATATTGATTCTGGTGCGCCCGCATCGTCGTCAGCGACGGTGCGGGCGCATAATAGATAGAAGAAAGAGCGCCGAAAAGCGAAAATTTTTCGCATGCGGCGCTCGCTGTGCCTTTGGCACTGATTGGTATTGAAGACCTGAAAGGAACCCACCGTGCGCGTTGGTGCGATTGACTGCGGTACGAACTCTATTCGCCTGCTGATTGCTGATTCCACTACTGAGGTGGTGGACGGGGTCGAGAAGACCGTCCTGAAGGACGTTGTGCGTGAGATGCGCATTGTGCGTCTGGGTCAGGGTGTGGACGCGACCGGCTGGCTGGCGCAGGAGGCGCTGGACCGCACCTTCGCTGCGGCTCGTGAGTATGCGCAGCTGCTGAAGGAGCACGGCGCTGATTCGGTGCGTTTTGTGGCGACCAGTGCGACTCGCGATGCGGGTAACCGTCAGGTGTTCGTGGATGGTATCCGCGAGATTCTGGGCATTGAGCCCGAGGTTATCAGCGGTGATGAGGAAGCTGCTCTGTCCTTCGCTGGTGCGGTGCGCGCTGTTGGTTACGGCGACGGTGACACCCTGGTGTTCGACCTGGGCGGCGGTTCGACTGAGTTCGTGCTCGGCGACGAGTCGGGGGTGAAGGCTTCCCGCAGCGTCAATATTGGTTGTGTGCGCCTGACTGAGCGTCACATGATGAGCGCCCCGTCCACTGACTCGCAGATTGCCCGCGTTGAGGCTGATACTGACGAGGCTCTCGAGGTGGCACGTAAGACTGTGCCCCTGCAGGATGCGCGCCGCGTGGTGGCTGTGGCTGGTACCGCAACCACTGTGGCTGCCGCCGCCCTGGGTCTGGACCGTTATGACTCTGAAGCTATTAACGCTCAGAGCTTCTCCGTAGAGACCGTTCAGAAGACCGCCCGCTGGTTGGCTTCGCTGAACCGTACCGAGCGTGAGGAGCTCGGTTACATGCACCCCGGCCGGGTGGATGTGATTGGTGCTGGCGCGACGATTTACGCCCGCATCCTGACCCGTCTGAATGAGATGACTGATGGTGCCGTGGATTCGGTGACCGTCAGCGAGCATGACATTCTGGACGGTATCGCTCTGTCCCAGCTGTAGGCTTGAGCGCTCGCGCCGTGAACCGATGGTGGTTCACGGCGCGGCTCAGCTTGAGGAGTTTTAATGGTTCGTTCTGAGCATCGGCGAGGTATGCCCTTGACCGGCTGGTCTTTTGCGTCGTCTTCCGCCTGTGCGTCTCGTGTATTTGGTGTGCACGCTTCGGTTGGTTCTGACCGAGGCGCTACTCGCCGCATCCGTAAGGGTGCAGCTTTGGGTGCCAGTGCCGCGTTGACTCTTCTGCCGTTGTGGACTCCGCTGGCGCCTGTTGCCTGGGCGACGGACCCGACCCCTTCTGCTTCCCCGAGCCCGAAGCGGGAGGTGACGGCGACTCCTTCGCCGTCGGCTACTGCGGTGCCGAAGACTTCTGCGACTCCGAGTAAGGGCACGTCGACCACGAATGGTGATGATGTTCGTCAGCGTGAGTATTGGCTGAAGGAGTACGGTATTACGTCCTTGTGGTCGCAGGCTACGGGTAAGGGCGTGACGGTTGCTGTGATTGATACGGGCGTGGACGGTACTCACCCGGATCTTGAGGGTAATGTTCTGCGCGGTTATGACGCCTCGGGCGTGGGTAGCGAGGACGGCTGGAAGGGCCTGGGTGCTGAGCCGATGCACGGCACGGAGGTCGCTTCTCTGATTGCCGGTCACGGTCATGATACGCAGGGCTATTCTGCGATTGCGGGTCAGCCGGGTAGGCCGACCGGTGTGATTGGTGTGGCTCCCGAGGCGAAGATTCTGCCGATTTCGCTGAATATGGGTACGACCGGTGGTAAGAGTATTGATGAGCAGATCCCGGCGGCGGTGCGTTATGCAGTCGACCACGGGGCTCAGATTATTAACATGTCGATTGGCTCGAATAAGACGAGCTGGCCGCAGAGCTGGGATGAGGCGTTTGCCTATGCGGAGCAGAAGGGCGTGCTGATTGTTGCGGCTGCGGGTAACCGCGGTAGCGGCTTGACGCAGGTTGGTGCTCCGGCGACGATTCCTGGCGTGTTGACGGTGGGCGGTATTGACCGGAATAAGCAGGTTTCTGAGGGCTCGTCGACTCAGGGTATTTCGATTGCTGTGGTTGCTCCGAGTACGGATATGATTGCGGCTGCTCCGGGTAATGGGTACATGATTTGGTCGGGTTCTTCGGCTGCTGCTCCGTTGGTGACGGGTGTTGCTGCTTTGTTGAAGCAGAAGTATCCGAAGGAGTCGGCGGCTCAGCTGGCTCAGCGTTTGATTGCTTCGGCTGATGATGCTGGTGTGACGGGCCGTGACCCTTTGTATGGTTACGGTATTTTCAATCCGCAGGATGCGATGGCTTTGGCGGCGCCTACGGTGACGGCGAATCCGCTGGGTTCGATTTCTGAGTGGATTGCGGTGCATCGTAAGCAGCAGGTGAGTGATCCGACTCCGAGTGATGCTGCGCCGGTCCATGAGGAGGGCGAGAGCATTGTGAAGGCGGCTGCACCGGATGCGCGTCGTCCTCCGGAGGATCGTGGCTGGTTGCCGCCGGTGATTTTGGCGGCGCTGACGCTGTGGCTGACGATTATTACGGCTGGTTCGGTGCATCGTTTGCATAGGATGCATGTGAGCGCGGGGCAGGCTGCGCGGATGGCTCGTGAGATGGCGCATCATCCGGGTGCTCATCACGGAAAGCACCGTGTTTCAAAGGGGCCGCAGCGGGGTATCCGGAAGGGGACTCATTAGGGTTCTTGTGAGTCTAGGGTGCCGGTGTTTTTCTTCTCTGTGGGGGCTTCTCCTGTTCGCCCGGGGCTGACTTTTGAGTTGGTCCCGGGCTTTGTTGTTTGGGGTCTGGCTTGAGACGGCGGAACACCCCAATAAACGAAAATATCGAACATGCCGCGCAAAAAACGGAAAGGGTAATTTTGACCGTAACCCGCATCACGAGATGAACTCTGTTCATATCTTCAAAACTTTTAACTTAGGGTCAGCTCAAAGGGAGCATAAGTGCGAAATTACCTAAACAAAGGCGTAAAATAGAAGACGACAGGTATGTGATAGACAGGCTCGTGCTGCTAGCCACTTCGCGTTGCGCAAGGACTTCCAGAGCGAGCCGCTTTGTTCGTCAGGGGAGCTTTCGGAACGAGCCGAAAGTTGCACATACCAACCTACCGGGGCTACCGAACCTCGGTACCTAAAGACTAGGAAGTAACAAAATGGCATTCACTAAGGTGGCACAGGACCGTCCTCGCGTCCTGATCGTCGGTGGCGGCTACGTCGGCTTCACCGTTGCTAAGAAGATCCAGAAGGCTATCAAGGAGACCGGTGGCGTTGTCACCATCGTTGAGCCGAACCCCTACATGACTTACCAGCCCTTCCTCCCCGAGGTTGCAGCAGGTTCCATGGAAGGCCGTAACGCAACTGTGCCGTTGCGTCAGCACCTGCGCGACACCGAGCTGATCCCCGGCCGCGTTGTCTCCATCGACCACGCAAACCGCACCGCTGTAGTTGAGCCCACCGACAACGGTGAGCCCTTCGAGCTGAAGTACGACGAGATCGTACTCGGCGCAGGTGCTGTGACCCGCGCATTCCCGATTCCGGGTCTGGCAGAGGTTGCTATCGGCCTGAAGACCATTGAAGAGGCAGTCTCCGTTCGTAACTGGGTTCTGGACCGCATCGAGGTTGCATCCATGCTGTCCGACGCTGAGGCACGCCGCCGCGCCCTGACCTTCGTCATCGTTGGTGGTGGCTTCGCTGGCGTTGAGACCATCTCCGAGCTCGAGGACATGGCGCGCGTTGCTGTCGAGCGCAACGAGCGTCTCTCCGTTTCCGACCTGCACTTCGTCATGGTTGAGGCTGCACCGCGCATCATGCCCGAGGTCCCCGCAGACCGTGCAGAGAAGGTTGTTGCAGAGCTGCGTGCACGCGGCATCGAGATCCTGCTGAACACCTCCCTCTCCGACGCAACCGACGGCAACCTGCAGCTGATCAACATGGCTGACAAGTCCCCCGCAGGCGAGATTAAGACCGACACCCTGATCTGGACCGCAGGTGTGGCAGCATCCCCGATGCTGAAGAACACCGACTTCCCGATCGACGAGCGTGGCCGCGTTCGCGTGAGCGCAGACCTGCGCGTCACCGGCGACGACGGCGTGGTCGAGGGCGCATGGGCTGCAGGCGACAACGCAGCTGTTCCGGACCTCTCCGGCGGCGGCGTGGGCGGCTTCTGCGTTCCCAATGCTCAGCACGCTTCCCGCCAGGCTGTTGTTCTGGCTAAGAACCTGCTGGCTGCTCGCCGCGGCGAGCCCCTGACCGACTACTACCACGAGACCATCGGTGTTGTGGCAGGTCTGGGCCTGTGGAAGGGTGTTGCAAACTTCAAGGGCAAGACCATTGGCGGCCCGCTGGCATGGATCATGCACCGCGGCTACCACGGCTCTGCAATCCCCACCACCGAGCGTACCGTTCGCGTTATGACCACCTGGGCTCTGAACCAGATCTTCGGTCGCGACACCTCCTCGATTCGCCACCAGCGCTCCCCGCGCCTGGCATTCCAGGAAGCAACCGGTACTGCACCGGCACGCCAGAAGGCAAAGCTCTAAAATAGCCTGACTTAGGGGTCTATCTCCTTGAGATAGCGCACTTGAGATAAAGCAATGGGCGGTGTGGAAGACTTTAGTCTTCTGCACCGCCCATTTTTGCGCCTGGGTGCTTGCGAGCTGTCTAGCTTAGCCGCCCACCAGTGCTTTTGCATGATGCTTGCTACGGTGGGGTACGGGGAACCAATTGAAATGTGTTTCTGCTTAGGTTCGGGTGCGTTTTCGTGGAATAATAGGTGTTTGTGCCCCGACGTATGCGGGGTGCGCCCTCATAGTCCAATTGGCAGAGACAGAGGACTTAAAATCCTTGTGTTCTGGGTTCGAGTCCCAGTGGGGGCACGGCATAGACACGTATAGACGTGCGGTATAGATAGGCGGCGGCCCTTCCCACGGGGGAGGGGCCGCCGTTTGCGTATCCGGGATTTTGTGGTGTGTTTCTAGAGTTAAAAGGCGATGCCCCCGACCCATACTATCGGGGGCATCGTGGAGTGGCGGTGCGTGCTGTCGCATTCCGCGCACTCTCTTCACCGCGGGTAGATACGGTCGTCCTCTGCCGGAATTAGGACGGCCGACGGTGAAGTCTGGGTGAACCTATCGGTGATTGCCTGCCTTCAGGAATCATGTGTGGAGGCAGGAGGCGGTTCAAAGCTTACTTGCGGCGCGCGGTGATGAGCGCGTCGATGGAGAACTTGCCTGCGCCGGTGAGGGCGAGGGCTGCTGCTACTGCGGCGAGGGTGAGGACGTATTCGTAGCCGCCCTTGGAAGCGGAGAAACCTGCTGCGAGGTGGACGAAGAAGAGCGCGCCGCTCATGGATACGACGGATGCGGCTGCCGCGATGCGGGTGCCTGCACCCAGGATGATCATGATGCCGCCGATCAGTTCGGTTGCCATGGCAAAGTATGCTGCTGCAGCTGCCATGGGGATGCCCATCTGTTCGAAGGAGGCGACGGTACCCGTGGGGGTCCATTCGAATGCTTTCTGGGTTCCGTGCATGATCATGACGAAGCCGAAGACGAGCCGGAGGATGAGCAGACCGGTGGATTTCATGGTGTCGTTGTTCATACCTTCAAGCTTGACAGGTAAAGTTTTACACTTCAAGTAAATTCAGTTTGTAGAGGAAAAAGGGTGCAAAAGGCGGCGAAAATGGGTCAAAAAAGTGACCTGTACCCTAAAAATGGGGGTTTTAGATGACGTTTTGTGACGGTGCTCCATGCTCAAAAAACACCCGCATACCGTCTTCTGGAGCTCAAAAACGTGAGACCCTATAAGGAGACACAGCCACAGACGCACCTCCGCCTGAATGGGGTAGCAGAGCCAGAAAGGCGCAACATGCAGACTAAACCCTCCATCATTGCCGTCGATATGGATGGCACCTTCCTCACCGACTCCAAAACTTTCGACACCGAACGTTTCTCGCGCATCCTATCCCGCCTGCAGGCGCAGGGCATCCATTTCGTTGTGGCGAGCGGAAACACCTACGCCAAGCTGCAGGACTATATGCGCGGTTTCGAGAACCAGGGGCTCATCTATATCGCTGAAAACGGTGCATACCTTGCTGATGAGAGCGGTCAGCTTGCCGTGCATCCCTTTGAAGAAGAGGACGTGCCGCGCATTATTGAGGTAGTGCAGGGATTGGATCAGATCGGTCTGCTGGTTTGCACCACCGAAGGCATCTACCTGCCCAAGGACCGTTGCGACCAGATTGTGCACATGATTCGCGGCTATTTTGAAGACACCGGTCAGGAGCTTCCCGAAACCCTCACGCTGGAGGATTTTGCGGCATTCTTCTTCCCCGGCTCGGTCATGGTTGACTCTATTGGGGATTTTGAGGGTGCACCCATTAAGTTCCCGCTGCTGACTCCGCCTAAGCAGACGCAGCAACTGAGCGTTTACCTGCGTGAGGCTCTGCCGCAGACCGTCACTCCGATGGTTAGCGGCTTCGGTGCCATTGACCTGGTGCGTACCGGTGTCAACAAGGCGACCGGTCTGAAGGACCTGTGCAAGCGTCTGGATGCTGATCCGGCGGGCATTCTTGCCTTCGGTGACGGCGAGAACGACATGGAGATGCTCCGCTACGCGGGCTGGGGTGTCGCCATGTCTAACGCCCCGGAGGTTGTGCGAAATGCTGCTGATGAGGTGATTGGCTCGAACGAGGAACAGGCTGTTCTGGAGTATCTGGAACAGCTGCTGGATCGTTTGGAAGCTTCGCACTAGAGGCTTTACAAAGAGGCGCGCAGGAGGGTCTGCGTGCGGGGCGGTGTGGGCCTGGGTGAACCTGAGGTAAACACCGCCCTGAAATATTCTGGCAAGGTTGCTAGAAGCCCTTGCTGGTAACGAACAACGCCCGTGAGCGCAGGATCTATCCGATAGAATTAACAGAATTAGTTTTGTACCCGTTTAAGGAGAGCATGATGGCGGGAAACCCGCTTCTGAATTCAATGACGAAGAACGTCACGCAGGGCGACTCTCGTTTCGGTCGTTTTGGTGCGCAGCCGCAGCAGACCAGCCAGCAGGCACAGTACGGTCAGCAGCAGACCTATGGCCAGTACGGTCAGCAGTCATACGGTCAGTACGGTCAGCAGTATGACCAGCAGGGCTACGGTCAGAGCCCCTACGGCCAGCCCCAGTACGGTCAGCAGTATGGCCAGCCCCAGTACGGTCAGCAGGCACAGTACGGCCAGCCGTACGGTGAGGCTGACTACGGCGCAGCAGCCCCGACTTACTCGGAGCCCATCCCCGCCGGTGAGCGTCTGACCATGAACGATGTCTTGGTTAAGACCGGCATCAACCTGGGCCTGGTCGCTGTCGGTGCCGCCGTTGCATGGCATGCACCGGTGCTGCTACTCCTGGGCATGGTTGGCGGTCTGGTCCTGGGCCTGGTGAACTCCTTCAAGAAGAAGGTTTCCCCGATTCTGGTCATGACCTACGCGCTCATGGAGGGTCTGCTGCTCGGTGGCCTGTCCGCTGTTGTGGATATGCGCTACCCCGGCGTGGCAATTCAGGCTGTTTTGGCAACCCTCGTGGTGGCAGGTACCACCCTGGCTCTGTTTGCGAACGGCAAGCTGCGCGCAACTCCTAAGCTCAACAAGATCTTCATGATCGGCGCTATTGGTTACCTGGCGTACGGCCTCATCTCGATCCTGGGCGCGGGTATCTTCGGTTCCTCGCTGAACAGCTTCTCTATCGGCGGTATTCCGCTGGGCCTGGTGGTTGGTCTGTTCGCTGTTGCGCTGGCAACCTACTCGCTGCTGCTGGACTTCACCACCACCTCCGAAGCTGTGGAGGCTGGCCTGCCCGAGCGTGAGTCCTGGCGCCTTGCTTTCGGCCTGACCGCTTCTCTGGTCTGGCTGTACGTTGAGATCCTGCGTGTTCTCATGTACCTGGCAAGCATCTTTAGCAACGACTAAAGCTCACTTTGAGGCGGCGGTACCGTGATGGTGCCGCCGCCTTTGCCGCTTTACTTCCCCTGTGTATTGAGGCGCGGGGGAGAGCACACAATAACAACACCACACACCGCCTCTGATGGGGTAGCTGAAGCTGCCCCGCACGAGTGCGACACCGATAACGATTTGGAGACACCGTGAAAATTACACCTGTTGCAGAAGAGCATGTAGCCGAGGAGGAGCGCGGCTACCGGGTTCCTTTTGCCATGGAAGTTGCCGGTGCTTGGGCGTGGCGCATCATTATGATTGCCGGTGCAGGCTGGATCCTTTGGAAGGGTCTGGGGCACGTCTCCCTGCTGGTTATTTCTCTTCTGGTGGCTCTGCTTCTGGCGGCTCTGTTGAGCCCCGCCGTGATGCTTCTGCGTAAGAAGGGTGTTCGTGCCGGTGGCGCGGCGGCTATTGCCGAAATCGGTATGATCCTCGTGCTCGCCGGTATTATTTCGCTGACTGGTCAGCAGATTCTGCGCGGTTTTGTGTCCATGGCGGATAAGGCGGTGCAGGGCTACCAGCAGCTGATTGGTTGGCTGAAGAACCTCGGCTACGAGTTCGGCGCCGACCAGATGAACCAGCTGTTGGATCAGATGGAGAGCGCTGTAACCAATAACCCCAGCTCCGTGCTGCACGGTGTGTCTCAGGTGGGTTCGACTGCGGCTGAGGTTGCGACCGGTACCCTGCTGACCCTGTTTACCCTGGTTTTCTTCCTGATGGAGGGCGAGCGTATCTGGCTGTTCGTCACCCGCCTCTTCCCGAAGGATGCGCGTGCCGCAGTCAACGGTGCGGGTCGCGCGGGCTGGAAGTCCCTGGGTGCGTACGTGCGCGTTCAGATTCTGGTGGCGGCTATTGACGCTATCGGCATCGGTATTGGTGCCGCAATTCTGGGTGTTCCGCTGGCTATCCCGCTGGGTGTGTTGGTCTTCCTCGGTTCTTTCGTTCCTGTGATTGGTGCCCTCATTTCCGGTGCTGTGGCTGTGCTGCTGGCGCTGGTTGCTCTGGGTCCGGTGCAAGCGCTGATTATGCTCGGTATCGTTCTGCTGGTTCAGCAGCTCGAATCCCACATTCTGCAGCCGCTCATTATGGGTAAGGCTGTCTCCCTGCACCCGCTGGCGGTTATTTTCTCGGTAGCTGGTGGCTCCATGATTTTTGGTGCGGTGGGTGCTCTGTTCGCCGTGCCGACTCTGGCTGTGGTCAACTCGGTGGTGCGTTATCTGGCGAATCGTGACTGGGAGAAGGAGGCGCCTCGTGAGGAGGAGTTCCTCTTCCCGCATGAGCTGGAACGCCGTAAGAAGGCTGAAGAGTCTGAAAAGGCGAAGGAAGCTAAGACTTCCGAAAGCTCTGAAGAATCTAAGGAATCTGAGAAGGCTTAGAACTCAAGTCAATATGACTAACCGCGGGCTAGACACTCGCACATAACCTAGATCGGGGGCCGTTCTTGCACTATCTGCTGAGAGTGCGGGGATGGCCCCTGCTTTATGCCGGTGCATCCTCTAAAATGGAGTGTGCACTGTGCCACCGCGCGCCTTTCAGCGTGCGGGGCTAGGTGCCGCCAGAATACGTACCATCAGAATGGAAACCTCGTGAGCGTAGATCTCGACTCCCTGCCCGTGACCCTCACCGACATTGAACGTGCCGCAGAGCTGCTCGAAGGCGTTATTGAACGCACCCCCGTCGCTCATTCGCGTGCGCTGAGCCAGCGCCTCGGTTCAGAGGTTTTCTTTAAGTGCGAGAACCTGCAGCGTGCCGGTTCCTTCAAGGTGCGCGGTGCGTACGTGCGTATGGCGAAGCTTTCTGAGGAGGAGAAGAAGCGCGGCGTCGTGGCGGCGAGCGCGGGTAACCACGCTCAGGGTGTGGCCCTGGCTGCTGACCGTCTGGGCATTAAAGCCCGTATTTACATGCCGCTGGGTGCGGCGCTGCCGAAGATTACCGCGACCCGTGATCACGGCGCTGAGGTTGAGTTGCACGGCGTGACCGTGGATGAGGCTCTGGCGGAGGCGAAGCGCTACGCCGATGAGACCGGCGCGGTGTTCGTGCACCCCTTCGACAATGAAGACATTATTGCCGGTCAGGGCACTATCGGCCTGGAGATTCTGGAGCAGGTTCCGGATGTTGACACCGTGATTGTGGGTGTTGGCGGCGGCGGTCTGCTGGCTGGCCTGTCCGCTGCTATCCGCGCGAAGGAACAGAAGCTCGGCAAGAAGATCAAGATTATTGGTGTTCAGGCGGAGCACGCGGCGGCGTACCCGCTGTCGCTGGCTGCGGATGCTCTGGTGCCGTTGAAGAAGGTTTCCACCATCGCTGACGGTATTGCGGTGGGACGCCCCGGCCAGATGCCTTTCTCCATCATCAAGGAGCTGGTGGACGATGTGGCGACCGTGAGCGAAGACGATATTGCTCGCGCCCTGATCTTCCTGATGGAACGTAACAAGCTTGTGGTGGAGCCTGCCGGTTCGGTGCCCGTGGCGGCGCTGATGAACGGCAAGCTGAAGGAAGAGTACGGCGACCTGGGTACGGTCGTGTGTGTGCTCTCCGGCGGCAATATTGACCCGATGCTGATGCTGAAGGTGATTCAGCGCGGTCTGTCTGCGGCTGGCCGCTACATGACCGTGAAGATGATGCTTTCTGACCGTCCGGGTGAGCTGGCGACCATCTCCCGCATTATCTCTGAGAACGACGCGAACGTGACCGGTGTGGACCACACCCGTGTGGGTGGCTCGCTCTCCATGGGTGATGTGTCGATTACGATCGATATGGAGACCAAGGGTGTGGAGCATTGCCGTCAGGTGATTGCCGCCCTGGAGGATGCGGGTTTCAAGCCCATCATCGTCTACTAAGCCGATATATTTATGAGCCGACGAGCTGTAATAGTTGCGCCTGAGCTTTATCGGCAGAACGTAATTCAATAGACAGTTCAATAGACAAAAACAGTGCGGGGTGCTGACCTTTTCGGTTCAGCACCCCGCACTGTTGCTATACGCTTGAGTCTCTCTTAGCCCTGGTAGGGGGTCACGGAGACAATCTTGGCGCTCAGTTCCTTACCGTTCGGAGCGGTGTAGGTGACTTCGTCACCCTGCTTAGCGCCCATGATTGCTGCACCCAGCGGAGACTTCTCCGAGAAGACCTTCAGGTCGCTACCTGCAGGCAGAGTGTCCTCAATTTCGCGGGAGCCGAGCAGGAACTTCAGGGTGCGGCCGGCAACCTCAGCCTCAATGACCATGCCGTGGCTTACCACACCGTCATCAACGGGTGCCTCACCAATCTGGGCGGTTTCGAGCAGGTGCTTGAGCTGCTTGATGCGCGCCTCGTTCTTAGCCTGCTCGTCACGGGCAGCGTGGTAGCCGCCGTTCTCGCGGAGGTCACCCTCATCGCGTGCCTGCGCGATGCGGTCAACAATTTCCTGACGGTACGGGCCGGAGAGGTACTCCAGCTCCTGGGTGAGGCGGTCGAAGGCGTCCTGAGTGAGCCATGCACCGGTGTTTTCAGCCATGCGTGTCCTTTGCTTATGCGCCGGCTTAGCCGGTGCGAAACGAATAAACCCGCTACCGTGCGCCATAGAAAAGGCGGGGAGGCGGTAACGGAATGAATCAACAGACCTATTCTAGAGCACCGGAGGATTTTCGGCTGTTATACCGGTCGTATCTTCCCCTCTGAACGCATCTGAGCGCGTCTGAGTGCATCTGAGTATATCTTCGCCGGTACGCACGCCGGTAGCTGAACGCTCCATTAGCATCAGCCTGTTTCTTGCCCGCGAATCTGCTGATATGACGGCATGTTTCACGATGTCACACGGCGTCATCTGCGCTAGTGTACCGGCGCTATCCTTGGGTATCATACGAGAAGCTACAACCGTAAAATTTCTGCCGCGTAGCGCTCGCATTCGCGATTCACAGACATATCATCCGCACCCCTGGCGCATCACATAAAGGAGACCACCGTGAGCGAAGCCATTGAACAGCTGAAGGCAAACCTGCCGACTCACCCTCCCGTGGACTCCCTCAAACCGCTGGATGAGGACTACACCGGTCTGCGCATCCTCGCGGTGCACGCGCACCCGGACGACGAGTCCTCCAAGGGCGCCGGTACCGCCTCGGCGTATATTGCCCGTGGCGCCCGCTTCATGGTGGCGACGATGACCGGCGGCGAGCGCGGTGACATCCTGAACGAGGGAATCGCTAAGAACCCGCGTGCGCACCGTGACCTGCCGGGTCTGCGCCGCGCTGAGATGGCGGCTGCCCGCGAGATTATGGGTATTGAACACCGCTGGATTGGCTTCTTCGACTCCGGTCTGCCCGAAGGCGACCCCATGCCGCCGCTTCCCTTCGGTAGCTTTGGCACCATGCCCCTGGATCGTGCCGCCGCGCCGCTCGTGCGTCTGGTGCGTGAGTACCGCCCGCACATCATCATCACCTATGACGAGATTGGCGGCTACCCGCACCCTGACCACATCATGACCCACAAGGTTGCCGTGGAAGCATTCGAGAAGGCAGGCGACCCCGAGGCGTACGTGGGTGAGGGTGAGCCCTGGACCCCGCTGAAGCTCTACTACGACCGCGCATTCAACCCCGAACGCACCCTCGCCCTGCACGAGCATCTGCTCGATACGCACGGTGAGAGCCTGCTGAGCGGCTGGATTGAGAACATCGCGCACCGCGCTTCCTCGGGGGAGGCGCCTCGCCACGAGACTACGACCCGCATCCTGGTTCACGAGCACTTTGAGCAGCGCGATCAGGCTTTGCGCGCGCACGCCTCGCAGGTGGACCCGAACGGCGTGTTCTTCGCCGTTCCCAGTGAGAAGCTGAAGGATATTTGGCCCTGGGAGGACTACACGCTGGCCGCCTCGCACGCTGAGGTTCAGCTGCCCGAATCTAGCCTGGACGAGGGCCTGAGCGACTACTATGTTATCTAGGCTGGGGTGCATCGCCCCGCGCGTTACAATGATGCCCTTCACCCACGATATGAGTCGTAGGTGAAGGGCATCATCCATTCTTAGGCGCGCGATGCGTGTAGCCCCTGTGCACAACCCCGAACGCCGCCACCAGATGCCACAAATTTTGAGCCGATTCTCAGCCCAACCGCGATGCTGATTGCCGCGAAGGTACGGCGCGGCGGCGTAGAATAAGAGCTTGGACTCTTTCGTTATGAGCCCGCTGAATTATCTGCCACGACAGCCGAATGAGGTATGAGCTATGAGCGCCAACGCCCTGCCCGTGATTACTGTGCACGGCCACGCCAGCAACCCCGGCACTGTCACTGAGCCTACCATCTATGAGCAGGCTCTGGCGCGCTCGCTGAGCCCCGAATCCCTGCCGGCACATATTGGAGTGCTGGTGGACGGTAACCGTCGCTGGGCGGCTCAGCGCGGCTTGAGCACCCGTGAGGGCCACGCCGCCGGTGCGGAGCGAATTATTGATTTTCTTGCCTGGTGTACTGAGCTGTCGATTCCGCAGGTGAGCCTGTACATGCTCTCCACCGAGAACCTGAAACGCCCCGAGAAGGAACTGACCGGTCTGGTCGCTGTGATTGATGCGTTCTTGGTGCGTCTGGTGGAGTCCGCCTGCGGTCCGGTGCGCGCTATCGGCAATATTGACCTGATTCCTCGCCAGCTGCACGAGCGCCTGGACTGGGCGATTGAGCAGACTGCGCACCTGCCCGGTGTTCGCGTGAACATTGCGGTCGGTTACGGCGGCCGCCAGGAGATTGTGGACGCGGTCCGCTCGGTTCTGCGCGAGGCTGCCGCTGAGGGGGCATCCTTGGACTCGCTTGCCGAACAGCTGAGCGTGGAGGATATTTCTTCGCACCTGTACACCGCCGATATGCCCGACCCGGACCTGCTGATTCGCACTTCGGGCGAGCAGCGCCTGTCCGGTTTCATGACCTGGCAGAGTGCGTATTCTGAGTTTTACTTCTGCCGCGCCCTGTGGCCGGATTTCACACGCGTTGATTTTCTGCGTGCCCTGCGGGATTACGCGAACCGTTCCCGCCGCTTCGGTTCCTAGAACTTGGATGCCCTAGCGCCTATGTACTCTAGTGCCGCTGGCTAGTAGTTTCCGATAGTACAGCCTCCAGCAACACAGAATGGACGTTCTATGCTCGCTGAGCTTTCCCGCCTCTACAACGCAGGCGGCGCCTCCGTTATTGCCGCTCTGGTTCTCGGCAGCTACCTGCTGTATTTTCTGTGGTGTGCCCTGCGGCTGTGGCGTATTGACGTGCGGGAGCACCGTCTGCCGCACCGCATCCTGATTCCTCTGGCTATTGCCACCTATACGGCTCTGCCGGTGTCTTTGCTTTTTGCCGGTCGCCCAGCCGATATTTGGCGTGTGATGGGTGCCGGTCTGGTGCTGTGGTTCTGCTACGGGCTTCTGCGTATCCTGTCGTTCGGGGCGCTGGGCCGCGGGGATGTGAAGCTTGCCGGCATTCTGGGTGGTGTGCTCGGGTACCTGTCCTGGGCGAACCTGGGGTGGGCGTCGCTGGTAACGTTCCTTGCCGGTGGTCTGGTGTCTTTGGCTCTGGTTCTGTTCACGAAGGCGCGCGGTAGCACCCGCATTGCCTTCGGCCCGTTTATGCTTCTGGGTGCGCTGGTGGCGTTGGCGACTCCGGCGTATTCTCTGTGGTAGATTCCGAAGTGGGGTGACCGTTCGGCTACGTGGCGGGCTCGTTCTTCGTATGGTTCATTCTCTGTGCGGCTCGCGGCTGTTTGCTCTGCTCTCTAGCACCTATTTCTCGGTAGAACTGCCGGGGCTTTTGAAAGGTTGATGTTATGCCTACTCCTCCCTATATCCGTAAGCTGCGTGAGCGGATTGGCTCGGATTACCTGTGGCTGTCCGGTGCGACGGCTGTGGTGTACCGTGAGCAGGATTCTAAGGTGCTGCTGGTGCGCCGTAGCGATAATGGGGCGTGGACCCCGATTACGGGCATTGTGGACCCGGGGGAGAGCCCCGCACTGACCTGCCTGCGTGAGGCGCAGGAGGAGGCGAACGTGCAGATTGAGGTGCTGGAGTTGGCGCAGGTGAAGGCTGACCCGCCGATGCAGTTCGGTAATGGTGACCGCTGCCAGTTCTTGGATCATACGTTTTTGTGCCGCTGGGTTTCTGGCGAGGCGAAGGTGAACGACGAGGAGTCTTCGCAGGTGCGTTGGGTGGATGTGTCTGACCCGGCGGAGCGTGCGTTGCTTTCGGAACGGATGCTGGACCGTATTGATGCGGCGCTGAACTATGATGGCCACTGCCGTTTTGGGCTGGAGTCGGTGCCGCCGGAAGAGCTTTAGACCGGCTACTAGACTCCGTAAAAGCCACCGAGTGAGGCGTGTAGATACAGAGGGAGGGGCGACCCGCCGTCATGGCGAGTCGCCCCTCCCAGCATTTTTACGACAGTTTGTTACATGTTATTGGGTGGTTCTTCCTGCTTTTTTGTGGGAGTGAGGGGCTGGAAGCCTAAAATTTGCCGTGGCTTTATTTTGTTTTTGTCTTTTTTACTTTAAGTTGTGCCTGTGTATCGCGTTGTGAGTGGTGCACATGAGATGCTTTATATATGACACGGGTTACATTGGGAGTGACGGCCCCGTAAGAATAACCCGAAAAAATCCGTTCACGTGATGTTCTGGTGAGCGTAGTCGCTTTCCTTTTACTCTGCCTATAAATCTTTAAGGCATGCCATTTTTCTGTGAACTAGGCTCATTGTGTTCATCGCAATTCTTGGTCGCTATTTCGAAGCGTCCTGGAAGGAGCAAAGCATGACAACACACAAAATACCCTGGAGAATCTACATAGCCCTTATCGGCTCTCTGGTGGGTACAGGAATATATTCCTTCGCCCTACCCATTGCGATTCTCGCTAGTACAGGCGAAATTGGGTTGGCTGGCGTGATGGCGGTAGCCATGCAAATCCCCAATATCGCCTTGGCATATCCGCTAGCAACCCTATCGGATAGTCTGCCTCGAAAACCTATGATTGTGATTGCCGGGGCAGTAAACATCCTCAGTATCCTTACCTTGGCGTTGATGATTGAGCAACATATGTTGTCATGGTTCGCCATCGCCGCACTAGGATTTGTGAGCGGTGTCTTCTCTGAACTGGCTGCTGCCTCAGAAGCGGGATATATTCCGCAACTTCTCGGACGAGAAAACCTTCTTTCGTACAATGCACGTCGTGAAATTTGTGAGGGAATATCCGCAATCATTGCACCCCCTACGGCAGGATTTATTGTTCTTGTCGCGGGTGCAACGGTCGGTCTTATCGTCCCGGTGCTCCTTTTTGGGGCGGCAACTATTTCATACGCAACGTTGCCATCCGTAGAGATGGAAACTAAAACTGAGCAACGCGAAACCGCACAACATGGGTTTATTCACCGCATGTTTGACGGTATCCAATACATGTTCTCCGGTGCTCCGCAGAGACTTATCCTTGTCTACACGTTCTTCTTGGCGGCAGCTACGGCATCGTATTCACTCATCATTATTTACCGCCTGTATGAGGAACTCACTTTTGAAGCCTCAGTGGTAGGCATGATTATGGCCTGCAGCGGTATCGGCGGTATCGTCGCGGCGCTCATCATCGATCCTTTCCTCTCTTTCGAGAACACGCGAGAAATGCTGCTGGTCGCCAATGTCGTATCCCTGCTCGGAATACCGCTCGTCACCATCAGCAATAACCCCGTAGTGCTCGGCGCCCTGCTCTTCATCCTGGACGTAGGATGGGCATCAGCTTTCATCTTCTCCAATAATCTGCGTGACTGCATTACACCGAATGAGCTACTGGGGCGAGCCAGCTCCCTTGACGGCGCCGTGTTTGGATTAGGAACGCTGTACTCGATGGGCGCGGTAGCACTGATGCTTGACCATCTCGGCTCCTTCAACGCTGCGCTTGTCGTTAGTATCCCGGCTGTACTCTGCCTCATCTACACGCTGGTCCACTATAAACAGTTCAAAGTGTTCAATATTGTTGAACAATAGCGAGGACCCGCTACCACCTTAATGACGGAGCAGAGAACACATACAGAGGGAGGGGCGACCCGCCGTCATGGCGAGTCGCCCCTCCCTCTATGGTTAAGCCGCGAACCTCAGGCGAGGTTCAGACGGGGTGAGATTAGAAGTTGCCCAGCATCTTGGTGACGTCCAGAGCCGCATCCAGCTGCTCCTCAGTCACTTCGCCGCGCTCCACATAGCCCAGAGCCACAACTGCCTCGCGGACAGTCACCTTGTGAGCCACCGAGTACTTAGCGATCTTCGCAGCAGCCTCGTAACCAATCAGCTTGTTCAGCGGGGTCACGGTCGACGGCGAAGCCTCAGCCAGGAAGCGGCAACGGTCAACATTAGCGGTCAGACCATCAATCATCTTCTCAGCCGAAACGCGAGAAACGTTAGCGAGCAGGCGAATCGACTGCAGCAGGTTAGCAGCCATCACCGGGATACCCACGTTCAGCTCAAACGCGCCGTTAGTGGAAGACAGAGCGATGGTTGCGTCGTTACCGATAACCTGAGCGGCAACCATGATGGTAGCCTCACAAATCACGGGGTTGACCTTACCGGGCATAATCGAGGAGCCGGGCTGCAGATCGGGGATGTGAAGCTCGCCCAGGCCGGTGTTCGGGCCCGAACCCATCCAGCGGATGTCGTTGCTGATCTTCATCAGGCCGTACGCCAGGGTGCGCAGCTGACCGGAAACCTCAATCAGGCCGTCACGGTTAGCCTGAGCCTCGAAGTGGTTACGAGCCTCGGTCAGGGGCAGGCCAGTCTCCTCAGCGAGCAGCTCAATCACGCGAGCGGAGAAGCCGTCCGGGGTGTTAATGCCGGTACCCACAGCGGTACCGCCCAGGGGAACCTCAGCTACGCGGGGCAGGGAAGCGTTCACACGCTCAATACCGTAACGCACGGTTGCGGCGTAGCCGGAGAACTCCTGGCCCAGGGTGATGGGGGTTGCGTCCATCAGGTGGGTACGACCGGACTTCACAACGTCCTTGAACTCTGCGGACTTGCGCTCCAGGGACTCAGCCAGAACCTCGAGAGCGGGAATCAGGTCCTTCACCAGAGCCTCGGTCACAGCAACGTGCACGGAGGTGGGGAAGACGTCGTTGGAGGACTGGGATGCGTTCACGTGGTCATTGGGGTGAACCTCAATGCCCTTGGACTCCAGGGAACGGGTTGCCAGGGTTGCCAGAACCTCGTTCGCGTTCATGTTCGAGGAGGTACCGGAACCGGTCTGGAAGACGTCAATGGGGAAGTGGGCGTCGTACTTACCGGTTGCTACCAGATCCGCTGCGTCGCGGATAGCCTGGGCGCGCTCAGCGTCGAGCACCTTGAGTTCCTCATTGGCGGTCGCGGCTGCCTTCTTCACGAGGGCAAGCGCACGAATATGGGCGGATTCGAGGGTCTGACCCGAAATCGGGAAGTTCTCGACTGCGCGCTGGGTCTGTGCACGGTAGAGCGCATCAGCCGGAACGCGAACTTCGCCCATGGTGTCATGTTCAATGCGGTATTCAATGTTTTCAGCCATATCTCTAGGATAGGCGTTCAAAGTGGCTTACGTCGCCTCGAAAAGGTGTCAAAAGAGGAAAAACGCTCATAAATTTTGAGGCGTGAGAAGGCGTGTAAAAACCCCGCCCCGGTAGATGTGCGAACACGCTACCGTGGCGGGGGATATCCCATAGAAAAATCTGTTGTTAAGTGCGAGCATGTGGGTTCTCGCGCTAAGGCTCGTAATGAGCGGAGAAGAGGAAACCTAGTCCAGGTTCTCCGCAACCACAACGCGCGGGGGAGTCTTCACGACCACCGGAAGCGCCTGAGTCGGCGGGTTCTGCGAGTCGTTCTTCTCCTCCGGCAGGGTCAGGTCCTGCGAACTGAACACCAGCTCCGCCTTACCCTCCTTCAGATGGTAGAAGACACCAATCACGGCGACCTTACCCTCAACCACCGCATCCGAAATGATGTGGGACTGCTCAATAATGCGGATGGCGGTCTGGCGGGTGTGCTCACGCACCATGTCGTTGACGACCGGGTTCTCCGGCAGCTTCGGGGACATCACCGAAGGCAGGATGTGCTGCACCAGGTTACGGATGAAGCCGTGCGGCATCTCACCGGACTCCAGGGACTTGCTGGCCGCAGTCACAGCACCGCAGGAGTCGTGACCGAGAACCATCACAATGGGGGTCTCAAACTCATCAACCGCGTACTCCAACGAACCGAGCGCGGCATTCTCCAGGACGTGGCCGGCGGTACGCACCACGAACGCGTCGCCCAGGCCCAGATCAAAAATAATCTCTGCCGCGAGGCGAGAGTCACCGCAACCGAAAATCGAGGCGAACGGGAACTGCCCCGATGCCAGGTCGGTACGGCGAATCGTGTCCTGGTTGGGGTGCTCATTGCTACCCTCAACAAAACGGCGGTTACCGTCCTTCAGACGCTTCCATGCTTCTGCGGGAGTCGGTTGGATGCCAGCCATGTGATGCTCCTTAGCGGACAAATACAGATAACGCGTGCCGTCGGAGCCAGCGAATCTGCGAACGGGTATGTGGGGCTTCAGGCGCTCGCGCTGAAGCTGAGTTTCTCGCCGGGAGCCTCCCGGAGAAAGAACCTACCTCAAATATGCCTTAAATATGCGAAAAATAGCTAGTTTGGCGCGCCTTCACAACACCCAAAATCAGTGCCTCAGAGTGTATGAAGTGCCGAAGAGAGATGAAGCCCTCACAGATTTGCCGCATCTGCTCACCTTAAAGTCAACACGCACGCAAACTCGTTCAGAACAAGAAAAACGAAGCGCTCGCGCGCTATCCTGAAAGGAGCACTACTGCGTCGGCGACTTCGTGCTGGAAAGAACCAGCCAGCCGACGGTGTATTCAGAAATCTCGAAGGTGAGTCTATGACTACGAACAACAACCACGGCGATCGCAACCTCGCAATGGAACTGGTCCGCGCGACTGAAGCTGCAGCAATTGCTGCAGGCCCCTGGGTCGGTGCAGGCGAAAAGAACCTCGCAGATGGTGCAGCCGTAGACGCAATGCGTTACCGCCTCTCCACCGTTAACTTCAACGGCACCGTTGTCATCGGTGAAGGCGAGAAGGACAAGGCTCCCATGCTGTACAACGGCGAGAACGTCGGCGACGGCTCCGGTCCCTCCCTCGACGTGGCGGTTGACCCCATCGACGGTACCCGCCTGACCGCACTCGGCATGGACAACGCCCTCTCCGTGATTGCTGTGGCAGACGGCGGCACCATGTTCGACCCCTCCGCAGTGTTCTACATGGAGAAGCTGGTCACCGGCCCCGAAGCCGCAGAGTTCGTGGACCTGCGCCTGCCCGTCAAGCAGAACCTGCACCTGGTCGCTAAGGCTAAGGGCAAGAAGGTCAGCGAGCTGACCGTATGCGTGCTGGACCGCCCTCGCCACGCCAAGCTGATCCAGGAGATTCGCGAGGCAGGCGCCCGTACCCGCATCATCCTCGACGGTGACGTCGCCGGCGCTATCGCAGCCTGCCGCGAAAACACCGGCGTGGACCTCATGCTCGGCACCGGCGGCACCCCCGAAGGCGTTGTCGCAGCATGCGCTATCAAGGCAACCGGTGGCGTCATCCAGGGCCGCCTGGCACCGACTGACGAGGCAGAACGTGAAAAGGCACTGGAAGCCGGCCACGACCTCGACCGCGTGCTGACCACCAACGACCTGGTCACCAGCGACAACTGCTTCTTCGCCGCAACCGGTATCACCGACGGCAAGCTGCTGCGCGGCGTGCGTTACAGCAAGAACGTTGTGACCACCCAGTCGCTGGTTATGCGTTCCTCCTCGGGCACCGTGCGTACCGTTGAGGCAGAGCACCGCCTCTCCCGCCTGCGCGAGATTCTCTCGCACACCAAGAGCCCCGGCGAAGCCTAAGCCTTTGAGGTAGCCACCAAACATAAGGAGCCGCCCCCGACCGAATCACTCGGTCGGGGGCGGCTCCTTATGCTTATCGCCGTTACCGGCAGGCGTTAGCGCGAACGCAGGGAACGCAGCTTCTCCTTCGCCTTCGACACTGCATCGCGAACCGCCGGACGAGCCTTGTACGCCAGGGTGTAGGCGCGGTAACCCAGCGAGGTCACCGGAACATCCCAGGTACCCGGGTACTCCACAGACTCGCCACCGAAGGACTTCTTGAACTTCGTGAAACCAGCCCACTCGTGATCCGGCTGATTCTCCGGCGCAATACCGAAGAGGTCAACGTACTTCAGACCCTTACGCTTAGCGTCCAGGATGAAGTTCGTAACCACCGGAATGCCCGCGGACAGGCGGCGATGCTCGAAGGAAGCAGCCGCGTGCGCGTAGGTGCGGGTGTCGTCCGAATCGTACACGAACGCCGCCGCAATCGGGGTGCTCTCGCCGTTCTCGTCGGTCAGCTTTGCAATGTAGAGCGACGCCGCGTCGGCGGGCATCAGCACGCGAGCCACCTGCATCAGGTAGTCATCCTGCTGACGGTTAAAACCGTTGCGGTCTGCGGTCTCATCCAAGAATGCGAACAGAATCGACAAATCCTCAGGGTTCGTCGACACCTCAATCGTCACGCCCTTCTTGTGGATGTTGCGGTGCAGGTTGCGGTTATTGGACTTCATGCCCTTGAGAATCTCGTCCTCAGAGCCCGAAAGGTCAATAATCTGAGTGTGCGAAGGCTGCACCTGGCGAGGAGCCAGCACCGCACCGCGACGAGCCAAGAAAGCAGCCGCATCCTGACCGCCCCAAATAGCGGATTCAGTCGGCTCAATGCGCACAAACAGGCAACGATGCTTCGCAGCCTCATCCTTCAACGATGCGAGAGCCTCATCAAAAGCCACAGCGCTGGAGGCGACCGGTCCGTACGGGCTGTACAGGTAGCGGCCGGTAGCGCCGCCCTCAACGGTCGCAAGGTACGACCAGCCGTTACCGCTCTTACGGATCACGGTGTGACCATTAGATTCCTGAAAACGTGCCCAAATATCGGACTGAAGAATATTGCTCATCCTTCTAGTGTATCCGAGCTTAGGGAACGTAAGCCTGGGGCTCCGAGGAAGCCTCGGGAGCAGAAGCGGGGCGGGGTGCGGAGGAGCTCTCCTCCGCCTCGCGCTCGGCCGCTGCCTTTGCCTTCGCCTTCGCCTCGGCAACGCGGGTGCGCAGAGCGGCTCCCTTGTCCATTGCGGTCTGGCGCAGATTCTGAGAGAACTGACGCAAATCAGCGTGAACCTGCTGAGCAAATGCATCGGTGCCCGAACCCAGAATACGCAGAGCCAGCAGACCCGCATTGCGAGCACCGTTAATGGAGACGGTAGCTACCGGAACACCGGCGGGCATCTGAACAATCGACAGCAGCGAGTCCATGCCTTCGAGGTTCTTCAGACGCACCGGAACACCAATCACAGGCAGAGCGGTGACGGAAGCGAGCATACCGGGCAGGTGAGCGGCGCCGCCGGCACCGGCAATAATCACGCGAATACCGCGGCTGTGAGCCTTCTTGCCGTACTCAATCATGTCCTCGGGCATGCGGTGTGCAGAGACAACATCAGCCTCGTAAGGGATGCCGAACTCGTCCAGAACCTCGGCTGCGGCCTCCATGACCGACCAATCCGAATCCGAACCCATCACAATGCCAACAATGGGCTGGGAAGAATTATAGGGAGACTGAGACATAATCCTCATATCCTTTCAGGATGCGGTGGCGAACCACCATCAATAGGGTGCGTCGGATACGCAGGATGCTCTCACCCCACGCACCGGCTAAAACAGGGGCTACAGGGGGCGGCCGTCACGCAAAATGGAGGCGGCATTCGCGGCGCTATGGCGCAGATCCTCAAGCTCAGCCACCGTGCCGGTAATATTCACGTGACCAATCTTGCGGCCCGGACGGGTCTCCTTGCCGTAGAAATGAATCTTCGCGCGCGGCTCAGCCGAAAGCGCCAGCGGATAGACGCCAAAGATATCTTCGTTCTCACCGCCCAGGTAGTTCTTCATCACGGCAACACCCTCCAGCACGGAGGTATCACCCAGCGGCAGATCCAGTACCGCACGCAGGTGCTGCTCAAACTGGCTGGTCACCGAGCCGTCCTGAGTCCAGTGGCCGGTATTGTGCGGGCGCATCGCCAGCTCGTTGATGTAGAAGCCAGCGGGGGAGCCGGGAACCTCGAAAAGCTCAGCCGCCATTACACCGGTCACGCCCAGCTCGGAGGCAATGGTCACCGCCGCGGCTGCGGCAGCCTCAGCAATCTCGGGGTCCAGGTTCTGCGCGGGTGCAATGACCTCGTCGCAGATGGAGTTCACCTGGATGGTCTCAACGACCGGCCAGGGGCGCACTTCGCCGCTTTCACGGCGAGCCACTAGAGCGGAGAGTTCACGGGTGAAGGGTACTTTCTCCTCGGCAAGTAGGGCGGAGAAATCGGTGCGGGAAGGCAGCTGCTCGAACCATTCGGCGCTGCGCTCGTGGGCCTCCTCGGGGGAATCCAGGACGAGTACGCCCTTGCCGTCGTAGCCGCCGCGCGGGGTCTTCAGCACCACGGGCCAGCCAATTTCATCGCCGAAGGCGAGCAGCTCGTCCAGGGTAGAAACCTTAGCCCAACGCGGGTTCGGCAGGCCCAGACGCTCAATAGCGGCGCGCATCAGGAGCTTGTCCTGAGCGTACTGGAGAGCTTCGGGACGGGGCTGAACATTCACGCCCTCCGCCATGAGGGTGCGCAGAAATTCAGTGGGCACGTGCTCATGATCGAAAGTGATGACATCCTTGCCGCGAGCAAATTCGCGGAGGGTGTCCAAATCTTTGTAGTCCCCGACGGGGGCGGTACGTACCGCTGCCACGGCGCCAACGGTGGGCGCCTCCGCGAGAATCTGCAGGTTCAGGCCAAGGTTAGTTGCTGCGGGAGCCATCATGCGGGCCAGCTGGCCTCCGCCGATGACGCCAATTACGGGTCCAGTCACAGGGTAAGTCACAGCACCTAAGTGTACCGGTTTCAGAGTGCTTATGGGAGCAAGACCACAATAAGGTCACAGAATGGGTTTAGCTGGGCGGCAGAGCCCAATATTTGGGCGTAAAAGCCGGAAGAAATCGTAAAAACCTGCCTTCTACCCAGTCAACGTAAGATGAAAGGGAATGTCTCGTTAGCTGGGAGGTACGTGGAAAAACTCTCAAAGGTACAAACAACCAACCGGGACTGTATTAACATATAAGAGCTTGTAAAAGAGGCTGACGCACTCCATAGTAGCGGCATGAATAACACCCACCGTAACAGTGCCAGCTCTTCCCCTGAACTCCTCTAGATAGGTCCCGCATGAGCGCACAGACGAAACCGACCCTCACCGAACGCTTGAAATCCCTCTGGGACAGCTACGGTATTGAGGTTCTCAAATTCGGTACCGTGGGCGGCGCCGCCTTCATCGTCAACTCTGTGACGGTGTGGGTGCTGATGATGACCATCATGTCGGAGTCCCACACCAAGGCGAAGGTCGTTGCAAGTATTGTCGCAACTATCTTCTCCTGGCTCATGAACCGCCTGTGGACCTTCCGCGACTCCCGCTCCGAAAACTGGAAGCGTGAAGCGGTCGAATTCGGCCTGGTCAACCTGCTCGGTATTCTCGTTGAAGCAGGCTGTGTGGCATTCAGTACCTACGTGCTGAACCTGCGCACCCCCGAGGCGTCCTTCATCTCCGGTACGATTATCGGTACCATTCTGGGCACCATTCTTCGCTACTTCCTCTACCGCTTCTGGGTGTATGGTTCGCACCGCCAGAAGGTTGACGAAGGTGAAGGCACCGACCACGAAGAGCTCGGCCGCATGTTTGACGAAGCTGCCGCCATTCTCGACGGCGAAGAGCCTGCAGCACGTAAGGCTACCTCTGAAGCAGCCGCACCCGAGTCGCAGGCGAAGCCCGGTTCGCAGAACTCCTAGACCCCGCCTAACACCGACCATCAGCTAAGACGTGTTCTAAAAACTTATCCCCCGATACGGCGCGTATCGGGGGATAAGTTTTTTAAAATCCAGGAAACTTGGAAGAATCACTCGCCGCGGGGAATCTCCGCCGCACGCTCAGACGCCATCAGGGATGCAAGCTGCTCACCCTGCCAGTTGACGCTCGGGTCAGCCACAAACACCGCATGACCGGAGAGCAAAATCGCCAGAACCTCCAACAGGGTGCTCAAGGTCGCCTCCGAGGCATCAAAACCGTAGTCGGGGCTCAACTCCAAAGCGAGCGCACGCTGCCCCGAAGGTAGCGTATAGCCCGCCGTACGATAGGCCTGTGCCTGCGTGAGAGCCTGCTCGTAGGCTTCCGCATAGCTGAAACCCTCAATGATTTCTGCCGAATCATCGGGAAGTAGACCCGAGTACTGGTCGCCAAAGCTACGCACCAGAGCGCAGTAATCGAGCACCTCCTCGGCGTGTGGAGCCAGCGACTGCAGATCGCCGGTGTAGGAAAGAGTCAGCGGTGCACGGTCAACCGCCAGAAGGTACGCGGGGTCATTCGTGTAGCCCGCCTCCTGCTCGGTGCAGACCGCGGCAACCAGCGGCTCATCCCGCTGTAGCAGAGCGCCCACGCGCAACGCCGCTAAGCCCAGAACAATAGTGCCCCAGTGCAGGGGTGCCTGCAGATCAAAACCCTCGCCGGGCTCCAGCTCGCATTCTTCAACCAGCAGGTTTGCGCTCTTATCAATCCAGTTCATGAGGACCCTGCCGGAGAGCTCAATGCGCTCGCCGTTTGCCGAGTACCAGATGAGGGCGGGGGTCTGCTGGCTGCTGAGCTTCTCAAAGAAACGGTTCAGAGTTGTGGGCACGGATGCGCCGGCGGGGGAGAGAGTAACCATGTGTTTCACTCTACAGCACCTCTAACGCGCTGGTTGAGGGCATTGGGAAGGACGCGAAACACTGGGCTAAAGATACAGGCGTAAAGCAAAAGCTCCTAAGGGGCTTGTAAAAACCTAATACCTGAAAATATTTGACAGATCTAAAGTGCATTTGAAATATGGCATAAATATGAATTTGAAATGTAAATGCTTCGCAATGCCTCGGAAAAATATTCAGAAACTGCATGGTGAAAAAAGATAAACTTTTTTCATCTAATTATCTTCTTTGTGTCTGCAGAGGTGGTGTGGACACCTAAACCGGGATCTATATTTGCGGTCAGAATGCGGATTTTCTGTGGGCTACCGCCCTAGTGGGCGCCAATATGAGGAGTGGAAAACTTGAGGTAGCCCTTGGTTGCAAGCAAGGAGGGGTGGCAGGCGTAAAAATGTATAAAGGTCAAATTTACATTAAATATGACGCCCGCAACATATACATCTAAATATTGTTTAAGTCTAGTTTGACGAATCGGCGTGTCGCACGTCTAATAGATATATAAGCACGTTTGCTTTGGGGGACCGTAGAGGCCAGAGCAAACCATGCCACACCATACACACTAAGATTCCGTCCACGACGGATCCGCAGACTCATTAAGCTCACAATGAGAACACGGAAGGAAAACCCATGGGCTCCTACATTGCATCGGACCGCTCCATCGCGGCCGCGCGCGCATCAGGCGCTCAGCACCGTAGCATGAATCCCACTCAATCTCTCGAAAAAGCCTCCGACGCCTTTCTCGCAGACGCAGAACGAAACATGCCTGCCTGCACCGACGTATGGACCGCAGCGGCAGGACTCTACGGAACCGAAGGCGAAGACGGAGAACTCGCCTGGCAAGCTGAAGCACTCTGCGCCCAGACCGATCCCGAAGCCTTCTTCCCCGAGAAGGGCGGCTCCACCCGAGACGCCAAAAGGGTATGCGGTGTATGCCCCGTGCGCGAAGAATGTCTACAATATGCAATGGACAATGACGAGCGCTTCGGAATCTGGGGCGGGCTGTCAGAACGTGAACGCCGCCGACTGCGCAAGCAGGCGAGCTAAGCCAGGAAGGTACCACCCACATGCAGACCGCACGACTGTGCTCCCGCCAAACCTGTCAGCGAGAGGCGACTGTTACTCTCCACTACTCCTACGCAGACTCCACGGCAATCATTGACGCACTCTCAGAATTCCGCGAACCCCACGCCTACGACCTCTGCGACGACCACGCCGCACGGCTGACGGCACCGCAGGGTTGGCGAGTGGTCTACAAGGTACCCGTCCAGGGCTCGGACACCACCGAATCCTAGAATTCGAACCCAAGAATTTAAACACCCGAATGCAAAGAACCTTCCGCGAATTCATGCGGAAGGTTCTTTGCGTATGAGAAACTGGCAGATAGTACAGACACCCGCAACTCACTCAAACACCATTCACTCGAAAAGAACGCGAGATCCATGAGCAAAGAAACACACCGAGGAATGTGGGGCGCACTGCGCCCGGCCATCCGTCGAAATAGCGCCGAAGAACTCCTCAAAGCTCGCCGAGCAGAGACCGTGACCAGCGAACCGGCACCGCACACCGGAGCCTTCGGACGCATCGTAGCAGACGTACCCACCGTCGCCGAAGAACCCGACCTGCCTACCGGCTCCGTACCCGTCGTCCCCGCACGCAGCAAACTCCGCGAACAGGGTGTCGGCACCCGCGTACGCACCCGCACCAACGTCTCCACCGGCTTCGTGCCCCTCGTGCGCGACTCGCAGAGCACCCCCAAAAATCCGACCCTCAGCGACCTCAACCGCGAAACCATGCAGAAGGCCGCCGAAGCAGAAGCCGAAAAGGCGGCCGAAGCAGAAACCGTCGCTACCGTGGAGGCGGCAAGCGCCTCCACCGCCGGACGCAAGTACCGCACCGAAACCACCCGCACCGGTCACACCCACGCGGTCGCAGACCCCAACGCGCCGCTGTCCTCCCTGGCGGCCTCGCCCGAAGCCGCAGAACGCGCCGCGGCACGCGAAGACGCTGTGGAAGACACCCCGCGTTTCCTCAAGCTCCGTGCAACCCTCATCGCGCTCACCGTACCGCTGACCGTACTCATGATCGCGATTCGCGCTGTAGCCTCCGCACCCTTCCTCTGGCTCGAATACCACCGCCCCGGATTCCCCGAAGACAGCTACGGCTACTACCTCGTCGAGAGGATGCGCCTGGGCTCCTACGGCGTGGACTACATCAACAACTTCGCGCCGCGAGAATACCTCGCCCGCGTTACCACCGGTGCCGATAATACCCTCGCCTTCACCGAAGCAGAAGTGAACCACATGCACGACGTGAAGTGGGTACTGCTCATCGCCACTGTAGCCGTTGCCGCGCTCTTCTTGGTGACCCTCTTTAGCAGCATTTCCCTGCGTGAGCGCGCCCCCGGAACCATCCGCCGCAGCCTCTTCACCGGCGCGTGGATTACCCTGGGACTCATCGCGGTGCTCGGCGTTGTGGGCTTCTTCGGCTGGGAATGGCTGTTCACCACCTTCCACCAGGTGTTCTTCCCGCAGGGCAACTGGGAGTTCTCCGTACGAAGCTCCCTCATCCGCCTTTACCCGCCGCAATTCTGGATCGATGCGGCCATCGCCGTAGCGGTCCTCGTGGTAGCGCAGATTACCCTCCTGCTCGTGACCACCTGGCCCACCAAATACCGCAAGCTCAAGGCAGAACGCCGCCGCCAGGAACGCCAGGAACTGCGCGTCAAGCTCGCCTCCGCACGCGTCAGCGACAACTAAAACACGCGTCGGCGACAACTAAAAATCATCAGCCACTTCACCGCACGAACCAGGGCGGAAAGGGCACAACGAAGGGGGCTGGGCTCTACCACACGGTAGAACCCAGCCCCCTTCGCTATACCCAAGCTTGCATCGCTCGAACCTAAAAACCGAGCCTAAAACCCAAGCCCAAAAACCGAGCCTAAATCCAGGACTTAAACCACATGTGCGAATACCACTGCTCATACGGAATCACCTGAGCAGTCCACAACGGCATAAAGTACGCGCTCAACACCAGCACACCCACCAGGTAAATCGCCACCAGCGTCACGCCCAAACGAGCACGCAACACCGAACCACGAGCACCCGACAGCGCCAGACCCAAAACACCCGCCAACAGTAGGATTAGGAATGGTTCAAAGGACAGCGCGTAGAAGTAGAACATCGTGCGATTCGGGTACATAAACCACGGGAAATAGCCCGCACCGAACACAACCAGTAGCGCACCAAAACGCCAATCCCGCTTCAGTAGTAGAACCAGAAGCGCCACAATAATCGCCGGAATAAAAGCCCACCAAATCGCCGGGTTACCGATATTCAAAATAGCTTCGGAACAGGACTTCACGGTACAACCCGAAGAGCCCAGCTTTGGCGACTCATAGTAGTACGAGGTCGGGCGGCCCAAAACCAGCCACTGCCACGCCTGCGAAGAATACGTATGCGGGCTGCTCAAACCAGAATGGAACTTAAACGCCGAGACATGGTACTCCCACAGAGAACGCAAATCCTCAGGAAGCCACATGACACCCTTGCCCGGGTTCTCAACCGCCCAGCGGCGGAAATACGCATTCGACGACTGGAACCAGCCCGCCCAGGTGCTCAGATACACCAGCAGACCCACACCAATCATCTGGAAGAACGCGGGGATGCCGTCACGCACCAGCGCTGTCAAACCCCACTTGTTCAGACCCACAATACGGCGAGCATTAATATCCCAGAACACCGTCAGCAGACCCATCGCCGCCACGAAGAACAGCGAATTCCACTTCACGCCCACCGCGGCACCGGCACATACACCGGCGGCGAAACGCCACAGGCGCAGACCCATGCTCGGGCCCCACGGCATCGGCGGAAGCACACCGCTATTCTGGCGTGCCGCCTCCGCAATATTGCGCGCCAGCACGCGCCGCGCCTGAATACGGTCAAGCACCAGACACACAAAAGTCGCGAGAATCCAGAACATCTGGAAAATATCCAGCAGAGCCAAACGAGACTCCACCAGCATCAGGCCATCCACAGCAGCCAGCAGTGCCGCAATAGTCGCCACCGTCATCGAACGGAACAGCAACCAGCCAACATAGGCAATCAACGCCACCGACAGGGTGCCAATCACCGCAGCAGAAACACGCCAACCAAAGGGATTATTATCACCAAAAATTGCCATGCCCGCGGCAATCATCCACTTACCCAACGGCGGATGCACCACATACTCCGGCGAATCCGTCAATAGACCCGACGGGTGACCGGCAGCGAAGGAAGCATTAGCGTCCTTCGACCAGCTCAACTCATAGCCATAATGCACATACGAGTAGGCATCCTTGGCGTAGTAGGTCTCATCAAAAACAATGGCATTCGGATGCGCCAAATTATAAAAACGCAGAATACCGGCAACCAGCACAATCAATGCGGGCGCCAACCAACCCCAACGCGGGGCACGAATATAGGCAACAGCGAGCGCATCCAGCAGAGAATCGAGGCTGTAACGACCACGGTCAGACGAAGAGCGGGACGAAGCAGCCGGGCCAGCCGGAGCGGCAGATGCGGGAGAAAGTAGCTTAGGTATCTTCACCCCATCAATCCTAAAGGGTCAGAACGCACGATGCACCATTTCAGCCCGTGAACGGCTTATATGACGCACCGTAGCCCGCCCGCACCAGCTGCTTTTACCGGCAACCCCGCCCGGCAAGCTCACCCGGCAATCCCACCCAACAGCGGACAGAGTGCGGGCGTTACACTTAGTGGGTACACGAAGACCAGACACAGACACGAGGCCTGCCATGACCGCACCCGCAGAATACACCGAAGAAACCGCCGACCCCTCAGAAATCACCGCCCCCTCAGAAATGGTCGAGGCACCCGAGATTGACACCGCTGACGCTGCTGACACCGCCGTTACCTCCGAAGAAGGCGGCGTGCTCATCCTCGGCGGCACCCCCATCGGCAACCTCGCCGACGCCTCCGACCGACTGCGCTCAGCCCTCGCCACCGCAGACCTCATCGCCGTCGAAGACACCCGCAAGCTACGAACCCTAGCCTCCGGGCTTGGTGTGCGCACCCGCGGCCGCATCATCGTCAACCACGACCACAACGAAGCTGAACGCAGCGAAACCATCGTACAAGCGGTACAGGACGGTCAGCGTGTGCTGCTGCTCTCGGATGCGGGCATGCCCACTATCTCCGACCCCGGCTACGTTGCCGCCGCAGCCATCGCAGAAGCCGACCTGCCCGTCACCGTGGTGCCCGGTCCCTCCGCAGCGTTGACCGCGCTCGCGCTCTCCGGCCTGCCCACCGGACGATTCACCTTCGAAGGTTTCCTCGCCCGCAAGGGCTCCGAGCGCACCCGCCGCCTCGCATCGCTGGCGGGGGAGGAGCGCACCATGATCTTCTACGAATCCCCGCACCGCACCGCCGCAACCCTGGCAGACTTCGTGCAGACTTTCGGCGCCGACCGCCGCGGAACGGTCAGCCGTGAGCTAACCAAGCTTCACGAAGAGGTTCGACGCGGTACCCTGGCAGAGCTTGCCGAATGGGCTGAGTCTGAACGCGTCCGCGGCGAAATCGTCATTATTGTTGAAGGCGCACAAGCCCCCGAAACCCCCGAAGCGCAGGATGTAGTGCAGCTGGTCCTCGACCGTGTAGCGGGCGGTGAGCGCCTCAAGAGCGCCTGCGCCGCGGTCGCCGCCGAGACCGGCACCTCCAAGCGTGACCTGTACGAGGCAGCACTGGCTGCCCGCTCCGAATAACCTATATCCGAATAACCCAGAATCACCGCGCAGCTTTACCTCCCAGCTTTACCCTGCAGTTTTATCCCGAGGATTTATCCATGTGTCAGAGCCATCCCGGTCCTGAAATTACCCAGGAGTACCTGAACTCCCTCGCCGCCCTGGCGAACTACACCCTGCCCACCCCCGCGGCACTTCGGGCAACCGCCCTGCCTAACGGCTGGGCGCCGGTGCCCGGTGAAGTACCCGCACCCTATCAGGCGGAACTCTACACCGGCATCAGTGACGCTGAAGGCGGAGAAGGAACCCGCCGCCGCTCCACCACCGGCGAGAATGGCCGCAGCCGCAACCTGGTCTTCCCGCCCGCCCCCGAGCCGCTGCCGTACCCCATCGTGGATAACCACACCCACATGGACCTGCTCGACGGCGAAGTAGAAATCAGCGCCCGCGACGCACTCGACGCCGGTGAAAAGCTCGGCATCGCCGCCATCGTACAGGTCGGATGCGATATCCCCTCTTCCCTGTACGCGGTCGCCGCCGCGCAGGCTGATGAGCGTGTTCTCGCCGCCATTGCGATTCACCCCAACACAGCCCCCGAGCTGGCTGCAGCCGGTCAGCTGGAGGCGGCGCTCGCCACCCTCGACGAGCTCGCCACCGCCGACCGTGTGCGCGCTATTGGTGAGACTGGCCTGGACTATTTCCGCACCGGCGAAGAAGGTATGGAGGCGCAGCACTACAGCTTCCGCGAGCATATTCGCATTGCGAAGAAGCACAACCTGGCGTTGCAGATTCACGACCGCGACGCGCACGAGGATGTTGTGCGCATCCTGGATGAAGAGGGTGCACCGGAACGTACCGTGTTCCACTGCTATTCGGGTGGCCCGGAGCTTGCCGCGATCTGCAATGAGCGCGGCTGGTACATGAGCTTTGCCGGGACGGTGACTTTCAAGAACTCGAAGGGTATTCAGGAGTCGTTGGCGATGGCTCGCCCGGAGCTGATTCTGGCTGAGACGGATGCGCCGTTCTTGACCCCGCATCCGTTCCGTGGCCGTCCGAATGCGTCCTACATGACGAATTACACGGTGCGGTTCATGGCGGCTCATCGCGGTGAGGAGTTGGAGGCGCTCTGCCGCCGTATCCGTGAGAATTCGGAGCGGGTTTACGGTCAGTGGTAGGCGCGTACACCCTGTAGCGGGTAGCTACGCTGAGTCGCCTCGTGGTGCGTGCCTGCGCGCTAGACTGTAGCGACTACAAACAATTCACTCAAACAGCTATGCCATGATCTGGTTTGCGGTATTTAGGTACGTATAGTGCCTCAATAAGGTGTTCAAAAATTGGTGCTGCAAACGTCCCTACGAGATTTAATGTTGAGCGCCCGGTAACTGGTGCTTTAGGAGGACACTATGGCGAAGATTCTGAAGTATGTTCTGGGCCTGGATGGCGCGAACCGTTTTGAATCGTTCTATTCGGTGGGCGCGCCCGCGAAGGATTTTGTGCCTTATTCTGCGGTGGATAACCGCGATAATCATGTGACCGATGACGAATTTGATGTTGAACTTTTCCGTAGCCACTGGCATCGTAACCTCACCCCGGCTGAGCACGGTTGCATGCTCAGCCACGTGAAGATGTGGGAGGACTTTGTCGCATCGGATGCTGACTGGGCTCTGATTGCTGAGGACGACATCCTTATTTCTTCGGACGCTGAGGCGGTGGTGAACGCAATCATCACCAAGTACCCGCAGGTGCAGCTGGTGAACCTGTGCGATGCGTACTCGTTCAAGGCGGAACCATGAACCCGCGTGTGGACTACATTCGTCTGTCTCTGCTGTCTCCTTTTGTGCACGGTAAGTACCGTATGGGCAAGCTGTACGGTTCGACCCGACTGGGCTGCACCGGTCTGTACCTGATTTCCCGTTCGGGTGCTGAGCTGCTGCTCAAGCAGTTTAAGGACAAGGTGCCGGGCACTGTGGCTGACGATTACAAGCTGTACCAGCGGTGGGGTGTGGATGTGCGTTTTGTGCAGCCCGGCCTGTGCGATTGGGAGGGTAGCAGCGTCATCCTGGAATCCGGTAAGAGCCACCTGGAGATGCTGGCTGAGAATCAGAAGGGTTCGAGCGCTCTGGATCGTTTGCGTATTGCCTTGGCTCCGAAGATGCGTTTGGTGAATGCAAAGAATGTTCTGGACGCCACTGTTGATGAGGTGAAGCAGCGCCTAGGCAAGGCGGAATAAGTAAGCCTCTTTGAGAAAGCCTTTCTTCGTCATATATGTATGGCGGGGAGGGGCTTTCTGCAGCTATTTTCAGCTTTAGCGCGTGAGGTATCGTGTAACGTGCGAGACATAACAGGGGGCTGCACGCCAATTGTTGGGTACTATCTTCACATGAGTGATAGGGTATTTTTATACATACAATTCATCACTCACTGACTAGGCATTTTTGTTATCGTGCGCGCATTTTTTCGGCGTGCTTTGTGTTTGTCGGTGCCAAGTCAATACTCGGCGCTCATACATGGCTTCTGTCGTTTCAGATAGGGACTGTATGGGTGTGTCACAGCAAAGGGAAATTCATGGCAAAAATTCTGAAATACGTTCTGGGACTGGACGGCGCTAACCGGTTTGATTCGTTCTTCTCGGTGGGGGCACCCGCTCAAGGTTTTCAGCGTTATTCTGCGGTGGATAACCGTGATAATCACGTCACTGATGCACAATTCGACAGCAAGCTGTTCCTGGCTCGTTACGGTAAAGAGCCGAGGCCTGCCGAAAAGGGTTGCGCTTTGAGCCACTACCACATGTGGAAGGACTTTCTCGCTTCAGACGCCGACTGGGCTTTGCTGGCAGAGGATGATGTCCTCATTTCCCCTGACCTGCAGCCTGTAGTGGAGAGGATTATCGAAAAGTACCCTCACGTGCAGATGGTTAACCTGGGCGATATCTACGCTTCTGAAGCTGGCAAGCTCAACCCGCAGGTTGATTATCCCCGTCTTTCGTTGCTTGCTCCTTTTGTGTACGGCAAGTACCGTATGGGTCGTGCCTATGGTTCAAAGCCTCTGTACGGTGCTGCCTTGTATCTTCTTTCGCGTTCTGGGGCTGAACGACTCGTAGAATGTTATGGCGAGACGGTTCCCGGCGTTGTTGCTGATGATTATTCTCTCTACCGAGAATGGGGAGTAGACGTATATTTGGTGCAGCCCGGTCTATGTGGTTGGGAAGGCACCAGCCTCATTCAAACTTCTGGCGTTCGTCACTTGGAAAGTCTCAAGAGCACGCAGCATGGCACCGGTTTTATCGACCGGTTGCGCATCGCCCTGGCACCGAAGAAACGTATTGCGAACGCGAAGAATATTCTGGAAGCCACCCTCGAAGATGTGAAGCAGCGTCTAGGACGATAATCCAGAGACGGTAACCCAGAGACGGATTGGGGTACTGTCATCACATAAAAATGTGAATACGTGGGTCTTCTGCCCTGTCGTTTATCCCCTCCCTATCGTGTATATGCGGTAGGGAGGGGATTGTTTTTGCTGTACACCGGTACGGCGCGTGCCATACCGCGTCTTAACCTGCGGGCATCTGAATTTGGTGCATGGTGAATGATAGAATTCTTTCTACATTGCACAGCAGTGTGCGTATTTATCACACGCTCAATATTCAGACTCCCTGCCATGTACGCATTGATTTTTAAGATTGACGAACTTTTCTCTCGTGCAGGTGGTCTGATGTTCTGAAAACTCATCATTAACCGTTGCGATTTTCTATTGCTTAGGTTTTCTGGATGAGCTGTTGAAAGGAAAAAATATGGCAAAGATTCTGAAGTATGTTCTGGGCCTGGACGGCGCGAACCGTTTTGAATCATTCTATTCGGTGGGCGCGCCCGCGAAGGATTTCGTGCCTTATTCTGCGGTGGATAACCGCGATAATCACGTCGCTGATGAAGAATTTGACGTTGAGTTTTTCCGTAGCCGTTGGCATCGTGACCCCAACCCCGCGGAGAAGGGCTGCATGCTCAGCCATGTGAATATGTGGCGTGACTTTGTTGCAAGTGACGCCGATTGGGCGCTGATTGCCGAAGACGACATCCTTCTTTCTCCGGATGCTGAGGCGGTCGTGAACGCAATCATCACGAAGTACCCGCAGGTGCAGCTGGTGAACCTTAGCGATTCTTTTGCAAATGATGCTGGCAAGCTGAACCCGCATGTGGAATACATCCGCCTGTCCCTGCTGTCTCCTTTTGTGCACGGTAAGTACCGTATGGGTAAGCCGTACGGTACCTGGCCCCTGATTTGCACCGGCTTGTATTTGATTTCCCGTTCGGGCGCTGAGCTGCTGCTCAAGCAGCTTGAGGACAAGGTGCCGGGTACCGTGGCTGATGATTATAGGCTGTACCAGCAGTGGGGTGTGGATGTGCGTTTTGTGCAGCCTGGCCTGTGCGGCTGGGAGGGTAGTAGCGTCATCCTGGAATCTGGTAAGCGTCATCTGGATAAGGTGAATAGCCTCCAGCACGGTACCGGTCCCCTGGATCGACTGCGTATTGCTTTGGCGCCGAAGAAGCGTATTACGAACGCTAAGAACGCTCTGGAAGCCACTCTTGATGAGGTAAAGCAGCGTTTCTCGCGGTAATCTAAACTGTAACCTCCCCACCATCCATCTATGTGAAGGAACGCTGTGAACGATCTGCCCCTGCTCGGCCCTGCTGAGATTCGCGAGCTTGCCGAGATGCTTGGTATTCGTCCGACGAAGACTCTTGGGCAGAACTTTGTGATTGATCCCAATACGATTCGTCGTATTGTCAACGCGGCAGAGATTTCACCGGGGGAGACGGTGCTGGAGGTCGGCCCGGGCCTGGGCTCGTTGACCCTCGGGATCCTGGATGCTGCGAAGGACATGGTGGCGGTTGAGATTGACCCGCCGCTGGCGCAGCAGCTTCCGCACACGATTGAGAAGTTCCGCCCCGAGAAGGCAGGCGATATTGACGTGGTGCTCATGGACGCCCTGAAGGTCACCGAGCTGCCTCGCACTCCGGATGCTCTGGTGGCGAACCTGCCCTATAACGTGGCGGTTCCGGTGCTTCTGCACCTGTTTGCGCAGTTCCCGAGTATCCGTCACGCCCTGGTGATGGTTCAGGACGAGGTCGCCGACCGTCTTTCGGCGACCCCGGGCTCGAAGATCTACGGTGTGCCCTCGGTGAAGGCTAATTGGTATGCCGAGGTGTATAAGGCGGGCGTGATTGGCAAGAACGTGTTCTGGCCTGCGCCGAAGATTAACTCTGGTCTGGTGGGTTTCCGTATGCGCGAGGAGCCTCTCTCGACCGTTGACCGCGACCTGGTATTCACGATTGTGGACGCTGCTTTCGCTCAGCGCCGTAAGACTCTGCGCGCTGCGTTGAGCTCCTGGGCGGGCTCGGGTGCGCGTGCGGAGCAGATTCTGGTGGCTGCCGGTATCGCTCCGACGGAGCGCGGCGAGAAGCTGGATATTCACGGTTTTATCCGCATTGCGGAGGCTTCGCTGACTGTCCCGGCTGAGCCTGTAGTGGAATAGCTTCTTCCCGCTCTAAATTTTTCACTGACGTTCTCACGCGAGTTCCCTCGCGAAAGGTGTATGCGCTGATGAGTACCGCCTCCCAGGTCGCTATTTCGGTTGATGCTCCCGGTAAGGTCAATCTGTACCTTGCCGTGGGGGATGTTCGTCCGGACGGCTACCACCCGTTGACTACGCTTTTTGCGGCGGTCTCTTTGACGGAGACTATCACGGTCTCTGAGGGGCAGGCACCGGGGCTGAGCTTGAGCATGGATATTGTGCCCGGCTCCCTGGTGGATCAGCAGATGCAGGCGGGGCAGTTCGACCCTGCCGCTGTGCCAATGGATGAGCGGAATCTCGTGTACCGTGCCGCTGCGCTGATTCTTGCGGAGCACGGCATCGAATCTGTCCCGGCGCTGCACCTGCATATTGCGAAGGCTGTGCCCGTGGCTGGCGGTATGGCTGGCGGCTCAGCGGACGCGGCTGCCGCCCTCATTGCTACGGACCGCTACCTGCACGCAACCGGCCGCACCGGTGCGCTCCTGACCCAGACGGATTATGAACGTCTTGCCGCGCAACTGGGCGCCGATATTCCCTTTAGCGTGCGTGCCGCGCTCGGGCAGACCCTCGCACTGGGGCAGGGGACCGGTACCGAGCTGCAGAATGTTGCGGCGCCTCGGGAACCTCTGCACCTGGTGATTGTTGCCGCGCAGTTTGGCCTCTCCACCCCCAGCGTATTCAAGCAGCTGGACGCGGGCCGTGCCGCCGGTGAGTATCCCGCCTCCGGTGAGTTGGTGGAACCCGTAGAGCTTCTGAGCGCCCTGAATTCTTATGACGGTTCGGAGGCAGCGCTCGCCTCCTTGGCACCGCTGCTACGTAACGACCTGCAGGCTCCCGCGCTTTCGTGCGCCCCGCAGCTGGAGCAGACCCTGAACCTGTGCGAGAGCGAGGGCGTGTACGCCTCCCTGGTGTCCGGTTCCGGTCCGACGGTGCTTCTGCTGATTTCTTCGCAGGCTCGGGCGGAGGCTCTTGCCTCCACTCTTCGCGCTGCGGGCAACCACGCTGTAGCTACCGAAGTAACTAGTGCATAGCTTTTTTATCTGTCACACTAGATAACGATTTATCACTCACTGACTTCTACCGTTCTCTGATTGAAAGGGAGAATACGATGAAGGTTAAAAATCATTGTTATTGCCCAGGACCGTTTTAGCCTTCTTGGCGGTATTACGACCGTTAACAGGATTTTGGGTAGGGCTTTCGAAGAAGCAGGGTACAACGTTAGCTACCTGGCTCTCTACGACAATATGGGAGATAACCCTGACGCAGTCACTCCTGATTTTGTTATTCGATCTGGCTCGCTTGTCTCGAAGACCACTCACAACAAGCTGGTGTACAACAACCCCGGGCCGCTGAATGCCGTGTTGACGGCTAAGAAGACGTTTACCGTTCTGTGGGACCGCTACAACGCGGTGCGCACCAGCCGCTACCTGCGCTCACTGGGTAAAGATACCGTCATTTTGACCTCGATGACCAATATTGCTGAGTATTTGGTGGACTATGCACGTAAGGGCCAGAAGCAAGGGATTGGGTATCTCTACGAATTCCATAGTGCTTTCGATAGCTTCCACCGCACAACTCGCAAAGAGGTTCTCCAAGAGATTGGGCGTTACTATGACTCCTTCATTTCGCTTTCTGAAGGAGACGCGCGACTTTTTGCTGAATGGCTGAACCGCCCTGTAGAGGCTGTTCATAACCTTATTGAACCTCTTTCGGAAGAGATCTCTGAGATGGTGCGTCTGGGGGAGAAGAAGCCCATTATCCAATTTGTAGGACGGTATGGACCTGAAAAAGACCTGAATCGTATCCTCGAAAGTTTTGCTGCGTGTGCTGCTGATTTCCCTGAATGGGTATTGCGTATTAACGGTAACGGCTTGGAAGAGGAAATCCTCGCCGTTGAGAAATACCTAGCTCAGCTTGATCCAGAAACCGCTCAGCGTGTTGAACTGGGGGGCGTGCTCAATGCAGAGGAAGTGATTGAGCATTTTGCTGAGAGTTCTCTAGCTGTTATGGCATCGGATTTCGAAGGTCTTCCAACGTCTTTCTTGGAGGCTATGCAGGTAGGAACTCCTCTCATTTCCTATCCCTCCTCGTGGGCGCTTCGAGAGATGGTTCCTGAAGTGGGGTATCTTGCGGAGGAGCCCAGCGTTGAAGCTCTGCAAGAGCAAATGCGTCTGGCGATGAGCGATGCTCAGTTGCGGGCTCAAAAGTCTGCGTTGTGTCGTGAAAAGTCTCGCACTTTCTCGCCCGAATATGTTGTTCGGCATTGGGAAAAGCTTTTCGAATCTATTCACCGTTAGTAGCCGCAGTAACGGAGAACTAAATATATGCGCAAATGCCGGTTCTAGATTCAATCTAGAACCGGCATTCCTTATATCAGTAGACCTTAGCCGAGCAGCTCGGAGAGCTCGAGCCAGCGCATTTCTAGCTCGTCAATCTCGTCCTGAAGAACCTGCTGCTGCTCGCCCAGAGCGGCCAAACCGGCGTAGTCCGAGGCATCGTGCGCGCTCATCTGCTCGGAGAGCTTCTCCTGCTCTGTAGCGAGCTTGGTGAGGCGACGCTCAATCGCACCGGATTCCTTCTGTGCTGCACGTTGCTCGGCACCGGAAACCTTCGGCTTGGCGGGTGCCTCCGCCTCCTGTGCCGAAGCCTTCTGCGTCGGAGCGGTGGAACGCGCCTGTGCGGAGCCTGCCGCCGAGCCGCCAGCACCGGCAGCAGAGAGCGCCAAATACTCGTCCACACCGCCGGGCAGGTGACGGAACGAACCGTCAATCACGGCGTACTGCTGATCGGTCACACGTTCCATGAGGTAACGGTCGTGGCTGACCACCAGCAGGGTGCCTGGCCAGGTGTCCAGCAGGTCCTCCATCGCGGCGAGCATATCGGTGTCCAGGTCGTTGGACGGCTCGTCGAGAATCAGCACGTTCGGTTCATCCAGCAGAATCAGCATGAGCTGCAGGCGACGCTTCTGACCACCCGAAAGGTCCTTGACCGGGGTAGACAGCTGCGCGCTCGTAAAGCCCAGACGCTCCAGCATCTGCGAGGGGGACAGCTCCTTACCATCGGCAATGTAGCTACGCTTCTTGCGACCAATCACATCCGAGACGCGGTCGTTAGCAACCTCGTTGAGTTCATCGAGCTGCTGGGTCAGGGTCGCAATCTTCACAGTCTTACCGTGCTTGACGCGGCCCTCGGTCGGCTTCAGATCGCCGGTCACCAGGGAGAGCAGAGTGGACTTACCTGCGCCGTTCACGCCCAGGATTCCGGTGCGCTCGCCGGGGGCAATACGCCAGGTGACCTTTTTCAGCACGGGACGCTTACCGCCGGGCATTGAGGGGTCGTCGTAGACGACGGAAACGTTTTCGAGGTCGACCACGTCCTTGCCGAGGCGGGAGACCGCCATCTTCTTCAGCTCCACGGTGTCACGCACCGGCGGAACGTCCGCAATGAGGGCGTTGGCGGCATCAATGCGGAACTTCGGCTTGGAGGTACGCGCGGGCGCACCGCGGCGCAGCCAAGCGAGCTCCTTGCGCATCAGGTTCTGACGCTTCGCCTCCGCTGCGGCTGCCTGACGATCACGCTCCACACGCTGCAGGATGTACGCTGCGTAGCCGCCCTCGAAGGGCTCGACGATGCGGTCGTGCACTTCCCAGGTGTCGGTACAGATTTCGTCGAGGAACCAGCGGTCGTGGGTGACGACCATGAGTCCGCCAGCATTCTTGGACCAGCGGGACTTCAGATGGTTAGCGAGCCAGGTGATGGCTTCAACGTCCAGGTGGTTGGTGGGCTCGTCGAGCATCAGCACGTCCCACTCCTGCGCGAGCAGGGAGGCGAGCGCTACGCGTCGACGCTGACCGCCAGAGAGCGAAGAGACGGGGGCATCCCAGGGCAGATCGGAGACCAGACCCGAGATGACATCGCGGATACGGGACTGCGAGGCCCACTCGTATTCGGGGGTGTCGCCCACAATCGCGTAGCCAACCGTGTGGTCGTCGTCGAGAACATCGGACTGGTCAAGGTAGCCGATGCGGGTGCCGCCGCGCACGGTAACGCGGCCGGAGTCCGGTTCGAGCCGGCCGGCAAGGATCTTCATGAGGGTGGACTTGCCGTCGCCGTTGCGACCGACAATGCCGATGCGGTCGCCTTCGTTCAGGCCGACCGTGATACCCTCAAAGATGGTTCGGGTAGGGAATTCGAGGTGCAGCGATTCGCCGCCAAGTAGATGTGCCACGCCTTCTAGGGTACAGGGTGAGTGTTCAGTTCAAGTAGCGTTCCAATCTTTGATGAGGGGGTACTTGGCGGTGCTGAGAAAAGCTGTGGGGATTGCGGGGTGCTCGGATAAGTTGAGCACAGATATTTGATAAACTGAGGAAAGCATTTCCTGCATTGCGCTGTTCTATGCCCAAAATGGCGGTCAATGACAATGGGGGCCCCGTAGCTGGGAACTCATATGAATGTATGGATAATCCGCCATGGTGTAATGGCAGCACAGCGGCCTTTGGAGCCGTTTGTCTAGGTTCGAGTCCTAGTGGCGGAGCGTAAGCACTCAACGGCACCGTTGATAGAGAGTTAGCGGTCCGCGCTCACTCCTCACTCTTACAACCTCGTCTAAGGAGTCTTCCCAGTGAACACTGAACTGGCACCCTCTGCAGTGATTGTTCTCGCCGCAGGCGCTGGTACGCGCATGAAGTCCGCGACCCCCAAGGTCATGCACGGCATTGGTGGTCGATCCATGGTTGAGCACGCTGTCGCTGCTGCACGCGATCTGAACCCTGAGCGCCTCGCTGTTGTGGTACGCCACCAGCGCGATAAGGTCGCTGAGCATGTGCTTGCGTTTGACCCTGAGGTAACCATCGTTGATCAGGATGAGATTCCGGGTACCGGCCGCGCTGTTGAGGTCGGTCTGAACGCTCTGGATGCGCAGGCACCAGTCTCCGGCACCGTCCTGGTGACCTACGGCGATGTTCCTCTGCTGCGCCCCGAGACTCTGCGCGAACTGATTGCCTTCCACGAGGAAGACAAGAACTCCGTAACCGTCCTGACCACCCACATTGATGAGCCCGGCGCCTACGGTCGTATTGTCCGTAACCAGGCTGGCGAAGTGACCGCTATTGTTGAGGCGAAGGACGCTTCCCCCGAAGAGCTCGAAATTACCGAGATCAACTCCGGTATTTACGCTTTTGACGCCGCTGTTCTGCGTGAGGCACTGCTCGAGGTGACCACCAACAACGCACAGGGCGAGAAGTACATTACCGACGTTCTGTCCATTGCTCGTTCGAAGGGCCACCGCACCTCCGCTCTGGCTATTGAGGACCGCTGGGAGGTTGAAGGCGCTAACGACCGCGTGCAGCTGGCTCAGCTGGGTCGTATGCTCAACAACCGTATCCTTGAGGCACACATGCGCAACGGCGTGACCATCGTTGATCCGCAGAACACCTGGATTGACGTTACCGTCACCATTGAGAACGATGTGACCCTGCTGCCCGGCGTGCAACTGCATGGCTCCACCACCGTTGCTACCGGTGCCACCATTGGCCCGGACACCACCCTGACCGATATGACCGTTGAGGCTGACGCTACTGTCATCCGCGCTCACGGTTTCGGTGCTGTCATCGGCGAAGGTGCAACTGTTGGACCCTTCGCATACCTGCGCCCCGGTACCACCCTGGGCAAGGGCGCTAAGCTTGGCACTTTCTGCGAGGCTAAGAACTCGCAGATTGGTGATGGTGCCAAGGTCCCGCACCTGTCCTACGTTGGTGACGCCACCATCGGTGAAGGCGCAAACATTGGTGCAGGCTCTATTTTTGCGAACTATAACGGTCTGGTGAAGAACCGCTCCGTTATTGGAGCACATGCCCGCATGGGATCCGCGGGTATTTACGTCGCACCTGTTACCGTTGGTGACGGTGCCTACTCTGGCGCGGGCGCGCTCATCCGTAAGGATGTTCCTGCGGGCGCCCTCGCCTACTCTGAGACTTCCCAGCGCACTATCGAAGGCTGGGTCCTGAAGAACCGTGCTGGTACCGAACCCGCCGAAGCCGCCAAGGCTGCCGGCGCGCAGGAACCGGCAGAATCCTAATTCGAGGAAAGAACAACACCATGAGTAGCGAGATTACCAACCCCGGTGAGCGCAAGCTTGTAGTGGTCTCCGGTCGAGCACACCCCAAGCTTGCCGAGGAGATTGCACAGGCCCTTGATCACGACCTGCTGCCCACCTCCGCATACACCTTCGCCAATGGCGAGACCTACGTCCGTTTTGAGGAGTCGGTGCGCGGTGCGGACGCTTTCGTGATTCAGTCGCACCCGGCACCCATCAACGAATGGCTCATGGAGCAGCTCATTATGATTGATGCACTCAAGCGTGCATCTGCTCGCTCTATTACCGTGGTGTCTCCTTTCTACCCCTATGCTCGTCAGGACAAGAAGCACAAGGGTCGTGAGCCTATTTCGGCACGTCTGATTTCGGACCTGTACAAGACTGCAGGTGCTGACCGCCTGATGTGCGTGGATCTGCACACTTCGCAGATTCAGGGCTTCTTCGACGGCCCGCTGGATCACCTCTTCGCGATTCCGGTTCTGGCTAAGCACATCCGCGAGCGCGTGGAAGACTTGTCCAACGTGACCGTTGTGTCCCCGGATACCGGTCGTGTCCGAGTGGCTGAGCACTGGGCTGATCTGCTGGACGGCGCACCCCTGGCGTTCGTGCACAAGACCCGCGACATTAACGTCCCCAACCATGCTGTTTCTAAGACTGTTGTGGGTGACATCGAGGGTCGTACCTGTGTGCTGATTGACGACATGATTGACACCGGCGGCACCATTGCTGGCGCTGTGAAGGTCCTCATGGACAAGGGTGCAAAGGAAGTTATTATCGCAGCTACCCACCCGGTTCTGTCCGATCCGGCTGCTGAGCGTCTGTCTCAGTGCGGTGCTGTGGAGGTCATCGTGACTAACACCCTGCCCGTGCCGGAAGAGAAGCAGTTCGATAACCTGACTATTCTCTCCATTGCTCCGTTGATTGCTCGCGCTATCCGTGAGGTCTTCGACGAGGGCTCTGTGACCGAGATTTTCGATCACTAAGTTTTCTCAGAGCATGTAGAAAGTCCCCCGCTGACCGTTAGGTCGGTGGGGGACTTTCTTGTGCTGAGACTAAAGCTAACCCGGCAGGAGTAGATATCTGTTCCTGCCGGGTTAGTGCTGTATTTAGCGTCGTATGCTTAGCGGTGTGCCTGTGCGAGCCAGGGCAGAATCACACGCAGGGACTGCTCCACCTCATCCACTGCAACCTTCGCTGCTGCGGGGCCACGGCGGTAGGGGTCTTCCAACCTGTCGATATCGAGTGGGCGGGTACCGTAGGAGTAGAGGTAGGAAAGCGGCTCGGCGCGGCGTGCATCCTCGCGAATGCGAGCAGCCTGCTTGAGCAGCTTGATCTTGGAGTGGTGCTGGGGCCACTCGCGCACAATCCAATCGGCGTGTACCTTCTCGGCCACCAGAATGATGGTGGCGTTCTCGATAATCTGCTCGTTGAGCTGGCGGGATGCGAAGCCCTCCGGGTTGTACCCGCGCTCAATGAGCTCGTTGGCTACGTGTTCGTAGACACCGTGACCGACGAGGGCGCCGGTGCCTGCGCTGGAGAAAATCCATTTGTCTTCCAGACCGTATTCTGCGGCGAGGTGCTTGGAAATGACCTCGCCGGATGCGCTACGGGCAATGTTTCCGGTGCAGACGAAGACGGCTTCGAAAGGGCCATCACCGCTAGTGTTGCCGGTACGGTTGAGGGTTTTAGGGGAGAGTTTGAACAGCGGGGTGCGTTCGCTGCGGGGCGTAGTAGCCGGGCGGGAAGCCTGTGCGTTCTGGCTGTTGGCTTCTTCGGGGTTGGCGAGCTCTTCGGCATCAACGGTGGGCGCGTTGTGCTGGCCTACGCGGATAATGCTGGGGCCGGTGGGCTTACCGTCTACGTCGAGGATGTCACCGGGGGCTGCTTCAATATTGGTGTGGGTGAGAGGCTGTGCGGAGACGGTTGCGGTGCCGTCGGCGCTCAGTTCTTCTTCCGGGGGGACTTCCTGCTGAGGGGTCTGCGTAGCGGTGTATGCCTCGTAGTCGTCTACTGCTTCGAGGAGGAATCCGTCAGTGGTGATGGTGCGACCTGCTACCCCGCGGCGGTTCTTGCCCGCCAGGTCGGGGTTGCTCTTAATGAGAGAGCGGACTCCATCAGCAATATTTGCGGAGGGAGAGGCGGTGGTTGCCTGCTGCTCCTCGGCGGTTTCTGCGGAGTTGGTTTTGTCCTCGGAGGAGCCCCACGCGTACTTGTCCTTGAGGGACTTGATGTTGAAGATGCCCATCAAAAAGCCTTTTCTAATTGACGTACCCAACAGTGAACAGGGAAACCGGAAGTGTCGGGTTTGCTGAATGAATAGTATCTATCATACCGAGTTGCTTGCACCTTCAACGGTTCCTTTTCCTGTGTATGGCAAATACCCCTAAATGTCTTGTCTTTTAGCTATGAATTAGAGGTTCTCCTTGCGACTAAAGATGACCAAAAGTACAAGCTTGATGCTGAAAATGTTTAGAGGGTGCGTGCTAGAATTGGCGTGAAATGCTGGTCTTCTTCTCACTCAGGAGCCAGCGAGTACACTCACCAACGAGGACCAATGAAGAGCATTTATACTAATCTTCGCCTGTTTTTCCCGGGACGGAGCTTTACGCTACTTGTCTTTAATCTAGTCGGCCTATTCATCCTGTCTTTGATGGAAATGGTAGGTGTTGCAGCCGTTCTTCCTATTGTGAATATTGCGATGGGTGCGGAACTTACCGGTTACCTGGCTGTAATTTCCGATATCTTTGGAAACCCTCAGCGATCTGATTTGGTGCTCTACCTAGGCATTGTTCTGGTGCTTGCCTTTGTCATTAAAGGTATTGCATCGCTCATCTTTAAGCGCTGGAGCCTGAAGTTCACCGGTTACCAGCAGTTGGCGACTTCTTCAACTATCCTCAACCACTACATGAAGGATAGCTACTTTAACCACAGGAAGTCCCAGCCTGAAGAAACCGTATACCTGATTAGTACCTACGTAGTGTTCGCCTACCGTGGCTATGTTGGTTCAATCATTAACTTCATGGGCGACCTGCTTTCCATCCTTGTATTGCTGGTAATGATTCTGTGCGTTATGCCGATTCCGGCTTTGATTGCCTTCGCCTACTTCGGTATCACTATCTCCGTGATGCAGTTCTTCTTGCGTCGAGGAAACACTAAGTACGGTGAGATTTCTGCTCGTGCCGGTCGTAATGCTCTTCGTTCTCTCTTCGATAACATCAAAGGCTTCCGAGAGATTCGTATTTCTAACTCGCGTGAATCGACTGTTGAAGAATACCGCCAGTACGCATTGCGCGGTGTGAACAGCGAAGTCAATGTTTCTTTCCTGTCTGACTTCCCCAAGTACGCTCTAGAAATTATCTTCATCGTCGGTATCGCAGGTCTTCTGGCTCTCATGACTACTACTCAGGGTGCTGATGGCCTTCCCGCTCTGATGCTTTTCGCGACGGCATGTATCCGTATTTTGCCGAACGCTACCCGTATGGTTGCTTCTCTGGGTAGCATCCGTGCAAATGAGTTCGCAAGTAACGAGGTTGCCAAGGTTATCCGCTCCATGAGCCCCGAAGAGCAGCGTCTGCAGATGGTTGAATCTAAGGGAGAATTCGACCCGGCAACCATTATCAACCCGGATATTGAGCCCGTGGATGTTCTGGTTGATAATCTGGTCTACCGCTACCCGGATGGTGATAAGGACGTTCTCAAGGACATTCAGCTGGATGTGCCGGCTGGTACCTCGGTTGCTTTCGTGGGTGGTTCCGGTTCGGGCAAGACTACCCTGGTTGACCTAATCCTTGGCCTGCTCACCCCGACGAGCGGTACGATTTCCAGCCAGGGTAAGGACATCCATACTGATTTGCCTTCCTGGTACCAGAAGATCGGTTATGTTCCCCAGGACCCCTACCTGGGTAACGGCACCCTGCGTGAGGCAGTCGCCTTCGGCATTCCCAAGCAGTACATTGATGACGATCGTGTACTCTACTGCCTCAAGCTGGCGGAGCTGATGCCCGTTGTCGAGACCCTGGAAGACGGCATTGATACCCCGATTGGTGAGAATGGTAACCGTCTCTCCGGTGGTCAGCGTCAGCGTGTGGGTATTGCGCGTGCGATGTACCGCAACCCGAGCTTGCTGGTTATGGATGAGGCGACCAGCGCGCTGGACAATGAGACTGAGTACAAGATCACTCAGACCATTAACCGCATCTCCAAGGAGATTACCGTGATTATCGTGGCTCACCGTCTTTCTACGGTGCGCAACGTTGATCAGCTGGTGTACCTCTCCCAGGGCCGTATCGCCAACAAGGGAACTTTTAAGGAAGTTCAGATGGCCAACGAAGAATTCGCGAACCTCGTTCGCCTGGGCCAGCTGCCCGACTAATTGAAATGATGGGGGTGATCGTATGCAGCAGTTGAGTACGGTCGCCCCCATCTTTAGCCTTCTATAGCTTGTGATTTTCAAGCGCCTCACTCAAAGGACATATTGTGACTCATACTCCCCGCGTATCTGCGGTTATTCCTTTTTACGGTGAGCCGGAACCGGTTCTTGCCATTATTGACACTCTGCGCGCTCAGCAGGGTATCGATCCCGCCGATATCGAGATTATTGTCTCTGACGATGTTTCTCCCACCCCCTTCCCCGAGGTTGAGGGCGTGACCGTGGTTCGCCGCCCCGTTAATGGTGGTTTCGGTAAGGCTGTGAACTCCGGTGTTGCTGCCGCGACCGGTGAATGGGTTTTCATCCTCAACAGCGACCTGGAGCTGGATAACACTTTCGTCTCTCGCATGCTCGCAGCCGTGGAACGTCACGGCGAGATCCTGGCTAGCCCGCAGATCATCGGCCACGATGGCAAGCAACAGTGGGTGGCTCGTAAGTTCCCCACCGCAGCGCATGTGGCGTGGGAATGGTTCACCCCCCTGGCTCGTTTCAAGCCGACCAACTGGTGGCACCGCGGTGTTGGCCACGATGTTGAAGCGTGCACCGGCACCTCGGACGCGAAGGTCGACTGGGTTATGGGCGCATGCATGGTTGTTCCTCGCGCGACCTTCAACCGCATCGGTGGCATGGACGAGCGTTTCTACATGAACAGCGAAGAGGTGGACTTCCAGTACCGCCTCTCGAATGCTGGCGTGGACCGCTACCTGATTCCTTCGGTGACCGTAACCCACGAGGGCGGCGGTTCTTCGCCCTCTGAGCGCCGAGTACAGTGGCTAACCACTGCTCGTTTTATTTATGCCGATAAGTGGGGCTGGGAGAAGAAGCTTGCTACGGCTCTGCGCGCTACCAGCTACGCAAACTTCCTGGTGAACTCCGTGCGTGCTCTGCGCAATAAAGACGTGGACGCTCGCGGCTTCCTCGCCACTGAGCTGGAGCGTATCGCCAAGGCAGAGCGCCGTGAAAACTAAGTTGCGAAACCACCGGAATTTACCGTGATGGTTCCGTAAGATTTGTTGCCTTCTTCATAAGAAGGCTCACATAGAACGTAGGAGGCGACACAGTGCACTCGAGTGTGTCGTCTCCTGCTTTCGTTGTAAAATTTCAATAGGTATGTTTTGCCTCAAGTTGCAGGTGAAACTTTCCGTTCCTCTTCACTCCAACACATAGCACCGCACGGTTCTACCCTGCGGGTTCTCATAGCAAACGCCGACAGGATTCAATCCTCATATGACTCAGCCCAAACTTCTACTGCTCTCACCCGCATTCCACGGGTACTGGAAGGCAATTCAGGCATCCCTGGAAGTGCACGGATACGAAGTGCGCACCCACATCTACGATGCGCCGGGTACTCTGCCCGAGCGTATCCTCAACAAGCTTGCCCACGAGCTGCCCGAGAAGTACCGCCCCGAAAGCTTCGCTGCTCAGGCTACCCGTAAGGCTATTGACGCTTTCAACGAATTCCGCCCCGATATTGTGCTGGTCATTAAGGGCGATATGCTCTCCCGCGAATGGTGGGACCTGCTGGAGACCTCCGGCGTTCGCTACGGCACCTGGCTCTACGACGAAATGCGCCGCATGAGCTACACCGAAGAGGACCTGCACCACCTGGGCTCGCTGGCAAGCTACAGCCCGCTGGACGCGCAGCACCTGCGTGAGCAGGGCTTCGAGGTGCTCGACATGCCCAACGCCTACGACACTCACTGCCCGGTTGTCCCCATGCGCGAGGACTCCATCAACTTTGTGGGCGCCAAGTACCCCAACCGTGAGGAGACCCTGCAGGCGCTCGTCGCAGCCGGTCTGCCGGTGCGTGCTTACGGTCGTGCCTGGTCGCGTCACCCCTACGATATTCTGCGCACCAAGCAGTTCAAGGACTCCGGTGTTCCCGCCGGCCGCGACATCGACCGCTCCGAGGCCTACGGCATCATGGCGTCTTCCCCTGCTACCCTGAACATCCACAATAACCAGGACGGCTTCACCATGCGTACCTTCGAGGCGCCCGGCGTTGGCGCCCTGCAGGTGATTGATCGCCCCGACGTAGACCGCTACTACATTCCTGGCGAAGAGGTTCTGGTCTACGAGAGCATTGATGAGCTCATCGAGATTTGTACCCGCATTTTCCGTGAGCCGAAGTGGGCGCGACAGATTCGTGAAGCCGGTCAGAAGCGAACCCTGGCCGAGCACACCTTCGATCAGCGCGTCAAGATTTTGGAGCAGCTATGGGCCTAACCTACCCCCTCGACATTGATGCATGGGCCGCCTGGCAGAAGCGGCAGAACACCCTGCGTTGGGCTAAGGGCGAGGCCCGCAGCCTTATCGGACGTCTGCGCGGGGGCGCGGCGGAACAGGAAGCCCCTGTTGGCGGTGTTCTCTACACCCGCGGCGCCGTACCCCGCGTGCTCATCGTGCTCGATTCTTTCTCTCCGACGAGCCGTAACTCCCTGCTGGAGCCGCTCAAGTACCTCGAGAACGTGGGCGTGGCCCTGTGGGTCCCCGAGGATGCCTCGGAGTACCTCAACGGCCAGTACGCCACCGAGCGTTACGGCCGTGATGCCTGGACCGAACAGGAAGTGACGGGCGACCAGCTGCAGGGGCTCCTGCCCGGTGTGCGCGTGGTCCTTTCCCTCGGCCACTACCTGGCCCGCGGCGCGGCCGCCTACGAGTACTCTCGCGCGATTGGTGCTGAGTACTGGGTCGTACAGCACGGTCTGCTCGTGCCGCAGGCACCGCCCCTGCCGGTTGGCGCAACTCTGTTGGCGTTCAGCGAAGCCGACGCAGAGTTCTGGGCGTCGGGTCGCCGCGACGTGACCACCCACGCGGTGGGTTCCCAGCTGCTCTACCTGGCCGCTCAGAAAGCTGCCGGTGCCGAGGCGCAGAAGCAGAACGATCTGGAACCCATCTTCCTGGGCCAGATGCACGGCGCCGAGTTGCCGCGAGCATCCTTCGCTTTCGCCGCGCACTCCTTCCTGAAGAAGTACGGCGGTATCTACCGCCCGCACCCGAGCGAGAAGGACAAGCTGTCGGTGCTGACCCACAAGCTGTGGGAGAAGGAAGGCGTCCGCATCGATCGTTCCGGAACCCCTCTGAACGAGGTACCGAACCCCGTCGTGTCGATTTTCTCCACCGGTGTGCTGGAGGCGGCTATCCGTGGCATCCCGGCCTGGGTGTACCACCCGGCACCGCCCGCATGGCTTGTGGAATTCTGGGACCGCTACGGCATGAACCGGTGGGGGAGCGAACCCACCCCCGCCCCGGTTCAGCCCGAGAAGGAACCGGCACGCCGCATCGCAGAACTCATCATCGAAACTCTGGAGGCATAATGCGTATTCTCTGCGTCATTCCCGTACGCGGCGGCTCGAAGGGCATTCCGCGTAAGAACCTGCGCCCTATTGCGGGTAAGCCGCTCGTGGTGTGGACCATCGAGCAGGCCCTGGCCGCGAAGGAAGAGCTTGCCGGTGAGCACGAGCTGCGCGTTGTCGTCTCCACCGATGATGCCGAGCTGGCCGATATCGCCCGCGAGTACGGTGCCGAGGTGCCGTTCATCCGCCCGGCCCACCTGGCGGAGGACACCACCGCAACCGAGCCGGTCGTCGAGCACGCCATCGAGTTCTACACCGAAAACGGTTGGGAACCCGAGGCTGTCATGCTGCTGCAGGCAACCAGCCCGGTGCGTCTGCCCGGTACTCTGGCTCGTGCGGTCCGCCAGTTCGCGGAGAACGACAAGGACTCCATGGTCGGTGTGATTCCGATTGGTCCGTTCATCTGGACTTGGCACGCTGACGGTGAGCCCACCGCGGCGTTCGAGATTATGGCTCGCCCGCGCCGCCAGGAGCTGACCAAGGAAACCTTCCGCTACCGTGAGAACGGTTCGATGTACATCACCAAGACCCACGTGTACATGGACCACCACAACCGCCTGGCGGGCTACCCCGGCGGTACTATTGACTTGTTCATGCTGGATGAAGTTGAGGGTGTCGACATTGACGCACCGATTGACTTCTCCGTGGCAGAGCACCAGCTCACTCAAATCCTGTCCGAAGGCAAGTAACCTTCACCCGCGGTAGTACCTCTTCTGCCGCTTCCGGCTTGACCAGCACTCAGGCATTCAACTAAACACTCAAACGAAAAGGTCAAAATCGTGATTATTGAACGCAATATTGCCCCCTACGTGGTCTTTGCTGAAGACCCCATTCTCAACGCTCTGCAGAAGATTTCTGCTAACGGCCAGCGCATCATCTTCCTGGTGAACGAGTCCGGTATCCTGCGCGGTTCGCTCTCTGACGGCGATTTCCGCCGCTGGCTGATTGCCAACCCGACCGCGTCCCTGGAGACCAGCGCCCTGGATGCCGCTAACACCAACCCGCAGACCGCTCCGGCAGATGCCGACCCCGAGACCCTGCGCGCATACTTTGCCAAGGGCATCAACCACGTTCCGCTGACCGACGAGCGCGGTCACCTCGTGGCACTGGCAATGGACGAGCAGGACGTTCTGCGCATCGGTAAGCACACCATCAGCGAGGATTCCCCCTCCTTCATCATTGCTGAGATTGGTAACAACCACCAGGGTAGCGTTGACTTCGCTAAGGAACTGGTGGATTTGGCTGTTGAGTCCGGCGCGGATGCTGTGAAGTTCCAGCTGCGCGACATGGATGCTCTGTACCGCCAGCGCGGCGCAGCAACCGCAGGTGAGGACCTGGGCGTTCAGTACACCCTGGACCTGCTGTCCCGCTTCTCCCTGACCGTTGACCAGATGTACGAGGTCTTCGACCACGTCAAGCAGCACGACATGGACATCATGTGCACCCCCTGGGACGCACCCTCCGTTCAGGCGCTGGTTGACTACGGCATCCAGGGTATGAAGATTGCGTCTGCTGACCTGACCAACCACGAGCTGCTGCGCGACGTGGCTTCCCGCGGCCTGCCCATGTTGGTTTCCACCGGTATGAGCCGTGAAGAGGAAATCCGCGAGTCCGTTGCCCTGCTGCGTAACGCAGGCGCATCCTACGCTCTGCTGCAGTGCCAGTCCGCATACCCGGCACCCTTCAAGGACGTCAACCTGGCGTACATGGACCGCCTGGCTGAGATTGGTCAGTGCCTGGTCGGCTACTCCGGTCACGAGCGTGGCTACCACGTGCCGATCGCTGCTGTTGCTCGCGGCGCGAAGATCATTGAGAAGCACTTCACCACTGACAAGACCCTCGAGGGTAACGACCACACCGTCTCCCTGCTGCCTGAGGAATTCAAGGCAATGGTTCAGCAGATCCGTGAGGTTGAGGCCGCTATCGGTTCTGCTGCTCCTCGTGAGGTGTCCACCGGTGAGCTGATGAACCGCGTGAACCTGGCAAAGTCCCTGGTTGCTACCCGCCACATCGCTAAGGGTGAGGTCGTGACCGAGGCTGATGTTGCTGTGAAGTCCCCCGGCCGTGGTCTGCAGCCGAACTACCTGCCGCAGCTGCTGGGCCGCACCATGCAGCGTGACGTTGAAGAAGGCTCGTTCTTCTTCGAGGGTGACCTGAAGGACGACCTGGTGACCCGTCGCGACTTCAAGTTCGACCGTCCCTGGGGTCTGCCGGTTCGTTACCACGACTACAAGCCGCTGATTGAAGAGGCGAAGCCGGACTTCCTGGAGTTCCACTTCTCCTACAAGGACCTCGAGATCAACATCGACGACGTCTTTGACTCCAAACTGGACATGGGCTTCACCACCCACCTGCCCGACCTGTTCGCAGGCGACTTCCTGGTGGACCTCGCATCGAAGGACCCCGAGGTGTGGGAGCGCTCCATCGCTGAGGTTCAGCGCACCATCGATATCACCCGTGACCTGACCCGCTACTTCACCGTAGACGAGGACCCGGTCATGGTCGTGACCATGGGTGGCTTCACCAAGGACAAGCATATCCCCGCTGCTGCACGTGCTGAGAAGTACGAGCGTATCGGTGAGGCACTGAAGCGTCTGGACGCATCTGGCGTTCGCCTGGCGGCTCAGACTCTGCCCCCGTACCCCTGGCTGATGGGTGGTCAGCAGTACCACAACCTGTTCCTGGATCCGAAGGACACCGCAGAGTTCTCGCGTGCGTTCGACACCGCGCTCTGCCTGGACATCTCCCACACCATGCTGGCATGTAACTTCCTGAACATTCCGCTGTCGGAGGCTGTCGAGCAGCTGGCACCGCTGTCCATCCACCTGCACCTGGTGGACGGCACCGGCGTTGACGGTGAGGGCGTTCAGGTCGGCGAAGGCGATGTCGACTGGGCATCCCTGGGCAAGCAGCTGCGTGAGCTGGCACCGAAGGCATCCTTCATTCCCGAGATCTGGCAGGGCCACATCAACAACGGTGAAGGCTTCTTCACTGCACTGGACCGCCTCGAGAAGTGGCTGTAGAAAGTAGACACTCACTTATGAATTCAAACGGAGTTCCCACGGCCCTGTGGGTCGTTCCGGTTCCCGAGTTTGGTGGAGTAGCTCGGCACGTTGTCGATATGGCACGTGCCGGGCTCCCCGGCTTTAACCTGGTGGTTCTCGCACCCGAAGGTAAGCTCACGAGCCGCCTAGAGGAGCTGGGCGTCACTGTCATCAAGGCTGAGTTCGGCCCCGACTACGGTTTTAAGACTTCTTTTGCTTCTTTGCAGAAGGCTGTTGAGCAGCTCCGCCCGGACATCGTCCACAGCCACCTGGCGTATGCAGACGTTGTCGCGACTGCTGTAGTCAACGCGCTACGCATCCGTAGCGTTATCAAGCGTGGCACCTGCGTGCCGAAGCTCCTGACCACTGAGCACGGCATTGCCGGTAATGACTCGGTGTACCACGGTAGCTCCTGGCGTTCTAAGCTCATGGAGACCGTACACCGTGTGCGCCTGTGGGGTACCGATCAGGCGATTGCTGTTTCCCGTTCCACTGCTGATCAGATGCGTGCCAAGTGGGGCGCTCGTGGCGTGGAGCTGGTGTACAACGGCGTGGATATCCCCGAGGTGCATGCGGCTGTTGAGCAGCAGCGTGTTCCCGCAGAGGGAGGCCCGCGTATTCTTTCGCTGTCTCGTCTGTCTCCCGAGAAGGGCATTGACGTGTTGCTGGACGCTTTTGCGCAGCTTCGTGCTGATTACCCGCAGGCTCATCTTGAGATTGCGGGCTCTGGCGATTTGGCGTCCGAGTTGCAGGCTCAGGCTCAGCGTCTGAACCTGGGGGAATCGGTGACCTTCAGCGGCTTCGTTAACCCGATTGAGGCGATGGGCCGTAGCGACATGATTGTTCAGCTGTCGGTGTGGGAGAACTGCTCCTACACTCTGCTGGATGCTAAGGCTGCTGGCCTGAAGACGGTCGCTACCGCTGTGGGCGGCAACCCGGAGATTCTGGGCGCCGACGAGCTGGTGGACCGCCAGAGCGCAACCCTGACTCAGGATGTTCTGCAGGCTATGCGCGCGCAGCTACTGAAGGGCGAGTCTGAGCCTTTCACCTGGATTTCGAATGAGCAGATGGCTGCTCAGACAGTTGATATTTATGCACGTGTACTTCGAGGAGGCCGATGATGAGCCAGACTTCGCAGGTTTACGCGCACTTGAATGAGCCTGCTGAGAAACCGGAAGTTTCGCGTTTCTCTGAAGTTGTGTCTCGCGGTAACGATTACGTCCGCCACCAGAGTAGCCAGATTCGAATGCCGGAGTTCATCATGGCATTCCTCTTGCTTTTTGGTGATGCGTTACCGGGTCTTGGTCTGCCCTTCAACCAGCTGGTCGTTATAGTGCTGGCTGTGTATGGTCTGACTCGTAAATCGACTTTTGACGTAAGCCATTTTTCGGGTCTGCGCGCCATCATGTTTATCGCGATGGGTTATCTCGCAATCGTTTCAATTAACGGTGTGCACTCTGAGGACGCCTCCGACTGGACTCGTCGTCTGATTCGTCTAGTTGCTGCGACAGTGTTGATTTGGACTATTGCTGCTGGGCGTCTGCATATTCGTTCTATTGTTCTTGGATACTCGACGGCGATTCTTTTCAACGCGGTAGCTTACTTTGCTGGTTTTGCTCCAGTGACGGGATACTACGGTTACCTGACTGGTTGGCTGGGTGATAAGAACTTCTCGGGTCTGGTATATTGCCTCTTTGGTTTGCTGATTCTGAGCTTCGCCCGTAACAAGATCGAAGTCATTCTTGCCGTTGTGGTTTTCTCTGCTTTGCTGTGGGCTACAGGTTCTCGTACCTCTATTGCGGCGTATGTTGCAGGCCTGATTTGGATTGTCATCGCGAACCGTCTGAAGACTTTCGGTCGCATTGCCTTGGGTGTGGCCCTGTACTGGCTGATTGATATTTTGACCAGTGACTACGCACACTCCGGTGCCTTCGCAGATCGTACCGGTACGGATGCGCTTCGTTCGCTGATTGACCAGGCATCTGAAATTAAGGTTCAGGCTTCTGGCTTCTTCGGCCAGGGGTTGGGCGAGGCATACGTATACCTGGTTCATACTGGATCGAAGACCTGGTTCCTCCATAACTCGTACTGGTCTGCTCTGATTGAGGGTGGCTGGCCATGGATGATTCTCGTTGTCACCATTACCCTGCTCTTTATCGTGAACGTGTTTAGCGGCCAGAAGACACTACCTGCAAGGTTCTATGTTGTACAGGGCGCTGGTGTTGCCATCATGATTTGTGCTTCTCGTCTGGGCGAAGTGTTTTATACCTGGCCGTGGGCTGTTGTCTGTGGCTTGGCTCTGCGCGTGTTGTTGCTTGAACGCGAACAGCGTTTGGGCACTGGCCACGACGAGGCGAGTATCGAAGGCTTCGACGAACGAATTGAAATTCGTGAGGCGGAAGAGAAGTTGCAGCATGCTGCGCCGGTGTGGAAGGAAGAAAATGTCTAAGACTAATCGAGCTCCTGAAGTTAGCGTCATTATTTGTGCACTGAATGCAGCGTCAACTCTTCCCCGCCAGCTTAAGGCTCTGGAGAACCAGGAAACTGAGCTTCCGTACGAAGTGATTCTGGTAGACAACGGTTCAGATGACGACACCCGCGCCGTTATGGAAGCGTGGGCTCAGGAGCCCCGAGAGAATAAGTTCACGGTCAAGGTCGTGGACGCCTCCGCAACTCCGGGTATTCCCGCGGCCCGTAACACTGGTGCACGTGCCGCATCCGGTAGGGTCTTAGCATTCTGTGATGCTGATGATGAAGTATCTCCCCAGTGGGTTCAGGCGTTTTCAGAGGTGCAGGATAAGGAACTGGCAGGTGGCTGGATCCGCGCTTTTGACGCTAACGGCACCCCCCGCCCTGACGCCTTTGGCAAGGGTTTGATTGCTACTCCTTATCTGCCGCACGTAGGCAACTGTAACTGTGCTATTACCCGTGCACGCTTTTTCGAAATAGGCGGCTATGATGAGTCCCTTCCTCGCTACGGCTATGAGGATGTGGATATTTCGTGGCGCCACCAGGAAGCTGACGGCGTGATGCGCTTTATCCCTGAAGCAGAGATTCGTTTTACTCTCTCGGAGGGGAAGAGCTCTATCCGTAAGAAGTATGAGCTGGGCGTGGGACGTGTGCTGATGGCCCGTCGTTTCCCCAAGTATGATTCTGCAACGTATTCGTTGAAGTCTACTGTGACTGGTAGTGTTCAGCAGTTGCTGAATATTCTGCGTCAGGCTGTGACCCAACGTAAAGTTGTTCGTCGTGATGTTGCCAATTGGGTTGCTTCGTTGGGACGTATCCGCGGAAGTATCAAATATTCCGGTAAGAATTATGTACCTGCCCGTAAGCTGGTGAAGGAGTAGAAGGATGGAGAAAGAACTCTACATCGCCACCAATAACGGTGACATCGGCGGCGGCGAGGTCATGCTTCTGAACATCGCCCGCGCAGCCCGTAGTCTTGGCTACAAGGTCACTATTGTGGGTCCTTCCGAACCGCAGCAGCTTGTAGAAGCTGCTGCGGATGAGGGGTTCCCCCGCATTGTCTTGCCGGCTAAGAACCGCGCACAATACATGGTGGCTCTGCGCAGCTGGCACGCCCGCCACAAGGATGTTCTGCTGTGGTGTAACGGTCTGGTTCCCGCAGCGGCAACGGGCGGTCGTAAGAACCGCATCGTGCACCTGCACCAGCTTCCTACCGGCGTGAACGCGAAGCTCGTACCCTTTGCCCGCCATAAGGCGTCTGTCACCCTGGTCCCGAGCCGCTATGTGGCACGTGCCTGCCCCGGCAGCGAGCTGTTTGCGAACTGGGTCAGCGGCGTATCCACCGAGCTGGATCACCGCGTGGGGGAGCGCCGACTTCGCGTCGGTTACCTGGGGCGTTTGACTCCCTCTAAGGGCATCGCGACCCTGTGCCAGGCGATGAGTTCCTTGAACTCTAACGGCATTGAATACGACCTGATGATTGGCGGCGAGCCTGTCTTCGCATCTGACGAGGAACGCGCTGAGGTTGAGGACGCGCTAGCCCGTGTTGCTACGTTCAGCACCCGCTTGGGGTGGACTACCCCGGACCGTCTTTTCGGTGACATCGACATGCTCGTTGTACCTTCGATTGCCCCCGAGTCCTTTGGCTTGGTGGTCGCTGAAGCGATGAGCGCACGCGTCCCTGTGATTGTCAGTGACGCTGGTGCTCTGCCGGAGGTGCTGGGCGGCGCATCGTACCCGTACGTTGTGCCTGCTGATCAGCCGGTAGCTCTTGCGCAGGCCATTAAGAGCCTGGGTACTGAGCTTCGAGAAAATACGGATGCCCTGGCGGAGCGAACCTCCGAGCTGTTCTGGCGTTGGCAGGAGAATTACTCGCCTGAAGCAGGTAAGGTCCGTGTTGGTGAGATTCTGGAGCGTTTTATCCGCTAAGGTGCTTCTAATCCTATAGATCATTCCCAACGGATATCCTCTCACTCAAACCCGAAGGAAAATTATGACGACTACCCACCGTTACAAGGCTGCGGTTATCATCCCCTCTCGCGGTGGTGCAGATATTCTGCACTACCCGCTGGATGCGCTTGCCGCCCAGACCGAGAAGGACTTCCAGGTTATCGTGGTCCTCGACGGCGATATTGACAACAGCGAAGCTGTGCTTGACCGCTACATTGCGGAAGGCAAGCTGAACCTGACCAAGATTGTTTTCGAGGAGAACCGCGGTCGTGTGGCAGCGCTGAACGCTGGTCACCGTGCGGCTGATGCGGACATCCTTATCCGCTGCGATGATGATCTGGAACCCGATCCCAACTACGTTGCGAACCACCTCAAGTACCATGAGGCTCCCGGTGAGCACGGCGTAATCGGTATCTACTTGAACCAGTTCCCGGACACTCCCTACTCTCGTGTGTACGGTAACTACCGCGACCAGAAGTTCCGTGAAGCTGCGTACCAAGTTGCGCCTGAGAAGCGCTGGATTTACTGGGCAGGTAATGTGTCTATGTCGAAGAAGCTCTTCGACGAGATTGGTGGCTATGACCCCGCGTACCGTCTCTACGGTTGGGAAGACGTAGACATGGGTTATGAGGTTGCTCAGCACGGTGGCGAAATCCATATTGCCCCTGAGCTGGCGACTAAGCACTACGTGGCTGCTACCACCACTGCTGTGCGTGCCCTGCGCGCCCTGCACTCGGGTTCTGCCCGCACTATCTTCGTGCGTAAGCACGGCGAGGAAGCGCACCCAGCCCCGAACCCGACGGGTGCATGGGGCTTGCTGGTCAAGGCCCTTGCTCGTTTCACCACGGAGAAGACCATTAAGGCTCTGGGCGATGCGAGCGATAAGATTCTGCTCAAGCTACCGGCTAAGGCGGCTGAGAAGCTTGTGGCACTGCAGGTTGAGGCTGCATCTTACGCCGGTATTCGCTATCCTGAGCGAGCTCAGAAAGTTTTCTAGGAGGAAAAGAAAATGTCACTCACTCAGCTCTTGACCTCCGCTCCGTTTACCGGGCCGAAGAACCCCGACGCGGTGCTCGCGGATATCCCGAAGAGCCTCAAGAAGCTTGGCCGCCTGGTGCGCCGTTACGTGCCTCTGGTTAAACCTGAGGCTACTGAAGAGATCGCAATTGCCCACGACTACCTGACTCAGCGCGGTGGCGCGGAGCGTGTTGTGCTGGCAATGCACCGTGCGTTCCCGGATGCACCGATTTACACGACTTTGTACGACCCGGAGGGCACCTTCCCCGAGTTCAAAGACGCGAAGATTATAACCAGCCCGCTGAACAAGATTGGCTACCTGCGTCGTAACCACCGCATGGCTCTGCCGATTCTGCCGATTGCTTCTTCTTTCTTGAAGGTGCCGGCTGAGCGTGCTGTGGTGTCGACGACTGGTTGGGCGCACGGCTTCAACTTCGCCGGCCGTAAGTTCATCTACTGCCATTCGCCCGCGCGTTGGCTGTACCTGAGCGATCAGTACTTGGGGGAGAAGAGTACCGGCCCCGTACCTCTGCTGCTGAAAACCCTGCGTCCTGCACTGATGTTGTGGGATCACTGGGCGGCTCACCGCTCGGCGGTGTATGTGGCGAACGCGAGCGTGATTAAGAAGCGCATCGAGAACGTGTACAGCAAGAAGGACGTTCCAATTTTCTTCCCGCCGCACTCGGTAGATACCACCGCACCGGTTGAGCCTATTCCGGGTCTGGAAGAGTTCACCGAATCGGACGATTATTTCCTGATCGTCTCTCGCCTGCTGCCCTACAAGAATGTTGATAAGGCTGTTGAAGCCTGCAATGAGTTGGGTAAGAAGTTGCTGGTGATTGGCCGCGGTCCGGAGAAGGAACGTCTGGAAGCCCTTGCCGGCCCCACCGTTCGTATCGCTTCGGGCGTTTCGGACGCGCAGCTCCGTTACGCGTACCGTCACTGCCTGGCGTTGCTGGCTATCTCCTATGAGGACTTCGGCATTACCCCGCTGGAGGCGGGTGCTAGCGGCAAGGCCGTGATCGCCTACCGTGCGGGCGGCTTCCTGGATACCATTCAGGAAGGCAAAACCGGCATGTTCATTAACCAGCCGACCGTGGAGCAGCTGGTGGAAGCTCTCAAGGCTTTCAACCCGGATGACTGGGATGCCGATTACATCCGTGAGCATGTTGACGGTTTCTCGGAGGCTCGTTTCATCAGCCGTCTGAAGATGTACGTGCAGGCTCTGCCCGAAGACTAAAAGAGCTAGACGGCTCATAGAAGAAGGCGGGGCGGTAGAAACTAAGGTTTTCTACCGCCCCGCCTTCTTTGCGCCTTCTGGAGGCCTTAGCGGGCCTCTAGAAGCCCCTTGGAGAGCAACTCTGGAATAAAACCCTCAATCTGCGGCCCCATAGTCTCTATGGGCTGTTCATACATTTCGCAGAGCAGGTCGATAGCGTCCTGCAGAGACATCGGGTCTTCAAAAATACTCCAAATAATGGAGGCTGAGTCCTGAAGGACAGACAGCTCACCGTTGGCAAGGTTTGCAAGATAAGTTGCCGTGGGGGAGTACTTAGCGAACTCTTCAGAATGAACGTACGCGATGTTCTCGGGGATACCGTATACGGTCTGACGGGAATCTACCGGATTGCTCATTTTTTCACCTTGATTCCGAATCGTTCAAAGAACTTGGCACGAATTTCAGCCTTGGTGGGGGTGCGTCCCAGCTGCATCGCCAAATGGTCCTTATTCACAAAGAAAATATTTTTGAGGGTGCGCAGCTTATCGTGCAGGGTGGATGCCGACTGCAAACGCCCAATCCACTGAATATAGTGGGGCACATCCTTGGAGACCGACAGCCACAGCAGGTAGTCGCGGTCGTCACGGTACTGCTCCAGACCGCCCATAGCCGCGCTATATGCGAGGGAGGAGTCAAGCTCCTCCGCGCGGGCTCGCAGGCGCTGCCAATCGCTGTACGAGAGCAGGGAGACCAGGTAGTTAATATCTGCGCTGTAACGTGATGCAGCGCGGGCGCGGTGAAGCACCACGAGAAGACGCGCGTCCAGATCACTGGGGACAGTACAGGGACGGTGAGCAATCATACGGGTCTTACGTGCCGCCCAGATGCGGTCAAAAGCCTTCTCGTAGTCGCCATGGCGTCCCAGACCGGGGAAGAAACGATGGATATCAGTCAGGCCCCATGAAGCGTGGTAGAGCGTCATTGCGTGCTCGAACACGGAACCTGTTTCGAAGTGGGCTTGGATACGCCATCCATCTGCCAGAAGGATCTCTACAAAGCGGTCCACGTGAGAGGGACGGACGAGCAGGTCAGCGTCGGAGCTGTACCTGCCCTTGCGGTAAATTTCCTGGGAGAAAGCGTAGCCTTTGACATGCAGAATATCGATGGAGTGCATGTCGGCAATCCGCTGGAAGTAGGCGTGCGCAAGCCGAATCCGTGCCGCAAGCGGAGTAGTCTGCGGCTCCGGGGTATTGGGTGAGTGAGTGGTCACAATAGCCTTTCGGTGCACATGTATACCAGATAAGTATAAGGCGGGACGGGCAGAAAATACTGCCCATCCCGCCCTAAGTCGCTCCCTATAGTTTTAGGGTGCTTATTACGCTATTACTTCTTAGTCAAGGACTTCTTCAAGGACTTCTTCAAGGACTTCTTTGAGGACTTCTTGTCGCCGTCCTTGCCGTAACCGTAGTAGGTGGAGTAGCCGACGTACGAACTTGCGTAACCGAAGCCGTAGTAGGAGTTACCCAGACCCTTACGGGGGGCACGGTTCAGAACCATACCGAAGAGGTTTGCGTTGACCTTCTTCAGGATGCTTGCAGCCTCAGTCATCTGCTCACGGTGGCTTCGGCCGATAGAACCAACGAGGATCACACCATCCACGGAGTGGGAGAGCAACGAAGCGTCGGTCACGGGCAGCAGCGGCGGAACGTCGACGACCACGATGAACTCTTCGGAGAGTTCGTTGATCAGCTGGCGCATCTTATCGGAGCCCAGAAGCTCGGAGGGGTTCGGGGGGATACGACCTGCAGGCAGGACGAAGAGGTTCGAATCGCCCAGCTGGTGCACAGCGTTAGCAATCTCGACCTGACCAGCCAGAACCTGGGTCAGACCAACCTTAGCGTCCAGCTTCAGCTTCTTAGCCACGGTCGGGCGGCGGAGGTCGGCGTCAATGAGGATGACGGGCGAACCTGCATCAGCCATTGCGCGAGCCAGCGACAGCGACACAGTCGACTTACCTTCACCGGGCACTGCAGAGGTGACGATGAACGAACGCGGGGGAGTGTCAACGTTCACGAAGCGCAGGTTGGTGCGCAGCTGACGGATAGACTCCTGCGCGATGTGGTCGTCGGTGTTGCCGTTAACGATGTTGTCTTCGTTCAGGTCGTCACTGACGGGCAGAACGCCCAGGATGCTTGCGCCGGTTGCCTTGGTAGCGTCGTCACGAGTACGGATGCGCTGATCCAGTGCGCGGCGCAGGAAAATCGCCAGGTACACCAGACCCAGACCAGCAACAGCGCCGATGAGCACGTTCTGCTCGTAGTTCGGAGCTACCAGCGGCGGGTTCACGCTTGCGTTGTTCAGCGGAATCACGCGAACGGTGTTGTTGGTGGTCGGGGATGCGGCGGTGTTTTCGCCGTTCACCAGTGCCTGAGCGTTACCGGGGTTCTGCTCAATTTCCTTGATGTAGTCGGCGGTAGCCTGCAACGCACCGTTAGCGAGCAACTGTGCGTTCTTCGGGGAAGAAGCCTGCGCGCTCACGGTAATCAGTGCAGCGTTGTCACCTGCGGTTGCGGTGAGGCTAGAACGAATCTGACCGGTGCTCAGGGACAGTTCGGGGTTGTTCTGCTTAATCTTCTGTGCCACGGCCTCAGAGGAGACGATAGCAGCGTAGGAGCGAGCGCGCTCCTTAGCGGCTGTAGAGCCCGAGAGAACATCCACCGTACCGGACTCGCCCACGGTCACGTAGCCCGAGGACGATGCAGCGTAGACCTTCGGCTGAAAAGAGGCATAGCCGAAGCCCGCTGCGGCACCGACAACGATGCCAATGATCAGCAGCCAGAGGTTAGCCCTCGTGGTGCGGAAAAATTCCAAAATGGTCATGGTAGTGAGAATACTCCAGAAAGTTTGAGTTAGTGTACCTGCAACGTGGAGTGTTGTTGCAGGCGGTGAAGGGATACGAAAATCCCCCGGTGTTTATTAGCGGAGCAATCCGAGCAGGTAGCTACCGTAACCGCTCTTGACGAGGGGGGTAGCAATGTCGCGCAACTGCTCATCGGAGAGCCAACCGTGGCGCCACGCAATTTCCTCCGGGCAACCAACTGACAGGCCCTGACGGCTCTGAACAGTGCGGATGAAGTTAGTGGCATCAGCGAGTGAATCGAAGGTTCCGGTGTCGAGCCACGCGGTACCGCGAGGCAGAACCTCAACCTTCAGTTTACCCTGTTCCAGGTAGACGCGGTTAAGGTCAGTGATTTCCAACTCACCGCGCGGGGAAGGCTTAATCTGGCGTGCATACTCTACAACCTTCGAGTCGTAGAAGTACAGACCCGGAATAGCGTAGTCGCTCTTGGGGTTTTCAGGCTTCTCCTCAATGGACAGTGCGTTGAAGTTCTCGTCGAACTCCACCACACCGTAGGCGCGAGGATCAGCAACCCGGTAAGCGAAGACGGTCGCGCCGTCCTTCTGCTCGTAGGTGGCAAGCTGAGTGCCCAGACCGGGGCCGTAGAAGATATTGTCACCGAGCACAAGTGCTACGGGGTCGTTGCCAATAAAGTCGGCGCCCAGAATAAATGCCTGTGCCAGACCATCCGGGGAGGGCTGCACCTTGTATTCGAGATTAATACCGAAACGGGAGCCGTCACCGAGCAGTCGCTGGAACTGCTCCTGGTCGGCAGGAGTGGTAATAATCAAAATATCGCGGATACCCGCCAGCATGAGAGTGGACAGCGGGTAGTAAATCATCGGCTTGTCATAGACCGGAGTGAGCTGCTTGCTAATACCCTGAGTGATAGGGTGCAAACGGCTTCCGGTACCGCCGGCAAGAATAATTCCCTTCATAACTTCTTATTGTGTCATGTTTATCTCTTTGTTGAGGCATAAAAATCACCGTTTAGCCAGGTAAAATCTACCGTATGGCTCACATTCTTGTTACCGGCGGTGCCGGTTTTATTGGTTCGAACTTTGTTCACCACCTCATCGATAACACTGATCACACTATTACTGTGTTGGATAAGATGACCTACGCCGCAAACGCTGCGTCTTTGGAGGGTCTTCCTGAATCCCGCTTCAAGCTTGTTGTAGGCGACATCGCCGACCGCGAGCTGGCTGACGAACTGGTCGGCAAGGCAGACGCTGTTGTCCACTACGCTGCGGAATCGCACAACGACAACTCCCTGTCCAACCCCGAACCGTTCATTCACACTAACCTCATCGGTACTTTCAGCCTCCTGGAAGCAGTCCGTAAGCACGGTACTCGCTACCACCACATCTCCACCGACGAAGTCTTCGGCGACCTCGAGCTGGACGATCCGGCAAAGTTTACCGAAACCACCCCCTACAACCCCTCTTCCCCTTACTCCTCCACTAAGGCAGGTTCCGACCTGCTCGTGCGCGCGTGGGTCCGCTCCTTCGGTATTGAAGCAACCATCTCTAACTGCTCCAACAACTACGGCCCCTACCAGCACATCGAGAAGTTCATCCCCCGCCAGATCACTAACATCCTCTCGGGTCTGACCCCGAAGCTGTACGGCGAGGGCCTGAACGTTCGTGACTGGATTCACGCATCCGACCACTCTTCTGCTGTGCTGCGCATCCTGGAGCAGGGCAAAATCGGCGAAACCTACCTCATCGGTGCAGACGGCGAAGAGAACAACATCACCGTTCTGCGCACCATCCTGCGCCTGATGGGCAAGGACGAGAACGACTTCGAGCACGTGGTTGACCGCCCCGGTCACGACCTGCGCTACGCAATCGACGGTAGCCGCCTGCGTGCAGAGCTCGGCTGGGAGCCGAAGTTCACCGACTTCGAGTCCGGCCTTGCCGACACCATTAAGTGGTACACCGACAACCGCAGCTGGTGGGAGCCCCTGAAGGCTGAGGTTGAGGCTAAGTACGCAAAGGCTGGCCAGTAATGACCAAGGAATTGAAGGTTACTGAAACCGATATTCCCGGCCTGCTCATTATTGACCTGCCGGTTCACGGCGATAACCGCGGCTGGTTCAAGGAAAACTGGCAGCGCGAGAAGATGGTCGCAGCCGGTCTGCCCGACTTCAACCCCGTCCAGAACAACATCTCGTTCAACGCTTCGGTAGGTACCACCCGCGGTATCCACGCCGAGCCGTGGGATAAGTACGTTTCTGTTGCGACCGGCCGTATCTTCGGCGCGTGGGTTGACCTGCGTGCCGGCGAGTCCTTCGGCAAGGTCGTCACCGTGGAGCTGGGTCCGGACACCGCAATCTTCGTGCCCCGCGGCGTGGGTAACTCCTTCCAGACCCTGGAAGAGAACACCGCCTACACCTACCTGGTGAACGATCACTGGTCGGCGGATGCAGTATCCGGCTACAGCTTCCTGAACCTCGCCGATGAGACCGTCGCAATCGACTGGCCCATCGATTTGGCGAAGGCAGAGCTCTCCGAGAAGGACCGTAACCACCCGCGTCTGAACGAGATCAAGCCCCTGGAAGCTGACCCGATTCTGATTATTGGCGCGGGCGGTCAGCTCGGCACCGAGCTGGTTCGCCAGCTCACCGAGCAGAACGTCCCCTTCCTGGCTGTGGATCGCGACCGCCTCGACCTGGGCAAGCCCGAGCAGTGGCGCGACGCATTCCGCTGGCGCTCCTTCCGCGCGGTCATCAACGCAGCAGCGTACACCGCAGTGGATCAGGCTGAAACCCCCGAGGGTCGCCGCGACGCCTGGGCAGCTAACGCCCTGGGCGTGAGCGCTCTTGCCTCCATCTGTGAAGAAGCTAACCTGCCGCTGGTTCACGTATCCACCGACTACGTCTTTGACGGTTCCCTGCCCCTGGGTGAGGAATACCCGGAGGATTACCCCCTGGCACCGCTGAGCGTCTACGGCGCATCTAAGGCTGCCGGTGAGGTTGCCGCTGCAGCATGGCGTAAGCACTACACCCTGCGTACCAGCTGGGTTGTTGGCGCTGGCAAGAACTTTGTGGGCACCATGGCATCCCTGGCTGAGCGCGGTATCGACCCGTCCGTGGTCGCCGACCAGTGGGGCCGCCCGACCTTCACCCAGGACCTGGCAGCAGCTGCCCTGCACCTGCTCTTCTCCGGCGCTGAATACGGCACCTACAACGTGTCGAACACCGGTGAAGTCATCAACTGGGCGCAGTTCGCTCGTGCAGTGTACGAGGGCACCGGCCACGACCCGGCACGAGTCAGCGACACCACCACCGAGGAATACTTCGCCAACGCTGAGCTCTTCGCTCACCGTCCGACGAACTCGGCAATGGACCTGTCCAAGCTGATTGCTGCAGGCTTCACCCCGCGTGATCACCGCGAGGCGCTTGCCGCCTACTTGGCAGAAATGGGCTCCTAATCCTCTAAGGAATTGGCTCTATATCTGCTGACAACAGCATAAAAGGCGTGAAAAGCGCCATATCACAGGTTCCCGGCCCTTGAAGAAGAGCCGGGAACCTGTACAATATTGTCTTGGCCAAGGCGGTGGAATACACGAAACGTGTAGGTCCGTAACTGACGGTGGCTGGTTGGAAAGAGATTTCTGGCGCCAGTCCCTATTCCACTTGGCGCATAACTTCTAACCAAGAAAGGGTGGACAACTCATGTCAGATACCATCAAAATTTCAGCTACCGTACGTAGCGACTTCGGCAAGGGCTACGCGCGCCGCATCCGCATGGCAGGCGACATCCCCGCCGTCATCTACGGCCACGGCGAAGAGCCCAAGCACGTAGTACTCCCCGGCCACGCAACCACCCTGGCTGCCCGCGTCCCCAACGCTATCCTCGACCTCGACATCGAAGGTGAATCACACCTCGCAATGATCAAGGACATCCAGCGTCACGCAATCCGCCCTGAACTGCAGCACATCGACCTGCTGACCGTTAAGCGCGGCGAGCGCGTTGAGATTGAGGTTCCTGTACACGTTGAAGGCGAGCCTGCTGTTGGCGCCGTTGCTAACCAGGAAGAAACCGTTCTTCTGGTTGAAGCTGACGCACTGAAGGCACCCGAAGCTTTGACCGTGAGCATCGAAGGCCGCGAAGCTGGCGCTCACGTTCTGGCATCAGACGTTGAACTGCCCTCAGGCGTAACCCTGGTTGCAGACGCTGAACTGCTGATCGTTAACGTTTCTGAGCCCGAGGAACTCGACGTTCCCGAGCCCGGTGAAGAAGGCGAAAACGCACCCGAGGGTGACATCGTTGAAGCTTCCGAGGAATCAGATCAGGCTGGCGAAGCTCACGACTCAGATAACTCAAAGCACTAGACTGCGCCCTGCGCCTAGCGCAACAATGATTTGTGGATGGCCCGCCGCTACCTCTCTTCTGAGGTGGTAGCGGGCCATACTCATAGAATGGTGTAGTCCATGAATTTTCTAAAAACCTTTTACAGCGCCGTGGAAAGGGCGAAGATATGTCTGATGCGTGGCTCATTGTTGGTCTGGGGAACCCGGGCCCGGAGTACGAGAAAACCCGCCATAACATCGGCCAGATGGTGGTTGATGAACTGGCGCGTGAAGTAGGCGGTGGCTTCAAGAAGCACGGACGCGCGCGCGCCCAGGTGCTGGAAGGACGTTTGGGTATAGGCGGACCCAAGGTAGTGCTGGCCAAGCCCCTGACCTATATGAACACCTCGGGCGGCCCGGTATCGGCTCTAGCCCAGTTCTACGATATTAACCCCGACCGTATCATCGCGGTGCACGATGAACTGGATATCCCCTTCGACACCATTAAGCTCAAGATTGGTGGGGGAGAGGGCGGTCATAACGGTCTGCGCGATATCACCAAGGCGCTGGGTACCAAGGACTACTACCGTGTTCGCACCGGCATCGGTCGTCCTCCCGGACGCATGGACACCGCAGACTTCGTGCTCAAGCCTTTCAGCAGCACCGAAGCGAAGGACCTGCCCTTCCTCATCTCAAACGCAGCGGATGCAACCATGATGCTCGTGAAGGAAGGACTGCTGGCAACCCAGCAGCGCTACCACGGAGCAGGCTCCTAGCCGTATGACCCGTACCGAGTAAACGCTGAACTGAGGTAACGCATGATGCGGGCCGATGCGTGAACTAGGCTCTACCTAACTATGCAAGAGCCAGATGAGGGAATAAGCTAGAAAAGAATGACGTTATACGCTCCACGACGGGAAAATACCCGACCGTGGAGCGTATGAGCGAGAGAAGAAGGTACCCGTGGCTGAATACTCCACCCCCGCCAACACCCCGCTGAGCGACGACATCGTACGCCAGCTTCGCCAGGACTTCCCGATCCTCAACACTGAGGTCAACGGGCATCCCTTGGTCTACCTGGATTCGGGGGCGACCAGCCAGAAACCCCTTCAGGTTCTCAACGCAGAACGCGACTTCTACCTGCACGCTAACTCCGCCGTACACCGCGGCGCCCACACCCTCGCGGTCGAAGCAACCGACCTGTTTGAGGATGCGCGCATCACCGTAGCGAACTTCGTCGGTGCCACTGACGAAGAAATCGTGTGGACCTCCAACGCAACCGAGGCGCTGAACCTGGTTGCCTACTCCATCGGCAACGCCTCCCAGGGCATCGGCGGTCCCGCCGCTGAGCGTTTTGTGCTGAAGCCCGGCGATGAAATCGTCACCACGGAGATTGAGCACCACGCGAACCTCATCCCCTGGCAGATTCTTGCACAGCGTACTGGCGCGACTCTGCGCCACATCCCCTCCACCGAGGACGGTCAGCTCGACTACGCGGCAGCTGAGGGCATCATCAACGAGAAGACCCGCATCGTGGCGTTTACCCACGTCTCGAACGTGACCGGCGCGATTACCGATGTGCCCCGCATGGTCGCCATGGCGCGCAAGCACGGCGCCTTCGTCGTGCTGGACGCCTGCCAGTCCGTACCGCACATGCCCGTAGATTTCCACGCCCTGGACGTTGACTTCGCGGCGTTCTCCGGTCACAAGATGCTGGCACCCACCGGTATCGGTGCCCTTTACGGCCGTGCCGAACTGCTCGAAGCTCTGCCGCCCTTCCTGACCGGTGGCTCCATGATTACCCGCGTGGGTCTGCAGGACGCCGAGTACATGCCCGCCCCCATCAAGTTTGAGGCAGGTACCCAGCGCGTCTCGCAGGCAGTCGCTTTCGCCGCCGCTGTGCGCTACCTGCAACACCTGGGCATGGAGAACGTTGAGGCGTGGGAACACGAACTGGGTGCCCGCCTCGTTGAGGGCGTTCAGAAGATTGACGGTGTGCGCCTGCTCGGTCCTACCGACCCCACCAAGCGTGCCGGCCTGGTTGCTCTCGCCATCGAGGGCGTGCACCCGCACGACGTGGGCCAGCTGCTCGACACCCAGGGCATCGCCGTGCGCGTGGGCCACCACTGCGCCCAGCCGCTGCACCGCTGCGCCGGTGTGACCGCCTCGACCCGCGCCTCCACCTACATCTACAACACCACCGAAGATGTGGACGCTTTCCTGAAGGCACTCGCCGAGGTACGTCCCTACTTCGGCTTCTAAAAGCAGGCGCGCTAGAAGCTAACGCCCCAATTTTTCAGACATACCAACTGACGGAAGAAGATCACCGTGTCTCTTGAATCCCTGTACCAGGAAATTATTCTGGAGCATTCTAAGCAGCGCAGCGGCGAGCACCTCGTAGAGGTACCCGCCGGTCATGCAAGTGCCGATAACCACCAGTACAACCCCACCTGCGGCGACGAAATCAACCTGCGCGTGGTGCTTTCTGCCGAGCTGAAGGACGGCGAGAAGACCATCGAGTCGATCTCCTGGGAAGGCGACGGTTGCTCCATCTCTATGGCTGCTGCCTCCGTGCTCTCTGAAATGGCTCCGGGCATGACCGTCTCCGAGCTGCAGAGTCACGTGGATGCGTTCCGCGAGATGCTGCGCTCGCGCGGTAAGGTGACCCTGGACGAAGAGGAATACGGCGATATGGCGGCTTTCTCCGGCGTTTCGAAGTTTATGGCGCGCGTGAAGTGCGCGATGCTTTCGTGGGTTGCGGTTGAGGAAGCTACTAAGGAAGCGGCCGCAAAGAACTAATTTTTGCCGAGGGGGTAGGTTGGATTGTTCGGTTAGTAGCCAATATTTGAACGCCAATCGAAAATATCGAATGGATCCATCGACAATATATTGCATGGATGTGTAATGTTTTTCGATGAACTTTGAGCGGTGAGCACCGAACGAGACTCGAGTCGAGAATCTACACCCTATTCTTTCTTGATATAAGATTTCTTTGATTTAAATCAATAGGATGAAAATATGAGGCGGATACTACACTGTATCCGCCTCATATTTATATCTTTTCCTTTTTCCTTCAAAAAGGTGACTGGTAAAATAAAGGGACGAAGGGCGCCCAACCAGCACCCTTGAGAAACTCTTTTCGGACCCGCATATTCTCTGCGATAGCGAGAAGAAAAACAGCTTAGAGAGAATATTTTCTCAATGCTGGACAATCTTCGCTAATTCTCGTGCATTCGCCACAGATATCGGTTATGTTTCTCACCCTTCCGGTACTTCAACCACACCGGAATAACCATCGCCGCTACCAACCACAAGGAACCCCCATGATTATTGGCTACGCCGCAGGCGCCTACGACCTTTTCCACTACGGCCACCTCGAGATTCTTCGCAAGGCTAAGGAAAACTGCGACTACCTCATCGCAGGCGTCGTGCACGATGACGTTCTGGAAGTGACCAAGGGCCGTCGCCCCGTCATCCCCATCGAAGAGCGTGCTGCCATCGTCAGCCACATCGACTACGTGGACGAAGTGCACGTCGAAACCACCCCCGACAAGCTCGAAACCTGGAAGCAGAAGCCCTTCAACGTCTTCTTCAAGGGTGACGACTGGAAGGGCACCGAAAAGGGTAACGCCCTGGAAGCACGCTTCGCAGAGGTCGGCGTGGAAGTACACTACTTCCCCTACACCGAGCACACCTCCAGCACCAAGCTACGCAAGGTCGTTGACCTGCTCGAAGCAGAGCACGACCTGCGCGTAGAGATGCGCCGCTTCGCTGAGCTGCTCGGCGAGCGCGAATACTCCGAGGCGATTATCGCCTCCTAACGCTCCTACGCCCTCGTAGATGCTCTAGAGCTCATAAAGACTCATCAAGACACAGAAGGATCCCCGCCGTAAGTACTTACGGCGGGGATCCTTTACCTATTGGCGGTATATCAGCTACACCTCAAAGGTGAGCGTCTCATAAGCTTTAGCGCTGTGCCAGCCACTTCTCAGCGGAGGAGCCCAGAACCTTCAGCACGCGGCCAACCTGAGGCTCAGCAGCGGCTGCAATCTTCTTACCCACCAGCGGGATGGAGCAGGAGACTTCACCGTTGACGTCCAGGCGGGTCTGATCACCCTCGGGGGTCAGCTTCTGAGTAGCCTGAGCGGACACGGGAACGCCGTTGACCTTGACCTCGGTAGAAACGGTACGGGAGCCGTCAGCAGCCGGTGCGCTTACGGTGTCCACCTGGGTCATAGCAACGCCGTTGCCGACGAACTTACGAGCGATGTCCGGCACGCGCTCAGCGGGCACGGTACGCTCGGTGGTTGCGGTGAACTCAGCGGAGGTGTCACCGGAAACGGAGAAGCTACCGAACTCCACGCCAACCTCGGAGCATACGAAGCGTGCGAAATCCTCGCTAGAGAACGCCTCGATAACCTGCTCAACGCTTGCGTTGATAACGGTCGATTCCTGAACTGCCATAATTGTTCCTTTCGTAGTGCGCGAAAACCCCGCGCATTATCCCTTCTAAGGATACGGTGCGCGGGGTTTCGCAACCAATGTAAAGACGCGAATCCACCTGAGAATATGCCGTGAACAAGGGAAAACGTCCGCAGTCTCTCACAGGGTGGTTGGAGGATTCGCATGCCGGTCTAAAAATGCGGGAAACACCTCCGGGTGGCTCCCACATCGCATCACTAAGGATGCTGGGCTTAGAAAGCTAAAAGCTTTTAGGCGCTGGTTAGGCGCTGGTTAGGCGCTGGGAGCCATGGCGTCGATGCGAGCCATCTCAGCCTTACCCGCACGGTGTGCGCGAGCAGCCTGCTTCAGACGACCCCAGAAGGAATCCTTGCGGCGGGTCTTGCCCGCGAGCAGGTCCTGCAGCTCCTCGCCCAGCTGCGCTGCAGAAATCTCCGGGGTGGAGATGTAAGGCTCAGCGGTGCGGAACAGGGAGGGGTTCGCCAGCGCAAGATCCAGCTTGTCGAAGAGGTCTTCGCGGCTTTCAACGACAACAGCGTGACCGCGCTTCTCCATCAGAGTGGTGAAGGGAACCTGGTGGTTGTCAACGACCTCGTCGAACTCTGCGCGGCGCGGAACAGCCAGAGGCAGAGCGCCGGTACGGCGTGCATCCTGGATGGAACCGGGGCCGCCCTGAACCAGTACTACGCGTGCGGTTGCGTAGTAGTCCAGCAGCTCGGAGGCGGGAAGAAGTTTAAGGTTGTCTGCGTGCTTAATGGGCGCAGTGTGGCCGTGCTGCACGAGGCAGGTAACCTCGGGGTGAGCCTCAAGATAAGCCTCAACCCAACGCAGGAGACGATCAAAAGTGTGAACGTCGGTGCCGAGGGACACCACCAAATCGTAAGTCTTGGTAGGAATACGAACGGGCGCGACGGCAGGGGTAAATACGGGCAGGTCGAACTTGGAAGTATCAACGCTGACGTGGGGGAAGTTCTGAATAGACATAGCCTATTCCTCTCTATGTATTTATCGGTAGTAACCCCGTATACCTGACGCAAAAATCCGGAGGGCATCAATTGGTATACGCGGCGGCGTCGTGCCGGAGAAAATGGTGAGTAATCTCCGCATACGCTTCTCTGGCGAGTGGTTAGTTCGCTTGGATGGTGAGTCCACAGTGGAGCGCACGACTTATGCGTATCTGTATGTTTAATAAATACTATACCCTGAAAATAACGCCCTCAGCACACGCGAGGACGCTATTTTCAGGATAAATTCATCACTCTTAGAAAATAGGATGAATCACACAAGAATCAGGGAAATTTTTCTGCTGTTCCTCGCTCTGAACAATAATTCGATCAGCAAAGGTGTACAGCATCTTGCCGGTCATCGTCGGCAGAGTCGGGCGGTCAAAACACTCAATATAAAGAGTCTTTACGCCAAAGAGTTTAGCCGCCACAAAGAAAGGAACGGCAACACCGGCGCCGGCAGAAACAACCGCATCCGGACGTTCCTTCGGAAGAATACGAAATGCCAAGAACAGATTACGAATAGCGTTCTTAATATTTCGAGTGGTCGGGTAATAAGCCCAATAGGTCTTCTCATCAGCCAGAGAAGATTCAACATCGGGCTGCTTAAAGCTAACCCACACGCGGTCATAATCCTGCCACGCAGCAGAAGTCGCCGTCAGATGCTTCAAGTGTCCGCCACTGCTAGAAACCAGCAGAAGCTTCTTCTTCGGTGCCTGAGAGGAAGTTGCCTCAGTCATAGTGTTCTCCTAAAGCCCCAATACAAGAGAAAAATAAGAAGAGAAGATAAAGGTGAGCTGGCGGGTCCGGCAACGCCTGCATCAACAGACCTGCTACAACAGATCCGCCTCAACAGGCGTTACCGACCCTACGCTCAAGGACAAAGGACGAACCCGCACAGAGGCGAGGCATCCATCAATAGACCCGATGACGCGCGGTCCAGTTACTCCTGGCCTAGCTTATTCGCGGTCCAGGAAAACAGCCAGAGCGTTCACACCCTCAAGCTGATCCAGCTGAGCGAAAAGCTCACGAACCTGCTGCAGAGAAGTAGCCGCAGTTACCGGAACCAGAGCCACGCCGCCAGCCTGAACGAAACGCAGCTGGGTCGACAGGGGAGTAGCGGTGCTCAGGCTAATCACCAGAGGAGTCTCGCTCTTCTCAACCAGCGACTCGGGAGTGTGGCGGGTCAGAGCGTCACGGACCGAAGCGTAATCGGTGAAACGTGCGTACTCGGTGGGCAAAACGCGCTGCAACATCTGGTACAGGTGCTCAACGCCGCGGTCAGTACCGGGCAGAATGACAATACCGGATGCGCCAGCACTCTTCACATCGCCATCGGGAGCGCCAATGGTGCGCAGCAGCATGAACGCGTCATTCGCCTCAGAAGAGGAACCCAGCTCGTGAACCGGGATACCAGCATCTTCCAGACGGTCAACGTAACCAACGTGACGCATGGTGCGGTCACGACCGTAAGCCAGTACAGCACCAATCAGCAGACCGGCAACAGCACCAACAACAGCCATCTTCACCGGGCCAAGCGCCGAGGAAGAAGCCGGAACCTGAGCCTCGCTCATCACGCGGCCACCGGTGGTGGAAGTCAGTTGAATCTGGGCGCGACGCTCCTGCAGCTGAGAAAGCAGAGCCGCACGGTTGTTATCACCCTCTAGGGCAGAAATCTGCTCATCAATCTGGTGCAGAGCAGAATCAACGCTGCTCTTCAGGGCCTCGGAACGAACCTGCAGGTATGCGTTTGCCATAGCGTTAGCGTAACGTGCAGCCTCCGTGCCGTTGGGGCGGGTCACCTCAATATCCAGAACAGCAGTCTGGGAGGTGCCGGTCACCTTGACGGAATTCATCAGACGGCTGGTCAGCTGAGCCTCAGAGAGGGTATCGCCATTAGCAATCAGAGCCTTAGCCGCGTTCTGCGCAACCTCACGAGAGGAAGCAACGCGAGACTCGGTAGCAATATCCACCTTTGCGGAGTTAGCGCTACCCGTACCGGCGGGATCAACCACCAGCGGGTAAACAACCAGCGAAGCCTTAGAAGTGTACTTGCTATTAGTCATGTAGCCGTAAGCGGCACCCGCCACAGCAAAAACCACGACCGACAGCAGAATCAGCAGACGGTGTCGGAAAATACGACGTACCTGGCTGCCAAGGGTAACCGAGGAAGTATGAGAGGTGTTATCCATGAGGACATCCTAGAGGAAGAGAAACGGACACTAAATATCGGAGAAAAACGTAGAAGAAGCGGAAGGCTTAAGACTTCGCGCGGCGGGCGGAGAGGAAACGCTCAATACCCAGCGCCTTGCGGAAGCGGTACAGCACCGCACCGTACACCGGAACGAGTAGCACCACGTACACGACGACACCCAGAACGCTCTGACCCAAGAAAGTCAAAGACACCAGAGCACACGCTGTCGGAACAGCCGCACCCAAGAAGAGTGAAGGAGCCATCTCACGGGCCGAAGCACGAATACCGACGAGGCGGAACACCTGGTAGCTTGCCAGGAAGGTGTCAATCAGCAGAGCAGAAGCCCACGCCGTCACCGCACCGTACAGGCCCCAGACCGGAACTAAAGTGAAGTTCAAGGTCACAGCCACCACCAGCGAGGAGAGCTTGTTCAACAGCTGCCAGCGACTCTTACCGCTCATCAGCAGAACAGACTGCACGCCACCGGCACTCATCGACAGCATCGCCGCCGGGCAAATCACCCAGAGAATACCGGCGCCAGCCTCAAAGCCCTTACCGAAGAAGCCCAAAAGAGTCGGACCAAAGAACGCCAGGGAGAGGTAGAACGGCCAAGACAACGCAGTCAACACGCGAGTGGTCGAAAGGAAAATATCTCGAGCACGATCCAGCTGACGAGTCGCCAGCGCCGCACTAATCGAGGGGCCGGTTACCACGCGGCCGGTGTGTTCAATCATGGTGCCCACACGAACACAACGGTTCACAGCACCATAGATACCACCGGCAGCGGCACCCAAGAACGCCGTCACCACCAGCACGTCAATCCACTCCAGGATGGTTTCCACAACGGTAGCGACACCGCGTGCAGAGCTGAACCCCCAGAACGAACGGAACGTCTCGGTCGGAGAATCCTCAGAAGGAAGAACCTCCACATGCTCCTCGGAAGGGAATGTCCGCTCCAAAAGCCACAGGGCAACCACCGCAGTAATCGCCACCGGGATGGTCCAGGCGTACACCAAATCCATGAGCTGACCCGAGAAAAGAACCACCAAACCCACCGCCGCAAAACGCAGAGTAGGAAGCAGAACATTCTGCAGAACCGTAAAAGTCACCACACGATGCAGGCCACGCAGAGCACCGAAGAACACCGTCATCAGCGCCGCTATCAGCACGAAAGCCGAGCTGACACGCATTGCCGCCTGATACTCGGGAGCCATCGGCACAAACTCGGTGTAGATGTACACACCCGCCACCAGAAGCACCGAAGTCACCAGCGAAGGAATCAGACCGTAACGGATCAGCTGCGGAAGCACACCGTAACGACCCAGCGCACGCTGAGCACTCATCGTACGAACCAAGCCAGTATCCGCGCCGAAAGTCACCAGCGAAATCGCAATCGCGAACAACGCCATCAGACGGAAAAACTCGCCCGAACCCTGAGCACCAATACCGTTCGACACCACCATCGTGGTCACGAACGCGATACCCGCACCGTACATCACGCACAGAGAAGCAAGAGAGCCGCTCTTCGCGAGGCTGGGCTGCTTACCCTTTCCGGGAGCTTTCTTAACCGGCGCGCTCTTCGTGGATGCGCTATCTGCCTGAGTACCTGATGCGGAAGGCTTAGCCTTCTCATTCGGAGTCTTTTCTTCCTGCGCCTTTTCTACAGACTCAGCAGTAGCCGAGGCAACCCGCCGGGAACCGGACAGATGAGCACCCGCTACAGCGCTAGTGTTCGCCGCGGAGGAACCAGCAGTCGAAGTCCCTGACTCCGAAGAACCCGCCTCCAAAGAATCGGACAACGATTCCTCGGAAGCAAAGCCTCGAGCCGGAGGCACAATCGACAGCGCCGTGGTCGCAGGAAAACGACCGGAACGAATATCGTCCACCGTCGGAGCAAACTCATCGGCAGAAGACTCTGCCAGTGAGTCAGCCTGCTCCACTGCCTGCTCCACATACTCGCCGCTCTCACGCAGGCGTGCACGGCGGCTAGGGTGACCACCCGTCGAGTAGGCATCATCGAAAGCTGAAACCGGAGTGGTCTCTAAACCACGAGGGGACTGATTCTTCGTCATAGCCCCTCACCATCCCGAATGGAACGGATACACGCCATCGACGCGAGCATCAGAATGGTCAACTGAGCAATATCGAAGCTGTAGAAGATGAAGACAACACAGCACGCGACCGGCACGCTATGCAGCCAGTACCCGGAGGTGGTCTTCACGCGCGCGCCGCTTGCCACAGTGCACACCATGAAGAGTGCGAACAGCGCCAGACCCACGAAGCCGAAGCAGAACATCAGAGTCCACAGGTACCCCTGGGTACCCATTGACACGCCAATGCTCGGTTCCATACGCGGAGTGCCGTAACCAATAATCGGGGACTCCAAGGTTGCCTTCCATGTGGCGCGGTAGAGCGCCGCACGGCCACCGGTGGAGTCCGAGTAGTCCTGACGACCCAGAATGTTATCCACGGTGCCCGACGCAAAGAGCGCCACAACCACAGCCGTAATCGCCGCAACGCCCATACCCACAGCACGCCAATTAGCCGCAAGGAACTGACGCAACAGTACGTACGCTGCGCTGATACCCAGACCAATGAACATACCGCGGTTACTGGTCGCAATCGCAGGCACAGTAGAAAGCGCCATACCAATCAGCAACGCAATACGCAGCCAGATGGAACGCAGGCGAAGCAAGCACGCCAGCATCACCGGGGTGAGCAGGGTGTACGCCAGACCCCAACTATTCGCGTAGGGGAACGGCGCGGAGGGGCGAATATACGCCTCGGGAGCACCCCAAGGACGCTGAACCTCAGCCAGGGGAGGAAGCATGTAGTCGCGCACCAGAGGGTTCTGCATAAACCCAGCAGGCATGATGAAGCTCATCGGAGTACGCAGACGGAACTCGGGGAAAAGAACACCGCCGTAACCCAAAACAATCAGGGTCACCCACAGAGTCGCCAGACCGCCCAGCAGCCTATTGATGCTAATAGAGGCTCGCGCGTTGTAGTAGTACAGGGCGTAAATGCCGGCACTGAGAATATTTACAAAGCGTAGACCCCAACCAATAATGTCGGTCGAACGGGTCAGCGCAAGCGCCGCAACAACAACCCACACGCAGAATGCGCCCCACACCCACAGGGAACTGGGCACACGCACATTACCTCGAATAATAAGGTAAAAAAGCATGACCGCAGCCAGTACCAGCGGTGCAATCTGAAGCACACCCAAAGCCCACAGCGCCGGGAAGCCGTACAGCAACGCCAGCAGAGGCCAAGCGGGGAGCTTCTTCTGCGCCGTAGATACCGGACGGTTGCGCGCGCGGGCACGCAGAATACCGCTGGGCGGAGTATTATCCGATCCGGCGGAATCCTTTAGTGCCACAGGCGAAGTGCCCGGAGGGGAAAGAACGGAAGAGGAAACCATGTCTGTGCGATACCTGGTTAGAGACCTCGACCGGTCTTCTGGACGAGATCAAGAAGAGTAGCGGGCTTAATAACGCCGGTGGACACAACATACGCCGCCCACGCACGAAGCTGCTTGGGATCGCGGCGCAGAGCAGCGCGAGCGTAGGCACGCGCCTCCTTGTTGTTGCCCAGGGACGCCTGCGCGTATGCAATCTGACCGGCGATACGCGCCAGACCCTTGGGGTCCTGCTCAAATTCGGGGAACTTACGCAGAATGTAGCTGAGGCCGTCAACCATGGACTGCCACTTACCGGAGAAGAAGGAGGGGCGGTCCCAGAGCACCAGAATCAGCGGCTCGGGTACGCTCAGCACATCGCCGTGGCGGGTTGCGCGCAGCAGCAGGTCGTAGTCTTCACCGTAGGCGGCGGGCAGCTCCTCATCGACCAGGCCGATGCGGGCGGGCTTACCGTCAACGCCGAGCAGATCCTCGCGGGAGTACAGCATGGCGGAGGGGTGAATTTCGGTAATGCGCGAACGCAGGAAGTCTGCGAAGGTTGCGCGCTCGGGCGCCAGGCGCACGATGTCCTGACCGCCGGAGCGGACGGTAATACCCGAAGAGATAGCGGCTGCTTCGGGGTTTTCACGCCAGAGAGCGACCTGCTGGGTGAGCTTGGAGGGCATCCAGTAGTCGTCGTCATCGCAGAAGCCAATCATCTCACCGCTGGAGGCGATGATGCCGCTGTTGCGGCCGCCAGCCAGACCGCCGGAGCGGGTGTTGGAGACAATCTTCAGGGCACGGTTTTCGCCGACCTCAATGTCCTCGAGGCGGTCGGGCTCAACACGGTCAAAGACGACAACGACTTCAACGAAGCCGCGGTAGCTCTGCTCAAGGATGGAACGGACAGCCACGCGAAGCAGTTCGGGGCGCTTGCCGTTGGTCGCGATAACGGCGGAAACAGCAGGGTTGCGAGAGGTGAAGTGCATCATTGGGATTCTCCTTACTCAGCGGGGGTCGCGAGGCTAACGTACTTGCGACGCATGGACAGCAGGACGGTTGCGGCATTAGCCAGCAGAAGCAGCGCGTAGACGATGACGAACACGGGTCCGAAGCCAAGGAAAATGTAGATCCAGCAGAGGGTACCAGCGTCCATGTGCAGGTTGATGAAGGAGCGCAGGGGGCCACCGGTCGGGGGAGCAGCGGTCTTGCGGTTGTTGCGCAGCTGCTCAGCAAGAATCTGGCTCATGAAGTGACCGGCGGTCAGCGCGGTGAAAATCATGGGCATCGCAATGATCCAGCCGTTGAATGCGTTGGAACCGGTAAAGGAGTAGTGCGCAGGGTACAGCAGGAAGGAGAGCAGAGTTGCCATGTGCACGGAGGGCACACGGATGGAGTCGACCACATGGTCGAGCCACTCACCGGCGGGGGAGGATGCGCCGGTCACTCGAGCAACCTGGCCGTCAGCGGAGTCCAGGCCGTAACCGAGAGCGAAAAGCAGTGCAACGCAGATGCCCACACCAATGCTGGGAGGGCAGGTAATCAGAACGATGAGGCCTGCAGCGGAACATGCAGCGGAAATCGCGGTGACGCCGTTGGGGGTGATGCCCAGAGCGACAGCTGCCGCGGCGAAGTAGCGTGCTACTCGGCGGTTGACCCAGCGGGTGTAGGCGGGAACGCCAATGCCGGGCTTCTGCGCTGCTTCAAGAGAGCGCAGGGTGTGAGAAAACTTCGCAGAAAATCCCGATGCGGGCGCGGAGTTCGGGGCGTGAGGTGCCTCAGAGGTGGACATGCACATTCCTTTTTAATCGGTGAGAGGAGTGAAGGAGAGTGAATTACTCCCTTTCGGGGTGGTTGCGAGAAAGTCCGGAAGTCTCGCACGCGAAAAAAGAGGTGGTTGGTCCCTTTTTTCACGTACACCACTATATAGATATTTTACAACGAGATGAAGTGCAACAGGGGGCGTGTGGTCAGGGTCAACAATTGTGTCGTAAAAAGCCCCTGACAATGCTCTTTGGTGCAGATTTGCGGGATCCTTCGGGTAGGTTCGGTGTGCTGTTAGACGGGGGTTATCGGCACTTTGTTCCCGTGAATTGTGGATTTAGAAAACATTTCTGAACATTGTGCAGAGATGCACATAACAGAAACACAAATTATGGGAATAAATGATGCAAAAAACACGGAAAAGTGGGGATCATACGCAAATGGGGTTTGATTTCCTGAAATTTCAGAAAATCAAACCCCATTTAGCGAGATTGTCTAGAAGGTATTAGTCCCTTCGGAACTGAATCGGAACACGAGTTCCAACTCCGTTATTGAGAGCGCGTCGCTCACCCTGCTCAGCGGCAGCGTTATTCGCATTGTTCGCGTTATCAACCACGGGCTGCTCAGCCTCGTTTGCGGCGGGAGCTTCCGCCTCCTTGTCAGCTTCCTTCTCAGCGGGCTGCTCAGCAACCGGTGCCTTGGAGGTAGCCTGCAAATCGAAGCTCACATTCGGGCGAACGTTACGTCGGCTAATGCCCGGGTGAACCTCAACAGCGATGAGGTTCTCACCAGCCTTCAGCTGAGAAGCCGGAACGGTGAAGGTCACCGGAGTCTTCTGAGCCGTAGCGGTATCAATCGAGCTCGATGCAATCGCGCTATTCCACAGCCTTCCACGGGTGTCGAAGTTGGAACGACCAACCTCTTCACCGTTGACACCCACCGCAATAGCGTCATCCGCGTAGGTGGTCAGCACCAGGTCGCGGCTCGCCTGCTCACGAGTGAGCTGGATGGTGGTGTAGGCGTAGATATTGGGGCGGGTACGCAGAAGCGGAACCTTAACGGAGGTGTTGAGGTTACCGGTGCCGACACCAATCGGGGTCTTGCCGGTCTGCCATGCTTCCTGCGCGATATCTTCCAAGGTGAAGTGGAAGTTGTACTTCCAACCGTACTTACGGTTGGGAGCCTGGCTGGAGACCATGTACTTCCACTCGGAGGCGTAGGGCAGAACAATCTGGTCCTTAGGGGCCTCGTCCTTAGGAGTTTCTTCCTTCGGGTCCTCGGGCTTGGGATCGGCAGGCTTAGGCTCCTCAGTCTTCGGGTCCTCTTCCTTCGGCGCTTCAGTAGTCGCTTCTGCACTCGGGGTAGCGCTTGCCGAAGCACTGGGATCAGCACTTGCCGTGGGGTCAGCAGTAGCGGTCGGGTCAGCGGTAGGAGTCTCGGTCGCGGTCTCCGTGGGGGTAGGAGTCGGGCGAACCGGAGCTACCTGAACCGGAGTGGACGCAGAGTAGTTATCCGAGCTGTCCACAGCACGCACAAAGTAACGTGCGTTGTCGGTGTGGTCAATCTCGAACTTCGTACCCGAAGTGCTAGCGATGACTCGGTCATCACGCAGAATCTGGTAGCGAACACTACCGGTATCCTGCACAGAATCCCACGTCAGAACGTCCTTATCGTCCTTTAGCTCTACCTTCAGGTTCTGCGGGGTAGCCGGAGGAGTCACATCGCGAGCCTCAAAGCGCGCAAAACCGACGGTATCCTGAGTGCCGTGAACACCCAGCGAACGGTGAATATCGCCGCCAACCCACAGGGTGCCCTTCGAATCCACGAAAGACTCCCAGATACCGAAGCCATGGTCACCCTTAATAGCAGGGGAGAACTCCGGCAGCATCTTGCCGCTGTCCTTATCGAATGCAGCAACCAGCTTGACCGAGTGAATCACGCTCGAACCGCCCACAGGGCGCTGCTTATTACGCGAATCCTGGTAGAGGAAATCACCGCAGTGGCAGGCGCCATAGATGGTGTTACCGTTCAGGTGCAGATCCTGGAAGTCGCCACCATTGCGGGTAATCGCGGTGTAGGTGGGGGTCAAGGACGCCTTATCGTAACGAGAGATGAGGTGCTCAGTACCGCCCACCCAGACGCCGGTACCGGCATCCTGGACGTCGAACTGGAAACCCCAAACTTTGGTTTCATTACGCAGGTCAGAGACCTTAGCGCCGGCCGGAATCTCAGACTGCTGGTACGCCCACGGGCTGCCCTTCTGCATATGCTGAGTAATATCAGCCACGCGGTAGGCAAGGCCGCCGTTGAGCCAGGTGAAGTAGCCGGCAACGTAAACATGAGAGTTATCAGCGGAAGCGCTAATACCGTTGACGGTGCCATTGAACACCTGACGCCAATTGCGATCCACGCTCACGATACCGGGCACACCGTCAGAAGGCTCGCCCAGCTTAAAACGGGCAATATTGCGCGAATACGCAGCACCCGCCTTTTCACTTTCATAAACGTGGGTAAAGGTGCCGCCAATATACACGTAGTCACCCTGACGGTGAATGGTCTTCACCGTCATGAACTCGGTGCGAATGCGATCTTCGACTCTAACCTGGGACCATTCAGGGGCAACCTCACCGGTCGTGGCGTCAACAACCACGAAGCGCTCACGCTTTTCACCGTTAACGAGCGTGAAGTTACCGCCAACAGCCAAGCGGTTATTCGGCAGAGCCTCAACAGCTTTCACCTGACCGTCAACAGTCAGCTTAAAATCGCGGCGCAACTCGCCGGTCACCGGGTCAAAGGCAGCAATATTAGACTGGTGAACCTTCTCGCCGGAAGACGACTCAAGGTACTCGAAGTCACCACCAATAAACACGCTAGAGGTGCCGTTGCCGTGATCGACCTCGGTAATCGCCTCAACGTAGGTGTTCATCTCGTTGGTTTCACCGGTGAAGGTCCTGGTGCTGGTTCGCCAGCGCCAATCCGCCGAACGGCTATTGGGCAGGGCACGACGAGTGCTTGCCGGGGTACCGGAATCCGGGATAGCGCCCAGATTCAAATCATTCTGGGTCAGCTTCGGGCGCAGGAACATCTGGGTGTAACCGAATGAGGTTTCACCCTTACCGTCCTTACCGTAAATGTAAGAGTTCTGCGCGTCGGTCATCGCCGGCTCAGAACCATCCTGCGAAATGGGGGCGTTTGCACCGTAACGGAAACCCATACGGTAATCCTGCGAAGCCATTTCCTCAAAGAGCATCGTCCTGAAGCCGTAGTTCTGGCCGCCAAGCATATGGTCTTCCCACGTGCCATCAGGCCAGTCCCTGCGGCCATTTTCATTGTAGGAAGAGAACTCGTCAGGGTTCGTGACTGTCGCATTAGACCAGACAGCGTTCGAACGCAGAGCCCAGGTCCACTCGGAGGTCTGACGGCGGTCAACCGTCACCTCCTGCCACTTGGTGCCCGAGGTGTTCAGCGCGCGACGGAAACGGTAACCGTCGGGTAGCTGATCGGGGCGAACACCGTTGAGTAGCTGAGAAATAGTGGTGCCCGAAAGCTGAATCGGGGTCTTCGCGGCGGGCACCGAGCGCAGAGCCTTGCCCTGCTCGAGAGTCAAACCGGATGACGCGGGTGCGGCATCGCTGTAGAGCTGAGAAGCGTCACCCTGACCCTCGTAGTTCTCGGTCCAGCCGTCGCGGCCCTCGCCAATCTTGACCCAGCCACCACCATCAGTTTCCTGATCGCAGTAGAACTGTGTCGGCTGGCTCATCGCGGGAGTGTACAGCCAGTAGGCGCCGCTCTTTGCCTCGGGGTTAGCCTGCTTGGCTTCCCAGCAGCTAGCGGCAGCACGCTCGGAGGTCGTGCCATTGTAGAAAGCAGAGTCCCTTTTTTCCGCCGTCTGTTCGACAGCGGTACTCGGCGTAATAGCGGGGATAGCTACGGGCAAAGCCAAAGCCGTAGCAATGCTCAAGCAAAGAGTTGAGCGGGTTATAGCAGAACGAGAAAAGCCTGAGCTCGTCATGCCAAAGTGGGCTTTCATAATATCTCCAATGAATGCCAAGAAATGTTATCGAGTGCGCATCAACATTAATGCGCTATGGATGATAATGCGCGGTTTCTAGCGAATCGTAGCTGGAAACCGGCATCTCTTAATTAGACCCTAACAATCAGGATTGTTCGGGAAATCATGGGTCGCAATCTTCCACTGACCATCGACCTGAACGAGGGTGTAAATATTGAGTGAACGCTTGGGAGAATTGTCATCCTTAACGGGCTGATTATTCTCGTCATAGATCTTCACAGAGGAAGAATCCATGCATACTTCCAGCATGCGCGCGGGCTGACCCTTGTACTGAGTCTCAGTCATGCGGGGAGTGCCCACGACAGTGGAAGAACCTTCATAGTGCCAGCCAGCCAGTGCGTACTCGGAAGCCTGCACAGCAAACTCAGCGGCAGCGGAATCAACAGCCACGGCCTCGATGGAGCGAATCGTCTCATCATCGAGAACAGCGCGGGCCCGCTCAACATTCTGCTGCTCAGCCTCTTCATCGCTACTCGGATCAGCGGTGCGCTCGGGCGAAGCCTCAGCAGAGGGGGCTGCCTTAACCTTGGTCAGAATGGCCTCAAAGGAGTTGACCAGCTCGGTAGTCTTCTTAACTTCTTCAGCGTCAACAGGCACGGAAGAAGCGTTCTTCATCTCCTCAGCGCCAGTGTAAATCTCTTCAAGCTTCTGGCCGTCAGAAGAGGTTGCCTCGCTCTTTGCCCCATCCTTTGCCTCAGCAGAAGCCTCAGAGGAAGCCTTAGCGGATGCTTCGGCGGTGCCCTGCTCAGAAACCTGGGGGGAAGCAGCCGAAGACTTGTTTGAGGAAGCGTGCGCCGATGCGGAAACACTTGCGGAAGCAGAAGCGGAAGAAGAGCTATCGGAGCTCGGGTTTTCAGTAGCGCAACCGCTCAGAACCAGGGCGGATACCGCAACGGTGCCCAGGGTGCCCAGAAGCCGGGACCGGGAGGACTGCTTGAAGAATGATGACATAGGAAGCCTCTTTAGTGGTTGGAGTGAGAATGACTATATTCCGGAAGATAATACCTCGCACAATGGCAAAGCACCTAAAGGCTAACACGCAAAGCTGGGAAAACACTTAGACCCGCAAAAATAACGTTTTTATAAATGATGAGAATAAGCCCTAAATAATGCTCTATTTTTGCCCGAATGGAAGATAAATATATATCTCTGAATGAAAGAACCTTCATGTAAATGAATGAAATAGATTCACATTGTGCAAAAAAGTCCCGGGCTGGTCATGAACCAGCCCGGGACAATAGGGCGAACATCACTAAAATTCTTTGTCACAAAAGTGGATATTGCCCTGATGAGGGGTTATGCTGCCTGGACAGCCTCGGTACTTGCCGAATAGTTATCTGCAGTATCTACCGCGCGCACATAATAGCGGGCGCCATCGCGGTGATCCACCGAATAGCTCGTACCCGTAACCGTCGCAATAGGACGATCATCGCGCAGAACCTGGTACTTCACCCTGCGCTCGGAAATACCCGACCACGTCAGCTGATCCTTGGAACCGTTCGTCGTGACCTTCAGATCGCTCGGGGGAGCCGGAGGGGTCACATCACGAGGAGCATAACGCGCGAAGCCAATAGTCGGCTGTACGCCATTAGCGCCCAGCGACTTACGGATATCGCCACCAACCCACAGGGTGCCCGTGGAATCCACGAAGGACTCCCACACACCGTATCCATACGCGCCGTTCATAATCGGTGCGAACTCCGGCAGCATCTTGCCGCTGTCCTTATCGAACGCAGCTACCAGGCGAATGGTCTGAGCATTAGTCGCGTTCTCCCACTCCGAATAGACAGTGTCTGCGCCCTGGAAGAGGAAATCGCCGCAGTGGCACGCACCGTAAATAGTGTTGCCGCTCAGGTGCAGATCCTGGAAATCGCCACCCTCACGAGTAATCGCACTGTCCGTGCGGCGCATCGAGCTTTTCTCGTAACGGGTAATCATATGCTCGGTGCCACCCACCCAGACGGAGGAACCAGCATCCTGAACATCGAACTGGAAGCCCCACATCCTGCGCTCGTTTTTCAAATCCCAGGTTTGGGCATTCTTGGGGGTATACGAAGGACGGTGGTGCCAAGCTACCGGGTTCGTGCTACTGCCTTGCATATGAGCGAGACGGAACGCCTCCTGGTTATTCAGCTGGGTGAAGTAACCAGCGACGTACACATCGGCATTGCCCTCAGAAGCGCTCACGCCGTTAACTGTGCCATTAAAGACCGGACGCCAGTTCCAGTCCACCTCACCGTTGCTCAACTTAATGCGAGCCAGGTTCCTCGCATACGCGTAGGTGGGGGAGGTCTGGCCCTTCAAGTGAGTGAAGGAACCACCAATGTACAGGTAGCCATCACGCACGTGCAGGGTCTTAATCTGTACCGGTACGGAAGCAATGCGGCTAACCACGCGGATATCCCAGTCCTTAGCAACCTGACCGGTCTGCGGATCCAGAATTACAAAACCGTTGTAGTACTCGCCGTTCACCTGGTCGAAAGAACCACCCACAGCAAGCAGGCCGTTCGGCAGAGCCTCAACCGACTTCACCTGACCGTTAATCTTCGGGCGGAAGGAACGGCGCAGCTCGCCGGTACCCACCTCGTAACCAGCCAAGAAAGCCTGCTCAACCTTCTCGCCGCTTGCCGACTCAACATACGCGAAATCGCCACCGGTAAAGACAGCGCCACCGACCTCGGTGATCGCCTCAACCTGGGTGTTCATCTCGCCGTTCTTACCGGTTCCGGTATCAGCGCTGGTACGCCACTTCCACTTCTCGGAGTAGCTATTGGGTAGCGCGCGGCGGTTACTTGCCGCAGCGCCCTGCTGGCCATAATCATGCAGACCCTTAGCCACCAAATCGTTCTGAGTCACCTTCGGGCGCAAGAACATCTGAGTAAATACCAGGGGAGTGGTCGAATCATCCGCCGGGCGGTAAATATACGCCGAAGGACGGTTCATCAGGTAGGTCTCGGTCCACCATGTAATCTTGGCGTTGCGACCGTAGGTGAAGCCCAACTTGTAGCCCTGCGATGCCTTCTCTTCGAAGTTCAGGGAACGGAAGTCATCAGAATCATGGGTGAAGATGTTACCAGCCACCTGACCACGGTTGGCGTAGTCATAACGGTTACTGTACTGCCAGGTGTTTTTGACCGAAATATTTGACCAGAACATCTTCGAACGCAAAGTCCAAGTCCATTCGGTACTGGAATCACGGTGAGCCTTAAAATCCTGCCAGGTAGTGCCCTCAACGTTCATCGCGCGATGGAAACGCACGCCATCGGGCAAATCCTGCGGACGGGTACCGTTCAGTAGCGCGTTCACGGTCACGCCGGAGAGCTGCACCGCATCAAAGCCGGTCGGGTTCTTATACAGCTGATCGGCATTACCGCGACCGTAGTAGTTCTCAGTCCAGCTCTCACGACCGCGGCCAATCATAACCCAGCCGCCGCCATCAGTTTCCTGATCGCAATAGAACTGCTCAGGAGCACTCATCGCAGGGGTGTACAGCCAGTACGCGCCGCTCTTGCCACGCGGATTATTCTGCTTAACCTCCCAGCAGCTCGCAGCCGCGCGCTCGCTCGACGAACCGTCATAGTAGCGTGCATCAGCAGCCTGCGCGCCCGAAGCAATCGGACCCAAAGAAGCCGCAACCATCGCAAAAGAAGCAGCCGCCGCACCCAAAGCACGGGACCCGGAGCGAGAAGCTACGCGAGAGCCCTCAGAAGCGGAGGAAGCAGCACCCTGCGCGCGCCCTCCACGCGTGAACGGAAGAAAATTCATTTGTCTCTCCTAGAGACCTCAACCGGCACACAGCAGAAAACTGCAATTCACACAGCAACACCCACCCCACACAAGGCACAGCATAGTGACCAGGCATCGGGGTAAGGGGGAAGCGTTATGAACTGCGCTAACAGCGAGTCTGTAGCCGGAATCAGTGAGTGTAGTTATCGGAAATTGAATGAATACGCCCCACCCCTCACGCACGAAGCCAACAGTGGCAACGCACCCGTACGAAGCGGAACGCTAAAAATCTGTGAAGTTTCCTCTGTCGTACCAACAGCGAAGAAACACCACAGATCAAGATTCAGCCCATCATCGGAAAGGACGGAAGCAACCCATCCGACGCAATGAATCCCAACCCATCATAGCCGCCACAGGGGCGAAGAGATAGCAAACTGGGAAAACCGGACCGAACCAAAACTATAGAGGGCATACACCCCGGGTGCACCGCCGCCTGATTCGGACCCCGCAAACCCTGCAGAGCCCGAACCAGGCGGCGGCTCAAAGAAACTAGATCAACAATCTGACCTAAGCCTGAGCAGCTCCCGTGGAAGCCGAGAAGTTCTCAGACGCATCGATGGAACGCACATAGTAGCGAGCGCCATCAGTATGCTCAACCTCGTAGCTGGTGCCCGAGACCGTAGCAATCACACGGTCATCACGCAGCACCTGGTAGCGAGCACCGCTCTCACGAACACCAGACCAAGACAGCTTATCGGTCGAGCCATCACGCTGAACCGACAGATTCGACGGAGTCGACGGGGCGGTCACATCGCGAGGAGCAAAACGAGCAAAACCGACAGTGCGCTGCTCACCATTAGCACCCAGCGAACGGTTGATGTCGCCGCCAACCCACAGGTTGCCACGAGAATCCATGAAGGACTCCCAAACACCGTAGCCGCTAGCGCCCTTCAGAACCGGGCTGAACTCGCCGATGACTTCGCCGCTATCCTTATCGAACGCTGCGACCAGGCGCATACGGTGAACCGCCTTCGATTCCTTCCAATACGTGTGGTAGCCGGTCGAACCCTCGAAGAGGACATCACCGCAGTGGCACGCACCGTAAATGGTGTTACCGCTCAGATGCAGATCCTGCCAGTCGCCACCGTACTTAGAGATAGACGAAGAAATACGGCCGTAACCGTTCTTCGAGTAGTTCGCAATCAGGTGGTCAGCGCCGGCAGTCCACACGGTCGAGCCAGCATCCTGAACATCGAACTGGAACGCGTACACAATGCGGTCAGTAATGTTCAGCTTCAGCGACGGCTCCCACTCCCACTTAATATTCGAAGCGTTAGAACCATTCAGCGCCGCCAGGCGGAACGCGCGCTGGTTATTCAGCTCAGTGAAGTAACCCGCAGCGTGAACAGTCGAGTTATCGGACGCAGCGGTAATACCGTTGACCGTACCGTTAAAGTTCGGGCGCCAGTTCCAATCCACCGCACCGTTCGAGAGCTTAATACGAGCGGCACCACGCGAGTAAGCGTACGCCTTAGACGTATTGCCCTTTACATGGGTGAAGTTACCGCCAATGTAGAGGTAACCATCCTGAACCAGCAGGGTCTTCACCTGCGCGGCAGCACCATTACGGCGCTGAATCTGAAGATCCCACGTGCGGTCGATCTGGCCGGTGGTTGCGTCCAGAATGACGAAGTGGTTGACCTTCTCGCCGTTAACCTCGGTGAACTCGCCACCAACTGCCAGGCGGTTATTCGGCAGAGCCTCCAGAGCCTTAATCTGACCGTTGAAAGTCGGACGGAAAGAGCGAACCAGTTCGCCCGAATCCACGTTATAGCCCGCCAGGTACGACTGGTCCACGCGCTCGCCACCAGCCGACTCCACATACTTGAAGTCGCCACCGGTGAAGACGGTGTCGCCCACCTGAGTAATAGCCTGAACGTAGGTGTTCATCTCGTTCTTCTTGCCGGTGCCAGTCTGCTCACTGGTGCGCCAACGAACGGGCATCGTGTAGCTATTGGGCAGAGCACGACGGTTGCTAGCGGCAGAGCCAGAACCAATTTGCGAGAAGTTCAAGTCACGCTGAGTCAGCTTCGGACGCAGGAACACCTGAGTAAAGGGGATGGAGTAACCAGCGGAACCACGCTTGTGGTAAATATATGAATCCGGATTCTCATTACCGAAGTTCACCAGCGCACCGTACGCAAAACCAATCTGGTAGCCCTGGTTCGGGTTCGCGAAGAAACGAACAGAACTGGTGGTAATACCCGGAGCCATCTCCGAGGGGGAACCGCCCATACGCGCAGTGCGGTTAATACCGGCACCGGTGAACTTCACGGTGCCCCAACGCTGACCGTAGCTCATCGCCCAGGTCCACTGCTCAGTCTGAGGACGCTGAACATAAACGTTCTGCCACTGGGTGCCCCTTGCATTGTGGGCACGGTGCAGGCGCATGCCGTCGGGAAGGTCCTGAGGCTTAATGCCGTTCAGCAGGGCATCGACAGTGTTTGCGGGAAGCTGGACGGGAGTAAAAGCGGAGGGACCCGTGGGGTTCTGGTGCAGTTGACTCGGGTCGCCGGTGCCGTTGTAAGACTCGGTCCAACCCTCACGACCGCGACCAATCATGACCCAGCCGCCGCCATCAGTTTCCTGATCGCAGTAGAACTGCGCCGGGCCGCTCATCTGCGGGGTGTACAGCCAATAAGTGCCAGAAGAGGCAGAAGGATTAACCTGCTTGACCTCGTAGCAGGAAGCAGCCGCCTTATCGCTGCTGGAACCATCATGGGTGCCGGTAGCAGCCGAAGCGGGAGTAGTAGGAGTAAGCGGTGCCGCAGTGAAAGCGGTACCAAAAGCGAGTGCGAAAGCGGCCCACTTTTTAGCAGACCATGAATGGGCATGGCGCTTTTCAGCGGGTTTGTTCGTGTATGTGGTTGTCATATGCGTCTTTCTGATGCGACGTTCCGGAAGAAACATCGAAAGATACGGTGAATTTAGCGCACTAGAAAAACCGCAGTAAATACTGAAAACCTGAGGTTGGTTGGAAGAGGTAAACAGAATCCGGAAGGGGATATACTGTCTGGTTTTTCTCTAAGTGTTAATGATTAGGGTACAGGATTAAGCTGTGAAAATAATGGTGCACAAAGTGCAAAGATGCCCGTGGATGTGTGATTTGCGCCCCATGCGATGAACGTTGTGGCACAGGAACGGACACGGAAGAAAACCATACTCAAATATCACCCACGAAAGCGACAACCGAGTGCAAAAAGGAATATATTCCATCACAGAGAATACAAGAGAAAAATGCCAGAAAAAGCAGACAAGTCATACAATGGAAAAGCCGCAAAAAAACACCCCAAAACGCACAAAAAGCACCATGAAATAAAGGCAAATTCACTCGGACGCCCCAAACCGGCACCGCCCAATACCGACCATCCATAGCAGCCCTCCACCAGCTCAACCGCCGCAAGCGAAGACCCCAGACTCAGGAGAACCCGTGAGCACCACCCGAAAAGCTACCGCACAGCCCCTCGAGGCACCCCTGCACCCCCTCCTGAACACCCTCAACCAACTCAGCAGCTGGGCCGCGATCCGTACCGCCGCCTCCGCACAGCCCACCGAACGCAGCGCACGCACCCTCATCGGCGCCGTCGCCGGAACCCACGCCGCGCTCATTGCAGACATCTCCACCGCAGTACGTGATACCACCGCTGAAGCGCTCAGTCTCATCGTCGCCCCCACCGACCGTCAAGCAGAAGACCTCGCCGCAGCCCTGCGCTCCTACCTGCCCGCCGCAGACATTGCGCTCTTCCCCGCCTGGGAAACCCTGCCCCACGAACGCCTCTCACCGCGCTCCGATACTGTCGGCCGCCGCCTGCAGGTACTGCGCGCCATGACCGGGGACGCGGCTAAACGCCCCCAAGTCGTTATCGCACCCGTACGCGCCGTCATCCAGCCCATCGTCACCGGCATCGAAAAGCTCGAACCCGTACACCTGGTCCGCGGCAAAGAATACCCCTTCAAAGATGTGGTGCGCGGCCTCAACGACGCCGCATACTCCCGCGTAGACCTGGTCGCCAAGCGCGGCGAATACGCCGTACGAGGCGGCATCATCGACGTCTTCCCGCCCACCGCAACTACCCCCGTACGTCTCGAATTCTTTGGTGACGAACTCGACGAAATGCGCCACTTCTCTGTCGCCGACCAGCGCACCCTCAGCGGGGGAGAGGAGCTCACCGAACTCACCCTGCTGCCCTGCCGCGAACTGCTCATCACCCCCGAGGTCATGAGCCGCGCCGCACGCCTGAAAGCCAACTACCCGGCAGCTGCAACCATGCTCGAAAAGATTGCCGGCGGAATCTACGTCGAAGGCATGGAATCACTCACCCCGCTACTCATCGAATCCATGAACACCCTCACCGAGCTGCTGCCGGCTGGGTCCATGATTATCAACGTCGAACCCGAGCGTGTGCGTGCCCGCGCCGAAGACCTCGTCGCCACCAACGAAGAATTCCTCGCCGCCGCCTGGGACACCTCCGCAGAAGCCGACGCAGTAGCACCCATCGACCTCGGACAGCTCCGCATGAGCGACAGCGGATTCCGCACCATCGACCAAACCACCGCACAGGCACTCGAAGCCAAACTCAGCTGGTGGGAAATCACCGAACTCGTCACCGACGCAGACCTGCTCGAAGACGCCGCCGCAGGCGCACTCGAAAACCAGAGCATCGCTGACGCCATCGAAGACGGAATCGACACCTACACCGTCAACGCCACCCCCGCAACCGCATTCAACGGTTCCGTCGAACGCATGCTCAGCCAGATTGGTGATCTCATCCAGAAACAGTGGACCGTTCTCGCCCTCACCAACGGCCGCGGCTCCACCGACCGCCTCATCGACCTCTTCCACTCCGGCGAAGGGGCACCCGCCGTACCCGCAGCCCGCCGAACCAGCCTCGAAGCCGACCCCGCCGGGGACCTCGAACACGGCATCGTCGAGGTATGCGAGGCGCCCGCTTCCGCAGGCTTCCTCATCGAGGAGGCGAAGCTCGCCGTCTTCACCGAAGCCGAATTGCTCGGACGCCGCGGTACCTACGCACCCCGAGGCGCCGCCGGACAGAAATTCGCCACGCGCCGCCGCCGCAACGCGGTTGATCCTCTCGCGCTGAACCCCGGCGACTACGTGGTACACGAACGCCACGGCATCGGTCGCTTCGTCGAGATGACTTCTCGCCCGGTGGCGGGCGCCTCCCCGGTCAACGGTGTGCAGCCCATGAAGGAATACCTGGTCATCGAGTACGCCCCCGCCAAGCGCGGCGGCGCGCCCGACCGTCTCTTTGTGCCCTCGGATCAGCTGGACCTCATCTCCAATTACGTGGGTGGCGAGAACCCGAGTCTGTCCAAGATGGGCGGCAGCGACTGGGCGAAGACCAAGTCCCGCGCCCGTAAGGCAGTCAAGGAAATCGCCGCCGACCTGGTGAAACTCTACTCGGCACGCCAGGCATCGCGCGGTCACGCCTTCGCCGCAGACACCCCCTGGCAGCGTGAGCTGGAAGAGTCCTTCCCCTACAACGAGACTCCCGACCAGCTCACCGCCATCCACGAGGTAAAGGAGGACATGGAGAAAGAAATCCCCATGGACCGCCTCATCTCCGGCGATGTGGGCTTCGGCAAAACCGAGGTTGCCGTACGTGCCGCGTTCAAGGCGGTGCAGGACGGCAAACAGGTTGCCGTGCTCGTACCCACGACCCTGCTCGCGCAGCAGCACTACGAGACGTTCAGCGAGCGCTTCTCGGGATTCCCCGTGAAGATTCGTGTGCTATCCCGCTTCCAGAAGGCGAAGGAAACCCGCCAGATTACCGAAGAAATCGCATCCGGCGCGGTGGACGTGGTGATCGGTACCCACCGCATCCTCTCGGACAGCGTAGTGTTCAAGGACCTGGGCCTGGTCATTATTGACGAGGAACAGCGCTTTGGCGTGGAGCACAAGGAGAAGCTCAAGCAGATGCGCACCAACGTGGACGTGCTCGCGATGAGTGCTACCCCGATTCCGCGCACCCTGGAAATGTCGCTAACCGGTATTCGCGAGACCTCCACCCTTGCCACCGCGCCGGAGGAGCGCCACCCCGTGCTGACCTTCGTTGGTCCGCGAACCGACAGCCAGATTACCGCCGCAATCCGCCGCGAGCTCATGCGTGAAGGACAGGTGTTTTTCGTGCACAACCGCGTGGCTGACATCGACGATGTTGCCGCCGAAATCGGCAAGCTCGTGCCGGAGGCGCGCATCGCCACCGCCCACGGCCGCATGAGTGAATCGCGCCTGGAGCAGATTATTGTGGACTTCTGGGAGCGCCGCTTTGACGTGCTGGTGTGCACCACCATCGTGGAGACCGGCCTGGATATTTCGAACGCGAACACCCTCATTGTCGATCATGCCCAGAACTACGGTCTGAGCCAGCTACACCAGCTGCGTGGCCGCGTGGGCCGTGGCCGCGAGCGCGCCTACGCCTACTTCCTGTACCCGGTGGATAAGACCCTCGGCGAGATTGCGCACGAGCGTCTGAAGGCTGTAGCGACCCACAATGAGCTGGGCGCTGGCCTGCAGCTTGCGATGAAGGACCTGGAGATTCGCGGTGCCGGCAACCTGCTCGGCGGCGAACAGTCCGGCCATATTGCCGGTGTCGGTTTTGACCTGTACCTGCGCCTGGTCGGTGAGGCGGTCGCAAACTACCGCGGCGAGAAGGAAGAGCGCGAGGTCGAAACGAAGATTGACCTGCCCGTCAACGCGCATATTCCTCACACCTACATTGATTCTGAGCGTCTGCGTTTGCAAGCGTACCGTCAGATTGCTGCCGCCGATACCGAAGAGAAGATCGCGGAGGCTCGCGAGGAGCTGGTCGACCGTTACGGCGAGCTGCCGGAGGCGGTAGAGAATCTGCTTGCCGTGGCGACGGTGCGTATGCACGCCCGTGCCGCCGGTATTCACGAGCTGGTGGTGTTGGGTCCGAAGGTTCGCGTGGTAACCGCTACGCCGCTGCCGGAGTCCCGCCAGATGCGCCTGAAGCGCGTGTACCCTGGCTCCACACACGCCCAGCCGAAGGGTATGGATACCTGGCTGACGCTGGTTCCGCGCCCGAAGACCATGCCGGTGGGCGGTAAGGACCTGGTGGACGGCGCGATGCTGCAGTGGGCTGAGAAGTTCATTAACTCGATTTATGCCGAGAAGCCGCAGGCTCTCGAGGAGTAGAGACCTACAGAGGAAGGCGCCGCCCTGTCATATCGGGCGGCCGAACCATGATGCCGAACCATGAAGATGCTCGCCGTGCAGGTTGCCACAATATGGCATATCTGCACGGCGAGTGCGTTTGCCCCGTAGGGGCGGCATAGCTCACAATTAAGGCATGACTTCAAAGGTGAACTACGCATCTCAGCGAATTGTAATTATTGGTGGTGGCCCCGGCGGCTATGAGGCAGCGATGGTGGCTGCCGCATCCAACGCGGACGTGACTTTGATCGAACGCAACGCCATTGGTGGCGCCGCCGTTCTGACTGACGTTGTGCCCTCTAAGACGCTGATCGCTACGGCGGATATGATGACCCGCTTCTCCGAGGCGGGTAGCTTGGGCATTGAAAACACGAAGGGTAAGGCGCCGCAGCTTCGTGTTGATATGGACCGCGTGAACCGCCGAGTCCGCGACCTGGCCCAGCAGCAGTCTGCCGACATTAAGCGTGCCCTGGCCTCTGCTGGTGTGAAGATTATTCACGGTACCGGTAAGCTTCTTGACCGCCACACCGTGCAGGTGACCGATGAGGCGGGCCTCGTCTACCCCCTGCACGCAGACTTTGTGCTGTTGTCGGTGGGTACGCATCCGCGTGAAATGGCGACCGGTATGCCCGATGGCGAGCGCATCCTGACCTGGACTCAGCTGTACAACCTCTCCGAGGTTCCCGAGGAGCTGATTGTGATTGGTTCGGGTGTGACCGGTGCCGAGTTCGCGTCGGCGTATAACGGTCTGGGCTCGAAGGTGACGCTGGTGTCTTCGCGTGACCGCGTGCTTCCCGGTGAGGATGAGGACGCAGCTCGCGTGCTGGAGGACGTCTTTGAGCGTCGCGGCGTGCGAGTGATGCCGCGTTCCCGTGCGGCTGCTGTTGAGCGTACTGAGGATGGCTCCGGCGTTATCGTGACCCTGTCGGATGGTCGTAAGGTTTCTGGCACTCACTGTCTGGTTGCTATTGGTTCGATTCCGAACACTGAAGATTTGGGCCTGGAAGACATCGGTGTTGAGCAGACCCCGAGCGGCCATATTAAGGTGGACGGCGTGTCCCGCACGAGCGTGAACAGCATTTACGCCGCCGGTGACTGCACGGGTGTGTACCCGCTGGCTTCCGTGGCTGCGATGCAGGGCCGTATCGCTATGGCGCACATCCTCGGTGATGCGGTGCGTCCGCTGCGCACCGATAAGGTTGCCGCGAACATCTTCACCTCCCCGGAAATTGCGACCGTGGGTGTGAGCGAGAAGGACCTTGCCGAGGGTGCCTACCGCGGTGACGCGGTGACCCTGCAGTTGAGCACCAACCCGCGCGCGAAGATGATGGCGATGCGCGATGGCTTTGTGAAGATTTTTGCTCGCCGTCACTCCGGCACCGTCATTGGTGGCGTTGTGGTTGGTCAGCGTGCTTCCGAGCTGATTTACCCCATTGCCCTGGCGGTGGAGAAGAAGCTCGCGGTGGATGATCTGGCGGATACTTTCACGGTCTACCCCTCGCTCTCTGGCTCTATTGCTGAGGCGGCACGCAAGCTGCACACTCGCGGTCTGTAAGGCTCAAAACCTGTTAGGTGCTGAGCTGGGCGTTCCCCGCCTGGCGCAGCATCCCGGAACAGTATAAAAGCGGTGGGGGCCGCCTCCTGAATTCCTTGGATTCAGGAGGCGACCCCCACCGCTTTGCCGTAGAGACGCTTTAGCCCCTGCGAAGTTTTACTTCGTGGTGCTGACAGCGTTCATGTCCACGTCACGGGTTTCGTGAGTGAGCAGGATGAAGATAACGCTCAGGATCGAGGCGAATGCCAGGTAGCCGCCCACGGCAGCCACACCGTAGGAGGAGTTCAGCCACACTGCCACGAACGGGGTCAGCGCCGCACCGAGGATGGACGCCACGTTGTAGGCGATACCGCTGGCGGTGTAACGCACGTTGGTGGGGTACAGCTCCGGCAAGTATGCGGACATGGAACCGAAGGACAGACCCATCAGGCACATGCCGATGAAGATGAAGAGGGTGACCACTGCAACGTTCGCGTTCGCGCCGGTACCAACGACGGAGGGGGAGATGAGCAGGCCGAAGCACAGACCGAAGACTGCCATCGCGATGGTGGTCCACAGCTGCTGGGTGCGGCGGCCGTACTTATCAGCCAGCCAACCCGAGATCGGGATGAAGATTGCGAAGCCGATAATAGAGATCAGCTGAATCACGAGGAACTCGCGGTAGGGGATAGCCAGACCGCCCTTATCCGCCTTGCCGATACCGTAAGAGAGAACCCATGCGGTCATCAGGTAGAACAGTACGTAGCATGCCACCATGATGAAGGTACCCTGAATCATGGGCCACCAAGCGACCTTGAACGCCTCAACGAGCGGGGTCTTAACCTTCTCGTTGTTAGCGGCAGCCTTGGCGAAGACGGGGGTCTCCTCCAGCTTGAAACGCACGTACAGGCCGACAGCGACCATCACGATGGACATCAGGAACGGAATACGCCAACCCCAGATGAGGAAGGGGTGATCAAAGTTCTTAGCGTCGGTTGCGGAGTTGAAGGAAATCCAGCTGGTCAGCAGCAGCATGAAGCCGTTGGCTAGCACGAAGCCGATGGGGGCACCGAGCTGCGGCCACATGGCGGCGCGGGCACGCTTGCCGTCCTCAGCGTATTCGCTGGCGAGCAGTGCCGCACCGGACCATTCGCCGCCCAGGCCCAGGCCCTGGCAGAAACGCATAATGGTCAGCATAGTCGGTGCCCACAGACCAATCTGGTGGTAGGTGGGCAGCAGACCGATGATGAAGGTTGCCAGACCCATAGTGAGCAGTGCACCGACGAGGGTTGCCTTACGGCCGATCTTGTCGCCGAAGTGACCGAAAATCACGGAACCGAGGGGGCGCGCCACGAAGGCGACGCCGAAGGTTGCGAAGGATGCCAGAAGCTCGGTGGTTGCGTCCTTCGAGGGGAAGAACAGCACGGGGAACACAGCCACTGCTGCGGTGGCGTAAATGTAGAAATCGTAGAACTCGATGGTGGTACCAACGAGCGAGGCAAGAATAACTCGACTGCGAGGAGTCGTATTCTTCACCGATGCAGCAGACGCTTTCGTGTCGGGTGCAGAGGTGCTCATGAGGAAAACTCCCGAGATGGTGAATTTGTGCGTACACAAGGAGCCTGAGGTGGATGTTCCATAACCGGTCGGCGCGGGAGGCGGGTGTGCCGTAGGTGCGTACCGGGTGCTGCGACCGCATCGGGTGGGGTGCGGTGAGCGTAGGAATCTGAAAGGCTCCTCTAAAGTGCAACATTATAACTCTGTTCAGAAGAGACCCAACAAATACAGCCACTATTTGGACGTAATCGCAATAGGTAGTTGCTCAAAACCCCACAGAAACAGGCAAGAGCGCAGAAACAGGCAAGAGCGCAGAAACAGACAGGGCGGACACAGAAAATTCCCCGGAAAGATACGAGAGGGGACCTCATACCCTTCCGGGGGATCTGTGTAGCCTATAGCGCTCGCGAGACCGCGGTATCGCGGCGAAGCGTTACTTGATGGTCGCCAGCACCGCACCGGAGGTGACGGTATCGCCGGCCTTAGCGGACAGACCCGAAACCTTACCCGCCTTGTGCGCGGTAATGGGCTGCTCCATCTTCATCGCCTCCAGCACCAGAATCAGGTCGCCCTCGGCAACGGTGTCGCCGTCAGAAGCCGCAACCTTCACGATGGTGCCCTGCATGGGGCTGGTCAGCTCGTCGCCGCCACCCTTTGCCGCGCCGCGTGCCGAACGAGACTTGCGGGTCTTGGAGGCGGGCTTAGCCGCAGGCTTAGTGCCGCCACCCAAATCAGGCAGGGACACCTCCATACGCTTACCGTTGACCTCGACAACCACGGTGGTGCGCTCATCCTCATCGGAACCCACGCTACCGGGTGCGCCGGAGTACATGGGGATGGTGTTGTTGAACTCGGTCTCAATCCAGCGGGTGTGCACCTTGAACTCGCCGCCCTCAGCCGGCGCGAAGGCGGGATCATCCAGCACGACGCGGTGGAACGGAATGACGGTGGGCATACCCTCAATGGTCAGCTCAGCCAGGGCACGGCGGGCACGCTGCAGAGCCTGCTCACGATCCGCGCCGGTAACAATGAGCTTAGCCAGCATGGAGTCGAAGTTACCGCCGATAACGTCGCCAGCCACGAAGCCAGAATCCCAGCGAACACCGGGGCCGGTGGGCACGGTCATCTTCTCGATCGTGCCGGGGGCGGGCATAAAGGAACGACCCGCATCCTCACCATTAATACGGAACTCGAAGGAGTGACCGCGCAGAACCGGGTCCTTCTCCTCAATCTTCTCACCGCGGGCAATGCGGAACTGCTCACGAACCAGGTCCAGACCGGAAATCTCCTCGGAAACGGGGTGCTCCACCTGCAGTCGAGTGTTCACCTCAAGGAAGGAGATGGTGCCGTCGGTGCCGACCAGGAACTCACAGGTGCCGGCACCCTGGTAGCCAGCCTCACGCAGAATCGCGCGGGATGCCTCGTAGAGGCGCTTGTTCTGCTCATCGCTCAGGTAGGGGGCGGGTGCTTCCTCGACAAGCTTCTGGTTGCGGCGCTGCAGGGAGCAGTCACGGGTGGATACCACCACGACGTTGCCGTGCGCATCCGCCAGGCACTGGGTCTCAACGTGGCGGGGCGAATCCAAGAAACGCTCGATGAAGCACTCGCCGCGACCGAACGCCGCGGTAGCCTCGCGAACGGCGGACTCGTACATCTCGACGATGCTCTCGCGGTCACGGGCAACCTTAATGCCGCGGCCACCACCACCGAATGCGGCCTTCACCGCAATGGGCAGACCGTGCTCATCCGCGAAGGCAACAACCTCATCGGCGGACTTGACCGGATCCTTGGTGCCGGGCACCAGGGGAGCGCCCACCTTCTGCGCGATGTGGCGTGCCGCCACCTTATCGCCCAGCTGGGTAATGGACTCGGGGGAGGGGCCAATCCAGGTCAGACCCGCGTCGATGCACTTCTGAGCGAACTGCGCGTTCTCAGACAGGAAACCGTAACCGGGGTGCACGGCGTCAGCGCCGGAGCGGATAGCAATCTCAATGAGCTTATCCATCACCAGGTAGGACTGCGCCGCAGTGGCACCGCCGAGAGCGTAGGCTTCATCGGCAAGCTTCACGTGCTGGGCGTCGCGGTCCGGGTCAGCGTAGACGGCGACGGTCTGCAGACCCTCATCGCGGGCTGCGCGAATCACGCGGACAGCAATTTCACCGCGGTTAGCGATCAGAATCTTGCTGACCGGGCCGGTGTGACGGCCGGGGACTGCAGTAAATTTCTTGGCGGCTTCTGCCTGGTGCTGAGTCACTTAAAGCTCTCCTTTAATCTCCTGCTCCAAGGATACATCGGCAGGATTGGCGAATATAACGCGCATCATACTGTTCTATCTTATCGATTGGTGTTCAACAATGTGTATTTCAGGGCGCGCTTTGAGACAGATTTATACTGTGGGTTGGTTCTAATTCTCTTCCTCGGGCGGTAGCCACAACTCGGTCACCGCTACTTCGCGGCGGCGCAGCATATCGCGTAGTGCGTGGATGGACAGGCCCACCACCGTGTGGAACTCGCCCTCAATACCGCGAATAAACGCCGAACCGTAACCGTCCAGGGTAAAGGAACCGGCTACCCAGAGCGGCTCACCGGTAGCAATGTACGCCTCGATTTCCTCGGGGTTGAGCGTATCAAAGTGGACGGTAGCGCTGCGCAACTCAGAAACGGTGGGCAGCTCAGAAGTAGCGGACAGCTCGGCACCCGGCTCAAGACCGCGCAAATCCACGAGCGCGTGACCGGTATGCAACACACCGTGGTTGCCGCTCATGGCACTAATGCGCTCGCGTGCCGCCTCGGCAGTGTGAGGCTTGCCGTAGGCAACACCCTCAAACTCGAAGACCGAATCGCAGCCCAGAACCAGCGCATCGCGCACACCCTCGGCGGCGAGTTCAGCGGCAACTGCCTGCGCCTTCAACTGCGCCAGAAGGGAAGCGGTCTCAGCCGGGGTGAGTCCCGCACGTCCCTGCGCTCGCGCCTGTTCGTTGGCGGTAGCGAGTGCGGCGTCCTCATCTACGGAGGAGACGCGCACCGTGAATGCGATGCGGGAGTCTTCCAGGAGCTTGCGGCGCGCCGGGGAGGCGGAGGCAAGAATTAGTCGGGTCGGTGAAGCGCTGGTAGTCATGGGTTCTATTTTAAGCGTTGCCGGAGAGTTTTACTTTCGGGTGCAGATTGAGAATCACTAGATGGAACCCTCCGCCGGTGCGTCAGCGTTGAACACGGGTCCTTGGCCTAATCTGGGGGGGCGTAACCTGGGGGCGGAGCATCGAGCTCGAAAGGCATAAAACCGGCGGGCATAAAAAAGAGCGTGTCCCATCCCCCTCAACCACGTAGGAGATGGAACACGCCGTTCAAAATCATAACTCTTCTCAAGAATTAAAGAAAAGAAGAATCAATCGTGACGTTTTTATGACGTTTGACAAATATACTTCGCCCATGCTGGGGGCATGGGGGGGGAGAGAGAGAAGCTGCACGGCGCTAAGCAGTACCGCCTAGCGCCGTGTGCGTGAGCCTTCGCCAGATTAGCTTGCCAGATTAGCGGCGTGCCGCGACGGTGTTGTCCTCCACCTCGTGAAGTCGCTGCGCCTCACCGGCGATGCGCTCATCGTAGAATTCCTGAGCCACGAAGCCGCCCTCCGAACGGGGAGCGTTGTAAAGCTCCTCATCCAGGATGCCCTCGCGGCGAGCCACAATCGCGGGAACCAGAGCTTGACCGGCAACGTTCAGGGCGGTACGACCCATGTCAACGATCGGGTCAATCGCCAGGAGCAGACCCACACCGTCCAGCGGCAGACCCAGAGTGGAAAGGGTCAGGGTCAGCATCACGATAGCGCCGGTCGTACCGGCAGTCGCAGCCGAACCGAGTACGGACACCATCACAATCAGCAGGTACTGGGTGAAGTCCAGCTGAATACCGTAGAACTGAGCCACGAAGATCGCGGCAAGAGCCGGGTAAACCGAGGCACAACCGTCCATCTTGGTGGTCGCACCCAGCGGAACGGCAAAGGACGCGTAGGCGCGGGGAACACCCAGGTTGCGTTCGGCAACGGTCTGGGTCATCGGCATCGAACCCATCGAAGAGCGGGACACGAAGCCCAGCTGGAGCGCCGGCCACACGCCAGAGAAGTACTGGCGGACCGACAGACCATTCGCGCGAACAATAATCGGGTAGACCACGAGGAAGACCAGCAGCAGGCCAATGTAGAGGGCGATGACGAACGCGACCAGCGAACCCATCGACGCCCAACCGTACGCGAACACTGCCTTAGCAATCAGACCCACGGTGCCCAGCGGTGCCAGGCGAATAATCCACCACAGAATCTTCTGAATAATCGCCAGGGCGCTCTTGACCACGTCAATGAACGGCTTGGCAGCCTCGCCGACCTTCAGCGCGGCAATGCCGACCGCACCGGAAATGACCAGAATCTGCAGTACGTTAAAGGACGCCGACGCGGTGATGCCGGAATCACCGGACTTAGCGCTGACACCCAGACCCAAGAAGTTCACCGGAATCAGACCGGTCAGGAACGCGGTCCACGAGCCGGTCGAGCCGGTGTACGCCTTACCCTGCACCTGTGCGCCCACGCCCGGCTGAACGATCAGGCCCATCGCAATACCAATGAGCACCGCGAAGAACGCGGTAATCGCAAACCAGATGAGCGTGTTAACCGCCAGGCGTGCCGCGTTCGTCACCTGCGACAGGTTCGAGATGGAGGCGACCACGGCGGTGAAAATCAGCGGAACAACGGCCGCCTTCAGCAAGGTGACGTAGGAGGAGCCGATGGTATCTAAGGTCACCATGAGCCAGTTGGGGTTGCTCTTCGCGTCCCCGCCCAGTGCGAGGGCGAGGGCGCCGAGAACAATACCCAGAATGAGGGAAGCAATGATTTGGTTGCCGAAAGAAGTAGCCCACTTGGGCAGACGTGAACGAGATGATGCATGCGGTGTAGACATGTGGCATACTCTAAAGCTTTTGTGTACTCCGGCGCGAGTTTGTGTGAAGAAGTATTGCAAACCCGGTGCAGTGTAGGGGATGTATGACGAACCATGACTTTCCGGCGGCACCTTTCGGCAGTGCATCCAACAGCACATCTATCAGTGCAGCACATCTATCAGTGCGTCCACCCGTGCCGCCGGCCCCCAGTAGGCAGTTAAATCGGCTGATAGTTATCGGGATCCATAACAAAAGCAAACAGAAAGGAAACAACTGCGCAACATGCGGGGAAGCTTGCTGAGATTTTGCCGTCAGCTAATAAGCCGAAAGCTAGAGCTTGATATGCTGGAATCACACCGATAGTCCGGCGAAAGTCGCCGGATGATGCTGTACCCACTCAGCTTCATATACGCGTTGAGCAATACGCCACGCACCACCTTTCAAGGAGAGATGCATGAGTTCTGCTCCCCAATACCCCGGCGGAACCACCACCCCCAACGGCCCGACGAAGCCCGGCAACCGCATGGAAGCAGTCGCCAACTTTGCTACCCGCGCCGCACAGACCTCAGCCCAGCAGACCCTGAACCTGGGTGCGACCCGCCCCGGTATCGCCAAGATGATTGCCGTAGCTGGCGCTGGCGTGCTGCTGGTTGGCGGTGGCATCTTCGCCTACAACTCCATGCACCAGGAAGAGAACGCGTTCCTGTCGCAGGGCGAAGAGTACGCCCGCGTCTGCCAGGACGCGAAGACCGGCCTGCGCGTGGAAGATAGCGAATGTGAGAAGGCAGGCGTTCAGGAGCCGACCGACTCGCCCTCGGCCTCTTCCACGGAGTCCTCAAGCTCTTCTGGTTCTTCCGGTTCCTCCAGCTCCTCGGGCTCTTCTGGGTCGTCGGGCACTTCCGGTTCGACCACCACCCACAATAATTCGAATGCGTTCCTCTGGTACTACCTGGGCCGCCAAAGTGCCGCGAACTCTACCGGCACCCCCACGGTTCCCGGTGTGGGCACCAAGCTCTCCGGAGGCAGCACTACCCGCCCCAGCAACGGCACCGTCTACAGCGGTGTGTCCTCCAAGGGCGGTAGCTTCGAAGACTCCTACCGCAGCGCGAAGAAGTCCTCCACCGTCTCCTCCGGCAAGGTGACCGGCACCAGCAACTCCGGTAAGACCTCCACGGTGCGTAACAAGACCACCGGCTCGGTCTCCAGCGGTAAGCAGGGCACCAGCAATAGCGGTAGCACCGGCTCCTACAGTAAGTCGAACACCTCGAAGTCCGGCTCCAAGTCGGGTTCGTCCTCGAAGTCTGGTTCCTCGTCCAAGTCTGGCTCTTCCTCGAAGTCCGGCAGCAAGGGCGGTTTCGGTGGCGGCTCGAAGTCCGGTGGCGGCCGCTCCGGCGGCTAAGCCATCAGCCATGACATTGAATGCGGGCAGGGACTGAGCGGTCCCGCCCGCATTTTCCTCACTTGAACAGCCACACTTGCGGTGACGCAACAACACCGCTTTCCATTCACTACTTCGAAGGAGCCTAGCCCCTCATGCGCCGTGAAGAATTTCCCGTCGGCCGACCCGATTGGGAGAACGTCATCATTGAGGAAGGCCTCACCTACAGTGTGGACGGCCCCCACGACACCGACCACTATTGGAACGAATACGCCGCCTACATTTTTAGCCCGCAAGAAATGGACTCTGTGCGCGCCCAGGCGGAAGAAATGCACCGCATGTGCTTGGAAACCGTCGAGTACATTGCCTCCGGCGCGTTCGGCACCCTCGGCCTGCCGCAGGCAGCGTTCAACCTCGCCGTAGAATCCTGGAACCGCCGCGACGCCGACTTCTACGGACGCTTCGACTTCACCTACTCGGGCGTGCCTGGCGACCCGATGAAGCTGCTCGAGTACAACGCCGACACCCCCACCGGCATCGTGGAGGCGGCAGTCAGCCAGAAAACCTGGGCGAAAGACCAGCGCCTCGACACCCGCGGCTACGCCCACTGGGGTGAAATCGGTGAAGCCTTCACCAACCGTTGGCGCCACATCTTCGCCCCCGAAATCACCGCGGGCGTGCAGCCCGTATTGCACCTGGCGCACGTGCCCCCCGAGATTGACGAGACCAACGAGGACTACAACAACCTCTGGCTCATCGCCTACGCGGCACAGCAGGCGGGCATCAAAACCCACATGATTCCCATCGACGAAGTCATCTTCAACGAAGACACCAAGAGTTGGGAAGACGCGCAGGGACGGCGCATCACCAACCTCTTCAAGCTCTACCCCTGGGAAGACCTGGTCACCGACAGCGAAGCAGGTTACGACAAGCTCCTCTTCGCCTACCACGGCGCCATGGACCGCTGGATCGAGCCTGCGTGGAAGATGTTCCTCTCCAATAAGCTGCTACTCGCCGCGCTCTGGGACAAGTACCCCGGACACCCGAACCTCGTACCCACCTACGCGGGGCACCGCGGCGGTATGCGCAACTGGGTTCGCAAGCCCCTCTTCGGACGTGAAGGCGACGGCGTAGAAATCTACGCCCCCGACTACGACGTCTTCATCAAGCCCGAAGACGACGACTTCTTCGCCAACGCCCCCGAAAGCGAATTCATCTACCAGGAGTACATCCCGGCGCCGCGCTACGAAGGCATTATCAATCCGGTCAGCCACCCCATCCTTGGCGTGTGGGTGGTCGACGGACGCACCGTAGGCGTGGGCATCCGCGAATCAAACGGCGCGCTCACCGACTACTGGTGCCGCTTTGCCCCGCACCTGGTGGACCTGAACGCCTCCACCGGCATGGGATTCGGCACCACCGACCCCGGCGCCGCAAACTTCGGATAGTCACCAGAAGGCATAGACCCCAGAAGGCATAGCCCTCAGAAGACACAAAAACACAGCGAGGCCCCCGCCTCAGCCGAAGCTGAAGCGGGGGCCTCGTCTATAGAGCTCCTAATCGGAGACTCTAATTCAGAGATTTTAAGAAAGCCACTCGGCGAGGAGCGAGCAGACTAGAGGCTACTCGTCGTCCTCATCGTCGTCATCCTCAGTGTCCAGAGGAAGCATCATCTCATCGGTCAGAGCGCGGCGCAGAGTATCCAGACCCACCGAGCCGAGCAGAAGCGCACGCGTGTGGAAGGCACGCATGTCATCGCCGCGGCGCACAGCCTGATCGCGCAGTTCCAGCCAGAGGCGCTCGCCAATCTTGTAGCTCGGCGCCTGACCCGGCCAACCCAGGTAACGCAGGAACTCGAAACGCAGGTGACCCTCGGACTCGTCCAGGTTCAGCTTCAAGAACTCGTAACCCAGCTCAGAAGTCCAGATGGTGCCCGGCTCAACGCCCAGCTGCTCAGCCCACTCCGCGGGAATCGGCATCTCGCAGTGAACACCAATATCGAAGACCACGCGGGCGGCGCGCATACGCTGAGCATTCAGCATGCCCATGCGGTCACCCGGATCCTTCAGGTAGCCCAGTTCCTCCATGAGGCGCTCGGCGTACAGCGCCCAGCCCTCACCGTGACCGGAAACCCACAGCATGTTCGTACGCCAGGAGTTCATGGTGCCCTGCAGGGCCGTAGCAATAGCGATCTGCAGGTGGTGACCCGGAACGCCCTCGTGGTACACGGTGGAGGTTTCACGCCAGGTAGTGAACGTGTCCTCACCCTCGGGAACCGACCACCACATGCGGCCAGGACGCGAGAAATCAGGGGAGGGGCCGGTGTAGTAAATACCGCCCTCGTTCGTGGGCGCAATGCAGTACTCAATACGGCGCATGGGGCCGCCAATTTCAAAGTGGCTACCCGCCAGGTTCTCCACGGCGGCGTCTGCGAGCTTCTGCATCCACGCCTTCAGCTCATCGGTGCCGTGCAGCTGACGTGCCGGATCTTCATCGAGCAGCTGCTTCGCACGCTCAATGCTTGCGCCCGGCTCAATCTCCTCAGCAACCTCACGCTGACGAGCGATAATGCTCTCCAGCTCCTTCACGCCCCAAGCGTAGGTTTCGTCCAGGTCAATGGTGGTACCCAGGAACGAACGGGAGTGCAGGCTGTACGCCTTACGGCCCACAGCGTCGCGGGAGGGAGCGGCCGGTTGCAGATTCTCCACCAGGTAGCTGTTGAGGCGGCGGTAGCCTTCCTTTGCAGCCTCGGCACCTGCGGCAGCCTCATCCTTCAGCGAGGGGACAGCCTCGGCGACCTCAGCGGCAAGCTCGTCAAAGAAACCACCGGGAGCGTAGTACGCGGCGGTCTGCTCAATGACAATATCCACCTGACGGCGCGGGGCGACCTTGCCCTCTTCACGAGCTGCTTCAAGGGTCTGGATGTAGCCCTCCAGCGCCTCGGTCACGCGGTGCATACGACCAATAATGTGCTCCCAGTCCTGCTGGGTGTTGCGCTTCATCAGGTCGAAGACCGAGCGTACCTCCTGCGGGACGGAGGCAATATTGTTCATCTGCCAGCCACCAAAGCCAGCCTTGTGCTGCTTGCGGTACAGGCTCAGGCGCTCCTGCAGAGCATCCAGGGTGACCAGGTCAACGTCATCAATAGGCAGGACGTTATCGACCTTCTTCAAAGTCTTCTTTGCAAGGCGCGCGAAAGCCTTCTCGCCGGCGGGCGAGTAGTCGGGGTACAGGGTCTCTACGCCTTTGCGACCAAGCTCGGTTGCATGGACGGGGTTCAGGTCGAGGACCTTTTCAAAATATTCGTTAGCAATCTGATCGACGTCGGTCAGCGAGCGCTTCAATCGGTAGATGCTGGGAAGTTCCTGGTAAGTGCTCATGTTCATATCCTAACTCAGGGGTGTGCCTTCAACCACGATTTTCGGTGATTTAGCTCGCTTAAACCGGCAATATTACGGGCTGAGCGGCACCGAATGCGAGGAAAAAGGCTCACCTGTGGACAACTCACCGGGGCTCAGGTGCGAAAACGCCCCGGCTTTCTCCCTCCTGAACGTGCAGGAGAGGAAGACCGGGGCGCCTCCAAGAAAGGCTAAAAGCCGCTAGCCGGCGAAGTATTCGCCGTTGAGTTCCAGCAGACCGTTCGCACCCTCGACCACGCCGAGGCGGTGCGCAATGAGGCGGTCCTGCAGCTCATCGCCGGACACCAGGTCAACCAGAATGTTCGGGTACTTGGTCGAGCAGCGGATGAACTCGTCGTACGCCTCATCGCTGAACGGTGCGTTCGTGATGAAGGTGCCGAGCTGACCGCCGCGGGCGTGAATCGCCAGGAAGAACGCGGTAATATCCTGCGGCTGAACGCTTGCGGAGAGCACACCGCCAGCTACCGGGCGCAGAGTACGCACGTAGAATGCGCGTTCTTTTTCACCGGTGGCGGGAGTCGCCACACCGTCCACGCCCTGAGCTTCCAGAGCCTCTACCGTGTAGCCGCGCATCAGGAACAGATCGAAACCAATGCTACGGAAACGCTGCTCAGACACCTGAGCCAGCGCCGGAGCCAGCGCCTCGCGGCGGAAGACCTGACGGTAACGCTTCAGCGCCTCACGCACCTGAGCGGCAGCCACCTGCAACGCGGCCGAGGGCTCAGCAACCGAAACAGCAGGGGCGGGCACAGCCGGAGCGGGCACAGCAGGCTGAGCGGTAGCCTCAGCGACCGGTACCGCCGGAACCTGGGCGGGAGCCGCCTGGGTAGGAGTTGCAACCGGCGAACCAGCCGGACGCGCCAGCAACGCCGGAGAAGCACCCGGCACCGGAGCCAACGGCTCACGCGAAGCACCCTCACGAGCCGCCAGACGAGCCTGACGCTCCGCCGCGCGCGCCTCCTTAGCAGCCTGAAGAGCCTCCTCACGAGCCTGCAGCTCAGCCGCGATATCCTGAGGTAGCTTGTGCTTGAGCGACTGCGGCGGCAGCGGCGCCATGCGGGCAGTCACAGCCTCCGGAGCACCCTCCGGGAAGCGCTTCAGCAGTTCCTTGCCTGCCTCGCTCAGCTCATAACGCTCCGGGTTCTTACGGGAAGTACGACCGGTACCCTCACGCAGAGCGTTCAGGTAGCGCTCGCCCTTCAGCACGTGCATCGCCACCGAATAGCGGTTACGCAGACGCGGGGTCAGCTTGTAACGGTGCGGAGCGACCTCACCCTGCAGATACGGGATATCCAGGGCGAGCTTCAGCTCATCGTAAATGTCATAGTAGGAGATGCGCGGGCTCTCCTCCACAAGCTTCAGAATCGGGTGAAGCAGCTGGTGCGGGTACGGCAGAGCGTCCACAGCGGCAGGATCCAGCAGCGCCGAAGCCACCAGCTTCTGAACACTCGGCTCAGCCATCTGCGCCAGGGCAGGCGCAAGCGCGGAACCCAACGAGTAGACGGTCTCACGCTCGGACAGGTAATGGTGGGCAATCAGCACATCGTAGATGTAATCCTGCGCGTCAATCTGCGCAAAATAGGGGTTTGAGGACGCCTGCTGAATGCGCTCGTCGCGGTCAAAGACCTGCTCCAGGCTCGGAAGGCTCAGCTCCACATCGGCGCCATGGTCGTTGAGGGTGTCGAGCAGAAGAACGCCCATATGAGTCAGCAGAGCATCGGTTGCGGAAATATCCTCGGCGGTAATCGAGGTGCCCTCATCCTTCACCGACGCCAGCACGGAGCTCAGCTCGCTCGCCGGCACGCCGGTCTCCTCGTGGCGGGTCACCAGTTCCTTCGCCGAAGGCGACAGCGAGTACAGAGTCAGCGGAGAATCCGTGTGCTCGTGAATCGTCTTGGTGCGCAGGTAGCCCTCACGGGTCAGTAAGCTCAGCGCCTGAGCAATCACCGGCTCAACAATGCGCTGCTCCAGGTACGACAGGCCGTACCAGCCCTGCACAAAACCGCACTCGCGCAGCACCAGCTCACGAATCTTCACGGGAGCCGCCGCGGGATAGGCCGGGGTAACACTCAGGACGATGGGCAGAAGCTCACGCACCGTAATATGCGAGAGCAGAACCGGGTAGAACTGCTTCAGGTAGTAGAGGTACACGCCGCTGAGGAGGGGCAGAACCGGCAGGAGAGCCTGCGCCTGCTGTTCCTTCGGGGTACCCAAAAGTTCACGGCCAGCCTCGCTGAGGGTGTAGTGCAGGTTGCCCGGATGCAACTGGCTGAGGGACACCTCAAGATAGTCAGCGTTGACCAGCGCCGCAATCAGCTTATTGAGCGCCTCACGGAAGAGAACATTGTCACCGACCGCAATGAAACGCTGAGTCATGTTGAAACCCAGGTCCACACCTACGGGAGTGTACATATCGGGGAAGAAAACCTTCTCGCCACGGTCCTGAGCGCGCTCAAAATGGCGGAGCAGAGAGAAAGCCGCCGCAACGCTGAGAGTGCGTGCTTCCTCGGGTAGGGCCTCCCACGAGGTTTCCTGCTGCAGAGAGTGCAATTCGGAATGGTCGATATGGAGCATTGTTTTATTCACAAAAGCCACGCCGGGCTCCTTATCTGGTGTTATTTATCGTGCGGGCATTCTTCATAAAGTGCAGTCATTCGAGCGGGAAAATATTCACACAATACTGGGCGACACCATCTTTATTTTTGGGTCGACACTTTGGTAACCCCTCATGAAGAAAAGTACGTGAAGAGAAGTAGGAACGGCAGATTTCTCAGACCCTCCCGCTCACGTACCGTCTTCAATGACGAACACTTCAGAAAAGAACGCTATAAATTAGGGTGAAGTGCTGATACCGTCACGGGTATATACACTTCGTGAAATAATGCGAAGAATATATAACGCATTACCCTCTCATTGTATCGGCTGGTTCAAGAAATAACCTAGATTTCTAAAACCAGCCGATATATGAAAAATATCCTCATGGAAAAGTGAAAATACATTTAGTGAAATAACGTGGGAATGTGCAAAGAGCAGAGACGTTCAGAGTGAAACACTCACCCCAAAATACCCCCCCCGGCTACTCCATGCCGCGGGCAAAATACTCCTCGTCAATGCGATAACCGCACTCGCCCTCACCATCAAGCACGCCCACACGGTGACGAATCATCAGCTCCACCAGCTGATGCTGATCAACCAGAGCAATATTGCGTGCCCCCGGCAAACCCTGCAAATACTCAGGCACCGGCTGCGCAAAAGCACCGCAGGTCACCAAAACACCCTGCAAACCGCCGTGCAGAAGCACCGCACCGGCAAGCTTCTGAATCTCGTTAGGAGTGACCTTCATGGTTCCGCAATAGTGCTTCACCTGAATATAAATCGGCGCGAAATCCAGACCATCAGAGTAGCGGGCAATCACATCCACGCCCTTATCGTCGGCGCCGCCGGTCACCTCGGTACTAAAACCAAGAGTCGTAAAAATATCGGCAACAATCTGCTCAAAATATTCCGGAGTCACCGCGTGAACATGCTGAATTAAATCCTGCGTAAAGTGCTCAGCAAATTCCGCCTGAGCATGAATAACCGGTGAATCGCTGGCGCGCAAAATAATATCCATAGGAGACTGGCCCACGGGCCAGGTCTTGGCAATACCCGCAGAATTCAACGAATGTGCAAGGTGCTCCGCACCGGTTGCCTCATGGGCGGAGGTGGTTTCCCCGGTATCGGTAGCAGGGAGGAACGGCTCCATACCGGTGACTGCATCACCATCAGAAGCACCAAAAATGAGACGATGCTCCGCCTCTGCAGTCGCCAGGAGTGCATTCGCCTGCTTCTTGAGCTTCTTCGTCGTCCTCGCCGTCAAACTCTGAGCACACAGCGCATGCACCTGCTTCACCACACGCGGCGGCACCGAACCGTGCAGATGCGGTGTGCAGGTCAGCTCGGCACCCAGAGGAGTGAGCAGGTACTTCCTCTTCTCCCACGGGGTCAGGCGAGGCATCAACTGGGCATAACGAAGTGCCACCAAGATCTTCAAGGTGGTACGTACAGCCACCGCAAAATCGGCGGATTCAAGATCGGGTAGGTTCTTCTTCGACCCCAATGCCTTAGTCTGCTGCCGCAACTGCTCACTAACATAGGCGGCGGTGCGAGGCACAGTCTTCGACAAGCGCCGTAGCGTCGGCAACAGAAGCGGGATATAGACAT